>NZ_CP062006.1:1950000-3150000 GCF_017487345.1 Brevundimonas pondensis | reverse complement strand
AAGCGAACCCGGTGAACTGAAACATCTCAGTAACCGGAGGAAAGGACATCAACCGAGACTCCCGTAGTAGTGGCGAGCGAACCGGGACCAGGCCAGTGCTCTTGTGAAATAAAGGCGAACAAGCTGGAAAGCTTGGCCATAGCGGGTGACAGCCCCGTAGCCGTCAAACAGCAAGAGACTCGAGTAGGGCGGGACACGTGAAATCCTGTCTGAACATGGGGGGACCACCCTCCAAGCCTAAGTACTCCTCTACGACCGATAGTGAACAAGTACCGTGAGGGAAAGGTGAAAAGCACCCCGACAAGGGGAGTGAAACAGATCCTGAAATCGGAAGCCTACAAGCAGTCGGAGCCCCCAAGCGGGGTGACGGCGTACCTTTTGTATAATGGGTCAGCGACTTCATGTGTCGAGCAAGCTTAAGCCGTTAGGTGTAGGCGCAGCGAAAGCGAGTCTGAATAGGGCGCTAAGTTCGACGTATGACGACCCGAAACCAGGTGATCTATCCATGAGCAGGTTGAAGGTTAGGTAACACTAACTGGAGGACCGAACCGGTGAATGTTGAAAAATTCTCGGATGACTTGTGGATAGGGGTGAAAGGCCAATCAAACCTGGACATAGCTGGTTCTCCGCGAAATCTATTTAGGTAGAGCGTCCGACGAATACCCTGGGGGGTAGAGCACTGGATGGTTGCGGGCTGCGCGAGCGGTACCAATACTAACCAAACTCCGAATACCCAGGAGTACTATCGGGCAGACACACGGCGGGTGCTAACGTCCGTCGTGAAAAGGGAAACAACCCTAACCATCATCTAAGGCCCCCAAGTCATGGCTAAGTGGGAAACGATGTGGGATTGCTTTGACAATCAGGAGGTTGGCTTAGAAGCAGCCATCCTTTAAAGAAAGCGTAACAGCTCACTGATCAAGCGATCCTGCGCGGAAAATGTAACGGGGCTAAAGCCATGCGCCGAAGATATGGGTTTGCAGTTTACTGCAAGCGGTAGCGGAGCGTTCCGTAAGCCTGTGAAGGTCAACCGTGAGGTTGGCTGGAGGTATCGGAAGTGAGAATGCTGACATGAGTAACGATAAACAGTGTGAGAAACACTGTCGCCGAAAGACCAAGGGTTCCTGCGTAAAGCTAATCTGCGCAGGGTTAGTCGGCCCCTAAGGCGAGGCTGAAAAGCGTAGTCGATGGGAAGCAGGTAAATATTCCTGCACCAGCTGGAAGTGACGGATGGCATAACTTGTAAGGGCTTATTGGATTGTCCTTGCAGGGGCGTTGTCCCTGGAAATAACTCCAGCAGAGACCGTACCCGAAACCGACACAGGTGGTCAGGTAGAGCATACCAAGGCGCTTGAGAGAACTGTGCTGAAGGAACTCGGCAAATTGCACGCGTAACTTCGGAATAAGCGTGACTCACCCTGCGCAAGCAGGAATGAGTGGCACAAGCCAGGGGGTAGCGACTGTTTAGCAAAAACACAGGGCTCTGCGAAGCAGCAATGCGACGTATAGGGTCTGACGCCTGCCCGGTGCCTGAAGGTTAAAGGGAGGAGTGAAAGCTCCGAACTGAAGCCCAGGTAAACGGCGGCCGTAACTATAACGGTCCTAAGGTAGCGAAATTCCTTGTCGGGTAAGTTCCGACCTGCACGAATGGCGTAACGACTTCCCCACTGTCTCCAGCACAGGCTCAGTGAAATTGAATTCCCCGTGAAGATGCGGGGTTCCCGCGGTCAGACGGAAAGACCCTATGAACCTTTACTATAGCTTCGCCTTGGCGTTAGCGACCGTATGTGTAGGATAGGTGGGAGGCTATGAAACCGGGGCGCCAGCTCTGGTGGAGCCATCCTTGAAATACCACCCTTACTGTCGTTGACGTCTAACCGAGGGCCGTTATCCGGTCCCGGGACATGGCGTGGTGGGTAGTTTGACTGGGGCGGTCGCCTCCCAAAGTGTAACGGAGGCGCGCGATGGTGAGCTCAGAGCGGTCGGAAATCGCTCGTCGAGTGCAATGGCATAAGCTCGCCTGACTGCGAGACTGACAAGTCGAGCAGAGACGAAAGTCGGCCATAGTGATCCGGTGGTCCCGCGTGGAAGGGCCATCGCTCAACGGATAAAAGGTACTCTAGGGATAACAGGCTGATTTTGCCCAAGAGTCCATATCGACGGCAAAGTTTGGCACCTCGATGTCGGCTCATCACATCCTGGGGCTGGAGCAGGTCCCAAGGGTATGGCTGTTCGCCATTTAAAGTGGTACGTGAGCTGGGTTCAGAACGTCGTGAGACAGTTTGGTCCCTATCTGCCGTGGGTGTTCGAAGCTTGAGAGGATCTGTCCCTAGTACGAGAGGACCGGGATGGACATACCTCTGGTGGACCTGTCATGGCGCCAGCCGTGCAGCAGGGTAGCTAAGTATGGAATAGATAACCGCTGAAAGCATCTAAGCGGGAAACTAACCTCAAAACAAGGCTTCGCTGAGGATCGTGGAAGACTACCACGTTGATAGGCCAGGTGTGGAAGTGCGGCGACGCATGAAGCTTACTGGTACTAATAATCCGATCGGCTTGATCGTTTCTCAGCAAAACTCATTCGGTTCTACTTGCCGATAATAAAACGCGACGATGTCTTCTTCTTCTTATGTGTCTGGTTGACCCCGTGGCTATGTCGGAGGTTCCACACCCGATCCCATTCCGAACTCGGTCGTTAAGCCCTCCAGAGCCAATGGTACTTCGTCTCAAGGCGCGGGAGAGTAGGTCGCCGCGGGGTCTACCAGATACATAAGAACTCGAACCCATTCTTCCTTCGCACACCGCCTTGCCGCGGGATGGAGCAGCCCGGTAGCTCGTCAGGCTCATAACCTGAAGGTCGCAGGTTCAAATCCTGCTCCCGCACCCACTACAATAGTACAATCGTCGTCCTGGCCTACCAGGGCGGCGATTTGTCCTTTGACGGTCAGCCCATACTGGCCCCGCTCCGGCAGGGGCGTGACCACGACCGTCTCGATCAGCCGGCGCACCAGGTCTCGAGCTTCGGCCGCCGACTCGCTGTCGCTGCGGTGAAGCGCCTGGGCGAGGTCGCCCACGACGCGGCGATAGTGTTCGGCGATCCCCGGATGCAGGGCCACGGGCGAGGGGGCTTCCTCAGCAGCCAGTTCCGCCTCCAGCGCTGTACGCTGGGCCTCGAGCGCGGCCAGTTTGTCCTTGATCGCCGCGCCGCTCAGGGCGCCGTCGGCCACCTGGTCGATCAGTCGCTCCGACCGGCGGATGGCTTCGGCCAGATCGCCTTCCAGCTTGCCGCGCCGGCTTCGGACCTCCCGATTGCGCTTTTGCATTTCCAGGCGCGCTTCCTCCATGGCGGAGGCGACGATGTCCGGCGCCAGCAGGCGATCCCGAAGGGCCGCCAGGACCCGGTCGGCGATGTCGGCGCCTTTGACGCCGCGCCCGTTGTCGCAGGCCGCTGCACCGCGCTCGCGTCGCCAGGAGCAGACGAAGCGTTGCTCTGAGCCGCTGCGGATCATCGGACCGCCGCAACAGCCGCAGGTCAGCTTGCCGCTGAGCAGATGTCTCGGGCGCACCGACGCCAGCGCCGATGTCTTCTGCGGACCCAGCCGGTTCTCTTCATAGCGGGCGCGGACCCTGAGCCACAGCTCCTCAGGAACGATCCGCAGATCGGGCACCTCCTGGCGGACAATGCTGGCCGGGTCGCCTTTACGCGCATTGCGCGCGCCGGTGCTGCGATCCTTCAGCCAAGTCTGCCGTCCGAACACCAGAACGCCGCGATAGAGCTCGTTGTGGATGACGCCGTTCCCGCGATCGGCGTTGCCGTTGATGGTGGAGGCGTTCCAGGCCTTGCCTCGAGGGCTGGGGACGCCCCGCGCGTTCAGGTTCGCCGCTATGGCGCGCGGGGATGCGCCCGCGGCGTACTTACGAAAGATCTCCACAACGACCTCGGCCTCGGTTGGGGCGATATCGCGAAGACCCCGGATCGGTTCGCCGGCAGCGTCGAACTCGCGGCGGATGGCGTAACCGTAGACCCGTCCGCCGGTGTGGCGGCCATCGCGTACCACGCCTTCCAGGCCGCGCCGGGTCTTTCGGCGGATCTCCTGGAGGAAGAGGGCATTCATCGTGCCCTTGAGGCCGACGTGCAGTTCATCGACGGCTCCCTCCGAGATCGTGTGGATGGCGACGCCGTGGAAGCGCAGGTCTTCAAAGATAGCGGCGATGTCGGCCTGAGACCGCGACAGCCGGTCCAGGGCTTCGCAGATCACCACGTTGAACGCGCCGCCCATGGCGGCGCGTTCCATGGCCAGAAAGCCGGGGCGGTTGGCGATCGATGCGCCGGATATGCCGGCGTCCTCGAAGGCGCCGACAATCTCGATGCCCTGACGGGCGGCGAAGGCGCGGCAGGCGAAGAACTGATCCTCGATCGAGGTCTGCTTCTGCAGGTCGCTGGAGAAGCGGGCGTAAAGGGCCGCCCGCATCAGGGGCCGGGTTGCGGTTGAAGGGGCGGCGTTGGCCATTACGCGGCCTCGAGCTCGGGTGCGGACGGGCTGGTCTCATCGCCCTGGTGTTCGGTCATAGCCTTGCGCTGCATCGCCTTGAGCCGAGGGATGTCCGAAGCTCCGCTTTCGCAGACCTGCATCCCGTCGACGCGGTCGTCCGCCAGCGTGATGACTGAGACGTCAAGGACGCGCAGGGCTTCGAAGATGTCGAGGATGTCCGCCTGGGATCGAGACAGGCGATCCAGTCCCTCGCAGATGACGACGTCGAACACGCCGATTTTGGCGGCCTGCATCAGGTCAAGGAAACCAGGACGATCGACGCTGGAAACGCCGGATGCTCCTGCATCTTCGAAGGCGGCGACGACGTCGATGCCTTCGCGCTCGGCGAAGGTGCGGCACGCCATGAACGGGTCATGGATCCCGGCGGATTGTTGGGGAACGCTGGCGCTGCGGGTGTAGAGGGCGGCACGCATGAGAGGTCTGGCTCCGGTAGGAAAAAAAGAACAAGGGCAGGGTCGCTGATCGGGCGCCGCACGCGCTAGGGCGACGGCGCAGATCAGCGAAAAGGCGGCCAGCCACGATGGCTCGGGCTGAGGGTGACAGGGCGGCGTCCAGGCGATGGCCTGAACGTGGGGAAAGGGAGCGCCCCGCCGACTGCCGACGAGGCTTCGCCTGCACAGCGAGGCGTCAAGGGTCAGGTTCCGGCAGCGCCGAGGGCGCGCAGGTCTGAGAGCCCAGCGCCACGCGCATCAAGGCGCGGGCGAGCTCGGCCAGGAGGCCTTCTGCTAGGGCAATCCGCACCTCCGGCCGCGCGGAGGCGCCCAGAGCAAGTGTCTGGGCTTGCACGAAGATGACGGCAGCCGCACGCATCGATGCCTGAGCATCGTGTGTGCCTGTGCCTGACGGATCCGGCGAGCCGGTCGCAGGGCTAGATCCCGTCGTCATTGCGGGAGCTGGGGTCTGCTCCTGCACGAGGCGGGTAGAGGTGGTCGAAGCTCCAGACGGAGCGGTCTTATCAATATTCATGTTCCTGCATCCTTTGGGTAATTGGGATGCAGGGATCGGTCTGACAGCGCGTCTAGGCTGGTCGCAGATCGGTAAACCGGGCGTTAACGCCGCTGTAGGTGAAAACACTCCTTGGGGATCGACGGATCCACACGATGCGCCGCAGGCCGGGGCGGCGACGGATTGCGCCCTGACATTGCGTTGTTCGTGCTCGATATTGGGGGCGCGCATCAGCCGACCTTCCCCTGGGAAGGGGGCGAGCAGGTTTGCAGGTCGATCACCACACGCGCCAGGGCGCGGGCGAGTTCGGCCAGCAGGCTTTCGGCCAAGGCTGCGCGCACCTCCGGCGGCGCGGAGGCGCCCAGAGCGATCGTCTGGACCTGGTCAAAGATGACGGCGGCGGGCGGTGCCTGACGGATCCGGCGAGCCGGTCGCAGGGCTTGATACCGCCAGCGTTGCAGGGGCTGGGGTCTGCTCCTGCGCGAGGCGGGTAGGGGTGGTCGAAGCTCCAGACGGAGCAGTCTTATCAATACTCATTTTCCTGCATCCTTTGGGTAAGGGGATGCAGGGATCGGTCTTACTGCCCGCCTAGGCTGGTCGCGGCTGGGTTAATGAGTGGTTGGTGCTGTTTTACGTGGAAACCCTCGTCAGGCGCCGAAAAAATCACGCGGCGCACAACCCAGGCCGCGGGCCAGGGCGAAGATGGCTTTCACGCCGACATTGCGCTCACCGCGTTCGATGCCGCCGATGTAGTTCCGGTGCAGGCCTGAGCGGTGGGCCAGTTCTTCCTGGCTGAGGTCGCGCGCCAGCCGCAGCTGCCGGACAGCCTGGCCGAAGGCGAGAAGGTCAGGATCACTTTCCACCCCCTCGACTTGCGGCCGAGCTTTGCTCTCATCTACACACTATCAGTGTGATTTTGAGTTCCGAGGCAAAGACCATGACGAATACGGCCGGCAATCTGTTGGACAGCGTGATCGGTGAGGATACCCATCTGGCTGATGCCGACCTGCAGACGTTGCTGCAACTCGCCTCTCTGGACGCCATGCGCCGGGCTGTAGCGCTGGGTCTGGGTGTCGAAGGCGCCCAGGTCCTGCAGGTGCTCCTCATGCTCTGGCAGCAGCGTCCGGTCAGCCGACGGTCTCAGGCGCCCTACATCGTCGCGACCCTGGATGCTCATCTCGAAGACCTGACAGGTCTCGATACGGTGCGCGTTCATGAGGGGCTGCGTCAGCTCATCGGCTTCGTCAGGGTGGACGATCTGAATCTCTACCTGAGCGGGGATGTCGAGCTGAGTCTCGAGCCGCTTCTCAGTGGAGGCGATGGCGACCTCGGTGCGCGTTTGGACAGGTTTTGGCGTGTGTCCCACGTCCGTCGTCGGTTGGAGGCCATGGTGGAAGCCGACGAGGCGATCGACACCTATCTCTCACAGGCTGAAGCAAGGGTTCCGCTGGCTGGACGCGAATGGTTGGCCATGCTGCAGGCGCGATGGCGCAGGTTCGAAGAGAACCGGCGCTTTAAGGCGCCGTTCAATGCCCATGAGGTTGTCGATCATCTGTCGGCGTTCGAACTCGAGGTCGCCGAACTGGAGGCGATCCATGACGGCCTGACTGGACTGCTGGGTCGAACGTGCGAATATCCGGTCCTGTTCGCCGAACGTCACCCGGTCTCGACCGGGTCTCGTCTTCAGGCAATGCGTGCTCGTCCACACGTCACGATGCGGCCTGTGATCAAGGGGCGTGATAGGTTGGTGGTCATCAAGTGACGGCCACACGTCTCGAGACCGCGAGCGGTGTCGTCTGGATGCTGCTCTCGATAGGCATGGAGGTTCTGCATGGCTGACCTGGGTATTCGCGAGTTTGATCCCGCCGAGGTGCTCACGAGCGCTGAGCGCATCGTCGCCTACATTCAGGTCGTCGCCGATGACACGGACAATGACGCTGGAGAAATCATTCGGGCGTTTCGCGTCGCGGTGCGAGCGCGCGGGGCGTCGATCGTCGCGGCCGACGCTGGCCTGTCCGAGCTGGCCCTTCACGAGGCCCTGGCGGATGGCGCCGATCCGTCGTTCGCAACTGTTCTGAACATCGCCCGTGCGGTCGGTGTGCGGGTGAGTTTCCAGTCCACGAACTGAGCATTCCGGAGATGATCATGATCCCATCGAGCCTGCTGGAGACCAGAGAGTTCGACGTCGCGAACTACATCGAGACGCCAGCCGATGTCGCGGCCTATCTCAAGCTCGCTGTGGCGGAGGGGGAGGGGCCTGAGGAATTGGCAAGCACCTTGGGCGACATCCTCCGATCGAAGGGCGGCCAGCGCCTCCCTCTGGAGGCCTTCGTCGGCCTCCTGCATGGGGCCGGTTTGGAGATGCGCGTAAGCCCGGTCTGAATGGTCGTCGACGCCCAAGATTCCATCTCGGGGCGAGGGCCGAATTTCTGCGCCGAAACGCAGGATGGGGCTCTGTGGAAGGGCGTCTCGCCAGGGGCGTCAGGCTTGGTTTATGCCCTCATGGCCTAGAGGTTCGTGCTGCCTTTCGGCAGGTCCGTGACCCCGTGGATTTTCGCAGCGATCGCCCTGAAGGGGACGCGTTCAGAAACCTCCCGCGGGAGGTGCACACATTACGCACACCTGCGGTTCGTGTAATGGTCTGAAATTATTGGATAAATTAATTACGAATGGGTAGGCACGTCGACGGTGTCACAGGGGGCGAAATCGCCGTTTATGCCATGGAACCAGCATCTTAGGGTGTGCACGTCGACGTGCACACCTCCCGAGTCCCGGATTTGTATGGCGACGAAACTGCCCAGGATCGCCGGCTATGTTCAGCCGAAGACAAAAGCTCGACTTCGCGAGATGTCGCGCACAACCGGCAGGCCGATTGGGCAGATTCTCGACGTGGCTATCGAGAACCTATCTGTCGATCGAAAAGACTGGGTAGCCCAGCAGGCCGGCTACCAGACCATGCTGACTGTGGCGCTCCTTACGGCGCTGGCCAGAAAGCAGTTGGGCAATGATCAGTTCGCGCAGGTCCGTGACCTTGCAGCCCAGGCCGCTCTTCACGTGTTCGGCCCTCTCGGGGAGCGGCCGTTCGATATCCCAGTCGGTCTTCCTGATGATGAGAGACTGGCGACCATATCCATGGCCTTCCTGGCCGATGATGATCGGTGAGCGAGCGCGTCATTGGCGGGGTCTCGAGCGAGGATCCCCCACTGCACCGACCGACGGATCAAGTCATGGACCTGTGTTGAGCTGAAGTTAGGGCCCGTGAACTCGTCGGGCGATAAAGGCGCAGGGATCTCTGAGGCAGCTGGAAGGAAAGCCGGGCGCCAATGGGCCCGTCCAAGCGACGCTTATGGATGCTGTGACACGTCTATCCCAGAGCGAGGACCCAGAAGGTCTTTATCGGCGTGGTTGGCCCCCGAAGGGGCGGGGGACATAGCCCAACGGCCGAAACCGTATTCAACCTATGAAGCGACACGGGCGGCGGTTCAAGAGGAGACGTGCTCCGCGAGGTGATCAAGGAAGCGACCAGATGTTGGAAAGCCGCTTTTGACTCTAAGGCGACCTTGGGGAAGGCCGTTATTGGCGAGGGATAAACGCGCGAACACGGGCCCGGAAGATGTCCGAAATAGCCCGCCATCCGTGCCGCGCATGTCGAGTAGTTATGCAACCGTTGGTAAGTGACCAATTGCTGCTAAGGTCGCCGTGTCTAGGGGAGGCGATTCTGATCCGACCGCTTACACGCACCACGGCGGGGACACCGTACTATCGGCCAGAGGCGGTAGAGGCCGAGATTAGGGCCCTGCTGTCGCTCGACATAGATGAGCGCATGGCGCGGCTGTGCCCGACCGCGCCCTCGCACGCGACGCCTGTGAGTCCCGAAGTTCTTGTCTACTTTATGCGCGAAGAGCGGCGCGCCAACCATGAGAGCCGCTTCAACCGTCTCTACACGGCGGTGATGAAGCACTATCTGTCGTTCTTCCGATCCCCTGACCGCCAAGGCGAAGGGGTGATCCGCACGGACGGGGCTCTGGAAGACCTCCGGCGGCACGCCGTCGATCGTTTTGTCGAGAAAATCCACAAGGACCGCGCCGAGGGCGATGACCGGCTCGATATTTACGAAATCCGGTTCGGGCTCGCGGCCGCCAAGGACAGGTCTTCGGCTCGCAAGGCCGTGTACCGTCTGGTGGACCGCGAGGAGGCTCTTAACCCTCTCGAGGATGGCCGAGAGGCGTCCGCGGAGGTCGAGGCGGCCGCCGCGCGGCTGTCTGAACTGAGTGATGCGACCAAAAATGACGTATCGGATGACCTGAAACGGGTTCTGGTGGCGATTGACACTCTGCCTGAAAAATATCGCAGAGTAGCGACCATGACGTTGAACAACATTCCTATCGAGGCGAAGGACGCCAACACGCCGTCGATCAGCGGCCTTTTAGGCTGCACGCCGAAGACCGCGCGGGCGCGACGAGACCGAGCCGTCGAACTCATTCAACTCGCCTTGGGTCTCGGAGACTCGACATGACCCGACCCGCACTTAGCGAAGACCAGGTCATCGAGGCCTTCCTGCTCGAGGACGCCACGGACAGCCGGACACTATCCCTCTATCTGGAACGCTATCCGGACCACGCCGAGGCCCTGCTCGATCTCGCCCACGACATTGCGTTCACCGAGGTTAGCCGACACGCACTGCCGTCGTCGGACGAAGACGACCTCATCGCTATGGGCTGGGCCACGATCCAGTCGGCCGAGCGCACGGCGGTGACGGCGGCCGACTGGACGGGCGCCATGATGGGCAAAGTCCAGGCCGCAGTGGGCGCGCCCATGCCCGTCGTCATGAATCTGCGTGACCGACGGTTCAAAAGGGACTCCCTGCCGCCCCATCTGCTCGACGTCCTTTCGCAATGTCTGGAGCGCACGAAGGAGGCGGTGGCCGAGTACCTTGAGCAGCCGGCCGGTCTGGCCAAGGCGGCCGCGTACAAGGCTAGTCAGGCGCCGCAGGTCGCCGCCGAAAAACTCGATTACGCCGACTTTCTGCGCGATCTGGGCCTGCCGGAGGAAGAACGGCGTCGCCTGCTCGACGGGCCAGCCTAGATGGATGCGATCGAGCTCGCCCGCCAGAAGGCGGCGAGCGTTCACCAACAGGGCGTCGAGAAGGGGGACGATCCGACTGCGCCCTACGCCTTCGTCGTGGCGCAGGCGGAAAGGCACGGCCTCACCGTGTGCCCCGTGCCGGACTCGATGCTGGACGGCGCCCTCGCCCGTCTGGATGCGGACGCCAGCTGCATCATTCACACCCGTTCAGGGTCCGAGTTCGAGCAGGCCATCTACGTGGCGCACGAACTCGGCCACGCCCTCCTCGGCGACGCCGCGCCGGCCGGCGCCTGCGAGATCGACCCCTTCCGTCCGGCCGAGGCCGCCCCGGTCGGCGAGGAGCGCGTGATCGACTACGGCCGGCGTCAGCGACGCGAGGTCCAGATGGACTTGTTCGCGCGGGAGCTCATCCTGCCTCGGCCGGTCGTCCGCAGGCTGCACATCGACGAGGGCAGGACCGCCACAGAGATCGCCGGGATGTTCGCGGCGCCCTTCGCGGTGGCGGCTCAGCAGCTCCTCGACGCCCTCCTGTTGCCGCCGATCCAACCCGAGCCCGAAGGGCCGGCCCGCTCGCCGGCGAAGCCCGATGCGTCCCAGATCGCCGCGGCCGGGCATCGGGGCGGCCCGGCCCTGGTGGAGGCCGGACCCGGGACCGGTAAGACGCAGACCCTCGTGAAGCGGATCGTGGACCTGCTGAACGAGGGGGCGGATCCCAGAGGGTTTCTGGTCCTGACCTTCTCGAACAAGGCCGCGGGCGAGCTCGCGGACCGGATCGCCGCCCGGGACCCCGAGGCTGCGGCGGCCATGTGGATCGGAACCTTCCACGCCTTCGGACGAGATCTGGTTCAACGGCATTTCGGAAGGCTGGGTTTCGACCGGGAGCCCCGGTTGATGGATCGCGTCGAGGCCATCGAACTGCTTGAGCCGGAATCCGCCCGACTGGGCCTGCGGCACTATAAGGACATCCGCAATCCCGCCTCCAAGCTCTCCGACATCCTAGCCGCGATCTCGCGGGCGCAGGACGAACTCGTCGACCCGGCCGAGTATCTCGCCCTCGCCCAGGCGATGGAAGGCGCCGCCGGCGAGGACGCCACGGCGCGAATCGCCGCCGAGAAGGCCGTCGAGGTCGCCCGGGTCTATGCGCGCTATCAGCAGATCAAGCGCGACAGACGGGCGATCGATTTCGGCGACCTCATCACCTTGCCCGTGGCGCTGTTGCGCGAGGACCCCGAGGCTGAGATCGGACTGCGGGCGCTCTATCGCCACATCCTCGTTGACGAATATCAGGACGTGAACCACGCGAGCGTCGAACTGCTGAAGCGGCTCAATCCGACGGGGCGCAATCTGTGGGTCGTCGGCGACGTGCGCCAGTCGATCTACCGTTTCCGCGGAGCCTCGCCGTTCAACGTCGACCGCTTCGGGTCAGCCGACTTCGGCGCGGGGACGCGCCTGCCCTTGGCGGTGAACTATCGGTCGAGCGAGGAGATCGTTCAGGCCTTCTCGACCTTCGCGACGGGCATGTCGGCCGGCGCAGGACGGCCGGCGGCTCTGAAGGCTGAGCGCGGTCCCTCGGGTCATCCGGTGGAGCATCGCCGGTTTCTGGACAATGACGGTGAGGCCGCGGCCTTGGCGGATGCGATCGGCGAACTGAAGGCGGCGGGCTTCGCGTTGCGGGATCAGGCCATCCTGTGCTCGGGAAACGACCGCCTCGCCCGCCTCGGATCCGAGCTGGAGCGGCGCGGAGTTCCGGTCCTCTACCTCGGAAGCCTGTTTGAACGACCCGAAATCCAGGATCTGCTGTCTTGGCTGACCCTGCTCACCGATCCGCGGGCCATGGGTCTGGTCCGGGAGACGCCGCTGTCCGCCGGCTTGTCGCTGGCGGACGTCCAAGCCGCCATGACGGCCCTGCGAACCCGGAACCGGGATCCATTGGATTGGACGGACGCCCTGGCGGTGGTGTCGCCCGAGGGGCGCGCCGCGCTGGAGCGTCTTCGCGCGGCTCTGAACGGGTTCAGCGCCGAGGACCATCCTTGGACGGTCCTGGCGTCTGTGCTGCTTGACCGCACCCGTGTGGTCGCCGACATCGCGTCATCGGTCGCGCCCGAAGCGAAGGCGCGGGGCGTGGCGATCTGGCAGTTCCTGAACTTCGTCCGCGTCCAGCCGGGCGGCGGGGCTCGAGGTCCAGTGCGGCGTCTGCTGGACCGCATTCGGCGGCTCGTGGCTTTGGCGGACGATCGGGATCTGCGGCAACTGCCTGCGGCGGCCCAGGTCATCGACGCCGTGCGGCTGATGACGATGCACGGCAGCAAGGGGCTGGAGTTTTCCGTCGTCCACCTGCCGGGCCTGAACCACGAGGCGCTGCCCCGATCGTTCCGCACCAAGCCCTGCCCGCCGCCTGACGGCCTGATCGGGCGCCTCGACACGCCGGCCGGTCCCTTGCTCCGGTCCGCCCACGACGACGAACAGGAATGTCTCTTCTATGTGGCCCTGTCCCGGGCCCGTGACCGCCTTTTCATCTACTCGGCCCGCCAGAACAAGGCGTCGGCGGGTCGGAAGGCGGCCGAGCGCGCGGTGTCGGCCTTCGTGGGCCGGGCGACCCGGAGTCCTGAGCGCTGGCTCACGGATCCGGCCGCGCCAGATCGGCGGCCGGAAGACCTGCCCGTCGCCGTCGTCTCCAGCGAGCGGCCCGCCTTCGCCTTGCACGAGCTTGCGCTTTACGAAAAATGCCCTCGCCAGTTCCTCTACAGCGTCCTTCTGGCGATCGGTGGAAACGGCGGGACGCGACCGGCCTTCCTGACCATGCACGATGTGGTCCGGGACGTGCTCTCCAACGTGATCCGGGATGGCGGTCCGGGCCGGGCCGACAGGCTTCTGGACGCCGCGCTGGAGGCCAGCGGTCTCGCCGGGGACGACTACGGGTCCGACTTCCGGCAGATCGCGGCCGAACTGGTCGAGGCCTTCGTCGAGAGCCGCCAGGGTCGCTCCGGTCGGTCTGGCGAACGTCTGGTCGCGGCGCTCGACCGGGCCGACATCCATGTCCAGCCCGACGAGGTCCTGGACGGTGCTGGGGGTCCGGTATTCCGCCGGGTGCGGACGGGGCATTATTCAAAAACCAGCGCGACCGCGAAGGCGGAAGCCGTCTTCCCCTTGGTGATCGACGCCGTGTCGCCGGGCGCGGCGATGGAAGTCGTCTATCTGGGCGATGGCCGCGTCGAGACGGTGAGCGGCCTTGCGCCCAAGGACGTCGGCAAGCGCCGCGACGCGATCAACGCTTTCGTGGCGGACATCCTGGACGGCCGTTTTCCGACCAGAGAATCCGCCTTCACCTGCCCGAACTGCCCCGCATTCTTCGTTTGCGGCCCGATCGCCGCGGGGGCGCTGAAAATCTGACGACGGAATTACCCGTTCCCCCAATTGGCGGCGGTTTGAACTTCAGAGCCGGGCACTTTCGCCCTCGGCCATGGAGTAAAAGACCAGTGACCTCCCCCAACGACAGCCGGCCCGCCGGCGCCCATGTGATCCAGTTCGCCGACGGCGACCTGAACTTCCGCCCGATCAGCCTGTCGGACCCCGTCCCGACCGGCCGCCAGATCCTCAACACCGCCGTCGGGCGCACGGCGGAATCCTACAGCCTGTTTGTGATCCTGTCGGACGGCGAGTTCGAGGATATCCGGCTGGACGAGACCATCGACGTCCGCCCGCGCGGCGAGGAGCGGTTCATCGGCTTCGAAACCGACCGGGACTACAAGTTCGTCATCGAGTCCAGCGAGATGCGCTGGGGCAAGCCGCTCATCAGCGGCCGCATCCTGTACGGCCTCGCCGAAGCCGATCCCGAGACGACGGACCTGTACCTGCAGGCCCGCGGCGCCGAGAACCGCCGCATTCGGCCCAACGACGTCGTCAAGCTGGACGAACCCGGCATCGAGCGCTTTTTCCTGGCGCCCCGCGAGACGCCCGGCTTCGGCATCGTGGTCCTGTACAATGGCGCGCCCGCTCCGCAGCGGGTGCGTCCCGAAGTGACGCTGCAGGCGGTGCTGGAGCGCGCCCTGGCCGATTTCGGCCACCCGGCCGGCGGCCCGGTTCTGTTCAGCGAGGGCGGGGCTGAGCTGGGGCTCGGTCAGACGGTCGCCCAGGCCGGTCTGTCCGACGGCGCGCGTCTGATCCTGCGTCCCCGCGTCGTCCAAGGGGGCTGAGATGAAGCTGCAGATTCCGTCGGCGGTCCTCGCGCAGACGTTCCACCACCTCCGGTCCTGCGGCGGCGGCCGCCGGGAATGCCAGGCATTGTGGGTGGGCCCTTGGGCCCACCCCTCGCTCGTCAGCGAGGTCCGGCATCCCCGCCACACCGCCAGCGCGGTCGGCTTCCAGGTCGATCACGACTGGCTGACCGACTTCTGGCTGGACCTGGCTGACAGCGGCTCCGGCGTGCGCGTGCAGGTCCACACCCATCCGGGCACCGCCTACCATTCGGCGACGGACGACGCTTTCCCGCTGATCCACACGCCGGGCTTCCTGAGCCTGGTCATCCCGCAGTTCGCCCAAGGGCCGGCGGATTTCACCGATGCCTTTCTCGCTCGGATCGAGCCTGACGGCCGTTTCCACGAGGTGAGGATCGCCGACATTCTGGAGATCGTCTGATGCTGGCCCAGGCTCTTAGCCGCACCACCCTGTTGATGCGCGCCGAACTTCGGGACGATGTCCCGGAGTCCGCTCTGGTCGACGCCTTGTCGGATTTGTCGGTGGTCATCTCGGCCGACGCCCGTCTGGTAGGGACGGCGCCGGGACGCACGGCGGTGGTCACGGCCGCCCTGCTGATGGCCCGGTCCGGCCACCGGGTCTGGATCGACTGCCCGGATGCGGCGATGCCGGAGCCCCAGCCGCCCCTGGCAGGAGATCGACTCCACGACGCCCTTCGTGACGTGGGAGTGGACCTCCTGCCGGACCGCACGATCGAGATCGGCATCCCTCCGGCGACGGCCGATCTCGTCGTCGCCTTCGGCGACCGGGGGCCCGCGGCGGCGGGGCGTGTTCTTTACATCGGCGCGTCTGACTGGTCCGCCAGCCTGTCCACGGCTGCGCCGCAGGCGTGGACGGCCACCGATCAGCCGTTCGGCGCGATGGCAGCGGGGGCCCTGGCCGCCAGCGAGGCCTTCAAGGTCTCGATGCGCCGCCTGTCGACATTCGCGCGGAGCCCTCAGGCCTACGACCGGATGTTCGGCCCGGCGACGGACGTCGTTCTCGACCTCGCGCCCGGCGGGGCAAGGCCCGAACCGGCGCTCGGCGCGTTCGACTTAGTGAGCGGCGGGGCGATCGCAAACGCGGCCCTGTTCGCCTTGCTGAGGACGCCGGACATTCGCGGACGTTGCCGCGTGATCGACGATGACGAGTCCGCTCTCAGCAACCTGAACCGCAACGCACTGCTGCTGCGGTCAGGCCTGGGCACGGCCAAGGTGACGGACCTGTCCCGTCACGGCTGCGACCTGCAGATCGAGCCGCTTGTCGAGCGCTATCGCGACGGCCAGGCCCTTGCCGCCGTTGTCCTGTTGGGCGTCGACGACATTCCCTCGCGCTGGTCGGCGCAACGGCGGCGGCCCGACTGGATGGGCGTCGGCGCCACGGTCGGTTTCGCCGTCCAGGTGTCTTCGCACGACGCGACGACCCCTTGCGTCGGCTGTCTTCATCCGCAGGCCGGCATGACCGATGGTCCGATCCCGACGGTGGCGTTCGTCTCCTTCTGGGCCGGGCTGCTCCTCGCCTTACGGCTTCTGTTTCGTGAACGCGATCGCCACCTGTCCGGGGATCAAACCTGGTTCAGCCCGCTGCGTCCCGAGGGTTGGGAATATGCCCGGCTCGGCCTGTCGGCCCATCCCGGCTGCCCGGTCGGCTGCGAGGCGTCGGGTCGAACGGAACATCAGGCCCGGCCCGCGGCCTGATGACCCGGCTCGGCCTCTGCTCGTGGTTGCCTGCCGCTGCTGGACCGCCGGCTGGTCTATGGCGAATCGGAAAGGCGGCCGTCCAGCGTGCATGGGACATCCAGCGCGCGGCGCGCGTGAACGCCGGGCCGGTGGCGCGCGAGCTGCGGGGCGGCTCCCATCGCCAGCGCCCCGGTCGGGCTTCAGGTTCGTTGCGAGCTCCCGAGCCTCAGCGCGCGTTGCGGTAGGTGCGGCCTGCGACCACGTCTCGCACCTGCCGAGGGCTGGCGGCCGCGACCCGTCTCGCGATCTCGGAGGCTGTCGCGAGCGCTTCCAGTCCCCGGATGGCGTTGAGCTGGTCCAGGGTGAGGCGCGGGGCGCGGCGGCGCGGCGGCGGCGCACAGCTGGCGTCGGCGCTCAATGAGGAGGCACCCGGCGTCCGGCGGCGGCCCGCCCGGCCTCCAGCGCTCATGTTGAGAAGGCGCGCGTCCTGCCGGTGGCCTTCCAGCAGCCATGTTTCGGTATTGTAGAGGCGCTCGATGTCGTCGGTTACGGCCATGACCTTATGATGGACGTAGGATACGCGGTCGGCGGCAGTCTCGTCGCGATACCGCTGATGGAACCGGAGTCGGCTCCCGCTGCCGATGGCGCGGCGATGCTCCGCCCACCGGGTCTGCCAACGCCGGGTCGTGACTCCGACATAGAACCAGCCGTCGTCGGGGTAGGACGCGGCGTGGCCGAAGATGTGCTGATAGAGGACGAAGGCCCCATCCGGCTTGGACGTGGGCCTAAGGAGATGGTGCGCCGGCGTTGAAAAGATCTGGGCTGGCCGGGTCACGCCGACGAAGGGCTGATCGAACGCGCCGACCCGCAAGGCGTCGAGCATGACCGGATCGGTCACCAGCTCGAACCGGATCTCGGGACAGAGCGCCAGCTCGCCCGGGGCCAAGGGGCGGCCGGACCGCATGGCGGTCGGGCCCAGCGCGCGATGCTCGGGTTCGATGATCCGGGGCGGGATCAGGATAGGAAGCGCGCCGCCCAGAAGGGCGACGTGCAAGACCGGAATCGGCTGGCCTAGACGGACCCGGATGAGGCCGTCAGGCGTCATGGCCGACCGTAGCCAGCTCACGCCGCGCGCCGTGCCGAGGAACCGATGCATCATGGCGTCGAAGGTCGCCCGATGTGGATGCATGTCGGGCGGCGTGAGATGTTCCCACCATGCGGGATCGACTGTGATCATGCGCGTCGCCCCTGCGCCTTCACGTCGCTTCGCTGTCCTTTTCCAGCCTCAGGATCGCGCCGACCACGGGCATATGGATGAACAGGGCGTCGCAGGCGTCCGACGAGGCCGCGGTCACCGCGTCGGCGTAAAGTCCCAACTGGGGGGCGTGTCTCAGCGCGTGTTCATCCCACCGATCGAACGCCCCTGGGAAGCTCTTGTGGTCCACGAGGGCGACGCCCGAAGCGTGCCGGACAAGCAGATCGATCCGCCCTTGCACGATCTGATCGCCGACGCGGGCGCGGATCGGGCTTTCGCTGAGGATCGCGCCGTCGGGCCAACGGTCCGCCAGCCAGGCGCGAAGACGGGTGGACGCCTCCACGGCATCTGTCGCGGACAGCCCGGCCACCGACCAGCGCCGCAGGATGGCGTCCGCATCAGCGAGACGCCGGGCGCCGTCCCGCGTCGGATCGTCGTAAGCCAGGATGGCGTGCAGCGCTTCGCCTAAGGCCGCCATGTCGCTCACCCCGTCGATCCCGAGCCTTGGTCCGAGATCCACCCGTTCGACCACGCGCCAGCCGCCGCCGGTCGCGCCGCTGGGCTTGACGAAGAGAGGAGACGCAGGCGGCGCCGCAGCCACGCGCGCGGTCACGTGAGGCGCCTGGGGATACCGGGGCGCTGCGCCCTCGTCCGCCGCCAGCACACGCACATCGGCTAGGAAGGTCGCGTCGCCGACGCCGATCAGATTGTCGTCTACGGCCGGCGGTGTGACGTGGGGCGGCGCGTCGGCTGCGTCCAGCACCGCCAGCCACGCAGGGCGTTTCGGCGGCGCGGCGAAGATCAGGTAGTCCCTGGCTCGCGTGACGCCGACGTAGAGCAGGCGGGTGTCTTCCTGCACGGCCCGTCGCCAGGCGGCCTGGCCGAACGCGGACTCGGCCACCGCCGCCTCCAGGGCGCTGCCCCCGCCCGCGGAATCATAAGGCCATGGCCAGAACCGGATCCAGCGATTGGCCAGCGGGTCCCGCCAATCCATGTCGCCATCAACTTCCGCCGCGGGCTCGAACAGGCGAGCCTTGGGCTCCCAGCCGAGTCCGACGAGAACCGTCATCGGCCACTCGAGCCCCTTGGCGCCGTGATAGGTCATCACCTGGACGGCTTCGGCCGCGAGGCTTGGCGGGCGCTTGGGATCGGCGCCGTCGAGCGCCAGGATCAGGCCGGGAAGCGTCGCGGGCGCGCCGGACGAGACGCACTCGGTCTCATAGGTTCGGGCGAACCCCCGCAGGGCTTCGAGGTCGTCGAACCGGATCGCGGTGTCGCCCCAACGCTCGATGCGCGCCATAACCTCCGGAAGGGCGGTCACCGCGTCGACCAGTTCCGCAGGCGTGAGGGCGAGGATGTCCGTACGCAGCACGGCGAGCGCCTCGGCGACCGGCACGAGGTCGGACAGGGCGGATTCGGCGTCAGCCTCCGCCGCGGCGCCGAGCCAGGCGTCCGATTCCGGATCGTCCGAAAAGAACCGGGCCAGCTCCGCCAGGGCGAGACGATCAGAGGCGTCGGCCACCCATCGGCAGGCCGCGAGAACCAGTTCGACATGGGGCGTTCGCGCGAGCCCCCCACGCTCCACCGCCACCGGCAGGCCGGCCTGGCTGAGCGCCCGCGCGTAGCGGGCCACGTCGGTGTTGGTGCGGCAGAGCACGGCGATGTCGCCGATCGAGAGCGGGCGGTGCTCACCCGACCGGTCCTCCACCAACCATTCACCGCCGTCATCGAGGCAGGCCACGACCTGCGCGGCGAGCGCCTGAGCCTG
The DNA here is from genome assembly GCF_017487345.1 of Brevundimonas pondensis. Classification (NCBI taxonomy): domain Bacteria; kingdom Pseudomonadati; phylum Pseudomonadota; class Alphaproteobacteria; order Caulobacterales; family Caulobacteraceae; genus Brevundimonas; species Brevundimonas pondensis. The sequence goes on along the minus strand of NZ_CP062006.1, from coordinate 3,130,482 downwards.
CTCATCGACCTTGCCGGTCAGGGTCCACCAGCCCAAAGCGGCCCGGTCAAAACCGGTCTCGGAGCGGTTTGTCCTGGCGAAGGCGTGATTGGCCGCCGGCAATCCCATGCGGTCGAAGGCCGGCGTGAACAGGGCGTTCGACAGGTCGATGATGCCCTGACGGCTGCGCCAGGAGGTGGCCAGCACGTCCGCCGACTCTCCCTGCGAGGCGGCGCCGGCGAACGCGGCCTGCGTCAGATCCGTGTCGGCGCCTCGGAAGCCGTAGATGGCCTGTTTGGGATCGCCAACCCAGGTGCTTTCCTCGACCAGACCCGCGAGCGCTGTGAACACCGCCAGCTGAAGCGGGCTGGAATCCTGGAACTCGTCGACGAACACCCGGCTGATCCGCTCTCTCAGCCGGGCGGCCATCGCCGGATCACGCAGAACCTCGAGCGCCAGCGCCTCCTGATCGGTGAAGTCCAGCAGGCCCCGCTGGGCCTTCCAGTCCTGGTAGGCGGTGAGCGCTTCCGCCGCGCAGTCGAAGGTGGCGCGGATGAAGGCTTCGATGTCCACGCGAAGACGGGGATGATCCGCATGCCGTCCAGCCGCGGCGGCCAGAGCCGTCATGGCCGAAGCGAAGGCGGGTCCGTCCTTGGTGGGCGCGCATTCCGCCTTGGCCAGCCTGGCCCAGGTAGGCCACGACAGGCTCTCGCCGCGGGCGAGACGCTGATGCGCCGCCCGGACGACCTCCATCGGCCTTTTCGCCTTCGCGCTCAGCTCGGAGGGTCGCGCCGCCATGACGGCCGAGAGGGCGTCGCTCAGGGCTGTGTCGAGCGCATCGCCGTCCGACGCCGCAGCCGGCGGAAGCGATCGACAGGAAGCGATCGAGCGGTCGGCCGAGACGCGGACGCCGTCCGCGTCCAGACCGTTGGCGCGCGCCAGATCGACGATCCGGCGAACCGTCCGGCGCCAGTCCGGTCCTTCTCCGCCCGTCGGCGGTCGCGGGTCATTGTAGCCGAAGCGATCGGCCAGGTCGTTGAGGACCGCTGCATGGGCGGCGATGGCGCGATCCGCCGCCATCGAGAAGATCAGGGACTCGTTCTCGGCGCCGATGACGGCGGTGGAGGGAGACCGTCCGAGATCGAGCGCGAACTCCGAAACGATCTCGCCGCAGACGGCGTTGACCGTCCCAAACCGGGCGCCGAGCAGCCGGGCGGCCGCGTCCGTCCGCCCGTCGCCGAACAGACGCGCCCGCGCTCGCTCGACGAGTTCATCCGCCGCTTTGATGGTGAAGGTCGTGGCGACGATCTCCTCGGGCGGCCGGATGGCCACCTCGGCGGCGATGTCGCCGACGATGCGCGTGGTCTTTCCCGCGCCGGCGGAGGCCGTGACGGCGGTGAGTCGGGCCATCACAGCGCCTCCACATTGATGCGGCACAGGCCGGTGAGGTCGCAGTAGCGGCAAGGCTCCGCCGGTGCCGCGAAACCGAGGTCGTCGGGCCGGTCCGCCGCGGAACCCTGCAGGCCGGCGGCGACCAGAACACCATCGCGGGCGAGCGCCGTCCAGGCCGCCCAATCCTGCGACACGATCCGCAGGGTGTCGTCGTCGGGACGAACAGCCTCGACCGGGTCGCCGGTCAGGAAGGATCCCGCGCTGGCGACGACACGCCGCTGCCGCAGCAGGAAATAGCCGCCCGGTGCCACAACGCCGTCGGCCCGGGCGAGAGCGTGATAGACGGCGAGCTGCACCGCGACGCCATCTGCGACCATCGAGACGTAGCGGCGGTCGGACCGTGTCCACTTCAGGTCGAGCACGGCGACCTCGGCGCCGCGGCGGACCATCAGATCGATGCGTCCGGTGAGCGGCAGATCGCCAAAACGGCCCTCGCGCGGCAACTCCGCGCCCACCACCTCGAGTCCTCGCTCGTGCAGCAGTCGCACCAGCGCCTCCATCGCCGCGGGCACCTGTTCCCGCGCGGCGGCGAGCTCGCCGGCGTGTTCGGGCCGCGCCAATGGCGCGGCCATGGCGGGCAGGAGTTCGTCGAACAGGGCCAGGGCGCTGGCGCGAACCTCGGCCCAGGGCGGCGGCGGACCGGCAGGCAGCAGCCGGCGTGCGATCTCGTGGGCCAGAGCCCCGAACAATTGGCTCGTCTCCGGCAATTGAGCATGGCGACCGCGACGCAGGCCGAGGACGTCCTGGGCGAACCATCCCATCTGGCAGTTGAACAGCCGGTCCAGGGAGGTTGCGCTTTCTACGCGGCTGTCGAGCGCGGCCGACAAATCGGCGGCGACCGTCCATCGCGGCGCGCCTGCGGGCGGATCGACCGTATCGACGGGGGTGCGGGAGATGGACCGCCGCGCCAGATCCGCCACGGGCTCCGCCAACAGACGTTCGGCCCGGAAGAACACGCTGTCCGCCGCGTCCTGCAGAAGTGGGCGAAGCTGGTGGGCGAGCGGGTGCGCGGTCGTGGGCTCGCCGCCCGCGAGGGCCGGCCGCACCAGCAACATCTGCTCAGCCGCGTTCATCACGACGCGGGCGTAGCCGGCGCCGATCCGCGCCGAGGCGGCCGCAGGCGTTTCCAGGGTCACGCCGGCAGTCGCGAGCGCGGCCCGCTCCGCCCGGTCCCATCGCTCGGGCGCGACCCTCTCGCCCGGTCCGGCGAAACCCCACCAGATCACCCGAGGCGCGGATCTCCACAGCGCTCCGGGCGCCCGAACGGCGCGCAGGGCGCCGGCCTCGGCGATGTGGGCGGGGTTGGAAACGCCGTCCGCCAGGACCTGACCGATCATACGCTCCAGAAGCAGGGCGGGGATGACCGGCGACTCCAGGCGCGTGGCGGCGTCGACGAGGGCTCCCGCCGCCGAGGCGACGCCGAGCAACAAGGGGTCTTGTCCGCCGCCGTCGATCCGGATGGCCCAGGCGGCCACGCGCCCTGCGATCTCGCGCACGGCGTCAAGCGGCATACCGACGGCCCGGTCGTGCTGGCCGACCTGTGTCCAGGCGCGCCACTGCGCTAGTGTCAGGCCGGTCTTCCCCTCGGGGTCTTCCTCCGCCGCATTCAGCTCGAGAAGCCGCGATTCGAGACCCGCCCAGGTCTCGAGCCAGGCGGCGCCGCCCGTGCCGGGGTGTTCCGCCAGGGTCCTCGCGAGGCGGCGGGCGGCCCAACGTGAGATGGGCGGACGCGGAAGCATCATCAGGTCGAGGAGGGCGCGGGCGTCGAAGGGCTGCCATGCCGTCGCGAACGCCAAGGGCAGGACCTGCAAGGCGCCCCGCCAGGGCGAGGCTCCGGACAGACCGAGCGCCGGAAGACCCCGGGCCTTGAGCGCCCGGTCCAGCAGAGCGGTGTCGCCGTCGGGCGCAAGGATCACGGCGTCGGCGGGCCCCGACGCCAGCCAGTCCGCCACGGTCTCGGCGGCCATGACGGCGGTGTCTGACTGGATCACGACAAGCGAGCCGTCGCCGGTGAGCGCGTCCCGTCCACCCCCTGCCAAGGCGTCCTGAACGCGGCGCAGGTCCGATCCCGCGGCGGCGAGCGTCGGGGCGGAGGGCGGAATGATCTCCACCCCGGCCGCCTCCAACGCATCGAGCAGACGCGCGATGGCCGGAGGCGCCAGATCGCGAGGCTCGATCAGAGCGAGCGAGGCGATGCGCAGGCCGGGGCGGTCGGCGATGCTGAGGGCGGCGAGCGCGAGCCGGTCCGCCAGGCCGGGCGGCAACGGCGCGCCGGCATGACCGGCGTCGGCCAGGTCGTCGATCCGGGCCGCGCCGACGCGCTGACCCGTCCAGCCCCCGTCCACGAGGGCGTCGCGCCAGTCCAGCAGGGTCTCGGCGGTGGACCAGGGGTCCTTGTCGAAGGACTGGGCCCAGAAGCGGCCGGAGCCGGCGGCCCGCACCTTGCTGAGCCAGGCGGCGACGCGCGAGGGGTGGGAGATGATCGGTCCCCCGAGGCCGAGCTGAGATTCGATCAGGCCGACCAGGCCGTGCGGCCCGACGACGGCGTCATCCAGATCGCCTGCGGCTTCCGCCGTTTCCGGCCAGATGCGACCGTCAGCCCCGAGCCCGAACACCAGTTTCATGTTTTTGCTCCCCTCTAACCACTTTAGTGAGGCGCGCGTCTTTTCGCTACCATCGCGTGTGTCCGCTCACGTCAGTGAAGTTAGCACCGCATCGCAAAGCGGACCGACTTCTGCGCAACGAATATCGCGTTTATGGCATGGTCCCTATGACCGCTGTTGGCGCGTTTCTGACCTCAGCCGACCATGGCGAAATTAGTCCGGAGAATCGTCCATGGCGGAGCGCCTACGCTCGGGACACCCAAGGCGCGCTAATTTCCACATCGGGCCGAGGCTTAAACGCCGCCTGTTTTTCGCCTAGAGAACGATGTGCGTTTACATGTGCGCTACATTGTCATACAAGGAGGCATGGCTTCTCTCAACACACCATTGAGCGTCAGGCTCTCCGATGAGGACACCAGCTTTCTCACGAAGCTGGAAGTGGATGGCGCGGTTACGGCCAGCGACAAAATTCGGGGCCTGATTCGGCAGGCGCGGCAGAGGGCCGAGCCGGTCGATTCCTTCCCGGTGGCCCTGGTCATCAGTCATGAGCAACTTGCGGCGGCGGTGCGCGCTGTGCGGATCATCGAACAGGACCTGAATCGTCACTCCGACGTAGCCATGGGTCTGATGACCGCCGCCGAGGAATTTCTGGCCTTGGCCCTGACCGCGCCCCGCCCCGGTTCGGCGGGCGCGGCGGACGACCTGGTGCGGCATGAAGCCCGGCTGGTCGATTGCGGTGCCCGGATGACCGAGCAGTTGTTGCGCTGGGCCGTGACGCCCACGGCCCCGGCCTACGACCCTGCTGTCATCTCGCGTCGGCTAGCCGATCTGGCGGATTTGATGCGACTTGTCTCTGCGGCTCCGGCCGCGCGCTAACGGAAGGATCAGGATCATGGCGGATACATTGGGCGCGCGCGTCGGCCGCATCGTCTCGGGCAGCGCCCATGCGCTGATCGACGCGATCGAAGGCGCAATGCCGGACGCAGTCGTACAGCAGACCCTGCGCGAGATTGACAAGGCGGTGGACGATGTCCGCACCGAACTGGGCCGAACCATCGCCAGCAAACATCTGGCCAACAAGCGGTTGACCGAGCAGAGCAGCCGCCACGAAGAACTGGCCGGTCAGATTGAGCTGGCGCTGCGTGAAGGTCGTGAAGACCTAGCCCGTGCGGCGGTCGAACACCAACTGGACGTCGAGGCCCAGGTCCCCGTTCTGGAAGCGACCGTGGCCGAGGCGGGCAAGCGCGAAGTCGAGTTGGAAGGCTATGTCGCCGCGCTCATGGCCAAGCGCCGCGAGATGGAAGAGGCCTTCCAGTCCATGCTGCTGGCGCGAGCGCGCGGCGCCGACGAAGCTGGGGCTGCAACGGGCGGCGTCGGTTCGGACGACCAGCCGAGCGTGGCCCGCCGTGTCGAGAACGCCACGGGTGCCTTTGATCGCCTGATGGCGCGCGAGGGCGCGCCGGCTCTGGGTGGGGTCGAGCGCGAACAGGGCGCCAAGCTGGCGGAACTGGACGGTCTGGCGCGTCGCAACCGGGTCGAGGAACGCTTGGCCGCCATCAAGGCGCGCGCTGGCGACAAGGGCTGACGCCGCCGATGTGGGTCTTCCTTCTCTCGCCGGACAATGTGCCGTTTGTTGCGGCCCTGGTGCTGATGCTGCTGATCGGCGTGGTTGAGGCCCTGGGCCTGGGCGGCGGGCTGGCGGTGGGCGAAGGGGTCGAGGGGCTGGACGGCGACGTCAATGTCGAGACGCCGTCGCTGCTGTCCTGGATCAACGTCGGGCGGTTGCCGCTGCTGATGCTGGTCGTCGTCTTCCTGTTCGCCTTCGGCATGACGGGGCTGTTCGGCCAGAGGTTGGTCGCGGCGGTCATCGGCCAGCCGGGGCCGTGGTTCCTGGCGGCGCCGCTGGCCTTTGCGGTCGCCCTGCCGGTGACGCGCGTCTTTGGTCGGGGTGTGGCCCGGATCATGCCCCGCGACGAGACCTCGGCTGTATCGCGCGACAGTCTGGTCGGCCGTGTGGCGGTGATCGTCACGGGCGAGGCAGCGCAGGCCAGCGCCGCCCAGGCCCGCGTTCGCGACGAGCACGGCCAGGTTCACTACGTCATGGTCGAGCCCGACAACGCAGCGGACGTCTTCACGCAGGGCAGCAGCGTGCTGCTGGTTCGGCATGCGGGCGCCAAATACTTCGCCATTCACAATACCAGCGTGTCGCTGCGCGACGCGGCGGTCTGACGACTTTTACAGATTAGGGGCTGTTTAAATGAACTCGATCATCGAGATCGCCATCATTTCGGGCGTGGGGCTTGTCGCCCTGTTGATCCTGGGGCTGATCTTCGCGCGTCTGTACAAGCGTGCCTCCAAGGAGACGGCCTTTGTCCGCACCGGCTTTGGCGGCGAGAAGGTCGTCATGAACGGCGGCGCCCTGGTCCTGCCGGTCCTGCACGAGACGATTTCGGTCAATATGAACACCCTGCGTCTCGCGGTTCAGCGCTCGAACGAGCAGGCGCTGATCACCAAGGACCGGATGCGCGTCGACGTGCTGGCCGAGTTCTATGTGCGGGTTCAGCCGAGCGCTGACGCCATCGCCTCGGCGGCCCAGACCCTGGGCTTGCGCACCATGAACCCGGTGGAGCTGAAGGAGCTGGTCGAAGGCAAGTTCGTCGATGCTCTGCGTTCGGTCGCGGCCGAACTGACCATGACCGAACTGCACGAGCAGCGGACGCACTTCGTTCAGAAGGTGCAGCAGGTGTCGTCGGAAGACCTGCTGAAGAATGGTCTTGAACTCGAAACCGTCTCGCTGACGGGACTCGATCAGACGGCGATGGAGCATTTCAACCCGCTGAACGCCTTTGACGCCGAGGGTCTGACGCGGCTGACGCAGGAGATCGAGCTGCGCAAGAAGCTGCGCAACGACATCGAACAGGACACCCAGGTCCAGATCCGCACCAAGAACCTGGAGGCCCAGCGCCGCACGCTCGAAATTTCGCGCGACGAGGAATACGCCCAACTGGAGCAGGAGCGCGAGATCGCAAACCGCCGGGCCGAGCAGTCTGCCGACGTGGCGCGTCAGGAAGCCGAGAAGGCGCGCGAGGCCGAAGGTGCCAAGATTACCTCGCAGCAGCAGATCGATCAGGCCCGCATCGAGGCCGAACGTCTGGTCGCCCAGCAGCGCATCGCCATGGAGCAGGAAGTCGCCGAGCGCGAAATCTCCAAGGCCCGCGCCGTCGAGACCCAGGACATCGAGAAGGCCAAGGCCATCGAACTGTCCGAACAGGACCGCGACATCGCCGTCGCCGAGAAGTCTCGCGCTCAGTCTGAAGCCAAAGCGGAAGCTGACAAGGCTCTGGCCCTGGCCGTTCAGGCCGAGGAACAGGTCAAGACCGTGCGCGACCGCGAAGCCGCCGACCGTCAGAAGATCATCGAACTGATCGAGGCGTCCAAGGAAGCTGAACGCGACGCCATCGCCATCCGCGTCGCCGCCGAGGCCGAGAAGGTCGCCGCCGCCGACCAGGCCGAAGCCCTGCGCGAACAGGCGCGCGGTCAGGCCGACAAGACCACCATCGAAGCCGAGGCTCAGGCCCAGGCCGTGCGCGTCGCGGCTGAAGCGTCGCGCGTCCACTATGAGGTCGAGGCCGCCGGTCAGAAGGCCCTGAACGCAGCGGCCAACCTGCTGTCGCCCGAGCAGGTCGCCATGCAGATCCGCCTCAAGCTGATCGAGAACCTGGACCGGATCATCGCCGAGTCCGTCAAGCCGATGGAGAACATCGACTCTATCAAGATCGTTCAGGTCGAGGGCCTGAACGGCGGCGCCGCCTCGGCGGGCGCGGGCTCACAGGACGGCAACCTGTCGGATCAGGTTGTCAGCAGCGCCCTGCGCTATCGCGCCCAGGCGCCCCTGGTGGATCAACTGATGGCGGAAGTGGGCCTGTCGGGCGCCGATCTGAACGGGCTCACAGGGGCGTTGCGCACACCCGCTCCTCAAGCCCAGTCACCTTCGCAACCGGTAACGAACGCGAGCGGTGACGCCCCTCAGGCGGACTGACCCACGCCCAAGCGACGATCGATTAATCTTCGATCGTCGCTCCTCTCTTCAAATACCAATCCACCCTTGGCTATCAGCTCCTGATATCGAGGCCGAAGCTGCCCTGGTACAGGGTGACCCTTGTCATCTTGTGCAGGCACCAGCTTAGGCAGGACCTCCGGCATACGCGCGGTACGTCGTGTTTGTGGCGAGGTACGGATGTCCGCTGCTGGCGGATTTCGTTGAAAAAGGCGGCCTTCGGCAATTGGCATGAGGGCGCAGCGCTGATTCACTCTGGTCGTTGAGACGGGAGGTGCAGCGATGATGGGCGAGCGGCGGGTCGATCAGTCGGCCCTGTTCTACGCGTTCTCGCTGGAGCGGCATGTGCCGGCGGATCACATGCTGCGGGCGATTGATCGTTTCGTGGAACTGGACGGGCTGCGGGCGCATCTGGCGCCCTTCTATAGCGCCATCGGTCGGCCTTCGGTCGATCCAGAACTGCTGATCCGCATGCTGCTGGTCGGCTACTGCTTCGGCATCCGCTCGGAGCGGCGGCTGTGTGAGGAGGTCCACCTGAACCTGGCCTATCGCTGGTTCTGCCGGCTGGGCCTGGACGGCGACGTGCCGGACCACTCGACCTTTTCGAAGAACCGCCATGGGCGTTTCCGCGACAGCGATCTGTTGCGGGAGCTTTTCGAGACGGTGCTACGGCGCTGCATGGCCGAGGGTCTGGTCGGCGGCGAAGGCTTCGCGGTCGACGCCAGCCTGATCAAGGCCGACGCCAACCGACAGCGCTGCGTGCCCGGCGACCAAGGCTTGCCGCCCGAGGCCGCCAGCCGCGCCATCGACGAGTATCTGGCCGTGCTGGACGACGCGGCCTTCGGCGGCGCGACCCCGGTGACGCCCAAGTTCATCTCACCGGCCGATCCGGCCTCGCGCTGGACCGGCGCCAACAAGGGCCTGGCCTTCTTCGCCTACGCGACCAACTATCTGATCGATCTGGATCACGCGATCATCGTCGATGTCGAGCCGTCCACGGCGGTGCGCCAGGCCGAGGTGACGGCGGCCCGCACCATGATCGAGCGTGCGCGCGAGCATCATGATCTGTGGCCCGCCCGGCTGGCGGCGGACACCGCCTATGGCTCGGCCGAGATGCTGGACTGGCTGGTCCACGACCAGGGCATCGAGCCGCACATCCCCGTCATCGATAAGGCCCAGCGGATCGACGGGACCTTCTCGCGCAGCGACTTCGCCTATGACCACGCTCAGGACCTCTACCGCTGCCCGGCGGGCAAGACGCTGGTCCACGGTCGGCGCGTCTTCTCGACGCCCCGGACCCAAGCGCCGCCTGATGACACCCTGCGCTATCGCGCCAGTACGGCCGACTGCCGGGCCTGCGCCCTCAAGCCCCGGTGCTGCCCCAACACGCCGATGCGCAAGGTCACGCGCTCCATCCACGAAGGCGCCCGGGACTTCGCCCGCGACATCGCCAGGACCGACGCCTACGTCGTCTCCCGGCGCGAACGGAAGAAGGTCGAGATGCTGTTCGCCCACCTCAAGCGCATTCTCAAGCTGGATCGACTGCGCCTGAGAGGCCCCAACGGCGCCAAAGACGAGTTCCTCCTCGCCGCCACCGCCCAGAACCTGCGCAAACTCGCCAAACTGATCCCGCCGCCGACGCCGGCGACCGCGTGAGGCGGGAGCAAGCCGCAGCGTCCGTTACTGGCGGCGATCTCAGCAGCCGCCTTTTTCAACGAAATCGGCGCTCAGTGGAAATCCCGCGATCCCGGCAGGATGCGTACGTCGCGTGGATGCCGGTGCGGTGGATGGCGTGGCGATTGTCGCCGTCGCCGATCAGGCGGATGAGCCCCCCGAAGAACCGATGGAGTGAAGGCGCTCGCCGACGATGTCCCGCGCCGGTATGTTCAAGCCTTCTTGCTTGAGAAGAAGATAGCGCGCGCCACACGCAATAATCTCATCTCAGCCAGGACATGCCCTCAACGTCTCCATGGGGAGGTGTTGCGTACGACCTTGCCCCAATATCTTTGCTTGAAAAACGCCGATTATGAGAAATTCGGCAACGGGTTTCGGCAGGTTCGGCTGCATGCCGAATTGGCTGGCTCGGACGGAGTATCGAGGGATATGCCCTGCCAGACGACGGTTGAGCAGGTTCGCCCCTCGCCGACGCATGGGACGAGTGAATGCGAGCATGGCGGCTCGTGCCAATGCTATTGGCGCTTCTCTGCCGATGCTTGCAGCCGACCTTGGCTCAATGGCCTCCCGTGCTAGTCCATCGGCGTTTTCCCGCTCTTATCACCATGCCGAGACAGACATTTGACGAGCATCGACGCAGCACAGTATTTCGACGATCCTTCAACGCTCCTCCCTCTCTTGTGACGTCACCAAGCAGATATCTATCTAAGGTGGATCCGTGCAGTATGAAAACGTCGAATTCCCATTCGTTTCGGGATGAGAGACGTTCAGGCTAAGGTTCAGCCGACCTCCGCCGAACATTCTCTCGGCTGTTGTTTTCAAGGGCCGTTCGGCATCCTTACTGCTCTCTGCCGGATCTCCAGAGCGCAGTAAGCAGAGGCTCAAACAGGTAGGCGAGAGCAGTCCGTTTGCGTGTGAGGATCACGACTTCGACCGGCATTCCCGAGCGGATGCTTTCAGCCGCATCGCCAAGTCGGCGTAATTCTCCGGCTGGCACGACCACCTCGGTTCGATAGTAACGTCGCCCTGTTGCTTCCTCTGTGAAGCTGTCAGCCGAAAGCCGGGATACGCGGCCACGCACGATCGGTGGGTTGCGCTCACGCAGACCGGGAAACTTCACTTCGGTTTTCAGCCCGACAAGAAGGTTGTCTATGTCCGCTGGATCGACCTCGGCGACGATCACTTGGGACGCTTGGTCCGGAACGATTTCCATTATCGTCTGACCGGGCTGGATCACACCGCCTTTAGTAAAGACCGTTAGGCCGACCACTTGGCCGGCGACGGGGCTTCGCACCTCGGTCCGGCCAATCTGAGCTTGCAGTTCATGCAGCCGCGGCTGCAACTCATTGAGCTGGATTTCGGTTTGTCGCAGTTGTTCGGCGACATCCTCGTTGAGCGTAGTGGAAACGCCCAGCATCTGCAGCCTGGTCTGGCCGATCTGCTCCTCGGTACCAGCGACCTGGGCCCGCATCGCTCCTAGAGAACCTCGCAGGTTTGCGGCGGTGCGCTCCAACGCCCGCACCCGGGTTTGAGGGGCGTAGCCCTGGGCCGCGAGCGAGCGGATGCCTTCTAACTCCTCCACAATCAAAGCCTGCTCTTCGACATTGGCCTCGATCTGGCGTTCGTATCCTTCCTTCTGGTCCTCGAGTTGGCTGATGCGTTGGGTGAGGACGCCAACTTCGGTGCTCCGCCCAGCGCCGCGCGCGGAGAACTGAAGGCGCTGCAACCTCATGGCCTCGTCCGCGATCCGACGGTCTTCGGCGGACATGTGAAGGAATTCCGGCGGGATTGGCAGGTCGGAAAGGCGATCTCTTTCGGCGATGAGACGGGAGCGTATGGCCAACAGGGCGAAGACCTGACCTGCGGCGCCTCTCTCGCTGGCTCGTAGTTCGCCAGCGCTCAGGGAAAGAAGAACTTGGCCAGCCTGCACCCGATCGCCTTCCGCCACGTCGAGCGTGCTGACGACACCACCTTCCTTATGTTGCACCGCTTGGCGATTGCCGGTCACCGCCACCTGTCCTGTGGCAAAGGCGCCGGCATCAAGCGGTGCGAAAGCCGCCCATCCGAGAAAGAAAATGAAAAATATGAACAAGGCGACGCCGCCGATGACTGCATCGCGGCGTGGCGAATCCGTTTCCGCCTCTGAATTTCCATCCAGGACGTCGGGAGTTTGAATATTGATCATTGCGTCAGCCCTCCCGCTGCGACAAGCGGACGTCCCGCAGGGGCGCCACGCATGCGCGCAAGGATGTCCTCTCGGGGGCCCTCCATCTGGATGACTCCGTCACGCATCACCACGAGCCGGTCGACCCGTGCCAGGACGCCAGCGCGATGCGCCACGATCACGACCGCGGCGCCGCGCCGGCACGCCTCGGTCACGGCAACCATCAAGGCCGCTTCTCCATCCTGGTCGAGGTTGGAATTGGGCTCATCCAGAATGAGGAGTGCCGGCGAGCCATAGAGCGCGCGCGCCAAAGCGATACGCTGAGCCTGTCCGGCTGAAACGCCCGACCCATAAGGCCCAAGGATAGTATCGTACCCTTGGGGAAAGCTCTGGATCAGGTCGTGGGCGCCGGCGGCTTTGGCGGCGGCTACGGCGGCGCGATCTACTTCGGATGAAATCGTGCCAGCTTCCCTTGAGAACCGCGAGATATTGTCCTTGATCGAACCTGCGAAGAGACTCGGCGCCTGAGGCAGATAGCCAATGTGTCGCGCTCGCTCGTCATCATCCCGGGCGTTGTATTCAGCCCCGTCGAGGCGGATCACGCCGAGTGTCGGCGTCAGCGCCCCCGCGATGACGCGCGCCAGGGTCGTTTTGCCTGATCCGCTCGCACCGATCACGCCGAGCGTCTGACCTGGCTCGATAGTCAGGTTCACGCTCTTGAGCTGGGCGCCTTCGCTACCTGCTAGCCGGACGGAGACGTTCTCGAGACGCACCTTCCCGGCCGGATCCGGAAGCGTTGTGCGGACCACGTCATGATCGGCAGACTGGACGAAGAGCTCCGTCAGGGCCTTCCAGCTGGCGCGCGCCTGGACAAGGCTGGGCCAGACTCCAACGAGAAGTTCGACCGGCGCCACGGCCCGACTCAGGAGAACTGAAGAGGCGATGATCGAGCCGGGCGATATCTGACCACGGACGACCAGGAAGGCCGCTGTGCCAAGGGCGGCCGATTGAAGCAGTAAGCGGACGAACTTGATGGCGCCGGAATATTTCCCGCCGGTTAGCTGGGCGTCAGCCTGCTGGCGGGTTGCGGATTGGCGCTGCTGCAATTGCCGGGCGACGCTTGCGTCGCGCATGCCGAGTGCGCGCACGACCTCGGCCTGCTCCGCTACGGCGGCCTGGGCCGCATAGGCGGCATTGTTGGATTGCATGGATTTGGCGAGCTGCGGGCGGCTGTCGCGTTCGTTGAGCCAGGCTAGAACAATCAGCAAGACGCCCCCGATCAGGGTCAGGATGCCGAGCGCAGGGTGCAGAAGGAAGCAACAGGCAAGATAGAGCGGGGTCCAGGGAGCGTCGAATAGAGCGAGCGCTCCCTGTCCAGCTACGGCGGCGCGGACATTGTCGAACTCGCGCATCGCCTGGGTGTTCGGCCCGCGCGATTGGATGTCGATCACCCTCGTAAGTATCGGTCCGGACAACAGTCGATCAAGGCGCAGGCCGGCTCGTATGAGCATGCGGCCTCGCAACCAATCGAGCAGGGCCAGGGTCCCGAGCGCCAGCACCGCCGCAGCGCTGACAAGCGCCAGAGTCATCAGCCCGCCGGTAGGAACAACCCGATCATAGACCTGCATCATGTAGATCGTAGGTGTCAGGTAGAGGATGTTGACGGCGGCGCTGAACCCCCCCGCCCAGAGGAAATGCGTGCGGCACGAGCGCAAGGCTTCAGCAAGAGGTTTGGCACCGGGTTGATCCGGAAGCAGACGATTTAACAAAAGGTCGGGCCCGCATCTGAAGGTGCGCGCCGCATATCGGCGGCGTTCGTGGCGACGATAGTCCGGCTAAGCTACAGTCACAACTAGAGGTGCGCGACTCCATTTGTCGTGCGACTGACTGAGGTCGGCCGATTTCAAGCCACATTGAGGCAGTCGAACTCTCTGACTGCGGAGGAGAGAGGTAACTGTCATGATTTTTAAGGAAATAATGCTCGAGGAAGAGTCGCGCTCGCGCGTAGTGCGCCGATAAAAGAGAAATCATCGTTTTACAACTTTGCGTTCTCGTGGTTGCCTGAGAGGCGCGTGAGTATCAAGGGGCGGGCGATCTGGATGATGCGGGTTCCTGTTGGCGTGATGCCATAGGATTCCGAGGTGCGCGATGAACGTCTTTCGAACCGTCGGATTGATAGGCGTCGCCAGCGTCCGTCTTGCGAGAGTGCGCGTCGTGCTCAACCAACGAACCTGTGTTTGAGTGAGGGACGTGATGATAGTTAGTGATGTTGAAATCATCGCGAAATGGGTTGAGGGGAGTGGTGCGCACAGCGTCCATAATGGAGCCCTCGATGCATCGCCTTTGGCGTCTGCGTGCGTGGCTAACAGCGACCTTGGTCGTCATTTGTCAGCGACCGAATTCACCGAGCGAAGAATATGAAACTATCTCAGGCGGTCGCCATCGCATGTCTTTCGGTCTCTGGCAGCGCGGGATGCGGAGAGGCGGAGGAAACGCGTTCGCCGCAGTTCTGGCCGATTTCGGACGCCGTTCGCGGGGCTACCGAGGATGAAGTTACCCGCCTCCTGATTGACGGCAACCTTCGGGAACTCGAGGGCGCGGTGGATGCACGGCGACCAGTCTTTTATCCGACGGGGCGGTATGTCCAAGTCGGCTATGCAACAGTCGAGGGGCATTACACTGTGGACGGCAATGTATTTTGCATGTCGGTCGAAAAAGATGATCCCGATGCATATTGTCGGGCCATCAACATCACTAAAACGGGACCTATCGTCGTTGATGTAGCGAGCGCGTTGGCTAAATAATTACCCAGATCTACTTAGGATGGTGCGATGTCTCTGCAAACCGTGTTGAATGCCGTGCGTTTCTATGGGCCGGGCAGCACTTGGGCGCTTCACTCAGGCGCGCCAATCTCCGAGTTCGACAACCTCGAAGATGTCGATGCGATCTGGGACGCGATCACCACCCTCTACAACGGCTCGTCTATAGCGCGATCAATGCTAGAAAGTTGGGTCCAGGGCGGGGGACTTCTTAGGTTTGGGGAAAGTGCTGACAAGCCGGGGCAGATGAGCCCCCACTCCGCAGATCGGTACATCGCCCTCAATCTCGATCTGATCGCAACGGTGAGGGGGATCAACAAAAATGGGGACGTGTTCGCAGACGACCTCAGCTTGGTGATTATGCACGAGATTGTCCACATGGTCGGATGGGGCAACACCCTGTGGTTAGATCCAAGTCACAACAATAATCCGCTGGATGACAATACTCCAGGTCTTTTCGGCCCAGAAGCCCACGACTTCGACTATATGGGACAAACGGTCCGAGTTACCAACGCTGTCGCTGTTCAGCTAGGGATGGCAGATAAGCAGCGAGTTTCCTACCACGCAGCGACCCTCGGCAGCGATACCCGTATCGAGTCTGTCGGCTACTCCTACACTTCCGGCGAGACGATCGACATCGCGATCGTGGGAACGTCATCGCCTGACGAAATAGATACCAGCAACCGTCATGGCGAGAATGCCTCACGCGATCTTCTGATCGGTGGTGAAGGAGCCGATACGATCAAGGCGGGCGACCTCGACGATTTTCTGTACGGCGGGGACGGCGACGACCAACTGTCCGGAGGGAAAGGCGCAGACTTTCTCTTCGGTGATGAGGGTACTGACGTAGCTCGCTACGACGATTCAGAAGAAGGCGTGACCGTCAACCTCGTGACAGGGGAAGGGAAGTTCGGTGATGCCCAAGGCGACCTTCTTTACAGCATTGAACGTGTCTACGGTTCACAGCATCAAGATAAGTTCATTGGCAGTACAGGTGACAATGCTTTTTGGGGGCAGGACGGAGACGACATTTTCATCGGTGGAAGCGGTACCGATACATTCTACGGCGGCGATGGGGAAGACTTTGCCTACTACTCCTATCTCAGCGGCACGAATTTTCTGGGCCTTTCCTTCTTCAACACCCCCTCGCCAGGGTTTGTGATCTCCAACAGCAGCACGAACGATACTGATTTTCTTTTTGATGTCGAAGGCGTGGAACTCTCCGAGGGTGCGGACACGCTAGTCCTAGCCGGTGCCGTTCTCGGGACCGGAGAAAGCCTTACCATCGATGCAAAGAACGATGGCGTGGGACCAAAGGATACGCTCGATCTGAGGAGCTTGGGCGATGGCGTAGACCTACTAAATGGTCTCCTCGTCGGCTCTGAAATTCGGTTCAAGAACTTCGAGATCATCAGGCTTGGGGATGGGGACGACGACGTCATCCATGACGTGAAAAACGCAGAGATCCATCTCGGCGGCGGAGACGACCTCCTTCATTCCGCGGCAGCCGGCTCGACCGTCTACGGTGGTACAGGCGCCGACTTCATCACGGGCGGCAGCGGTAACCAGACGCTCGTTGGCGGTGACGATGGCGAGGTCGATACTCTTACGGGGGGCGATGGTGCGGACCTCTTTATCGTCGGCCACGGAGATATCATTACTGACGCCACCAAGATCGACAGACTTGCGACGTCTAAGGACACCTATATTTCAGGCAGGGCTACGCGTGACGAAGGGAGCGACGGCCCCTATGAGGGGGCTGGCGGAAGAACCTTCGAATTGCAGGGCGACACCCTGATCATTACCTCAGGCACCCGCAAATTCACGGTACAAAACTTCGAGGATGGCGACCTCGGCATCACGTTGCGCGAGCGTAAAAAGCCGGAGGGCCCGCCGCCGACCGGTCCAGGTGGAGGATCTCCTCTTGATGAGGCGGGCCGCTATGGGGACCCTCTTGTGCTCGATCTGGATGGGGACGGGATAGAACTCATCGCGTTGGAGAACTCGGGGGCCTATTTCGATGTTGACCGCGCGGGCATGGCCGAGTGGACGGCTTGGGTCTCCAGTGATGACGGCATTCTTGCTCTTGATCGCAATGGCAATGGGCGCGTTGATGGAGCCAACGAGTTGTTTGGCTATAACCAGACTGTCCCGGCCGAAGGGTTAGAGAGTATTGAGGGGCAGAGCGGATTCGCCGAACTCGCTCTTCATGACGACAATGGAGACGGCCGTATTGATGCTTCAGATGCTGTATATTCTGAACTTCGCGTCTGGCGTGATTTCAATGGTGACGGCCAAAGCTCCGAGGGCGAGTTTTTCGGGCTCGCTGAGATTGGAATAGCCAATATTTCGGTCACTGGAGAGGGGGTAGACGAGGTCCTCGCTGGAAACCGTATTACAGATCGAGGCACATTTACCTGGACGAGCGGCGAAGTCGGCACCGTAGCCGATGTCTGGTTCCGGTATGATCCATCCGCGACCCGTCCACTGGAAGAGGTGGCGGTGCCTGAAGATATTCAGATTTTGCCCAATCTGTCTGGGTCAGGTCGGGTACTTGATCTGCATTCGTCTTCCGCACTGAATCCAAAGCTGGCGGCTTTGCTGGCGGAACTCGCCTCCCTGCCGCCTGAGCGTTTGGGAGAGGTGATGCCGCGTGTTCAGGCCATTGCATTTGAATGGCTCGGCGCCGCCGACGTGAAAGTGGACAGTCGAGGGCAGTACGTCGACGCTCGCATCCTAAAGGCCCTAGAAAACTATTATGGCCAAGACTTCCTTCAGGGGGGCAATCGCACTAGCCCTGCCCCTATGGCCGGGGGGCTGCTGGCCGACGCATGGGCCGGCATGATGAAGGAAATGGGGCTGAAGCTCCTCGCCCAGACGTCGACGGGGCAGGCCCTGTTGCCGGACCTACTCTTGCTGGCGGGGACCTCGCTGTCAGTATCCCCGGAGTCTAACCTGGCTTCCTGGATATCGTCCCTCGAAGCGAAGGCGCCGCAGGCTGAAGGTGAAAAATACGCCTACTGGCTAACGGCTGCGCAGTTTCTTGACCATCTGAAACCAGCGCTTGGAATCGATCCCGCGACGCTTTCCGTCGCGCTGGACGGCGCCTTCGGGCGCCAAGAGCTTGGCGTCCTCTACTCGACCCTCTTTAGCTACGATGGGGCCGAAATTCGAGAACTCCTTCTGATTGGAGGCGCGGGGAGCGATACTCTGGTGGGCCGCCAGTCCAACCCAAGCTCTAATGGCGTTGATGTTCTTTTTGGTGGCGCAGGAAACGATCTCCTGGAAGGCAAGGCGGGCCGAGATGTCTACTTGTTTACGCGTTCTAGCGGTTCGGACGTCGTGGTTGATCGTGGGTCCGGTGCTACCGAAACTAACAACAATTTTGTCCAACCTAACACTGAGGCCAGCATATTTGTCTTCCTCGATGACGTAAGGGCTGGGGATCTTGCTTTTTCAAAGGTAGGAAGCAGCGATCTTCGCGTCCGAGTGATCGATCCGAACGGTTCGGGTAGCAATATCATCTTGAGAGACTATTTCCTCAATCCCCAGTCTGGGCTTGCAGAAATTCGTTTCTCTGACGGGTCATTGATGACGGCCAAAGATATTATCGGACGCCTCACGCCGACGACGGGTCGTGACTTCCTGATTGCTAACGATAGTCCCGCCGGCATCGATGGTCTTGGCGGAAACGATGAGATCTGGGGGGATGGCGCCGGCCACGCCTATCAGTTTGGCGTCGGGTCAGGTCAGGATCGCATTCAGGATACTGGCGGTATGGACACCGTCATATTCAAGTCCGGTGTGACACCGGATGCCCTGCGGCTTAGTCGTGAAGGGGCAGATTTGATTGTTCGCCTCACGGGGACAAGCGACAAGCTCAGCATCAAAAATTTCTTCAACGATGGACGTATTGAGACGTTCAAATTCGCCGATGGGGTCGTTTTGGATTCTGCCGGGATTGACGCGCTGTTGCGGCGTGCATCGGCTGGCGATGACGCTTTGTCGGGAACAGAGCTTGACGATATTTTGGATGGCGGCGCCGGAAATGATCGCCTCATGGGCGAAGAGGGCGACGATACTTATGTGTTTGCCAGGGGGTACGGGAAAGACGTTGTCGTAGAGAGTTCCGGTGTTGACGTTGTTCGGTTTGGGGAAGGTGTCAGCGTTGACGATCTTCATGTGAGTGTCGGCGGTTGGAGCGGGCAAGACCTAATTATACAAATCAAGGGCACATCAGATACGCTGACCGTCCATGGTCATTTCTCTAGCGTTAATGCCCGCGTCGAAAAATTCGTATTCTCTGACGGGACGGAGCTCGGAGCGCTGCAGTTCGAGGGTCTAATTGTTCCAGCTGGAGGAACACCCGGGGATGATATTCTGTACGGGACGAACGGAAACGACAGGTTGGATGGCGGCGCCGGCGCGGACGTTCTTGAAGGCGGAGCTGGCGACGACGTCTATGTTTTCGGTATAGGCTCAGGGAAGGACATTGTTAGCGACCTGGGCGGCCAGGATACGATTGAGTTTGGCGCAGGGGTGTCCCTTGCCGATGTTGAGTGGATAGCGGACGGCAGTCCCTCGCTGCGGGTGAGGTTGAGCGCGACGGGAGATGAACTGCAGATCTACGAAGCGTTTACAGCTGAGCGAAATTTTCAATATTCAAGTCGTGTGGAAAGCTACAAATTTGCTGATGGATTGGTATTAACTCAGGATCAAATTCTCAATTCATTGTTGGTTGGCACATCTGGTGATGATGTTCGATATGGCGTTGGGTTTGTCCGACGGGAATTTGATCTTGGGAGCGGCAACGACAAGTTCTACGCTGCGCGGGATAACATCTATGGGTTTGGTGTTGGATCAGGAAATGACGTCTTAGTCGGAGCCGAGACCGTTCAGTTCAAGGGGGCGATTTCCAAATCCGATCTTTCCTACGTCCGTGACGGATCTGATCTAGTAATTTCTATAGCCAATACGTCAGATTCGCTAACATTTGAGGGGTATTTCAACCACTGGTCCGGCGCTTCGCCCCTCGTGCTGAAGTTCGCCGATGGATCGTCCGTTGATGACAGGTTCGTTGTTTCCGCTGTTCTTGAACAGGCTGGAACAGATGGTGCGGATTTTATCTCTTCAATAGGTTATGGACATAATGATCTGCGCGGCGGTCTAGGTAACGACGTCCTCGTTGCCGCGCGAGGAGAGTCGGTGGCCGTCCAGTTCGCTAGTGGCGATGGCCATGACACTGTGCGCGATTTCTATGGCGATGGGCGGACCATTGAGTTCGGTCAAGGCGTTATGGCTGCGGCGACTAGTGTTATGGTTGAAGGTCGGAATATCGTCTTCGTTCATGGGGCTGATCGTATAGTCCTGGAAGACTTCTTTGGATCGATTTCTAATTCTTGGGGTCAAAGGCCGTATTATAGATCCTTTGACGGTGTCAGTTTTGCAGAGGGCGGGACGTGGACTTGGGACTATATTTCCCAGAAACTTCGCGTAGCGCCTGAGACTGGCGGAATCGTTGTTGGGGGTGGGGGCGCCGACGTGCTTTCTGGCGCCTCGGGCGACGACGTTGTCTTTGGCGGCGCTGGCTCGGACACGCTGTCTGGTGGTGGTGGGCGCGACGTATTGTCAGGTGGGAGTGGAAGCGACACCTATTTGTTTGGCCGCGGCGATGGTGTCGTTGTCGTTGAAGAAGATTGGACGAGAGACGCGGATACGATCCGCTTCGGTGACGGGCTCGGTATTGCTGATTTCAGCATGGAACTGGTTTGGGCCCGAAAGGTACGGTTCGCGCTGAATGGCTCCGAGGATGTCCTTGAGGTGGAGGATATTTCTCAAGTCGAGAACTTTGTGTTCGGTGATCGTTCGTATTCATCGTCCGAAATTGCGAGCCTGATTTTAGCGTCTCAGTTGACGTCAGGGGACGATATCGTTGATTTACCTAACGTCGATGTCGTCGTAAATTCTAGTTCCGGTAACGATGAGTTCCGTGGCGGCTCCCTAGTTGTGGCGCGCTTTGAGGGTGAATTCGGCGATGATATGATATCCTCTTCTGGGGGTGATTATCATATTTATCTTGATGATCTTAACCCATCACATGTAGCGGTGCGTCAGGAGCTGTCGAGCGACGGTACCGTAAGTCTGATTATTTCTAGTAATTTCGGATCGCTGACACTTGCGAACTGGGGTGATAGTTCTGATTGGGGTTATTCTTATGAGGCGGATAGGGTACAGGTAACTTTTGCTGACGGCATTGTTTGGGGCAAGGATGATCTCAACGCGCGAGCGATGGAATCTGGAGGTACGTCCGGCAATGACTTCCTGGGAGGCGATGCGTTTGACAACAGCTTTGATCCCGGGGCCGGTGATGACCTTATTTATGGTCAAGGCGGGAATGACACAGTCGTCTTTGGTCGAGGGTACGGGGTAGATAAATTTGTAGAGGGGAACGGCATTCAGTCGCTTGTTGTTTCCATCCAGGATGGTCTGGAGCTCGATGATCTGCTGTTCCGGCGGCAATTTGTTGAGGGCGAGGATAAGGTAATTTATCAAGTCATGATCAAAGGGACGCGGGACAGGATCGATATTGATCTTGGTGCCTTCGATCTGAAATTCGATATCGGGGGCGTTGTTTACACGGCCATTTCGCTTTCTGATCGTTTTCTCGAGAGTTCGTCTGGGAACGATGTCATTGTCGGTGCCGGCTACAACGATGAGAACCTGGTCGGCGGCCTCGGCGACGATGTGCTTGCTGGGGAGTTTGGCGAGGATAATTACGTCTTCGGTGCCGACTTCGGGAACGATGTGGTCATCGAGCGGGGGGGCAGAGCGGGGATTGATCTCGCTCCTGAGTTCGAAATGGATACCGTCCGCTTTGAGCACCATCTCCGTTCGGATGTCACATTCCTGCGGGTCAATCATGGGGACGATCTGCTAGTCACAACAAGCGACGGCAGCAGTGTCCTTGTTCGTGGATTCTACGTATCGCTCACCGAGGACGGCGAGCCTCCGCTATATGGCGTAGACAGGTTTGTGTTTGCCGACGGGGCTGTGCTGCTGAGGGAGGCCCTTAGCGATGTTGTCCGAGACACCAGCGGTGATGATGAGGTTGGTACTGATGACGGCGGCGGCGTCCTGGAGGGCGGAGTTGGAGACGACCTGCTTTCCGGTGGGGCGGGCAATGATGTCTATCGTGTCAACCTTGGTGATGGGAATGACGTCATTTCCGATGCAGGAGGCTTCGACGTTGTTGAGTTCGGCGCACGGATTTTGCCGAACAACGTCATCTTAGAGAGAGGCCCGGACGACCCAGAAGATATCATCGTGCAGGTGGAGGGAGAGGGCGGGCTTGTCCTTACCATTCGCCGGCAGTTTGCTGGCGATGGCATTGAGGAGCTTCGCTTCGCTGACGGAACCGTCTGGACCTGGGAACAGATGGAAGACAGGATCCTTGAGGACGAGGCGGAGCGCGATGCTGCCGACGAACCTATGACGGGTTCAGAAGCTGACGACTGGCTCATGGGGGATGAAGGCGATCAAGTCTTTGTTGAATCCGGCGGTCATGACTGGCTGGATGGTCGAGCTGGCTCGGATCTCATTATTCTTGCAGGCGGGTCGGCGGACTATGAGTTTCGTCGTATGGCGGATGGCGGCGTAGTCATTCGGAACCTTGTCACGTCAGGCACAATGACCGTGTCTGATATTGAGAAGGTTCAATTTTCGGGCGCCAGCGATGTCTACAATCTTCACGACCTCGTTGCCGACTACGGCTCGAACCTGTCGGACGCCTGGTTGGAAGGCACTGCCAGGAATGATTTCCTCTACGGCCTTGCTGGCAACGACAGCCTTGGTGGGGGCGCTGGGGATGACTTCATCGATGGAGGGGAGGGGACAGATGTCGCCGTCTACTCGGGAAGTTCCGGTGACTATACCGCCACTCGTAATTCTGATGGCTCCGTAACCGTTGCATCGGTCAGCGGATCGGAAGGGGTCGACACGCTGGTCAACGTAGAGGCGCTCTACTTTAATGGCGAACAGAGGCTCGTCAGTCTCTCTGAGCTTGTTGGGCTATTTGGAACCGAGGCTGACGACGCCAGCCTCGTGGGGGGCGGCGGCAATGATCGAATTTACGGCCTTGCGGGCGATGATGTCATGGTTGGCCGCGCTGGAAATGATGTTCTTGATGGCGGGGCAGGATTTGATCAGGCGAACTACGCCGGGAACATCGAGAATTTTGTGTTCGCGCGTCGGTCAGACGGTGCGGTGATCGTGACGGACAGTACTGGCGCCGAAGGTGTCGATACGCTCTTCAGCGTTGAAGCTGCCTATTTTTCGGGCAGCCAGGCGTGGCGTAACATGTCCTCCCTCGTTGCTGCGTATGGAACCGAGGGGGCTGACGCTTGGCTTACAGGCACTGGCGGGGCTGACTCGATCTTCGGCTTGGCGGGCAATGACACTTTGGTTAGCAGCGCTGGCGATGACCTTCTGGATGGCGGACTGGGTACAGATCAGGCGAACTATCAGGGCAATCTCAGCGATTTTACCTTCGTTCGACGTTCAGACGGGGCTGTGATCGTCACAGATACGACCGGTGTTGAGGGAACCGATACGCTGGTTGACATGGAGGCCGTGTACTTCTCGGGAAGCCAGCAATGGCGCGCTCTGTCATCGCTGGTGGGCGATTACGGGACCGGCGGGGCCGATGCATGGATCGGGGGGACATCCAACTCGGACCATCTCTACGGGTTGGGGGGAGATGATACGCTGATTGGCAGAGGTGGTGATGATTTCCTCTATGGCGGCGAGGGCTATGATCAAGCCAACTATTATGGCCTGTCCTCGAATTTCAGTTTCTCGCTGAACGAAGATGGTTCAATCCGGATTTCTGATTTGGCGGGTGGCGAGGGGGTAGATACCCTGATGGGTGTGGAGGCTCTGTATTTTGTCGAAGACGAAATCTGGATGACGGTTGAGGATGCGCTGGCGCTTTCAAATCCTAGCGGCAGCGTTGCCAATATGATGTTCGGGAATCCAGAGGCGGTATCCGCAATGGATGGTTTCCAAGTGCCGACTTCAATTGATCGTCTAGAAGCGCCGTGGAGTGATTATTTGTTAGCCTAGGGTGATTTTGTAAGAATGATCGTTTGAATTAGGCTACCGCTCGTCAGCTCTGAGGCTGGCGAGCGGACTCGTACGAAGCAGATTTATTTTCTGTGCCGTTAATCTATGAGCTCGACGCCTAAGTCCGTATGTCCTTTCACTCGTCCGGTCTGGCGCTGGGTGCTGCAGCCTTCAGCAGCGTCGAGGAGAAAGGGATGGGCACGGTCTTTGTCGGACTCGATGTTCACAAGTTGAGCATCAGCTTCACGACCACGGAGGACGGCCCGCGATGTGACGCCTAGGTGTGGCGAATGTAATGTCTCAGTTGTGCGTCGCGACTAGGCGGGAATATCCATCGTGCCGATGATGCTATGGTGAGCGGTGCGGGCTCCCGCACCCAAACATCAAAAGCCCCGCTGCCACTCGCCGCGGGGCTTTTTGTCGTCTGCCGCTCCACCCAGCGCCTGCTGCGCCGCCAGGCTGCCGTGAACCTCCAGCTGGAACTTGCCCAGGCGTTCCAACGGGATCAAGTCCACACTGTCGATCAACTGGTGCAGTTCGGCGCGTAGATCTTCGCCAGTGTCGCCCTCCAGGGCTTGCTGCAGGTCGCTCGCCAGCCGCCAATAGGCCCCGGCTGGTCGTGGCCGGCGCAGTGCAGGCTCGAGGCGTGCGGCTGGCAGGACTCGTATCCGTGGCTGTGGCCGGGCAGGCCGTATTCGCTGCGCTGTTCCGTATAGGCGGCGCTCAGATAGCCGCCTTCCTGCCTTTCGACCTGATCAGGGGCCAGGGCTTCAGCGCCGCGATGGCGGGGGCGGCCATGATCATGGGCTCTTCTCGGGACTGGCAGAATGAGCGATGCGACGAGGCGTCGCCAATAGTGAAGCGTCATTGATTTTTGAATGTAAATACGAGTAAAATCATATACTTAGTTACAATCTGAGCGTAGCTATAAGCTTCCCTCGCGGCTAATGGACGCCTTCATTCGACCTGTCGGGGGCGATGTGCGTCAGCAAGGCGGGGCAAGCGAAAGCCTGTCCGCAAGCCGGGTTCCCATGGGGCCCGCGTGAACCTGCAGGACGTCTGAGTGCTCCCGGACCTTCGTCGAAAGGGAGGCTCGAGACGTGTTGAAACTGCTGAACTCATTCAAGCGCGTGGCGCTGCGCATGGCGCAGATCATGGCGCCCCTGGCGATCGTCGGCGCGGCGGGCGTCGCGGCGGCGGCCGACCTGCAGGTCTCGGACTACACCTGGTCGCCTGACCCGGTGGCGAACGGGGCGCAGACGAGCTTCACCATTCGTGTGACCAACAACGGTCCGGGTTCGGTCAATGACGCCGTGGTGACCGTCGCGGTTCCCTCGCACTTTTCAGTTCAGCCGGGCGCCTTCCCTGCCTATTGCACCCTGTCAGGAGCGGCGGGCAGCCAGGCGCTGACGTGCGCCCTGCCGGCCCTGACGGCCGGCGACTTCAGCTTCGGCTACACCGCCGACGCCGTGGCGACGGGATCGCGCAACACGACGGCGACGATTTCCAGTCCGACCAATGTCGACAGCAACCCGGCCAATAACGCTCTGCAGGTCGCTCCTGCTGTTCAGGCCGGCGCCGACTTGTCGGTGATCAAGGATGACGGGGAGCCAGACAACTCCATCCCCGGCGGCGGGCTCCTGACCTATACGCTGAACGTCATGAACGCCGGTCCCGACGCGACCGGCGCCATTCGTCTGACCGACAATCTGCCTGCGGCGAGCGATTTCCAATTCGCCTCGGCCAGCGGCAGCCAGTGGAGCTGCGCCCATTCCGGCGGGGTGGTGGTTTGTAACTATAATGGGCCGAGCGTGGTCGGCGCCTTGCCGCCGGTCACGGTGGCGGGGCGGGTTCTCGCCAGCGGCGGCACCATCACCAACAACGCCTTTGTCGGCCTGACCAGTCCGATGGTTCTCGATCCGGACCCGGATAACAACACCGCTGCGCCCGTGGTGACGACGATCGAGCCGGGGGCGGATCTGGCGGCGCAGAAATCCATGCCGCCGACCATCATCCAGGGCGACAGCGCCAACATCACCCTGACCATTCTCAACACTGGACCTTTGACCGTGTCCGGTGCGCTCATTGTTGATGAGATCGCGCCCGAGTTCACGATCGGCGTCCTGCCGGCCGGGTGTTCGGCCGTGGGCCAGACGGTCACGTGCGCCGCGGGCAGCCTGTCTGTCGGACAGAGCCAGAATTTTGTCATTCCCGTAACGGCTATCGCCGCGACCAGCGGGTCTGTCGTCAATACGGCCAAGGTCACGCCGCCGGCCGGCGTCACGGACCCCACGCCGAGCAATGACACGGCCAGCGCCAGCTATCGCATCGCCGTGCCGAGCTCGGACCTGAGCATCGGCAAGACCAAGGCGCCGAACCCCGTCGCCGCCGGCGAGGTCATGACCAGCACCATTACGGTCCGCAACAACGGACCGTCCATCCTCAACTATGATGCCGCTCATCCGCTGCGGATCGTGGACACGGTGACGACGGATGAGACCTATGTCTCCGCAGGCGCGCCCTGGAGCTGTTCGCAGTCCGGGCTGCAGATCACCTGTGAGCTGTCCGGGCCAGGTTCGCTGGTGGTCGGCGCGAGCGCCGTGCTGTCGCTGAAGACCCTGGCTGGAACCGGCATTGACCTGGACCTGACCAATCGCGCCTGCACGGGCGTGACCGGGGGTTCGGCGGCCACGCCTGCCGACATCAACGCCGGCAACGACTGCGCCACGGCCGGCACGCGCTCGACGCCGAACGCCGCTGACCTGGAGATCGTCAAGGAAGTCAGCCTCAACGTCGCCGGACCCTGGGTGCAGACGCCGGCCCTGCCGGTCGCTGTCGGCGACGGCGCCTTCTATGTCCGCTTTACGGTTCGCAACCTGAGCGGCGACCCAGCCCGCACTGTGGTCGTGACCGACGACCTGCCCAACTTCATCAACGGCGGCGGCTTCGTCACCGGTTTCGGCGTGGAGTCCGCCACGCAGGGCGCGCCCGCCTATACGGCGTCGAACGGCCGCATCAGCTGGACTGTGACCGACCTGGCCGCGGGCGATAGCGAAACCGCCGTGGTTCGCATCAGCCGGCCGGTTGAGAGCGGCCTGTTCAACAACGTCGCCCGCGTCGCCTCGCCTGACACGACCGAGATCAATCTGGCGAACAACCAGTCGACGGCCAGCTATGACATCGCGCCGATCACCGACATCACGCTGAACGCCAAGTCCATCGCGCCGAACCCGGCGCAGGTCGGGGTGGTCGCAACCTACAACATCAGCGTACGCGGCCTGGGACCGAACCCGGCCGCCGGCGTGGTGGTGACGGACGTCATTGATCCGGCCCGGTTTGAACTGGTCGGTGCGCCGACGACGACCAAGAGCGGCGCGTCCTGCGTCAAGACCGACACGACCGGCGAGATCGTCTGCAACATGGGGACGATCAACCGCGGTCAGACCTATCAGATCAGCCAGCAGGTGAGGGCGCGATTCCCGTTCGGCGGGGCCACGTCGGGCTTCCCGATCAGCCACGTCAACACAGCCTCGGTGACGACGACGACGACCGAGTCGAACGCCGGCAACAACAGCGTGGTTCTGACGCACGACGTGTCAGCGCCCGTCATGGATCTGGCGATCACCAAGCAGGAGCCCAGCGCCGCCTTCGACCCGATGCCGTTTGGTTCGGAGCTGGTCTATGATCTGCGCGCGTCCAACTTCGGCCCGTCGCGCGCCGGCAATATCGTCATTACCGACATTCCCGCTCCGCCCGCCGGCTATACGATGAGCCTTTCGCGGTTCGAGGTGAACCCGGTCGGCGCCAACAGCGGCCTGACCCTCTACACGCCCCCGGCTCCGACCTGCGTGACGGTCGGCGCCAATATCGAATGCCGTTTGCACGGGAGCGATCCCGCCCTGAACTATCTGGACGACCGTCGTCAGGTGATCTTCCGTCTGTATATGGCGGTGACGGGGCCGGCGCCGACTGGATCGATGACCTTCTCCAACGGCGCCGAGATCGTGTCGCTGGAACAGGACAACACCACGGTCAGTCAGGCTGACAGCCAGCTGGCCAACAATACGGCGGTCCAGACGACCACCGTCTTGCCGGCGACGGACCTGGAGGTGGTCAGCAAGACCCGCGTCACCCCTTCGCCGGTGCAGATCAACCAGCCTGTCGAGTACCGGATCGTGGTGCGCAACAACGGCGTCTCGCCGACGACCCAGGTGCGCGTCACCGACCAACTGCCGACCGGCTGGGCCCGTGTGGGCGGTGAGACCTTCACCGTGAGCGGCGGCGCCTCCGTCTCGGCGATGAACTGCTCGGGAACCGGCGCCATCCTGTGCGTGCTGGACGGCGTCTTCCCCGGCAACGGCGATGCTGTGACCCTGACCCTGTTCGCCAAAGCGGCCTACCCGTACGCTGGCGCGCTGAACGCCGACCTGACCAATACGGCCAGCATCGCGCCTGGACGTGACGGTGACGGCGTCGAGATCAGCCGTGACACGAACCCGGCCAACAACTCGAAGACCGAGACGACCCGCGTCGCCCAGTCGTCGATCGCCGGCACGGTCTATCGCGACGACAATCTGAACGATGTGATCGACAGCGGCGAAGGCATGGCCGGTGTTCGCCTCACCCTGACCGGAACGGACGCGTTCGGGAATGCGATCACGGCTCGAACCACGGATACGGTCGCGGGCGGCGCCTTCGTCTTCGATCGTCTGCCTGCCGGCGTCTATCAGGTCGTCGAGACCCAGCCTGCCAGCGTGTTCGATCGCAATGAAACCGCAGGCACGGCCGGCGGCGACGTGAACAACGCCGCCTATGGCAGCGCGGCTGCAGCCAACACCATCTCGAACATCAACCTGCCGGCTGTCACGGCGGCGACCGGCTATCTGTTCCAGGAGATCGGCGCGGCGCGGGTGTCGGGTTACATCTATCGTGACCTGAACAACAACGGCGCGCGCGAAACGGGCGAGACGGGTTTTGCGCCTGCCGACTTCGCCTCGACGCCACACGTCCGCCTGACGGGCGCGGACTATGCCGGCGGCGCGCTGAACCTGACCGCTGCGGTCGACGCCAGCGGCCGCTATGTCTTCAATACGATCCCGCCTTCGGGCGCGGTGGAGTATACAGTCACCCAGCTGGTTCAGCCGAACGGCGCGTCCGACGGTCTGGACGCCAACGGCGCCGGCGCTGTCGTCGCCGGTTCGCGCGGTCGTCCGGCGCCGGAAGGCTTCGGCATCGGCCTGGTCGCCCCGGCTGCTGACCTGACCGAGCGCAATTTCGGCGAGCTGCCGACCTCGACGCTGGGCGGGATGGTCTTCCTGGATCCGAACGCCGATGCGACGCGCGCGCCGACGGAAACGACCGGCCTGGCCGGGGCGATCGTTCGCCTGACCGGGACCAACGACCTGGGCCAGGTGGTGGATTGCGCCGTCACCACCACGGCGACGGGCCTCTACAGCTTCCCGAAAGCAGCCGACGCCTCGCCGGTCTGTCAGGTGCTGCGTCCCGGCGACTATCAACTGGCGATCACGCCCGCGCCCGGTCTGACCCACACGGGCGCCTATGTCGGTGCGCTGGGCGGAGCGTCGAACGGGGTGACGGGGCCGAATGCGGCGTCGCCCGGCCTGACGGCCGTCAGCATCAGCGATATCATCGTCGCCGCTGGTTCGACCGCCTCCAACTATGACTTCGGCGGCACGGGCCAGGGCCTCAGCGGCTATGTCTACGTCGACCGCAACGCCAGCGGCGTTCGCGATGCAGGCGAGGCAGGCATTCCCGGCGTGACCATGGCCCTGTCGGGCGTCACCGCCAACGGCCAGAACATCTGTGACCTGGCGAACTGCACGGCTGTCACTGACGCGACGGGAGGCTTCATCTTCCTGGGCGTGCCCGGATCGGACGCAGCGGGCTACACCCTGACTGAACAGGCCCAGAACACGGCGCCACTGTCGAACTTCTTCGACGGTCAGGAAGGAGTCGGCAGCGTCGGCGGCCTGGCCGGCAACGACGTCATCAGCGGGATCGTCCTGCCGACCGGCGCCCTGGGCGCCAACTACGCCTTCGGCGAGTTGCCGGGTTCGCTGGCGGGCGGCGTCTTCATCGACGCCAACGACGACGGCGTGCGTCAGGCGACCGAGACCGCCGTGGCGGGTGTGATTGTCACCTTGTCGGGCGTGACGGCCGACGGCCAGGACATCTGCGCCTGGCGCGCGGCTCTCGATCCGGCCCAGACCTGCACTGTGACCACGGGCGTGGACGGCTCCTATCGGTTCGACGACCTGCCGAAGGGGACCTACGCCCTGACGGAAAGCCAGCCGACCCAGTTCGCCGACGGCCGTGAAGGCGTGGGCAGCATCGGCGGCGTGGCGCCTAACACAGTGTTTGACGCCTCGCAGGCGGCCAACGCCATCACCGGGATCAATCTGGGCGCCGGTCAGAAGGGCGTGGACTATGTCTTCGGCGAACGCGCCGTGGTTATCACGGGTACGGTTTACAAGGACCCGCAGCGCGACGGCGTGAATGGCGGCGGCGAACCGCCGGTTCCCGGCGTGACGATCGAACTGGTCAGGGGCGGCGTGGTCATCGCAACGACCACGACGGGTCCTGACGGCTCCTATAGCTTCGTCGACCTGCCCGGCGGCGACTATACGATCCGCGAGATCCAGCCGGACGGCTACGGCTCCTCGACGCCCAATGAGGTGACGGTCAACCTGACGCCGGGCGTGGCCCAGGTCGTGGACTTCGGCGAGACGGTCAGCAGCATGGCGGGTCACGTCTTCGTCGACGCCAGCAACGACGGCGTGCGCCAGTCCGGCGAGGCCGGGATCGAAAGCGTGCTCGTCACCCTGACGGGCGTGGACGCGGCCGGAAACCCGGTCACGCGCACCGCGACGACGGATGCGACGGGCGAGTGGTTCATCGACGATCTTCTGTCGGGCGACTATCAACTGGTCGAAACCCAGCCCGAAGGCTACGCCGACGGTCTGGACAGCGCTGGCTCGGTCGGCGGAACGGTCGAGGCGAACGCTGACCGTATCCACGGCATTGCCCTGCCGGCTGGAGTGGATGCGATCGACTACGCCTTCGGCGAGCGCGGTCAGGGTCTGGGCGGCAAGGTCTATGTGGACGTGAACCTGGACGGCTCGAACGGGCCGGAGGATCGTCCCCTGGCCAATGTGGTGGTCGAACTGCGCAAGCCCTCGGGCGAGCCGGTGGCCACGACCACGACCGGTCCGGACGGCTCCTACAGCTTCGGCGACATCCGCGGCGGCGACTATGTCGTCGTGGAGATCCAGCCGGAGGGTTACGGCGAAGGACCGGAAAACCCGACCAACCGCGTGCCGGTGACGATCCGTCCCGACCAGACGCCTCCGACCGTCAATTTTGGCGAACGGACGGGCTCGCTGGCTGGCCTGACCTACAACGACACCAACAACAACGGCGTCCATGACGCGAACGAGCCGGTCATCGGCGGCGTCGCCCTGACGCTGACGGGTGCGGACGCGCGCGGCGAAACCGTCACCCGCACGGTCGTTTCGGGTCCGGATGGAAGCTATCGCTTCACCGACCTGCCGGGCGGGACCTATGAGGTCATGGAAACCCAGCCGGACGGCTACGACGACGGTCTCGACACCCCTGGCACGTCTGGCGGCGCGTCGGACGGCGGCGACTCCATCTCCGGCATCGTTCTGGCTCCTGCAGCCGAGGCGACCGGCTACCTGTTCGGCGAGCGTGGCGCGGACGCCGCCATCTCGGGCTCGGTGTGGATGGATGCGGATCACGACCGTGCACGCGGCGCGGGCGAGACCCCGCAGGGAGACTGGACGGTTGAACTGTTCCTGAATGACGTCCTGATGGACACCGTCCGGACCGGCGCCGACGGCGGCTACGCCTTCACCGGCGTGGCGCCCGGCTCGGGCTATGCGGTTCGCTTCCGTCATCCGCAGAACAATGCGGTCTATGGCGGGGCGCGTCCGAACGAGACCGGTGCAGCCTTCGTCGACGGCGTCGTTTCGGCGTCGAACGCGGGCGGCGGGACGCTGAAGAACCGTGAGCTGACGGGCATCACCCTGCAGCCCGGCGCGACAGTGCCGCAGCAATCCCTGCCGCTGGATCCCTGGGGCGTCGTCTATGATGCGGTCCGCCGCACGCCTGTTCCGGGCGCGACGGTCCAGATCACCGGACCGGCCGGCTTCGATCCCGCCCTGCATCTGCTGGGTGGAGCCGGGAACGTGCGTCAGATCACCGACGCCCTGGGCCTGTACCAGTTCCAGCTGATGGCCTCGGCCCCGGCCGGCGCCTACAGCCTGTCGGTGACGCCGCCGAACGGCGCCTACAACCCGAACCAGCCGTCGACGATCATTCCGCCCTGCGCGGGACCGCTGACGGTCAATGCGACGCCGGACCCGATGCTGGTCTCGACCAGCAACGGCCCGCCGCCGCTGGGCACGGCTGACGGTTGCCTGACGGGCGTGATGACGACCGGCTATGTGCTGAACTTCAACCTGACGCCGGGGGTCTCGGCCAACGTCGTCAACAACAACATCCCCCTGGACCCGATCCTGGAGGGCGCGATCGAGGTCACCAAGACGACCCCGATGGTCAACGTCGTACGCGGCGGTCTGGTCCCCTATGTCATCACGGCCCGCAATACGCTGGCCGGGACGCTGACGGGCCTGACCCTGACGGACCGCTTGCCCGCCGGCTTCCGCTATCGCGAGAGCAGCGCCCGCATCGACGGCGTGGCGGTCGAGCCGATCCAGAACGGTCGTCTACTGACCTGGAACGACCTGACCTTCGCGGCGGGCGAGACCAAGCGCGTGGAACTGATCCTGGTGGTCGGTTCGGGCGTGGTCGAAGGCGAGCACACCAACGTCGCCTTTGCGGTGAACCCGATCGTCGATCAGGTCATCTCCAACCTGGCCGAGGCCACGGTGCGGATGATCCCCGACCCGGACTTCGACTGCACCGACATCCTGGGCAAGGTGTTCGACGACCGGAACGGCAACGGCGTTCAGGACGACGGCGAACCGGGCCTGCCCGGGGTGCGTCTGGCGACCGCGCGGGGTCTGCTGATCACGACGGACGCCGAGGGCCGGTATCACATCACCTGCCCGATGATCCCGAACGAGGACCGCGGCTCCAACTTCATCGTGAAGCTGGACGACCGGACCCTGCCGACGGGCTACCGCGTCACCTCGGGCAACCCGGAAACGGTGCGCCTGACGCGCGGCAAGTTCGCCCGCCTGAACTTCGGCGCCGGCCTGCACCGCGTGGTCCGTCTGGACCTGAACGGCGCGGCCTTCGACGGCGAGGTTCTGCGTGAGGAGTTTGAACAGCAGTTCGAGGGCCTGATCGCGACCCTGGCCGAGCGTCCCTCGGTCCTGCGTCTGGCCTATGCCTCGCAAGGCGAAGGCGCGGACCTGATCAAGGATCGCGTCGCCCAGATCCGTCGTCGTCTCCAGGACCGCTGGAACGATGAGCGCGGCCGCTACCGACTGGTCGTCGAAGAGGAGACCGTCGTCCTGTCCACCCCTCATGAGGGAGGCGTGCAATGATCCGCGCGTCGAACAAGCTGCTGACCGCCCTGCTGATGGGCGGATCAGCCATCGCCCTCGCCACCGGGGCTCAGGCCCAGGACGCCGCCGCCAATGACCATCCGGTCCATTGCGGTCGCGACACGGATCGCCCCTGCGGTCCGGTGGCGGACGACGCGGCGATCGAACGCCGCGGCGTCGGAAACAACTTGGAAGCTGCTGATCGTGGGGCGGCCCGTCCGTTCCGCGTCAGCGTCGACGGGGCAGGGGCTGGCGAAGGGGCGGATGACGACCTTCGCGCCGATCGCCAGCGGCGTCAGGACCTGGCCCTGGCCGGGGCCGACGTGCGGGTTCAGGCCACGGCCTTCGACGTGCGCCCGGTGCTCAGCATCGTCGCCGACCAGCCGGTGATCCGCGCCGGCGACAGCGTGCGCTTCTTCACGCTCAGCAACTACACGGCCTACATCGATCGCGCCGAGGTCCGCATCTTCCGCGCCGACCAGAGCATCGAGGAAGCGCCCCTGACGGTCATCCCGGCGCGCTTCGGCGAGCCTGTCTTGTGGACGACCGACCGCGACGCGCCGGGCGAGCATCGCTATCGCTATGTGTTGCGCGTCTATGACGCCGAAGGTCGCTACGACCAGACCTCGGCGCTGACGCTGGACGTGACCCATGCGGTCAACGTCACCAAGCCGGACATCCATGCTGGCCCCCTGTTCGAGAACATGCGCGTCGTCGACGCCATCTCGGTCAAGGGCGCCGCCGTCACCCTCAGCGGCGAGGTCGAAGATCCCGCCACGCGCGTGACCGCTTTCGGGACCACGGTTCCGGTCGACCGCACGGGCCGCTTCCTGGTCCAGCAGATCGTTCCCGTCGACACCGCCGCCGTCGCCGTTCAGGTCGCGCGGCCCGGTCAGGCTCCGGTCGATCTGGTGCGCGAGATCGTCCTGCCGCGCACCGACCGCTTCTTCGTCGGCATCGCCGACGTCACGGCGGGCAGCCGCAGCTTCGACGCCGCCAAGCATGAGCTGCTGGGCGATGCGGGCGATCACCGCGACGACTTCGTGGACGGCCGCCTGGCCTTCTACTTCAAGGGCGTGGTGAAGAACGACTGGCGTCTGACGGCCTCGGCCGATACCGGCGAGCAGCCGTTGAAGAGCCTGTTCGACGGCTTCCTTGAGAAGGACCCGCGCTCGCTGCTGCGCCGCATCGACCCGGAAATGCACTATCCGGTCTATGGCGACGACTCGGTCACGGTCGAGGACGCTCCAACCTATGGCCGTTTCTATCTGCGGGCCGAGAACGAGAACACCGACGCCCTGTGGGGCGTGTTCCAGAGCCATCTGGGCGGCAACGAACTGATCCGTCACCAGCGGACCCTCTACGGCGCCAATCTGGACTGGCGCAGCGACGACGTGACCGCAAGCGGGGAACGCCGCACCGAGATCAACGCCTTCGCCGCCGACCCCGGCACCATCGCCAGCCGCGAGGACTTCGCCTCGACCGGGGGCTCGGTCTACTTCTTCCGCAACCGCGACATCGCGCCGGGGTCGGAGCGGGTCTTCCTGGAAGTCCGCGACAAGGATTCCGGCCTGGTGCTGGAACGTCAGGAGCTGATCGCCGCCCGCGACTATGAGGTGAACTACCTTCAGGGCCGGGTCGTGATGCGCAACCCGCCGCCGATGACGGCGGACGCCAACAGCTTCGTCTCCCAGTCGTCGCTGGCCGGGAATCCGGTCTGGGTCGTGGCCACCTATGAGTACTCGCCGGGCCTGACCCGGCCCGACGCCTTCACCACGGGCGGCCGGGCGCAGCACTGGCTGAGCGACCGTCTGCGCGTGGCAGGCAGCGCCTATCATCAGGGCGAGGATCAGGCCTCGCAGGACCTGTTCGGCGCCGACGTCCTGTATCAGCACGCGCCCAACAGCTTCGTGAAGCTGGAGTTCGCCCAGGCCGATGGTCCGGGCGACGGCGCCTTCCTGTCGTCCACCGGCGGCTATGACTTCACCAGGGTCCAGACCGAGGCGGACAAGGCCAACGCCGTCAGCCTGACCTTCGCCGGTCAGCTGGACGAACTGGGCCTGGAGCGCGACGGGCGCTTCGGCGGCTACTGGAAGACGCGCGAGGCGGGCTTCTCGGCTCCCGGCGAGCTGACCTTCGGCGAGACCCTGGATCAGTACGGCGGCGTCTTCGACCTGGCGCTCAGCGACACGGTGCGGCTGCAGGCCAAGGGCGACGTCACCGACGGCCGCCTGACCGAGCGTCACGCGGTCGAGGTGGGTCTGCGCCGCGAGACGGCGGCGGGCTGGTTCGGCTCGGTCGGTGTCCGTTCGGACAAGCAGCAGGGCCAGCGCACCCCCTACAGCCCGCTGTACGTGCCGCCGCCCAGCGAGGGCACGCGGACCGATGCGGCTGTCTCGGTCGGCTATCGCCACACCCCGAACCCTGAGACCCCCAACGTCGAGCAGCGCGACGCGCCCTGGGCCGTCTGGACCTTCGCCCAGGCGACGCTGGACCACGACGGCGGTCGTGAATCCAACGACCGCTTCGGCCTCGGCGGCGAGTATCAGGTCCACGATCGCCTCAAGTTCAAGGGCGAGGTCTCGGACGGCGACATGGGCTTCGGCGCCGACGTGCGCGCCGACTTCGCCATGACGGATCGCGGGACCCTCTACCTGGGCTACGCCCTGGCCGGCGAGAATCCCGACGCCATGACCGGCGGTCGTCTGGGCCGCCTGACCGGCGGGGCGCGTCAGCAGCTGGGCGAAAAGACCAACGTCTTCGCCGAGCAACGCTATGACCACGGCGACGGCCCGACCGGCTGGACCCAGGCCTATGGCGTGGACTTCAGCCCCATCGAGGCCTGGACCTTCGGCGCGCGCTACGAGACCGGCTCGCTGTCCGACGCCCTGGGTCAGGCCATTGACCGTATGGCCATCGGCGCCACCGCCGACTATGGCGGCGACCGCCTGCGCTGGGCCTCGGCGCTGGAATACCGCAAGGACGAGGGCGACACGGTCGGCGAACGCACCACGGTCGCCACCCGCAACCAGGTCACCTACAAGGCCACGCCGTCGCTGCGCCTGTTCGCCCAGGCCAACATTTCGCTGTCCAACTCGGATCAGGCGATGGCGATGAACGCCGACTACTACGAGCTGGCGCTGGCCGGGGCCTATCGTCCGGTCGATAACGACCGGCTGAACCTGCTGACCAAGTACACCTATCTGGCCGACCTGCCGTCGCCGGCTCAGGTGGACGCTTTGGGTCAGTCCCTGGACTACGCCCAGCGCAGCCACATCGCCGCGATCGACGGGACCTATCAGGTCACGCCGCGTCTGGCGCTGGGGGCCAAGGTCGCCTGGCGTCTGGGCGAACTGCGCGCCTCTCGCGACGAGAGCGCGCCCTGGTTCGACAGCGAGGCGGTCTTCTGGGCCGTCCGCGCCGACTATCAGATCGTCCGCCGCTGGGACGTGCTGGTCGAGGTGCGCGAGCTGTCGATCAAGGAGGCCCACGACAGCCGCCTGGGCGCTCTGGTCGGCGTCTATCGCCACTTCGGCGACCACGTGAAGCTGGGGGTCGGCTACAACTTCACCGACTTCTCCGACGACCTGGGCGACCTCAGCTACGACGAGCGCGGCTGGTTCGTGAACCTGATCGGCAAGTTCTGAGGCAAGGGTCGGCGCGACAGCGTCGGCCCTGCCAGTCTGAGATGGCTATTGATGCGGCTATGTCATGAGACTGATCGCGGGAGTGAGGTATCGTCTAAATCCTGCTCCCGCGCCCAAACATCAAGAGCCCCGCTGCTAATCGCTGCGGGGCTTTTTGTCGTCTGCCGCTCCGCTCAGCGCCTGCTGCCCAGCGCTGCGTACTCCCATCGCTACCTTCCCAAGGTCGTGGGTCTCGGCCGCCGTGTCGCTATGATCCAGTGCGTGGATGAGGTCGCCCGCCACGCGGCGAGAATGCTCGGCGATCCCGGGATGCCGGAACATAGGCGAGGGGCTTCTCATGGCCGACGGTGAGGACAATTGACCAGCCAGCCTTTTGGCAGGGAACCCACATTTCCAAAATTTTCTTGCAGATAATGCAAAATGAACCCAGGGTTCGCTGCAAGGAGAGGCGATCATGATGTCACGGCTTTGCAACTGCGGTGCGCTGGTTGGACTGGCGGCCCTGGCGGTCAGCGCGGGAGCGGCGACCGCAGCCGATCCGGTTCGGCTCAGTGAGCGACAGATCGACCAGGTCGTGGAAACGGCGCTTTCGTCCTTCGAAATTCCAGGCGTCGCCATTGCGGTGATCCAGCCGGGGCAGGCCCCCTATCTGAAGGGCTACGGCGTCGTGGACTATCGGACGCAGACGCCAGTCAACGCCGACACCCTGTTCGGCATCGGGTCGATCTCCAAGGCCTTCACCACCACGGTGATCGCCCAGCTGGAGCAGGAAGGGCGGTTGGACTGGGACGATCCGGTCATCAACTATGTGCCGGAGTTCCGTCTGTCGGATCCGTGGGTGACGCGTGAGTTCACCATTCGCGATCTGGTCAGCCACCGCTCGGGCCTGGCGCCCTATGCCGGCGATCTGGTCATGCTGACCGAGGGCAAGGCCAACCGCGCCCAAGTCTATCAGGCCCTGGCTCACCTGCAGCCCAAGTCCAGTTTCCGCACCGAATTCGCCTATGACAACCTGCTCTACATCGTCGCCGGGGACCTGATCGAACGGGTGTCGGGTCATAGCTGGCAGGACGAGATCCAAAGCCGCTTCCTGACCCGTCTGGACATGAACGGCTGCGTGCCGGATCAGAAGCAGTTGGCGCCGAACGCGCCGAAATCCCTGGCTCACGACTATGCCGACGGTCAGCTGACCACGGTGGACTTCCCCTTGCCGGACATCACCCTGGCGGCGGGCGGCATCTTCTGCAACGCGCACGGCATGGCCCAGTGGATGGCCTACAACCTCGACCCGGCCAAGGGACCCGAACTGGACGCCGCGCGCCGCGCCGATCTGTTTAGTCCGGTGACATTGATGCCGGTGCGGCGCGCGGCCTCGCCCTATCAGGCCGGCACGACCTTCAGCGCCTATGGCCTGGGGTGGATGGTGCAGGACAGCTTCGGTCGTCGCGAGGTTCAGCACGGCGGCGGCCTGCCCGGCATGGTCAGCTATCTGAGCCTCTATCCCGACGACGGCTTCGGCGTCATGGTCATGACCAACAAGAGCAGCGGCGCGGCCCGCGCCATCGCCCAGCAACTGGCTGCGCTGAAGTTCAGCCCCAACCCGGTCCGCGCCATCGCTGATCAGGGTCGGGCGGAGATGGCCGCCATTCGCGCCGCCCAGGCGGACGCGGCCGTCGCCGGGACCGAGGTCGCCGCAGCCGGCGAGGCGCCGCGTCCGGCCCTGCCGCTGGCCCAGTATGCCGGCCGCTATGACGACGCCTGGTTTGGGCCTGTCGAGGTGCGGCTGGAAGGCGAGGACCTGATCATGGACCTGGGCTCGGAGGCCATGACCGGGCGGTTGCGGCACGTGGACGGCGACCGCTTTATCGCCGCCTGGCGCGATCGGGCGCTGAACGCCGACGCCTATGTCAACTTCCGCCTCGATCCGCGCGGCCAGGTTCGCGACATCGAAATGGCCCCTGTCTCGGCCCGCACCGACCCCTCGTTCAATTTCAGAGACCTGCGTCTGGTCAGGGCGGCGAAGCAACCTTAGGAAAAGGGCATGACGCGCCCCTACCTCCCGCCGGTCGGCGACGATGAAGCCGCCACAGGCGGGGCGGCGCTGCGCCGTATCCGCAAGAGCCGCAAGCTGACGCTGGATCAGCTGTCACAGCTGACCGGCATTCCGACCTCGTCCCTGTCGCGGATCGAGAACACGCGGCTGCGGCTGACGGTCGACAAGATGCATCTGCTGGCCAAGGCGCTGGACGTGCCGGTCGAGCGCCTGCTGGGTGACGCGCCGGGCGAGGCGGAGGACGCATCCGCTGGTTCGGGCCGGGGAGGGCCACCGCCGCCCGCCAGCGGGGCGGCGCGGCTAACGGTGGATCGGGCGCCCGAACGGCGTCCCGAACGCTTCTGCGACGCCATGGTCCACTATCTGTTCGGGTCGGACGAGAGGCGCGCTCTCGACTGCGGCCACTTCCATTTCCAGCCTGTCAGCGTCTGGGAATCGGAGTTCGTGCGCCATCCGGGCGAAAAGGTCGTCTATGTCATCAAGGGGACGGCCGTGGCCTATGTCGAAGGGCAGGAGCCGGTCCTGCTCGAGGAAGGCGACGCCATGCACATGGACTCCTCGGCCTGGCACAGCGTCGTCGCGGTCAATCAGCCAGCCGAGGTTCTCGTGACCTATTTCCACGGCGGCGGACGCGGCTATGACGCCTTTGAAAGCCGCGCCTTTTCGCGCGAGGCCTGGGCGGCGTTTCCTCTGGTCAGCGACGAATAGCCGATGCGCCAGTCGACGGGCGCTGACTGAATTCCCTTGTTCCTGAAAGGCTTGAGCCCGCGTCCTGCCCGGACGCGGGTGCAGTTTTGCGCTGGGCGAAAATTGATATGCAGATTTTGCAAAATCTGTTCTTGCCATGTGCAAATTTTCACGAATATTGCTGTGAGTGCAAAACGAATTCTGGGAGGGATCGTGAAGCTCACAGCCTTGAAACGGCGCCTGGACCTGACGACCCCGTTCCGCGTGTCGTTCGGCGAGATCTCGGGCCTGGATGTGGTCGCGGTCGCTCTGGAGGGCGGCGGCGTGGTGGGGCGAGGCGAAGCCTGCCCCATGCCGATGTTCGGCCATACCGCCGAGGCCGTGCTGAACGCGCTCACCGCCATCGCCCCCGATATTGAAGCGGGTCTGGTGGATCGCATCGGGCTGCAGTCGCGCCTGCCGGCCGGCCCGGCCCGCAACGCCCTGGACTGCGCCTTCTGGGATCATGAGGCCAAGGCCGCGGGCCGCTCGATCTGGGACCTGACCGGGCTGAGCGCGCCGGATCATCTGGCGTCGGACGTCACCATCGGCATCGAGACGCCGGAAGAGACCGAGCGTCTGGCCGCCACTCATCGCCATGCGGGCATGATCAAGCTGAAGCTGGGCGGGCCGGACGACATGGCTTGCGTGCGGGCGGTGCGTCAGGTTCTGCCAGCGGTCCGTCTGTTCGTGGACGTCAACGGCGGCTGGACTCTGGAGCAACTGAACGCCCTGGCGCCGGAACTGGCCGCGCTGGACGTCTTCATGATCGAACAGCCCCTGCCGCGCGGCGAGGACGAACAACTGGACGGCTATGTCGGGTCCGTACCCCTTTGCGCCGACGAGTCTTGTCAGGACCGCGCCGATCTGGACCGGCTGGAAGGCCGCTACGCCTTCGTCAACATCAAGCTCGACAAGACCGGCGGGCTGACCGAGGCCCTGGCCCTGGCGCGCGAGGCCGAGGCGCGGGGGATGCGTCTGATGGTCGGCTGCATGATGGGATCGGGCCTGGCCATGGCGCCGGCCTATCTGGTCGGCACGCTGTGCGAGGTCGTCGATCTGGACGTGTCCCTGCTGCTGAAGAACCCGGCGGACGCCGCCGTGCGCCACGATGGGCGCCGGCTGAGCCTGTTCGACCGGACCGTGTGGGGCTGAGGTCATGATGATTTTGGGAGGGAGAACCAAGATGAGCGGCAAGAAGCAGTACCTGGGCGTGAGTTCTCTGGCAGTGGTTCTGGCGCTGGCGGCTTCGCCGGCGGCGGCGCAATCGACTTCCGCTGCGGCTGCGGCGGACCCCGCCACCACGGTCGACGACATCGTCGTCACGGCGCAGAAGCGGTCGCAGAATCTGCAGGACGTGGCCAACTCGGTCGCCGCCCTGTCCGCCGCCGAGATCATGGAAACGGGCAAGAACGGTCTGGCCGACATGGTGTCGGCGGTGCCCAGCCTGTCCATGGTGTCCCAGGGGCCTGGTCTATCGACCATCGCCCTGCGCGGCG
The DNA here is from genome assembly GCF_017487345.1 of Brevundimonas pondensis. Taxonomy (NCBI): domain Bacteria; kingdom Pseudomonadati; phylum Pseudomonadota; class Alphaproteobacteria; order Caulobacterales; family Caulobacteraceae; genus Brevundimonas; species Brevundimonas pondensis. The sequence continues at coordinate 3,089,135 of NZ_CP062006.1, read as the reverse complement.
TGTCGACCGGCGGCGTCCGCAACGACGAGCCCCAGAACAAGGAGACGGTCGGCGTCTATATCGACGAGACGCCGATCTCGGTGAACGGCTTCAACCCGGACCTGGGCCTGTACGATCTGTCGCGCGTCGAGGTCCTGCGCGGGCCGCAGGGGACGCTCTACGGTTCGGGCGCCATGGGCGGCGCCATTCGCATCATCACCAACAAGCCGAACCTGACGGACTTTTCGGCCTCGGCCGAAGGATCGGCCTCGCACACCCGCCACGGCGAGACCAACTACAGCGCCAAGGGTATGGTCAACCTGCCGCTGGTGACAGACGCTGTGGCCCTGCGGGCGGTCGCCTATCGCACCTATCAGGGCGGCTATATCGACAATACGGCGACGGGCGAGGACAATCAGAACGACGCCACGACGACCGGCGCCCGCCTGCAGTTGGGGGCTCAGCTCAGCCCCGAGTTGCGCGCCAACCTGACCTATATGTATCACGACCTGGAGACGGGTTCGCGCGCCAGCCAGTCGGCGCCGTTTGAGCGGAATATCCGCGCCTTTGACGGCCTGACCGACCGGATCAACATCTTCAACGCGGCGCTGGACTATGACCTGGGCTGGGCCTCGGTCAATTCCTCGACCTCCTTCCTGAAGAAGAAGAACACCAACCGCACCAGCCTGGAATTCCTGACCGAGGCGGCGCTGGGTCTGGATTCGCCGGCGCCCCTGGTCGACACGACCGAGATCGAGGATTTCTCGCAGGAACTGCGGATCGCCTCCAGTGGCGAGGGACGGCTGAACTATATCGCCGGCGTCTTCTATCAGGACCGCAAGCGCGACTATACGCAGGACGGCGTCGTGCCGGGCCTGGACGCCCATGTCGGCGCCCCGTCGTCGGATTTCGGCGCGCCGGGCGTGGATCAGGTCTTCTACGGCTTCCAGAACATCCGTCAGGAGCAGAAGGCGGTGTTCGGCGAGGTCTCCTACAAGATCACGCCGCGCCTGACGGCGACGGCGGGCCTGCGTTATTTCGACTTCAGCGAGGAGTACGAGACCTTCTCGTCCGGTCTGCTGAACGGCGGAGTCTCGCGCTACTCGGGCGAGTTCTCGGAAGACGGGGTCACGCCCAAGTTCAACCTGGCGTTCGACGCCACGCGTGACAACATGGTCTATGTCCAAGCGTCCAAGGGCTTCCGGCTGGGCGGGGTGAACACCACCGTTCCAGCCGATCTGTGTCGCGCGGATCTGGACAAGCTGGGCCTGACAGAAACGCCCGGCAGCTTCGGCTCGGACTCGGTGTGGAACTATGAGATCGGCTCCAAGAACCAGTTCATGGACCGTCGCCTGACCCTGAACGCCAGCGCCTACTACATCGACTGGACCGACATCCAGACGACCATGAGCCTGCCGTCCTGCTCCTTCTCGTTCCGCACCAATGCGGGCAAGGCGCGCAGCATCGGGACCGAGGTCGAGGCCGGCTTCGCGATCAACGACGCGCTGGATGTCTATGGAACCCTGGGGTTGACCGATTCCAGCCTGACCGAGGACGTGCCCTTCACGACCTGGTCGGACGGGGATCATGTGCCGGGGGTGGCGCGCGAGCAGATCAGCGCGGGGTTGCGCCAAGCCTTCACCGTGTTCGAGGCGCGCGACGCCTACGCTCGTGTCGACTACAGCTACACCGGCAAGATGAACACGCGCTTCGACACCGGGAACGCCAATAACCGCGAGTACGGCGACTATCACCTGGTCAACCTGACGGCCGGGGTGCGCCTGCCGGGGCGTCCGATTGAGGCCTCGATCTTCGTGCGCAATCTGTTCGACGACGACGGCCGGGTCCTGGCCAGCCCTGTCAGCATCACGGGGCCGGAAAGCTGGATCACGGTTCAACCGCGCACCATAGGCTTTACCGTCCAGGCCTACTTCTAAGTCTGGAGACGCGGTCTCGTTGCGAACGGACGAGACCGCGCATCGCCATCAGGGGGAAGGCCGAGCATCATGACCATCGCCGCCAGTGAAAAGAGCTTCCTGGGCCAGCCGCGCGGGCTGACCGTCCTGTTCCTGACCGAGATGTGGGAGAAGTTCTCCTTCTTCGGCATGCGGACCCTGCTGGTCTATTACATGACCACCACCCTGCTGATCGAGCAGGGCCGGGCCTCGATCATCTATGGCGTCTATACGGCGGTCATCTATCTGACCCCCATCTTCGGCGGGCTGTTGGCGGATCGCTGGCTGGGGCGGCGACGCTCGGTGGTCATGGGCGCGTCGATCATGATCTTGGGCCATTTCATGATGGCCTCGGAGGCGCTCTTCTATCCGGCCCTGGCCGTCATCGCGATCGGCAACGGCCTGTTCCTGCCCAACCTCCCGGGTCAAGTGGCGGGGCTCTACAAGCCTGACGATCCGCGCCGTGGCAGCGCCTACAATATCTATTACATGGGCGTGAACCTCGGGGCCTTCATGGCGCCCCTGGTCTGCGGCGCGGTGGGCGAGATCTATGGTTGGCACTGGGGCTTCGCCCTGGCCGGGGTCGGCATGGCGGCGGGCCTGACCATCTATCTGCTGGGTGGGCGCTACCTGCCGGCCGATCCGCCGCGCATGGCGCGGAGTGAGAAGGTCAAGGGCGAGGGAATGGAGCGCTCGTCCCTGCTGCTGTTCGGCGGGGTGATCCTGGCGGTGGTGGTGTTCCGCGTCGCCTATGAGCAGGTGGGCAACACCCTGGCCCTGTGGATCGGCAGTGACGTGGACCGCTCGCTGGGCGGCTGGACCATTCCCATGACCTGGTTCCAGTCGCTGAATCCCCTGCTGGTCTTCCTGTTGACGCCCATCCTGGTCACGGCCTGGGATCGCTCGGCTCGCAAGGGGCGGGGAATGTCCTCGCTGGCCCGGATGGCGACGGGCGCCGCCTTGGTCGCCAGCGCCTTCTTCGGCCTGGCCTTGATTGCGATGCTGACGGGGCAGGGGCCCGTCCACTGGTTATGGCTTGTGGCCTTCTTCGTCCTGTTGACCAGCGGCGAGCTGTTCATCCTGCCGGTCGGACTGGGCCTGTTCGGACGGCTGGCGCCGGCGCAGATGACGGCCACCATGATCGCCGCCTGGTTCCTGGCGGCCTTCGCCGGCAATCTGCTGGCAGGCCTGGTCGGATCAAGCTGGAGCACCATGTCGGCCGGCGCCTTCTTCGCGCTGATGGGATCGGTCGCCAGTCTGTCCGTCATGGCCCTTTGTCTGCTGATCCGGCCCTTTAGGAAGCTTGAAGCGCGGTCTGATGCAGGCGATGAAATCTAGGCTGAAAAGACAAGCTTGTGTGCGAGGTATCGCCCAAGTCCTGCTCCTGTACACACATCAACAAAGCCCCGCGGCTCACCGGTTCCAGACACATGGCCTGCGCGCGACGGGCCTGCGAGGTCAGTCCCACAAGGGAAGGGCGTGGCCTTCGACAACGGGAGACGCGATGTCCACGACGGCCGCCAGGGTCGGGGCGATGTCGATGGTGCGGATCGGCAGAAAACGTTCCTGCCCGGTCCCTTGCGGCTTCCAGAAGACGATGGGCACTCGGCGATCATAGTCCCAGGGCGTGCCATGGCCGGCTATGTTTCCGCCCACACGCCCCCCGCCGGTCACGTTCGGCGCCCGCACCATGATGATGTCCGAGGAGCGCTCGTCGACGGCGGAGAGGCGCATCCTTTGCTCGAGCGTCAGCATTTCCGGTTGAAGACTGTCGGGCAGGGGGGCGGTCAGCAACGTGTCGCGAGCCTCGGCGAAGACGATGTCGGGCATCACCCGCAGCTGAGGCAGGGCCGCCGCGATGATCTCGCCGCGCAGAGGTTCGGGCAGACGTCGTTGGCCCCCGTCAGCCACGATCAGACCGCTGGATCCGGACTGTAGCGGGGCGGCGTCAAGGCGGAAGCGCGCCTGCAGGTCGGCATTGATCTCGGCCAGGGGCGCGGAGCTGATCCGGTGCGCATGGGGATAGCCGCGCTGCGCCAGACGCTCGACGAAATCAGACCCGCCATGATCGGCTGTCAGGACCAGAATCACTCCGCCGGAGACAGCCTCAAGTCGCGTCAGGAACTCGCCGAGGGCTGCATCGAGCCGGTGCATCTGCTCGCACATCTCCGGGCCCTGGGAGCCATAGGCGTGACCGATGCGGTCGGTCGCGGACAGGCTGACGCCGAGCAGGTCCGTGGTCGGCCCCTGGCCCAGGTTCTGGCTGTCGATCAGATAGGCTGCGGCTTTCAACGTCTCTTCGTCCAGGGACGGCGAGGCATCGAACTTGTCGCGAGCGGGCGGCACCCGGGAGTGGAGGACGTCGCCGCGAATGGTCCAGTCGGCCTCAAGTGCACGGCATTGGGGTCGGGTATAGGTCCAGGCGTGCGGCGCGTCGGCCTGGCGGCGGCGGAAGGCGCGGTTGAAAGCGTCCACGGGGGCCAGCCGCCTCGCGGCGTCCTGACCGGGCTCGACATAGGTGGTCAGGCCAAAGCCGTCGGTGAACCAGAAGGCGCCGTCGGGATGATGGCCCGCCAGATTGATCGCGCCTCGATCCTTGCCGGACACAGCGAAGACGCGGGCGTCGGGCCGCTGGGCTTTCAGCCAGTCGCCCAGGCTGGAGGCGCGGATGTTGTCGGGACCGACCGGGCCGTTGTCGCTGTTCCTGCCATGCGCCAGGGTGTTGCGCGGCGCGGCCAGGCAATAGACCTCTTCGCCTGTCGCCGGATCAATCCAGTCGTTGGAGGGAATGCCGGTCTGGGCCGGATGCATGCCGGTCAGGACGGTGGAGTGGCCGGGGCAGGTCTCGGTCAGGCCGTGGGTCTGGTAGCCATTGGTCGAGACCAGTCCTTCATCCGACAGACGACGGAGGCCGGCGGTCCAGCGGCTTCGGTACTGGTTGAACAGATTGGCGCTGAACTGATCGACCACGACGGTCACGATCAGTCGGGGCGGGGCAGGCGTCGCCGTATCTCCCGTCCGGTCCTGGGCCTGGGCCAGGCCGGAGGCGGCGCAGAGCAAGGCCGCGAGCGCGGCGGCGAGGCGATGATGCATGGCGAGACCCTGATAAGGGCGCGACGGTTGATGTGCGCGCGGACCAAGGCTCCGGCGGCGCCCGCGAGCGACGCCGGAGCGGTGGGCTCAGGTCAGAATTCGACCTGAACGCCCAGGGTGAAGGCCCGACCCGTGATGCCGTAGGCCGAGCTGTAATTGTACGCGTTTCCGCTGTCGGTGCCGTCCGGCAGGAAGGGACCGTAGTCGTTGAAGATGTTCTTGATCGTGCCGAACACCTTCAGGCGGGGGTTCTCACGCAGCGGCTTGACGCTGGCGCTCAGGTCGTGGCGCCAATAGGCGTCGACGTTGAGGAAAAGCGGGTCGGCCCAGCCCATGTCGATGGCCTGTTGCTTCCGCTCCAGGCTGTCGACGACGCCGCCGATGTAACGCGACGACCAGCGCACGCTCCAGACGTCATCATACCAGGACAGGCCGAACTTGGCCTCGTTCTTGGCGGAGCCGACCTCGCCGACCGATTCGACCAGCTCCACCTTGTCGATGCTGTCGTATTCGGTGCTCAGCTCCAGGCGACGGCTGTAGTTGATGCTGGCCCGGAACGCTCCGGGCACCTGCCAACGCTCCAGATCGAAGCGATAGGAAGCCGCCACGTCCACGCCACGCGCCCTGGTCTCATTCAGGTTCTGCTCCTGATTGAGAATACGGACCAGTTGGCCGTTCTCGTCGCGGGTGATGGTGTCGCAAAAGACATTGTCGGCGCCCGACGGGTCCGAGTAGCAGCCCAGCAGCAGGGCCGAGTTGCTCAGCGACGAGATGACATCTGAAATCTTGATGTCGAAGTAGTCGATGCTGGCCTCGAAGCCGGGAAGATAGGAGGGGCGATAGACCAGACCCAGGGTCCAGGTGTCGGCGGTCTCCTCGAACAGGTCGGGATTGCCGGCGTTGGGCGCCTTGATCTGGGTGCTCAGCTGACGGAAGGTCCCGTCGGACGCCGCCGCGATCGCTGCGGCGATGCGGCTGTCGGCGCGACAGTTCTGGGCGACGGTCCCGGTCGTTGCGGCCGTCACGCCGCTACAGATGTCCACCACGGTGTCGGCGTCGTCCCGAGGCGGCGAGAACAGCTCGCTGGTGTCCGGAGCGCGCTGGGCGCGGGCGTATTCGGTGCGGATGCGCAGATCGGGGATCGGCGACCATTGCAGACCGGCGCGATAGCTGACCGTCGTGCCCACGGAATCCAGGTTGTAGTCCGCGACGCGAACCGCCCCATTGGCTGTCAGACGGTGGGCGAAAGGCAGGTCGGCCAGCAGGGGAACCGAGGCCTCGGCAAAGACCTCGTTCGCCTTGATGGTCCCCTCGAATTCCGGAAGGAAGGAGGAACTGGCCAGGCCGCTCTGGATCAGCGGGTCGGTGCGTGTCTGGGTATGGTCGCGGCGGCTTTCGAAGCCGAAGGCGGTCTCGATCGGACCGGCCGGCAGTTCGAACAGCGTGCCCGAGACGTAGCCCTCGATCGTGTCCTGACGGTTGGTCGGACGATAGAAGGTGTTGGCTCGAATATAGTCGGCCATCTCCGGGGTGATGGAGCCTACGCCGAAGAGGTTCAGCGGAACGCAGCCGTCGGCGCGGGCGGCGGCGCTGCGGCACTGGACCACGCCATTGACCCGCTCGGAGTCCAGGGCCCATTGGACGCGTTGCAGGTTCAGCGTATTGCCGCGAATTTGCTCGCCCGAGAACTTGCCGTAGCCGTAGGTCAACTTCCAGTCCCAGTCGTTGGGCAGGACGCCTTCGATGCCGACCCAGCCGCGAATGGTCTCGCGTTCGTTGTGGATCAGGTTGGGGCCGACCTCGACGAGGCGACGCCGAAAGTCGATGCCCGAACTTGAGGCGGCGGATTTGATCTCGGTCGGCGCGAAGGGGTTCAGGGTGCGCGACATCCGCCCGACCGTGAACTCGTCATTGACGCCGAAGGTGGTGGTGTTGCTGACCGTCGTGGGTTCGCGGGTGGAATCGGTCACCACGTTCGAATAGAGGACCTGGCCCCAGATCTTGAGATTGTCAGTCAGGGCGTAGTCGAACTTGGCGGCGCCGTTCAGATTGTCACGCGGCGTGATCAGGGTGCCGGCGCGACGGGTCTCGTAGCCGTCGACCGCCGTGACCATGTTGGGCCTCAGGCCGGAGTCGTCGTAGAACCAGCGTCCGCTGATAAAGCGGCCGCCGGCGATATTGGTCGACCGGTCCGGCGTGGTGACGGTGTTGCTGGCCGGCAGGTAGAGGATGGATTCCTGGGCGCGTTCGCGGTCTGTCGCCTTCAGCTTGAACTGGCGATCATAGGTGGCGCCGGCCATCAGATAGAGGCGGTCGTCCAGAAAGCGGCGCCCGCCGCCGATGGAATACTCGATCGACTCGCCGCCGCCGTCATAGGTCGTGCCGCCGACCACACGCGCGCGCACGCCGTTCAGGTTGCGCTCGGTGATGACATTGACCACCCCGGCGATGGCGTCGGAGCCGTAGACGGCCGAGCCGCCGCCCGTCGTCACCTCGACGCGATCGACGAAGAACTCGGGAATCGTGCTGAGGCTGACGGCGTTCTTGTTGCCGGCGTTGGAGACGGTGCGATGACCGTCGATCAGGGTCAGGGTGCGGTTTTCGCCGAGGTTGCGCAGGCTGATGGTCGACAGGCCGTTCGCCTGGGTCGCGGTCTGGCTGTTGGCCAAGGATACGGCTTCCTCGACGCCGGGAATGTCCGTCAGCGCCTCTGCCAGGTCCATGTAGCCCTGCTCCAGCAGGACCTCGCGCTCCATGCTGACGACAGGGGTGGCCGCGTCGAAGACGTTTTTCAGGCGCGAGCCGGTGACGACGACTTCCTCGACAGTGGAGGCTTCCTCGCTCAGGGCTGAGCGCTGGGCTGGCTGACGAACAATGGCCAGTGCGCCCGAGCTGTCGCGCTGAACCGTCAGGCCTGTGCCTTCCAGCAGACGGCGAAGGGCGGTTTCGGCGTCCACGGCGTCGCGGACGCCCCGGGTGCGAACGCCGCGAACGTCTTCAGTTCTGTACACCAGCTGGACGCCGGCCTGACGCGCATAGGCGTCGAGCGCGCCCTTGAGCTCGCCCGACGGCAGGTCGAAATTGCGGGTCTGCGCCGCCGCGGCGCCCGCTAGGATCAAGGCGCAGGCGCTGCCGGTCAGCATGTGTCGCAGAAGCGAAACCGTCTTCATGAAATCCCCTCATCGCCCGGATTGGGCGTCCTCAGGGATTGTGACAAGACGAAGGCGCAAACCCCCTACATCCTATTCGGATATTTTTACGATTTCTCCGTCGCGAACGATCTCCAGCCCATAGGCGCTGCGCAACAGGCGGACAAAGGCCTCGACGTTGGCGGCTTCAAAACTGCCGCCGATGCGGATCTCGGCGGTGCGGGCGTCACCGACGACCAGCTGGGTTTCGTTATAGCGATTGAACTCCGCGGCGGCGTCCGACAGGGTGATCTGGTCAAAGACGAGCAGGCCGCGCCGCCAGGCAAGGTGGTCCTGAACCTTCTCTGCGGAAGTGTGGCTCTGCAGGATGGATCGCCCGTCGCCCGTCGCCACGTCGCCATGGACCAGAATGACCGGCTTGGGGGCGTGCGCCGTCTGCGGCCCGCTGAGGCGCACCCGGCCTTCGGCGACGATGACGCGAACGGTGTCGCCGTCGCGCTTCACGCTGAACCGGGTGCCCAGAACGTTGACGGTCCGGTCGCCCATGTGGACGGTGAAGGGGCGCGAGGCGTCATGGGCGACCTCGAAGTAGGCCTCGCCCTGATCCAGCCAGGCCTCGCGGCCGTCCGCCGAGATCGAGGCGCGCAAACGGGTCTCGGTGTTCAGTTCGACGCGCGAGCCGTCCGACAGGGCCACCAGGCGTTGCTCGCCGGTATCGGTGACATAGCTGGCGGGGCGGGGCCAAAGGACCGTCGTGGCCAGGGCGACGGCGGCCAGACCGGCGGCCAGACCAATGGCCCAACGCGGCGTCACGCGACGGCGGGGCGCAGGCGGCGTCGCGACGGCTTCAGCTAGGGTTTCGGGGCTGCGCAGCGCCGCCAGTCGTCCCGCCTTTTCCCAGCTGTACTCCAGGCGCCAATAGGCGGTGCGGTGTTCGGGCGCGGCGTCCAGCCAGGCTTCGAGCCGGGTCTGGTCCTCGCCCGACAGCCCGTCTGCGGCGCGTATGAGCCAGTGGGCGGCGGTGTCTTCGATGGTGTTGCGCATGCTCATGACGGGAGCTCGCTCTTGGAGGCGGCGGTTTTGGAAGCGGCCCGGCGCACTCGCCCCTGACCGCCCATCATGTAATCGGCCAGCGCCCGCAGGCCATGGACCATCTGTTGTTCGACGGTGCTGACGCTGATGTCCAGATGTGCGGCGACCTCACGGGTGGAGAGGCCCTCAATGCGCCGCAAGGTCATGACCTGCCGGCATCGTGGCGGCAGTCTTGCAAGTCCGGCTTGAACACGTCGCAGTTCTTCCCGCGCCGTCAACTGCTGATCCAGATCGCCCGCGGCGGCGTCGGGAAAGGCCGTCTCCAGATCGGCGACCAGATCGAACGACACGATCTTGGCGCGCTTGGCGGTGTTGATCAGGTGGTTGCGGGCGGTGGTGAACAGAAAGGCGCGCGGGTTGAGCGGCAACTGTCGGCGCGCCGCCGTATAGATCTTGGCGTAGATGTCCTGCCTCAGGTCGGCCACATCGCTTTCGTTACGCCAGTTGCGGCGGATGAAGCGGGTGAGGGCGGCTTCATGCGGAAAGACTTCCCTGAAGAACCAGGCCTTCAGCTCCTTGTCGTCCACCATGCCTGTTCCATCCTGACGTCGCCGGGCCCGGTCGGCGGGCGGCAATTCGTCAGACAATCCTGAGAGGAATTACCTCTACACCGACTGACCGTCAGGGCGGGGAAAAAAGAAGGCCGTGGCTGAGGCTTTAGCTCATCCGATCATGGGACCGGCGTTCCGGTCGGTCGGGTCGACCTCAGCAAGGCGGCGGGCCATTCGCCGATATAGGCGTAGCCCAGGCGGCGTTCGCGTTCGATCGCGGCCAGGTCGCCATGGGGAACGGAATCCCGTCCCATATAGATCGGCTGATTGGTCGCCAGGTCATAGAAACGGGCCCACAGGGGGGCGGCGCCGGGCGCTGCGGCCAGACGCTTGTCGGGACGCCCTTCGGGGTCGATGTAGTCTTCCAGGCGGGTGTCATGGATGGCCGAGACCCGGAACCAGTCGAGAGCGCCTTCGATGGCCGCTGTGACCTGGGGCGAGGGATGGTCGATTTCCATCAGGAAGCGGACGACGCCCACGCTTTCACTGCCGGACAGGGAGGGCGGTTCGAACCGTCGCGCCCAGGCCGGGGCCAGGGTCTGGGCGTCGTACTGGGCGCACCAGGCCGTCAGCCGGCCGTTCTGGCGAACCTGGGTTTTGAGGATCAGGTCGACGCCTTGTCGCACCGCAGTTTCGGCGCGGCTCCTCCTGGTGTCGTCGATGAAGGCGTAGGGCGGGCGGCCGCTTGCGACATGGCGCAGGAGGCGCATGACGCGGATCATCGCGTCGTCGTTGAAGGTCACATGGTCGTGGTAGCCGCCGCGAAGCGGGTAATACTGGGGCCAGCCGCCGTTCGGATACTGGGCCGCCAGGACGTAGTCGAGTCCACGTTGAACGGCGACCACATAGGCGGGATCTCCGGTTGCGGTCGCGACACGCGCCAGGAAGGCCAGGGGCAGGGTTGTGGCCTGATTGTCGAAGGTGTTGGCCAGGCCCGGGTCGGCGTCCGGGCGCGGAGGATCGCCGAGGGGCGTGTTCTTGGGCCAGCCGCCCTCGATGGACTGGTGGCGCAGGACATTGTCGGCGATGCGGCGCGCCTCCGGGCTTGCGTACCAGGCCTCGGCGCGGGTCAGAACCGCAGCGTTCCATGTCGGCGGCGCTTCGGCGGCGATGACGGGCGCAGCGAGAGCCAGCGAGAGAGGCAGGGCGCCAAGAGCGCTGAGACAGGGCCTTGAAATCACGACGGCGGCTCCTTGGACGGGCGGCGGCGAGCGGCTGATAAAAGGAAGCGCCGTGTTTCCACGGCGCTTCAAGTGCGACAGCTCATCCGGGAGGAGGCTCTGTCGATCTCAGGATCAGAAGGTGAAGCGGGCGCCGACGAAGTACTGCCGGCCGGTGCTGGCGTAGTTCTGGACGACGGGGTCGTTCTGATAGGCCCAGCGGCTGTCCGTCTGATTGGTCAGGTTCAGCGCTTCCACGGTGATCGTGACATGATCTGTCAGCTTGTAGGTGGCTGAGGCGTCGACGTTCAGGGTCTCGTCGCTGCCGATGAAGTCGTTGATCAGAGGCGAGTCGCAGACGCCTGGATCGCAGCCGCCCGAAGCCAGAGGATAGGTGGTCTGGTAGGCCGCGCGATAGGCCGTCGAGATGCGGGCGCTGAACTTGGGGTCTTCATAGAAGATGGTGGCGTTGAACGATTCCGGCGAGGCGCCCAGGAAGGGCGCCGTGCCCGTGAGACCGCGCGCCGGGTCCAGGATGTACTCCAGTTCGGAGTTGATCTTGGTGTAGTTCAGTTGAACGCCCGTATATTCGAGCAGACCCGGCAGGAAGGTGAAGTTCTGCTGATAGGCGATCTCGAAGCCGTCCAGGGTTCCGCCGGGCGCGTCGTTGTACTGGCGGATCTGGAAGGGGCGGTCCTCGTCCAGATAGGCCCGGCGGCTAGCCGAACCTTCATCGACCAGACCGTCCCAAGTGGCGCGCAGGTTGGCGATGGCGGCGGCGTCGAAGATCTCGCTCAGTCGGGATTCACGCAGGACGACCTGCGGGAAGCTTTCGATTTCCTTCCAGAAGTAGGCGACCGACAGGATGGCGTCGCGAGCGAAGTACCATTCCGCGTTGAAGTCGAGGTTGGTGGCGCGGAACGGCTTCAGGCGGGTGTTGCCCAGGGTGATGGCGGCGTTGCTGCCGTCGAACTCGGCGGGCGCCGTGCCGATGCCGGTCGGCACATTGAAGGCGGTGACGCCGGGGTGCAGGGCCATCATTTGCGGCCGCGCCATGACCTTGGCCGCGGCAAAGCGCAGGATCAGTTTTTCGGTCGGCTCCCACGCCAGGTTCAGTGAAGGCAGATAGTCGTTGTAGGCGTTTGAATTCTCGACCGGGCGGCCGCTGGGCGAGCGGCCGCGGGCGTCGACTTCCGTGCGGGCGTAGCGCACGCCGGCGTTGCCGCGCAGGACGCCCAGGTACAGCGGGATGTTGAAGTCGACCTGACCGTAGAGGCTGTGGGACTTTTCATCCACCCAGAAGGTGTTCACGCCGCCGTTGCGCAGGTCCGACAGGCGCCAGTCCCCCCATTCGTTGATGCAGTTGCAATCGAAACCGAAGCGGCTCTGGAAGGCCTGAAGATTGGGCGCGAAGAACCGGGTCGGCATTCCGTCCGGCACGTTCAGACCCTTGCCCCAGTCAACGACCTGACCCATCTGGCCGACCGTGGTGGCCTCGGCGAGACCCGAGCGGACACCTTCCAGCAGACTGGGGTTCATCGTGTCCCCGATCAGGCGCTCATATCGCGTGTAGAAGAAGTCGAATTCGCGTGCGCCGCCGCCGAAGCGGAAGGTGATGTCGTCGTTGTAGTCCCAGGCGAAGTCGGCCCTGGCGGTGCGGTAGCCGTTCTCGGTGATCGTCTTGTAGTGGCGCAGGGCCGAGTAGCCCTTGACGAAGTCCCACTTGGTCGGATCGGCGACATCGAAGCCGAAGTCCATGAACGGCATGTCGCCGCCGCCGCGCTCGTCGTAGACGAAGTAGCCGTCTCCAGCCGCGCCCTGTCCGGAGTCGAGGCGGATAAAGTCGGCCAGCAGGCCGGTGTTGTCATTGGTGGATTTGGAGTCGCCGATCAGCGCCGTCATGCGGAAGCGGTCGGTGAATTCATGCTCCAGATTGATCGAGTTCTGGCGGAATTCGGTCGTGTAGCCGCCTTGGTCGACCGCCGAGCGCATATCGACGTTCGCCAGCTTCAGATAGGCTGCGTTCTCGCCGTTGGCGCTCAGCGCGGCGTCCATCAGGCGCACCGAGGGGCGGCCGATGAAGGCGCCGCGCATGGCCAGATAGTTGGGGTGGGCGACATAGCCGACCGAGCCGGGCTGGTTGTAGTAGTCGTAAACCTCGAGGTTGTTCGGGTTGAAGCTGCCGGTCCCGGCCAGGAGATTGTTGACGTTGGCGCCCGGCGCCGTCGTGAAGACGGGGGTGTTGCCATACAGGCTCTGACCGCAGTCGATGGCGTCGCGGAACTCATTGGCTTCCTGGCTGGTGCAGGTGGCGTAGATGCCGCGCCGGTTGCGATAGCTGTTGTTGGCCGCGCTGGTCGTCGGATAGGTCTGGTAGCTGAGCGAGGTCAGCGTGCGGTTGCCGTTGGTGTTGTTCCGGTTCAGGCCGACCGCGCCGATCTGGTAGTTGGTCGAGACCTGGGTCATCTCCGAATAGAGGTTGTCGAAGCTGATCGTGGTCCGATCGGTCGGGCGCCATTGCGCCGACAGGGTCACGCCCACGCGTTCTTGCTCGACCTCGCGATGATTCAGGGTCGCCAGGGCTGGGATGCGGACCAGGGAGCCGCGCGTGCTTCCCCCGTTGATCAGGGCGTAGGCGGCCGGGTCTGAACCGATCAGATAGGAGAGAGCCTCGGGGTTGGTGACGCGTGGCAGGGCGGTGGCCGGGTTGGTGCCGATCGGCAGGGCGAAGCCCTGATGATCGCCAGCGGCGTTGCTTCCCACATTGTTGAAGGTCGCGCCTCGATAGGTGTAGTCCGAGGAGCCGACGCCGCGCGTATAGCTGTCGACCGACTGGTCGCGCTTGTTGTAGGCGACCGAACCCAGCAGACCGAACTCGCCGATCTTGCTGCTCCAGCGATCCGAGGCCAGTAGGGCGACGCGGGGGTTATGGGTCTCGCCGTTCTCGTAATAGGCGTCCTGCAGGGTCAGGGCGAAGCGACTGTCGCTGAAGTTGAAAGGCCGTCCGGAGATCAGATCGACCGTGGCGCCCAGAGAGCCCTCGTCGGTCATGGCGTCGGCGGACTTCTGCACCTTCAGCGAGTTGAACAGCTCCGAGGCGAAGGTGTTGAAGGCGAAGCCGCGATCGCGCCGCAGGGCGCCGTCGGCGTTGCTGGCGCCCGAGGTCGACAGGGTCTCCAGACCGTTCAGGCGCACGCGGGTGAAGTCGCCGCCCAGACCGCGCACCGAGATGCTGTTGCCTTCGCCGTTCTCGCGGTCGATCGAAACGCCAGGAATACGCTGCAGGGATTCCGCCAGGTTGGCGTCAGGAAAGTCGGCGATGTCCTCGGCGTTGATGACGTCGACGATGGTGTTCGAGCGCCGCTTCTCGTTCAGGGCGCTGGCCAGCGAGGCGCGCAGGCCGGTGACCACGACCTCGTCCACGGTGGTGGTCTGGTCGTTCGACTGTTCCTGCGCGACGGCGGGCGAGGCGGCCAGCATGGCCGCAAGACAGAGCGCGATGGGCGACGCGGCCGCGCGCAACTGTAGCGTTGAATTGTTCGTCATGGGGTCCCTCCTCCTCGATCGCAGGACCTCTTGGCGGGTTCTGTCGATCATCCAGCCGCCGGGCGACCACCCGGCTTCATCTAAAAAGTATTATAATATTTTTAGCCCAACAAGCGTTTTCTGATACCGGTGTCATCCTATTGATGATCATGAGGGAATCAAATGCGCAAGGGGGTAGGGGCATGATTGTCCAGGGCCGGCGATCCTTCTGTGGCTGGGCTGTGGCGACCACGGCCAGCCTGTACGCACCGCAGCTCCTCGCTCAGGCGGCGGAGGATTCCGGGCGCCTGATCCCGGCGCCTGACCGCAATCCCTATCCATACCGGGGCGTCAGCGGGCCCGGCGCCGCGACGATGCCCGACGATGCGCGCGGCGGCTGGATGTCGGGCCTGGCGGGCGTGCGGTATCGCGGCGCGCGGTCGATGGCCTATCCGACCCTGCCGTGGGGCGAGGCCGCAACGGGCTCGGCGGTGGACAAGGGGCTGCTGCCGCCGATCCATCCGCTGATGGAGCTGCACCTGCGCGACACCCAGATCTGCATCGGCGGCGACGGGGCCTACTACATGACCGGCTCGACCGGCGACAACATCTGGGCCTTCAACGACGGGATCGAGCTGTGGCGCTCGACCGATCTGGTCGACTGGACCTATCTGGGTCTGGTCTGGAGCCTGGACCGCGAAGGCGGCTGGGCCAGGGAATGGCGGATGCGGCGCGGCGTGCCCTTCCGCGCCATCTGGGCGCCCGAAATCCACTATGTCGCCGGAAATTATTTCCTCTGCTTCAGCGTCAGCCGCGCTGGCCTCGGCATCCTGCGCAGCACGACGGGCAAGCCCGAGGGGCCATACGAATACGCCTTTTCGCCCGACGCCCACTTGCGCCGGGGCATCGACGCCACCCTGTTCCAGGACGACGACGGCGCGGTCTATCTGACCTATGGCTCGGGCGACGAGATCGTGCGGCTGAAGGACGACCTGTCCGGCTATGCCGAGGACTGGAAGCGGACAAGCTTCGCCGACACCCAGTGCATCGTGGCGCGCGACCGCGCCCGCTGCCTGAAGGGCGAGAACACCCTGGGCTACGAGGGCGCGACCCTCTTCAGGAAGGATGACCTCTATTACCTCGGCGCGGTCGGCAATGTGGAGGGGCGCTACTCCTTCGTCTTCGCCGTGTCCGAGGCCCTGCACGGCCCCTATCGGATGAAGCACGAGGCCGCGCCATGCGCCGGGGGCGGCAATGTCTTCAAGGACCGCGAGGGGCGGTGGTGGTCCACCTTCTTCGGCAACGACGAGCAGAGCCATTTCCGCGAGAAGCCCGGCCTGATCCGTGTGGACTTCGACGCCGAGGGCCGCATCGTCGTCGCAGGGGACCAGCCCTTCGCCAGACCCCTGCCGCCGCTGGAGCCGCTGACATGATCGATCGTCGCCGTCTGATGCTGACCGCCGTTGCGGTCGGGGCTCTGCCCCTGCCCGTCTTGGCGGAAGGCGAAGCCCTGGCCTTTCCCGGCGCCTTGGGCTGGGCCGCCTCGACCCCCGGTGGACGTGGCGGCCGGATCATCCGCGTCACCACCCTGGCGGACGAGGGGGAGGGCTCGCTGCGGGCCGCGCTGGAGGCCGAGGGGCCGCGCATCGTGGTGTTCGAGGTCGGCGGCGTCATCGACCTGCAGCGCCGCGACATCCGGGTGGCGAACCCCTTCCTGACCCTCGCCGGTCAGACCGCGCCCGAACCGGGAATCACCCTGATCCGGGGCGGGATCAGCCTGCGCACTCATGACGTCATCGTGCGCCATGTCCGCATCCGGCCCGGCGCAGACGGAGCGGCGGGGAAAAGCGGCTGGGAGGTCGACGGCCTGACCACCTCGGGCGCGCATGACGTGATCGTGGACCAGTGCTCCTTCAGCTGGGCGACGGACGAGAACCTGTCGGCGTCCGGTCCGCGTTTCGACGGCGGCGATAGGGTGGAGCAGTGGCGAACGCATACCTCGCGCCGCATCACCTTCAGCCGCAACATCGTGTCCGAAGGCCTGTCGAACGCCAGCCACGTCAAGGGCGAACATTCCAAGGGCACGCTGATTCACGACAACGCCACCCAGGTGCTGATCGTCGGCAACCTCTACGCCCACGACCATGAGCGGAACCAGTTGTTCAAGGGCGGTGTCCACGCGGTCAGCGCCAACAACCTGATCTACAACCCCGGCAACCGCTGCATGCATTATGCGCTGAACGCCTCGGAATGGGGCGATCATCCTTGGGAAGTCGGACAGCTGTCGATCGTCGGCAACGTGACGCGGGGCGGGCCTTCGACGCGCGCCGACCTGCCCTTCCTGATCGTGGAGGGGCAGGGGGATCTGGACCTCTATGTTCACGACAATCCGGCGCAGCATGCCGGTGGCCGGACTATGCAAGAGCTCGGGGTCATCTCCGACCGTGAGCCCAAGATCAGGCGACTGAGCACCTCGCCGCACTGGCCTGTCGGGTTCCGGGTCCGGCCCTCAAGCGAGGTGGAAGCCTGGGTCATGGCAGAGGCTGGCGCGCGGCCCTGGGCGCGCGACGCCGTGGATCGGCGGATTCTGGAGGAGGTGCGCACCGGAACCGGCCGCATCATCGACGACGAGCGCGAGGTCGGCGGCTATCCGGTCGTGGGCGAGACGCGTCGCCTCTTCGTCGAGGCCGACTGGGACCTGGCGAGCCTGACCCGGAAGGACGGCGCGCCAAGCTGAGAAAAGAGGGGGGCGGAGTGTCTCGGCTCCGCCCCCTTCGCATCACAGGGCGCGGAACTTGAAGTTCTTGAACCGCGCCTCGCCCTCGCCGGCGGCGTAGAGGCCGGGGCGCAGCATCATGAAGCCGCCGCGGACGTTCTGGTTATAGCCCGAGACTTCCATGCCCCGGTCGAAACGCTTCCAGTTCACCCCGTCGGCCGAGGTGTCGAAATAGACGTTCTGATAGGCGTTGGTCAGGCGCATGAACATGCGGCGGCCATGCGGATTGGCGGGGCGCCCGCGCTCGATGCCGTACTGGTGGGTGACGTAACGCGTCGGGTCGAAACCCAGACCGGCATAGAGGGCCCGGTCGTAGAAGAGGATCAGGCCGGCCACGGCGCCGGGGTCGATCTCGATCTCGCACTCGATCTGATAGGCTTGTTCGCCCTGGACGAAGGTCAGCGGCGAGCAGTCGACCGGGGCCTTGCCCTTGGCCTTCATGTGCAGGACGCCGTTTTCGCGGCGCAGGCGGTCCTTCTCGTTCGGTTGTGGGTCGTAGAAGCTCCACTGGGTGCCGAACTTGTCGGTGGTGAAGTCGTCTGACAGGGCCATGCCGTGCGGCACGGCCTGGCCGCCGCGCGGCATGGGGATGGGTCTGGACAGGTCGCCGCCCTTGGCGCGGAACCAGCCGTCGTCGGTCCACTCGATCGGGTCCAGCAGGGTCTGGCGGCCCAGACTCCAGTAGGCGTTTTCATAGCCGTGATAGACCATCCACCAGTCGCCGTCGGTGGGGCCCTCGACCAGGGTGGCGTGGCCGCGAGACCACCACTTTTCGGCCCCGCTGCGAGTGCGGACGATGGGGTTGTGCGGGCATTCCTCCCAAGGGCCGTGGATCGACCTGGACCGGGCGGCGATGACCATGTGGCCGGTCGGCGGACCCGCCGTGCCGCCGATGGCGGTGATCATGTAGAAGTAGTCGCCGCGCTTGAGCAGCTTGGGTCCTTCCTGGGCGTGCCCCTCGACGATCCAGTCCTCGGGATAGCGCCAGGCGTCATAGACCTGCTCCAGCGGGCCGTCGGTGGCCAGGCCGTCGTCGGTCAGCCGCACCCGGTCGCCGCCGTTCAGGAACAGGTAGCGCTTGCCGTCCTCGCCGACGATGTGGCCGGGGTCGATATTGGCCGGAATCTTCAGATCGACCGGCTCGCTCCACGGCCCTTCGATCCTGTCGGCCCAGATGACGTAGTTGGAGCGGTAGTTGGGGAAGCGGGCCGGGATGTAGCAGTAGAAGCGGCCTTCGTGCTTGATCAGCTCGGGTGCCCAGACCGAGCCGATATTGGTGGTCAGGGCCGCCGTGATCGGCCGCCAGTTCACCAGGTCGCGTGAGTGCCAGATGTGGATGCCCGGCACCGACTCGAACGACGAGAAGGTCATGTAGTAGTCGTCGCCGGCTTTTAGGATCGACGGGTCCGGGTGGTCGCCCGACATGATGGGGTTCAGGAAGGTGCCGTCGCCCAGATCGGCCATGCGTTGGCCTTCGATCCCCTTGCGCCACTTCATCCCGGCCCATTCGCGGCCCAGAGGCGCGGCTTCTTCATTGGTCTGAGCGAAGACGGCGCCGACCGGCAGGGCCGAGGCGGCGACGCCGCCCAGCAGGCCGCTCAGGGCGGCGCGGCGATTGATGGGGCTCATGGACGTTTCCTCTTTTCTTTATGCGTGACGCGAACCGAACGGGGGTCAAGGCGCGATAGGCGGGGGCGCGATGAAGGGATCGATGGTGCGGATCGAACCGTCGGCCTCGTGGTGCAGATCGACGACCTTGGCGCTGCGCAGATGGGTGCGGTTCGACAACTGGGTGTCGTGGTAGAAGAGCCGCCATTGGCCCTCGACCTCGACGATGGAATGGTGCGTGGTCCAGCCCTGAACCGGCAGCAGGACCCGGCCTCGATAGGTGAAGGGGCCATAGGGCGTGGTCGCCGTGGCGTAGGCGATGAAGTGCGTGTCGCCGGTCGAATAGCTGAGGTAGTAGAGGCCGTTGTACTTGTGCAGCCAGGCGGCTTCGAAGAAGCGGCGGTCCAGATCACCGCCCTTCAGCGGCTGGCCCTGCTCGTTCAGGATTACCGCGTCGCGCATCGGCTCGGCCAGGGTCAGCATGTCGTCGCTGAGGCGGGCCACCTTGGGCATCAGGGACGCCGCCTCGGGCTGGTTCAGGTCCGTGTCGCCCGCTGCCGGGTCGTAGCGACCGCTGGTCCAGCGCTGCAACTGTCCGCCGTGGATGCCGCCGACATAGAGATAGGCCGCGCCATCCTCGTCCACGAAGACGCTAGGGTCGATGCTGTAGGCGCCGAGGATTGGTTGGGGCTCGGGCGTGAAGGGACCTTCCGGACGGTCGCCGGTGGCCACGCCTATGCGGAAGACGCCCTCGCGATCCTTGGCGGGGAAGTAGAGGTAGTAGCGCCCGTCCTTGAAGGCGGCGTCGGGCGCCCAGAGCTGGCGATCCGCCCAGGGCACGGCGGACAGGGTGAGGGCGGTCGGATGAACCGTGACCGGCCCGCCGATGCGGTCCATCGACAGGACCAGGTAATCCTTCATGACGAAGCCCTTGCCCGGCTGGTCGTCGGCGGACGGCCCCTGAATGTCATGGGAGCCATAGACGTAGATGCGCCCGTCGAAGACGTGCGCCGAGGGGTCGGCGATGAACAGCTCGGTCGTCAGGGGCTGGGCGCGATAGGCGCGGCCATCGGGAGCGCGGTCTTGCGCGGCGGCGCCGGTCGCGAAGGCGGCGAGAGCGCCGAGGAGGATCAGGCCGCGCCTCATGCCGGTCTCGCCTCGCGCACATGGGCGATCAGCCGGGCCATGTTGTTGATATAGGCGCCGGTCGAGATCCCCATCGGCCCGCGAGCTTCGGTGAAGGGCGAGGTGTCCCATTCATCCCCGACCTGGCCGCGATCGACGAAGCCGGGCGGCGGTTCGGCCGGGCCGTCGCCGCGATAGGCATGGCTGGTCGTGCGCAGTTCCACCGGCCAATACCCCTCTGCATTCAGCCCCTCGATCAGCAATGTAACCGGTGTCATTCCCGGGCGCGAGGCCGTGACGTTGAGGTCGGAACCGCCTTGCGGACGCGTGATGACATAGTCGGGCAGCAGGCTGGGGCCGCGCCCCATCAGGGCGGAGTGGCGCACGGCCTCTTCCGGTGACAGGGCGGCGACCTGCTCGACCCGTCGGCGCAGGCGGGCCAGGTCGATATGCTTCTCGCCGCGCTGACCGGTCATGTCGTGGTCGACGTAGTATTCGCCGTTCCGGGCGTTGGAGCCGCGCCGATGCACAGCGATGAAACGGTTGGTCCCCGGTTCGACAAAACGGAAATAGTTGCGGCCTTCGTGATGGGCGGCGACGGGAGCCTCGACCTGCGCGAGCCAGTCCAGCGCCTCGTCCAGCCGGGCCAGGAAGCTGCGGTCGCCGGTCAGGCGATAGAAGTCCAGCATCCGCTCCACGGCGACGACGGTGAGGTGGGGCGAGACGGCGGCGGGTTCATAGGTCCGGCCCCAGGCGGGCCTGAAGTCCGGCGTATACTGCAGGGCCCAGCCCGGCGTCGGCGCCGGCTGCTGCAGGTCGCGGTAACAGGCCATGGCGCGGCGGATTGCAGGCTCGACGTCCGGGCGGTTCCATTGCTGCAGGACCAGCAGCAGGAAGTCGATGTTCTCGTCCATCACCTCGTCGTTGAGGGTGATCAGACCGGTGTAGTCGGGACGACCGTGGTTGCGGAACTCGCCCGCGCGCGGCCAGCGCTGGGGCCAGCCGCCGCCGGGCAGCTGGCTGTCCAGAACGAAGGCGATGGTCCGGTCCACGGCGGCGCGGACACGCGGCAGGTCGGTCGTCAGGGCCAGCCGCAGCAGAAAGCGGCCGCACTCGACCGTGGCGTGATCATCGAAGGTGGCGTTGCCGTAGTAGTGCTGGAATTCTTCCAGCCGCCAGCCGTTCCGGCCGATGGTCTCGTACCAGCGACGCAGCGAGGCTTCGCCGTCGAAGTCGATGACATAGTTCCAGCCGCCGCTGGGATGCTGGCCCTTGATCAGGGCGTCGCCAGCCGCAACGGCGGCGTCCAGATACTGGACCTCGCCGGTGGCGCGCCAGGCGTCGAGAAAGATCTGGCCCATCTCGGGCGTGCCCGGCGCCTGGGTCCAGATCATGCCGGGCCAGGCTTCCATCTCGCCCCAGCGCCGCGAGAAGTCGGAGAGGTAGGACCAGACATAGCCGCCGTTGGTCGCCGCCTTTTCGGTCATGAAGCGGGTGGCCCGGCGCATGGCTTGGCGTGCGGCCTCGACCTCCGTCGCCGCCGCGACAGGGGCGGCGGCCAGCAAGGGCGTCGCGGCGGCGGCGGCCAGACAGGCGCGTCGGGTCAGCATGCGTGAAACCACTCCCTCCTCGGTCCTGCCGTTCTGGCGACGGCGCCGATCGCGCGACGACCGCTGGACTCATCAACTAATATAATAATACTTTTAAGCCGTGCCTAGGGGGGAGGAAGACATGGTCCGGATCTGGATCGCGGGGCTGATCGTCGCAGCGTCGGTCGCGGGGGCGGCGTCCGCCCAGACGGCGTCGGACTTCATCGCCCTGACGCCGCCCATCGATTTTTCCCACGCGGGCTATCGCGGCGGCGGCACGGCTGCGCCCGTCCTGCCGGTTCTGATCCGGGTCGAACCCGGCGAGGGCGACGACACCGACCGCATCATGGCGGCGCTGGATCGCGCGGCGCAGGCGGCGCCGGATGCCGAAGGCCGCCGAGGCGCTGTGCTGTTGGCTCCCGGCGAGTTTCAGGTCGAGGGCCAGATCCGGTTCGAGGTCGGCGGCGTGGTCCTGCGCGGCGAGGGCCGGCAGGCGACGGTCATCGTGGCCACGGGCGTGGGCCGGCGCGCCCTGATTGCGGTCGGCGCGCGTGGCGCGGCGCCCGATGCTTCGACTGGCGTTGGCAGCAAGATCATGGGGGAGACGCCGGTCGGGGCCGTGCGTCTGCCCCTGGAAACGACCGAGGGCCTGGGCGTTGGCGATGCGGTGACCATACGCCGTCCCAGCACCGCCGAATGGATCGCCGCTCTTGGCATGGACGCCTTCGTCGGCTGGCGGCCCGAGACCCGGCTGAACTGGAAGCCGGGATCGCGCGACGTGGTCTGGGAGCGCCGTGTCGTGGCTCTGGAGGGGCGCAGTGTCGTGCTTGACGCGCCGCTGACCATGGCGCTGGCGGCGGGCGACGGCGCCGTGGTGCGGCGTGGTCCCTCGGCGTCGCGCATCCGCGAGGTGGGCGTCGAGAACCTGACCCTTGTCTCGCATCACGACCCGGAGCGGCCCGCTGACGAGGACCACAGCTGGACTGGTGTCGCCGTCGATCGGGCGGAGGATGTCTGGCTGCGGAACCTCGCCTTCGAGGGCTTTGTCGGCTCGGCCATCGACCTTGGGCCGGACAGCCGCCGGGTCACGGCGCAGGATCTGGACGCTCGTCGCCCTGTTTCCGAGATCGGCGGCCTGCGTCGGCGCACCTTCTATACAGCGGGCCAGCAGACCCTGTTCCAGCGCTGCGCCAGCAATGACGGCATCCACGACTTCGCCATTGGCCATGTCGCGGCCGGCCCCAACGTCTTTCTCGACTGCACCGCCACAGATGCGCGCGGCGACAGCGGAACGCAGGAAAGCTGGGCCACCGGCGTCCTGTTCGACGGGGTCAAGGTGCGCGGCGGCGGCCTGAGCCTGACCCATCGGGGCCGGGACGGGCAGGGCGTCGGCTGGTCGGCGGCCAACTCGGTCCTGTGGAACTGCGAGGCGACGGTCGTCGAGGTGCGCAATCCGCCGGGCGCGGCCAATGTCGCCGTCGGCTGCCGCGGCGAGCGCGTCGGCGACGGGGTGCTGGAAGACGCCCGCGTCATGCCTGGGCGCGACTTCCACCGCGCCCAGCCGCAGGAACCGGCCAGCCTCTATCGGATCCAGCTTGGGCGGCGGCTCGGCGCGGTCGGGCTGGCGGCGCTGACCCCGGTTGTGTTTAACGCCGAGGTTTCGGGCGGGCTGCGTCTCGGCGAGGCCGACGTCGCGGCCTGGCGCACGGCGATGGCGCGACCGATCGTCCGCCATCCCCTGACGGTCGAGGGCGGCCGCTTCGTCATCGACGGCCAACCGGCCTGGCGCCGTCGCATCGGCTTCGCCTTCTTTCAGGCCCAGATGATCCCGGCCCTGGCCGAGGCGTCCGGCCCCTTCATCACCCGCTTCGCGCCGGGGCTGGAGGGGCGTGGGTTGACCGATGATCTGGACGCCTTCGCCTCCGGCCTGATGACCGGCGATGTGGTGCAGCACAACTATGGCCTCTGGTACGACCGTCGCCGCGTCGACCACGACTTCTACGGCTCTCCGGACCAGCGCGACGGCGAGGTCTGGGGGCCGTTCATGGAACTGCCCTGGGCGCGCAGCGGGCGCGGGCGGGCCTGGGACGGCCTCAGCAAGTTCGATCTGGAACGCTTCAATCCCTGGTTCTTCGACCGCATCGCCCGGTTCGCCGATCTGGCCGAGCAGCAGGGCGTGGTCCTGTATCACAAGTTCTATCTGCAGCACTGGCTGCTGGAGAGCCGCTCCCACTACGTCGACTTCCCGTGGCGGCCGGTCAACGCCCTGCAGACAACGGGAATGCCCAACGAGGTCCCCGCCGCCGAGGTCTTCTGGGACGTGTCCGACCCGGTGCGGCGCGACCTTCACCGCCGCTATATCCGCCATACGCTGGAGACGCTGAAGGGGCGGCCCAATGTCGTGATCGGGCTGGATCCGGAATACACCGGGCCGCTGTCCTTCGTGCAGTTCTGGCTGGATCAGGTCGCCGCCTGGGAGGCTGAGAGCGGCGCCGATATCCGTGTCGCGCTAGAGATTCCCAAGGATCAGATGGACGCCGTTCTGGATGATCCGGCGCGAGCGCGCATCGTGGACGCGGTCGGCTTCCATCACTGGGTCTATCGTCCCGATGGGACGCTATTTGCGGTGCGTGGGGGTTTGGACAAGGCGCCGCGCGAGCAGGTGGATGCGATCGCCCGACCTCGGG
The DNA here is from genome assembly GCF_017487345.1 of Brevundimonas pondensis. Classification (NCBI taxonomy): domain Bacteria; kingdom Pseudomonadati; phylum Pseudomonadota; class Alphaproteobacteria; order Caulobacterales; family Caulobacteraceae; genus Brevundimonas; species Brevundimonas pondensis. The sequence continues at coordinate 3,064,846 of NZ_CP062006.1, read as the reverse complement.
ATCTGGCCGAAGGCGCGGATTCGGGGGAGGTGCGGCGGACCCTGTGGCGCTCGACCCCGGCCATGCGCTACCGCGCCTATCGCGAATACCGCGACCGGCGTGCCGACCTGGTGGTGCTGAACGAGGACGACGCCTGGCCGGGGCTGAGCCGCGCGGTCGAGGCGGCGGTGCGCGCCGAGGTGCGGGCTTCGCTGCGGCCTGATGCGGGCCTGATGACGCCGACCGGCGCGGCCTGGGCGTCGTCGGCGCCGGATGGAACGGTCTTGATCTACAGCATGGATGGCGCGGGGACGGAACTGGCGCGGCCGGTTGCGGCCGGGAAGGCGTTGAGGTGGATCGCCGAAGGGGCGGTGGTCGAGGCCATCGCGTCCGATGGGGCGACCCGCCTGACGCCGCCCGCCGCCCTCGCGGGACGACCGCTGGCGCTGTGGATCGCGCCCGCGCCTTGACGGCGGCGATGCTTGTCGCGACCAGTGACCGTCATGAGCTCTGACGACCGCAACCCCACGATCGACGACATCGCCCGCCGCGCGGGGGTGTCGGCGATGACGGTGTCGCGCGTCATCAACGGCGGGGCGCGGGTCAGCGCGGCGACGCGCGAGCGGGTTCAGGCGGTGATCGACGCGGCAGGCTATACACCCGATCCTGCGGCGCGGATTCTGGCGCGCGGGGGCGGCGGGCGGATTGGCCTGCTCTACGCCAACCCCAGCAACGCCTATCTGGCCGAGGTCCTGTCCGGCGCCCTGGCCGGGGCGCGGGCGGCGGGCCTGCTGCTGATGATCGAGCCATCCCAGGCGGGGGATCCGGCGCAGGAGGCCGAGGCCGTGCGGCGCCTGGCCGCGGGCGGAGCGCAGGGTCTGATCGTGCCGCCGCCGCTGGGCGAGTCGGCGGCCACGCTGAACGCGATACGGGCGGCGGGCCTGAAAGCGGTGCTGCTGGCTGCGCCGCCCGCCAGGGGCATGTCGGGGGCCTTGCGCGTGGACGATGTCAGCGCCGCCGCCGAGATGACGCGACGTCTGATCGAGCTGGGTCATCGCCGTATCGGTCTGATCGAAGGTCGAGCCGATCAGAGCGCCAGCGCCGACCGGCGCCGGGGCGCACAGGCCGTGGTCGAGGCGGCTCCGGGCGTTGAACTGCAGATCGATCGTGGCGACTTCACCTATCGCTCAGGCTTCGAGGCGGCGCGGCGGCTGCTGGCGGCGCGCCCGCGCCCGACAGCCCTGTTCGCGGGCAATGACGACATGGCCGCGGGCGCCCTGGCGGCGGTTCACGCCGAGGGCTTGCAGACGCCCGCCGATGTTTCGGTGGCCGGGTTCGACGACACCTATCTGGCCGCCAGCGTCTGGCCCGCCCTGACCACGATCCGTCAGCCGGTCGCCGAGATGGCCCACCATGCGGCCATGCTTCTCGCGGGCAAGGCAGAGGTCGATGCGGAATTCGTAGCGCATCGCCTGATCGAACGCGAAAGTACGGCGCCACCCGATTGACACCGGTTTCCAGGTGGAGAATGTTAGCGCTAACACGACATCCGGTCGTGGGAGACGCGCCTTGGATTTGACCGCCATCCTGCCGTGCGACTGGCGCGCGGCTGTCCTGCTGGGCAGGATCGAGACCGCCGACGGGCCGGCGCCCGTGCTGCTGCGGAATGGTCGGCTTGTCGATATTTCGGCCTTCGCGCCGACGACGGCGATGGCTCTGGCGCGGCCCGATCTGGCCGCCGCCGAGGGCCATGATCTGGGCGCGGTCGAGGATATCAGGGTCGCGACGGCCTGGGGCGACGAGGGCCTGGCCCTGCTGTCGCCGTTGGACCTGCAATGCATAAAGGCCTCGGGCGTGACCTTCGCCGTTTCGGCGCTGGAGCGGGTGATCGAGGAACGAGCGCGTGGCGACGCCGCCGCCTCCAACGCCATCCGTCAGGGGCTGCTGGAGCGCATCGGCGGCGAGCTGAAAGACCTGAGGCCTGGCTCCGTTCAGGCGGAGGCGGTCAAGGCGCAACTGATCGCCGACGGCCTGTGGTCGCAGTATCTGGAGGTCGCCATCGGCCCCCATGCCGAGATCTTCACCAAGGCGCCGGTGCTGGCCTCGGTCGGCGCGGGCGCGGCGGTCGGAGTGCGCGCCGATTCCGACTGGAACAACCCGGAGCCGGAGGTGGTGATCGTCTGCGATCCGGCGGGTCGCCCCGTCGGCGCAAGTCTGGGCAACGACGTCAACCTGCGTGACATCGAAGGGCGCTCGGCCTTGCTGCTGGGCAAGGCCAAGGACAACAACGCCTCAGCGGCGGTCGGTCCCTTTATCCGCCTGTTCGACGCAGGCTTCAGCATGGACGATGTCCGCGCCGCCACGGTCCGGCTTGATGTCGAGGGTGCGGACGGCTTCGTCATGATGGGCGAAAGCTCGATGCGGTTGATCAGTCGTGATCCCGAGGATCTGGTGACCCAGACTCTGAGTGCTCATCAGTACCCGGACGGCTTCGCCCTTTACCTCGGCACCATGTTCGCTCCGGTCGAGGATCGCGGCGAGGCGGGCAAGGGTTTCACGCACAAGGTCGGCGATCGGGTGCGGGTGTCGTCTGAACGGCTGGGCGTGCTGGAGAACATCGTCGTCACCTGCGATCGGGCGCCGCCCTGGATCCTGGGCGTCGGCGGTCTGATGCGCAATCTGGCCGTGCGCGGCCTGCTGGGAGGCGTGGCATGAGCGGCGCGACCTATCCCTCGCTGAAGGGGCGGCTGGCCGTCATTACCGGCGGCGGCTCGGGCATCGGCGTGGGCCTGGTCGAGGCCTTCGCGCGGCAGGGCGCGCGGGTGATCTTCTTCGATATCGCCGAGGCGGAATCCAGGGCTCTGGAGGCGTCGCTGGCCGATCTCAGCCCGGCGCCGGTCTTCAAGGTCTGCGACCTGACGCAGGTCGAAGCCCTTCAGGCGGCCCTGGTCGAGGTTGTCGCCCACCACGGTCCGATCGACATTCTGATCAACAACGCCGCCAGCGACGACCGTCATGCCCTGGCTGAGGTCACGCCCGCCTATTGGGACGACCGGATCGCGGTGAACCTGCGCCATCTCTATTTCGCCGCCCAGTCGGTGGCGCCGGCCATGCGCGCGCAGGGACGGGGGGTGATCCTGAACCTTGGCTCGATCAGCTGGCATCTGGGCCTGCCCGATCTGTCCATCTACGAGACGGCCAAGGCGGGCATCGAGGGCATGACGCGAGCCCTGGCCCGTGAGCTGGGCGCCGACGGCGTGCGGGTCGCCTGCATCGTGCCGGGCAATGTCAGAACCCCGCGGCAGATGAAGTGGTACACGCCTGAAGGCGAGGCCGAGATCGTCGCCGCCCAGTGCCTGAAAGGGCGCATAGAGCCGCGCGACGTGGCGGCCCTGGCCCTGTTCCTGGCCTCTGACGACGCCCGCTTCATCACCGGACATGAGTATTTCGTGGACGCGGGCTGGCGCTGACGCAAATCTGAATCATCACCGCCCGCGATCAACGACGGGCGGCCAACACGACGGACCTGGGGAGGGACGAAAATGGCGGGACCGACAGGGGCTTCAGGCCCGGATATCGCGGGGAACGACCGCGTCAACATGGCCTTCATTGCCCTGATCGTGGCGGTGGCCACCATCGGCGGCTTCATGTTCGGCTATGATTCCGGCGTCATCAACGGCACGCAGGACGGGCTGGAGGCGGCCTTCAACCTGTCGGCGCTCGGCACAGGCTTCAACGTCGGAGCCATCCTGCTGGGCTGCGCCTTCGGGGCCTTTGCGGCGGGACGGCTGGCGGACGCTGTCGGCCGTCGCACGGTGATGCAGATCGCCGCCGTCATGTTCATCATTTCGGCGATCTGGGCCGGGGCGGCGGACAGTTCGGCCCACTTCATCATCGCCCGCTTCATCGGCGGTCTGGGCGTCGGCGCGGCCTCGGTCCTGTCGCCGGCCTATATTTCCGAAGTCACCCCCGCCTCGATCCGGGGGCGGCTGTCGTCTGTGCAGCAGATCATGATCATCACAGGCCTGACCGGGGCCTTCGTCGCCAACTACGCTCTGGCCAAGACGGCGGGTGGATCGACGGCGGAGTTCTGGCTGGGCTATCCGGCCTGGCGCTGGATGTTCTGGCTGCAGGTCGTGCCGGCCGGGATCTATTTCCTTGCCCTGCTGGCTATTCCGGAAAGCCCGCGCTTCCTGGTGGTCAAGAAGAAGGATGCTCAGGCCGAGGCCGTGCTGTCCAGGCTGTTCGGCCACGGCGCCGGCGTCCGCAAGGTCGCCGAAATCCGCGCCTCGCTGGCGGGGGATCACAAGCCGCGCTTCGCCGATCTTCTGGACCCGGCGACGCGCAAGGTGCGTCCCATCGTCTGGGCCGGTCTGATCCTGGCTGTCTTCCAGCAACTGGTCGGGATCAACATCGTCTTCTACTACGGTGCGGTGCTGTGGCAGTCGGTCGGCTTTTCCGAGAACGACGCCCTGCAGATCAACATCCTGTCCGGTGTCCTGTCGATCGCGGCCTGTCTCGGCGCTGTGGCGGTGATCGACAAGATCGGCCGCAAGCCTCTGCTGCTGATCGGCTCGGCGGGTATGTTCGTGACCCTGGGGGTTCTCGCCTGGTGCTTCTCGCGCGCCGTCATGGTGGATGGCTCTCTGCATCTGGACGACCAGACCGGCCTGACCGCCCTGATCGCGGCCAACGCCTATGTGGTCTTCTTCAACCTCAGCTGGGGTCCGGTCATGTGGGTCATGCTGGGTGAGATGTTCCCCAATCAGATGCGCGGTTCGGCCCTGGCCGTCGCCGGCTTCGCCCAGTGGATCGCCAACTTCGCCATCTCGGTCAGCTTCCCGTGGATGGCGGCGTCGCTGGGTCTGGTCGTGACCTACGGCTTCTATGCGGTCAGCGCCCTGATCTCCTTCTTCCTGGTTCAGGCCTGGGTGAAGGAGACGCGTGGTCGTGAACTGGAAGACATGGGCTGACGCCGGCTCGTTCTGCTACTGACCTCCCCGAAGGCGGGGCGGCGCTCCCCCGCCGCCCCGCTGCTTTCTGAAAGGACTTTCTCATGACCGACACGCTTGAACTTTCGCACTGGATCGGCGGCGAGAAGGTGGGCGGAGCGCTGGCGGGCGAGAGCCTGAACCCGTCCGATACGCGAGACGTCGTGGCCCGCACGCCCAAGGGCGGGGCCGCCGAGGTGGATCAGGCGGTTCAGGCGGCGCGCGCCGCCTTCCCCGGCTGGGCCGACGCCTCGCCGGAGGTGCGCTTCGACGTGCTGGACCGGGCGGGCTCTTTGCTGATGGAGCGCGCGCCGCTGATTGGCCGTCTGCTGTCGCGCGAGGAGGGCAAGACCCTGCCGGAGGGCATGGGCGAGACCATGCGCGCCGCCCGCATCCTGAAGTATTTCGCGGGCGAGGCCCTGCGGGTTCACGGCCAGAACCTGACCTCGACCCGTCCGGGCGTGGAGATCCAGACCTATCGTCAGGCGGTCGGGGTGTTCGGCCTGATCACGCCGTGGAACTTCCCCATCGCCATCCCGGCCTGGAAGATCGCCCCGGCCATCGCCTTCGGCAATACGGTCGTCATCAAGCCCGCCGGCCCGACGCCCGCGACCGCCGAGGCCCTGATCGCCATCCTGCATGAGGCGGGCCTGCCCAGGGGCGTGGTCAACATGGTTATCGGCGACGGCGACGTGGGCCGCGCCATCGTGGCCCATCCCGGCGTCGACGGCATCAGCTTCACCGGCTCGCAAGGCGTCGGCGCCGGCGTGGCCGAAGGCGCGATGAAGCGTCAGGCGCGGGTGCAGCTGGAGATGGGCGGCAAGAATCCGCTGATCGTGCTGGATGACGCCGATCTGGACCGCGCCGTGGCCATCGCCCTGGACGGCAGCTTCTTCGCCACCGGCCAGCGCTGCACCGCCTCCAGCCGCCTGATCGTGCAGGACGGCATTCACGACCGCTTCGTCGCGCTTCTGGCCGAGAAGGTCGCGGCGCTTCGCGTCGGCGACGCGCTCGACCCCAACACCCAGATGGGCCCGGCCGTGACCGAGGCCCAGCGCGACGTCTCCTACAACTACATCGACATCGCCCGGGACGGCGGCGGTCGGATCGCCACCGGCGGGGAGCGTCTGAAGCTCGACAAGCCCGGCTGGTACGTCCAGCCGACCCTGATCACCGACACCCTGCCGGATGCGCGCATCAACACCGAAGAGGTCTTCGGCCCCGTCGCCTCGACCATCCGCGTCGCCAGCTATGAAGAGGCCCTGGCCGTCGCCAACGGCGTCGAGTTCGGTCTGTCGGCCGGCATCGTCACCCAGTCGCTGAAATACGCCCGCGACTTCCAGAGGAACGCCAGGGCGGGCATGACCATGGTCAATTTGGCGACGGCGGGCGTTGACTATCACGTGCCCTTCGGCGGCACGAAGAAGTCCAGCTACGGCCCGCGCGAACAGGGCTTCGCGGCGGTGGAGTTCTACACCCAGGTCAAGACCAGCTATTCGGCGGGCTGACGGGCATGACCGCGCCAACCCTCGTCTGGGACGTCCAGGCCGAACTGGGCGAGGGGCCGGTGTGGGACGCCGACCGGGCCTGTCTGTGGTTCGTCGACATCAAGGGGCGGCGGCTGCATCGCTATACGCCCGCAAGCGGCGGAAAGGCTTCGTGGGACGCCCCGGACCAGATCGGTTTCGCGCTTCCGGCCGAGGACGGGTCGCTGATCTGCGGCGTGCGCGGCGGCCTTTATCGCTTCGACGTGGACATGGGCGACTTTTCCCTGTTCCAGCCGGTCGAGATGGATCGGCCTCAGAACCGGCTCAACGACGGCTTTGTCGCGCCCGACGGCGCCCTGTGGTTCGGGTCGATGGACGACAGCGAACAGGGCCGGACCGGCGCCCTCTATCGCTGGTTCAGGGGCGAGTTGACGCGCCACGACGACGGCTACGGCGTCACCAACGGGCCGTGTCTCAGCCCCGACGGACGGACCCTCTATCATCACGACACGCTGGAAAAGACGGTCCTGGCCTTCGATCACGACGACGGCGCGCTGTCGAACCGAAGGGTCTTCGCCGTGACCGAGGACGGCTACTGCGACGGGCCGAGCATGGACGCCGATGGGGTGCTGCACGTCGGCCTGTTCAACGGCTGGGGCGTGGCGCGGTTTGCGCCGGACGGTCGGCGTCTGGGCGCCATCCCCTTTCCGGTCCAGACGGTGACCAAGGCGGCCTTCGGGGGGGCGGATGGGCGCGATCTCTATTGCACCACGGCCTGGCTGGGGAACGCCGACAAGCGTGCGGCCCAGCCGACGCTGGGCGGCCTCTATCATCTGCGGGTCGAGACGCCCGGTCTGCCACAGCATCGGATCGCCCTGTGAGGATCGAACGCGGCGATTGGGCCCTCGGCCTGAAGCCCGATCTGGGGGCCTCGATCACGTCGCTGACGTGGCGCGGACGCGACGTATTGCGTCCGGCGCCGGACGCATTGGACAGCCCGCTGGCGGCGTCGAGCTTTCCCCTGGCGCCCTACGCCAACCGCATCGACGGCGGGGCCTTCGTGTTTCAGGGAGAGGCGGCGCGCCTGCCCGCGACGGCGGGCTTTGAGCCCCATGCCCTGCACGGCGTCGGTTGGCGATCTCGCTGGACCGTCGTGAGCGCCGGCGACGGGACGATCGATCTGGTCCTGGCCGTTGAGGCCGGGCCGGAATGGCCCTGGGCCTGGACGGCTTCGCACCGGCTGACGCTGAGTGAGGCGGGGCTGGAGATGGGTCTGAGCCTCGCCAACGAGCACGGCGCCCCCATGCCCGCAGGGCTGGGCCTGCATCCCTATTTCGCCGTTGAGGCCGCAACGCGGCTGCAGCTGTCGGCCCCCCGGATCTGGCTGACCGATGCGCGTGAAATCCCGTCGCGCCTGGCGGACGCCGCAGGCCTTATCGACTGGAGCGACGGCGCCGCCGTGGCGGATGCGCCCTTCGTCGATCACGCCTACGCCGACTGGGACGGACGGGCGACGCTGCTCCACGACGGCTGGCGGGTCGATCTGACCGCATCGCCGAACGCGCGCTGGGCCCAGGTCTATGCGCCGCGCGGCGAGGGTTTTGTCTGCGTCGAGCCCGTGACCCATCGCCCGAACGCTCACAACGCCCCGGCGGGCGAGGATAGCGGCCTGACGGTGCTGGCGCCGGGCGGCGTCCTGACCCTGACCGCCGGCATCACCGCCTCGGAGACCTGAAATGATCGCCGCCCTGACCGCAGCCTTGAGCCTCGCCGCCGTTCAGACACCCGCCGCCGAAGCGCCGCCCGTCCAGCCGATCCGCGCGTCCAAGATCATTCTGGTGGGCGATTCCACCACGGCCGTGGTCGGCGGCTGGGGGCCGAGCTTCTGCGCCTATCATGTCACCTCGTTCGCGGCCTGCGTGAACCTGGCGCGCGGCGGGCGCAGTTCGGGCAGCTATGTGGCCGAGGGCTCGTGGGACCTGGCCCTGTCCGAGATGTCGACGCCGGGCTTCGCGGCCACCTATGTCCTGATCCAGTTCGGCCACAACGACCAACCGGGCAAGCCGGGACGCTCGACCGATCTGGCGACCGAGTTTCCCGCCAATCTGAAGCGCTATGTGGTCGAGACGCGGGCGCGCGGCGCGACGCCCATCCTGCTGACGCCCCTGGTCCGCCGCCAGTTCGTTGATGGCCGCCTGCAGAACGATCTGGCGCCCTGGGCCGAGGCGGTGCGGGCCGTGGCGGCTGAGACGAACACGCCTCTGGTCGATTTGAATCGCGCCAGCGCCGAGACGGTGCAGGCGCTGGGCCCCGCCCTGTCGGCGCGCTTCGCCCAGGCGGCGCCCTCGCCCGAGGTCGCCGCCGCCCTGCTGACCGGTACGACTATCGCGTCCAGCACGGGCGTTCTCGCCGTACCCGGCGCGCCGACCCCGACCACTCAGAACAATGCGGCGGTCGAGCCCCTGGGTCAGGCGCGGGTGTCGTTCGACTACACCCACGTCGGGCGCGAGGGCGCGGACTTCTTTTCGGCCCTGGTGACCCGCGATCTGATCGAGGCGGTCCCGCCCATGCGACGGCTGCTGATCCCCTGACCTGACTAGCGCCCAGCCTCAGTGGTTGTCGCGGGGCAGGCCCAGGGTATCGACGATGCGGTGGTATTTGACGGCGGGCTCCAGCACGGCGCCCGTCTCCAGCTCGCCGATCATGGCGCGCTGGAACTCCTGCCAGGGCGTCTGCGACGCGGGGTACTGATAGCCGCCGGCGGCCTCGAAGGCGGCGCGGCGCTCGGCCATCTCGGTCTCGTCGATCAGCACGTCCACGCGACGCGTATTCAGGTCGATCCGCATCCGGTCGCCGGTCTTCAGCAGGGCGATATTGCCGCCCGTCGCCGCCTCGGGCGAAGCGTTCAGGATCGAGGGCGAGCCCGAGGTGCCGGACTGGCGCCCGTCGCCGATGCAGGGCAGGGCGTGGACCCCCTGTTTGATCAGATAAGCGGGCGGCCGCATGTTGACGACTTCGGCCGCGCCGGGATGGCCGACGGGACCCGCACCGCGCATCACCAGGATGCTGTCGGGGGTGACGTCTTCGGCGGGATCGTCGATGCGGTGGTGATAGTCCTCGGGCCCGTCGAACACGACCACACTGCCGGTAAAGGCGCCGGGGCTGGCAGGATCGGACAGGTAGCGGTCTCGGAACTCGGCGCTGATGACGCTGGTCTTCATGATGGCGCTGTCAAAGACATTGCCCGACAGGACCAGGAAACCGGCGTCGTTCACAAGGGCCGTGTCGAAGTCGCGGATGACGTCGGGCAGGACCACGCTGGCGTCCCGGCAGTTGTCGCCGATGGTCCGGCCGTTGACGGTCAGGGCATCCTCATGGATCTGGCCGCGCCGCATCAGTTCGGCGACCACGGCGGGCACGCCGCCGGCCTGATGGAAGTCCTCGCCCAGGTACTTTCCGGCGGGCTGCAGGTTCACCAGCAGGGGCGTGTGGTGGCCCACCTCTTCCCAGGCCTGCAGAGGCAGATCAACGCCCGCGTGGCGGGCCAGAGCGGTCAGGTGGATGGGGGCGTTGGTCGAGCCGCCGATGGCCGAGTTGACGACGATGGCGTTCTCGAAGGCCTGGCGGGTCAGGATGTCTGACGGCTTCAGGTCCTCACGCACCATGTCGACGATGCGCTTGCCGGTCAGATAGGCGACCTGGGGCCGCTCGCGATAGGGGGCGGGGATGGCCGCCGAGCCGGGCAGGGACATGCCCAGGGCCTCGGCCAGCGAGTTCATCGTCGTCGCCGTCCCCATGGTGTTGCAATAGCCGACCGAGGGCGCCGAGGTGGCGACCAGGTCGATGAACGCCTCATAGCCGATCTCGCCCGCCGCCATCATCTCGCGGGCCTTCCAGATGATGTTGCCCGAGCCGACGCGCTCGCCCTTGTGCCATCCGTTCAGCATGGGGCCGACCGACAGGGCGATGGCGGGAATGTCCACGGTCGCCGCCGCCATCAGGCAGGCCGGCGTGGTCTTGTCGCAGCCGATGGTCAGGACGACGCCGTCGATCGGGTAGCCGTACAGCAGTTCGACCAGACCCATGTAGGCCAGGTTGCGATCCAGGCCGGCGGTCGGGCGCTTGCCCGTTTCCTGGATCGGATGGACGGGGAATTCCAGGGCCACGCCGCCCGCCTCGCGGATGCCTTCGCGCACCCGCTTGGCCAGTTCGAGGTGGTGGCGGTTGCAGGGGCTGAGATCCGAGCCCGTCTGGGCGATGCCAATGATGGGCTTGCCCGAGCGTAGCTCTTCCAGCGTCAGGCCATAGTTCAGATACCGCTCCAGATAGAGGGCGGTCATGTCGGGGTTCGACGGATTGTCGAACCAGGCCCGGCTGCGAAGCGGCTTTGGCGAGGTCTGGGTCATGGGGAGCGACAGGCTGAACTTCGCCGAAGGCTGGCGACGCGTTTTGAATATCATAATACTAATGATTGGCCAGCGCCTTTGCACCGATGCAGCCGGACCGCTAGAGGATCAATCCATGGATATGTCTTCGCCCCATCCTTCGACGGCTCCGGCCCGCGCGAGCGGCCACGTGGTTTCGGCGCATGACCAGATCGTGCGCGCCCTGGCGCAGGATATCCTGAGCGGAACTCTGGCGCCCGGCGACAAGCTGCCGATGGAGGCGGACCTTTTGGTCCGCTTCGGCGTGTCGCGGACCGCCTTGCGCGAAGCGCTCAAGACCTTGTCGGCCAAGGGCTTCCTCAGCGTGAAGACGCGGGTCGGCACCAGGGTGACGGATAGCGTCCACTGGAATTTCTTCGACAAGGAGGTTCTGGTCTGGCGCGTGGCGATCGGCATGGATGCGGAGTTCCGCCGTCACCTGGCCGAGGTACGCCGCAGCCTGGAGCCGACCGCCGCCGCCCTGGCGGCGAAACACCGTACTGCGGCGGATCTGGCGGCCATGCAGGCGGCCCTGGACTGGATGCGCCGCGAGCACGCCTCAGCCCAGGAGTTCGCGCGCGCCGATCTGGCCCTGCATCTGGCCATCGGGGCGGCGTCCCAGAATCCGATGATCCGTTCGGTGGCGGGCGTGATCGAAACAGCCTTGCTGGAGGCCTTCACCCTCAGTCCGCCTACGAGGGCGGCTGATCTTCACCATGACACGGTTGAAGCCCATGCTCGCATCGTCGAACGGATTGGCGCGGGTGACGAAGCGGGCGCAGCCCAGGCCATGCTGGCCGTTATCGATGCGGGCTATCAACGTGTCGAGGCGGAGCAATCGCCGGCGGGAAAGAGCGCGAACTAGAGGTCAGTGGCGATTTCCGTTTCGGGACTTGGGGTCGCGCGTGACGTTCTGATCTAGGCGCGCGCCGCGATTGCCTTTAGCAACAAACCGACAAGGCAGGGCAGGGGGACGGTTCAACGACCCCTACCCTGTTTTGATGCGATAGATGGAGCTCGTACGGTCGGGGGGAAGTGTTCCGACGGGGTGAGCCGAGTACAGTTGGAACATTGAAAATGAACCGAATATTCGCCTACCTCATTATCGGCGCCATGATTCTCGGCGTGTTGGTCGGTTGGGGCGTCAATCAGTCCCTCGACGCGGACCAGGCTGCCGCGGCGGCCAAGAATCTCAATCTGATCACGGACGTCTTTCTGCGCCTGATCAAGATGATCATTGCGCCTCTGGTCTTCACCACTCTCGTGGCGGGCATCGCTCACATGGAGGACGCCGCCTCGGTCGGGCGGATCGGCGTCAAGACCATGACCTGGTTTATCGGCGCCTCGGTGGTGTCTCTGCTGCTGGGCCTGATCATGGTGCAACTGCTGCAGCCGGGCGCGGGCATGCACCTGCCGCAGGCGGCGCTGGCGACGGCCCCGGCGGCCTCGACCGACGCCTTCTCGCTGCATGGCTTCGTCACCCACCTGGTGCCGACGTCGATCTTCGACGCCATGGCCAAGAACGAGATCCTGCAGATCGTGGTCTTCTCCCTGTTCGTCGGCACGGCGGTCGCCGCCCTGGACGACAAGGCGCCGGCGGTGCTGAACCTGGTCGAACAGGCCGCCAGCATCATGCTGAAGGTGACCGAGTTCGTGATGAAGCTGGCCCCGCTGGCCATCTTCGCGGCCCTGGCCTCGACCATCGCCACGCAAGGTCTGGAGATGCTGGCCGTCTACGCCAAGTTCGTGTTGGGCTTCTACGGCTCGATGGCCCTGCTGTGGGGCCTGCTGTTCGTGGCCGCCGCCCTGGTGCTGGGCCGTCGCGTCCTGCCGCTGTTCAAGGTGATCCGCACCCCGGCCCTGCTGGCCTTCTCGACCGCCAGCTCGGAAGCCGCCTATCCGCGCATCCTGGACGCCCTGCCCACCGTCGGCGTGCGTCGCCGCATCGTCAGCTTCGTCCTGCCGCTGGGCTATTCGTTCAACCTCGACGGCTCGATGCTCTACTGCACCTTCGCCACCATGTTCATCATGCAGGCGCACGGGGTGCACCTCAGCGTCTCGCAGCAGGTCTTCATGCTGCTGCTGCTGATGGTGACGTCCAAGGGCATCGCCGGCATCCCGCGCGCCTCGCTGGTCGTCATCATGGCCACTCTGACCTACTTCGGTCTGCCGGAAGCCTGGATCGCCATCGTCCTGGGCGTCGATCACCTGCTCGACATGGGCCGCTCGGCCACCAACGTGGTCGGTAACTCCGTCGCCGCCGCCGTGGTGGCCAAGTGGGAAGGCGAGCTGGATGATATCCCCGAGGGGGGGGGAGGCGCTCCTGGGGCGGCTGTCGTCTGACACGCCGGTTTCTGTCGATGATGAGCGGCCGCCCTGTCAGACGGGGCGGCCGTTTTTCTTGAGCAGGGCGGAGCCGATCCGGGCTTTTTCGCGCCCTGCATGTGGCGTCTTGACGGCGCTGCCAGTGCGGCGCACCTCTTTCAATCTCGACCGGTGTTCGGCGAGACAGGGATGCGGATGATGAAAACACGGGTGCTTGCGGCTGCGGCCGCACTTCTGCTTTCGGCGCCATTCGGCGCCCAGGCCCAGGATTCCAGCAAGACGGCGACCTATGGCGAGATCGTGCTGAGAGCCGGCTTCACGCCGGACCCCTATCGCGTATCGGTGACGGCGGGCGGGTCGATCGACGCCTATGCCGATACGCCCTTGCCGGCGGCCTGTGTCGGCAAGGTCGCTGACGCGCCGGATTTTGAAGTCACTTATGAGGCTGGGCGACTGCCCCTGGTGTTCCGCACCCTGTCTTCGGTGGACACGACCCTGATCATCAACGGGCCGGACGGCGAGTGGTCCTGCGACGACGACGGCTATGGCGATGGCGACGCCCAGGTCCGTTTCGACAAGCCGCGCAGCGGCACCTATGACGTCTGGATCGGCACCTTCGGCGGCGGCACGGCCAACGCCACCCTGCTGATCACCGAAACGCCCTGAATTCAGGGCGCGGACGAGGCGACGAGGACCCTACTGGTCCTCGTCGAACTTGCGCGCCACCAGATCGCTGAGCGCTTCGACCGCTTCAGCCGCATCAGCGCCCTCGGCTTCGATTTCGACGCCGCAGCCAATCCCTGCGCCCAGCATCAGCAGGCCCATGATGGAACGGGCATCGACCGTAACGCCGTCGCGGGTGACCCGGATCTCGGATTCGAAACCGGAGGCCAGTTTGACGAACTTGGCCGAGGCACGGGCGTGCAGGCCGCGCTGGTTGCAGATGTTGACGGTGGCTTGAACCGGCGCGTCGCTCATTTTTCCCCCGACAGAACCCAGGAGGCCACCGAGATGTACTTGCGGCCCGCGTCCTGCGCATGGGCGACGCAGGTCTCAAGGCTCTCGCGACCCCGCACGCTGGCCAGCTTGATCAGCATCGGCAGGTTCAGCCCGGCGATAACCTCGGCGTGGGTCTGTTCCATCACGGAAATGGCCAGGTTGGAGGGCGTGCCGCCGAACATGTCGGTCAGCAGGATTACGCCGTCGCCGTCGTTCACGGCGGCCGCTGCATCGACGATGTCGCGGCGACGTCGTTCCATGTCGTCCTCGGGGCCGATGCAGATCGCGGCCACGCCCCTTTGAGGGCCGACCACGTGCTCCATCGCCGCCAGGAATTCCGAGGCCAGTCCCCCGTGGGTGACGATCACCAGCCCGATCATGAAGGCTTCACCAAGACAATACGCCCCGCGCTTCTGCTCCCAGCGGCGCGCATCGAGCGCTCCGACTAATCTGCAAGCCGGCCTTCATAAGGCAATCGCGCCACGGTTCAAAGAGCGGCGAGCGCAGTTGCGACCACCTGCCCCGCCGAGGCTGGGCGCGGGTCCAGCCGCAACTGCGGAATCATCACGCCGTCCCAGGTCCAGGCGGCGGCTTCCGGCAGGCGTTCGACAGGCTCGTGCGTGCAGGCGACGGCCAGCACGATCCGGGTCATCGGCCATAGCGGCGCGGCGACGATGCCCAGGCCGCGCACTTCGATCTTGCCGGTGATCGCGGTCGGGGCGGCGGCGTAGAGGGCGCCGCTGGAGGCCCACAGATGGGTCCAGTCATCGGCGATCAGTCGCCAGCCCTGGCCGATCAGCCGCAGGGCCAGATCGCTCTTGCCGACGCCGGACGGCCCCTGGATCAGGGCGCCGCGCCAGCCGGCGGGCGTGTGGCGGGCGACGGCGGTGGCGTGGATGGGTTGCATTGTCATGGGCGTCGTCCAGCCAGAGGCAGAAGGACTTCAAAGCGGGCGCCGACGACGGCGCCGGTTTCGTCGGTGCGGTTCTCGGCATGGACCCGCCCGCCGTGGGCGTCGATGATCTGACGCACGATGGACAGGCCCAGTCCCGAGTTGGCGCCGAAGGCCGTGCCCTTGGGCCGCGAGGTGTAGAAGCGCTCGAACACGGTCTCGAGGTTCTCCGGCGGAATTCCGGGACCGTCGTCTTCGACGCGGATGCGCAGGGGCCAGTCGGGGTGGCTGTCGTCGCGCTCCAGCCGCACCCGGACCTCGCCGTCGGCCGGGCTGAAGGAGCGGGCGTTGTCGATCAGGTTGCGGAACACCTGGCCCAGAGGAATATCGCGGCCCAGCACGCGCGCCGCCTCGGCGGTCGAGGCGAAGCGGACCACGGCCTCGCCCGGCTTCTGACCGCCCTCATAGACCGCGATGATGTCGCCCAGCAACTCGTTGAGGTCGATCAGGCGCGGCCGGTCACGCGACAGTTCGGCGTCCAGACGCGAGGCGTTGGAGATGTCGGTGATCAGGCGATCCAGGCGCCTCACGTCCTGTTGCAGCAGGTTGGTCAGGCGGCCTCTCTGCTCGTCGGTCTTGACCAGGGGCAGGGTTTCCAGCGCCGAGCGGATCGAGGTCAGGGGGTTCTTGATCTCGTGGCTGACATCGGCGGCGAAGCGTTCGATGGCGTCCATGCGCGTCGACAGGGTTTCGGTCATCGACTCCAGGGCGCGGGCCAGGTCGCCGATCTCGTCCTTGCGGTCCTCAAGGTCGGGCAGGGAGATGGCGCGGGCGCGCTGCAGACGCACCTGGTCCGCCGCCGCCGAAAGGCGCATGACCGGTCGAGCCACGAACAGATGCAGCACCAGCGAGGCCAGAAGATTGACCGCCAGGGCCACCAGGGCGAAGGGGGTCAGGGCGCGGCGCTGGGCGTCCAGGGTCTGGTCCACGTCGCCCGCTTCCAGCGTCAGGACGCCCAGCACCTGCTGGACGTGACGTACGGGCAGGGAGACGGAGACGACCCGGTCCCCGTTCTCGTTGCGGCGCACGCCGGCCTGGGGCGCACCCTGCAGGGCGCGCTCGACCTCGGCTGACAGTTCCGTATTGGCGCGGGCCAGGCGCGTTTCCTCACGCGGCGACGCCTGGAGCGGAGCCAGGGCCGTTCCGGCGGGGTTGGCGGGGGGAAGGGGCGCGCCCGGAATGGCGTCGGTGACGGCGTAGCTGTCGGACACCAGCAGGCCGTCCTGGTCATACAGACGGGCGCGCTGGCCTTCGGGGATGAAGTTGTCTCTCAGCCACAGGCCCGCCGATCCGGGGTCCAGCATCGGATAGGGCTCGCCCCGGGTGATGCCCAGCTCGCCCAGCACATTGGCCAGCAGCTCGGCCTGGGACGACAGGGATTCCTGACGCGCCTCGATCAGGCCGCGTTGCCACTCGTTCAGCGCCAGGGCGCCGCCGAACAGGATCAGCAGGCTGAGAAGATTGAGCGCGAGAATGAAGCCGCCCAGGCGCGATCCGCCGAAGCGGAATCGGCGCCGCGCCGGGGCGTCTTCGGCCTCAGCTCTCGCGGTAGCGGTAGCCGACGCCATACAGGGTCTCGATCGCGTCGAACTCGGGATCGACGACCCGGAACTTCTTGCGCATGCGCTTGACGTGGCTGTCGATCGTGCGGTCGTCGACATAGACCTGGTCGTCGTAAGCGGCGTCCATCAGGCTGTCGCGGCTCTTCACGAAACCGGGGCGCTGGGCCAGGGCCTGAAGCAGCAGGAACTCGGTGACGGTCAGCTTGACCGGGCGGCCGTCCCAGGTGCTCTCGTGACGGGCCGGGTCCATCGACAGCTTGCCGCGCTTGATGGCCTTGCCGGCGGCTTCCGCCGCGGTCTCGACCTCGCCGCCGTCGGCGCCGGTGCGGCGCAGCAGGGCCTTGACCCGTTCGATCAGCAGGCGCTGGCTGAAAGGCTTGTGGATATAGTCGTCGGCGCCGAGGTTGAAGCCGAGGATCTCGTCGATCTCCTCGTCCTTGGACGTCAGCATGATGACCGGAATCTGCGAGGTCTGACGCAGGCGGCGCAGCACCTCCATCCCGTCCATGCGCGGCATCTTCACGTCCAGGATGGCCAGATCCGGCGGCGTGGTCTCAAGCGCTTCCAGGCCCGAGGCGCCGTCATGATAGGCCGTGACCTTGTGCCCGTGGCTCTCAAGGGCCAGGGATACGGAAGCGACGATGTTCTCGTCGTCGTCGACCAGGGTGATGTTGGCCAAGGGCTTCTCCTTAGTGCGGGCGGCGGCGGCGTCCGGTCTGCCGTCACGAGTCGATTGCTCAACGCGCGACAAGCGTAACCGTTCTATCCCATCGTGGTGACATTACGGCCACAGCAAATGGTTCGCCAGAGCCTGTCTTTCAACCTTGGCGGTGAAAAGGCGAAACCTCGCCTTAAAGCCTGTCGGCGCACGATGAGCGGGCACAGACGCCTGAAAGACGCCATGGCCGGTCCGGTTCACTACGAAGTCTATATCCGCAAGACGCCGCCCGCGTCCTGGTCGCTGGCGATGGCGACCGAGGAGCGAAAGAAGGCTGTCGAGGTCGCCGAAGACATGCTGCGCGACGGCCAGGCCTGCGCCGTTCGGGTGACCAAGGAAACCCTGGACCCTGACACCATGGAGTTCGCCAGCGTCGTCGTGCTGAATCGCGGCGCGCCGGAAATCAAGCGCAAGGCCGTCGTCCAGTCCGATCGGGCTGGCCCGACCTGTCGGGCGCCGCAAGATCTTTACGCCCCCCATGCGCGCGAACTGATCGGGCGGGTGCTGGAGGACTGGTTGAGCCGGCAGGGGGCGACGGCCTTCGAACTGCTGCACAGGCCTGATCTGGCCGAGCGCCTGGAGGCTTCGGGCGTGGAGTTGCAGCACGCTATTCAGAAGGTGGCCGTGCCTGAAGCCCAGGGCACGGGCCAGCCCGTCCATGATCTGGTCCGCCACTATCTGCGGCTGGCCGAGCAGGCCATCGAACGCCTGCTCCAGGCTGGCCGTCGCGATCAGTTTCCCGGCCTGGCCGAGCGTTCGATCGCCGACGTGGCCCATCGACTGAGCGGCGCGCCCGATCGCGCCTTCGTCATGGGCGGCGTGGTGGCCGGCGCCCTGAAAGGGGTGAAGGGGGCGAGGGCGCGACTGGATCGCTTGATGGACCTGTGCGATCGGGCGCCGCACGAAGGGCCGCCGCGCGCTCTGGTGATGGTGCCGATCGAGCAACTTCTATGCGAACTGTTCGCCGGACGCAGCAGTCTGGCCCAGATCGTCGGCCCGGCTCTGGATCAGGGCTCCAGCCTGGCGGCGGTGGTGCGTATGGTCGCCCCGCGTGAGATCGGCGCACTGACCGCGCACGACCCGCGTCTGGCCGTTCTGGTCCCGCCGGTCGAAGGCGGACCTGCGCGCCTCGGCGAACGTCTGGCGGCCGGAGAGTTTCCCCTGCTGTCGGCTTCTCTGGCGAGGATGGTGGTGCGGGAGCTGATGAGCCAGCGCCGACTGCGGCCTGGCGACGCCGAGGGCGAGATAGACATCCTGCGCGCCCTGGCTATGACCCTGACGGCGACCGCCGGGCGTCTGCTGACATTGGAGGAGGTGCAAACCGCCTTCGTCGAACGCTCCAAGAGTCTGGTGACAGCCGATTTCGTCGCCGCCTACGTTCAGGGATGTCCTACCATCCTGTGCGAAGCCGAGCGCCTGACGCGTCTGTGTGAAAACGTCACCGGCGGAGGCAACAAGCGTTCGGCGGCGCGATGGCTGGATGCTTGCGTCACCTCCTTGCGATTCGAGACCGAGATGCGGGCGTCGGGCCAGACGCCGGGGCAGAAGCTGTCGGCCCTGTCGGGCCTGCAGCGGGCCGTGGGCAACGCCGGTCTGTCCGAGCGTGACCGTGACTCCGTCGTGGACGCCCTGGGCGTGGTCGGAGGCGCCGTCGAAGCGGATGCCCGGCTGACGGCTCAGATCGTTCGTGCGCCGGTCCCCGCGCCGCAGAAGCTGGCGGCCTTGCTGAGACTGGCGGCGGGCGAAACCGGTCCAACCGGTCCCGTGGCGGACCGCGCCAGGGCGGAAGCCGTCAAGCTGTTCCGCGCGCCCGAGGTTCGGGCAGCCCTTTCGTCTGCGCCCGAGACCGTCCAGGTCCTGCGACCGCTGATGCAGGCCGTTGGTCTGGCCGCCTGACGCTTCAGTCGAAGATGTCGAAGATGTCCATCCGCTTCTTCTTCTTGCGGTAGTGGTAGTCGTCGTCGCGGTGACGGTCGTCCTTGTAGCGCGGCGGTTCACGATAGCCCTGCGGCTGGCCGCCCCAGGGTTGCTGTTGCGCCGGCTGCTGATAGGTCGGCTGCGGCGCGGCCTGCGGGGCGGTGGCGCGGCCCTCCTCGGCGGCGCTGGCCATCAGCTTCTCCAGTTCGCCGCGATCCAGCCAGACGCCGCGGCAGGTCGGGCACATGTCGAACTGGACGCCGTTGCGGTCCAGGGTCTGCATGGCGGCGTTGTCGTTGGGGCACATCAACAGGGGCATGGGGGTCCTCGTCATCGAATGATGCGGTCCGACATCACGTCGCCGAAGCGCCGCCAGAGGGGCCCGTCCCGCTGAGGATAGAGTTAGGGTCGCCTCGATCCGCCGACAACGTGCGCAGACGCCGCAGGGTCTAGCAGGTCTGCCCCGCCGCCCAGCCGGACGACCAGGCCCATTGGAAGTTGTAGCCGCCCAGCCAGCCGGTGACGTCGACCACCTCGCCGATGAAGAAGAGGCCGGGGACGGACTTCGCCTCCATGGTCTGCTGATCCAGGGCGGCGGTGTCGACCCCGCCCAAGGTCACCTCGGCGGTGCGATAGCCCTCGGACCCGACCGGCTTGACGGTCCAGGCGTTGACCGTCTCGGCCATGGCCCGCAGCTTCTTGTCGCCGACCTCGGCCAGCTTGCCCGACAGGCCTTCGCGGGCGCAGATCACCTCGGCCAGACGGCGGGGGATGATATGGCCGAGCGCCGTGTGCACCGCCTGCTTGCCGTTTTCGGTCTTGGCGGCCAGCAGGCGTGCGGCCACGTCTTCGCCCGGCGCCATGTTGACCGTAATGGCCTCGCCCTCGCGCCAGTAGGAGCTGATCTGCAGGATCGACGGCCCCGACAGCCCCCTGTGCGTGAACAGCATCGCTTCCTTAAACTGGGGCCTATCGCCCTTCGGGCTGCTTGAGGCCGAGTTGGCGGCCGTCTTGACCACGGCGTCCACGGCTACGCCCGCTAGCGGTTTGAGCTGTTCCAGCAGGCCGGGTTCGAAGGTCAGGGGGACGAGGGCGGGGCGCGTCTCCGTCACCCGCAGGTCGAACTGCCGCGCCACCTCATAGCCCCAGCCGGTGGCGCCCATCTTGGGGATGGACTTGCCGCCGGTGGCCACCACCAGCGAGGCCGCCGAGACGCGGGTGCCGTCGTCCAGATCGACGGTGAAGCGCTCGCCGTCGCGGGCGATCGTCTTGACGCCGAGGCCCAGCGACAGGACCACGCCCGCCGCCTTCATCTCGTCCGTCAGCATGCGAATGATCTGCTTGGCGCTGTCGTCGCAGAACAGCTGGCCCAGGGTCTTTTCGTGCCAGGCGATGCCGTGGCGCTCGACCATCTTGAGGAAGTCGTGCTGGGTGAACCGCTTCAGCGCCGACAGGGCGAAGCGTGGGTTCTCGCTCAGGAAATTGGCGCCGCTGGTTCCCAGATTGGTGAAGTTGCAGCGTCCGCCGCCCGAGATGCGGATCTTTTCACCGGGCGCGCGGGCGTGGTCGATCACTCGCACCCGGCGGCCGCGCTTGCCCGCCTCGATGGCGCACATCATGCCGGCCGCGCCGGCGCCGACGATCAGGACGTCGAGATCTGAAGACTTCATCGCCCCGCCCTAGCAGGCGCAGGCGGCTGACGCGACCTTAGAGACCGAGGGCCGCCCGATAGCCCGGATGCACCAGGTCGGCGTATTCCGGGTGCTTCTTCAGGTAGCCGGCGAAGAAGGGGCAGGTGGGAAGGATCAGCAGGTCGCGTTCCTTCAGATCGGCCAGGACGTGCTTGGCCATGCGGCTGGCGATGCCGCGCCCCTCCAGCGGGATCGGCACGATGGTTTCGGTGATCAGCAGGCCGCCCGCGACCGGGTTGTAGATGACCACGGCGGTCTGGCCGTCCACCGTCAACTCGTAGCGCTTGGCTTCGGCGTTGTCGCGGATTTCGGGATCGAGGCTCATGCTTGGCTCCTGCAACAAGGCCGACCAGCCTAGCCTTGTCGTCGGAAAAAGGGGAGGGGGCGTCGTCGCCCCCTCCAGGCATCAGAAGCTGTAGTCCAGCTGGACCCAGGTCTGACGGCCGTAGATGTCGTACCAGCCGATCGAATAGTTCGGCCAACCGCCGGTGCGGTCCTCGGGATAGCGGTCGGCGATGTTGTTCATGATCACCGAGACCGAGGCCTTGTCGTTCACGCGATAGCGGACGCTGGCGTTGAACACGGCATAGGGATCGCGCTCGGACGCATAGTCATTGGTCGGAATGGTCCCGTAGCGGACACCGTAGAGGGTGGTCGTCCAGGGTCCGACGTCCCAGGTGACACTGCCCGACATGCGGTCGCGCCAGTCCGACTGACGCGACAGGTCGCGCAGATAGTCGAAGGTCGGGTCGCCCTCGAACTGCTGGTATTCGTGCTCCAGAACCTTGGTGTAGGTCAGGCTGCCGCTCAGTCGGCCGTAACGGTCGAAATCGTGGCGGGCGTTGACGGTGGCGTCGAAGCCGCGCGTCGTCTCGCTGGCCGCATTGATCGGATTGACCGTGATGCGCGTGACCTGGTTCGGGTTGATCGCCGCGCTGGCCGGATTGCGCGCCACCCGCCCGACATAGTCCAGGCACAGGGCCGAGTTGGAATCGACCGTCCCGCCGCTGGGCGTGCGGCCGATGCGGCAGTCCGCCTCGGTGCGCAGGATGATGTCCTCGCTCAGCGAGGTCACCTGCTGGCTGATCTCCAGATCATAGTAGTCGAACTGGATGTCGAAGGCCTTGCTGGGCGTCCAGACGAAACCGGCGGTGAAGGACTTGCCCTTCTCCGGCTGCAACTCGGCGTTGCCGCCGCGCGTGAAGTCCATGTTGTACTGGATGTCGCAGCTGGAATAGTCCTGCCCCTCCAGGCGGCACTGATAATAGTCCGTCACGCCGGGGTAGTAGCCGCGCGTCTCGGTGGCGAAGATGTAGTTCATGTCCGGGGCGCGGAAGCTGGTCGAATAGCTGGAGCGCAGCATCAGGCTGGGGATCGGGCGATACTGCAGGCCCAGGCTGTAGGTCGGGCTGTCGACCGACTCGCCGCGGTATTCGTAGCGGTCGTAGCGGCCGGCCACCGTGGCGGTCAGTTGATCCAGGATCGGCACGCGCAGTTCCAGACCCGCGGCCTGACGCTTGCGTTCGCCGCCCGAGGGCTGGGAGCCGCTGGTGTTCCAGGCGATCCCGGTGTTCAGGCGCGCGTCGGGCTGGTTCTTGTAGCCCTGTTCGCCGATCTCGACCACGGCGGCGGCCTGCAGAGGGCCGGCGGGAAGCTGCCACAGGTCGCCGTCCACCGAAACGGTGAAGTCCTGTAGCCAGGAGGTGTTGTGGTCGGTGAAGCGGTCGGCCACCGTGCCGAACTCGCCCGGCGTCAGCGGCGTGTAGAGGCGGTTGGCGGCGGGCGCATAGACCGGCTGGGTCGTGCCGGACACGTCCCGCGTCCCCTGCTGGGCGCCGAGGAAGAAGGCGTCGATCCCGGTCAGAAGCCGCACGCGGCTCTGGTCGCTGACATATTCCGAGCGGTTGAAGGCGGCCTCATAGCGCCAGTCGCCCACGTGGCCGCGCACGCCCAGGACCGCGTTCCAGTTCTCTTCGTCATAGCGGTTGCCGACGCCGAAGGCACCCCCCGTCTCTTCCGGCGTCAGCACCCGGTTCCAGGTCTCCAGCCGCCCGGCCGTGTCGTTCCAGAAGGTCTTGTTCCAGCTCAGCGAGCGGACGACGTTGTCGACCTGGGTCTTGCCGTACAGGAACTCGCCGAAGACCTCGGTATCGTTGTTCAGGTGATAGGTCAGGCCCAGGTAGGCGTTGCCCGACTCCTTCTGCGTCTGGATCGTGCGGGTGCTGTAGAAGGCGTCGCTACCGCAATAGGAGCCGCCGCTGGCCGCGACGACGCGCTCGACCGTGCCGCCCTGCAGGGAGGCCAGGCCCTCGCACAGACCGGCGGGCGGGTCGTAGTAGGCGCGGGTGATCGGGTTGCGGTTCGAGAACATGGCCGGCGGAACCGTCCCCGGTTCGGCGTAGCGGGTATAGGATTGGCTGATCTCGCGGTCGCCCCAGAAGATGGCGTCGCGCTGGCTGTATTCCAGGCTGCCGACCACATCCAGGCGGTCCCAGCTGCGGCCGCCCGACAACTGGGCGCGCCAGTTCTCGCCGCCGCCCTGTTCGGTCCCGCCATAGCGCAGCGAGGCGTCGAAGCCGTCGGTCTTCTGCTTCAGCTTGATGTTGACCACCCCGGCGATGGCGTCCGAACCATAGATGGCGCCGGCGCCCCCGGTCAGGACCTCGATCCGGTCGACCACGGCGTTGGGCAGGTTGGCCAGGTTCACGGCGTTGACCGAGCCGTTATAGGCCGAGGGATATTCCGCCACCCGCCGCCCGTTCAGCAGGACCAGGGTGTGGTTGGGTCCCAGCCCGCGCAGGGAGATGACATTGGCCGCCGGGGTGAAGGTGGCGCCGAAGTCCTCGCCCTGGACCGAACCCGTGTTCTGGGTCGCCTGGCTCAGGGCGTCGAAGACGCTGCGGAAGCCGCGCGTGTCGATGGCCTCGCCGGTGATGACCGAGACGGGGGCGACGCCCTCCAGATCGACGCGGCGGATGCGCGAGCCGGTGACGACGACCTCGTCGACCGTGGCGGCGGCCTCGGGTTCGGGCGTTCCGGCCTGAACCGGCGCCGGGGCGGATTGGGCGAAGGCGGGGGCGGCCGCCGTCAGGGCGATGGCGGCGACCGACAGTCGCAGCAGACTCTTTTTCACAACTGAACCTTGTTCTTGGAGTGATGTTCCAATGAGGCAAGGTTTAGGCGAAATTTTCACCCCGAACAGCCACGATCGCTGCGCGTTTCATTTAGAAGTTTGCAGCGATCAGAGAGAAATCCTCAACCGCCGGTCAGTGGGCGTCGTCCCAGTTGGCGGCGGCCTTGGCCTCGACCACCAGGGGCACGCTGAGGGCGACGGCGGGGTCGGCGGCGCCTTCCATGACCTTGCGAACCAGGGCCAGGGCGCGCTCGGCCTCGGCCTCGGGGGCCTCGAAGATCAGTTCATCGTGGACCTGCAGCAGCATGCGGGTCTTCAGACCCGCCTCGGCCAATGCGCTCGGCATGCGGATCATGGCGCGGCGGATGATGTCGGCGGCGGCGCCCTGGATCGGGGCGTTGATGGCGGCGCGCTCGCCGAACTGCCGCTCGGCCCCCGACTTGGAATGGATGGCCGGGATGTGGATGCGACGCCCGAAGACGGTGGTGACGAAGCCGTGCTCCTTCACGAAGGTCTTGGTGCGGTCCATGTAGGCGCGGATGCCGGGGAAGCGCTCGAAATAGGTCTTGATATAGGCCCCGGCCTCGCCCTGATCGATGCCCAGCTGGGCCGCCAGGCCGAAGGCCGAAATGCCGTAGACGATGCCGAAGTTGATGGCCTTGGCCCGGCGGCGCGTCTCGGACGGCATGCCCTCGACGGGGACGCCGAACATCTCGGACGCCGTGGCGGCGTGAATGTCGAGGCCGGCCTTGAAGGCGCGCTTCAGCTCGGGGATGTCGCCGATATGGGCCAGAAGGCGCAGCTCGATCTGGCTGTAGTCGGCGCTGATCAGCACATGGCCCGGCGAGGCGATGAAGGCCTGACGGATCAGGCGGCCGGTCTCGGTGCGGATCGGGATGTTCTGCAGGTTGGGATCGGACGAGGCCAGACGCCCCGTCGTCGCCGCCGCCAGCTGATAGGAGGTGTGCACCCGGTGCGTCGCCGGATCGGCCGCCGCCACCAGGGCGTCGGTATAGGTGCCTTTCAGCTTGGACAGCTGGCGCCAGTCCAGAATGGTGCGCGGCAGGTCGTGGGTCAGGGCCAGGTCTTCCAGTACGCTGGCCTCGGTGCCCCATTGGCCGCTGGCGGTCTTCTTGCCGCCGGGCAGGTTCATTTCGCCGAACAGAATCTCGCCGATCTGGCGCGGGCTGCCGACGTTGAAGGGACGGCCCGCCAGCTTGTGCGCCTGCTCTTCCAGTTCGGCCATGCGCTGGCCGAAGGTCGAGGACAGGGAGCGCAGACGGTCGGGATCGACCCGCACCCCGTTCAGCTCCATGTCGGCCAGAACAGCGGGCATGCCGCGCTCCAGGGTCTCATAGACGGTGGTTAGGCGCTCGGCGGCCAGGCGCGGCTTCAGCAGCTTGTAGAGGCGCAGGGTCACGTCCGCGTCCTCGGCGGCGTAGCAGGTCGCCGGTTGCAACTCGACGTGCTTGAAGCTCTTCTGGCTCTTGCCCGTGCCCGCCACGCTCTTGAACGGGATGGGCTCGTGGCCGAGGTGCAGGCGCGCCAGTTCGTCCATGCCATGGCCGTGAAGCCCGCCTTCGAGGACGTAAGAGATCAGCATGGTGTCCTCGATCGGGGCCACGCGGATGCCGCGTCGGGCCATGACGGCGAGGTCGTATTTGATGTTCTGACCGACCTTCAGCACCGCCGGGTCTTCCAGCAGGGTCTTGAGCCGTTCCAGAGCGGTGGGCTTGTGGATCTGCGTCAGCGGCTCGCGCGTCTCGCCCTGGGTCGGTTCCAGACCGAAGTCGAAGCCTCCGCTCAGCGAGGCGTCGCCGCTCGGCTCATGGTCGTGGGTCAGGGGGATGTAGCAGGCCTCATTCGGCCCGACGGCGAGGGAGACGCCGCACAGCCCGGCGTGGGTGGCCGACAGGGCGTCGGTCTCGGTGTCGAAGCCGATGACCCCGGCGGCGCGGGCGCGGGCGATCCAGCGATCCAGATCATCCAGCGTCTGCACGCACTCGTATTTGTCGCGGTCGAAGGCGTGGACGGCGTCCGGCGTCGCGACCTCGGTCTGGCCGTAGCGCGGCGTGGCGACAGGGGCCGAGGGCTGGCGGGCGAAGGCCGAGCCTTCCTTGGCCGGGGCCTTGCCGTCGCCGACGCGGCGCAGCAGGGAGCGGAACTCCATCCGCTCCAGGAACTCGGACAGCGCGGCCGGGTCGGGATCGCGGATCAGGAAGTCGTCGACCGGCTCGGGGGCCGGGGCGTCGCAGGTCAGTTTCACCAGCTCGCGCGACAGGCGGATCTGGTCGGCGAAGTTGATCAGGGTCTCGCGCCGCTTGGGCTGCTTGATCTCGCCGGCGCGGGCCAGAAGCGTGTCGAGGTCGCCGTATTCGTGGATCAGCTGGGCCGCCGTCTTGGGGCCGATGCCGGGGGCGCCGGGGACGTTGTCGACGCTGTCGCCGATCAGGGCCTGAACCTCGACCACCTTGTCCGGCGTGACGCCGAACTTCTCGAACACGGCCTCTTCGTCCAGGCGGCGATCCTTCATCGGATCGTACATGACGACGCCGTTCCCGATCAGCTGCATCAGGTCCTTGTCGGACGAGACGATGACCGCCTCGCCGCCCAGATCACGCACCTTGCAGGCATAGGTGGCGATCAGGTCGTCGGCCTCATAGCCGGGCAGTTCTATGCCGTGCACGCCGAAGGCGGCGGTGGCCTCGCGCACCAGCGGGAATTGCGGCACCAGATCCTCGGGCGCGGGCGGGCGGTGGGCCTTGTACTGATCGTACAGGGTATTGCGGAAAGTCTTTTCCGAGTGGTCGAAGACGGCGACCAGATGGGTCGGCCCGTCCTCGCCCTTCATGTCGCGGATCAGCTTCCACAACATGTTGCAGTAGCCCTGGACCGCGCCGACGGGCAGGCCGTCCGACTTGCGCGTCAGGGGCGGCAGGGCGTGATAGGCGCGGAAGATATAGGCCGAGGCGTCGATCAGCCACAGCCGGGGCGGCGGTCCGTCCTGAGTGAGGGGGCGGGCGGTGGTGTCGGCGGGCGCGTCGGTCATGGCGCGAACATAGGGGGACCGAAGCCCCCCGTCATCCGGCCATGTGATCGATTACGGCGCCCAGCCGCCCGGCGTTTCAGGGATGGCGTCGTCGCCGTCGTCGGCGATCTCGCCGCGGGTTTTGCGAACCTCGGCCCAGGCGGCGCGCAGCAGCTCGGTCACGCCCTCGCCAGACACGCCCGACACCAGGAAGGGCGTCTTGCCCGAGGCGGCTTTCAGCGCGGCGACCTTGTCCTCGCGCTCTTCGGGCGACAGGGCGTCGATCTTGTTCAGGGCCAGCAGTTCGGTCTTGTCAGCCAGGCCCTCGCCATAGGCGTCCAGTTCGCCGCGGATGATGCGATAGGCCTCGGCCACGTCGTCCTGCGTGCCGTCGATCAGGTGAATCAGGCTGGCCGAGCGCTCGACGTGACCCAGGAAGCGGGTGCCGAGGCCTGCGCCTTCATGAGCGCCTTCGATCAGGCCGGGGATGTCGGCGATGACGAAGCGTTCCGACGGGCTCAGGTCCACCATGCCGAGGTTGGGCGTCAGGGTGGTGAAGGGATAGTCCGCCACCTTGGGCTTGGCCGCCGAAACCGCCGCCAGGAAGGTCGACTTGCCCGCGTTGGGCAGACCGGCCAGGCCAATGTCAGCGATCAGCTTCAGCCGCAGCCAGATCCAGCGCTCCTGGAATTCCTGGCCGGGGTTGGCGTAGGTCGGGGCCTGATTGGTCGGACCCTTGAAGCGGGTGTTGCCCCAGCCGCCGTTGCCGCCCGACAGCAGCTTCACCTTCTCGCCGGCCTTGTCCATGTCGAGCAGGACGGTTTCCTTGTCCTCGTCCAGCACCTGGGTGCCGACGGGGACGCGCAGGACCACGTCGTCGCCCTTGCCGCCATGCATCTGACGGCCCTGGCCGTGGTGTCCGGTCTGGGCCTTGAAGTGCTGCTGATAGCGATAGTCGATCAGGGTGTTCAGCCCCTCGACCGCCTCGACCCAGACGTCGCCGCCCTTGCCGCCGTCGCCGCCGTCCGGCCCGCCGTTGGGGATGAATTTCTCGCGTCGGAACGAGACGGCGCCAGCGCCGCCCGCGCCCGAACGAATGTAGATCTTGGCCTGGTCGAGGAACTTCATTGCGGCCTTATGACCGAAGAGAGCGGCGAATTACAGGCCACCCCCTCGATCAGCGATTTTCAAAGGCGAAGCTGAACGTGCGACGACCGTTTGTGCTCGCTTCTGCGCGGGCCGTGCGCATGGCGCGCAGGGCCTGCATGCCGAAGCCGTAGCCGGCGGGGGCTTCCGCGATGATGACGCAACCCGTCGGAGCGCCGGCGGCGAAGTCGCAGCGAAGCGTGGCGCTGCCGCTCACATTGGCCTGGAGCGCCTTGGCAGGCATCTCAAGGCCCGGGGACCTTACCCAGGTGATGGGCGCTTCGTCAGCCGATGCGGCAGCCACGGACGTCGCCCCATGGCTCGCCACGTCTTGGGCGGCCAAGGTTGAGATAAGCGCAATCAGAAGCATCTGGATTCCTGTCGATGGCGAAGTCAGACAGTCCTGGATGCGCTGGCTTTGGGCAAGAGGCTTCTAGCCCCGCGCCCAGACGCCGAACGGGTCGCTCCATGACAGGCCCAGCGCCTCGGCCACGGCGGGGTAGGTGATCTCGCCCTTCAGCACGTTCAGGCCGCGCGCCAGGTGCGGGTCCTTCTTCAGCGCCTCCAGCCCCTTGTCCGCCAGGGCCAGGCCGAAGGGCAGGGTGGCGTTGTTCAGGGCTTCTGAACTGGTGCGCGGCGCGGCGCCCGGCATATTGGCGACGCAGTAGTGAACCACGCCGTCGACGACATAGGTCGGGTCTTCGTGGGTGGTCGGCTTCGAGGTTTCGAAACAGCCGCCCTGGTCGATGGCCACGTCGATCAGGACGCTGCCCGGCTTCATCGACTTCAGCTGGTCGCGGCGGACCAGGGTGGGGGCCTCGGCGCCGGGGACCAGGACGGCGCCGATGACCACGTCGGCCTTGACCAGTTCCTCTTCAATGGCGCCGATCGAGGAGTAGCGGGTGATGACCCGGCCGCCGGTCAGTTCGTCGATCTCGCGCATGCGGGGGATGGAGCGCTCCAGCACCACCACCTCGGCGCCCAGACCCATGGCCATGCGCGCGGCGTTCAGCCCCACGACCCCGCCGCCCAGGACCAGCACCCTGGCAGGGGCCACGCCCGGCACGCCGCAGAACAGCAGACCCATGCCGCCATTGTGCTTCAACAGGGTCTCGGCGGCCGAGAAGACGGCGATCCGCCCCGCCACCTCGGACATGGGCGCCAGCAGGGGCAGGCCGCCGTTTCTGTCGGTCACCGTCTCATAGGCGATGGCGGCGCATTTCGAGGCCAGAAGGCCCTTGGTCTGTTCGGGATCGGGGGCCAGGTGCAGATACGTGAACAGGATATGGTCCGGCCGCAGCCGCGCCCACTCGACGGCCTGGGGCTCCTTGACCTTCACGATCATGTCGCTGTCGGCGAAGACCGTCTCGGCGTCGGCGACGATGGCGGCGCCCGCCTTCCTGTAGTCGGCGTCGCTGAAGCCCGCGCCCAGCCCGGCGCCGGTTTCGATGCGCACCTCATGGCCGTGGGCGACATATTCGCGCGCGGCGGTCGGGGTCAGGCCGACCCGGTGTTCGTTGGTCTTGATCTCGCGGGGCACGCCGACACGCATGGTTTCCGTCCCTGAGTTCGCGCCTCTTTCCGCGAGGCTTGGCGGGGAGGCTAAACCCGCGTCGGGAGGACGGCTAGGCTATCGACGCTCAAAACATGACAAGGCCCCGACGTCGGGAGACGAAGGGGCCCTGGGGATGGTGTTCGGAATCTAGTTCTTGGCGTCGCGGGCGGCGCCTTCGACCGCTGAACCGGCGGCCTGGGTGTCCTTGCCGACGCCGGCGATGGTGTTGCAGGCGGCGGTGGTCAGCAGGGCGGCGGCGGCGGCAAGTACGAACAGTTTGCGCATGATCGTCTCCTGAATGGCGGGGACCGGGAAGGCCCATCACCAGATCAACGCGGGGGATGTGGCGCGGTTCCTGTCAAGCTGCCGCTTGCAGCGGGCGCGGGGGCTTCCGGCGTGGCGAAAGTCAGGCGGGCGATAGAGCCGCCGTCGGGCGCCGCGATCATTTCCGCGTGGCCGCGCAACTGCTTGGCGAAGGCGTTCATCAGGGTGCGCCCCACGCCGGTGGCGTCGGCGTCATACATGCCGGGCCCGTCGTCCTGGACCTCCAGAACGCTGGTGTCGCCCAGGACGCGGAACCGGACCTGAAGGTCGCCGCCGCGTCCCGCGAAGGCGTGCTTCTGGGCGTTGGACACGGCCTCGACCAGCCACAGGGCGACGGGCGCGAGCCGGTCGGGATCGATGATCAGGTAGTCGGCGTCCACCGAACTGGTGACCAGCGGGCCGCGCATGGCTTCGCCCGCCACCAGCTGCCCGACCAGTTCGGTCAGGAAGGTGTGCGAATCGGCCTCGCGGATGTCCTCGCTCTGGTAGAGGGTGCGATAGATCAGGGCGAGCGCCGTGATCCGCTGGCGGGTGTCGCCGAGCGCCGCGCGCGCCGCCGGGTCGGCCACCGCCCGTTGCTGCATCGACAGCAGAGACGAGATGATCTGCAGGTTGTTCTTCACCCGGTGATGGATCTCGCGCATCAGCGCGTCCTTCTCGTCCAGGGAGTCCAGCAAGGCCTTGTCGCGTCGCGTGATCGTGTCGCCCAGTGATCCCAGGGTGCGCGCCAGGGCGCGAATTTCGGCGGGGGCGTGCTCGGCCTGCACCGGGCGCACCGAGAAACGGCCTCGCGTGTAGATGGCGGCGACGCGTTCCAGGTAGGACAGCCAGCGGATGACGATCCGCTCTGAAAGCAGCATGACGGCGAGAAAGGCGGTCAGCCAGGCCGCCAGAGGCAGCAGGAAAGAGCCAATGGGATTCAGGCGCGCCCAGGACAGCAGGCCTGACGCAGGCGCTGAAAGCAGGACGAACAGATCCCGCCCCGCCAGGGGGGCGCCGGCGTAGACGTGGCGGCGGCCGCGCGGGTCGCGCCCCTCGAACAGGGGGGTCTCGCCTCTTACGGCGTTGTGGGCCCAGCCGTTCACATTGGTGGGACCTCGAATGGCGAACGCCGCGGCGTCGGTCGAGACCAGGATGCGGCCTTCAGCGTCGATCACGGCCGATTGCGCGCCTGTCGGGAGGGCCGGGTCGCGAATGTCGGGTTGCAGGGCCGTCAGGGGAATGACGGCCGCCATTACGCCCTGGAAGGCCCCCAGGGGCCGTTCGGAGCGCACGGCGACGATCAGCGAGCCCGGCGCGTCGGGCGCGCGGGCCATGACCACGTCCTCGCCGTTGCGCAGTCTCTGGTACCAGTCCTGGGCGCGGATGTCGCCCGAAGCTGGGGGTGAGGCGGCGTCACGGGGTCGAGAAGCGCAGACGGACTCGCCGGTCGCGCTGTAACGGTGCAGGGCCGACAGGCTGTCCAGCCGCCCCACCAGGGCGGTCAGGCGGGGTTCGCAGTAGAAGCCGCCCGCCTCAGGCGCCAGGGCTTGCAGCAAGACGACCGTGCTGTCGATCCGGGCCTTGGCGTCGGCGGCGCTGCGCTCGGCCGCGAGCTGAAGATCAATGCGCTGATCCTCGGCCTGGCGGCGGAAGCCGCCCTGGGTCTGGATCGCGCTGAGGATCAGGATCGGAAGCAGGGCCACGGCCATGGCCAGACCCATGCGAAAGCGAATGCCCTGGACGCTCGGGCGGCCCAGCTTGCGCCCCCACGCGCGGCCGAACCGCAGCACGCGTCAGTCCCGCCCGGCGCCGCTCAGCCTGTCGGCGTCGGCCAGAATCGAGCGCATGGCGTCGCCGGCGGCCTGACCGTCGCGGCCATAGCCGCCACGCTCAAGCGTGGCCTGCAGGGCCTTGCGGGCGCGTGAAACACGGCTTTTCACCGTACCGACCGCGCACTGGCAGATCTCGGCGGCTTCCTCGTAGGCGAAGCCGCCGGCGCCGACCAGAATCAGGGCCTCGCGCTGTTCCTCCGGCAGAGTCTTCAGGGCCTGACGCAGTTCGTCCAGGGCGACCGGCGCCTCGGGGTCATCGACCGCCACCAGGGTGCGTTCGGCGGCTTCCTGGTCCAGCTGTGTCTGGCGCCAGGAGCGGCGTTTTTCCGAATAGAACTGGTTGCGCAGGATCATGAAGGTCCAGGCCTTCATGTTGGTGCCCATCTGGTAACTGGCCCGTGCATCCCAGGCCTTCATCATGGCTTCCTGGGCCAGATCGTCGGCCGCCGTCGGGTCGCCGGTCAGGGTACGGGCGAAAGCGCGCAGGTGGGGAATGAGCGTCACCAGTTCCTTTTTGAAACCGGCGTCGTCGGCGGAGGGCGGTTTAGGCGGTGCGCCGTTGCTGCTCACTGGCCCTCCTTGGTCGACGAGCGCTCGTCGGCGCGTCGCAGGATGTCCAGGAATTCGTCCGGAACCGGCTCGTTGACCACCTGGTCGAACATGTGGCGCAGCTTCACGCCGATGGCCTGTTGGCGCAGACGTACTTCTTCCAGCCCGTGGTCCCTGGCCGTCGGCGTGTCGGGACGCGGGGTGGTTTCCTTAGGATTGATCATGGAGTCGCGGCCGCCGCCCAAGCCTGAATTTGGAGTTCATGGAAGCCGAAAACGCTGCTTCCCTGCAAGAGTTCCTAGGGCGTCGCGTTTTTATGCTCAAGCTTGTCGCGCCGAAGGGGAACCGTTGCGCGCCCGACACGTTGTGACAGTTTGGCGCGTCTTCAGTTCGAGGACGCTGACAGTCGGGGAATATGTATGAGTCTACTGGCCAGGCTTGCGCCGCATCTGCCCTATGTCCGTCGCTATGCGCGGGCGCTGACGGGCGATCAGGTCACGGGCGACAACTATGTGCGCGTTGCGCTTGAAGCGCTCGCGGCCGGTGAACGCCAGTTGCCGACAGACATGACGCCGCGTGTGGCCCTGTATCATGTCTTCCACGCCATCTGGTCATCGACCGGAGCCCAACTTGAGGATGTCAGCGGTCTGGAAGCCGGCGACGACGCCTCGCGGCGGCTGATGCGGATCTCGCCGCGTTCGCGCCAGGCCTTTCTGCTGACGGCCCTGGAAGGATTCACGCCCTCCGAGGCGGCGCAGATCCTCGGGGTGGATCCGCGCTCGGTCGAGCGCCTGATCGCTGAGGCGCAGTCCGATATCGACGCTGAACTGGCGACTGATGTCCTCATCATTGAGGATGAGGCCATTATCTCGGCGGACATCGAAAGCCTGGTGCGCGAGCTGGGCCACAATGTCACTGGCACGGCCACCACCCATGGCGAGGCTGTGGACGCCGTGACCCGCCACCGTCCGGGGCTCGTTCTGGCTGACATTCAGCTGGCAGACGGATCGTCGGGCATTGATGCGGTCAAGGACATCCTGAAACGCTTCGACGTGCCGGTTATCTTCATCACCGCCTTCCCCGAGCGTCTGCTGACCGGCGAGCGGCCGGAGCCGACCTTCCTGATCACCAAGCCCTTCCAGCCCGAGACGGTGAAGGCGGCGATCAGCCAGGCGCTTTTCTTCCACCCCTCGCGCCAGAAACAGGCGGCCTGACCCCTCCCGCGTCGCTGTGGCTTCGACCCCGATGGTTCGCCGTCGGGGTCTTTTCAATTCAGGCCGGCGGCAAGGGCGGCGCTGCGCCGTCATAGGCGGCGGTGTCGGCGGGGCGTCCGCCGGCGTCGGGATTAACCCTCTGGAAGCCGCCATTGCTGAGCAGCCACATACCCAGCAACAGGACGGCCGCCGTCCCCGCCGAGACGATCAGCAGCCACAGGATGCGGACGCCGCCTCGACCCTGCCGGACATACTGGGCCTCGATGGGGGTGTGGTCGGCCACGGCGTCGGCCGAATGGGAATGGGGATCCTGATGAGTCATCGCGGTCTCCTTCATGCTCCAGCAACGCAAGGAGGACGGCGACGTTCCGGCTCGCCGCGTCGACGTCTATGGAACCGTCCTCAATCCGGGCCGTTAGACGCAAGCGGAGGCAAAGACGCCCCCGACTTGACCGGTTCGCCGGTCCGCCTCCGCACCTCATTCTCGATGATGCCACCTCAAGGCGGGCCCGAAACGGTCCGCTTTTTCTTTGGAAGCCTCTCGACAGAGCTGCGGCATCCACGCCTAATGAGTTCTCAAAGAAAACGCATTGGAGATGCGCCATGAGCCTTCGCAATCGTCAGTGGGTTCTTCGCCAGAGGCCCCAGGGACTGATCCAGGACGGTGATCTGGAGCTGATCGAGACCCCGGTTCCGGACCTGAAGGACGCCGAGGTTCTGGTTCGCACCATCTACCTGTCGCTGGACCCCACCAACCGCACCTGGATGAACGACAGTCAGGGCTATCTGCCGCCGGTCGGTCTGGGCGAGGTCATGCGCGGCCTGACCCTGGGCGTGGTCGAGGCGTCCAAGTCCGAACGGTTCAAGGCGGGCGACATCGTCACGCCTCTGTCCGGCGGCTGGGCCGACTACGCCGTGGTGCACGAGCAGGGCCTTCGTCCGGTGCACCGCGCGCCGGGCATGCCGCTGACGGCCAACCTGTCGGTGCTGGGGATGACCGGCCTGACCGCCTATTTCGGCGTCACCGACGTGCTGAAGGCCAAGGCGGGCGAGACCCTGGTGATCTCGGCGGCGGCGGGCGCCGTCGGCTCCATCGCCGGTCAGGTGGCCAAGCAGCGCGGCGCGCATGTCATCGGCATCGCCGGCGGTCCGGACAAGTGCCGCTGGCTGACCGAGGAACTCGGCTTCGACGCCGCCGTCGACTACAAGAACGAGGACGTGGGCGAGGCGCTGGATCGTCTGGCTCCGAACGGGATCGACCTGAATTTCGAGAACGTCGGCGGCGACATCATGATCGCGGTGTGGAACCGGCTGAACGTTCATGCCCGCATGGCCGTCTGCGGCTTGATCTCAAGCTACAACGCCACACGGATGCCGCCGTCGCCGAACTTCAGCCGGATCATCACCCATCGCCTGAACGTCCAGGGCTTCCTGGTGCTGGACTACGCCCACCGCGCCCGGGAAATGGTCGAGGAGATGGGGCCGTGGCTGGCCGACGGCCGGGTCCAGTGGAAGGTTCACGTGGACGACGGTCTGGAAGGGGCCGTGACTTCGTTGAACCGCTTGTTCACCGGCGACCATGACGGCAAGCTGTTGGTCCGGGTGTCGGAAGAACCCGCCGCCTGAGGAGCCTGACGGGATGACCGAACCCCTGCACGTCCATTTCGAGGATCTCGAGATCGGTCAGGTCATCCCCCTGGGCGCCTGCGCCGTGGACGCCGAGGCGCTGAACGTCTTCGCCGAACGCTTCGCGCCAGGATGGGATGTCGCCTACGGGGCGCCGGACGCCCTGGTCTACGCCCTGTGGAGCCGGTTGTCGGTAGAGAAGGCGGGCGGCTGGGCCGGGGCCAAGACCCTGGCGGTCGATGGTCTGCGCTTCATGCGCAACCCTCCTGCCGGTGAATTGCTGCGAGGGCGCCTGACGGTCATGGGCAAGGACCCTGTCGGCGACGAGAAAGGCATCGTCATCGCTCAGCAGGACCTGCTGGATGAGGCCGGTCGGCTGGTCTTCTCCTGCCTGACACGCGCTCTGGTGGCGCGGCGGTAAGGTCGTTCCCATACAGAAAAACGCCCCGCCGGTTCCTGGCGGGGCGTTCTTGTTTTCATCTCCAGCCACATCAGGCGGCGCAGGCGCTGCCGGTCGCTGGAAGCATCATCAGGCGTTACCGGTGGCCTGGTTGGCGCGCTGCAGGGCGACCGCGATCAGGCGATCCCAGGCGAGCAGCGAGATCAGATGAGCGTAGATCTGGCCCAGAGCGCCGTTGTCGCGCAGTTCGGCCAGCTTTTCGATCGGCAGGGCCTTCAGCTTGTCTTCCGAGATGGCGAAGTACTCGGCGAGCTTTTGCGGCTGGCCGGCGCTGCCGTCGGCGTTGCGCGGGGTGAAGTTGGCTTCGCGGACTTCGAACAGGTCCAGTTCCGTCAGCATCTGGACGAAGGCCTCCGTGCGCAGGCGCTCGGTCTCGAAGTTGTTGCAGAACTCCATCGCGTTATTGACGTAGGCGCTGGGTTCGCCGCTCTCGAAGAGCGGCACTTCACCGCCTTCGCCGAGGAAGGAGGCGGCGCGGTCGATGCACAGGATCATGCGCTGCTGGCTGTCGTCGTTGGCGAAGACGAAGGGATAGCGGCGGACGTAGGCCGGCAGGTAGGCGTCGGCGCGGAATTCACCGGTCGCGTCGACGAAAAGGTTTTCGTTCTGACGCAGACCCATGGCCACGACCGGCTGCTTCTGGTCGCCGACGAAGATGATCGGATAGGTCAGGGCGGCCGGCGCGAACTCGGTCACGGTCAGCGGCACGACATTGGTCTGCGCCACAAAGGCGTAGGGCTTGTCAGTCGGCGTGACGCCCAGCTTGCCGTGAACCTCGAAGGAGATCGGCTCCGGCTGCGTGTAGAACAGGACGTTGCCGGACAGGGCGCCGGACGCTTGGATCGTGGTGTCGGTCATGATGTGTCGGATCGGTTCTGAACAGAAAGGTCGGGCCTTCTAGCCCATGGTCGGGCGCGCCGCAAACGCGTTGGTTCGGTGAACATCGAACTGTGGGCGAAGCTGGGCCTCGGCGATGGTTGCGATGCGGGGGCGGACCCCTTAGCTGTGGGGCATGGGCGCCGCTTGCGATCACGATCATTCCGACCATCGACCTGGCCCTGCCGAGGTCGAGCAGGCCCTTGTCTCGGTCGAGGCGCGTTGCGCCGCCGAGGGCGAACGCATGACGCCGCCGCGTCGCCGCGTGCTGGAGCTGCTGCTGGCGGCGGGCGAGCCGGTCAAGGCCTATGACCTGATCGCCCGTTACGGCGTCGACGGCCAGGCCGCCAAGCCGCCGACCGTCTATCGCGCGCTGGAGTTTCTGGAGCGTCGGGGCGTGGTGCATCGCATCGCCTCCATCAGCGCCTATGTCGCCTGTACGGCGGACGCGGATGACAGCCGCGCCCACGCCGCCGCCTTTCTGATCTGCGACTGCTGCGGGGCTACCGAAGAGGTCGCGGTGGCCGGAGGCGACGCCTTTGCGGAAGCGGCGTCCCTGGCAGGCTATGCCATCGAGCGCACCACCATCGAGGGTCATGGCCGTTGCCCCGCCTGCCGCGTGGCGGCCTGACGCATGGACGCCCTGGCCCTTTCGGCGCCGCGGCGCCTGACTATTCCCATCGACAACCGCTGGGGCGGGGGCGAGATGGCGGTGCTGGACTTTGGTGATCCGGCGCGGCCGGTGGATCTGATCTTTGTCCACGCCAATGGATTCAACGCCTATACCTATCGTTCCCTGTTGCAGCCCCTTGCGGGCGCCTTGCGCATCTGGGCTCCCGATCTGAGGGGGCATGGCCGCACCCGGCTTCCGGCGCAGCCGCAGGGACGGCGCAGCTGGAAGGATCACCGGGACGACCTGATCGGGCTTCTGGACGCCGTGGATGGCCCGCCCGTGGCTTTGGCCGGTCACTCCATCGGCGGGACCAGCGGCCTGCTGGCGGCGGCCCAGCGGCCCGAGCGGGTGTCGCGGCTGCTGCTGCTCGATCCGGTGATCTGGCGACGCGAGATGGTCCTGGCCATGAACCTGCCCCTGGTCGGGCGGCTGGCCCAGCGTTTTCCGATCGTCCAGGGCACCTTGAAACGCCGGGCCCGGTTCGACAGCCGAGAGCAGGCGCTCAAGGCCTATCGGGGGCGCGGAGCCTTCAAGGGCTGGTCCGACATGATGCTGGCCGACTATCTGGTCGACGGTTTGACCGAGACTGACCAGGGCTTCGTCCTGACCTGCGACCCCGCCTGGGAGGCCTCCAACTATGCCGCGCAGGCGCATGATCCCTGGCGCGCCCTGCGGCGCTATCCGGGCGGGATCCATGTCCTGAAGGCGGAGAACGGCAGCCTGTGCGCCACGCCGGTTACGAGGCCGTACGCCGCGCCGCTGCGAGTGAACGCCGTCGCCGGGGGCGGTCACCTGTTCCCCATGACCCATCCCGAGGTCGTGCGTGACGCCCTGTTTGATCTGGCGGTCTGATGGCGGGTCTGGTGATCCGGCGCGCGATGGCGGCGGACGCGTCTGATCTTCATGACCTGATGCAGGCCCTGGCCGCCTATGAAGGGCTGACGCCCTATCTGGCCGCCACGCCGGACGGTCTGACGGAGGCCCTGGCGGTCCAGCCGCCCCGCGCCGCCTTTCTGCTGGCCGAGATGGCCGGTCGGCCGGTGGGCTTTGTCTCCTGGACGCGGGTCTACGGCATCTGGCGCGGCGAGGACTATTTCAACCTCGACGACCTGTTCGTTGTCGAGGCGGCGCGCGGCGCGGGGGTCGGCGAGGCCCTGATGCGGGCCTTCGCAACCGAAGCCGCCGTTGAGGGGTTGGGCGCGCGTTGGGAAGTGCGGACGGACAACCACGGGGCGCGGCGCTTCTATGACCGTCTGGGCGCCGATCAGGAGGAAAAGGTGGTGGTGCGTTGGGCGCGGGACGCCATGCGGACCGCCTTCTGATCTGAAGCGGGGTTGCCGTCGCGCCGTTCGGTGCTAGGCCTGAGGGCCATGACGTCGTCCGCCGCCCCGTCCAGTCTGTCGCGCATCCTGATCGGGTCGCTGATCGGCGCCGTGATCGGCCTGATCCTGCTGGCCCTGGGCGTGGCCATTCTGTGGAACGCGGCCGACCAGAGGATGGCGGGGGCTCCGGCGCCCTCGCTCCCGCCTTCATCCGCGCCGACGGCGTCGACGAGCGAGGCCGCTGGCTCGCCCATGCCCTATCCCAAGGTGGCGCCCGGCGCCGCGGGGGTTCCGGCCGCGCCCGAACCCGAAGCGCCGCCACAGGCGGCGACCTCGGTCTGGCGCTCCATCTTTGACGACAAGGAGGAGAGGGCGGTCGCGCCTGCTCCGCAGCCCGCGTCGCCGCCGGCCGTCACGCCACCGCGTCCTGCGGCCCAGCGGGCGCCTGTTCGACCCGTCCCAAGCCGGCCCGCCACGCCCCGTCGCCCGCCCGAGGCGCAGCGTCAGGACGACAGCCTCTTCTTCTAGGTCAGGCGGGCGCAGGCGTGGATGAGCCGCTCCACGTCCTCTTCGGACTGATACAGGCTGAAGCCGAAGCGGATGACGTCGTCACGCACGTCGGTGACCACGTTCATGTGTTGCAGATCGGCCTTCCAGCGCGCGGCCTCGTCCGAACGCAGGGCCAGGAAGCGGGCGCGCGGGGCGTCGCCCTCGACCGGGTTGAGGATTTCGGCCTGCGACAGGGCGCCGGCCTCGCCGTTCTGCACCGCCGCCTGGAACCGGGCTTGCAGCCCCCGCGCATGGGCGGCGATGTCGGCGGTGGTCAGGCCCTGTTCGTCCAGCATACGGCGCACGGCGTTGAGGCGATAAAGGGCGCTGACGTCGAAGGTGGCGCCCCAGAAGCGGCCGCCGTCGGTGCGGTACTGGACCCCGCCGGGCGGGCCTTCCAGATGGCCGAACTCGGCGAACCAGCCGGTGATGACCGGGCGCGGGCAGAAGCCGGGCGGGGAATGCAGGAAACAGGCGCCTTCGCCCGCCATGGCGTATTTGTAGCCGCCCGCCAGATAGAAGACCTTGTCCGCCACCGCCGACAGGTCGGTCGGGGTCGCCATGAAGCCGTGATAGCCGTCGATCACCACCCAGGGCCCTGCCGGATCGGCGAGAGCCGCCAGTTCGGGAATGGCGTCGAATAGCTGTCCGGTGCGGAAGAAGACCTGGCTGACCAGGATCATGTCATGCCCGCCCGCCCGCGCCGCCGCGACGAAGCGCTGGGCGAAGCTGGCGAAGGGTTGCAGCGGCACGCGGGTGACCACGGCCTCGCCAGCTTCCTCCCAGCGCTCGGACTGGCGGCGGAACGAGTGGAACTCGCCGTCGGTGGACAGGATGCGCACCGGCTTCTTCTCGACGCCCGAGACCAGACGGATCAGCAGGTCATGGGTGTTGGAGGTGAAGATCAGGCTGTCGGGCGAGGGCAGGTTCAGCTCCTTCGCCACATGTTTCTGCGCCTCGGGGATGACCTCGCCGAAGACCAGCTCCCACTTGCGGTCGGCGAAGCGGTTGGCCTCGGCCCAGGCCTGGACCTGGGCGTCGAAGCTGGCGTCAGGCCACAGGTGATGGCTGTGAGCGGCGAAATGCAGCCGTTCTGGATCGAGACCCAGGGCGCGCGAGAAGAGGGGCTTGTAGCTCATGGCGCGACCTTACCCGGATCGACGGTCGGCCCAACAGAAAAGAGGCGGGTCTGCATTCGCAAACCCGCCTCTCTCAACTCAGTCTTTCGGCGCTCAAGCCGCGAGCGACCGCGTCGCGAGCATAGCGCCGCGCGGCAGCGCCTTAAATCAAACTACCGTGGCAGTGCTTGAACTTGCGGCCCGAGCCACAGGGGCAGTCGGCGTTGCGGCTGGTGCGCTCCCAGCCGACCGGCAGGGCCTCGACCGGCAGTTTCGAACGATCGTCGCCGGTCAGCATGCCTTCCGGGTTCTGGGCCATCGGATTGGCCATCTCGTTCTCGCCGGTGCCGGGGTTCAGGTGGATTTCCTGGAACTCGGGCATTTCCATCGCGGGCGGCGCTTCAAAGCGGAACTCGACCGTCATCAGCCAGCGGGTGACGTTGTGGCGCAGGTCGTGCAGCAGCGTCTCGAAGAGGTTGAAGGCTTCGGTCTTGTATTCGTTCAGCGGGTCGCGTTGGCCGTAACCGCGCAGGCCGATGACGCCGCGCAGGTGGTCCAGGTGGACCAGGTGCTCGCGCCACTGCATGTCGATCATCTGCAGCATGAACTGCTTTTCCAGACCGCGGGTCTGGTCGGCGCCGATCTGCTCCAGACGCTCGGCGGCGCGGGCGTCGGCGGCGGCGTTGATGCGCTCCTCGATCTCTTCGTTGGAGACGCCTTCTTCGGCGGCCCAGTCCTTGAGCGGCAGTTCCAGGCCCAGGGTCGAGCGGACCTTCTCGTCCAGACCTTCGATGTCCCACTGCTCGGCGTAGGCCTTGGGCGGCATGTAGCGTTCGACCAGGTCGGACACGACGTCGAGGCGGAAGTCGGTGACCAGTTCCGACAGGTCCTGGGAGTCCATGAACTCCTGACGTTGCTCGAACACGGCCTTGCGCTGGTCATTCACGACGTCGTCGTACTTCAGCACGTTCTTGCGCATGTCGTAGTTGCGGGCTTCGACGCGCTTCTGAGCGGTTTCGACGGCGCGGTTCAGCCAGGGGTGGCTGATGGCCTCGCCCTCGGCCACGCCGAAGGACTTCATGATGCCGTCCAGACGGTCGCCCGCAAAGATGCGCAGCAGGTCGTCTTCGCACGACAGGTAGAATTTCGAGGTGCCGGGGTCGCCCTGACGACCGGTGCGGCCGCGCAGCTGGTTGTCGATGCGGCGGCTCTCATGTCGCTCGGTGCCGAGGACGAACAGGCCGCCGGCGGCCAGGGCCGCCTCGCGGTGAACGGCGATCTCGGCCTTGAACTCGGCTTCCTTGGCTTCCAGCGCCTCGGGCGTGACCTCGATGGCCATGTTGCGCTGTTCCTGGGTCCAGCGCTGCAGGCGCATTTCCAGGTTGCCGCCCAGCTGGATGTCGGTGCCGCGACCGGCCATGTTGGTGGCGATGGTCACCGCGCCCGGCAGGCCGGCGTCAGCGACGATATAGGCTTCCTGCTCGTGCTGGCGCGCGTTCAGGACGTTGTGGGGAATGCCGTGGCCGGTGGCCCAGGTGATGTCCCAGGCTTCGTCGCCGACCTTGTTCGCTTCCTTCTCGCGGCCGGCGTATTCGGCCTTGAGGGTGCGGGCGGTCTCGACCTTGTAGTCGTAGTTCTTGAGGACTTCGGACAGCTCTTCGGAGTTCTCGATCGAGACGGTGCCGACCAGGATCGGCTGACCCTTGACGTGGCACTCGGCGATCTGGGCGGCGATGGCGGCGTTCTTTTCCTTGAAGGTGCGATAGACCTCGTCGTCGTAATCCTTGCGCTGGATCGGACGGTTGGTCGGCACTTCCAGGACGTCCATCTTGTAGATGTCGAGGAATTCCTGGGCCTCGGTCGCCGCCGTGCCGGTCATGCCGGAGAGCTTTTCGTAGAGGCGGAAATAGTTCTGGATGGTCACCGAGGCCAGGGTCTGGTTCTCGGGCATGATCTTGACGTCTTCCTTGGCCTCGATGGCCTGGTGAAGACCTTCGGACAGGCGCCGGCCCGTCATCATGCGGCCGGTGTATTCGTCGATCAGGACGATCTCGCCGCCCTTGATGATGTAGTCCTTGTCGCGGGTGTACAGGGTGTTGGCGCGCAGGGCCTGATTGACGTGGTGGACCAGGCTGACGTTGCCCGGGTCGTAGAGGTCGGTGGTGTCCTCGGCGAAGTGCCCGCCGGCTTCCAGCATCTCCTCGATGCGCTCCGAACCCAGCTCGGTCAGCAAGGCCTGGCGTTGCTTCTCGTCGAGGTCATAGGTGGCCTTGTCCTTGATCAGCTCTTTCACGATCGCATCGACGATCTTGTAGAGGTCCGAACGGTCCTCGGTCGGACCCGAGATGATCAGAGGGGTGCGGGCTTCGTCGATCAGGATGGAGTCGACTTCGTCGACGATGGCGAAGTGGTGGGTGCGCTGCACCATCTCGCGCCGGTCATAGACCAGGTTGTCGCGCAGATAGTCGAAGCCGAATTCGTTGTTGGTGCCGTAGGTGATGTCGGCGTTGTAGGCCGTTTGACGCTGGCCCTGCGACAGCCCGTTGACGATGACGCCGACTTCCAGGCCCAGGAAGCGATAGACGCGACCCATGGTCTCGGCGTCGCGGCGGGCCAGGTAGTCGTTGACGGTGACGACGTGGACGCCCTTGCCCGACAGGGCGTTAAGATAGACAGGGGCCACGGCGACCAGGGTCTTGCCTTCGCCGGTCCGCATTTCGGCGATGCCGCCTTCGTGCAGGATCATGCCGCCGGCCAGCTGCACGTCGTACTGACGCTGACCCAGAACGCGCTTGGAGGCCTCACGCGCCACGGCGAAGGCTTCGTTCTGCAGCTTGTCCAGGCTTTCGCCGGCCTCGATGCGATCCCGGAAGGTCTGCGTCATCATGCGCAGTTCGTCGTCCGAGAAGGCCTCGAACCTGGCTTCCAGGGCGTTGATCTTTTGCGCCTGGGCCTGGAAGGCCTTGACCTTGCGGTCGTTGGAGGAGCCGAGGATTTTCTTGGCGAAGCCGAGCATGGGCGATCCGGTAAAGGCGGTCGAGCGGCTGAAGGCTCTGAAACAGGAAGCGCCGTGATCTGAAGGCCCGGATCGACGTCGGTCCCAGCGATCCCCGAAATACGAGGCGTGCGCAGGGGCCGCGCAGACGATCGAAAACCCCTCGACTTGGGCGCAGCCGGGACTTAAGCACCGCCCTAACCCCTGTCAACGCGAGGGGCTTTCAACGGCTTGTCGCGACCGGCCTTCCGGTTCCTGTTTTTCGCTTCTTTCGCGCCTTTTGGCCGGAGCGCCTGATGCGTCTTTCGCGCCCCTCATTTCGAACCCTGCGGCCTGTTCTGGCGTCGGCTCTTCTGGCCCTGACCCTGACGGCCGCCTGCGGGCGCGGCGACGCCGAAACCCCGCCGGAAAAGGATGATCTGGTCGTGGCTCGGGTTCTGGACCGTTCTGTCTGGGCCTCTGACGTTCGTCGCGAGGCGGTGGCGCAAGGGCTGGTCGGCGAAGGCGAGCCGCTGGACGTCAAGTCCGAGCTGTTCCGACGCGTGCTGGACGAGGTGGTCGATCAGAAACTTCTGGCCGCCGAGGCCCGCCGTCGCGGCCTGGACAAGAGCGCCGCCGCTCAACGTCGGCTTGAGGCCGTGCATGAGCGCATCCTCGGCGACCTTCTGGTGGAGTCCGTGGTCAGCGGCGCGGTGTCCGACCAGGCGGTCGAGCGCCTCTATCAGGAACAGCAGCGCCGCGCCCAGACGACCGAGGAGGTCCGCGTCCGTCTGATCCTGTCCCACACCAGGGAACAGGCCGACGCCGTGGTCGGGGTTCTGGGCCAGGGCGCCGCTTTCGAGGCCGTCGCCGCCCAGCGCTCGATCGACGACGCCACCCGCTATTCC
The DNA here is from genome assembly GCF_017487345.1 of Brevundimonas pondensis. NCBI lineage: Bacteria > Pseudomonadati > Pseudomonadota > Alphaproteobacteria > Caulobacterales > Caulobacteraceae > Brevundimonas > Brevundimonas pondensis. Next base: position 3,020,532 of record NZ_CP062006.1, on the reverse strand, counting down.
GGCGGCGACCTGGGCTATTCGACGCTCGACGTCCTGCCCGACGCCTACGCCGCCGCCCTGCGCGGCCAGGCTCCCGGCGCTGTGGTCGGTCCGGTTCAGGCTGAAAGCGGCTGGGCCGTGCTGCGCATCGAGGATCGCCGTCTGGAGACGCCGCCGACCCTGGACCAGGCCCGCCCCCTGATCGTCCGCTACCTGACCTACGAAGGCGTGCGTCAGCTGCTGGAGCAACTTCGCGGCAAGGCTTCGGTCGAAGTCTTCCTCAATCCCGCAAAACCGGCGAAAAAGCCGGTCGCCCCTCCCGTCGCCGCTGCTCCCGCCGCACCTGCTGTTTCCGCCGGAACTGTCGCCTCATGAACCGTCCGCCTGCTTCCAAGTCCGGTTCGACCGGCCAGATGATCGAATCCGCCATTGAAAAGGCGCTGGACCCGCTGGCTTCGGCCCTGAAGCGCGCCACCCAACCGGCGGCGGCCAAGGCTGCGCCAGGCAAGCCGGGCCTGATGATCTCGCCGCTGGCCGTGCCCTTCCCGACCATACCGCCCATCGGCGGGGTCGAGATCGCCACCGCCCGCGCCGGCTTCTACAAGCACGAGCGCGACGATCTGGTGATCTTCCACTTCCCTGAAGGCGCGTCCTGCGCCGGGGTTTTCACCCGGCACAAGGTGGGCTCGGCGCCGGTCGACTGGTGCAAACGCCATCTGGACGCCGACAAGGGCGGCGAGGGGGTCAAGGCCCTGGTCGTCAACGCCGGTTGCGCCAACGCCTTCACCGGCAAGGCCGGGGCCGACGCGGCCCGCCGCACCGCCTCCGAGGTCGCCAAACGCTTCGACTGTCGCCAGCGCGACGTCATGCTGGCCTCGACCGGGGTCATCGGCGTGGTGCTGGACGAGACCAAGATCACCGCCCGTCTGCCCGACATCAAGGCCGGTCTGAGGGCCGACGCCTGGGCCCAGGCGGGTCTCGGCATCATGACCACGGACACCTTCCCCAAGGGCTCCTACGCCGAGTGCGAGATCGAAGGCGTCAAGGTGAAGATCGCCGGCATCGCCAAGGGCTCGGGCATGATCGCGCCGGACATGGCCACCATGCTGGCCTTCATCGTCACCGACGCGAACATCGCTCCGCCGGTGCTGAAGGCCCTGCTGAACCTGCACGTCCGCACCACCTTCAATAGCGTGACGGTGGACGGCGACACCTCGACCAATGACACGGCCCTGCTGTTCGCCACGGGCGCCTCGGGCGCACCGCGTATCGGTCGGGTCGGCGACCGCCGGCTCAAGGACTTCTCGGCGGCTCTGGACCGGGTCATGCTCGACCTGGCCCACCAGCTGGTCAAGGACGGCGAGGGCGCGACCAAGTTCGTCCGGGTCACCGTGGACGGCGCCGCCAGCCCCGCCTCGGCCCGCAAGCTGGCCAAGTCGATCGCCGACAGCCCCCTGGTCAAGACCGCCATCGCCGGCGAGGACGCGAACTGGGGTCGTATCGTCATGGCCGTGGGCAAGACCGAGGAAGCCGTCGACCGCGACCGTCTGGCCATCCACTTCGGCCCCCATGTCGCCGCTGTCGACGGCGCCCCCTCGCCGACCTACGACGAGGCGAAAATGAGCGCCTATATGAAGAACGCCGAGATCGACATTACGGTGAACGTCGCCTCGGGCCGCGCCTCGGCCACGGTGTGGACCTGCGATCTGACCAAGCGCTACATCGAGATCAACGGGGACTATCGCTCGTGAGTGAGGCTGCTGAGGCCGTCCCCACCGTTCTCGTCGTCGCCGTCGCCCTAGTCGACCCCGACGGCCGGGTGCTGATCGCCAAACGGCCCGAGGGCAAGCAGCTGGCCGGGCTTTGGGAATTCCCCGGCGGCAAGGTCGAGCCGGGCGAGCGGCCGGAAGCGGCCCTGATCCGTGAGCTGAAGGAAGAACTGGGCATCGACGTCAACGAGGCCTGCCTGGCCCCCTTCGTGTTTACCAGTCACGCTTACGATTCCTTTCACCTCTTGATGCCATTGTACCTGTGTCGGCGCTGGTCCGGCGTGGTCACGGCGCGTGAACATGCGGGTCTGGCCTGGGTGAAGCCGAACAAGCTTTCGGACTATCCCATGCCGCCGGCCGACGAACCCCTGGTCGCCTGGTTGCGCGACCTGCTCTGAAGGACAGGCGCCGCGGGAGGGGCCGGGATGCGACGTTTCATCGGCCGTCTCTACCGCGACGACAGCGGCGCCACCGCCATTGAATACGGCCTGATCTGCGGCCTGATCTTCGTCGGCATTGTGGTCGCCGTGACGGCCTTCACCGATGCTTCGGGCGCCATGTATGAGCGGATACGTTCCGCCATGATGGGCGCCGTCGGCGGGAGCTGAGCCGACTAGGTTTCCCCGGTCTGTTCCCTGACGCCGAGCGCATCCGCCAATCGGCTTTTGGCCGAGCCGCGTCGGGCAGGCTTCTGCTGGCTTTCATGCGGCGCCCAGCCGGCCAGGTGCACCATTTCGAAGGTTGCAGGGATGCGGCCGTCCGCCTCGGCGTGACGTTCGGCGTAGAGCTGTGCGGCGCGCGCCAGTACTTCGCGGCTCAGTGGCTTGATCGGGCCGGCCAGGACATTGGTTTCGCCCATGGCGCGCAGGTCGCGCATCAGGGCGAAGGGGTCGCCATAGCGCACCGTCACCCGGTCCACGTCGCTGACCGGCAGGGCGAAACCCGCCCGCTGCAGCAGGCCCGCCCCGTCGAAGCCGTCGGCGAAGGGCGAGACGCGGGCCTGGGCCCCGCCGTTGACCTCCAGTTCGGCCTCGGTCAGCACCCCGCGCAGCTCCTTCAGCGTCGCCGCCCCGAACAGGCTGGCGACAAACAGGCCGTCGGGCCTCAGGGCGCGCCGGATCTGGCTGAGAGCGCCCGGCAGGTCGTTGGCCCAGTGCAGGCCCAGCAGGTTGACGATCAGGTCCGCCGACTGGTCTTCCAGCCCCAGAGGCCCGGCCCCCGGCGCGGCGCGCTCGGAAATCGACCCCACGGCCCGCACCTCGGCCACCCGCTCGCGCGCTGAACTGTCGGCGACGGCGCGGGCGAAGACGCCGGGATGGGGCGACAGGTCGACGGGGGCCTGAAACTCGCGCAGGATCACCTCCAGACTGTTCACCGCATTCTCGGCGGCGCGCAGGTGCAGGAAGTCGGCGTCGGGGAAACGTCGGGCGGCGCGGCTCAGGCGCGCGGCGCGGCGGGCGGCGTCGAAGATGATCGGGGGACCGGAGGAGGGGGCGCTCATGTCGGATCAGGATGGGGGCTGGCGAGGTCGATTAAAAGGCGTGAGCGCGCCTATAGCATCCGGCGCGCGCGATGCGGGGCGCGGTCTGCTGGATATTCTGCTGCCGCCCATGGCCCACGACAGCCGCGAGGCCACGGCCTCGGCCGGTCTGACGCCCGACGCCTGGAGCCGGGTGGTCTTCCTCGAGGCGCCCGTCTGCGACGGCTGCGGCGCGGCGTTTGAATACGACGGCGGCGACTTCGCCTCCGACCGCTGCCTGGCCTGTCAGGTCCAACCCTACGCCTTCGCCCGCGCCCGCGCAGCCTGTGTTTATGACGAGGCCTCGCGCGGCCTGATCCTCAAGTTCAAGCATGGCGACCAGCAGCAGTTCGCCCCCCTGTTCGCCCGCTGGATCGCCCGGTCGGGCGCCGACGTGGTGGCCGAGGCCGACGCCGTGGTCCCCGTGCCCCTGCACCGTTCCCGGCTTCTGGCGCGGCGCTTCAATCAGGCCGCCGAGATCGCCCGCCCTTTGGCTCGCACCGCCGGGCTCGACTACCTGCCTGACGCCCTGATCCGCAGCGCCCCGACCGACAGCCAGGGCGGCAAGTCGGCGCGCGGGCGGCGGCTGAACGTGAAGAAGGCCTTCGCCGTCACCGAGGCCGGGCGTCGTCGGATCAAGGGGCGGCGTCTCCTTTTGATCGACGACGTGCTGACGACCGGGGCCACGGCCGAGGCCTGCGCCCGCGTTCTGATGGAGGCCGGGGCCCGCGCCGTGGACCTGGCGGTGATCGCGAGGGTGCGAACCGCGCGCGAACCGCCTAAGTAGGGGGCTAGCCTGCAGTTCAAGGAGTTCCTGAGTTGGCCGAAGTCGTCATCTATACCAAGCCCGGTTGCCCCTATTGCGTCGCCGCCATGGGCCTGCTGACCCGCAAGGGCGCCGAGTTCACCGAGATCGTCGCCTCGAACGACCCGGAAAAGAAGGCCGAAATGGTCGCGCGTTCGGGCGGCAAGGCCACCTTCCCGCAGATCTTCATCAACGGTCAGCACGTCGGCGGCTCGGACGACATCCACGCCCTGGACCGCAAGGGCGGTCTGGACCCCCTGCTGGCGGCCTGATGGACGACCGGCTCGACATCGCCCTGATTCAAACGCGGACGCCGGCGACGGCGGCTGCGGGGCTGGCCCATGTCGAGCCGCTGATCCGCCAGGCGGCGGCGGGCGGCGCTCAGCTGATCCTGACGCCCGAGGGCACCAACTTCCTCGAGCAGCGCCGGGCCTTCCGCGACGCCGCCCTGTCGTCTGAGGAGGCGGACGCCGCCGTCCTCGGCCTGCGGGCTCTGGCGGCGGAACTGGGCGTCTGGCTGCTGATCGGCTCGGCCATCGTGCGGTCTGACGCGCCCGGCGACGCCCGCGCCGCCAACCGCTCCCTGCTGATCGACCCAAGCGGCGCCGTCACCGCCCGCTATGACAAGCTGCACGTCTTCGATGTCGATCTGGCCAATGGCGAGACCTATCGCGAGAGCGCCTCGGTGCGGCCCGGCGAAGCGGCGCGTCTGGCCAACACCCCTTGGGGCGGTCTGGGTCTGACCATCTGCTACGACGTGCGCTTCCCGCATCTGCACCGCCAGCTGGCCCAGGCCGGGGCGGCCATGATCGCCGTGCCTGCCGCCTTCACCCGCCCGACCGGCGAGGCGCACTGGGAGACCCTGCTGCGGGCGCGAGCCATCGAGACGGGCGCCTTCGTCCTGGCCCCGGCTCAGGGCGGGACGCACGAGGACGGCCGACAGACCTGGGGCCGCTCCCTGATCGTCGGGCCGTGGGGCGAGATCATCGCCCGGGCCGATCACGACGAACCCGGCGTCCTGCACGCCTCGCTGGACCTGAGCGCCGTGGATCGCGCCCGCGCCTCGATCCCGGCCCTGCGCCACGGCCGCGAATTCGACCCGCCGCAATGATCCGCTACGCCCTGTCCTGCGACCACGATCACGGCTTCGAAGCCTGGTTCGCTTCATCCGGCGACTATGACGATCAGGCCGCGCGCGGTCTGGTCGAATGCCCCTTCTGCGCCTCGACGGTCATCCGCAAACAGATCATGGCCCCGGCGGTGTCCGGCACGAAGAAGGCCGCCTCTTCGCCCGATGTGGCGAAGCAGATGCATTCCATGATGATGCAGGCGGCGCGCGAGGTGCGCGATCACGTCGAGCAGAATTTCGACTACGTCGGCGACTCCTTCGCCCGCGAGGCCCGCGACATCCACGAAGGCCGCTCCGAGAAACGCGAAATCTACGGCGAGGCCACCCCCGCCGAGGTGAAGAAGCTGAAGGACGACGGCGTGCCCTGCGCGCCCCTGCCCAGCCTGCCCCCGGACCCGAAGAAGGCGAACTGAGGCCGCATGGGGGAGGGGGAGAGATACGAAGAGTTCGCGCCGCCGCCGTCCCTGCGTCCCTTCATCCGCGTGCTGTGGACCTATGCGGCGCCCAAGCCGACCGGTGGGGTGCAGCGCATCGCCCCCGACGGCTGCCCCGAACTGGTGATCGACCTGGCTGATCCCTATGAGGAAGAGGGCGACGACGGCGTCTTTCGGCCCCAGCCGCCGGTCATCCTTGCGGGCCAAATGACCCGGCCCATGGCCATCCGCCCCGTCGGCCCGGTCGAAATCGTCGCCGCCCGGTTCGAGCCGGACGGGGCGCGCGACTTCCTCGGTCTTCCCCTGATCGACGCGACCGACCGGCGTCTGGATCTGGTCGAGCGCCTGAGCGGCTTCAGCGCTCCGTCGGGCGATCCGGTGGGCCAGGTCGCAGTGCTGGCCGACTGGCTGGAAGGCCAGCGCCGCGCCGGGGACTGGCGTCTGGACGCCGCCGTCCGCGCCGAGGTCTCCGCCGCTGAACGCGAGGATGACGGGCCCTTCCTGTCCTCTGCCGATCGCCGCGCCCTGCAACGCCGTTTTCGCGACCGGGTCGGCGTGGCCCCGCGCACCCTGCGTTCGGTCTTCCGTTTCCGCCGCATCTTCGACCATGCGACGGGCCCGGACGCCGACGCGGCTTCCTGGCTGGAGGCCGGCCTCGCCGCAGGATATTTCGACCAGCCCCAGATGGCCCGCGACTTCCGCCGTTTCCTCGGCTGCACGGCCACGGAATGGGCGCGCGAGCAGATGGAGCTGGCGCGTCAGCTGGCGTCGCAATCCTACAAGCGGGACAGACGGGACTGATCTAGGCTGCTTTCCGAACCGAGGAGGGAGACCTTGATGTCGCTGCTGACCGCCCTGATGGCCGCCGCTCTGATGCAGGCGCCAACGTCGGCGCCCGACCTGTCGTGGATGGCGGGCTATTGGCTGGACTGCTCCGGCGGGCGCGAGGCGTCCGAGACCTGGAGCGACCCGCGGGCGGGCCTTCTGGTCGGCCATACTGTGACCGTGCGCAATGGCCGCAGCGGCTTCGAGTTCGCCCGCATCGCTCCCTTGCAGGACGGCGTCCTGGCCTATGTGGCGCAGCCGGGCGGGGCCGCGCCGACCCCCTTCCGCCTGATCGAAAGCGGGCCGCAGCGGGTGGTTTTCGCCAACCCCGCCAACGACTTTCCGCACCGCATCCTCTATCAACGCGAGGGGGATGTGCTGACCGCCCGCATCGAGGGGGCGGATGACGACGAGACCCGGAGTGCGGAATGGACCTTCAACAAGGCAGAGCTGAACGCCCGCTGCCCCAGCTAGTCTGGCGGCCCATGACGCCCGATGACATCGACGGCGTCGTCGCCGTCGCCCGTCTGTCCTTCCCCGACCATTTCGAAGCGCGCGAGTGCTTCGCCGAGCGTCAGGCCCTGGCGCCCGAGGGCTGCTTCGTTCTGTCCGACGCCGCCGGAACCGTCATGGGCTACCTGATGGCCTATCCGTGGACGCGCAACGCGGCTCCGCCGCTGGACAGCCTGATCGGCGCCATCCCCGCCGACGCCGAGGTCGTCTATCTGCACGACCTGGCCGTTCACCCCGACACGCGCGGCGGCGGCCATACCCGGACCATCGTCGAGCGTCTGGCCGAACAGGCCAGGGCGGCGGGCTGGCCCGAGATCGCCCTGGTCGCGGTCAATGAGGCGACCGCCTTCTGGGAACGTAACGGCTTCGTCGTCCAGAACCCGCCCGGCATGGCCGAGAAGCTGGCCAGCTACGGCGACGACGCCCGCTACATGATCAGGCCGCTTTAGCGATCAGGCGTCCCGCGTCGCCATCATCATATAGTTGATCCCTACGTCGTCGCCCTCGCTCCAGCGGTCGTTCAGCGGGTCATAGGCCAGGCCATAGGGGCCGGTGACGGTCAGGGGCTCGCCATCCAGCATGGCGCGCAGCTCCTCGGGCTTGAGGAACTGGCGCCAGTCGTGGGTTCCAGCAGGCACCCAGCGCAGCACGTATTCGGCCGCGACCTTGCCCAGCAGCAGGCCCTTCAAGGTGCGGTTCAGGGTGGCGACGATCATCAGGCCGCCGGGCTTGATCAGTTTCGAGCAGGCGCGGACGAAGGCCTCGGGATCGGCGACGTGCTCGATCACTTCCATGGTCAGGACCACGTCGAAGGGCCCGGCGCCCGCCTCCACCATCTGCTCGACGGTGGCGGCGCGATAGGCGATGTCCAGGCCCATCTGTTCGGCGTGGGCGCGGGCCGTGCCGATATTTTCGGACGAGGCGTCCAGGGCCGTGACCTCAAAGCCCATGCGCCGCATCGGCTCGGCGATCAGGCCGCCGCCGCAGCCGATGTCGATCAGGCTGAGACCGTTGAAGGGCGCGCGCGTCCGAACGTCGCGCCCGAAATGCGCGGCGGTGCGGTCGCGGACGAATTTCAGTCGCGCCGGATTGAAGCGGTGCAGGGGGGCGAACGGCCCTTTCGGGTCCCACCACTCGGCCGCCTGGGCCGAGAAGCGGGCCACATCGGCGGGGTCGATGCTCGGCCCTTCCGCACGATCGGTTGCAAAGGGTGAAAAACCCTCTTCGCTTTGGGGTTTGCGCGGCTCAAGGCTGTCGTTAGAAGCGGACATGGCCGCAGGCATGAACCGCCTTGGCCGCCCATGCAAGCAGGGGACGAAACGCCACGATGACGCGGCCCGAAACGACACGACTGGTGATGAAGTTCGGGGGGACCTCCATGGGGGATCTCGAACGTATTCGTCGTGCGGCGCGAATTATCGCCGCCGAGGCCGCCAAGGGCAAACAGATCGCCGTGGTGGTGTCCGCCATGGCCGGCAAGACCAATGAGCTGGTGGCCTGGACCGACGGCGCCGGACCGGCGGCTGCGGGCCTGCCCCTGTCGGACGACGAATACGACGTGGTGGTCGCCTCGGGCGAGCAGGTGACGTCGGGCCTTCTGGCGTTGACGTTGCGCAACATGGGCCTGAACGCGCGCAGCTGGATGGGTTGGCAGATTCCGATCATCACCGACGACGCCCATGGCCGCGCCCGTATCGAGGACGTGCCCGGCGACGTCCTGGGCGCCGCCGTCGACAGCGGCCAGATCGCCATCGTGCCCGGCTTCCAGGGCGTCACCCGCGACGGCCGCATCACCACGCTTGGCCGCGGCGGCTCCGACACCTCGGCGGTCGCGGTGGCGGCGGCGCTGGGCGCGCCTTGCGACATCTACACCGACGTGGACGGCGTCTATACGACCGACCCCCGTATCGAGAGCCGCGCGCGGCGCCTGGAAAAGGTCTCCTACGAGGAGATGCTGGAAATGGCCTCGCTGGGGGCCAAGGTGCTGCAGACGCGCTCGGTTGAACTGGCCATGGCCAAGCAGGTCCCCGTGCGGGTCCTGTCCAGCTTCATCGAGCCGGATGAGAATGGAAATCTGCCGGAAAACGCCGGCACCCTGATTTGTGACGAGGATGAGATCGTGGAAAAGCGCATCGTTTCCGGCGTGACCATGAGCCGGGACGAAGCCCGGATCACGCTGCTGGGTCTGGCGGACCGCACCGACGCCCCCGCCGACGTCTTCACGCGTCTGGCCGAGGCCAACGTCAATGTGGACATGATCGTGCAGAGCCAGGCCCGCACCGAGGGCGCGGTCAATCTGACCTTCACCACGGGACGCCGCGACGCCCAGCGCGCCGCCGAGATGATGACCGCCGCCAAGGCCGAACTGGGCTTTGAGGAACTGCGCATCGACGCCGACGTGGCCAAGATCTCGGTCATTGGCGTGGGCATGCGCAGTCACGCGGGGGTGGCCCAGACCATGTTCCGCGCCCTGGCCGACAAGGGCGTCAAGTTCCAGGCTATCTCGACCTCGGAAATCAAGATCAGCGTGTTGATCGAGGACGCCTATTCCGAACTGGCCGTGCGCGCGCTGCATGCGGCCTACGGACTGGACGCCCTATAGGAAAACAGCAACGCCGCCCTATCTGATCGAAGGGCGGCAAGGCGGGAGGCGACATGGTGAAGGGCGGATTGACGACGAGGGGGCCTCGCAACCTCCTGCGCCAGATCCGCGAAGCCATGGCCGGCGGCGGCCCGGCGCAGGATCGGCTGGACATGGTGGTGCGCACCATCGCCCAGTCGATGGTCGCCGAGGTCTGCTCCATCTATCTGCGCCGCGCCTCGGGCGAGCTGGAGCTGTTCGCCACCCAGGGCCTGAATCCTGAGGCCGTTCACAACACCCGTCTGCGCCCTGGCGAGGGTCTGGTCGGCGAGGTGGCCCGGCTGGCCCAGCCGATCAGCCTGTCGGACGCCCCGTCCCACCCCAGCTTCTCCTATCGTCCGGAAACAGGCGAAGACCCTTTCCACGCCTTCCTCGGCGCGCCCCTGCTGCGCGGCGGCCGGGCCATCGGGGTTCTGGTCGTCCAGAACCGCGCCGCCCGTCGCTATGACGAGGAAGAGGTCGAGGACATCCAGACCATCGCCATGGTCCTGGCCGAGACGGTCGCCTCGGGCGAGCTTCTGGCCCAGGACGAGCTGCGCGACGTCGAGGTCGCTCCTCATCGCCCGGAACGGCTGAAGGGGCAGAAGTTCGCCGAAGGCCTGGCCTATGGTGTGGTGGTCCAGCACGAGGCGCCCCTGGCCCCCGAGCAACTGCTGTCCGACGACCCGGTCGCCGAGGAAAAGCGTCTGGCCGCGGCCCTGGCGGCGCTGAAGGCCGGCATCGACGACATGCTGGAAGGCGGCCAGAGCAAGCTGGGCGGCGCCTCGTTCGAGGTTCTGGAAACCTATCGCATGTTCGCCGACGACCGGGGCTGGAACCGGTCGCTGGAGGAGGCGGTGCGCTCGGGCCTGACCGCCGAGGCCGCCGTGGATCGGGTGCGCAACGAGCACCGCGCCCGCTTCGCCAAGGCCCGCGACCCCTATATCCGCGAGCGGCTGCACGACTTCGAGGACCTGGCCAACCGCCTGCTGCGGGTGCTGGCGGGGGACAATCCCGGCCAGCGCGATCTGCCTGACGACGCCATTCTGGTGGCCAGAAACCTCGGCCCCGCCGACCTGCTGGAATATCCGCGCCACAAGCTGCGGGGCCTGCTGCTGGAAGAAGGCTCGGCCGCCAGCCACGCCGCCATCGTCGCCCGCGCCCTGCAAATTCCCTGCGTCGGCCGTCTGCAGGGGCTGCGCGACCGCCTGTCCGAAGGTGATCAGGTCATCGTCGACGGCGAGACGGGCGAAGCCTACCTGCGCCCCCGTCCCGACATGCTGGCGGCGGTCCAGACCCGCATGGCCGTGCGCGAGCAGCGCCGGGCTGAGTTCGACCTGCTGCGCGACACGCCTGCGGTCACGAAGGACGGCGCCCGCATCACGGTCCTGACCAACGCCGGGCTGGCCGTCGATCTGGAAAACCTGGACGCGACGGGGGCTGAGGGCATCGGCCTGTTCCGCACCGAGTTCCAGTTCATGGTCTCGGACGAGCTGCCGCGTCTGGACGCCCAGACGGCGCTCTACAAGCTGGTGCTGGACGCGGCGGGCGATCGGCCCGTCACCTTCCGCACCCTTGATATCGGCGGCGACAAGGTTCTGCCCTATCTGGACAACGAGCGCGAAGAGAACCCGGCCCTGGGGCGTCGCGCCATCCGTCTGGGTCTGGACCGACCGGCCCTGCTGCGGATGCAGGTGCGCGCGCTTCTGGCCGCCGCCGCCGGGCGCGAGCTGCGCGTCATGTTCCCCATGATCGCCACGGTGGACGAGTTCCGCGCCGCCCGCGAAATGGTCGATGTCGAGTGCGACTGGGCGCGGCGGCGCGGGCGGCCCTTGCCGTCCCTGCTGCGCGTCGGGGCGATGATCGAGTGCCCCAGCCTGCTGTGGCACCTCGACGCCCTACTGCCCCTGACCGATTTCGTTTCGATCGGCACCAACGATCTGTTGCAGTACATGTTCGCCGCCGACCGGACCAATCCCCTGGTCTCGGACCGTTACGACCCCCTGTCGCCGCCGGCTTTGCGCGCCCTGGCCGAGATCCAGCAGAAGTGCGCCGACAGCGCCACCCCGGTCTCGGTCTGCGGCGAACTGGCCGGTCGTCCGCTGGAGGCCTTCGCCCTGATCACCCTGGGTTATACTCGCTTGTCGGCCCCGGCGGGCGGGGTAGGGCCGGTCAAGCGGATGATCCTGTCGGCAGACCTGTCGGCCGCCCGGCGCGGCATGGCGGTCCTGCTCGGCTCCTCGGCCGGATCGGTGCGCGGCGAGATCGAGTCCCTGGCGCGCAAGCTGAACGTCATCGTCTGAGCCACAGACTGAAGCGAGGCCGCTTTTCCCGCGTTGCCCGCATCAAGCGCGTCGTCTAAGCGAGGGGCGGGGCGCCTTCGCGTCCGCACCAACGGAACCCCGCATGGATCAGGATCGGCAGGACGCGCCGTCCCTCGAGGACGCCGAGACGCTGGGCGAGGCCCTGCGCGCGGCCCGTCTCGCCTCGGGGCGCTCCATGGCTCAGCTGTCGACCATGACGCGGGTGCATCCGCGCTATCTGACGGCCCTGGAGCAGGGGGAATATGCCGTCCTGCCGTCGCGCATCTTCTCCATGGGCTATGTCCGCGCCTATGCCGGCGCGCTCGGTCTGGACGAACTCACCGCCGTCGAACGGTTCAAGCAGGAGTTTCCCGAGGCGGCGGTGCCGCTCCAGGCGCCGACGGGGACCGAGGTTCAGGAGCAACAGAGCTGGCGCGCCTCGCCCAAGATCCTGGCGGCGCTAGGCGTGTTGATCGTGGCCGTGGTCGGTTGGAATGTTTTCCAGCGCGTGGTCCGCATCGAGCCGCCGCACCCTTCCGATCTGGTCGCCGTGCCCAAGAACTGGGCCAAGGAGGCGGATTCCGAGGTCGAGCGCGCCCTCTATCTCGGGGCGCCGCGCGCCGCGCCGCCGGATCAGACGACCCCGGCCCTCTACATCACGCCGGGTCTGGAAACACAGCTCACAGGGATCGATCCCGACGATCCCAATGCAGTGGCGGCGTCGCCCGCGCCGCCGGTCCAGGCCGCCTTCAACCCGCGCGGCGCCGTCTATGGCGCCTCGGCCACGGCCTCTCAGGTTATCCTGCAGGCCAGAAAGCCCGCCACCCTGGTGGTTCGTCAGGGCGACGGCCGTATTCTGTTCGCGCGCCAGCTGGCGGCGGGCGAGGCCTGGCGCGCGCCGCCCGGCCTCGCCGCTACCATCGATGTCTCGGACCCGACGGCCTTCGACGTCTATCTGAACGGCGAGCACAGCGGCGCCCTGCCTGCACCGCAGTCCCCGCTCGGGACGCTCAACAATCGGGCCCAGGCCGAAGCCCGTCAGTCCGAGGCCCGCGCCGCCGCTGCTGCGGAAGCCCAGGCCCGCGCCCGCGCCGCCCAGGCCGCGGCCGCCCTTGCCGCCGCGCCGCCGCCCGCCGCCGTAGTCCCAGCGACCCCTCCCACGGGATGAATCGTCGTGGTTCGCGACTGATGTCGTGGTTTTGCCGTCGTTCCTCGCCTATGTTCCGCGCGACATGAGCGACCATTCCGAACTCGGCCACATTCGTCCCTGGCGCCACATCGAGCGCCGCAAGAGCCGCCAGATCATGGTCGGTTCCGTGCCGGTCGGCGGCGACGCCCCGATCAGCGTCCAGTCGATGACCAATACGCCGACGACCGACGCGGCGGCGACGCTGGAGCAGATCCGTCAGCTGGAAGAGGCGGGGGCCGACATCGTCCGCGTCTCCTGCCCGGACGTGGAGTCTACGGCCGCCTTCAAGACCATCGCGCGCGAGGCCCGCGTGCCGCTCGTGGCCGACATCCACTTCCACTACAAGCGCGGCATCGAGGCGGCCCAGGCGGGCGCCGCCTGCCTGCGCATCAACCCCGGCAACATCGGCTCGATGGACCGGGTGAAGGAGGTCGTTCAGGCCGCCCGCGACTACGGCTGCTCCATGCGCATCGGCGTCAACGCCGGGTCGCTGGAGAAGGAATTGTTGGAAAAATATGGCGAGCCCTGTCCCGACGCCATGGTCGAGAGCGCGCTGAACCACGCCCGCATCCTGCAGGACCTGGACTTCCACGAGTTCAAGATCTCGGTGAAGGCGTCCGACCCCTTCCTGACGGTCGCCGCCTATCAGCAACTGGCCGAGGCCATCGACTGCCCGCTGCACCTGGGCGTGACCGAGGCCGGTCCCCTGCGCACCGGCACCATCAAGTCGGCCATCGGCATGGGCAACATGCTGTGGGCGGGCATCGGCGACACCATCCGCGTCTCCCTGGCCGCCGACCCGGTGGAAGAGATCAAGGTCGGCTTCGACATCCTGAAGTCGCTGGGCCTGCGTCACCGGGGGGTGAACATCATCGCCTGCCCGTCCTGTGCGCGTCAGGGCTTCAACGTCATCGAGACGGTGGCGATCCTGGAAGAGAAGCTGGCCCACGTCTCGACGGCCATGTCGCTGTCGATCATCGGCTGCGTCGTCAACGGACCGGGGGAGGCCCTCTATACCGACGTCGGCTTCACCGGCGGCGGGGCGGGTTCGGGCATGCTGTATCTGAACGGCAAGATCGCCCACAAGCAGGCCAATGACGGCATGATCGACGAGATCGTCGCCCAGGTCGAAGCCAAGGCCGCCGAACTGGACGCCGCCCGCAAGGCCGCTGAGTGAACATGAAACTCTACATCACCACCCCGTCGCCCTTCGCGCGCAAGGTTCGCATCGTCGCCCGCGAGAAGGGGCTGTCCGATCGTATCGAGGAGATCGCGGTCGATCCCTACGCCAATGCGCCGGAACTGCTGGCCACCAATCCGGTGGTCCAGGTGCCGACCCTGATCGCGGAGGACGGCCTGCCGCTGACCGACAGCCCGGTCATCGCCGAGTATCTCGACGTCATCGGCTCCGGCCCGCGCCTGCTGCCCGCCGAGGGGCCAGAGCGCCTGCGCGTCAAACGTCTGGAAACCCTGGCCAACGCCACGCTGGAGATGGGGGTTAAGCTGGTGCTCGAGAAGCGCCGCCCTGAGCAGGAACGCTCGCCGTCCTGGATGGAGCGCTGGACCTTCAACATGGGCCGTGCGCTGGACGCTCTGGAGGCCGCCGCGCCCGACGCCGAGGATTTCAACATGGGCGTGTTGAGCGCCGGGATCGCGGTCAGCTGGATCAGCTTCCGCCACCCCGACTATGACTGGAAGGCGGGTCGTCCGAACCTGGCCGCCCTGCAGGCCGTGCTGGAACAGCGGCCCAGCTTCCAGGCCACCGCGCCGGTCTGACGGAGGCTATCTGCCGATCAGCCCGGCCAGTTGTGCGCCCTGGAAGGCCGCCAGGAACAGCAGCAGGAAGCCGACGGCATAGGCCAGAACCTTGCGCGGCACCTTCTTGACGATCAGTCCGGCGAAGGGCGCGGCGATCAGGCCGCCGACCACCAGTCCGGCGACGGCGGCGAAGTGGTTCTCCAGCGCCCCGGCCTCTTCCCAGTGCCCTGTCACCAGGGCCCAGACGAAGGTGGCTGAAATGGCGACCGTCAGGAAGAACTCCGCCGTGTTGACCGTGCCGATGGCCTTGCGCGGGTCATGGCCGGCGCCGACCATGGTCGAGGATACGGTCGGCCCCCAGCCGCCGCCGCCGACAGCGTCGAGGAAGCCGCCGACCACACCGATGGGGGCGGTGATCCAGGCGGGGAGGTGGCGATGCGGGATGTCATGCCCGGCCCGCCACAGGATCCATACGCCGATCAGGGCCAGATAGCCGACGATGAAGGGCTTGATCATCGCCCCGTCGATCCCCGTCAGGA
Organism: Brevundimonas pondensis; assembly: GCF_017487345.1. Lineage (NCBI taxonomy): Bacteria > Pseudomonadati > Pseudomonadota > Alphaproteobacteria > Caulobacterales > Caulobacteraceae > Brevundimonas > Brevundimonas pondensis. The sequence continues at coordinate 3,005,150 of NZ_CP062006.1, read as the reverse complement.
CATAGGCGCCCAGAACCCCGCCGATCACGCCCGCAATGGCCAGGGGCAGGAACAGCCGCCACTCGACATTCCTGTGCCAGGCATGGCTGCCGGCCGAGGCGGCGGTGGTGAAGACCTCGGCCGCGTGGACGCTGGCCGAGGCCGTGGCCGGCGGCACGCCGAAGGCCAGCAGCACCGAGGACGAGATGACGCCATAGGCCATGCCCAGGGCGCCATCGACCGCCTGGGCCAGGACGCCCACCAGCAGGAACAGGAGAAAAGTGTCCATTCAGCCCTCAGCCTCGCCCTGCATCAGGCGCACTGCGCGACTGACTTGGCAATGGCGGATCAGACGGCCGGCTCGAGCCGCGCCAGGGCGTCCAGCACGTCGCGGCCGGTATAGGGTTTGATCACCATGGCGGCGGCCAGTTCGGCGTTGGCGGCGGCGGCGCTGACGTCGCCCGACAGGAAGATGACCGGGGTCCCCCAACGCGCCTTCAGGCTGCGGGCCAGATCGACGCCAGTGGCGTCGCCCGACAGGTTGATATCCAGCAGGGCCGCGTCGATGGGATGCAGGGCGGTCGCCGCTTCGGCCGCTTCGGCGCTGTGGAAGGGGCCGACGATCCGGTGTCCGGCGGCGTCCAGCGCCTCGGTCAGGGCGGCGGCGGCCTCGGCGTCGTCCTCGACCAGCAGCACGGTCAGGGGCTCGACCTGTGTCGCGACGGCCGAGGTTTCAGTCGGCGCCTGACGCACCAGGACGGCGCGCAGATAGGGCCACAGCTCCGCGGCGGGGCGTTCGGCGTCCAGGTCAAATATCTTGGCCAGGGCCTTCAGCTCGGTCTCGGCCTCGGCGGAAACGGTCGCGTCCGGGGCCTCCAGCAGCCCGTCGTAGAGGGCGCACAGCCGCGCCACATTGGCGTCTGCGCTTCCGGTCGAATCCGCGTTTCCATCGAACATGCCTGTCTCCTGTCAGTTTCAGCCCAGGTGGAGCTAGGGTGTTTGCAGGTGCGAAGAAACCGCCCTGACGGGCTTGTGACGACTGTTCACAATCGCTCCATCTGCGCGTGTTCGGGCCTTTTCATCGACAGGAGGCGGCCCGGCGGGTAAGGCTCCGCGCTCGATTTTTCCTTCAAAGGACGCTCCCTTGCGACTGCCTCAGGCCCGGCTCGATCAGGTGCTCGACCGCTTCCATCAGGTGGAGGCCCGCATGGGCGCGGCTTCGGACGGCGCCGAGATCGTGCGCCTGTCCAAGGAACACGCCGAGATGAAGCCGGTGGCCGACGCCGTGCAGACCCTGGCCCGCGCCCGCGCCGAGGTCGAGGACCTGCAGGCCATGGCCTCGGATCCCGAAATGGCCGCCATGGCCGCCGATGAGCTGGAGACCCTGAACGCACGCCTGCCGGAGCTGGAGCGCGAGGTCGCCCTGCTGCTGGCGCCGCGCGACGCCGATGAAAACGCCTCGGCCGTGCTGGAAGTGCGCGCCGGCACCGGCGGGGACGAGGCCGCCATCTTCGCTGGCGACCTGTTCCGCATGTATTCGCGTTACGCCTCCTCGCGCGGCTGGCGGGTCGAGGTTGACAGCGCCACCGAGGGCGAGGCCGGCGGTTACAAGGAAATCATCGCCACCGTCACCGGCGAGGGCGTGTTCGGGCGTCTGAAGTTCGAGAGCGGCGTCCACCGCGTCCAGCGCGTCCCGGCGACCGAGACCCAGGGCCGCATCCACACCTCGGCGGCAACCGTCGCCGTCCTGCCCGAGGTCGAGGACGTCGAGATCGAGATCCATGACAAGGACATCCGCATCGACACCTTCCGCGCCTCGGGCTCGGGTGGGCAGCACGTCAACAAGACCGATTCGGCGGTGCGCATCACCCACTTCCCGACGGGGATCGTGGTGACCTCGTCGGAGAAGTCGCAGCACGTCAACCGCGACAAGGCGATGAAGAACCTGCGCGTGCGTCTCTATGACATGCAGCGTCAGATGAAGGACGCGGCCCGTTCCGACGCGCGCAAGTCGCAGGTCGGTTCTGGCGACAGATCGGAGCGCATACGCACCTATAACTATCCGCAAGGCCGGGTCAGCGATCACCGCATCAACCTGACCCTGCACAGCCTGCCGCAGATCATGGAAGGCGACATCGATCCCCTGCTGAACGCCCTGATCGCCGAGGATCAGGCCGCCCGCCTGGCTGATCTGGAAGCCGAGTTCGGCTGAGGGGCTAGCGCCGCCTGACGCGCCGCTTCAGCACCCGGTCCCCCAGGGCCTCGGCGTATTTCAGGGTGAAGGCCAGGGCCGCTGGATTGCCTCGGCGCGGGCCGACAGAATCCGCCATCACCGCGCCGCGTTTGCCGATCGGCAGGGGCGCGCCAGTGGTGGTGTCGATCGCGGTCTGATGCTCGATCTCGGCGTTAAGGCGCGCGCCCATCAGGATCACCTGCACCGAGAACCAGGTCCACAGCAGGAAGCCCATGGCCGCCGCCAGCGGGCCGTAGGAATCGGTGCGGACGAAATTGCTCAGGAACCAGCTGAACAGGAAGGAGACCAGCAGGCTGAGGGCCGCGGCGAACAGGGCGCCCGGCGTCAGCCAGCGCCAGCGCGCCCGCGCCCGACACGGCCCGATGCGATAGATCAGGGCCAGGGCCGCGACATAGCCGAGATAGAGCAGGGGCCAGCGCAGCGGCGCCAGATGGGCCCATTCCTCTTCCAGCCCGAACACGGACAGGACGACCGGCACGCCGACCACCAGGGCGGAACTGAGCAGCACCGCCAGAAGGCCCGAGACGGTGATCCCCATGCACAGCAGGTTGTAGGTGAGGATGTTGCGCCGCTCGACCTCGTGATAGGCGAGGTTCAGCCCGTAGAAGAGGGTCTTCACCCCGCCGTTGGCCGCCATCAGCGACAGGGCCAGGGTCCAGGCCAGGGTGAAGGTCAGTTGGCCGGTCGAACCCCCCGCCAGTCGGGTCATCTCGGCCCCCAGGAACTGGGCCACGTTCGAAGGCAGGACCTCGTAGAGGAAGCTGAGCTGGTTCCAGGCGTCGGCCGGGTCGGCGAACAGGCCGTAGATGGTGACGAAGGCGCCGAGCGTCGGGAACAGGGCCAGCAGCATGAAGAAGGTCACGCCTCCGGCGACGAAGCCGACCCGGTCGCCGAAATAACCCATGCCGGTGCGCCAGGCGATGTCGATCCAGCCTTTGCGCGGGATATGGGTCGGGTGCTGCGCCAGCCGTCCGCGGCCAGGCTCCTCGGCTTCATAGTCCTCGGGCGTGGGATCGCGCGGCGGCAGGGGCTCGGGCCGCTTGGGCCGCAGTTCGACGCCGTACTTATGGCCCTGAGTATAGAGCAGGTGCGCCGCCGTGGCTCCGGCCGCCAGACCGCCCGCCGCCGCGCCCAGATAGCGCCAGAGCGCGCCGCCGTTTCCACGCCGTCGCGTTGGCCGTTTCAGAAGGTTCTGCATCCCCATCCGTCCCACAACGGCCACGCTCGCCGCCCGTTCCCGGTTCGCTTGCGTCTTGAATTCCCGCGCGGCAATCGCCAATCAGCCTTCATGTCCGAAAATGTCCCCGCCGCCCCGACCCTGCTGACCGCCTGGAAAGGCGCTCAGGCCCGACTGAAAGCAGCCGGCATCGACAGCCCGTCGATCGACGCCCGCCTGCTGCTGGAGGCCTCGACCGGCGCGGGGCGCGTGGACATCCTGACCGATCCCTATCGCGTCGTCGACGCCGACAAGATCGCCGTCCTGGACGCCATGATCGAGCGGCGTCTGAAGCGCGAACCGGTGTCGCGCATCCTGGGCAAGAAGGGCTTCTGGAAGATTATGCTGAACGTCACCCCCGACGTGCTCAGCCCGCGCCCGGACACCGAGACCCTGCTGGACGTCATCGTCCGCGCCTTCCCGCCGCACCGCGCCTTCGAGATGGTCGATCTGGGCACCGGCTCGGGGGCCATCTTGCTGGCGACCCTGATGGAGCGCGCCGGGGCGCGCGGCGTCGGCACCGACATCTCGACCGAGGCGATCGCCGTGGCGCGTGAAAACGCCGCCAACCTGGATCTGGACGGGCGCTGCACCTTCATCCGCACTGACTGGGCCGCGGGCTTCGCCGACGACAGCTTCGACCTGGTGGTGTCCAATCCGCCCTATATCCCGACGGGCGATATTCCCGGCCTGGACCCCGAGGTGCGCGAGCACGACCCGCATCTGGCCCTGGACGGCGGCCCGGATGGCCTGCAGCCCTATCGTGACCTGGCCCCCGAGATCGCCCGCATCCTGCGTCCTGAAGGCGTCTTCGCCGTGGAGATCGGCTGGGATCAGGGCGCGGCGGTCAAGGCCCTGTTCGAGGCCGCGGGCTTCACCGACGTCAAGGTGGTCAAGGATCTGGGCGACCGCGACCGTGTCGTAACCAACGGCCCGGACCCGCGCGTCGATCCGATCTCCGAGGCTTGATCGGGGCTGCAGGGTCCGCGCAACAAAAGCCTTGGAAACGACGCCATCGCGCGCTAAGTCGTTTCTTGTCTCCCACTCAAACGCAGTCTTTTCGAGCCGGTTTGCTCGCTCAAGCGCGTCTGGGCCAGTGACGGTCGGGCCGGTCGGTTCGGCGGACCACAGGGCGGCGAACGGTTTTCCGAGCACATCGATACGGGGATTGGCCCCGACCGAACGGAACGACGAACTGGGTCCTGCCCGTCCTGAACCGACGGCGGCCCGCACCAGCACGGTAAGCTCCGATGAGAGATTTCAAGGGCATGAAGCGTCAGCGCGGACGCAACCGGAAGCCCGGCGGCGGCGGCAACAACGCCAATGCGACCAACCCGAACCGGTCGTGGGACTCGCAAGGCCCCGAGAACATCAAGGTCCGCGGCAACGCACAGACCGTCTATGAGCGCTACATGCAGCTGGCGCGCGACGCCTCGGCCGCCGGCGACCGGGTGCTGGCCGAGAACTACACCCAGCACGCCGAACACTATTTCCGCGTCCTGCGCGCCCTGCAGCCGCAACGTCCGGTCAGCGAGATCGCCCAGCGCGAGCTGGCCGGCCAGGGCTTCGACATCGACTTCGAAGACGAGTCGGGCGCCCAGGCCGCCGCCATCATCGCCGCCGCCGCCGCCGAGCAGCAGAAGGTCGAGGACGAGGCCCGTCGCCAGGCGGAGCGCGCTGAACGGGACGCCAATCGCGATAACAATCGTGATCGGGATCGCGACTACAATCGGGATCGCGACCGGGATCGTGAACCGCGCGACAATGACCGCGAACCTCGTGCCGAGGGTGAGGCTCGTGAAGGCGGTCGACGCGAAACCCGTCGCGAGCGTTGGGAGCGGCGCCGCGAGGAACGCAACCGTCGTTTTGAAGCCGGCGAAGCCACGCCCGAGGATGAAGCCCGGGCTGCGGCCGAGGCCGACTACGTCCCTGAAGTCGCTTCGGACGAAACGGTCGTCACGCCCGTTGTCGAGGCCGAAGATGCCCGTCCGGCCCGTGCGCCCCGCCGCCCTCGCGCCGAACGCGCTCCGGTCAGTGAGCCCGGTGACGGCGAGTCGAGCGACGGCATGGGCCTGCCCGGCTTCCTGACCCGTTCGACGGCCTCGTCGTCGGACGAGGGGGACGCGGCCGAAGAGGCCCCCGCGCCCAAGCGACGCGCCCCGCGTCGCAAGGTCGAACCGGCGGCTGACGAAGGCTGATCGGGTGCGTGCAACTTTAGCGCGCATTTTTACATAACAGCAATCTATAGGCGTCATTCTCGAGGCATCGGGAGGACGTGCGATGGAACTCGTTCTGGTGGTGGTCGCCCTGGCGCTGTCCGGCTGCTGGGCGGGATTGCGGCTTGCGGCAAGAGCGCGGCGCGAAGCGACGACCTTGCGACGGATCAACGCCACCCTGGAGGCGCGCGCCGAACAGTGCGCGCGTGAGTTGCAGGCGGCTTTGGCCGCCGCTGAGGGGCAGGCCGATCAGATCAAGGCCGTCCACCGCGCCAAGACCGAGTTCCTGGCCAGCATGAGCCATGAGCTGCGCACTCCGCTTAACGCTGTCATCGGCTTTTCCGACCTGTTGCGGATGAACGAAGCGCAGGAGCCGCTCAGCCACCGACAGCATCAGGCCGTCGAGCAGATTCGCGCCGCCGGCGCCCGGCTGCTGACCTTGGTCGACGAGGTGCTGAACCTGGCCGATATCGAGGGGGGGCGGCTGGCCCTGACTGTCGAGCGGGTCGATCCGCTGCTGATCGCGCATCAGGTCTGTGAAGGCCTGCGCGCCATGGCCGAGGCGGCCGGGGTCGAACTGCGTGAGCCGTCGCCGGTCGCCGGTCTGGCCGCCCGTGCGGATCGGGAACGCCTGCGTCAGGTTCTGACCGCCCTGATCGCCAACGCCGTCAAGTACAACCGCCCCGGCGGGGCCGTCCTGATCGAGGCGCGTCAGTCGCTCGACGGGGTCGACCTTGCGGTCCATGACACCGGGCCTGGCCTGCCTGCGGCCCGCATGAACGACCTGTTTCAGCCCTTCAATCGCCTGGGACGCGAAGCCTCCGAGGTCCCGGGCGCGGGCCTGGGCCTGGCCGTGGCGCGGCGTCTGATCGAGGCCATGGGCGGACGTCTGGAAGCTGAAAGCCGGGAAGGCGAGGGGGCGGTCTTCACCGTTCGTCTGCCGCCCGCCGTCGATATGCCGCGCGCCGTCATGGCCTCGCCCGTGCCTCGTCTGTCCCTGCCTGAGGCCACCTTGCTCTATGTCGAGGACAATCCGTCCAACGTCGCCCTGATGCGCCATGTGATCACGGCCCTGGGCGGTATCCGCCTTCACGTGGCCGAGACAGGGCCGGAAGGCCTGGCCCTGGCCCGCGATCTGCGACCGGACGTGGTCATCCTCGATATCAACCTGCCGGGCATGGATGGTTTCGCCCTCAAGGCGCGGCTGGCCGAGGAGCCCCTGACGCGTGCTGTGCCGGTGATCGCCCTCTCCGCCAATGCCGCCTTCTCCGACATCCGGCGAGGGCGCGCGGCAGGCTTTCTCGAGTACCTGACCAAGCCGTTGCAGATTCCGGCCTTGATCGAGGCGCTCTCGCGGGCTTTGACATCAGGTGTTGAAACGCCCGCGCCAGGAGCGGACGCCGCCTGAAGCGACGCCGGGCCCTGTCCGTGTCGGGCTTGACGCGGCGCGCCGAGCGGGCTTCCTAGGAAACGGGGGCTTGTCGACCCTGAGTCAGGGAGAGCCCATGTCACGTTCGTCGGCCGTTTCGCGCATCAGGTCGGGCCTGAACTTTCTTCTGGTCCCGAGCATGGCGGCGACGCTGGCGGCGTGCGCCAGCACACCGCCGCCTCCTCCTCCGCCGGGCACCCCTGGCGCTACCGGAGGCGCGGTGCTCAGCGATTGGCGCGCCCTCGTTTCGGCCGCCGACCGTGACCGTTATCAACGTCGCGACGCCGCCTGGACCCTGGCCCTGCAACAGGCGAAGCGGCAGCCCGGGTCGGGCGACCTGACGTCCCTGGGTGAACTGATCGAGCCCGGCGCCGCGCGGCCTTCAGTCGCGCCGCCTGCCGGAAATTACCGCTGCCGTACTGTCAAGCTGGGTTCGCAAGGCGGCGAGCAGGGATTGGGCTATGTCGTCTACGGTTGGTTCGCCTGCCGCATCGAACAGACGTCCGATGGCCTGAAGTTCACCAAGTTGACCGGGTCGCAAAGGCCCGGCGGGCTGTTTTATCCCGAGAACGATCGGCAAATGGTCTTCCTCGGCTCGATGGCCCTGGCTTCCGAGCCGGTGATTCGCGCCTATGGTCAGAGGCCTGAGCGAGACATGGTTGGGGCGGTCGAGCGCATAGGCGAGCGTCGCTGGCGCCTGGTCATCCCCTGGCCGATGAATGAGTCCAATCTGGATCTGATCGAACTGGTTCCGGCGTCGGGACGCGGCTGACCGGCGTCCAGTCCGGCCGATACTCCGGGCGCCGCCGCCAGCGCTTGATCAGGATGTTGCTGTAGGCGCCCAGCGCCGGCAGAGGGTCGAGGGGATCGAAAATGGCGTGAACGCACTGGGCGGCGTCGACTCCGATCTGCGTCAGCCGCCGCAGGGCCTCGCCCGGCCTCACCTGGCCGCGCTTGACCTGCTTGCCCAGCAAAGTCAGGTCGCCCTTGGTCCAGACGTATCGCACCCCGCGTCGATAGACGGCCCAGGGATCCGCCGGCGCCGTGATCGCCTGGTTGGTCGCCAGCTTCAGTCCCCAGACGCTGTGCGGCAGGCCCGCGCATTCCGAAATCCGGCCCAGGCTGACACGCGGATTGATCTCCATGAAGGTCACCTCGCCGCTTGTCGGGCAGACGATGAACTGGGCGCAGCCGGTTGATGAATAGGCCAGGTGCGCGACCAGCTTTTCCACGCCCTCGCGCACCAGATGAGTCGGCTCCACCGTCACGCCATAGGTGGTGTAGCCGGTGCCGTCGTATTCGTGGGTGCGCGCCGCCTTGATCTCGACCGCGCCCAGCAGGCGACCCTGATCCGCACTGAAGATGACGCTGTGGCGCGGGCCGGCGACGTATTTCTGGACGATCAGCTCGGGATGGATTTCAGGCCAGCTGGGCATGGCGACGGCCAGCTGACCCGCGTCGGCGATGATCAGGGCCTTGCGCTCGAACAGTTCGGCGTCGACCACCGCCGGCTTGACGATCAAGGGGTAGCCTATGGCGGCGGCCGCGGCGTGCAGGCCTGTCATGTCCCGCACCCGCCGATGGGGCGCCAGGGCCACCCCCAGGGTTTCGCACAGCTCGAACATCCGGGTCTTGTTCATGCAGGTCTCGACCGTTTCGGCCTCGGGCATGATCAGCCGCGCCCGCGCCTCAAACGCGGCTCGATGGCGGGTGATGAAGCGCGAGCCCGCCTCGCTGACCGGCTGGATGACGTCAACGGGGGTTCGGTCCAGCCAGTCCAGAATGACCGGCAGGGCTTCGTCGGTGCCCGGCTCCAGCGGCGAATGGCGGAACGAAGCCGCCACGTGGCGCGACCATTCCAGATAGTTGCTGGACGTCGAGACGCCCGCGAAGACCCAGTGGCCCGCCTGGTTCAGCGCCTTGGCCACCGGAAAGGCCATGCGCGCGTCACCGACCAGCAGGACGCGCAGGGAAGTTGATTGAGAACAGTGTTCGTTGATCATTGCGGCTGACTAGGCCGCTCAAGCTGTGCGGTAAATCGAACAGGCCTGCGGCGCGATGTCGCTGGAGCGCGCTTGACCGCGGCCGGTTGCGGCCTCCACCCTGAGCGTCATTCAGATTTCAGGGGGGGCGCACATGCGCGGCATTGGTTTTACACTCGGTTCGGTCGTCGCCATCGGCATATTGATCGCGATCGTCCTGGTCGGCTTCCCGACCTACAACGTCTATTCCAAGCAGATGGCGGGCAAGGCGGCCTATGAAGAGGCGGTGCAGAACCGTCGTATCCGCGTGCTGGAGGCCCAGGCCGCGCTGGACTCGGCCAAGCTGACCGCCGCCGCCGAGATCGAGCGCGCCAAGGGCGCCAATGAGGCCAACCGCATCATGGCCGAGGCCCTGGGCGGCCCCGAGGCCTATCTGCGCTGGTCCTACATCAACATGCTGCAGGAAACGGCCGGCAAGGAAGGCCGCCAGACCATCTACATCCCGACCGAGGCGGGGATGCCCATCCTGGAAGCCGGTCAGCGTCCGGCGGCGCGCTAGGCCTCAAACCTGCGAAACGAAGAAGGGGCGGCCCGTCGGGACCGCCCCTTTTTGCTGGCCTCACACCCGCGTCAGCCGCAGGTCCTGATAATCGTAAGAGAAGTCGATGTCGGGCGAGACGCCCTTGACCGTCGCCGTGGCGGGCTTGGCCGTGGCGATGCTGAAGGTGATGAAGGCGTCTTCCTCGCGCTTGTCGGGGAAGCGGGTGCGGAAGGTCTCGCCCTCATAGGGCTCCAGCCAGCCCTGCAGCGCCGGGGTATGGGTGAAGCGCAGCCACAGGCCGGACTTGCGGTTGCGCCCGCGCCCCTCGGTCTTTGGCTCGATGACGATGTCGCCGTACCAGGGATCGCGCCAGGTCCCGACATAGGCGTCAAGCGGCATCGACGGCGGCGCGCCCGCCGCCTGCTTGGCGTCGATCTCGACGGCGGCTTTCAGCGACTTCTCGGTGCCTTCGGCCTCGCGCTTCCTGGAGTCGGCGATCCAGTCGACGTCGACCTTGTTCATGGCGATGTCCGACAGGCCCGAGCGCAGGGCGCGTAAGAGGAAGCTCTCCTCCGCGTTGGTGAAGACGCTGAAGCCGATCTTGCGGCCGGGGATCAGCACCGTGGCCGAGATGCCGCCGGGCGAGCCGCCGCCGTGGGTCGCCAGCCGTTCGCCGCGATAGTCCTGCACCTGCAGACCCATGGCGTAGGTCGAGGCCACGGCCCGGTTGGGAAGTTCCGCCGTCGGCCCGTTCGAGGACGAGACGATGATGTTGGGCTTGTACATCTCGCGCGCGGCGGCTTCGGAGAACAGGCGCGAACCGTCGGCCAACTGGCCGTTGTTCAGACGTACGGCGATCCATTTGGCCCAGTCGGTCGCGCTGGCGCAGATGCCGCCCGCCGCCGCCGCCGAATCCCAGTTCCAGACCTCGACGATGGACTCGGCGATCTGGGTCATCGCCCCCTGATAGCGCAGGGGCGGGCCGACGCGGCCGTGGGGCAGGGCGCTCTTCTTCGGATCGGCCAGACGCGCCAGCGGCACGCTCTCGCTCATGCCCACGCGGTCGAAGATGCGGGTCTGGACGAAGTCCTCCCACGACAGGCCGGACACCTTCTCGATCACCGCGCCCGCCACCACGAACATCAGGTTGCAGTAGTGGTAGTCCTCGCGGAAGCCGTCTTCGATCGGCACGAAGGCGGCCTGGGCCAGGACCTCGGCGCGCGTCCGGTCGCTGTTGGGCCAGAACAGCAGGTCGCCGGCGCCCAGACCGAAACCGGCGCGGTGGCTCAGGGTGTCTCGCACGGTGATGCGCTCGCCCACCATCGGGTCCGACAGGGTGAAGTCGGGCAGATAGGTGCGGACCGGCTCGTCCCACTTCACCTTGCCCTCGTCGACCAGAATGGCCAGGCAGGCGGCGGTGACGTTCTTGGAATTCGACGCGATGGCGAACAGGGTGTGCTCGTCGGCCGGTTCATTCTTGCCCTGACGGCGCACGCCATAGCCCTTGGCCAGCACCGTCTTGCCGTCGCGCACCAGAGCCAGGGAGACGGCGGGCTGTTCCGGCCAGGCGGCCATGCAGCGCTGCACCCAGGCGTCGGCGGCGGCGGCGATCTCTTCATCTGAACGCGTGTCGGCGCTGGTCTGGGTCCAGCCCGTCGCGGGCAGGGCCGCGCCGCCAGCGGCGACGGCGGAGGAGATCAGCGCGGCGCGGCGCGACAGGCGGATGGACATAAGCGAAGCTCCCGACATGAGCGGCGACGCTAACGCCGCTGATCGCCGAGGCCAAGCCGTCAGGCCGCCAGCCGCCACCTTTGCAGATGCTCCAGCACGTCAGCGACGATCTGCGCTCGCGTAAAGCCGGTCACGTCGCGGGGCCGCGTGCCGTCGCCGGTCTGGGCCGTCATCCGCCATTCCAGGGCGCGGCGGCCCTCGGGCGCCTCCAGTGCGGTCAGGGCCGGCAGGGGGCGCGAGCGCGCGCCGATGCGATAGAGGAAGTCGCGGCCGTTGGCGTGCTCGACCACCAGCCAGACCCCGTTCTCGTCCGCCTCGACGCGGCTGTGGTCCACGCCTTCGTTGGACAGGGCGTCGCGAACCTCGACCAGGGCGGGGGCGGCCTGCCGCTCGATCTGCCGCGCGATGTCCTTGCGACTGGCGGGCGAGAAGATGCGCTTCAGCCGTTCCCCGATCGGCGGGGCCTCGGTCTCGACCGCTTCGCCCCTGAGGTCGGCGTTCATCTGCCGCGCCAGACCGAAACAGGCCAGGATCATGATGACAGCGAAGGGAAGCGCCGCCACCAGGGTCGCCGCCTGCAGCGCCCCCAGGCCGCCCGCGAGCAGCAGCAGGGCCGCCGCCAGACCTTGCAGGACGCACCAGTAGATTCTCTGCCAGCGTGGCGTCTCCTCGGCCCCGCCCGAGGCCAGGGTGTCGATGACCAGTGACCCGGAATCCGCAGAGGTGACGAAGAAGACCGCCACCAGGGCGATGGCCAAGGTCGAGGTGATCGCCGTGCCCGGCAGGTATTCGAAGAAGCGGAACAGGGCCGTCGACAGGTCGGTCTGCACCGCCTCTGAAATGGCGCCCGCCGCCACGCCGAGGTCCAGGCTCATGGCCGAATTGCCGAAGACCGTCATCCACAGGAAGGTGAAGGCTGAGGGGACCAGCAGCACGCCGATCAGAAATTCCCGCACCGTCCGCCCGCGCGAGATGCGGGCGATGAACATCCCCACGAACGGCGACCAGGCGATCCACCAGGCCCAGTAGAACAGGGTCCAGTCCGCCATCCAGGCGCGCGGTTCATAGGCGTAGAGGGTGAAGGTGCGGACCAGGGTCGGCCCCGCGATCAGGACGAAGAGCATCAGACAGACGGCGATGACGAGGTTCAGCTCGGACAGTCGCCGCACCCCCTTGTCCACGCCCGTCAGGACCGAGATCGTCGCGGCCCCCATGACCACGGCGATCAGGCCGACCTGCATGATGACGCTGCTCGGCAGGCCGAAGACATAGTGCAGGCCCGAGTTCATCTGGGCCACGCCCAGCCCCAGGGATGTGGCGATGCCGAACAGGGTGCCGCAGATGGCGAAGATGTCGACCGCATCGCCCAGCCATCCGTTCACCCGCTTGCCCAGCAGGGGGTAGAGGCTGGAACGCATGGTCAGGGGCAGGCCCTTGCGGTGCGCGAAATAGGCCAGGCTCAGCCCCACCACGGCGTAGATGGCCCAGGCGTGCACGCCCCAGTGGGTGTAGGTGATGACCATGGCCTCGCGCGCGGCCGTCAGGGCGCCGGGCTCGGCCTCGGGTGGGGCGATGTAGTGCTGCACCGGCTCGGCGACGGCGAAATACATCAGGCCGATGCCCATGCCCGCCGCGAACAGCATCGCCAGCCACGAGACATAGGGGAAGTCCGGCTCGGCGTCGTCCGGCCCCAGCTTCAGCCGTCCGGTCGGCCCGACCGCCAGTACGGTCACGAACAGCAGGAAGCCCGCCACCGAGGCCACGTAGAACCAGCCGAAGGTGTCGATCACCCAGGCCTGGGCGGCGCCGAATATCAGGCCGGAGGTGGAGGGCGCGATCAGGGCGAGAAGCAGCAGGGCGCCCGCAATGGCGCTGGCCCCCCAGAAGACGCGGGGGTTCATCTTGGTCGTCAGCATGGGTCCCTAGCGCACGGCGACGCTTGAGGTTCCCGATCATGGTCACAGACCCGCCGTCGGGATGAAAAAGATGTAACTGTGGTTGGCGACGGCCAACTGATAGTCGCCGCTCCTGAGGGGACGTCGAGGGGGCGTCCGCAGGGACGCGACCATGTCGAAACTCAAATTTGCGCCGTTGCTCGGCGTGGTTCTGGCCCTGCCCGCCGGCGCTGTTCTGGCCCAGACGCCGCCACCGGCGACCGGAACCCAGACTCAAGCGCCTGCGACCACGCCGGCCTCGCAGGACGCCAGGGACAAGGACGAGCCCGCGACCGTGGGCGATGTCGTCGTCACCGCCCGCGCCAACGACGTGCGGACCTCGATCGATTCCATCAGCTATAGCCTGGCCGACGATCTGCAGGCCGCGACCGGTTCTCTGGCCGAGGCTCTGCGCAACGTGCCTTCGGTGGATGTCGATCCCCAGGGCAATGTCTCCCTGCGTGGCGACGGCAATGTCACCATCCTGGTCGATGGTCGCCCTTCAGCCATCCTGTCGGGCCCCAATCGCGCCGACGCAGTTCTGCAGCTGCCGGCCGATCGCTACGCCCGTATCGAAGTCATGACCAATCCCTCCGCCGCCTACAGCCCCGAGGGTTCGGGCGGGGTCATCAACCTGATCACCAAGCCGATCCCCGCCGCCGCCAGGGGCGCGGCCGCCTCTGCTCCGGATGCGACGGTCACGACCGGTTCGGTAAGGATCAATATCGGTGACAATGGCCGCTGGAATGCGGGCGCCAGCGGATCGCGCCAGCGTGGCAAGCTGACGCTGACCGGTGATGTCAGCTATCGCTATGACGATCAGAACTTCACCTTTGACCGGCTGCGTGAACAGCTGGACCCGACAAGCGGCGCCGTGACATCCACGACCACGACGGTCCAGCAGAACGACATGGTCCAGAAGGGCGCGTTTGGTCGGGTCTCGGCCGAGTACCGCCTGACCGACAAGACGCTGTTGACGGGCGAATTGCGCGCCAATCGTTTTGAGGCCGACGCCGAGGCCGGCAGCGTATTTGAAACCCGCAACGCTTCCGGCGCCTTGACCAGCGCCTATACCCGCGACGGCGTCGGGGGCTTCAGCATGGACGGCTGGGGCGCCACCGCCCGCGTGCTGCACCAGTTCGACACCTCGGGACATGAATGGTCGAACGAGCTGCGATATGATCGCAACGAGCACGAGAACACCTCGCTGAACGCCAATGTCTTCCAGACGCCGGTCGCGCCTACGCTTTATGAAGGCGCGCGCTGGCTGAACGAGCAGGAGATGATCGGGTTCACCAGCGCCTACACCCGTCCGACCAGCGACGGCGCCAAGTTGCGTGCGGGCTATGAGCTGAATCTGACCCGGCCGGATCAGGACAATGTGCTGCGACGGGGGCCGTCGGAGGCCACCCTGACGCCTGTGCCGGGCCAGAGCAACCGTTTTACCGCCGAGCAGACGGTCCACGCCCTCTACGCCACCTATGAACGCCCCTTCGGCGAAAAGCTGTCGGCCCAGTTCGGCCTGCGCCTGGAACAGGCCGACATCGAGGTCGAAGACGTCACCAACGGTGTGCGCGCTTCCCAGGACTATTTCCGCGCCTATCCAACGGGCCACCTGCAATATCAGCTGACCGAAACCCAGACGCTGCGGGCCAGCTATTCGCGGCGTATCCAGCGGCCGCAGCCGGCGCAGCTCAATCCCTTCATCACCTACGGCGATCCGCTGAACCTGCGCTCGGGCAACCCTGACCTGGAGCCCCAGGAGACGGACAGCTTCGAAGCCATGTGGCAGATGCGCCAGGGACAGAGCTTCTATCAGGCCACGGCCTATTACCGCGATACGACCAAGGCGTTCACCGAGGTAGCGACCGATGTCGGCGGCGGGGTCCTGCTGACCCGCCCCGAGAATCTCGGCGCCCGTCGTGACCTCGGCGTCGAACTGACCGCCAGTGGTCGCCTGCACCCCACCTTGCGCTACAACGCCAGCGTCAACGCCTTCCGTCAGGAGATCGATGCGTCCGGCATCCCCGGCGCCCGCGACCGCGAGGGCGAGATGCTGACGGGCCGTCTCAGCCTGAACTGGCAGGCCACGCCCAAGGACTTCGTTCAGATCATGGGCTTCTGGCAGGGTGACCAACTGTTGGCCCAGGGCGAGCGCGAGAGCGGCGGGATGGTCAATCTGGGCTATCGCCGCAAGCTGAACGACAGCCTGTCGTTGCAGTTCACGGCCCGCGACATCCTCAACTCCTTCGGCGGGGCCACCACCTATGACACGCCCCTGTTCCGTGACCGAAGCGATCAGGACATCAATCTGCGCGCCTTCTATCTGGGTCTGACCTGGTCCTTCGGCGGCGGCCCGCGTCGCCAGCCCGAACAGTTCGACTTCTCGACCGCCCCGACCGGCGGCTGACGAAGGCTCAGGTTCGCGTCTCCCAGGCGGTCCAGACGGCGATGGCGACCAGGCCCAGGGCCATGGCGGCGCGCATCGCCGGCCCCTGGGCGCGGGTCAGCAGGGCGCCGCCCGCCCGCGCCGCGGTCAGCACGATCACCGAGTGCACGATCACGCTGACGACGACGTGCAGGCTTCCCAGCGTCAGGGCCTGCGTCAGCGTCGAGCCGTGGGCCGGGCGGATGAAGCCGGGCAGCAGGACCACATAGAGCAGGGCCGCCTTGGGGTTCAGCAGGTTGCCGATCAGGCCGCGCCGGAACAGGGCGCGCCGCCGCATCTCGACCGGCGCCGCGGTCGCCCCGTCGCCAGTGCTGCGCCAGGCGTCCCAGGCCAGCCACAGCAGGAAGCCCACCCCGGCCCAGCGGATGGTCTGGTAGAGGGCGGGCCATAGCAGCACCACCTCGGTCAGGCCGAAGGCGGCGGCGACCATCCACAGCGTCAGGCCCAGGGTGATCCCGGCCACCGCGGCCAGCCCCGCCGTCCGTCCCTGCGACAGCGAGACGATCGCCAGCCAGCCCATGTTCGGCCCCGGCGTCAGCTCCATCAGCGCCACCGCCGCCAGAAACGGCAGGACGACCGTCGGATCGACCGGGCCGTACGTCAGAAAATCCATAGGGGCCTCCTGCGGCCACGCTAGGCCGGGACGCCGGCCCGCATCAATCGCAGGGAGCGGGTCTTGCGTGTCCGATAGGTCACACCCACCTCGGTTTGACACAACTCAAGGCGTCGCTTCATCGAAGGGCGCGTTGTTGGTTTTCCGCCTTCCGAGGGGACTGCACCGAAATGAATCTCGACCTCTATTCCGACCGCGCCAAACAGGCTGTCCAATCCGCCCAGTCGCTGGCGCTCGCCCGGCGTCACCAGCAGTTCGCGCCCGAGCACCTGCTGAAGGTGCTGTTGGAGGAACGCGACGGCCTCGCGCGCAAGCTGATCGATCAGGCCGGCGGCGATCCCTCCGCCGTCGAACTGGTGACCGAAGGTCTGCTGAAGAAGCGGCCTCAGGTCGAGGGCGGCTCGGGCCAGCTCTATCTGGACGGCGACACCGCCCGCGTCTTCAACGCCGCCGAGGAAGCCTCCAAGAAGGCCGGCGACGCCTTCGTCACGACCGAACGCCTGCTGGCCGCCATCGCCAAGGAGGGCGGCGCCGCCGCCGAGGCGCTGAAATCCGCCGGCGTCACGCCCAAGAAACTCGATGAAGCCGTGACTGAGATGCGCAAGGGCAAGACCGCCGACAACGCCGGCGCCGAGGACTCTTACGACGCCCTGAAACGCTACGCCCGCGACCTGACCGAGGCCGCGCGCGACGGCAAGGTCGACCCGGTCATCGGCCGCGACGAGGAGATCCGCCGCACCATTCAGGTCCTGGCCCGTCGCACCAAGAACAACCCCGTCCTGATCGGCGAACCCGGCGTCGGCAAGACCGCCATCGTCGAGGGCCTCGCCCTGCGCATCGTCAACGGCGACGTGCCGGAAAGCCTGAAGGACAAGAAGGTCCTGTCGCTGGACATGGGCGCGCTGATCGCCGGGGCGAAATACCGCGGCGAGTTCGAGGAGCGGCTGAAGGCCGTGCTCAACGAGGTGGCCCAGGCCGAGGGCGGCATCGTCCTCTTCATCGACGAAATGCACACCCTGGTCGGCGCCGGCAAGGGCGACGGGGCCATGGACGCCTCCAACCTGCTGAAGCCGGCGCTGGCGCGCGGCGAGCTGCACTGCGTCGGCGCCACCACGCTGGACGAGTACCGCAAGCACGTCGAGAAGGACGCGGCCCTGGCCCGTCGTTTCCAGCCGGTCTTTGTTGCCGAGCCCACCGTCGAGGACACGGTCTCGATCCTGCGCGGCCTCAAGGAGAAGTACGAGGTCCACCACGGGGTCCGCATCAGCGACAGCGCCATCGTCGCCGCCGCCACCTTGTCGAACCGCTACATCACCGACCGCTTCCTGCCCGACAAGGCCATCGACCTGATCGACGAGGCCGCCAGTCGCGTGCGCATGGCCGTCGATTCCAAGCCCGAGGCCCTGGATGAAATCGACCGCCGTCTGGTCCAGCTCAAGATCGAGCGCGAGGCCCTGAAGAAGGAGAGCGACAGCGCCTCGCAGCAGCGTCTGGAGAAGCTGGAGGACGAGATCGCCGATCTGGAAGGCCAGTCGGACGACATGACCGCCCGCTGGAAATCCGAGAAGGACAAGGTGGGGCAGGGGGCGCAACTGCGCGAGACCCTGGACCGTTTGCGCGCCGAACTGGCCGCCGCCCAGCGCGCCGGGGACCTCGGTCGCGCGTCCGAGATCGCCTACGGCCAGATCCCGCAACTGGAACGTCAGCTGGCCGAGGCCGAAGCCGCCGAGCAACCGGCGGAAGGCCCCCTGACGCCCGAGGTCGTCGACGCCGAGCAGATTGCCGCCGTCGTCAGCCGCTGGACCGGCGTGCCCGTCGACAAGATGCTGGAGGGCGAGCGCGAGAAGCTGCTCAAGATGGAGGAAGAGCTGGGCCGCCGCGTGGTGGGCCAGAACGAGGCGCTGGAAGCCGTGTCCGACGCCGTCCGCCGCGCCCGCGCCGGTCTGAACGACCCCAACAAGCCGCTGGGCAGCTTCCTCTTCCTCGGCCCGACGGGCGTGGGCAAGACCGAGCTGACCAAGGCCCTGGCCGGCTATCTGTTCGACGACGACAACGCCATCACCCGCATCGACATGTCCGAATATATGGAGAAGCACTCGGTCAGCCGCCTGATCGGCGCCCCTCCGGGCTATGTCGGCTATGATGAGGGCGGCGCCCTGACCGAGGCCGTGCGTCGTCGCCCCTATCAGGTCATCCTGTTCGACGAGGTCGAGAAGGCCCACCCCGACGTCTTCAACGTCCTGTTGCAGGTGCTGGACGACGGTCGCCTGACCGACGGTCAGGGCCGCACCATCGACTTCAAGAACACCCTGATCATCATGACCTCCAACCTGGGCAGCCAGTATCTGGCCGACCAGCCCGAGGGCGAGGATGTCGAGGCCGTCCGCCCCCTGGTCATGGAACAGGTCCGCGCCCACTTCCGGCCCGAGTTCCTGAACCGTATCGACGAGATCATCCTGTTCCACCGCCTCGGCCGCGAACAGATGGGCGGCATCGTCCGCATCCAGTTGGCGCGTCTGGAGAAGCTGATGGCCGACCGCCGCCTGACCCTGGCCCTCGACGACAGCGCCCTGACCTGGCTCGCCGACAAGGGCTACGACCCTGTCTACGGCGCCCGCCCCCTGAAACGCGTCATCCAGAAGGAACTGGTCGATCCCATGGCCAAGAAGCTCCTCGCCGGCGAAATCGAGGACGGCAGCGTGGTGGCCGTGTCAGCCGGCGCGGACGGGCTGGAGATCGGGAAGGCGCGGGTGCACTGAGACACTAAAAAGAACTGTGTTATTCTTGAGTCGGTAGATCGATTCTTGGGGCTACAAGTGGCTACAGTTCAGAACCCGACACTTTTCTCGCGTCACTTCGCCGTGCCTGCGAGTGCCCTAGACGCTGCCGGCTTGATCGATCCCTTTATCGACGTCGATACTCCGCTGTTTATAGATCCGGTGCTTCTGGCGACCTCATCTCGCCAGGAGATATCGGAGGTAGCCTATGGAGCTTTTCGCACCCATTTCAGCAACTTCATAAGACTTCTGACGATCTCTCAGGCGGAAGGGGATGCGCCTTGGCGAGCCGCACGTCAGTTGTTGGATTTGCGAGAGCCTGCAGAAAATGGCTTGGGCTATGGCGGAAGCGGCAGGTCTGGCAGTTCGCGGCCCGACGAAGTGCGCGAGGCCATCATGCGAACTTCGAAAGAGGTGATTACCCTCGGGGCGAATGACCCAGAAATGATTTCGCTAATGGGCTTCTTCGAGGAAAACGTCGGCCCGGATACAATCAGCGATTTTACGACACGAGTGATTATCGACCAATTGGCCGAGATAACTGCCCAGTTTTGCGAGCAATATGGCGTCCCATTAGACGAGGTCGAGCATCTTCCCGGCCGGAGACTCCCAACCTTCACGCAATCGGGCGTGACTAAAGCGATTGTGCTCGTGCCTAAGGATATCGTGCGTGATCTGCCTATTGCGAACGATTGGGGGGAAATTTCCGCTGCGATTGAGCAAAGCGACAGGGTCCGTCGTGGGGTAAACGCGCTGCTCGGGGGGATAGCCAAGCCAACTGTTGCGGATCGAAAAGAGGCAATGAGGGCGTTTGCCCTCCAATCTCCGGCCACGTTTGCGGAGTTTCTAGCCGCAGTAAAGGAGCACGTTCGGCTCTACGATCCCAATCTAGACACTCTCTCCTACTTCAAAATGAAGTCGATTTTTGCGGACGGGTTTGGTGATTTGAAGCATCCCAATCCGTACGACGTGAGTAAGGGGCCGGAAGAAATTCGTAGGGCGGTTTTCGATAGCCTCGAACTGTTCAAGCACCACGTGGAGAGAGGGAATCTCTGGGAAGAATTGTGGTCTAAAGATCGACCTAAGAAGGAGCGGGCATCTCAGTTGATATATTTCGCAATTGCAGATGCTTACTGCAAAGCAAATAGCATCGACATTTCGCCAGAAGCGAACATGGGAGGGGGGCCTGTCGATTTCAAATTTTCGGTCGGCTACAACGCCCGGGTGCTTGTCGAGATGAAAAGGTCGAGCGGGACTGTCCGCCACGGCTACGAGAAGCAGCTTGAGTTTTATCGCGAGGCGGCAAACTCAGAGTATGCGATCTATGTGGTTATGGATTTCGGGGATTTGGGCGACAAGCTCGATCAGATCACTCAGATCCAAGCTCAACGTCGAGCCGCTGGTCTTCGAGCCTCCGACATCATCGTCATTGATGCTACGAAGAAGGCATCGGCCAGCAAACGCCACTGAGGCAGGCCACCTCACCCCAGCACCGGCATCACCTCCACCCCGTCGCAGACGAAGATGCTCATGTGCGGGTGGTTCACGAACAGGCGGACCGCCGCCTCATGGCTGTCGGCGCGCACGACCATGAAGACGGTCAGAAGGTTGACCATGTCCGTCACGGCGCCGTCGTCGCCGATGCGTTTGGTCGGGCCCAGCGGGCCGCCCTGATAGACGATGGAGTCGCGGTGCGCCGCCTCCCAGTCGGCGACGGCGGCCACGCCGAGGCGGGCGGTCTCGGCCTGATCGGCCTCGCTCATGGCGCGCCAGGCCCGCCACTTGGGGCCGGTCTTGTCGCTGGTGAAGACGGCCAGGTAATGGGTCTCGGCGCTCATCGGGGCCTCCTGTTTCGCCGAAGCCTCGGTCTTTCGAGCGTGCCGGGCAAGCGGGGCAGGGGAGGCGACGCCGCCCTTCTTCTCCTTGGCGACCGGAACGGCCATAAGACGCCCATGCCTACGGTTCTCTACATTGACGCTGACGCCTGTCCCGTGAAGGAGGAGGTCTATCGCGTGGCCCGCCGCTACGGGCTCAAGGTCTTCGTGGTGTCGAACGCCTGGATCAATGTCCCGCGCGAGGCCTTGATCGAGCAGGTGGTGGTCGATGCTGGGCCCGACGTGGCCGACGACTGGATCGCCGAGCGCGCCGTTTCGGGCGATATCGTCATCACCGCCGATATTCCTCTGGCCGACCGCTGCCTGAAATCCGGCGCCCAGGCGCTGAAGTCGAACGGGCAACCGTTTACGCCCGACTCCATCGGTTCAGCCCTGGCCGGGCGCATGGTGGGCGAGCATTTGCGCTCCATCGGCGTGGCCACCAGCGGCCCGCCGCCCTTCTCGAACGCTGACCGCTCACGCTTCCTGCAGGCGCTGGATACGGCGGTCGTCCGTGCACGGAAGATGACGCCGTGAGCCGCATTCCCGAGGACGAGCTGGAGTTCCGCTTCTTCCGCGCCGGCGGGCCGGGGGGGCAGAACGTCAACAAGGTCTCGACCGCCGTCCAGATGCGGTTCGACGTGAAGAATTCGCCCAGCCTGACCGAGCCGGTCAAGGCGCGGCTGATGAAGCTGGCGGGCAGCCGACTGACGCTGGACGGGGTTATCCTGATCACCGCCGTTCGCTTTCGCACGCAGGAGCGCAACAAGGCGGACGCCATCGCGCGGCTGGATGAGATGGTGGCCGAAGCCTCGATCAGGCCGGTCTATCGCGTGCCGACCCGACCGACGCGAGCGTCGAAGGAGCGACGGCTGAAGACCAAGTCGACCCGCTCGACCATCAAGAGCGGACGCGGCAAGCCCTCGCTGGATTGACCGTAAGCCTCAGTCCTGCGCGGGGCGGAACAGCAGGGCTGCGATCCGGTCATCGTCATTAAAGGCGATGACCCAATCGGTGGCCTGGTTTTCGAACACCACGCGGAACAGGTCGGCGCCGTCCTGCTGGCCGCGGTGGTCGATGCTCTTCAAGGCCCCGAAACGGCGGACCAGGGGGGTGAAGTCGGCGGCCCGCTCACGGATCTGGGTCGCCAGATCGTCGCTGAACATCGAATAATCGATCGCGTCCGACTGCAGGGAGCCGATGACGGCGCGCAGGGCTTCTTCCGAACGGACGATGTCAGGGGCCGTGGCCGCCGGGCGCGGGGGCAGGGCGGCCGTGCGGTCGGGTTCCGGTTCGCCGAAGGCGTCGGGAAGGGTCGCCGCAGCGGCGCCGTTCGCCCGAGGCGGCGTGGTCTGCGCTGTCGCCGCCGTGGCCATCAGGCCGAAAAACAGGGCGGCGGCGATGATCGGGGTCTTCATAGGCGGCAGGCTCCGAAGAAACGTCAGACGACGATCATCGGCCAGAGTGTCAGGACCAAGGCGGCGACCGACGCACAGACGGCGACGGTGACGGCGGCGACCACCCAGGGCCGGGTTCCGGCCTTCTCGATCACAAACGCCTGAGATTGCGGCGGGTTCTGCGCCAGATGCGACAGGGCCTTCAGCGTGGCGAGGGCCTCTTCCACGGTCTGCCTGATCTGGGTCTGCGGCCCAAGTTCGCGCTTGATCCAGCGCTCGACCACGGGCTTGGCCGCCTCCCACAGGTCGTGGTCGGGGTTGAGGCGGCGCGCCACGCCTTCGACCGAGACCATGGTCTTTTGCAGCAGCACCAGTTCGGGCCGCATATGCATATCGAACAGGGCGGTGATTTCGAATAGCTGGCCCAGCAGGCGGCCCATCGAGACCTGGCTGGCCTGACGCCCGATCACCGGCTCGCCGACCGCACGCAGGGCCTGGGCGAAGGTGTCGACCGAGTGGTGCGGCGGCACGTATCCGGCCTCGAAATGGACGCGGCTGATGCGGTCGTAGTCGCGGCTGATGAAGCCCCACAGGATCTCGGCCAGATAGCGGCGCTCGGCCGGGCCCAGCCGCCCGACGATGCCGAAGTCGATGGCGGTGATCTGGGCCGGAGCGTCGGCGAACAGATTGCCCTCGTGCAGGTCGGCGTGGAAGACGCCGTGGTCCAGAGCCTGGATCAGGAAGGCGCGCACCACCTTGTCGGCCAGGGCGTCCTTGTCGAGGCCGGGCAGGGTCTCCAGCGTCGGATCGGTCATGGGCAGGCCCGCGGCCCATTCCAGCGTCAGCACCCGCTTGCCGACCCCGTCCCAGACAATGGCGGGGGCGGACATATAGCCGTCCTTGGCCATGACCTCGGCCAGTTCAGAGGCGGCGGCGGCCTCCAGCCTCATGTCCAGCTCCAGCGACAGGGCGCGGGCGATGATCTCGACAAAGGCCTGCGGCTCCAGCCGCCGGGCGGGCTCGACGAACTTCTGCACCAGCTTGGCGCCCAGACGCATGGAGTCCAGACCGCGCGCCACGCGGCGCTCGACGCCGGGGCGCAGCACCTTGACCGCCACCTTGCGGCCGTCGGCCAGATAGGCCGGGTGCGCCTGGGCCAGGGAGGCGGCGGCGACCGGGGCGCCCAGGTTGTGGAACAGGCTCTCGACCGGGCGGCCCAGCGAACGTTCGATCTCGGCGCGGGCCTCCTCCAGCGGGAAGGGCGGCAGCTTGTCTTTCAGCCGGCCCAGGTCCTGGGCGAACTGGATGCCGAAGATGTCGGCGCGGGTGGCCAGAACCTGACCCAGCTTGATGGCCACGGGGCCGAGGTGCTCAAACGCCTGACCGACGCGCTGGCCGGGCCGACCGGCGCGATGCTTGCGGCTGGCGAAGGCCTGCACCAGCCGAGCGAACGGCCGGGTCCAGGCGGGTAGCAGAGGATTGACCTCGCGCGGGATCAGGGCGTCGTGACGCGCCAGCACCCAGCCCCAGCCGATCAGGCGCAGGGTCGCGCCCAGCGGATCGCGGACGGGTTCCGGCGTGGGCGCGGGCGGCGGGGTCTTGACGGACAGCCGGCTCAGATCGCCCACCCGTGGTGGATGGCGGCGATCCCGCCCGACAGGTTGGTGACGCTGACGCGGCTGAAGCCGGCGTCCTCGATCATGCGCTTGAAGGTCGCCTGGTCGGGGAAGCGGCGGATGCTCTCGACCAGATACTGATAGCTGTCGCGATCCTTGGCGACCCATTCACCGATGCGCGGAATGGCGTGGAAGGACCAGGCGTCATAGGCCTTCCTCAGGGCGCCGGTCGTGGGATGCGAGAACTCCAGGCAGATGAAGCGACCGCCGGGCTTCAGCGCGCGCCGCGCCTCCTTCAGGGCGCCGGCCACGTCCGACACGTTGCGGATGCCGAAGCTGATCGAATAGGCGTCCAGGCAGGCGTCGGGGAAGGGCAGGTTCATGGCGTCGCCCACGCCCCAGGCCATCTCGGGCTCGCCGCCCTTGGCCACCCCGTTCAGGATCATCTCGGCGTTGTAGTCCATGACGATGACGGTGGCGTCCTCGCCGCCGCGCCGCTGCTGGGCCGCGTGCGCCATCTTGGAATAGCGCCGCGCCATGTCGCCGGTGCCGCCAGCCATGTCGAGGATGACCTCGCCGGGACGGGCGTTCAGCTTGGCCGCCGTGGCGTCCTTCCACAGGCGGTGCACGCCCGCGCTCATCAGGTCGTTCATCAGGTCGTAGTTGGACGCGACGGAGTTGAAGACGCCGCGCACCATCTGCACCTTTTCCTTGGCGTCCACGTCGCGGAAGCCGAAGGAGGAGGTCTTGCCAGAGGAGGGGGAGGGATCGGCCTGGGTCATGGATGCGGGTGTAACGCCTCATGCGGGCGGCGTCATCCGGGGAAGCGTCGCAGAACATCGACAGGCTGACGCGGCGTCACGGCTTGTCGCTTGCCCAAGGCCACGATACGCCTCAAGAAAATCAAGGAGACGCCCATGACCGCCGCCCTCGACGTGACCGAAGTTCTGGCCGACCTGCCTGACTGGCGTCGCGCCGACGACCCGCGCCCGGCCATCGCCCGCTCGCTGAGGTTCGCTGACTTCAACGCCGCCTTCGGCTTCATGACCCGTGTCGCCCTGTTGGCCGACAAGGCGGACCACCATCCGGAATGGTCGAACGTCTACAACCGGGTCGAGGTGCTGCTGACCACCCATGACGCGGGTGGCGTGACCGAGAAAGACATCGCCATGGCCCGCTTCATCGACGGCGCCGTTAAAGGTCTGGTCGAGTGACGGCCCCCCGTTCCGGCCGTGTCGCCGGCAAGGCCGCCCTCATCACCGGGGCGGCGGGCGGTCTGGGTCAGGCCATGGCGCGGATGCTGGCCAGGGAAGGGGCAAGGGTCGCGGTGTCCGATGTGGACCTGACCGGGGCGCGGGCTCTGGCGGACAGCATCAACGCCGAGCATTCCGGCGCCGCCTTCGCCTATGAGCATGACGTGACGCGCGAGGACGACTGGGTCCGCGTGGTCGCCGCCGCCGCCGAGGACATGGGCGGTCTGTCCATTCTGGTGAACAACGCCGGCATCGGCGGGGGGCTGGTCTGGGCCGAGCAGGACACGCTGGAGCGTTGGCGGCGGCTGCAGGCGGTGAATCTGGAATCCGTCATGCTGGGCTGCAAGCACGCCATGCCGCATCTGCGGGCCTCGGGCGCGGGCTCCATCGTCAACATCTCCTCGATCGCCGGATTGGTCGCGGCGCCGGGCATGGGACCCTACAACGCCACCAAGGCGGCGGTCTGGCTCTACACCAAGACGGTGGCGCTGGAGGCGGCGCAGGCGGGCTGGAATGTGCGCGCCAACTCGGTCCACCCGGTCTTCATCAAGACGCCGATCCTCGATCCCTTCATCGCCATGGCCGGCGGCGACGAAACCACGGCCCACGCCAAGCTGGCGCGCGGCATCCCGTTGAAGCGCATCGGCGAGCCCGACGACGTGGCCTACTGCGTCCTCTACCTGGCCTCCGACGAGTCCAAGTTCGTCACCGGATCCGAGTTCAAGATCGACGGGGGAATGACCGCACAGTGACCGCCCGCAGGGGGGCAAGGAAAAACGCCCCGGTCTTTCGACCGGGGCGTTGTCATCTTCAGGCTTGACCGTCGCGGATTCGCTTCAGGTCCGGGGCCAGGGCCTCGTCGGTCAGGATGGCGATGGCCTCCTCGACGGTGACGATGGTCTGGGCCTGCGAGCCCAGGCGGCGGATGGCGACCTTGCCTTCCTCGGCCTCCTTGCGGCCGACGACGGCGATGGCGGGCACCTTGCCGACCGAGTGCTCGCGGATCTTGTAGTTGATCTTCTCGTTGCGCAGATCGATCTCGGTGCGCAGGCCCGCAGCGCGGAACTTCGCGACCACTTCTTCGGCGTAACCGTCGGCATCCGAGGTGATGGTGGCCACCACGGCCTGGGTCGGCGCCAGCCACAGCGGGAAGGCTCCGGCGTAGTTCTCGATCATGATGCCGATGAAGCGCTCGAACGAGCCCAGGATCGCGCGGTGCAGCATGACCGGGCGGTGCTTCTGGCCATCCTCGGCAATATAGGTCGCGTCCAGACGGTCGGGCAGGACATAGTCCAGCTGGATCGTGCCGCAGGTCCATTCTCGGCCGATGGCGTCCTTGACGATGAAGTCCAGCTTGGGCGCGTAGAAGGCGCCGTCGCCCTCGGCGATCACCACCTCGACGCCTGCGTGACGGGCGGCTTCGGCCATCTGGGCCTCGGCCTTGTCCCAGAACTCGTCCGACCCGGCGCGGACGTCGGGACGGGTGGCCAGGTTGATGTAGGCCGTCTCCATGCCGAGGTCGGCGTGGACCGACTGGGCCAGCTTGATGAACTCGGCCGTCTCGTCGACGATCTGGTCTTCGCGGCAGAAGATGTGGGCGTCGTCCTGGGTGAAGCCGCGCACGCGCATCAGGCCGTGCAGCGAACCCGACGGCTCATAGCGGTGACAGGCGCCGAACTCGGCCATGCGCAGCGGCAGTTCGCGATAGGAGCGCTGGCCCTGATCGAAGATCTGCACGTGGCCGGGGCAGTTCATCGGCTTGAGGGAAAGGGTCTCGCCCTCCACCGTCTCGCAGACGAACATGTTGGGACGATACTTCTCCCAGTGGCCCGAGGCTTCCCAGAACTTGCGGTCCAGAACCTGCGGCGTCTTGACCTCGACATAGCCGGCGGCGTCCAGGCGGCGGCGCATATAGGCCTCCAGCACGCGCCACAGGACCCAGCCCTTGGGGTGCCAGAAGACCATGCCGCGGCCCTCTTCCTGCATGTGGAAGAGCTCCATGGCGCGGCCCAGCTTGCGGTGGTCGCGCTTCTCGGCCTCCTCGATGCGTAGCAGATAGGCGTCCAGGTCGGCCTGGGTCGCCCAGGCCGTGCCGTAGATGCGCTGCAACTGGGCGCGGCTGCTGTCCCCACGCCAGTAGGCGCCGGCCAGCTTGGTCAGCTTGAAGGCCTTGCCGACGAACTTGGTGGTCGGGAAGTGCGGTCCCCGGCACAGGTCGGCCCATTCGCCCTGTTTGTAGACGGTGATGGTTTCCGTGTCCGGCAGGTCGCGGATCAGCTCGGCCTTGTAGGTCTCGCCGATTTTTTCGAAGTGGGCGATGGCCGCGTCACGCTCCCAGACTTGGCGTTCCAGCGGCGCGCCCCGGTCGATGATCTCGCCCATCTTCTTTTCGATCTTGGCGAAGTCGTCGGTCGAGAAGGGCTCGTCGCGGGCGAAGTCGTAATAGAAGCCGTCCTCAATGGCCGGGCCGATGGTGACCTGGGTGCCGGGGAACAACTCCTGCACCGCCTGCGCCAGGACGTGGGCGGCGTCGTGACGAATGGTCTCCAGCGCCTCGGGATCGTCGCGCATCAGCAGGCGGAAGTCGCCGTTCCCGTCGATGACGCGGTCCAGGTCGCGCTGCTCGCCGTTCCAGACGACCAGGGCCGCCTTCTTGGCCAACGAAGGCGAGATGGCGGCGGCCACGTCGCGGCCCGTCGAGCCGGTCGGATATTGACGCACGGCGCCGTCGGGGAATTTCAGTTCGATCATGACGGTCGTTCTTTTTCGATCTTGGCGGGCGGCACGGGATCATAGCCCGAACCGCCGAAGGGATGGCATTTACAGAGACGGCGCACGGTGAGCCATCCCCCCCGAACCGGACCATGCTGGAGCAGGGCGTCGCGCCCATAGTCCGAACAGGTCGGCAGAAACCGGCACGACTGGCCGAAGAAGGGGGACAGCGTCACCTTGTAGCCCCGATGGGCCGCGCGGACGCTGCGTTCGTAGAGAGACATCTGTCCCTTCGCCGGGGGCTCTGTTTCGGGTTCGCGCCGCTTATCCCTCTTCATGGCAGGGGGATCAACCGGACGAAACCTTCAGGCCGCGCCGGCGAGACGAGTTCGCGTATCGCTGTGGTGTTTGGCCAACGCCTGATCGACGGCTTCGAGCGTGGCCTCCAGCGCCACCATGGTCGAGGCGTGCCGGGCGGGATAGTCCGCCACCTGCTTCAGCACCCTTAAGGCCTCGAAGCGGCCCTCGGGGCCTTCGCTGCCGGATTTCAGCATGGCCAGCATGGCGTCGCGGGCCTCGACGATTTCGGATGCCGTGGCGCCGAGGATGCTCTCGCCGACCACGCCCGCCGCCGCCTGGCCCAGGGCGCAGGCCTTCACCGTCTGGGCGAAGTCCTTGATACGGCCCTCGTCGTCCAGGGTCACGTCGACGATGGCCTTGGATCCGCACAGCTTGGCCACGCGCTCGGCGGTCCCTTCAGGCGCAGCCAGCCGCCCGCTGTGCGGCAGGTTGGCCGCCAGCGACAGGATGCGTGCGCTGTAGAGGTCGTCGATCATGGGGTGAAGATAGGCGTTTGAGGCTCATCAGGCCAGAGCCCGCGCCGCCTCCAGGTCCGCCGGATTGTCCACCGACAGCGGCGCCGCGTCGATGATCGAGGCCCAGATCTGCAGGCCCATTTCCAGGGCGCGCAGCTGCTCCAGCTTTTCGCGCTTCTCCAGCGGCGACGGCGGAGCGGCGCAGAAACGCATCAGGGCCTCGCGGCGATAGCCGTAGATGCCGACGTGGCGCCAGATCGGCCCGTCGCCATAGAGGGTCGAGCGGGTGAAGTAGAGGGCGCGGCCGCTGGTCTCGTCTTCGGGCAGGGCCAGGACCGCCTTCACCACGTCGGGGTTGGCGCGGTCCGACGCCTCCGCCTCGGCCGCCACCAGGGTGGCGATGTCGCAGGCTGATTCGCGGGTCAGCAAGTCGGCGCAGGCGCGGGCCAGATCGGGTGAGGCGAAGGGCATGTCGCCTTGAATATTGATGATGATGTCGTGGGCGCCGTCAGGATCGACCGCCTCGACCGCCGCACGGATGCGATCCGAACCGCTGGGCAGGTCGGGATCGGTCAGGACCGCCAGACCGCCCGACGCCTCGACCGCCTCGACGATCTCGGGATCGCCCGCCGCCACGACGACGCGGAAACCGGACAGGGACGCCTGTTCCCAGGCCCGCACGATCATGGGCTTGCCGCCGATATCGGCCAGGGGCTTGTTCGGCAAACGGGTCGCCGCCATGCGAGCGGGTATCATTATCAGCGGATTCATCAGCTTGACGACGTCCAGAGGCGCCCGGATGCGGCCGGGCCGGTTGCGAAGGTCGCGCTAGCGTGTCAGAGACGCCGACGCAAGAATACGCCTGAGGCCGCTTCGCGGTTGGGGGGCTCATTAGAGACGGGAAGCGACGACGCGCATGAGCGGCGATCTGAAGTGGAACAAGATTATGGGCGCGTGCCTGGGCACCGCCTTTGTGATCCTGGTGGTCCAGCAGGTTTCGGGCATGGTGTATTCCACCAAGCAGCCTGAAAAGATGGGCTACTTTGTGGACGCGCCGGAAGAATCCGCTGGCGGCGAGCCGGCCGCCCTGCCGATCGACTGGGGCACGGTCCTGCCGACCGCCGACCTGGCCGCCGGTGAAGCCGCCTTTGCGCGCTGCCAGGCCTGCCACAACGCCACCTCGGGCGGCGCTGACGGCATCGGCCCCAACCTGTTCGGCGTCATCGGCGGTCCCGCCATGCACCGCGCGGGCTTCGCCTATTCGGACGCCATGGCCAAGCACAAGGCCGAGGCGCCGACCTGGGGCTATGACGAGATCGACCACTTCCTGACCGCGCCGGGCCGTTACATCCCCGGCACCAAGATGTCCTTCGCCGGCATCCGCGACGAGAAGACCCGCATCAACCTGATCGCCTGGCTGCGCACGCAAGGCTCGGCTGGCTTCGCCATTCCGGCCGCTGATCCGGCCCGCCAACCGGGCGCCGCTGCTGCGGCTCCGGCTGCTGATGCGGCGGCTGCCCCGGCTGACGCCGCTGCTGCTCCGGCGGCTGAAGGTGCGGCTCCGGCTGCTGCGGCTCCTGCGGCGGCCCCCGCCGCCTGAGGCGACGGACAATCGTAATGATTGGGAAAGGCGGCCTTCGGGTCGCCTTTTCTGCGTTTGGCTCCCTCATATCCGCTCATCCCCGCCTCCGCGGGGATGAGCGGAATATTGAGACCTAGATCCGCCGGAACACCGCCGAGGCGAAGCCTTCGCCGGTCAGTCGAGTCTCGACTTCGGCCAGGGTCTCGATGACCACGCCGCCGCGCGCGCCGGTGGAATGGATGACCTGATCGGCGTCGACCATGATGGCCGAGTGGCCCGTCCAGTCGTCCCCCGCCGGGGCCATCCAGACGA
This sequence comes from Brevundimonas pondensis, assembly GCF_017487345.1. Classification (NCBI taxonomy): domain Bacteria; kingdom Pseudomonadati; phylum Pseudomonadota; class Alphaproteobacteria; order Caulobacterales; family Caulobacteraceae; genus Brevundimonas; species Brevundimonas pondensis. The sequence goes on along the minus strand of NZ_CP062006.1, from coordinate 2,974,468 downwards.
CCAGATCGCCGCGTTGGGCCTCTGCTCGCGCGATGGGACGACCGAGGTCAGCCTGGGCGTCCGAACGGCGCGGGCCGGGCAGACCGCAGGCCAGCAGAGCCTGTTGCACCAGACCCGAACAGTCGGTCTCGAACGAAGAACGAGCGCCAAGGGCATGGGGGCGGCCCAGCAGGCGTTCGGCCACGGCGACCGGCTCGGGTTCGAAATCGCCGACGGGTTGCAGATCGGCCTCGTCCAGCCCCTCGGCCGCTTCGCCGACCAGGGCGTTCAGCGGCAGGGCGGCGGAAATGGAAGAAACGCGGCGGTTGGCCAGGGGCGCGCCGGGCGACAGAAGATCGAGCGCCACCCAGCCGACGATCCCGTCGCGACGGGCGCGGCCCCAGGCGCGATCGCCCTGGCGATGCAGGACGTCGAAGGCCTCGCCATGCAGCAACTGGTCGATGCGTTGATCCGCGTCGGACACAATGTCTGCGACCGGGACCCGGCAGTGCATGGCCTCGGTCTGGCGATAGGCCTCTGCCGGCATCAGGCCTTCCAGCGCCTGCTCGGCCAGCACGATCCGGTCTCCGTCCCGAAGGATCAGAGGCGGGCCGGGCGGGAGAAGAGCCAGAAGGTCGGACAAACAGGGCCTCGGCGGCGTTTCACGCGGTGAACTCCCGTTTGTAAACGCCGAAGCCAAATCGGGCGTTAACAGCCTTGGCTATTTGGCGAATCGGTCGCGCAGATAGCGATAGCAGGCGCGCAGGGCCTGGGCCTCGCCGCCTTCCGGGTGGCCCGGACGGGCGCGCGGGTTCCAGGCGAAGATGTCCATGTGCGCCCACGCCCCTGTCGTCGGCGCGAACTTCTGCAGGAACAGCGCCGCCGTCACCGACCCGGCCTGGGCCCAGGCCGCGGAATCATTGCGAACATCGGCGATTTCGCTCTCCAGCGAGGCGCGATAGCCGGCCCACAGCGGCATCCGCCACAGGGGGTCGCCGACCGCCCGCCCGGCGCTGAGGATGCCCTCGGCCAGGGCCTCGTCATCGGTGTAGAGCGGCGGCAGTTCGGGGCCGAGCGCCATGCGCGCTGCGCCGGTCAGGGTGGCGAAGTCCAGGGTCAGGTCGGGATTGTGCTCGCCCGCCCGCGTCAGGACGTCGGCCAGGATCAGGCGGCCCTCGGCGTCGGTGTTGCCGATCTCGATGGTCAAACCCTTGCGGCTCGACAGGATGTCGCCGGGACGGAAGGCGTCGGCGGACACCGCATTCTCGACGGCGGCGACCAGCACCACCAGACGCACCGGCAGGTCGGCCTGCATGATCAGACGGCCGAGCGCCAGGGCGTGGGCCGAGCCGCCCATATCCTTCTTCATGTTGCGCATCCCGGCGGCGGGCTTGAGGTCCAGGCCTCCGGTGTCGAACACCACCCCCTTGCCGACCAGGGCCACCAGCGGCAGGTCGGTCTGGTCCAGCTTCCAGCCGATCTCCAGCACGCGCGGCGCGCGGTGCGGGGCGGCGGCGCGGCCGACGGCGTGTACGGCCGGGTAGTTCTCTTCCAGCAGGGCGTCGCCGGTGGTGACGGTCAGGCTTGCACCCGAGCCTTGCGCGATCTCGCGGGCGATGGTCTCGATCTGCAGCGGCCCCATGTCGGCGGCGGGGGTGTCGACCATTTCGCGCGCCAGAGCGGCGGCGCCGGCGATGTTCAGCGCTTCGCTCAGGTCGAGACTAGCCGGGGCCACCAGACGGGCGCGGCCGCGCTCGGGCCGGGCCTTGTAGCGGTCGAACAGATAGCCGCCGAGGGCGAAGGCCAGGGCCGCCTGCGACGCGGCCTCGCCTTCGACACCCTCGAGACGCCAGTCGCCCGCGGGCAGACGCGTCGGCAGCGACCGCGCGCTCATCGCCTCGAAGGCCTCGCCGGCGCCGAACAGGGCTTCGACCGCCGCGCCGTCGTCGCCGGGGACGATCAGCAGCTGACCCGCCTTGCCGGTGAAGCCGTTGGCCTCGGCCCAGGCCGCCTGCTTGCCGGTCAGCCCCTGTCCTTGCGCGACCACGCGCACCGGGCGCGCAGCGTCAGAAGCGGCGATCAGCAGATCGGAGTGAACCACGGACATGGGGCGAGCCTTTCCGGCCCTTAAAGGCCGATTAACCAAACCTTGACCCGGAGGCGCGACGCTGGCGCCGCAGGAAACCGTCCGGACCCTCTCCATGTCGCGCACCGCCGCCGCCGCCGCAACCATGACGCTGGCTCTTTGGGGCCTGTCGGGCGCCGTTCAGGCCCAGACCGCCGCCCCGGCGGCGAGCGCTGCGCCTGCGCGTCAGCCCGCCGACGCCGCCACGCGGGCCAGCTACGACCGCGCCGACGCCCTCAGCCGTTCGGTCTTCTGGTCGCAGGAACAGCAGATCAATCCCATGGATCCGATGGCCGGGGTCAAGCTGGCCCAGGCCTTGCGCGAAATGGGCCAGTTCGATCAGGCGGCCGAGACGGCGCAAAGCGTTCTGACCGTCCAGCCCGCCAATCTCGAGGCCATGCTGGAGGTCGGTCGCGCCCACATCGCGCGCGGTCAGGCCTTCTACGGCATCGCCGCGCTGGAGCAGGCGCGCGCCGCCGCGCCGCGCGACTGGCGCCCCCTGTCGCTGCTGGGCGTGGCCTATCAGCAGGTGCGCCGCAGCGATGACGCCAAGGCCGCGTGGAACGAGGCCCTGCATCTGTCGCCCGATAATCCCGATGTCCTGACCAACGCCGCCATCGCCCGCATGGGCGAGGGCGACGCCCCCTCGGCCGAAATTCTGCTGCGCCGCGCTGTCGCCCAGCCGGGTGCGACGCTGAAGGTGCGTCAGAACCTGGCCCTGGCTCTGGGTCTGCAGGGCAAGACGGCGGAGGCCGAGCAGATCCTGCGCCGCGATCTGCCGCCCGAGGTGGCCGACGCCAACCTGCGCTGGCTGGCCGAGCGGACGGCGGCGTCGGCTGCGGTCGCCCCGGCAGCCGCGACCGCCGGAGCGGTCCGCACCTGGTCCTCGGTCCAGGGCGGCTGAAGACAAAACTCTGCGCCCCTCCCTCCCACTTGGGGGAGGGAAAGAGGGTCAGGCCTCTTCCGCCCAGGTTTCCAGCAGCCGCCGCGCGATGGCGAACGGCGGCGGGGCGTGGATCGTCCCGTGAGTCCCGGCCAGCACCGCCCGCGCTTCGGCGCGGGTCAGCCAGGCCACGGCTTCCAGCTCGGTCTGGTCCGGGGCGGCGTTGTCGTGGGTGACCTCGGCGATCAGGCCGATCATCAGCTGGGCCGGGAAGGGCCAGGGCTGACTGGAGTGATAGGCGACGCCCGACACGGTCAGCCCCGCCTCTTCCATCACCTCGCGGGCGCAGGCCTCCTCTATGGATTCGCCGGGCTCCATGAAGCCGGCCAGGGCCGACATCCGGCCCTGGGGCCAGGCGGCCTGACGGCCCAGCAGGCAGCGCGGTTCAGCGCCGCCCCTGTAGACCGGCAGCATGATGACGACCGGATCGACGCGTGGGAAATGCTCGACCCCGCAGGCCGGGCAGACCCGCCGCCAGCCGCCCGAGGCCTGATCCGACGCCTTGCCGCAGGCGGCGCAGAAACCGTGACGGCGACGCCAGTCGAACAGGCTCTTGGCTGTCCCCGCGATGGCGACGTCGCTTTCCGACAGGACGGCCGCCGCCGCGCGCATCTCGAGGAACTGGCCCAGACCGCCGGCCGGGCCCGTGGTCGGGTCGATGGAGCTTTCGAACTCCACGGCGAAGACCGGAGCGCCCTTCCACAGCCCCAGGAAGACGTCGCGGTCCGGGACCAGATCGCGTCCGTGGCCGAGCGCCAACCAGACCAGGCGCTGCCCGCCCTCATGATCCTCGACCAGGGGCCGCCCCTCCCACAGCACCATGGCCAGGGCCTCGGGATTGGCTTCCTGCTCGCCCAGCCAGGCGATATCGTTGCGAAGGTCGCCCGAGCGGTCGAGCGGATTGCCGGAGAAGACGTTGGTGTGGGGCATGGCGCTTCATACCCCCGACAAGACGACGCGGGGAGGGGTCTTGATTCCCGCGTCGTCAGCCGTCATATCCCTCCTCGGAGATCGCGGGCGAAGGCTTCGCCAATCTGGTCAGGGCCGGAAGGCAGCAGCCACAACGAATTCACCTTCGGGTCGCGGTCTCCACCTTCCCCACATTGTCGATGCGGCCGAGGTCTATGAGGCTGGTCGAATTGCGCCGAGCGCAAAGCCGGTCATGTCATCTTCGTTCAAGGCGTAGATGACGTAGATTTGGCGCTTCCGTATTTCCGCGATGAGGGCCTCATCTTCGAGGCTGTCCAATCCCGTTTCGGGTACGAAGCGGCCGTCTTTTCTAGAGTAGGCCCATATCGTCAACTCGCCGTCCGTTTCGGGCGCGAAGCCGAGATGGGCGGTCATGAGGTCGTTGAGCGTCTGGCTGTCCGTCTTCGGCGACATAAGCATGCAGGAGTCGAGTCTGAAGCCTTCGATGTCGAAGACGGATTTGCCGTCGCCCCAGCCAGTCAGCACAAGCTCCATGGTCTCAGCGGCAGCGGCGAATTCGCCCTCGTTCAATCCGTTCGGATTGAAGTTGAGACGAAGTGATGGATTTCGGAATTGCGCGCCCAAGTCGCCGAGGCTTTCCGCCGGCATTTCGACCCACTCACGGTCATTCAGGCTTCTTTCAATTGCCGGAGCGTTGGCGTCGTTCGCCATGCAAATATCAACGAAGGACTGGAACGGCTCGGCGGTTGCCGGGCTCGCGAGCGCCAGGGCGGCGGCGAGGGCCGTGATTGTGCAGTATCTCATGTGTTCCCCGAGCTATGGTCAGGCATGCTATCAGGCCATTCTTGAAGAACAATGGTCGCTTGACGTCGTTCTCAAGCTTCACGGAACCAGAATCGCTCTGGCCCGCTGAAAGGGCTTCACCTTTCAGGAGCAGGCGAATGAGCATTCTCGGGTCCATCCTTGGCGGCATCTTCAAGAAGAAGAAGGAAGAGGCGGTCCCTGCCGCCCCGGCGGCGCCTGCGCCGACCGCAGCTCCCGCCGCGCCTCAGGCGGCGCCCGCCGCCCCGGCCGCCGCCGCTCCGGCGCCCGAGGTCGATGTCGCCGGCATCCTCGACTTCATGAACGACCAGAGGGCGCAGAAGCTGAACTGGCGCACCTCCATCGTCGATCTGATGAAGCTGGTGGGACTGGAATCCTCGCTGTCCGAGCGCAAGGAGCTGGCCGACGAGCTGGGCTACACGGGCGACAAGTCCGACAGCGCCAGCATGAACATCTGGCTGCACGCCCAAGTGATTCAGAAGATCAAGGACAACGGCGGTCGTCTGCCCACCGATCTCTGAGCTTCCGTCTCTCGCGAGGGGGTGCGCGACCGCGCCCTCTCGCGCTAAGACAGGATCATGAGCGACGTCGATCCTGATCTTGATGGCCCTCCTTGGGAGGAGGACGTTCCCGAGCGGGACGAGAACACCGACGACATGTTCGGCGCGCCCCCTGCTGCGCCTGAGCCTGTTGCGGCGCCGGTCGCGGCGCCGACGCTCGCGCCGATCAAGGCTGAGCCCTTCGCGGACGAGCCGGCCGACGACGGCGCCTATCAGGTTCTGGCCCGCAAATACCGCCCGCGCGCCTTTGAGGACCTGATCGGTCAGGAGGCCATGGTCAGGACCCTGACCAACGCCTTCGCGACGGGCCGCATCGCCCACGCCTTCATGCTGACCGGGGTGCGGGGCGTCGGCAAGACGACGACCGCCCGCCTGCTGGCCCGCGCCCTGAACAACGAAACCGACGTCATCGACAAGCCGTCGCTGAGCCTGTCGGCGCACGGCCGCCATGACGCGGCGATCATGGCCGGCCAGCACATGGACGTCATGGAGATGGACGCCGCCTCGCACACCGGCGTCAACGACATCCGCGACATTCTGGAAAGCGTCCGCTACGCCCCGGTCGAGGCCCGCTACAAGGTCTATGTCCTCGACGAGGTTCACATGCTGTCGACGCAGGCGTTCAACGCCCTGCTGAAGACGCTGGAAGAGCCGCCGCCCCACGCCAAATTCATCTTCGCCACCACCGAGATCCGCAAGGTCCCGGTGACCATCCTGTCGCGCTGCCAGCGCTTCGACCTGCGCCGCGTCGAGCCCGAGGTCCTGGTCGGCCACCTGGGCCGCATCGCCGACCGCGAAGGCATGAAGATCGAGCAGGAGGCCCTGGCGCTGATCTCGCGCGCCGCCGAAGGCTCGGTGCGCGACGGCCTCTCCCTGCTGGATCAGGCTCTGGTTCAGGCCGAGAGCGGCGCGACGGTGCAGACCGCGACCGTGCGCGACATGCTGGGCCTGGCCGACCGCACCCAGACCATCGCCCTGTTCGAATCCGTCATGGCCGGACGCACGGCCGAGGCCCTGGAGAACTTCCGCACCCTCTACGGCTATGGCGCCGATCCGGTGCAGGTGACCAACGACCTGCTGGAGCATTGCCACGCGGCCTCGGTCGCCAAGATGCTGGGCCCGAACGCCACGCGCCTGCCCAATGATCAGGCGCAGAAGCTGACGGCCTTGGGCGCGGCGATTTCGGCCGGCACCCTGTCGCGCACCTGGCAGATGCTGCTCAAGGCGCTGGACGAGGTCCGGCGCGCGCCCAACCCGGCGGACGCGGTGGAAATGGCCATCGTCCGTCTGGCCTACGCCGCCGACCTGCCGGGACCGGAAGAGGCGCTGAAGGCCATCCAGTCGGGCGGAACCCTGCCGGGCGGCGGCGGCGCGGGCGGTCCTCGTGGTGGCGGAGGCGGCGGCGCCTCGGCCATGCTGGCGGCGCGGCCCGTGACCCAACCGGCCTTTCCCGATCCCCAGACCTTTGAGGCCGTGGTCGCCCTGATCGGCGACAAGCGTGAAATCACGCTGCAGATGGACGTCGAGCGCTATGTGAAGCCGGTGTCGTTCAAGCCGGGCGCCATCGTCTATGAACCGGCGGCGGGTTCGCCCGTCGATCTGGCGCGGCGCCTGGCCTCGCGGCTCAAGGAGTGGACCGGACGCACCTGGCTGATCGCCGCCAATGGTCAGGGCGGCGGCGAGACCCTGATCGAGATCGAGAAAAAGGCCCGCTCCGCCCGCCGTGCGGCGGTCGAGGCGGACCCCTTCGTGGTGTCCATCATGCAGGCCTTCCCCGGCGCCGAGATCAAGGAGATCAAGACCCTGGCGCCGGCGGTGGAAATGCCCGCCATCCCGGAAGACGACGAGGCGGGCGAGGACGACTGATCGTCCTCGCCGCTTTCACGTTTACAGGATCTGCGCGGCTTCCTCGAAGTCGAGGCGGGGCGAACGCGGGAACAGGTTCTCGTCGGTGCCGTAGCCCAGGTTCATGATGAAGTTCGGCTCGACATGGCTGTCGGGGAAGAACTCGGCCTTCACGCCGGCCGCATCAAAGCCCGACATCGGACCGACATCCAGACCCAGGGCGCGCGCGGCGATGGTCAGATAGCCGCCCTGCAGCGAGGCGTTGCGGAAGGCGGCCTCACGACGACCGGCTTCATCGAGGAACCAGTCGCGGGCGCCGGGCGCGTGCGGGAACAGCTTGGGCAGGGTGTCGTGGAAGTTGATGTCCTGAGCGATGATCAGGTTGACCGGCGCGGCCAGGGTCTTGGCGCGGTTGCCTTCGGCCATGTGCGTCGACAGCCGGGCCTTGGCCTCGGGCGAGGTGACGAAGACGAAGCGGGCCGGGGTCATGTTGACCGCCGTCGGGCCGAACTTGGTCAGGTCATAGAGCTTGCGGATGATGTCTTCGGACACGGGGCGGTCGCTCCAGCCGTTGCGCGTGCGCGCCTCGGTGAACAGTTGGGCCAGAACGGCGTCGGAAACCGGAACGTCGCGGGCGGTGAGGGTGTCGAAGGCCATGGGAAAAGCTCCTGAACAGGATTAGTAACTTCAGTTGTGGCGAATATGGCTCGGCGCGCGGCTGCGTCAAGAGGATTGGCTACAAAATCTGTTGCTGATGTAGATCAATGTTCGACCACAGGGTCTGGAGCCCGGCTGCGGATCGCCCTATCTAGGAGGCATGAAAGACCTCAACGCCCTGATGCAACAGGCCCAGGCCATGCAGCAAAAGCTGCAGGACGCCCAGGCGAAAATGGCCGAATCCACCGCCGAGGGCACCTCGGGCGGCGGCCTTGTCTCCATCGCCCTGAAGGGCCCCGGTGAAATCACTTCGGTGAAGATCGACGACAGCCTGATGGCCCCTGGCGAAGGCGAGATCCTGGCCGACCTGATCGTCGCCGCCCACGCCGACGCCAAGCGCAAGCTGGACGAGGTCAACAACGCCCTGATGCGCGAGGCCGCAGGCCCGATGGCCGGGATGAACATCCCGGGAATGCCGAAACTCTTCTGATGGCCGCCTCCGCCGGGCCGGAAATCGAGCGGCTCATCAGCCTGCTGGCCAAGCTGCCGGGCATGGGCCCGCGCTCGGCCCGACGCGCGGCCCTGGCCCTGCTGAAGCGGCGCGAACAGTTGCTGGTTCCGCTGGCCGCGTCCTTGGCCGAAACGGCCGAGAAGGTCGTCAACTGCTCGGTCTGCGGTTCGCCCGACACGCGCGATCCCTGCTCCATCTGTTCCGACACCAGCCGCGACAACGCCCTGATCTGCGTCGTTGAAGAGGCCGGCGCCCTATGGGCCATGGAGCGCTCGGGCGCCTTTCGCGGCAAGTATCACGTCTTGGGCGGGCTGCTGTCCGCGCTGGACGGCGTCGGCCCTGAACAGCTGCGCATCGCCGAGCTGATCGGCCGGGCAAAAGGCGGCGAGGCGAGGGAGGTCGTCCTGGCCCTGCCCGCCACCGTCGACGGCCAGACTACCGCCCACTACCTCGCCGAACGCCTGTCGGCGGCGGGCGTCGAGGTCACGTCTCTGGCGCGCGGCGTCCCCGTCGGCGGCGAACTGGACTGGCTGGACGACGGCACGATCGTTCAGGCGCTGCGGGCGCGACGGCCGGCGTAACTTTTCCCTCTCCCGATGGGAGAGGGCTTGAGCCTCGGAGAGCCGAAGGCGAGCCGCCAGGCGAAAGGGTGAGGGTCCGCCCCGTCAGTCGGCGCAAGCCGTCTCGCGGCGGCCTTCGACCAACTTCACCCGCCAACCCTCACCCTTTCGCGCAAGAACGATCGCTGACGCTCTCGTGCGCTCAAGCCCTCTCCCATCGGGAGAGGGTGACTATTCTCCGCCCGCGACTCCGGCTAGGAACGGAGCATGAACACGCTCGAACTCATCCTGCTGGTCGTCGCCGTGGCTGCTGTCGGCGGCTTCTTCTGGGCCTTCATGGGCTGGCAGAAGGCGAAAGGCGCTCTGGACGCCGCCGACGCCCGGCTGGAGCTGATGGAGGAGAGCCGCGATTCCATGGCCGACTTCCTCAAGGCCCAGGCCTCGCAGTCGGCCGAGGCCGTGGCGACCAAGCTGGTGGCCCGCGCCACCGAGACCTTCCAGGCCCAGGACCGCGTCGCCCGCGAGCGGATGGAGGCCCAGCTCAAGCCGGTTTCGGACACGCTCGCCAAGTTCCAGGAACACGTCGCCGCGCTGGAGAAGACCCGCGCCGAGGACACCGGCGGGCTGAAGGAGCAGCTGGCCGCCCTGATGACCGCCTCGACCGCCACCCGCGACGAAGCGCGTCGCCTGACCGAGGCCCTGAAGGGCAACACCGGCCGTCGCGGCCGCTGGGGCGAACAGACCTGCCGCAATGTGCTGGAGGCCGCCGGCATGGCCGGACGCTTCGACTTCGAGGAGCAGAACTCCTCGGCCAATGACGAGGGCCGTCAGCAGCGTCCCGACTTCATCGTCAAACTGCCCGGCGGCGGCATGTTCGTCATCGACGCCAAGGTCTCCCTGGCCTTCGCCGACGAGGCCGACGGCGACGAGGAAGCGCAAGGGCGCGCCATGTCGGCCCGCACCGCCGCCAGCATGAAGACCCACGTGCGCCAGCTGTCGTCCAAGGCCTATCAGGACCAGTTCAAGCCCAGCCCGGACTTCGTCGCCATGTTCGTGCCGGGTGACGCCTTCCTGGCCGCCGCCCTCGATCACGAGCCCGATCTGATGACCCAGGCCATGGCCTCGCGCGTGGTCATCGTCACGCCCACCACCTTGTTCGCCCTGTGCAAGGCGGTCGCCTATGGCTGGCGCGCCGAGGAGCAGGCGCGCAACGCCGAGGACGTCGCCAAGCTGGGCAAGGAGCTCTACAAGCGGCTGTCGGTCATGGGCGGCCATGCCGCCTCGGTGGGCAAGGCGCTGGACGCGGCGGTCGGACGCTACAACCAGTTCGTCGGCTCGCTGGAGAGCCAGGTCATGGTCTCGGCGCGCCGTTTCGAGGACCTCAAGGTCGATCACGAAGGCAAGGACCTGCCCGACCTGCCGCCCGTCGAGCAGTCGCCGCGCACCCTCAGCCGCCCGGAGCTTCTGAACGCGCCTGTCGACTAGGGTCTGCTTGACGACGCCATGGGCTGGTGTAAAACACGCTTGTCAACTCAGGAGGGGCGGCGTGGCCGGCAAGCGTAAACTTCTCATCCAGTCCGCCGTGGGGCTTGGGCTGGTGGTCCTGGCGGCCCTCGTCACCGGCGGAGTGCTGGGCTTCATGAAGGCCAGCGGCCAGGACGTCATGTCCAGTTCAGCGGCGCTCTGGACCGTCGGCGTCTTCGCCGTCTTCACCATGCTGGTCGCCATGTGGGTCAGCCTGAAGTGGATGTCCTCCATCGACGAGGCGGCGCAGGAAGCGCACAAGTGGGCCTGGTATTGGGGCGGTTCCAGCGGCATGGCCGTGGGCGGCGCCCTGGTCATCATGGCCTCTCTTCCGCAAGCCGCGGCGATCGACATTCCCGCCTGGTATGCGGATCGGGTCGATCCCGCCGCCTACGCCGCCACCGGCGCCTTCGCCATGCTGACCCTGATGCTGATCGGCTACGGCGTCGCCTGGGCCTGGTGGTGGCTGGGTCGGCGCTGAGGAGGGCGGGATGAACAACCGCCTCAAGGTCCTGCGCGCCGAGCGCGACTGGAGCCAGGCCCACCTGGCCACCGAACTCGGCGTCTCGCGTCAGACCGTCAATGCGCTGGAGACAGGTCGTTACGACCCCTCCCTGCCGCTGGCCTTCAAGATCGCGCGCCTGTTTCAGCTGCCGATCGAATCCATCTTCTCTGACGAGGAATAGCGCCCGCCGATCGACGCGCCTTCTCGCCGCCCTGTCTCAAAGGACTTCCGTCATGCCTGTCGCCGCATTGAGCGCCTGTGTCCGATCAACCCTGGCGGTTGGTGCGGCCCTTTCGGCCCTGCTGCTGACGCCGCCCGCGATGGCCCAGGCCGCGGTCGCCAGCCCGGTCGAGACCGTCGCTGCGCCAACCGGTTCGGGGCCGGGGCTGTGGGTGGTGAGGGACGAGGATTCCACCCTCTATCTGTTCGGCACGATCCACGCCCTGAAGCCCGAGACGCCCTGGGGGACGGCGCGCGTGGACAAGGCTTTCGCCAGCGCCGACGAATACTGGTTCGAGATCGCCGACCTGAATGACCAGTCTGGCGTGGCGCCGCTGGTCCAGGCCAAGGGGATTTCGCCCGATCGTCCCCTGTCCGGTCTGCTGACCGCAGAGGAGTTCGCTGATCTGGACGCAGTGGCCCGCACGGTCGGCGCGACGGCGGCGCAACTGGACCCGCTGCGTCCTTGGCTGGCCAGCCTGCAACTGGCCCTCGCCTCCATCCAGAAGGCCGGCTATGTGGCGGCAAACGGGGGGGACCAGGTCCTGCACGCCCGTGCCGCGGCTACAGGCAAACCCATCCGCGGCTTCGAGACCATGCCCCAGCAGATCGGCTTTATCGCCGATATGTCCGAAGACGCCCAGCTGGCCATGCTGCGCTCGGGCCTGAAGGAGTTCGATCAGGCTGGGGCGGTGCTCGACCGTATGGTGAGCGCGTGGTCCGCCGGCGACGTCGAGGTGCTGGACGCCCTGATCGGTCAGGAGATGAAGGCGGAATCGCCCGAGCTCTACGCCACTTTCTTTACGCGGCGGAATGAGGATTGGGCGGATCAGATCCAGGTTCTGCTGGCCGGTTCGGGCACGGCCTTCATTTCGGTCGGGGCGGGCCATCTGGCGGGCCAGGACAGCGTGCAGCAAAAGCTGGCCGAGCGCGGCATTCGCGCGGTACGCGTCGTCGACTGAGGCTCTGCATCAAGCTGCGTCGCGACCCTCGCGTGGCGACGCACCTGCATGCGCCGGCAGACGTGCACGATAGTCGTTTCCTTGGGTAATGATTTGCAGGCGCCGCGACGACCTGCGGGCCTTCCTCGTCCGACGAAGAAGGCAAGATGGCGCACCCGAAGAGATTCGAACTCCTGACCCCCAGATTCGTAGTCTGGTGCTCTATCCAGCTGAGCTACGGGTGCGCACCGCCTTGCGGGCAGGGCGGCTATCTAGCGGGCGGGGCCGGGGCTGGCAAGCGGCTTTTCTGAAAATGCCGATAGAAAATGCAGGCTTGGACTCTGAGGCTCGGGACACTAGGCATGAACCTCTCCCTGAACCCCGCAGGAGCCGTTTCGTGCGCGCCTATTCCAACCCCTCGTCGAACCGTCGGCGCAAGATTTCGCTCATTCTGACCAGTGCGGCGGTCGGTGCGCTTGTTCTGGCCGGGTGCGCCACGACGCCGCTCACGGCGATCGGGGCGACGGAAACGGTTACGGGCCCGACCCTGGCCTCGACCCAGGCTGCAGCGCGCGGCCCCTTCGTGTCGGCCGCCAACCCCCTGGCGGTCGAGGCAGGGATGAAGGTGCTGGCGCGTGGCGGCTCGGCGGTGGATGCGGCCGTGGCCATACAGGCGGTTCTGGGCCTGGTCGAGCCGCAGTCCTCAGGCCTGGGGGGCGGGGCCTTCATGATGGTTTACGACGCCGAGAGCGAAGCCATCACGGTCTATGACGGGCGTGAAACGGCGCCGGCGGCTGCTACTCCGGAACTCTTCTATGAGAATGGGCGCCCGCTGCCCTTCGTCGATGCGGTGCTGAGCGGGCGCTCGACCGGGGCGCCGGGCGTGGTGCCCATGCTGGCCCTGGCTCAGAAGCAGCACGGCGCTCTGGCCTGGTCTGAACTGTTCGGCGACGCCGAGGCGCTGGCGCAGGACGGCTTCGTCGTCAGCCCGCGTCTGGCGGGCATGATCAACGGCTCCGCGCCCCAGGCGAAGACGCGCTGGGCGACCGAATACTTCACCAAGCCGGACGGTGCGCGCTATCAGGCGGGCGAGACCCTGCGGAACCCGGCCTACGCCGAGACGGTGCGTCGCATCGCACGCGAGGGCGCGGCCGCCATGCAGCAAGGACCGCTGGCCGAGGCCATCGTCGCGGCGGTGAACGAGGGGCCGCGTCCCGGCGCCCTGACGACCGCCGACATCGCCGGCTATCGTCCCGTGGTGCGCGAGGCCGTGTGCGGTCCCTACAAGATCTACACCATCTGCGTGCCGCCGCCGCCGTCCAGCGGGGCTTCGATCCTGGAACTGCTGGCCATGGCCGAACAGACGCCGGACATCGACAAGGGCCCGAACAGTCCCGAGGCCTGGGCCGCCTTCGGTCAGCTGCAGCGCCTGATGTACGCTGACCGGGACCGCTATTTCGGCGATCCGGCCTTCGTCTCCGTGCCGGTCGCGGGCTTGCTGGACCCAACCTATGTCGCCGAGCGGGCGGCTCTGGCCCCGGCCCTGCGCGGCGCTGCGCCCTATGGCGTTCCGGCGGGCGCGCCCAGGGTCGGCGCCGATGCGACGCGGGAACCAGCGGGAACCTCGCACCTGGTCGTGGTGGACGCCCAGGGCAATGCTGTCAGCATGACCACCACCGTCGAGAGCCTGTTCGGCTCGGGCCGGATGGCGGGCGGCTTCTTCCTGAACAATCAGCTGACCGACTTCTCCCTGGTCCCGACAGCGTCGGACGGGACGCCGGCGGCCAACGCCGTGGCGGCGGGCAAGCGGCCGCGCTCGTCAATGTCGCCGGCGCTCGTTCTGGATCGCGAAGGGCGTCTGGTCGGCCTGCTGGGCTCGCCCGGCGGCTCTTCCATCCTGGCGTACAACGCCAAGGCTCTGATCGGCGCCCTGGGTTGGGGGTTGCCGTTGCAGGAAGCCTTCGACCTGCCCAACCTGGTGGCCAAGGGCGATGGTTTTGGCGCGGACACCGAAGGCTTCCCCCTCGCCGTGCGTGAAGGCATGGCGGCGCGCGGCGTCGAATTGCGTCCGAACACGACTGAAACCTCCGGCCTGCATGGCGGGTTGTGGCGGAACGGGCGATGGGACGGCGGGGCCGACAGCCGCCGCGAGGGCGTGGCCCGAACCCACTAGGGCCTATTCGCGGGGACGGATCGTCAGTTGGAAGGCCACCAGGCCTTCCGACACGTCGGTGTTGATGCCGCCGTAGGCCTTGATGCCGTTGGCCTCGATCTCGCGATAGACGACGCCGACCGAGCCTTGAAGCGCGCCTCGGCGGTAGGCTACGCCGACGGAGGCGTCACCCAGGAAGGCGCCCTCGTCGTGGCTCATGCCCGAGCGGGCGAAGTCGCCGTCGCGGGTGCGGGCGAAGTTGTAGCCGACGGCCCTCTTGGATCCGGCGGCATAGACATACCAGCGGGCCCGTTCGCCGAAGGCTTCATCGCCGTCGGGCGCCAGACGGTCCAGGCCCTCGCCGATCTTCAGCGTGGCCCCGGCCTCGGCGGACGTGCCGTCGCTGCCGAAACCGACGCCGGCGTGGGGCGTCAGCGAGACTTCCAGCCCTGAGGCCGTTCGGCCCTGGGCGGCGACCCAGCCGCGCGTATAGGAGACATCATAGGACTCGCCGTCATAGGCGCGAGCATCCAGGGCGCGCGGCGGCACAGGGGCGCCGTCGGCGCGGCGCGGCTCACCCCGAGTGGTGACGCGCAGACGGTCGGTGAAGCCGTCGCCGGCGAACCAGGCCTCGCTGCGGGTGGTGTTGAAGGCGTCGCGGCCGGCAGGCGAACCTGACAGGGCGAGGGGGGCGCCGATGGGATTGTCGGCGGCCGCGAAAGCGATCTCGTTGTCCAGGCGAGCGGCGGCGTCCTCGAACTGTACGGCGTCGCCGCCTCTGGCCGCGATGGGGGTATCGACCGGAGCCGCAAGCAAAGCCTTGGCCTGTGCATTCGCCGCCATGGGCAGACCCATGACGATCAGGACACCAACGAGGCAGGCCTCTACGCGCACAACGGTCCCTCCAAAGCCGTTAACGGAACCACTCTGCACTAACGCGAGGGAACTGCAACGGCCTCTTTCAAGCCACAATCCTGTTTCGACCAAACGAAACCGCCCGGAGGTCAGTTCCTCCGGGCGGCGGGATCAGCGGATCGTGATGAGAAGGACGGACCCTACTGGCAGGCCAGGCACTCGTCGTAGTCGGTGCGAGCGGCCGAGAAGAGGTCCGGCTGGTTCGGGTCGACCTCGGCCTCGGCCTTGTCCTCGGCGCCGGCGAAGGCGGCGCGCTGCACCGACTTGGAGCGCAGATAGTACAGCGACTTCACGCCGCGCTCCCAGGCGGACCAGTGCAGCATGTGCAGGTCCCACTTGTTCACGTCGCCGGGGATGAAGAGGTTCAGCGACTGGGCCTGGCAGATTTCCGGCGCGCGGTCGGCGGCCAGTTCGACCACCCAGCGCTGGTCCAGTTCGAAGGCGGTCTTGAACACGCCCTTTTCGTCTTCGGACAGGGCGTCGAGGTGCTGGACCGAACCCTCGTGCTCAAGGATCGAACTCCACACGGCCTCGGTGTCGATGCCCTTCTCGCCCAGCAGCTTCTGCAGATAGGGGTTCTTGACCGCGAACGAGCCCGACAGGGTCTTGTGCGTATAGATGTTGGCCGGGATCGGCTCGATGCCCGCCGAGGTGCCGCCGCAGATGATCGAGATCGAGGCGGTCGGGGCGATGGCCAGCTTGTGGCTGAACCGCTCCATGACGCCCTGTTCGGCGGCGTCCAGGCAGGCGCCCTTTTCTTCGGCCAGCACGCGGCTGGCCTTGTCGGCCTCGCGACGCAGATGCTTGAACAGGCGCATGTTCCACGACTTGGCCATGGCGCTTTCAAAGGCGACGCCCTGTCCTTGCAGGAAGGAGTGGAAGCCCATCAGGCCCAGACCCACTGAACGCTCGCGCTTGGCCGAGTAGACGGCGGCGGCCATGGCGGGCGGAGCGCGATGGATGAAGTCCTCCAGGACATTGTCCAGGAAGCGCATGACATCCTCGATGAACCGGGGTTCTTCGCGCCATTCCAGGAAGGTTTCGGCGTTGACCGAGGACAGGCAGCAGACGGCGGTGCGCTCGGCCCCCAGGTGATCCTTGCCGGTGTGCAGCATGATCTCGGCGCACAGGTTCGACTGCTTGACCTTGAGGCCCAGTTCGCGCTGGTGCGGCGCCAGCTGGCGGTTCACCGTGTCCGAGAAGATCAGGTAGGGCTCGCCCGTCTGCATGCGGATGTCGAGAATCTTGGTCCACAGCGAGCGGGCGTCGACGGTCTTCATGACCTCGCCGTTCTTCGGCGACTTCAGGTCGAAGGTGGAGCCGGTCTTCACCGCCTCCATGAACTCGTCCGTGATGTTGAGGCCGTGGTGCAGGTTCAGGGACTTGCGGTTGAAGTCGCCCGAGGGTTTGCGGATCTCGAGGAACTCCTCGATCTCGGGGTGGTGGATGTCCAGATAGACGGCGGCCGAGCCGCGGCGCAGGGACCCTTGCGAGATCGCCAGGGTCATCGAGTCCATGACGCGGATGAAGGGGATGATGCCGCTGGTCTGGCCGGCGCCCTTGACCTTCTCACCGATGGAGCGGACGCCGCCCCAGTAGGTGCCGATGCCGCCGCCGTTCGAGGCCAGGGCGACGTTTTCGTTCCACACGGTCTGGATGCCGTCCAGGCTGTCGCCCACGGCGTTGAGGAAGCAGCTGATCGGCAGGCCGCGGTCGGCGCCGCCGTTCGACAGGACGGGCGTGGCGGGCATGAACCACAGCCTGGACATGTAGTCGTAGATGCGCTGGGCATGCTCGGCGTCGTCGGCGTAGGCCGTCGAGACGCGGGCGAACATGTCCTGATAGCTCTCGCCCGCCAGCAGGTAGCGGTCTTCCAGGGTCTTCTTGCCGAAGTCGGTCAGCAGGGCGTCGCGCGAACGGTCCAGGGTCAGGCCGGTGACCACTTTCAGATGCGGTTTGCCCTCGGGCGGCGGCGAAGAAACCGTCGTGAATTCCGTCGTCTGCAGAGCTTCGCCGCCAGCCATGTTGATCCTTGCCCCGATCAAAATCGTAAGAAGACCGTGCCGGTTTGAAACACTAGATATGGTGTCTCTGTTCCCGTGCTCGGCTAGATGTATGGGTGCACATCTTTAATTTTTTATAAAGTCTTGACCTTGTTTGGGGGATGTGGAGGCGCGGGATTCCTCGATGGCGCCCCTGTGGAAAAGTCGGAAAAGACAACCGCCAAGCCGCGCGGTCTCCACGATCACAAACGCGTGATCATGTGGGCGAGGGAACGCAGCATCAGCTTGACCGTTAGCCGCCCATGGCTCCGCATCCGACCGCCTTCCTGACCCGCGCCCTGCGTGTGGCCCGCACCGAAATCGCCGCCGTCGCCGCCCTGCTGGTCGTGGCCCTGGGCACCCTGACCTTCATCGAGGTGGCCGACGACATGCGCGAGGCCGACGGCCAGGCCTTCGACCAGGCGGTGCTGCATGCGGTGCGGCCTTTCGCCGATGATCCGGGTCGTCCCTGGGGGCCGTGGTGGCTGAAGGAGGCGGCGGCGGACCTGACCTCTCTGGGCGGGATTTCGGTCCTGACCCTGTTCGCCCTGATCGCCCTGGGTTTCCTGCTGATCCAGGGCAAGCGGCTGTCGGCTCTGCTTCTGGCAGGGGGGCTGCTGGGCGGGGTGGCGCTGAGTGAAGGTCTGAAGGCTCTTTTCGAGCGCGAGCGCCCGCCGGTCGTCTATCAGGCGGTCGAGACGCTGAACGCCAGCTTCCCCTCAGGTCACGCCCTGCTGTCGACGGTCTTCTATCTGACGCTGGGGGTCATGCTGACCCGCGCCTTCCCGAGAAAGCGGCTGAAGGCCTACGTCCTGGGCTGCGCTGTCCTGATCGCCCTGCTGATCGGGCTGACCCGCATCTATCTGGGCGCTCACTGGGCCTCTGACGTCTTCGCCGGATGGAGCGTCGGCGCGGCCTGGGCCATGGTCCTGTGGCTGATCGCCTATGGGGTCGAGCGGCGCCAGAGGCTGCATGACGCCGCCCTGCAGGACGCGCCTTCGACCAATGTCTAGCGGCCGGAATGCGCCGGGCGCCGGATAACGGAACGAACAGAGCCAGAAGGGCCGTTCGAGGAAGCGCCATGACCGACCATGCCACTCTCTATGCGCAGCGCCTGACGACGCCCGCCGTCGCCGCCGCCCTGATTCCTTCCGGCGCCAGGGTGGCCATGGCGCTCGGCGTCGCCCAGCCGCCCGCCCTGCTGAAGGCCCTGGCCGACCGGGCCGAGGCCGATGAGGTCGGGGACGTCAACATCTACTACCTGCTGTCCACCGCCATCGCCGGCGAGACGGTGCTGCGCTACGAACTGACCGATCGCCTGCGCCCCCACAGCCTGTTCCACGGCGCCATCGAGCGGAAGCTGGAGGCGCGCGGGATCGAGGAAGGGCGGCAGGCCGTCCGGTTCGTGCCGACCGGCTTTCAGCAGACGCCGCATGTCCTGACCCGCGAGATCGGGGTCGACACCCTGCTGGCCACGGTTTCACCGATGGACGCCGACGGATATTTCAGTTTCGGCACCAACACCGACTACGCCCTGGCGGTGTCGAAGACGGCCAAGCGGGTGATCCTGGAGGTCAATCCGCACATGCCGCGCGTCTTCGGCGACTGCCGGGTCCATGTCTCCCAGGTCACGGCCCTGGTCGAACACGCCGCGCCCCTGCTGGAGGCGGGCAAGGCTGCACAGCAACCGCAGGACCTGGTCATCGGCGGCATCATCGCCGGCCTGATCGAGAACGGCTCGACCCTGCAGATGGGCATAGGCGCCTTGCCCGACGCGGTCTGCGCGGCCCTGCATGACCATGCGGACCTGGGTATCCACACCGAACTGCTGACACCGGGTCTGGTCGCACTGATGCGGGCCGGGGTGGTGACCAATACGAAGAAGAGCCTGCATCCGGGCAAGACGGTCTTCACCTTCGCCATGGGTGATCGCACGACCTACGAGTTTCTGCACGAGAACCCGGCGCTGGAGGCCCGCCCGGTCGACTATGTGAACGACCCCGCCGTCATCGCCCGCAACGACCGGATGGTGTCGGTCAACGCCACGCTTCAGATCGACCTCTTCGGGGCCTGCTGCTCGGAATATCTGAATGGACGGCAGTACACGGCGGCCGGCGGTCAGTTGGACTTCGTGCGCGGGGCCTCGGCGTCCGAGGGCGGAAAGTCGATCATCGCCTGTCACTCCACCGCGGCCAAGGGGACGGCCTCGCGCATCGTCGCCCGTCTCGACGGACCAGTGACCACGCCGCGCAATGACACCCAGATCGTCGTGACCGAGCACGGCTGGGTCAATCTGCGTGGTCTGACGACCGATCAGCGCGCCCACGCCCTGATCGGCCTGGCCGCGCCGCAGTTCCGGGCGGGGCTGGAGGTCGAGGCGCGTGCGCTGGGCCTGATCTAGGTTTTCGACCTTGGTCCTAAGCGATTTCGCGCAAGCCGAAGAACAGGATTTTTTTACTCTTGGACCCCACGATCTGCCCTGGGGATGGGGCGAGGTTCGAGCATGGCAGGACGCTGGCGGTTGTTTCGCCATGATGCAGGGAAGGAGGCGGGGCCGCCGCCCGTCGCCTATGTCCTTCTGTTCGTCGCATGCCTTCTGCTCGGCCAATGGAGCGCTGAAACCTTTCAGGCCGTGATTGTCTGGCCCGCCAACGGGGTCATGCTGGCAGCCCTGCTGCAGCTTCGGCGACGCAAGGCCATCGCCGTCCTGCTGACCTGTGCGGCGTTGAATCTGGGCAGCAATGTCCTGCGCGGCGACAGCCTGCCCTTCCTCTGGACCAATGTGGTTCTGAACATCGGCCAGGTGCTGATCGCAGGCCTGTTGGCCCGTCGCTTCGGCGGCGCGGCCCTGGACATGCGTCGCCCGCGCCGCCTGTTCTCCTTCGTCGTGTTCGCGGCGGCGCCGGCGGTCTTCCTGACCACGACGATCGCCGTCGTCATGGGGGTGGCGCTGAAGGGCTACACCGCGCCGATGGCCGCCTTTGTCTGGCAGCACATGTTCTCGATGGAACTGCTGGGGTTGCTGACCGTCACGCCCAGCCTGTTGTTGCTGGCTCGCGCCCACCGCTTCCGCGAAGAGCATTCGGCCGGGCCTCTGGAAGCAGCAGGACTGTTTGTATTGCTGGCGGGGGTGACGGCCTGGGTCTTCAGCAATCCCGCGGCCTTGGCCATGCTGGTCCTGCCGCCGCTGATGCTGATCGCCCTGCGCATGTCGCCGCCCTGGACCGCCCTGGGGACCATATTGGTCATGGTGATCAGCGGGGTGGGGACATTGACGGGGCACGGTCCCATCATGCTGACCCCCATAGCCGACGTGCCCGAGTTGACGGGCTTGCCGCAACGCATGCGCCTCATGGGCTTCTATCATGCCTTCCTGCTGGCCTTGGTCATCATCGCCCTGCCGTTGAGCGCAGTCATGAGCGAGCGTCGTCGTCTGATCGCGCGGCTGCAGGTTCGCACCAAGGCTGCCGTCGAGGCCAAGAGTCGAGCTGAGCGCTCCGACGCCGCCAAGTCCCGCTTTCTGGCGCTGATGAGCCATGAGATGCGCACGCCGCTCAACGGCATCGCCGGCTATGCCGACCTGTTGTCACGCCGCGGCGACCTGCCCGCCGGCGCCTTGCCGCAGGTCGAGGCCATCAGTCGTTCGGGCGAGGCCATGCTGATGCTGGTCGAGGACGTGCTGGAGTTCTCGCGCGGCGGTGAAGACGTCGCCCGCGAGCCCCTGAGCGTGGCGAGCCTGCTGGACGAGGCGGCGGCGCCGTCGCGGCTGAACGCGGAAGCCAAGGGCCTGCCTCTGACCCTGATCGTTGAAGTCAGCGCGAGGGGCGGCTTCAGCGGTGATCGTCGGCGCCTGCGTCAGGCCCTGCACCATCTGATCGCCAACGCCGTTAAATTCACCGATCAGGGCGAGGTTCGCGTGACGGCGCGTCATGATGGAAACGCCCTGATGATCGAGGTGGCCGACACGGGTTGCGGCATTGATCCGGTCTTCATGCCGCGCCTTTTCGAAGCCTTCGCCCAGAGCGACGACTCGCTGCGTCGTGAACATATCGGCGCAGGTGTCGGCCTGCCCCTGGCCCTGGCCCAGATGCGCTGCATGGGCGGGCGGATCGTGGTCGACAGCGCGCCGGGACGCGGCTCGTCTTTTACGCTCAGCCTTCCCCTGGCGCCGATGGCGGTGACGCAGGAGGCCGCGCCCGCAAGCGAGGTTGAACGGGCGCTGCGCGTCTTGATCGTCGATGACCACCCGGTCAATCGCGAGATGATGCGGCTGATGCTGGCCGCCGCCGACTGCGAGACGGTGGAGGCTGCGGACGGGGTCGAGGCGGTCGAACAGGCGCAGTCGGGCGACTTCGACCTGATCCTGATGGATCTGCGGATGCCGCGTCTGGACGGGCTGGCCGCGGCCGAGCGGATCCGCGCCCTGGACACACCTGTCGCGGCGGCGCCGATCCTGGCCGTGACCGCCGACGCCATGCCCGAGGACGCCGCCCGCTGCCGCAACGCCGGCATGGACGGCCACCTGGCCAAGCCGATCACCCATGTCCGGCTCTACGCCGCCATTGATCAGGCCATGCAGGCGGCGGCGACCCGCATGGAGCGGGCGGCGGCCTAGGGTTCGTCCTCGAACGGGAAGCGTTCGGCCCAGAAGGCTTGTAGGGCGGGCAGGGCGTCCACCCGGCGGACGACCTTGGCCATGCGGGGAGCCTCGGCGGTGAAGCGCGCCCGGCGCGGCGTCCAACGGCTGGCGACGGCGACATAGAGATCCAGCACGCTCAGATCGTCGCCCAGCAGGAAGCGGCCCGGCGTGATCTGGCTGTCCATGATGCGCCAGCAGTCAGCGATGCGTTCAAGCGTGCGTCGCTTCAGTTCGGCCTGGGCCGTCGCATCGTCGCCGACCAGCCGCGACGGCACGTCCCGCACCCAGAACATCGAATAGATGGCGGCAGGGATGAAGCTCATCCAGCGCAGGAACTGCGCCCGGCGCGGGTCGTCGATGCTCGGTCCCAGCCGCGCCTGCGGATAGCTGTCGGCCAGCCAGATCAGGATGGCGGCGCTTTCGGTCAAGGTCTCGCCGCCCGGCAGGACCAGGGCCGGGATCTGGCGCATCGGGTTGACGGCGGCGACCTTGTCGCGCTCCGTCTCGTCCTCCCAGGTCACGGCCTCGATGACGCGATAGTCCAGTCCGATCAGGGTCATGGCGGCCTCGACCGGGACCGATCCCGATCCAGCGGCGCCGTAAAGCGTGAAACTCATCCCCAGGCTTCTCCCCATCTGATTCGTCTTCGACCACCACATCTAGCGGTCAGATGAAAATGTGATCGCAAGATAGGCGTATTCCGACTTGGCGCCGCGCGCGCCCGGCCGCATGGTGAAACTCGCTTCTCCCGGATTCGCTTCAGGTCATTTTGATGAACGCCCACTCCTCGATCATCCGCCCCGGAACGGCCGGACTGCTGACGCCTTCGGCCGCCTACAAGCCCTTCCGTTATCCGTGGGCTTTCGACATGTGGAAGAAGCAGCAGCAGGTCCACTGGATGCCCGAAGAGGTGCCGCTGGGCGAGGACGTCAAGGACTGGGCCGCCAACCTGACCGACAGCGAGCGCAACCTGCTGACGCAGATCTTCCGCTTCTTCACCCAGGCCGACATCGAGGTCCAGGACAACTACATGGAGCGCTACGGTCGGGTGTTCAAACCGACCGAAGTGAAGATGATGCTGGCCTCCTTCGCCAATATGGAGACCATCCATATCGCGGCCTACGCCCTGCTGCTCGAAACCATCGGCATGCCCGAGAGCGAGTTCGGCGCCTTCATGGAATACGAGGCCATGCGCGACAAGCATGACTTCATGGGCCAGTTCGGGGTCGAGACCGACGCCGACATCTGCCGCACCCTGGCCATGTTCGGCGGCTTCTCCGAAGGCCTGCAATTGTTCGCCAGCTTCGCCATGCTGATGAACTTCCCGCGCCAGTCGAAGATGAAGGGCATGGGCCAGATCGTGTCGTGGTCGGTGCGCGACGAGAGCCTGCACTGCGAAGGCATCATCAAGCTGTACCACGCCTTCAACAAGGAGACGGGCGCCGTCACCAAGGCTGTGGCCGACGACATCGTCGACTGCTGCAAGACGGTGGTCGAGATGGAAGACAAGTTCATCGACCTGGCCTTCGAA
This sequence comes from Brevundimonas pondensis, assembly GCF_017487345.1. Classification (NCBI taxonomy): domain Bacteria; kingdom Pseudomonadati; phylum Pseudomonadota; class Alphaproteobacteria; order Caulobacterales; family Caulobacteraceae; genus Brevundimonas; species Brevundimonas pondensis. Next base: position 2,951,068 of record NZ_CP062006.1, on the reverse strand, counting down.
ATGGGTCCGGTGAACGGCATGACGCCGGATGACATCAAGCAATACATCCGCTTCATCGCCGACTGGCGCCTGCGCCAGCTGCAACTGCCGGAAGTCTACGGCGTGACGGAAAACCCGCTGCCCTGGCTGCAGTCTCTGCTGTCGGGCGTCGAGCACGCCAACTTCTTTGAAGCTCGCGCCACCGAATACTCCAAGGCGGCGACGCAAGGGTCGTGGCACGGCGCCGACGGCGTCTGGGACAGTTTCGACGCCATGATGAAGCGCCGTGAGACCGCTGAGGGCTGATCGCCGTGACCCATCCGGTCCGAACGGCGCTGGTCGGTTTCGGCTACGCCGGGCGGACCTTTCACGCCCCGCTGATTGCCGCCTGTCCTGACCTGCGTCTGGAGGCGGTGGTTAGCCGTCAGGCCGAAACCGTGTCCGAGCTCTGGCCGGATGCGCGCGTCCTGACCTCGTTCGATCAGGCCCTGGCCGATCCCGCCATCGACCTGATCGTTCTAGCCACGCCCAACGACCTGCATGCGACCCAGGCCGGGGCGGCGTTGAACGCCGGCAAGGCGGTGGTGGTCGACAAGCCCTTCACCCTGACCGCCGCCGAGGCGCGGCGTCTGGCGACCTTGGCCGAAGAGCGCGGCCTGCTGCTGTCCGTCTTCCACAACCGTCGCTGGGACGCCGACTTCCTGACCTTGCAGACCCTGATCGCCGAGGATCGGCTGGGGCCGGTGGTGCGCTTCGAGAGCAGCTTCAATCGCTGGCGGCCCGAGGTGCGCGACCGATGGCGCGAGGGCGCCGGGCCGGGCGCCGGCCTCTGGTACGATCTGGGGCCGCATCTGATTGATCAGGCGCTGTGTCTGTTCGGGCGGCCGCTGGCGATCAGCTGCGACCTGGCCATCCTGCGGGCCGGCGGTCGGGCGATCGACTACGCCCACGCGGTGCTGCGCTACGCCGACAAGCGGGTCATCCTGCACGCCGACATGGTCACGCCGGCCGCCGATGCGCGCTTCGCCGTCCACGGGGCGCGGGCCAGTTGGCTGAAGGACGGGCTGGACGTTCAGGAAGACCAGCTGAAGTCGGGCCTGACGCCCGGAGCGGCGGGTTGGGGCGTCGATCCTCGCCCCGGCGTCGTCGTGGACGGCGTGACCGGGGCGCGAGAGGCCGTGGCGGGACCGCCCGGCGACTATCCCGCCTATTATTCAGCCGTGGCCGGCGCCGTCCGCGACGGCGCGCCCAATCCCGTCTCGTCGCAGGAGGCCGCGGCGGTGATGGAAGTGCTGGAGGCCGGCCTGGTCAGCGCCGAGCGCCGGACCGAGGTCGCCCTCTAGACCGGCGAAACCCTCAAGCGTCGGAGTTCAGCTTTTCGAGCAGTTCCTGAGCGTGGGCATGCGTGGGGTCCAGCTGCAGGGTCTTTTCGGCCAGTGTTCGGGCCCGTTCGGTCTGGCCGAGACGGAAGAGCTCCTCACCCAGTCGCCAGGAATGGTCAGGAAGGCCGGGCTCCAGCGCCAGGGCGTTCTCGAAGTAGCGGACGGCGGCTTGCGGTTGTTTCATGCGGGCCAGGCCAAGGCCGGTCTTGTAGTTGATCCGCGCATTGGTGGGATCTTCGGACAAGGCCAGCTTCAGGGCGGCGACACCGTCAGCCGGTTGGCGGGCGCGTAGATAGGCTACCCCCATCTTCGACAGATGTTCGGCGCGTTGAATGTCCGACAGGTCCTTGCCGTACTTCTCGAAGAGCGCTTTCAGCACGCCGGCGGCGGCCTCGTACTCGCCTCGCTTGAAGTGCTTGGCGGCGGCGGTTTCATGGGCTTCCAGCGTGGTCAGACGCGGCGCGGCGGCTTTCGGCTGGAGCAGGCCGGGGCAATAGGTGGCGAGCACGGTCTCCATGATCTGGGCCACGACGTTGTGGCGGACGTGAATATTGTCGACCTCGAAGGCCAGCTTGCGCTCGGTGAGGGTGACGACCTCGTAGCTGGGGAAGTAGTCAACGTCGCCATGCATGCCCGAGAACTCACGGCAAGCGGCGCGCTGGACGCTCTTGCTGTAGCAGTTGGCGACCAGGGCGTCCTCGCCGCTGAAGGTCGCCTTGAAGGGCACTGGCGAGGTGGTGATCAGGATCTTGGCGTCTGGCCGTCCGTGGCGTTTCACCAGCTCACGAATGCGTTCGAGGCTTTCCAGAATTTCGCCGTAGGACAGAACATCCAGGGCGAAGCGGCCAGGATAGCGCTTCAGCGCGGCGGGCGGAGGAGCACCGTTCAGATAGAGGCCTGTCTCCAGGTCGAACCAGGATTCCGCCAGGCCCAGGGTGATGATGATCAATCCGCAACGCGCCATTTCCCGCGTGGCGTCCATGACCTCCCTGCGCCGCTCCACGACGCGCTCGAAGGCGGCCGGAATGATGTTTGGAGCCAGCTGAGGGTCATGCCAGAGGCCGTCCTCCGTCTGGAGGAACAAGGCGGTTTCCGGCACGGGGCAGGGCTCGAAAGCCCAGCGCAATTCGTTCTCGATCGAATGGACCGAGTACTTGTTGAGAATGTCGTTGGCGGTTTCGCTGACCCGCTCTTCGCGCGGGAGAACGACCTTGGTCATGGGCAGATCGAAGCCGAGCGAAACCAGATGGCGTTCGATGTTGCGAGCGAAGCAGGAGCCGATGGTCAGGACCGGCGTATCGCGGGAAAATTCGAACGATGGCGTCGTCGTGACCGTGGCGATTCCTTCGAGCCGGGCGCCGTTCTTGCGGCCATCGGGCCAGACCGAGGCGCGATTGTGCCGGAATCGCTTGAAAGCTTCTTCGGCGGGAATGCGTTCGATCGGCATGGGATAATCCGTAGCTGGCAACTGGCGGTCGCGAGCGACCTCGTCTTCGTTACAGACGGGGGTGGCGCAGAATAGGTCCGGGTGTCAACGGGCGAAGCGCCGCCCCCCGGTTCAGTTCTTGCCGGAGGCGAGGCTCTGGCGTCCGGCATTGCAGCGGGCGCGGTCGCCGCGTTCGCAAGCCGCCACAGTGGCGCGCCAGTCGGCCATTTGACGCTCATAGGCGGCTTGGGCCTCGGTTGCGGTTCGCAGGTCAGATTCGTGGCGTTCGCGGGCGGCGCGGGCCTCGGCCTGGGCCGCATCCAGTTCCGTCTGGTACTGGGCCTCGGCCTTGGCGTGGGCGGCGGCGTTGGCGCGGTCCTGGCTTTCCGCCAGGTCGTTCTGCGCGGTGATCTCGGCGTTCAGGGCCTGGGTGCGGCGCAGTTCGTCGGGGTCCTGGGCTGAATCCGGGGCGCGGTGATAGCGTTCGCCCTGACGGCGCATCAGGTCAGCCACGGGGTCGCTGGGGGGCGCCTGAACCTGGGCGGGAGCCTTTGCGGCCTTGGGAGCCTGCGCCAGGCCGGGCGTCGCCACCAGGGCGAGGCTCAGGGCCGCGAAGGAAACGCGAAACAAGGATAGAGCAGGGGTCATGACGGCGTCCTTGCCTGAAAGGGGCGAGCCAAGCTTGGCGTTTTCACGTCTGATGTAAACCAACGCCTGCGGGCGGCATACGGCTGCGTCGAGGCTATCGGGGCCTGTCCGACGCCCCTCGGACCCGGAACAGGGTCAGGGCGGCGACGAAGTCCGCTGGACCCGCCTTGGCTCCGGGATCGGCGTCGCAGATCACGCGCTGGCGGTGGGTGACGACCGCATTCCAGTCTTCGCGCGGATCCTCGGGCGTGATGTCTTCCAGGGTCGCGCCGCTGGCGTCCTGTCGCAGAATCTTCAACGCCTCACCTCGCCGGGTCTGGCAGTCGATCCGTCGTTGTACGCGTATAGCAGCGGCGCCCTCCTGATCCTGGGGCAGCAGCAGGACGGTGTCGTAGAGGCGGACGGGGCCTTCGATGCGAACAGAGCTCAGGTCCAGAAAGACCTGATCCGGGTTGGGCGGACTGATCGGCAGCAGGCCGGCGAAGGGCTCGCGTGCGGGCAGGCCGCGCATAGCGTCTTCCGAAAGAGCGAATGGCGGCTCCTGGGCCATGGCGGCCAGGGCCATGCGACGCTGCCCCTCGGCTTCATCATAACGGCCGGCCATTTCGTAGGCCTCTGACAGCAGGGCGTGGAAGTCGGCCGGGATCGAGACGGTATGGTGTTGGGGCCCGACCATGGGCTCCAGCAAGGCGACGGCGTTCTGCGGATCGTTCCGGCGGATGGCCGCGGCGGCGCGGGCCGCCCTGAAGCCGCGTCGCTTGATCCAGGGCGCATCCGCCTCCTGTTTGACGGCGAGAGCTTCGATGCAGCGCAGGGTCTGGGGATCGCCGCCCCGGCTGGCCTGAAGCAGGAAGGTCGCGCCGTCGCGATACGACGCGGCTGCGACGCGCGTGATGTAGGCTGGCGCACAGACCGCCTCGGGTGCAGGGGGAGGTCCCGCATCGGTGGTCTGGCTGCCGATCAGGGCGAGCATCAAGGCGGCGAACGGCATGGTTCTTGGTCCTGTCCGGATCGGCGTTCGCCAAGGTGGCGCCGTCCGTGCCGTCGGGCAAGCGCGTCAGGCTGGCAGGCGCAGCTCGAAGGTCGTGCCTTCCGATCCGGTGTCCAGCAAGCGCAGTTCGCCGCCGTGGTTGGCCGCCAGCTCGCGTGAGATGGTCAGGCCCAGGCCCGTGCCTTCCGAGGCGCGACCGCTGACGAAGGGCTCGAACAGCCGCCCGGCCAGCCGCTCGGGGATGCCCGGTCCATCATCTGTGATGCGCAAGGTCACGACGCCGTCACGGGTCTCGGCGCGGACGGTGATCCGACCCTTCTTTTCGCGTTCAGGATCGCTTTCGATAGCCTGACGGGCGTTACGCATCAGGTTGACCAGGATGCGATGAAGCTGGTCGCTGTCGGCCTTGACGGTGAAGCGGGCGGGCAGGTCGCGGATCAGGCGCACGCCATCCTCTTCCAGACCCGCATCCTCGGCGGCGACGGCGACCACGCGGGCCAGCAGCATCTTCTGAAGTTGCGGCGCGGCCTCTTCGGACTTGCCGTATTCCAGCACATTGCGGGCCAGGGCGGCGGCGCGGCCGAGCGCCCGTTCCAGCCGGGGCAGGGCCTTGGCCACCAGGGGGTCGGCCGAGCTGGACAGACGTTCGGACGCCATCTGGGCCGAGGTCAGCATGTTGCGCAGGTCGTGGTTGATCTTGGCCACCGCCTCGCCCAGGGCCACCAGGCGGGCGCGCGAGCGCAGGGACTGGCGCACTTCCTCCTGCATCCGCGCCAGTTCGCGCTCGACCCGGCCGATCTCGTCCTTGCGGTCCGAGGGCGTCTCGGCGGGGCTTTCAGGATCGGCGGCGAAACGCTCGATCGAGCGCGTCACCCGGCGCAGGGGCGCCAGGACCAGGAAGGACAGGGAGGCGTAGAGCAGGCCGCCGGCGACCACGGCGATCAGCAGGGACATGGTCAGGCTGTTCAGCAGGAAGCTCTTCAGCTCGGTCTTCAGCGGCTGGGCAGGCGCCAGGATCTCGATGAAGTCGCCCGAGCGATAGCGCGGCTTGGCCTGCACCCGCAAAGAGCGGTCGGGGTGGCCGAACAGGGTCTTCCAGGGGTCCAGCAGGCGGGCGCCGACATTGCGTTGGCGCAGGTCGATCAGTTCGGGCGCGCGGGGCAGGTTGGGGGCCTGCAGCAGCAGGCGGCGCACGCCCTGCTCGCCTACGACCACGGACTGGACCCCGCCGATGCTCAGCAGTTGTTCGGCGGTGGAATCCTCGACGGCGGAATAGGGCAGGGCCTCGACCCCGACCGAGGCCAACTCGGCGGCCTGCAGCCGGTCCATCAGCCACCGCTCCTGGAAGGAGGCGGCGCTGGGCACGATGATCAGGGCGGCGACCGCCAGGGTGAAGGCCACGGTCAGCAGCAGCAGACGGCTGGACAGGCCGTCGGGGGCGCGCGGCGTCAGGCGCTCGCGCCAGATGTCAGGCAGGCGAACGGTCGCCAGGCGCGCGGTCAGGCCCGTCTCGTCGCGGGGGCGTGAGGGCAGTCGAGTCTCGATTGCGTTCCGTTCCGTCATGCGGCGTCCATGCCGTGCCGAGCCCGCCATTTCTGCACTAATTTGAGCGCCAGGGGCAGCAGCATCGACAGGAAGGCCACGCCCAGCAGCGGCCACATGAACTCGGCGAACAGGCTTTGCAGGTTCGGGTTGGGGTCATCCACCAGAATGTCGTTCAGCCCGGCGCCGATCCAGCAATAGATGATGTGGGCGGGCAACAGACCAATGAAGGTGGCGATCATATAGGGGCGCAAGGGGGCCGCCATGACGCCCGCCGCCACATTGATCAGGTGGAAGGGCACCGACACCACCAGGCGGGCCACCAGAACGTACCAGAAGGTGTTCTTGTCCACGCCATCGCAGACCTTCTTCAGCAGGCCTGTATCCTGGGACGCGCGACGACGCAGGGATTCGCCGAGGGCTGTGCGGCCCACGTAATAGACAGCCAGGGCGCCCACGGTGGCCGCGAAGGCCGTGGCCACGCCCCCGACCCAGGGGCCGAACAGATAGCCCGCCGTCACGGTGATGAAGACCACGCCAGGCACCACGCTGGCGGTCAGCAGGGCGAAGACCAGCATCAGGGCCAGCAGGGTCAGGATATAGTGTTCGTCCGCCAGGGCCTGAAACGCCGAGCCGTGCTCGCGCAGGGTGTCCAGCGAAAGGTAGCGGTTCCAGCCCATGCCGAAGATCAGGGCGATCGCCGCCAGCAGGACGGCGAGGGACAGAAATCGTTTGACCCGGTTCATCCTTGCTCCCTAACCGACACCGTCGGGCTTCCCTAGAGGATTCAGGTGGTTTGGGACGGCCTGGTTCGCTTGTCGGCGTTGACTCGTCCGTCGTCGCCGCTTATACGCCCGCCTCCTGCAGCGGATGACTGTTGTCCGTTGTGCAACCTTGTAGCCCTGGAGCCGAACGTGAAGCGGACCTATCAGCCGTCGCGACTCGTGCGCAAGCGCCGTCACGGCTTCCGTTCGCGGATGGCCACCAAGAACGGTCAAAAGATTGTTGCGCGTCGCCGCGCCAAAGGCCGTAAGCGCCTGACGGCCTGACGTCACGCGCCCATTACCCTTCAGGGCGGGCGCATGACCGATCCGATGAAAATCGATCGCCTGACACGGCGGCCCCAGTTTCTGGCGGCCGCCAAAGGCGTTTCTCAGGCTCGCGGCGCCGTGGTGGTCCAGCAACTGGACCGTCAGGACGGGCAGCCCGCGATCCGTCTGGGATTCACCGCCACCCGCAAGGTGGGCGGAGCCGTGGTGCGCAACCGCTGCAAACGCCGCCTGCGCGAGGCCGCGCGCCTGTTGGCGCCCCTGCACGGGCGTCCCGGCTGCGACTATGTGTTCATCGCCCGCATGGGCACGGCGGACCGCGACTGGGACCGTCTGCTTGACGATGTGAAATCGGCCCTTACAAGGCTCGCAACCCCGCGTGCGGCTCCCGATATGGGAGATGCGGCGAAATCGCCCGCCCGCGCCTCCGACGATTCGCGCCCCTCCGGCCAGGACCGCTGACCCCGATGCAGAACGAGAATTCGCGCAACACCATCATCTTCTTCGTGTGCGCGGCCCTGATCATGGGCGTGTACTACTTCATGGTGATGCGCCCGCAGGCCGAGATGCGCCGCCAGCAGCAGATCGCCGCCGCTGAAGAGAAGGCCGCCACGGTAAACGACGCCGGGCTGACCTCGGCCTCCGCCGCGCCGGGCGCCTTCGTCACCGACCGTGTTCAGGCGCTGGGCAAGGTCGCTCGCGTGCCGATCCAGACGGGCACCCTGAAGGGTTCGTTGTCGCTGCAGGGCGCGCGCATCGATGACCTGTACCTGACGGACTACAAGGAAACCCTGGACAAAAATTCGCCCCCGGTGGAGCTGTTCCGCCCGCAGGGCATGGAGCATGCCTACTTCGCTCAGTTCGGCTGGAGCGGCCCCAACGTTCCCGGCGGCGTTCCCGGCCCGAACACGGTCTGGAGCCTGACCAAGGGCGCGACCCTGACCCAGACCACCCCGGTCGAACTGACCTGGGACAATGGCGCCGGCCTGCGCTTCACGCGCGTCATCGCCGTTGACGCCCAGTACGTGTTCACCGTCACCGACACCGTCGCCAACCTGAGCGGCCAGGCCATCACCATCGCCCCTTATGGCCGCGTCGAGCGCCAGGGCGTGCCGACCGACCTGGGCAAGCAGATGATCCTGCACGAAGGCGCCATCGGCACCTTCGGCGCGGATGGCAAGTTCACCACCGAGCAGGTCAAGTACAAGGATTGGGCCAAGAAACCGCGCATCGAGAACGAGTCGACCGGCGGCTGGCTGGGCATCACCGACAAGTACTGGATGGCCGCCCTCATTCCGGACCAGAAGGAAAAGATCGAGGGCCGTTTCTCGGTTCGCGACGCCGAGGGCCTGAACGTCCACGAGGCCGCCATGCTGGGCGCCGCCCGCACTATCCAGCCGGGGCGCCAGATCGAAGAGACCCAGCGCCTGTTCGCCGGCGTCAAGCGGAACGAGATCCTGGCCGGCTATGAGAAGAGCCTGGGCCTGCCGCGCTTCATCTACGCCATTGACTGGGGCCACCTCTTCTTCCTGACCCGCCCGATCTTCATGATCGTGGAGTTCTTCTACGGCGTCCTGGGCAACTTCGGTCTGGCCATCCTGGCCCTGACCGTCGTGGTCAAGCTGATCATGTTCCCGCTGGCCAACAAGTCCTACGAGAGCCTGTCCAAGATGCGGACCCTCCAGCCCAAGATGGAGGAGATCAAAAAGAAATTTAAGGACGACCCGCAGAAGCAGCAGCAGGAGACGATGGCCCTGTATCAGCGGGAGAAGATCAATCCCCTGGCGGGCTGCCTGCCCATCCTGGTGCAGATCCCGGTCTTCTACGCCCTGTACAAGGTGCTGTTCGTCACCATCGAAATGCGCCACGCGCCCTTCTTCGGCTGGATCCGCGACCTGTCGGCGCGCGACCCGTCGACGATCTGGAACCTGTTCGGCGCCATTCCGTGGGATCCCTCGACCCTGCCGTTGCTGGGCAATCTGCTGAACGGCCCGCTGCACCTCGGCGTCCTGCCGATCGTCTATGGTCTGACCATGTGGCTGCAGCAGTCGATGAACCCGCCGGCCCAGGATCCGATGCAGCGTCAGATCTTCGCCTTCCTGCCCTTCATCTTCACCTTCATCATGGCCCCGTTCGCGGCCGGCCTGCTGATCTACTGGGCCTGGAACAACATCCTCTCGATCGCGCAGCAGTACGTCATCATGCACCGCTTCAAGGCCGAGAACCCGATCGACACCTTCTTCGCCCGCTTCAAGAAAGCCTGATCGGTTGGAATATCCGTCGGACGAGCCCAAGGTCGGAGAATATTCGGACGCCGAGATCGAGGCGGCGCGCGTGCTGTTCTCGCGCCAGGCCACCTTTGTCCTGGGTTGCGCCAAGATCGAGCAGCTGCCCGATCCCGACCTGCCGGAAATCTCGTTCGCGGGACGCTCGAACGTCGGCAAGTCCAGCCTGATCAACGCCCTGGTCGGGATGCACAAGCTGGCGCGCGCCTCGAACGAGCCGGGTCGCACGCGCGAGGTCAACTTCTTCGACCTGGACGGCCGGCTGCGGCTGGTCGACCTGCCCGGCTACGGCTGGGCCAAGGCGTCCAAGACCACGGTCAAGAAGTTCCAGGACCTGGGTCGTGACTATCTGCGCGGCCGGGTGACGCTGAAGCGGGTCTATCTGCTGATCGACGCCCGTCACGGCCTCAAGAAGGTCGACGACGAGGCGCTGGACGCCCTGGACCTGGCCGCCGTCAGCTATCAGATCGTCCTGACCAAGGCCGACAAGCTCAAGAAGGGCGAGGCCGAGAAGGTCCAGGCGGCGACGCTGAAGGCCATCGCCAAGCGTCCCGCTGCCTATCCGGCCGTGCTGGTCACCTCGTCCGAAAAGGGCTTCGGCATTCCCGAGCTGCGCGCCGAGATCATGCGCACCACGGGCGTCGATCTGGCCTAAACGCCGTGCGCGGGTGAACCGCGACGCTTGAGCGGCGTTGACCTCTCGGTTTCAACCAGAGGGGAGCGCTCCATGCGTTCAGTCATGATCGGCGGCGCGGCCGTCGCCTGCCTGCTGGGCCTGTCGGCCTGCGGAAACAACAACAGCAAGACCGAGGCGCCTGCGGGCGAGGGGGCCAAGAACGTCCCCGGCACGGTCGAGGCCGCGCTGGACGCGCCCCGGCCCGGTCTGTGGCGCGTGACGACCGCCATGGAGGGTCAGCCGGGCGCCGCGACCATCCCGCCGCAAGAGGTCTGCGTCACCGAAGCCAAGCTGGAGCCGCCGGCGAATACGCAGCAGCCTGGCGCGGACTGCACCACCCAGGCCTTCGCCCGCCAGGGCGACGCCATGGTGGCCGCGACCTCCTGCACCCTGCCGGGCGATATGAAGATGGACTCGACCATTCGCGTCACCGGCGATTTCAACAGCCGCTACGTCACTGAGGTGACCACGAAGCTGAACCCGGCTCCGACGCCGCAGATGGCCCAGACCAAGGTGACCATGACCGCCGAGCGCATCGGCGACTGCCCAGCCGCCTGAGAACGTCGCTATCGTTTCGCCCGGTATGGCGCCGCTGAAAAGCGGCCCCATATCGGTCGGATGATCCCGCTTTCCATTCTCGACCTCGCCCCGGTGCCGGAAGGCTCGGATGTCTCGCAATCGCTGGCCAATACCCTGGATCTGGCCCGCCATGCCGAGCGCTTGGGTTACAAGCGCTTCTGGCTGGCCGAGCATCACAACATGCCCGGCATCGCCAGCGCCGCGACCTCGGTGGTCATCGGCGCCGTGGCGGCGGCGACCAAGACCATTCGCGTCGGCGCCGGCGGCGTCATGCTGCCCAACCACGCGCCCTTGGTCATCGCCGAGCAGTTCGGCACCCTGAACGCCCTTCATCCCGGCCGCATCGACCTGGGTCTGGGCCGGGCCCCCGGCTCGGATCAGGCGACGGCGCGGGCGCTGCGCCGCACGCTGCAAGGCGACGTGGACGCCTTCCCCCAGGACGTCATGGAGCTGATGCAGTGGTTCGCGCCCGCCACGCCGGATCAACGCATCATCGCCAACCCCGGCGAGGGTCAGGCCGTGCCGATCTGGATCCTGGGCTCCTCGACCTATGGGGCGCAGCTGGCGGCCCATCTGGGCCTGCCCTACGCCTTCGCCAGCCATTTCGCGCCCGGCGACATGATGCGGGCGCTGGATGTCTATCGCCAGACCTTCAGGCCCTCGGCCTATCTGGACAAGCCCTACGCCATGCTGGGCTACAACGTCTTCGCCGCCGAGACGGACGCGGCCGCGCGCCTGCTGTTCACCTCGGTCCAGCAGGCCTTCGTCAACCTGAGGAGCGGCCGTCCCGGCAAGCTGCCCGCCCCGGTCGAGGGCTATTACGAACGTCTGGATAGCGCCGCGCGCGGCATGATCGACGCGGCCCTGGCCTGCTCGGCCGTCGGCTCGCCCGAGACGGTGCGCGCCCAGATGGACGCCTTTATCGCCCGGACCGGCGCGGACGAACTGATGGTCACCAGCCAGATCTGGGACCCCGCCGCACGGGTGCGCTCAATCGAGCTGCTGGCTGAACTCGCGCGGCAGGCGACTTGATAGGCTTCCGGATTGTGCGTATGCCAAGCCTTCAAGGCTGAACGTGCGGCGATGACCGTTCACGGCCATGTCCCCAGGCTGGCTCTGACCCGCGGTTCGTTCGGAATATGGCGTCAATCAACGCTTTAAAAGAGCACAGCGATATCATCGGCGCCTTGATGCTGCGTGAAATCATCACGCGCTACGGGCGCCGGGGGTTGGGTTTTTTCTGGCTGATCGGGGAGCCTCTGCTCTTCACCTTCGGGGTCATGCTGATCTGGTCGACGATCAAGGCCCCCTATCAGCATGGCCTCGGCGTCGCGCCCTTTGTCATGACCGGCTACATGTCGCTGATCATGTTCCGGCACCTGGTGTCGTACAGCATGGGCGCCGTGTCGGCGAACGTGGGCGTGCTCTACCATCAGAAGGTCAAGATCCTTCATCTCTACATTGCGCGCTACGTGCTGGAGTTCGCCGGGGCGACCCTGGCCCTGGCCGTGGCCTATACGGTGCTCTACCTCAGCGGTCTGGTCGATCTGCCGCATGACCTGGGCCTGATCTACTGGGGGTGGTTCAGCCTGTTCCTGTTCGGGTGCGGCGTGGCCATGGTCCTTAGTGCGATGGCGATGGAGTTCGACGTGATCGAGCGCCTGGTGCCGGTGATGATGTACGGAATGCTGCCCTTTTCGGGCGTTTTCATCATGGCGGCATGGGTGCCCGAGAAGTACCGCGACGTCTACATGGCCTTCCCCATGCCCCACACGATCGAGATGGTTCGCGCCGGGGTGTTTGGCGAGTTCATCGAGACCCATTATGACCCCTTCTATCCCCTTTTCTGGGGCGGGGTTCTGATCGCCTTCGGCCTGCTGCTGATCGCTCGCGCCAAGGAACATATCGATGCTGAATAAGGATGACGGCGCCGCGACGCGCGGAACCGGTGCGAGGCCTGAATGAGCGACTCACGCATTACCTTTCTGGGCCCGATCAGCGGGCGTGGCGCGGAGCCCCGGCAAGGGACCCGGCAGGGGCTGACCAGCCGCGTGCCCTGGCCCTTCCTGGTGGTGGTCGTGCTGCCCACCCTGGTGACGGCGATCTACTACCTGGTCTTCGCCACGCCGCGCTACGTGTCGGAAGCCCGTTTCATCGTGCGCGCAGCCTCTCAGGAGCAGCCCTCCGCTCTGGGCGTGGCTCTGCAGGGCGTGGGTCTGTCGGCCAGCGCAACGGATTCGTTCGCCGTTCACGAATACATCCGTTCGCGCGACGCGCTTGCGGCGCTGGAGCCGAAAATCGACGTGGCCCGGATGTTGGCGCCGGCCGGCGTTGATGTGCTTTCGCGTCATCCGCGTCCCTGGGAAGGCGAGACCAAGGAAAGCCTCTACAAGGGACTGCAGCGTTTCGTCACCGTGGGGTACGAGACCTCGACGGGCATCAGCACCCTCAGGGTGGAGACCTTCCGCGCCGGGGATTCACAGAAGCTGGCCGCGGCGCTGCTGGATAGCGGCGAGGCCCTGGTCAACAAGCTGAATGAACGTTCGTCGGCCAGCGCGGTGATCGACGCCGAGCGGACCAAGCTGGAGGCCGAGACCCGCCTTCGCGACATTCAGTCCCGTCTGACCGCCTTCCGCAACCGCGAGGGCATGGTGGACCCGACGCTTTCGGCGACCGAGAACTCGGCCCTGATCGGCGAGCTCCTGGCTGGCATCGCCACGCTTGAGGCCGAGCGTTCGCAACTTGCGGCCCAGGCGCCGAACAGCCCCCAGTTGCCGATCCTCGACGGCCGTCTGGCGGCCTTCCGTCGCCAACTGGCCGAGGAGCGGGCCAAGATCGCCGGCGGCGCCGGTTCTCTGGCCACCAAGTTCAGCGAATATGAAACCCTGGCTGCTGAACGCACCCTGGCCGAGCGGGCCATGGCTGCGGCCAGCACGGCTCTGGATACCGCACGTCTCGATGCTCGCCGTCAGAAGCTCTACCTGGAGCGTATCGTCAGCCCGAGCGTCGCTGACAAGGCTACCGAACCCAACCGTTTCCGCGCCATCCTGATGGTGCTGATCTCGACCCTGCTGATCTACGGCATCGGCTGGCTGGTCTGGGCGGGCCTGCGGGAGCACAGGCAGCTCTGATGGACACCCCAGCCCGGAGGGTGGGCCTCGAGGTCGTCAACCTGACGAAGACCTACACCACGACGCCCGGCGCCCGCCCCCTGTTCACCGACCTCAACTTCGAGCTGGAACGCGGCGCGCGTTTCGCGGTTCTGGGCCGGAACGGGCAGGGCAAGTCGACGCTCATCAAGATACTGGGCGGCGCCCTCGCGCCCACCGCGGGACGGGTGAACTGGCGAATGACAGCGTCCTGGCCGATCGGCTTCGGAGGGGGGTTCCAGGGCAGTCTGACGGGCCTGGACAACATCCGCTTCCTGTCGCGTATCTATAATCGCGACTATCATGAGCTTCTGGCGCGTATCGACGACTTTGCGGAATTGGGACGCAAGCTGGCCCAGCCGGTGAAACACTATTCCTCGGGCATGCGTTCGCGCCTGGCCTTCGGCCTGTCTCTGGCGATCGACTTCGACTGCTATCTGGTGGACGAAGTGGTCGCGGTCGGCGATGCGCGCTTCCAGCGCCGCTGCAAGGAGGAACTGTTCGAACGTCGGGGCGACCGTTCCTTCATCATGGCTTCGCACGACACCAAGCTGGTCAGTGAAACCTGTGATCGGGCCATCATCATCGAGGGCGGCAAGGTCAAGATGTTCGACGACATCGATGAAGCGATCGATATCTATTCCTGGTTGAGGGCTGCGTGAGCGACGTGCGTGTTCTGGGTGTCGTTACCCTGCCTGGTCCCCACGAAGCCCGTTGGCGCAGCGCCTTGTTGAAAGCCGCCAAGGCCAGAAAGTGGGCGGCGACCAAGGACGGCGGAGATCGGGATGATGCGGCGGCCGGCGAGGTCGTCTTCATGCGTGATGTCGATGATGCGGCCCTGGACGGAATCGACGCCCTGCTGGTGATTACGGCGTCTCCGGATGAGGTGTTCGGCATGGCCCTGCAACGTCACGCCGACGATCCGAGGCAGGCTCTTCGACGCGCCGCCAGCCAGTTTGGCGCTGCGTGTCGGTTGATCGAACGCGGCGCCTTCATGCTCGACGGTTCTGCTGTCGAGGCTGAGATTCCCGGACTGGGCCATGTGAGCGTCGATGTTGGCGACGACGATGCGCCGCTCGACGCGCATGGCGTGGCCAATCCGCTAGCCTTCTATGAAAGCTTGCCGCCAGCAACCGGCGCCAAGGCGGCCTGGTCACCGGACCTGTTCAGCTACACGCACGGTGCTGACCATGAAGGCGGAACGCCGGACATCGATATCAGCGGTCGCGCGCGTATTCTGGTGCACGGCCCGTATTTCCAGCTGCCGGCCGGCCTGTGGCGCGTGACGGCGCGCTTCTCGGTCGAACCCGACGATGATGCTTTTCTGATGTTCCAGTGGGGCGTCGCTGCGGACGTGGCGACCTGCTACGGCGCTTTTGATCGCTCCGGCCTCTATGAGGTGGTCATTGATCATCGATGGGAAAAGGCGGGCGCCGCAGAAGTGCGGGTGTGGGCCGAGCGAGGTCACCTGTTCGGCAAGATGACCTGGCTCGGCTGCCACGTCGAGCGTCTGGCGGACGTCGAGCCCCTTTCGTCGACTACCTAGCTTCGAAGTAGAGAATCCAGTCTTCGGTCCGTTCCGGTTTCAGGACTTCCTCGCGTGACACGGGCTCCGCCTGACAGTTGAAGCCGACGGCGCGCAAGCCGCCATACAGCTTGATCAGCCGATCAATCAGCAGTTCCGGCGCGGCGCAGCGGTTGGCGTTGAATTCCAGAAGCAGGCGCGGCTTGTCGCGCTTGAGGACGCGCGTCAGCCCTGCCAACGCCGCTTCTTCGGCGCCTTCCACGTCGATCTTGACGAAATCGACCCGATCCCAGCGCTTGACGATGGAATCGATACGGCCAGCCTTCACCTTCACATGCTCGGGGTGAGACAGGTCGCCGCCCGGCACGACGCGGGCGTTCTTGGGCTCGGTCGGAGGGGCGTGGAAGACCAGGGAGCCGCCATCCTCGGCGGAGGCGGCCATTTCCGTCACCGTCACGCGGCCGCTGAAGCCGTTGACGTCCACCGAGCGTCGCAGCAGTTCGGCTGTGCGCGGATGGGGTTCTATGGCGGCGACAAGGCCGTCAGGCCCGACCAGATCGGCGAACAGGACGGTGTAGTAGCCATGGTTGGCGCCGACATCGATGACGTTCATGCCGCGCTTGATGATACGCGCCATGAAGACGGTCAGCCAGCTTTCCCAGAGTCCATCCAGAAGGACATGGGCGCCGAAGCCCACGTCCGTGGTGGCCACGTACAGCTTGTAACGGCCGAGGATGCGGCCAAGCGCGACCCGGTCGCCGACATAGACCGAATGGGCCAGCCGGCGCGCGTGGTTCTCCAGCGTCCAGCGATCCATTTCGGCGATGTGGTTGGCGCCTAGAAGCGCGCCGTCCGCAATGTGGGTCTTGGTGAACTTCATGAACTCGGTGTTCCGGAGGGCGCAGTCGCCAGAAGGCGCTGCAGATAGCGGCCGTAGTCGCTCTTGCCGTAGGCTTTCGCAATACGTTCGACCTGGTCGATGTCGATGAAACCCTTGGACAGGGCGATTTCTTCGGGGCAGGCGATCTTGAAGCCTTGACGGCGTTCGAGCGTACGCACGAATTCGGCGGCTTCCAGAAGGCTGTCGGGGGTGCCGGTATCAAGCCAGGCGAAGCCCCGCCCCATCATTTCGACGGACAGGGCCTGCCGTTCCAGATAGGCCCGGTTGACGTCAGTGATCTCAAGCTCGCCGCGCGGCGACGGCTTCAGGTCTGCGGCGATATCGACCACGTGACGATCATAGAAGTACAGACCCGTGACCGCCCAGTCAGACTTGGGCGCGGCGGGCTTCTCCTCGATGGAGAGCGCCTTCATGCCTTCGTCGAACTCGACGACGCCGTAACGCTGGGGGTCGTTGACATGATAGGCGAAGACGGTCGCGCCCTCGGGGCGGGCCATGGCGCGGGTGAACAGGTCGGTGATCCCGTGGCCATAGAAGATGTTGTCGCCGAGGATCAGGGCCGAGGGCGAGCCGGCCACGAAATCCGCGCCGATGATATAGGCCTGGGCCAGACCGTCCGGGCTGGGCTGTTCGGCGTACTCGAGGTGGAGGCCCCACTGCGAGCCGTCGCCAAGCAGGCGCTGGAAAGCGGGCAGGTCATGCGGGGTGGAGATGATGAGAATCTCGCGAATACCCGCCAGCATCAACGTCGACAGGGGGTAGAAGATCATCGGCTTGTCGTAGACAGGCATCAACTGCTTCGACACCACCTGGGTCATCGGGTGCAGGCGCGTGCCCGAGCCGCCCGCCAGAATGATCCCCTTCATCGCGTGGTCTCCGCTTTCAGTTCTGCAAGCACGTCTCGCATGGCCTCTTCCCATGGCCGTGGCCGAACGCCGAAGTCCCGTGTGATCCTGGCGGTGGCCAGTCGTGAATTCGCCGGGCGGCGCGCGCGTGTGGGATAGTCCGCCGTGGTGATGGCATCGACCACGGGGGGGGTAAAGGCGGTCTGCTCCGCAAAGATGCGGGCGGCGAACTCATGCCACGTCGCTTCGCCGGAGTTCACGAAGTGATAGGTTCCGTTCGGAGCTGACGGATCGTTCATCATCCTCAGGGCGATGGTCACGAGGGCCTCGGCGATGTCCGCGGCCGAGGTCGGGCAGCCACGCTGATCAGCGACCACGCGAAGCGTCGGATTCTGGGCGCCGACCCGCAACATGGTCTTGAGAAAGTTGGCGCGGTGGGCGCTGAACACCCAGGCGGTACGCAAGACGACTGACCGGGGATTGCCTGAACGCACGGCGAGTTCGCCCGCCAATTTGGACGCGCCATAGACGCCCAGCGGCGCGACGGGATCGCTTTCGTCATAGGCGCCGGGGGCTGATCCGTCGAACACGTAGTCGGTCGAGACGTGGATCAGCGGGATTCCGGCGCGTTGCGTGGCTTCGGCCAGCAGGGCCGGGCCGATCGCATTGACGGCGAAGGCGGCGGCCACGTCGTCCTCGGCCTTGTCGACCGCCGTATAGGCGGCCGGATTGATGACGGCGGCGAAGGGCGTGGCCTGAAACAGGCGGGTGATCGAATCGGCGTCGGTCAGGTCCAGCTCGTCGCGCGTCGGAGCGTGCAGACGCACGTCGTCGGGCCAGCGCGCCCGCATCAGTTCCAGCCCCACCTGGCCGGCGCCGCCGGTTATGAGAACATGGCGCACCGTATCAGCCATGCGCCGCGCCCAGACGCTGGGTGGCGTAGCGCGCGTCGAGAATCGCCTGCCACCAGTCGCGGTTCTGCAGATACCAGCGCACGGTCGCCTCGATGCCGTCCTCGAAGGCGTGCTGCGGCTCCCACCCCAGTTCGTCGCGGATGCGCGAAGCGTCGATGGCGTAGCGCTGGTCGTGGCCGGGACGGTCGGCGACGAAGGTGATCTGTTCGGCGTAGGAGCGGCCGGACGGCGCCGGCGACAGTCGGTCCAGCGCGGCGCAGATGGCCTTGACCACGTCGATGTTGCGACGTTCGGCGTTGCCCCCGACGTTATAGGTGCGACCCGGCTGGCCGCGTTCGAACACAGCGCGCAACGCGCGGGCGTGATCTTCGACGTAGAGCCAGTCGCGGACGTTGGAGCCGTCGCCGTAGACCGGCAGGCTTTCCCCCGACAGCGCGCGAATGATGATCAGCGGGATCAGCTTCTCGGGGAAATGATGGGGGCCGTAGTTGTTCGAGCAGTTGGTCACCAGGACGGGCAGGCCGTAGGTGTGACCCCATGCGCGCACCAGATGATCCGAGGCCGCCTTGGACGCCGAATAGGGGGAACGGGGATCATAGGGGGTTGTCTCGGTGAAGAGGCCCGTCTCGTCCAGAGAACCGAAGACCTCGTCCGTCGAGATATGGTGGAAGCGGAAAGCCGCCTGCTCGTCCGTCGGCAGGTTGCGGTAATAGCCGAGCGCCTGTTGCAGCAAGGCGAAGGTGCCGACGATGTTGGTCTGGATGAACTCGCCGGGGCCGTCGATGGAACGATCGACATGGCTCTCGGCGGCCAGGTGGGCGATGACCTGGGGACGGAACCGCGACAGGGCTTCGCCAACCGCGACCGGATCGGCGATATCGGCCTGGGCGAATTGATATCGGTTGCTGCCGGATACCGCCTCTAGAGAGGACAACAGGCCCGCATAGGTCAGCTTGTCGAGGACCAGGACCTCGTGCTCGCTGTCGCTGATGAGGTGACGGACGAGGGCCGACCCGATGAAGCCGGCGCCGCCGGTGACCAGGATGCGCATGAAAACTCCGGAGCTCAGGCGGGAATGACCAGCGGCGCCAGCGGGCGGCCGTCATATTCAAAGGGACTGTCGAAATCCGCCAGACTCGGCAGGACGGCATCCTTGTCCGACAGGACGGGGCCGGTCGTGGGCAGGGGCCAGTCGATGCCGATGGCCGGATCGTTCCAGATGACGCCGCCGTCGCAGTCGGGCGCGTAGACGTCCGAGACCTTGTAGGCGATCTCGGCGTCGGGAGTGAGCGTGACGAAGGCGTGGCCGAAGCCGACGGGGATAAACAGTTGGCGGCCGTTGTCTTCGCTGAGTTCGGCGGCCACATGGCGGCCGTAGGTCGGCGAGCCGCGACGCAGATCCACGGCGTAATCCATGACTGAACCCCGCAGACACCGCACAAGCTTGGCCTGGGCGTGAGGCGGGCGCTGGAAATGAATGCCGCGAATGGTGCCGATGAAGGTCGAGCGTGACTGGTTGTCCTGAACGAACCGGCAGGTGACGCCCTCCGCCGCCAGCCGAGCTTCGGAATAGGTTTCGGCGAACCAGCCGCGGCTATCGCCAAAGCGTCGCGTTTCCAGCAGCTTCACGTCGGAATTCATGGGGCGTCCTTGTTCGGGAGACGAGCTTTTTAGCCGAGTTCGACCTAATGACCATCCGGGGATTCGTGTCGCAGGCGTGTTAGAGCGACGAGACGGCGCCCGAAACGGCCCGCAACGACAGGTAAACGGGGCCAGCCGCCCGGAGCAAAGATGGCAGCAAGTCCGCTGAAAGGTCTCAAACGCGTCTTGCGACGTATTGCCGGCGACCGCGCCGCTATGTCGCGACGTGCGGGCGATGCGGCGCGCGACCGGGGCGACTGGGAGGCGGCGGCGCTTGCCTATCGCAGCTATTTGTCACGACGTGCGTCGGATGCCAGGATCTGGATTCAGCTGGGTCATGTGCTGAAAGAGGCGGGGGCGTTGGCTGAGGCTGACCGCGCCTACGTCCGCGCGGCTGGATTGCTGGGGGACGGCGACGCCGACCTGCTGTTGAGCCGGGGACGGCTGGCGCGTCTGCAGGGCGAAGAAGCGGCCGCGATCGCCTTCTTTATTGATAGCCTGAAGCGGGACGGGAGCAGCCCAGCCGCCGCCGACCTGTTCGATCAGGCGGGCGCGCCCGGTTCCGCGCCCTGGCCGCTCAGTTATGACTGGCGACCCGCAGGTCGGATCGAACATGCGGCCACGGGAGCGGCGGTGGGCTGGCTCCGGGATGGGGGCGGGGTGGTGGAGTTCCGTCAGGCTGGCCGCGTGGTCGGAACGACGCGGGCGGACCTTCCGAGACCGGACCTGACGAACGCCGGACTGGAAGGCGGCGGTTTCAGCTTTTCCCTCAGCGGCGTTCGCCCCGATCACGAAACCGGATGGCGTATCGAGGCGATCTCGCAGGCAACGGGCGAGCCGCTGCTGGGGTCGCCGTTTGACGCCGCGCCGCCCCGCGCAGTGCAGGACTGGCTGACCAGGCCGAAGACGGCGACCCCCGACGCTGCTGCGCCGCTTCTCAGCCTGATCCTGCCTGTGCATGATCCTCGCCCTGAATGGCTGTCAGAAGCTATCGCCAGCGTCAGGAACCAGAACAGCCCGGCGTGGGAGTTGGTTTGCGTCGATGACGGCTCGACAGACCTTCGGGTCAAGACCGTGCTGGCTGACGCCGCCGTCAAAGACTCGCGCATCCGGCTGGTGACCTTGGCGCCGGGGCGCGGGGTGGCGGGGGCGACCAACGCCGGCCTGGCCCAGGCTACGGGGGCGTGGGTCGCCTTCATGGACCATGATGACGTGCTGGAGCCGGAGGCTGTGACGCGTCTGATGGCGGCCGAGTCGATGGGCGCCGACCTGGTCTATTCCGACGAAGTCCTGACTCATGAAGACAGCGACGCCCTGAAGCACTTCGCGCTCAGGCCGGCCTTCTCGCACGATTATTACCTGTCCCACCCCTATTTCGTGCACATGGTCGCTGCGCCTCTGGCCGCGGTGCGGGCGGTCGGAGGGCTGGACGAGCGTCTGCCGATTTCTGCGGACGTCGATCTGGTCCTGAGACTGCTGGAGGGATCGCGCACGGTCGCTCATGTGCCTGGGGTTCTCTATCGCTGGCGAACACATGTGGACAGCGAAGGCCATCGGTCGCGGAGCCGGGTGACGGCGGCCACGGTGATGGCGGTCAACGCCCATCTGGACCGGCTGGGGCTGCCGGGGCAGGCCGTGCCGGGGCCGGTGTTCAACACCTGCCGGATCGACTGGCCAGACGACGGGTCGCCGGTTCTGGCGGTCATTCCCACGCGCAATCGCGGCGATCTTCTGCGTCAATGCGTGGAATCCCTGGATCGCACCGTACCGGGCGACCGGCTGCGACTGTTGATCATCGACCATGAGTCCGACGACCCTGATACGCGCCTCTACCTCGAGACGCTCTCCGACCGCGCGGTGATCATGCCCTATGCCGGGCCGTTCAACTTCGCGAGGATGAACAATGAGGCGGTCCGTCGACACGCGCGACCGGGAGAGCGTCTGCTGTTCCTCAACAATGACATCGAGGCGCTGGAACCCGGCTGGCTGGAGCGTCTGGCCGCCCTGGTCGCACGGCCGGAGGTCGGCGTGGTCGGGGCGACCTTGCTCTATCCTGACCGGCGGGTTCAACACGCGGGCGTGGTGCTGGGCCTGGGAGGGTACGCAGAGCACGTTCACAAGTTCGCTCCATTCGAGCGCGGCGGGGATCGCAATCCGGGGCCGGACTGCAGTCTTGTCGTCACGCGCGAGGTCTCGGCGGTGACGGCGGCCTGCATGATGATGCGTCAGGAAGTGTTCGCGGCTGTCGGCGGTTTCGACGAGACCTTCGAGGTCGGCTTCAACGACACCGATCTGTGCCTCAGGGTCGGCGCGGCGGGATATCGCGTGCTGAACGACGGCCATGTGGTGCTGATGCATCATGAATCCGCCACGCGGCGCGCCACGGATCAGGTCCGGCATCCGGAGGACGCCGCGCGTCTGAAGGCGCGTTGGGGCGCTCTGATGGCGGAAGGCGACCCCTTCTACAATCCGTTGCTGTCGCTGGACCCGGCGGCGCCGGATCGAACCCGACTAGGCGAAACGCCGCCGCCCCGGCTACGCTCGGGGCCGGGAGCCGGTCGTCTTGTCGTGAAACCGGAGCAGGAACAGGGAGACGACCGGGGATGATCGACCGGTTCAAACGTGCGCTGGCCGAGTTCCGCAAGCCGTCGCCGGCTTCGCAGGCGGCCCTGGCGCGCAGTCGTCAGATCCGGGCGCGAGAGACGCTGGCGGCCGGCAACGCCGCACGCGATGAGGAAGACTGGGCGGCGGCGGCGGGCTTCTACGCGGCGCATGTCGCCCAGAAGCCCGAGGCTGCGGCGATCCATATCCAGCTGGGCAACATGCTGGCCCGGAGCGGCGACCCGGTCGGCGCCGAACGGTCCTATCGCCAGGCGCTGACGCTTGCGCCTGACGCCGACGCCTGGCTGCAGTTGGGGCGGACCCTGGCGGCCGTCGGCCGCCGGGCCGAGGCGATCGAGGCTCTGGTCGAGGCAGGGCGGCTGGCGCCGGGCGACCCCGATGTCCGCACCGAGCTGGCCGCAGTCGGCGCGCCGGAACTGGCGGTCGAGAACGATCGGCCGCGTTCGGCCCATGTCCGCGATCTGGCGCGGGTCGGCGGGCGGCTGGAACAGACGCTGGACGCGTTGCATGACTGGCTGTCCGTCTCGACCTATCCGCGAGAGGCCTACGATGTCTTTCGTCGCAACTTCCCGATCACGCCGCCGCCCCACCGGGTCGTCGCGGAGATCACCGTGGTGGTGGAGGCCCTGTACGCCAGTCCGGCCCGCATCCGGACCACCCTGCTGGCGCTCCAGGACCAGAGCCTGACCAGCTGGCGCGCCATAGTTCTCGCGCCGTCCCGGGTTCTTGAGCATCCGGTGGCGTCCCTTGCACTGTGCGACGACCGTGTCTCGTTCGTCACCCCGGACATGGCGACCTTGCCGGCCGGGCCGGTGCTGAGCCTGACAGCCGGTACGATCCTGCATCCAGAGGCCCTGTCCTGGTTCGCCTTCGCTCAGGAACGGACCGGGGCGGAAGCTGTCTATTGTGATCACGATCGTGTTGTGGAGCACTGGCGTCATGGCCCCCGCTACATGGACCCGGTGCTGCATCCGATGCCGGACCGCGAGGACCTGCGGACAACGCCAGCCCCTCCCGAGGCCCTCTTTTTGGCGAGCGCGACGGCGGCGGAGGAACTGATGGCGGCGCTGCGCCGACATGACCAGGAGGCCGCCGCCGGCGCCGCCGCGCGACGGGATCTGTTACTGGCCAAGGTGGACCGGGTTCCGGTGGCGCATTTGCCGCGTCTTCTCGCCAGTGTTTCGGAACTGCCGGACGGGGCGGGCCAGGGGCGCCGCAGTGAAGACGAAGATGTCCCGGGCATGGCGGCGTCGGCGGTCGTGTCGATGGAGGCGGAACCGGCGGCGCCGGACTGGAGCATCGCCGTCATCGTGCCGACACGCGACGAGGCGGCGATGCTGGAAACGTGTGTTCGCAGTCTGTTCGAAAGGGCGGCTCGTCCTGAACGGTTGACGGTAGTGATCGCGGACAATCGCAGCCAGGAACCGGAAACGGCGCGGGTGCTTGCCGAGCTGTCGGGTGAGCTGAACGTGGTTGTCGTTCCGGTGGGCGAGCCCTTCAACTGGTCGCGCATCAACAATCTGCTGGCGGCCACGCGCCTGGAAGACCTGCTGATCTTCGCCAACAACGACACCGTCATGCTGACCCCGAACTGGGACGAGATCGTCCGTCGACGTGCGGCGGCAGACGGGGCGGGACTGATCGGTGCGCGACTGCTCTATCCGGACGGTACGGTGCAGCATGCCGGCATGACATTGGGTACGGGGGAAGGAACCCCGGATCATGAAGGCGTAGGGGCGGATGGAAATGACCACGGCCCGGTGGGACGTTGGGCGCGCAGCCGTTCGGCGGCGGGGGTCACCGGCGCGTTCATGGCCGTTCGTCGTGAGGTGTTCGAGCAAGCGGGGGGCTTCGACGCCGGTGCGCTGGCCATCGGCTACAACGACGTCGACTTCTGCCTGCGGGTACGCCGGATGGGGTTGCGCGTGATCTACGCGGGGGACGTCGAACTGATCCACCTCGAGTCCAAGACGCGCGGTCGCAACGAGACGCGGGCGAGGATCGCCTGGGACCGTGGCGAGCTGCGCAGCCTCTACGAAACCTGGGGCGAAGGGCTGACCTTCGACCCTGGCCATAATCCGCACTGGGCTCCGGCGGGCGGCGCGGCGTTCGATGGTTTCCAGGAGCCGACATCGCGTCGGATCCTGCGCCATCTGGAGCTCAGCGCGCGACTTCATCCCTGGGCGCCGCCCAAGGGTGAAGCCTGGTCTGACTGAAGGGGAGGGGCGGCGGTCGCCGCCCCAAGGGATCAGTCGCTGCCGAAGGTGCCGGTCACCCGGACGTCATAGATGACGCGGGTGATGGTCTGCACGAACTCGAAGAACTTGCGCAGTTCCGCAGAGTCGGCGCGCGGAACATAGATGACGTCTTCGGGCTGGATGATGAAGTTGTTGGCCGTGAAGAAGCCGGCCGGATCATTGAGGTTCAGGCGATAGACCACGGGCACGCCGCGTTCCGATCGCGGCCCTGTGACGCCGAGCGCGTCGGCCACCTCGGGGCGTTCGAAGCGGAAGACCAGAACCGAACGGGCGTTGGCGGAGTTGTTGTCCAGTCCGCCGAGGCTGCTCAGCGCCGAGGTCAGGGTGACGTCGCCGGTCGGCATGTCGCTGAGGCTGACCTTGCCCAAGGCGCCGAAGCTGCTGAAGCGACGCGGCTTCAGTTCGAGATTCAACTGGTCGCCGCGCTGCAGACGGATGTTCTCGGCGGGGTGACGGTACAGGTCGGTCAGCGCGACCTTCACGCTGTTCGATCCCCGCGTCAGGGTGACAATGACGTTCTCGGGCGGGCCGTCGACGCCGCCGGCGGCGGCGATCACGTCGATCACCGTGTCGTTGGAAAGCGACAACGGCACGCGGCCCGCCTGTTTGGCGGCGCCGATGACCGTGACGCCGTTGGCGCTGGAGCCCGTCACGCCGACGATGACCTGTGGATTGACCGCCTTGCCCGCGAGGGCGCGGCGAATGGCCTGTTGCGCCTCATTGGGGGTCATGCCGGCGACGCGCACCTGACCGGCGAAGGGGATCGACACCGCGCCCTGACGGTCGACGACCGTCGAAGGCAAGGCCTGGTTAGCAGTCGGAACGGCCGCAACCGCCCCGGCCGCGCCGCCCAGGGCCATGCTGCCGCCGAACAGGCCGCCGCCGGGTTCGTAGATGGAAATGGCCAGGGCGTCGCCCACCTGGATCACATCGACAGGCGCGCTGGCTCCAGCCGGCGCCAGCGAGCCCATCATGCTGAAGGGCACCCGCCGAATGCGCTCGCTGACCGCGTAGTCAAGTTCCAGCAGGTTGAAGTCAGCCCCCTGCGGATCATTCGCAGCGCGCGTGATGGTCCTGTTGGCCGGCCCGTCCCGCGGCAGGGTGGTGCAGGCGCTGACGGCGGCGGCCAGGACTAGCGTGAGCAGGTGACGTGACATGAGGCTCGCAGCGTTTGTTACGGGAGTTTTCTAGCGGAGCGCGAAGCCGGGGGCCACTGCTCCGTTTCCGGCCTCTAGGCCGCCGCAGATTGTCGGGCGGCCTCGACCTGACGAAGCTCGTCCAGCCATTCGCGGGCGTAGTCGACATCCTGCCACTGATCGAACCATGGGCCGCCGTTGGTGTAGTGAATGGCGGTCGGCAGTTGATCAGGGCGATCATATTCGCCGACCAGGAAGTTCCAGGTCCTGTCCAGCGCGCCGATGCTGGCATCGTCGAGGACCCAGTTGAAGCGGTGCAGATGCGCCGGGCTGGCGGTGTTGACGACGTCGGGCGTCAGGGCTTTCACATCGGGGTGGCGGCCGTTGAACACCATGAAGGACGACCAGTTCTTGCGCGGGTAGGTCGTCTGGGCCTTGCCGTCCATCTTGACCTGGTGGTGCGGCTGATAGTCGTGCTGCACCACATAGATGGCCTTGTCGTCATCCAGCGCGGACGGCAGGGCGGTGATGTCGCCGGTGAAAAGGAAGTCGCAATCCACGAAGACCGCCCAACCGTCATCCGCCGCCAGATAGGGGGTCAGGAAACGCGTCAGCGAGAAGTCCGTGGAGGCGGTGGCGTCCTTGGGGCGGCGGTACAGGCCAAGCTCGCGCAAGGCGGGCTGCTTCAATGGAATGACCTCAATGGGACCCGTCGCATGCCTCAGAAGCGAATGGCGGCAGACCTCCCAGGCGACGTCCTCGCGGGGGTCGTAGCCGACAAAGACCTTCAGCGGTTTGCCATGATCGCCCAAGTTTCACTCTCCGTCTTACGAGGAATTTTTCTAACGTCGCCAGGGCGGCGCGTCCACCATGGCGCCCGTCGACTGTGACAACGCACCTATCTGTTCCGCAGTGCGCCCGGGCGGACTATGGCATAATCTCATGCTGCAGGGCCATGTCGCGGCTGCATTTCGGATGTCCTGAATGACGATCTCTCTTTCTGTTTTCGGCAACTGCCAGTCGGCGGGGATCGCCGACTGCCTCGGCGCCATGCTGCCCGACGCGCGGATCTCCAGCGGCGTGGGGCGCGATCTTCGGCAGGGCGCAGCCGATATGGAAAGCTTGATCCGCGAGGCCGACGTGATCGTTTCCCAGACGGTCATGACCAAGGCGGTTCGTGAAGCCATGTCGGCCCTGGACATTGACCGCCCGATCATCGAACTGCCCAGCATCTACTTCACCGGGTTCCATCCTGACACCGTCTATGCGACCTGCGCCGGCGAGAGCATTGTCTCGGTGCTGGGCAAGCTGAATTCCTCCATCTGCCTGTTCGCATGGAAGTCAAAGCTGACTGCGGACGAGACGATCAGCCTGTTCAACGCCCGTACCTATGAGGCGTTGGGCTTCTTCGATCACTATGAACGCGCCAAACGGGGATTGATCGCCGAGTCGCAACGTCTGGGGCTGGACATCGCGGCTGATGTCCGACGCTGGGAGCGCGGCGGCGCCTACCTGTATTCGGTGAACCATCCGAAGTTGCCGGTCCTGTCGACGTTCGCCCGATTGGTGGTCGAGAAGCTGGGTCTGACGCCGGCGACCGAACGGCCCGAGCTTCTGTTGCCGGACGCCCTGGCCTCCAACATCGTCTGGCCGGTCTATCCCGAGATCGGCGCGCCCCTGGGCGTCGAGGGCGAGTATGTCTTCAAGCCGAAGAGCGGCGGTCGCGTGGCACCCGCGCCGTTGCGGACCTTCGGGCTGGAGGAGTTCGTGCGGCGTTCATTCAAGACTTACAAGGGACTGGATCCGCACGCGATCGAATGCGCTCGCTTTGACGATGGCCTGTACGCTTCGGTGATCGATCGCAAGAAGATCCGCAGCGCTCCTGCGCCGGCGCGGCATCCGTATCGCGGCCTGCCGGATCACCAGTTCTGGCGAAAGGCGGTTTCTGATGTGGAGGCCGGCCTGGTCGACCCGGTCGTCGGCGGACGCGCCCGGATCACCGGAGAGGAGAAGATCGCGACCGCCGGCAGTTGTTTCGCCCAACATATCGCACGGGCGCTGAGCGGGTCCGGCTACAACTACTTCGTGCCCGAAGCTGGAGACGGCTTGGACCCTGCTGTCGCCGTCCATCGCAATTACGGCGTCTTCTCCTGCCGATACGGCAATATCTACACGCCTGAGCAACTGGCCCAACTGTTCCGCCGGGCCGAGGGTGATTTCACACCGGTCGACAGTGTCTGGCAAAGACCCAACGGGCGCTTCGTCGACGCCTTCAGGCCTGAAATCGAACCGGACGGATTCGCCGACGAAGCCGATCTGATCGCCTCTCGAGAGGAACATCTGGCGGCCGTCCGGCGCATGGTGCGCGAAACCGACGTCTTTGTTTTCACCCTGGGGCTAACCGAAGCCTGGCGTTCGCGGATAGACGGCGCCGTCTACCCCTTGGCGCCCGGCGTGGCGGGGGGCGAGATGGACCCCGAGCGCTACGAGTTTTGCAATTTCGACGTATCGGAAACCGACGCCGCCCTGGAGCAGGCGCTGCAGCATCTGTGGTCGCTCAATCCGCGTGCACGCGTGATTCTCACCGTATCGCCGGTGCCGCTGGCCGCCACCTATGAAGCGCAGCACGTTCTGGTCTCGACCACCTACAGCAAGGCGGTTCTGCGTGTGGTGGCGGACGCCGCGGCGCGTCGCCACGCGGCGGTCGACTACTTCCCTTCGTTCGAGATCATCACCGGCGCCTTCAACCGCGGGGCCTATTACGCGGACGATCTGCGTGAAGTCACATCGACCGGGGTGGGCCATGTGATGCGGCTGTTCATGAAGCACAATACCGCACCCTTGCTCGCGGCCGTCCCTGCAAACGCGGTCGCGGATCGCGAGATGCAGGAAGGCCAGAAGATCATTTGCGAGGAAGCCTTGCTGGCTGAGGTCTAGAGGGCCTCAGCCTCATTGCGCGCCCAGGCGACCAGCGCCGCCACGCCCTGCTCGAAGCTGATCTGCGGAGACCAGCCGAGCAGGTCGTGGGCCTTGCGCGTGTCGGCGACGGCGTAACGTACGTCCCCCGCGCGGAAATCGCCGCTGATGGTCAGGCCGCGATCGGACTTCAGTTCCTTCAAGATCAGTTCCGCGGCTTCGCGGATCGACGTCGCCCGGCCGTCGCCGATGTTGATGATCTGCCCGCCGGCTGCGTCGGTCGCGCAGGCGGCGACGAAGGCCGACACCACATCGTCCACGAAGATGAAGTCGCGATAGATTTCGCCGTCCTCGAAGATATTGAGGGTTCGGCCCGCCATGACCTGCTGGCAGAAGATCGACAGCACCCCGGTATAGGGGTTCCGCAGCGACTGGCCGGGTCCATAGACGTTCTGCAGGCGAAGGATCACATGATCCCACGGCGCCGGACTTTGCTGCAGCAGATACTCTTGCATCAGCTTGGATGAGCCGTAGACCGAGCCGGGACGGGGCGGCAGGGTTTCGGGGGTCGGACAGGGCGTCAGGGGGCGGCCGTCTTCGCCGATCAGGTCGAATACGCCGCGGTCCATGGCCTCGACGGTGCGCGGCGGCGGCGCGGTCAGGACGCCAGCGGTGTCGGCATAGGCGCCTTCGCCGTAGACGGCGCGCGTGGCCGCCAGGACGACGCGGCGGGGCGGAGTCTCGAGCGCGCGCATGGCCTCGATCAGATTGGCGGCGCCGACGACGTTGACGTCGCAATAGCGTGAGGGCTCGTCGGCGGACTGGCCTGTGCCGGTTTCCGCCGCCAGATGAACCACGATGTCGGGACGCGCCTGTTCCAGGGCGGTCTGCAGCGCGGCGCGGTCGCGAACGTCGCCGATCACCAGGCCCTCCTGCAGACGGGCAGCGGCGCCGTCGCCGTGAACCTGGGGATGCAGGTTGTCAAAGGCGACGACCGTGGCGCCCGTGGCGCGCAGGGCCTTGCACAGGCGCGAACCGATAAAGCCGGCGCCGCCGGTGATGAAGATGCGTTGTGCGGTCAAACCGGGCGTCCTGGGCTGTCGCTGCGAGCGGTAATGTCGCCGGTCGCAGCGCGTGCGACCTCGGCGGCGTTGAAGACGCGACGGACCTGATCGGCCAGCCGCGCGCGGGTATAGTCCTGTTTCAGACGGGCGCGGGCCTTGTCCACGCCCGTCTGAACGGCGTTTGCGTCGGAGACGAGGGCGCGCAGGATATGGGTCCAGTCTTCGGTTGAGGCGGCCAGCCAGCCAGCGCCGTCGGCGCAGGCCCGGTGGTAGACCGGCAGGTCGGACGCCACCACCGCGATGCCGGCGCGGCTGTACTCCACCCATTTGGTGTCGGCCTTGCACCGATTGAAAGCGGTGTCCTCCAGAGGCGCCAGCCCGATGCTCCATCCCAGTTCGCCGAGACGCGCCAGGAACAGATCGTAGTTCGACTCGCCGGGATGGTGCCCGACGCGCTCGCCATAGGTCTCTGCGAGCCAGGCCGGAGGCTTGATGGTGCCGAAGGTCTCGAAGCGCAGGGCTGGAAACTCGTCCAGAAGCGTCGTGATGGCAGGCAGGACCATGTCCAGATCCGCGCCGTGTCCGCCGGTGCCCATATAGCCGATGATGGGCCCGGCGTCGCGGCCGGGGCCAGGCGCGTCTGGAACCTCGACGGTGCAATAGATGTCGCCTGCGATAACAGGGGCGACCACGCCGTGCTGCTTCAGACGTTCTGCAAGGGGCGCCGTTGAAGCATAGACCACGTCGGCGGCGTTCATGGCGGACTTCAGCGCGGCCAGGCGTTCAGGCTGGTTGTAATAGTCGTACTTGGCCTTGCCGAGACTGTCCGGCACGGCCAGCAGGTCGTCATCGATGTGGAAAACCACAGGCACGCCCTCTGCGCGGGCCTTGTCGATCAGGGCCTGGCCCGCCGACCGGGTATAGCGCGACAGGACAAGACCGCACGGGCGATGCTGTTTCCACAACGCGTCCAGAGCTGCTGGTTCGTTCCAGGATTCGTCATGGCCGATGGCGGCGATCCGGGGGGCGGTCTGTTCTGCAAAGGGCTGGACGAAGCTGATGGTCTGGGTGGCGGCGACGGCGTCGGCGGCCACCAGCCAGGTCGGCGGGGCCGCCGTCGTGCGTACGGCCGGGCGGGCGCCGCCCAGCAGGTCCAGAAAGGCCGCCCGCACCGCTTCAACCGGCTTGTTCAGGCCGCGGTCGGCGAGGAAACGGCGTTGACGTTCCAGAACCTCCTCCCGACTGGTCAAGGCCAGACGACGGAAGGCCAGGACATCGCCGGGCAAGCTGACGCTATGCAGCCCGGCGTAGGCGTCGGCGTCCATGTCGCCGGCCGGATCGCGCCAGACCGCTGCAGGGGTGTCGGCCAGCAGCAGGTCAATAACCACCGATGAAGGCGGCGACACGCCATAGGCCACGCTGCTCAGGTCCAGACTGTAGAAGGGCGCCTCTTCTCGCAGCACGGCCGGGCCGGCGCCGCTCAGGTCAAAGACGCGCTTGCCGCCGGGGTGCGGACGCAGGGCGATGCGCTTGTCAGCGGAACGCATGGCGACGGCGAAGCCGTTGAACATCTCCATGAAGGCGTCGCGATGGTCGCCCTCCGCCGTAAAGCGCACGGAATGGAGGTTCTCGCAGATCAGGGCCTCGGCCGGGATGCGCCGCCGCGGCGACTCGTCGGGCAGAACGATGCGCGCCGTGGCGCCGGTGAAGAGGTATTTGGCGCGTTCGGACGCCGGCATGGAGCGTTGCCGCTCCAACGGGGTCCAGCCGGCCAGGACATCTGCGGCGAAGCGGACGTTGCGTCCATGGGACAGGTCGTGTTGCCTGCTCTGGAGGAATCCGACGCATTCGTAGCCATGCTGAAGCGTGACCTTGAGATAGGACGCGGGCGCGGCACGAAACACTTCGTGGGTATCGACATGGGCCGGCAGGTCAGACTCGCTGGCTGCGATCAGAACGCCATTCCCGCCTTGCAGGTGCTGATAGGCGTCGAAGACAGCGTCATAGACATGGACGGCGGCGCCGATCTCCTGGGCGATCCGCTCGACCTCGTCGCGCCACAGACCCTTGCGGTCGCGCTTGAGGAAGCGCTGCGACAGGAGAAAGACGGGACGCACCGACGCCTCCCGCGCCAGATAGGCCAGGGGGCGGACGATGTTCACGTCCTGAAGGAGGTTGATCAGAAAGACGGCGCGACGCGGACTCATGCGATCGCTCCTGCGTTGTCGCTGTCGGGACCCAGGCCTGCGGCGATGGGGTCGATTTCGGACAGGATGACATCCATTTCCGGCAGCATCCGCCGTGTGAGCTGGAGCATGGCCGTCATCGCTGCGCGATACTCCATGCGCCGTCGCAGAGGATGCATGTCGTCCGAAACCGTGAGCGACTGCAGCATGTCGGGGGCCAGGACCCGGCAAAGGTCGAGCTGCAGGCGAGGTTCGCCCTTGGCGTTGGTCGAGGGGGTGAGATCAGCCTGGAAGGCGGGCGCGAGATGCGGACGCGCGTCGGGGTTGATGTCGAGTCTGACTGTCTCATCCTCGACCACGAAGGCGACGTCATAGTTCCGGCCAGGACGCGACAGGGGAGAGGCGACGGACAGGCATCCCAGCCGACGCGTCATGATGTTCGACGCCTTGTCCGATTCCAGCCCATGCAGGATGGCCATGGGGCGCGGCGGCGCGCCAGGCGCACGGGCGGCCTTGTGGAGCTTTCGTCCATTGAGGAAGCCGGACAGACGGGCCGCCTCAATGGCGGGATCGCCCCATTCCGTCATGTGCTCGACGAGGGCGGGCAGGGAGGCCGCGCGCAGCCGCAGGGCGCCGCTTTCCAGATCGTCGGCCAGATCCTCCGCACGGGAATAGATGAGATCGCCGAAGGGCTCGTAGAGGGGGTGGCCGTCCGACAGGACCTGCGCGCCGTGAGTCAGGGCCGAAACCGCCCGGTTCAGGGATTTGGCGGCGCTGAAAGGTTGGCTGTTGACGGGAATATAGGCGACCAGGGCGTCTCGCAGAAGGCGCTCCTCGGCCTCCAGACTCCATTCATGCACGACATGGGGTACGGACAACCGCCGCAATTGCTCCAGCCCTTCGGCGGTAAGACTCTTGCGTGCGGTCAATATGGTCAGATGCACGGCCCAGCCGCGACCCGCCAGGCGCTGGAGGCTTTCGCCAAATGCGGCCAGATCACGCAGCCCCACCGGGTAACGGGGGTTATCCCCCTGGCCGAACCAGCCGACCTTGATCCGCCGTTCGGTGCGTGCGTGGTCGACCTTGGCCTGAAGCAGCGAGCCCAGGGCCAGAGGGGCGAAGCGCTCGAAGGGGTCGTTGAGCAGATGGCAGCTGTCGCGCGGCAGGTAGCGTGCGGCGACATCCTGCATGCGGGGCGTCGAGCACAGGGCGAAGTCCGTATCGGCGGCCATCTGACGCGCCCAACGACGCCAGTGCAGAAGCCGGGGTTCGTGCGACTGGCTGAAGACGTCGTCGAAGAAATCCACACCGATCAGGGCGTCGCTCCCGCGCAGGGCGCGAGCGATCGCGACGGCGCGAACATCATAGCACTTGCTGAAGAGTATGACGTCCGCCGCCTTGATAAGGCTTGGCTTTACGTCGCTCAAGGGGCGCACGTGAAGGGAATGTCCCAGCGGCTTGAGCCATTTTTGAAGACGACTGTAGCGGATACGCGCGCCGGCGCTTCGGGCGTAGGTTTCGGACGGTCCGAAGACGCAGATTTCCATCAACCCAGCTCGCGGATGGCGGTCAGGGCCGCCAGACGTTGTCCGGCGTCGGCGAGGTTGAAATGCTCCGGTGCGACGACGTCGATTCGATCATCAATCAGGCTGTCCTGCAGCGCCGTGACGGCGATCGCCGAAGTGCACAGGTGGGTTTCGCCCGCTGCGAGCGCACGCAGGCCGAAGTCCAGGTCGAAGTCGCTGTCCGGGAAGCGCGCTTCATCAAGGCCGCCCAGACGATCCCAGGCCCGGCGGGGGATCATCGCAAGCCTGAAGGCGTTGGCCGCCACGGCGTAGGTCATTTGCGGGAGGGCGCCAGCGCTGCGCGCCTCGCGCAGAATCAGCCGGGGCGTCGTGGTGAAGCTCAAGTGGCTGGGCAGCAGACCGCCGCCGCTGATATTGACCTGCCACCCGTTGCGGCCTTCGTGTTCCTTTACCGTCAGGCAGCTGACGGAGGCGGCGCCGGGCGCATGGACCATGGTCGCCAGGGTTTCGACCGTGCGCGGATCATGCAGGACGACGCCCGCGCCGATGAACAGCAGCTGGGCGCCTGACGCCTGCGCCGCGGCTTGATTGAGCAAGGCTGCGCGTGAAAGGGAATCGGACACGACGCGCACACGTCCGGGCAGACGTGCTTCAGCCAGGTCAAGGACGCCCTGGCGTTGCTCGACTTCGCAGAGGATCACCAACTCGTCGATGGCGAGGGTCTGGCTTGCCAGTGCGGTGAGGGCGGCGTCGAGGATGGAGTGCGTATCGGACGCCTGCATGATGGCGGTGATCCGCGTCTCCGCCTTTTGGTCTGCGGTCAAATCCGTGCGCAACAGAGCGGCAGGGGCGTCCAGCGCGGTCGGCGTGAGCCGTTGCGCGGGCGTCGGCGTGAACCTTTCCTCCAGGAAGCGCACCGCCAACGGGAAAACGGGAGGATGCAGCGGGGCTTTCGCCGCGCCGGCGGGGCTCAGTTGCGGCCATGCCAGAGCGGTGTTTCGCGGTTGCAAGGTCGCGAGGTTCGCGCCGGCAGACGGGGGGAACACCGACCAGCGGGGGCGTGCGCGACTGGCGTCGGCGACGACATAGCCGCCGAGGGTCGCGTCGCCGCTCTCCTGGGGCAGGTCGCGGCTGACGAGGGCGCTGATAGAGGGCAGGCTGTCGCCGGGGATCGTCAGGTCGAGACCGCGGGTGCGGCGTTTGCCGACAGGGGGCGCGCGGTCCAGCGCGTTTGTCAGGCTTTCGCTTCCGGCCGGACGGTTGGCCGCGACAGGACGTATGCCCATGATGTTCGCCAGCCATTCCAGACAGGAGGCGGAGAAAAGGCGCTCGCCGCCAATGGCGCCGTCCAGATCCACCGCCAGCGTCCTGACCGACAGGCCGTTGGGCGGGCCGTCGTGCAACCTGTTCCACAGGGCGTCGCTGAGGCGCCACAGATCCGCGACGGGCGTCGCGGTTTCGCTCAGAACCGTCAGCTCCGCATGGTGTGCGCCGTTCCGGGCCAAGGAAGGAAAGGCCAGGCT
Source organism: Brevundimonas pondensis (assembly GCF_017487345.1). Lineage (NCBI taxonomy): Bacteria > Pseudomonadati > Pseudomonadota > Alphaproteobacteria > Caulobacterales > Caulobacteraceae > Brevundimonas > Brevundimonas pondensis. The sequence goes on along the minus strand of NZ_CP062006.1, from coordinate 2,916,305 downwards.
GCGAACCTCGACCAGCCCGCCGTCGGCGTCGCTGAGGGCGAGCAGCAAGGGGGCGTAGGGGTTTGGCAAGGAAGCGTCGACGATGGACCCGTACAACGAACAGACAGGGGTTTCGACGAGCAGGCGAGGCGTGTCCCCCAGGCCTTCGCGCTGGTAGACGCGAAGGACGAGCGGAAGGCTGGCTTCACTCTTGTGCCGGGCCAGGTTCAGGCGCAGCCGCAGGTCGTGGTCGCTGATGAACCAGAGGTCGGCGATCCATGGCGCGGCGTCGACCTTCCCCGGCGCCGAGGCAGCGGCGCGGCGGCCGCTCATGAAGGGCGTCAGGGCGGCTGTGAGCCGGGCTCGAGCTTCGTCCGATACCCGCCCCAGAACGACCTGATCGACGGACAGGGCCTCACGGTTGGGAATGGCGTGGAATTCGTGCGCCCTGACCCAGTTGTCCGAAGGCTCGTAATTTTCGGCTTCGTCGCAAGCATCGTCTTCGGACGTCGGGGAGATTTCGATCCGCGCCGCGAAAATCCGGCGACCTTCTTCGCGACCGTGACGCAGATAGTGCAACAGGGGATTGGCTCCCGCCGCTTCCACGTCGGCGTTGGCCTTCCAGTAGGCGCGAGTGTCGAACTCGGAACTGGGGTCCTTTCCTTCCGCCGCGCCGGTTTCCAGATAATGACGGGCTACGGCGTGTCGTCCCTTGGCGAGCCCTGGCGTGTGAAGGCGATACCAGTCCGCATCGAGGAGGCGGCTGGACAGAAGGGTCTCGATGTCCAGCGCCAGCTCCGGCGAAAGGGCGGGCTCGTTCGGCGGCGTCGCCGAACGACCTTCGGCCCTGCCCTTGACCAGGAAATGCACCAGGGGGTTGACGCCGGAGGTCGCCGCTTCCGGCACCTGGGATGTGTACCAGCGCGTTCTGAACTGCGGGCTAGGGTCGCGTTTCTCCTGACCGCCGTGATTGAGGAAGTGGAGCGCCGGATCGGCGCCCGCTTCGGCGACGTCAGGGTAGCGTTGCAGGTACCATTCGTGATGGAACAGACCCGAGGCTTTGATCATCGCCAGAGCTTGCGCTTCGTCCGAGGGGAAGCGTGTCGATACGACGCCGCGTCGCTTCGCGAGGTTGCGAAGGCGTTTCATCCAGTTCGGAGCGGCGGCGCGGGGGTGTCGAACGGCGCCGCCCGTCATGCGAAGGCCTGGGGCTTGAGCAGGGTGGGCGTCGAAGAGCGAGGCAACGGCAGCTGTTCGGCGATCATTCTACTTCCTTGTTCGTCCGGCATGGGGAGGCCTTGACGTGCGACGTGCTGACTGTGTTAGCGGAGAGGATCAGACCTTCCAAGTCTCGGCGCAGCGGCGTGACAAGGGTTTAGCGTACAGGAATCCTCGTTCAATGTTCTTTCGTCGTTCGGGTGGCATAAAACCGGCTCAGCAGGTCGATTACGCAGAGCGGCCCGCAAAAAACGGCCTGAACGACTGGATATTCGTTACGCCGACGGAATCTCGAGGGTGGATTCTGGATGCGATCTGTCGCGAAATCGGATCACGTCTGAACACGAGTTGGGACGTAGTTTACAATCCGAAGACCCTTCCGGGAGGGCGTGTCTATTTCTTTGCCCACTACTGGAACTACCTTGACCATCTGAGGGCGCGACCGGACTTGACGGAGCAGGTGCTGCTGGTCTGGTACACCCACCCCCGCGAGGTGCCTTATACGATCGAGGAACAGGTCGAAGCCTATAATCAGGCTCATTGCGTCATCTTCACCTGCACCGAATTCCGCGACCTGTGGATCGGGCGGGGGGTGAAGCCTGAGCGCACGGCTGTTGTTCTTGGAGGGGCCGATCCGGCGCTGTTCAGCGGTCACGTTCGCGGCGGCGGCGTCGTCGGCCTGTCGTCATCCTACTATGCCCGAAAGAACCCGGACGCCCTGCTGGGTCTGGTTCAAGCCTTGCCGCATCGTCGCTTCGTTCTGGTCGGGCGCGGTTGGGAAGAATACGCGCGCTTTGACGAACTGATGGCGGCGCCGAATTTTTCCTACAAGACCGCAGCCTACAAGGACTACCCGGCCATCTACCGGGAGTTCGACGTCTTTCTGTCGCTGGCCATGCTGGAAGGAGGGCCTATCCCCCTGCTGGAGGCCATGATGGAGAACGTCGTGCCGGTCGCCAGCCGTACCGGATTTTCACCGGATCTGATCCAGCCAGGACAGAACGGCTTCCTGTTCGAGGCGGGCGCGGACCCGAGCAGGATTGCACCCCTGGTGGAGGCCGCTTTCGACCTGCCCACCGATATCCGCGCCACCGTGCTGCCGTACAGCTGGGACGGCTTCGCGGCTGAAATCCATAGTCTGGGCGAGGGGGCGACCCCGCAGTCGCAACCGGTTCCGCCTTCGCCCGGCATCCGGATGCGAGGCGGCGTGGTTGATCTGGCGCCGACGCCAGCGCCGGCGCGGGGGGACGTGGCGATTCTGCGGGAGGTGGTTGCTGATGTCGCGATCGCCGCGCCGGCCCTCGCGTCGATGGGGGCGTCGGGCGAGATCCGACCGGAAAGGTTGACCGCCTATTTGAACCGCGGCGGGGCGGGCAATCCTGTCATGCAGGCCTTTGCACGCGGGACAGGATGCCGCCTGGCCTTTGCCGAGGACGCCCGGGGCGCGGGACCGGATACTCCGGTGGTCTGGGGCGTGTTGCGCAACAGCGACCAGGTGGTCGCGGCGGCGCGGGCCGAGGGAAGGGACTTCTTCTATACCGACCACGCCTATTTCGGGCGGGGCCACTATCTGAACTACCGCATCACGCGAAACGCTCACGAAGCGGGACGGGTCCGCGACTGTCCGCCGGATCGTGCGCGGGCTCTGGGCGTCGAGCTGGCGCCGTGGCGTCGAGGAGGCGGCACGGTCCTGGTTTGCCCGCCGACCCGATACTTCATGGAGGCGCACGACTGTCCGAATTGGCTGGAGGACACCTTGGCGACGCTGCGGGCCTGCACCGACCGGCCTGTGGAGATCCGGGGCAAGCCGGCGGCCGGCGAGCCTGGCGAACCCCTCGGCAGCGCCCTGTCGCGCGCCTATGCCATCGTCACCCATTCGTCGAACGTCGCGGTCGAGGCGGCTGTGGCGGGGGTTCCCGTTTTTGTGGCTCCGACCAGCGCAGCGGCGCCGGTAGGGGAAATCGACCTGTCGCGTATCGAGCGGCCGAGACGACCTGACCGAGAGGCCTGGGTGAATCACCTTGCCTATTCGCAGTTCGGGTTCGATGAGCTCGCCGACGGCACGGCCTGGCGACTGCTGATGGAATACGAAGGCCGGGAGTACTTCGAATGAGCGGCAAGGCGTCCTCAATCATCTTGATCGCCGTTGCACCGACGGATGCGGATGTCGAAATGGCTGCCGCCGCCGTCACGGAGGCCGTCACCGTCCAGACCCTGCCGAGCCAGGCCATGCTCTATGCTCCGGGCAAGTTCGCCGCGCCCGCCCCTGTCCGAAGCCGGGCGATGAACGGCCTGGCGCCTGAGGCTCTGGTCCAGTTGCATAACGCCGGGTTGCTCGGCGAACGTTCGGAACGGGACGACTATTTCCGCGCCGGTTTCACGGCCTTGGCCCTGTCGGACGCCCTGAAGGGCGCGAGGGCCGGAACCGTTGCGGCCTGGACGCCCGACCCGGCGAGCATGCTGGGCGGACGGCTGGACGTTCCCGCGGCGTCGGAGACGGTTTCATGGTTGGCCTCCGCGAGGGGGATGCCCTGGCATGTCGTGCGCCTGGACGATCCCGTGCGTTTCGACGCCGCTCTGGCGAGAACGGTCGACGCCTATCTGAGCGGCGTTGTCTGGCGACTGCGGGATCGGCGCGCGGATCAGGTTCTGCTGTCGGCGTTGGAGGCGGTCGCCTAGGCGCGGTCGGTCGCGCGGCCGGGCAGGTCAAGAGCTGCGCCTACCACGGCGAAATGCCCGTCCCAGGTGGGCGAGAAGCGGGCCGCCTGGGCGGCAGGCGCATCCACTGCTGCCTGAATGGCGCGCAGCCATCCGAGCCCGTCGATGGGGTCCACCAGTACGGCGTCGGGCGCGACTTCACGGTGCACCGGAATGTCGGAGGCTATGACGGGAACCCCCATGGTGCGGGCTTCGACCGCAGGCAGATCGAACCCTTCGACCGACGAGGGAGCCAGAAGGGCGCGCGCGCCTGCCATGAGTTGCATCAAGGTGTCGTCGCCGACCCCGGCGACATGATGAACCAGTTTCTGGATTCGAGGCGAGCGCTCGAGGTGATCCAGAACCGCTTCGCTTTCCCAGCCATGGCTGCCGACGAGCACCAACTGGGGTGCGGCTTCGCCCATGACTTCGGCAAGACGCGACCAGATGGTCAGGAGGAAGGCCAGATTCTTGCGGCCCTCAACCGTGCCGACATGGAGAAAATAGGGGAGCGTCGGCGCCGTCGTGGACGCCGGGCGCTGGCGGAAGACGTCTTCGACACCGAGGTGGGCGACGATGGTGCGTGGAGGACGGCGGTTCTCTGCAGCCGCGAAGCGACGCAGTTCATCGCCCGTGTAGCGGGAGTTCACGATCACGGCGTCGGCGTGGTTCAGGATGGTGTTCAGCCGCCGGCGATGCTTCTGGTCGTCCCCCGGACGGCAATACTCCGGGTGGGTGATCGGGATGAGGTCGTGCAGCAGCACCACGCGCTCGACGCCGGCGTCGCCGAGCGTAGTCAGGATGCTGTCATCCTCCAGACCCGTGTGGGCGGCGTTCAGATACAGGGCGCCGGCGGACAGGGGCGGAAGACGTCGGCTGGCCAGCAGGCGTGGTGCGGCCGCTAGCCGCCGTGCGGATTTCTTCGGAGGCGTGTCCGGCGGACTTTCTTCCCGCAGGGCGACACGTTGATCCAGCGGCATGCGCAGGGCCAGATCAAGCGCATGGTCCTGTGGCCGATAGACGGCGCGGTCCCCGTTCCAGCGCTCACGGACGTCGCGAACCAGGTCGCCGAACCAGATCCGATCCACAGCTACAAGTCCGCCGCGACGTCCCCGCACCGGAATCAGATCAACGGATGGCATGGCCAGCAGCCATTCGGCGTAGGCGAGGCAGACCCGGTCGATGCCGGTCGGCGCGCTACGGCTGTTGCGGCTGACCAGCCGGGATGCGTCGAAGAGGACCGGGCGCGTCACCGTAGCCCCAGACCGGCGTAAACGGCGGCCAGCCGTTCCTGGTGGGCGGCCGGGGTGAAGCGACGGGCCTGAATACGGCCTCGGGCTTCTAGGTCCGCGCGCAGGGCGTCGTCAGCGTCCAGTGCGATGATGCCGCGCTTGATGGCTTCGACGTCGTCCGGCGCGACCACCAGAGCCGCGTCGCCGGCCACTTCGGGCAGGGAGCCGCCGGTGGAGGTCAGGACTGCCGTTCCCATCTGCATGGATTCCAGAACCGGCAGGCCGAAGCCTTCGTAAAGCGAAGGGAAGAGCGTGGCCTTGGCCCCTCGAACCAGTGAATGCAGCATGGCGGAGGACAGGAACTCATGCTGGCGGATGCGCCCCTTGCGCAGGGCGTTGGCGCCGTTGACGACTGAATGGATCAGGGCCGTCTCGCCCCCGTCCAGCCAGGAACGGCCGCCGACGATCACCAGGGGCGTGCTGACGCCTGAGGCCAGATAGGCCTCAACCAGTCGCCCGACGTTCTTCTTGGGTTCGATGGCGCCGTAGTAGAGAAAATAGTCTTTCCACCCCAGATCAAAAACGCCCTCGTTGTAGGCCTGGACCTCGGCGTCGGGGCGTTCGGTGGCCTGGGCGGGCAGGTTGACCGACTGGTAGGTGGTGGTGATGCGCTTCTCGTCCACACCCAGCAATTTGATGACATCCTGACGCGTCGTCTCGGACACGGCGACCATGTGATCGGCGCGGCGGGCGATCTCCCGGCACATGTCCAGGAAGGCCTTCTTGTCGTCCATGGTGCTGTGCGGCAGCTTCAGCGGGATCAGGTCGTGGAAGGTGTAGAGGTTGGGCATGCCGCGCGCCGACAGGGGCATGGGGCAGGTCCAATGGGCGGCGTCCGGTCGCGTCGGCCCTGAAGGAAAGCTGACCGGCGTGAACGTCCCGTAGGCGCGGTGCGCACGGTAGCCGAGTTCAAACAGGCTTCGAGCGGCCCAGAAGCGCTCCACCGGGGGACGACCGCCGCCGGCCTCGGCCCAGATCACCTCCTCGGACAGGGTGACCGGGTGAGCCGTGCGCCCGAAACGGCCGCCCAGCGTCTGGGCCCAACGCCGGATCTTGGCGGGGCGTCCCTTGGGCGCGGGCGCGTCGGTCAGTGCAACCGTATCCAGAAGCCGGCTGTCGCCTATCGGTCCGTGCGGGCCGTACAGAAGCTGGGCCTCGATGCCGACGGCGCCGAGATCCTGGATGAGGTTTCGCCCGTATGTCGCGATGCCGGACCCCTTGGGCAGGGCGATGTTGAAGGCGTCTAGGCAGACCGAGGGCATGCGAATTCCGGGTGGCGGCGGGACGTCTCCGTTCAGGAGACGTAACCCGCCTGCATCAGTTCGGCCACGTGGATGACGGCGACCGGGCGGTCGTTCTCGACCACGAAAAGGCTGGCGATCTTGTTGGCGCTCAGCAGGTCAACGACATCGCTCATGCGCGCGTCGGGATCGACGGTGATGGGCGAGCGGCTCATGATGTCCTGAGCGCGTATGGCGGTGATGTCGCTGGAGAAGGCGCGACGGATGTCGCCGTCGGTGATGACTCCGGCCAGGCCGCCGTCAGCGTGCAGGACGGCGACGGCGCCCTTGCGCCCGGCGGAGATGGCCGAAACCACGGCGCTGAAGTCAGCGTCCAGCGGCACGCCTTCGGGCTTGGCGGCGTTGTCGCCCATCCATTCGCGCACGCTTTGCAGGCTCATGCCCAGGGCGCCGCCGGGGTGGTGCAGGCCGAAGTCCTCCCGGGTGAAGCCGCGGCGGTCCATCAGCACCATGGCCAGGGCGTCGCCGATGGCCAGGGTCATCAGGGTCGAGGTGGTCGGCGCCAGGCCGTTGGGGCAGGCCTCGGCCACCTTGGGCATGGTCAGGCTGACCGCCGAGTGGCGACCCAGGAAGCTGCCGGGGCGCTGGGTGATGCCGATGACCGGAATGTCGTTGCGCTGGCAGAAGATCAGGGGATCGCGCAGTTCGCGGCTCTCGCCCGAATTGGAGATGGCCAGCAGGGTGGTGTCGGGGCGCAGCATGCCCAGGTCGCCGTGGCTCATCTCCGCCGGATGGACGAAGAAGGAGTTGGTGCCGGTCGAGGCCAGGGTGGCGGCGATCTTGCCGCCGATGTGGCCTGACTTGCCCATGCCGGTCACGACCAGATAGCCCGGCCGCGACAGGATGATGTCGCAGGCGCGCGCGATGGAGACGTCGATGGAGCGCTCCAGCGCCTCCAGAGCCTCGATGTTCAGACGCACGACCTCGCGCGCTCGGTCCGTCATCGCGGCGATCTGCTCAGGCGATGAGTGGATCGTATCGGGCATGGCTTGGGCTCCTGACGCCGGACCGCTGAGACGGTTCTTCATGGCGTCTGCGCGAATTGCCCCATCTGGCGTGTTCGCACAATGGCGGGGGTGCGACGGAAATGTCACCCCCAGGGACAACCTTCCGGCCCGCCGTGCGTTTCAAGCAGTCTCGATAACAGCCAGAAAATGAGTCCGGACCTTATGCTGTCTGCATCCGGGGTGATCGTATCACGCCTGCCCGAACCGCCCGCCGCCCTTCAAAAGCCCGCCCTGTTTCTTGATCTGGACGGCGTGCTGGCGCCTCTGGAGCCGACGCCGGACGCCGTGGGACCGGATACGCGCAGGACCGAGGTGCTGAGGCGGCTGACGGATCGGCTGGAGGGGCGGGTCGCCATTGTCAGCGGGCGGACGCTGAAGGAGATCGACCGCATCAGCGACGGGGCCGCACGGGCGGCCTCCGGGGTGCACGGCCTGCAAAGACGGCGGGGCGATGGCACCTTCGCCAATCGGGCGCCGGACCCGGCGGTGCGCCGCGCGGTGGCCGCCTTCGACGCCTTCGCCGCCGACCGGCCGGGCGTGATCGTGGAGGACAAGACCCTGGCGGCGGGCCTGCATTACCGCCAGGCGCCGGGCGTCTCGGCAGAGGCCTTGGCCCTGGCCGCGGCCCTCGCCAAGGAAACCGGCCTGGCCTTGCAGCCCGGTTCCATGGTGCTGGAGCTCAAGACGCCCGGCACGGACAAGGGCGCGGCCCTGACCGCCTTCATGGCCGAGGCGCCGTTCAAGGGGGCGATCCCCGTCATGGTCGGCGACGACCTGACCGACGAGCATGGCTTTGAAGCGGCCGAGACCCTGGGCGGGTTCGGCGTTCTGGTCGGGCCTGAGCGGCCGACCGCCGCGCGTTATCGGCTGGAGAATGTCGTCGCCGTTCTCGACTGGCTGGATCAGATTGAAGGAGGCGCCGCATGAGCCGCCCGAACCTCGACCTCGCCCCGATCGGCAACTGCTCGGTCAGCGCCCTGATCGACCGGGCAGGGCGTTTCGTCTGGGCCTGCGCCCCGCGCGTCGACGGCGATCCGGTGTTTTCGGCCCTGATGGACGGTGATGATCCCGACCATGGCTTCTGGGCCATCGAACTGGCCGACATGACGGCCATCGAGCAGGCCTATGTTCGCAACACCGCTGTCCTGCGCACGGTGATGACCGACGAACGCGGGGCCTCGGTCGAGGTCCTCGACTTCGCGCCGCGCCACCTCAAGCACTCGCGCATCTATCGCCCCATCGCCTTTGCGCGGGTGGTGCGGCCCCTGTCGGGCGCGCCGCGCATCACCGTGCGGCTACGGCCCTCGGCGGACTGGGGCGCGCGTCGGGCCGAACAGACCTCGGGCTCCAACCATATCCGCTACCTGTGCACCGATCTGACGCTGCGGCTGACCACCAACTGCCCTGTCACCCATGTCCAGAACGAGCGGACCTTCCGGCTGGAGGGCGAGTTGGCCTTCTTCCTCGGCCCCGATGAGGGCTATGATCAGTCGGTCATGGAGGGGGTGTCGGCGGCGCTGGATCAGACCATCCTGCACTGGAAGCTGTGGACCCGGACCCTCTATGTGCCGCTGGACTGGCAGGAGGCGGTGATCCGCGCCGCCATCACCCTGAAGCTCTGCGTCTATGAGGAAACCGGCGCCATCGTCGCCGCCATGACCACCTCGGTGCCCGAGTTCTCGGAGAGCGGGCGCAACTGGGACTATCGCTTCTGCTGGGTCCGCGACGCCTATTACACGGTGCGGGCGCTGAACCGGCTGGGCGCCGTGGACATCCTGGAGAACTACCTCGGCTATCTGCGCAATCTGGTGGACGACGCCCAGGGCGGCCACGTCCAGCCGGTCTATGGCGTGGGGCTGGAGGCGGACATCGGCGAGCGGGTCGTGGATAGCGTCGAGGGCTATCGCGGCATGAAGCCGGTGCGCGTCGGCAATCAGGCGCACGAGCATCTGCAGCACGACGTCTATGGCCAGATCGTCCTGCCGCTGGTTCAGGCCTTCTTCGACGAGCGTTTGCTGCGGCCCGGCACGATCGAGGACTTCCATGCCCTGGAACAGGTCGGCGATCGCGCCTTCTCCATGCACGACCAGACCGACGCGGGCCTGTGGGAGTTCCGCACCATCGCTCGGGTCCACACCTATTCCTCGGTCATGTGCTGGGCCGCCTGCGACCGGCTGGCCAAGGCGGCGCGGCATCTGGGCCTGACCGAGCGTGGCGAGCTGTGGGACGAACGGGCGCGTCTAATCCGGGCGCGCATCGAGACCGAGGCCTATTTGCCGCACGAGGGCCGTTTCGCCGCCAGCTTCGGCGGGACCGAGTTGGACGCATCCCTGTTGCAGATGACCGATCTGGGCTTCCTCGACGCCCGCGACCCGCGTCAGGTCAAGACCTTCGAGGCGGTCGAGCGCGACCTGAAGCGCGGCCCCTATCTGTTCCGTTACATCCACCCCGACGACTTCGGCGAGCCGGAGACGGCCTTCAACTTCTGCACCTTCTGGTTCATCGAGGCCCTGCACCTGAATGGTCGAACCGAGGAGGCGAGGACCATCTTTGACGAGATGCTCAGCCGGCGCACCCATGCGGGCCTGCTCAGCGAGGACATCGCGCTTCAGGACGGAGAGCTGTGGGGCAACTACCCGCAGACCTATTCCCTGGTGGGGATCATCAACTGCGCGGTCCTGCTCAGCCGCTCGTGGCAGGACGCGCGATGAGCCGGCTTATCGTCGTCTCGAACCGCGTCTCGGCGCCGAAAGACCCGGCCTCGGGGTCGGTCGGCGGCCTGGCCATGGCCCTGTCGGCGGCGCTGCGCAAATACGACGGCCTGTGGTTCGGCTGGTCCGGCGAGACGGTCGAGCAGTTCACGGGCGAGTTGAACATCGAGGACCGGGCGGGCGTTACAGTCGCCACCGTCGATCTGGAGCCCCAGGACGTCGACGAATATTACAATGGCTACGCCAACAAGACCCTGTGGCCCCTGTTCCATCACCGGGTCGACCTGACCGCCTATGAGCGATCCTACGGCGAGGGCTATGAGCGCACCAACCGCCGCTTCGCCGAGGTGCTGCAGCCGCTGATCCAGCCCGACGACATCATCTGGATCCACGACTATCACATGATCCCGATGGCGCGGGACCTGCGCCGTCTGGGGGTGAAGAACCGGATCGGCTTTTTCCTGCACACGCCCTGGCCGGCGCGGCAGTTGCTGGTGACCCTGCCGCATCATCGGCGGCTGGTGGAGTCGATGTTCTATTTCGACCTGATCGGCTTCCACACGAAGGAATGGCTCGGCCTGTTCGAACGCTACGTCGAGGTCGAGGCGCGGGGGCGGGTCTCGTCCGACCATGTGATCGAGGCCTTCGGTCGTCGGGTGCAGGGCGGGGTCTTCCCCATCGGCATCGACGTGGAGGGCTTCCTGGCCGCGCGTGACTCGGTGCTGGGCGGCAAGACCTATGACCGGATGGCGGCCTCGGCGGCCTTCCGCTCCATGATCGTCGGCGTGGACCGGTTGGATTACTCCAAGGGGCTGGAGCAGCGACTTCTGGGCTTCGAGCAGTTCCTGGAAGACAACCCCGCCATGCGCGGCGAGGTCTTCCTGTTGCAGGTGACGCCGATCTCTCGCGACGACGTCGATACCTATCAGGATATACGCGGACGGCTGGACGCCCTGGCCGGGCGCATCAACGGCGCCTATGCCGACATGGACTGGCAGCCTATCCGCTATCTGAACCGCACCTTCCGCCGGGACCAGCTGGCGGGCCTTTACCGAGCGGCCAAGGTCGGCCTGGTCACGCCCTTGCGCGACGGCATGAACCTGGTGGCCAAGGAGTATGTCGCGGCCCAGAACCCCGAGGACCCCGGCGTGCTGATCCTGTCGCGCTTCGCCGGGGCCGCCGAGCAGATGGGCGAGGCCCTGCTGGTCAATCCCTTCAGCCGCGAGGAGCTGTCGGAAGCCATCAAGAAGGCCCTGACCATGCCGCTGAAGGAGCGCATCCGAAAGTGGGAGGCGCTGATGCAGGTGGTGCGCGACACCGACGTCGGCATCTGGCGCGACAGCTATGTGAAGGCGCTGATGAAGGTCGAACGCCGCGCCGACGACGAGAACATCGCCGGCGCGCTCTGAAGCGGTCTAGCTGGCTTGAGCAAACTGCGGCGGGGCGCCGTCCCGGGCGATGGCGCGGGCGTGGGCGGGGCGAGACGCCAGCCGCTCGACATAGGCGTCCAGCACCGGGCTTTCCGGCAGGTGCTCGCGCGCCCAGGCTACAGTGCTGCCGATCAGAACGTCGGCCACGGTGAAGCGGTCGCCCATCAGCCAGGGGCCTTCCCATAGGGCCTCCAGCAGGCGGGTGACGGCGGCGTCGTAGCGGGCCTTGGCATAGGCGTCGGCCTCGACCGCGCCCGTGACCTTGTTCCACAGCGAGGGCTCGAACTCGCCTGTTCCCCAGAACAGCCAGGTCAGCAGGGGGCCACGTTCCGGTGCGCCGGGCGGGAAGCCCAGGCCGGCTTCGGGGTGAAGTCCGGTCAGATAGAGAGCGACCGCCGCCGATTCCGTGATCAGGGCGCCGTCGTGCAGCAGGGCCGGGACCTTGCCGTCGGGGTGGGGGTTCTTCGGGTCGGCCGCGCCCGCGCCGTCCATGCGGCGGATGTCGCAGTATTCGATGCGGCAGTCGGCTCCCAGTTCCTCGACCAGCCAGACCAGGCGCGAGGAACGGGACCAGGGGGCGTGGAACAGGGTCAGCATCGATAATCCTCCCAGATATCGCGCCGCGACGGAGCGTCGGCGGCGGTCCGTCTTGACTACTGACACCCTGCTGCCACCATGCTGTCAGCAGTCTTCGGCCAGGGTGGGGACATGAGACGCGCCGACCGACTGTTCCAGATCATCCAGGTGCTGCGCCGGGCCTCGCGTCCGGTGACGGCCGACGCCATCGCGGCCGAGCTGGAGACCTCGAAACGCACCATCTATCGCGACATCGCCGCCCTGCTGGGCCAGCGGGTGCCGATCCGGGGCGAGGCGGGACTGGGCTATGTGCTGGACGGCGGTTTCGACCTGCCGCCGCTGATGCTGACCTCGGACGAGATCGAGGCCGCGGTGCTGGGCGCGCAGTGGGTGGCGGCGCGCGGCGATCCGGCCCTGGCGCGGGCGGCGCGCGACCTGACCGCCAAGATCGCCGCCATCGTGCCCGAACGCCTGCGACCGGTGGTGCTGGAGCCCTCGGTGGCCACGCCCCCACCGTGGGAGCAGAAGATCGAGACCGTGGACCTGGCGCGGGTGCGGGCCTGGATCCACGCCGGTCGCAAGCTGCGTCTCTTCTACGCCGACGAGCAGGGGCGCGAGACGACGCGCGTCATCTGGCCCTTCCTGATCGGCTATCACGAGAGAGCGCGCCTGCTGCTGGCCTGGTGCGAGACGCGCGAGGACTTCCGCAGCTTCCGCGCCGACCGGGTGGTCGACGCGGAGTTTCTGGATGAGCGTTATCCCGGTCGGCCCGCCGTCCTGCGCCAGCGCTGGTTCGCAGCGATGGAGGCGCGACGGGCCGTCGAGTGCGAGGGACCTCAGTAGATTTCGAAGAGGCCCGCCGCCCCCATGCCGCCGCCGATGCACATGGTGACGACGCCGTACTTGGCCCCGCGTCGTTTGCCCTCGATCAGGACATGGCCGGTCATTCGCGCGCCCGACATGCCGTAGGGGTGGCCGATGGAGACGGCGCCGCCCGAGACGTTCAGCCGGTCGTTGGGGATGCCGAGCTTGTCGCGGCAATAGAGGACCTGGACCGCGAAGGCCTCGTTCAGCTCCCAGATGCCGATGTCGTCCATGGCCAGGCCGTGGCGTTTCAGCAGCTTGGGGACGGCGAAGACCGGGCCGATGCCCATCTCGTCCGGCTCGCAGCCCGCTACCGCCATGCCGCGATAGGCGCCGAGCGGCTGCAGGCCGCGCTTCACCGCCTCGCCCGCCTCCATGATGACGCAGGCGGACGCTCCGTCTGACAGCTGCGACGCATTACCGGCGGTGATGAACTCGCCCTGCTGGATCTCCTCGCCGCCGCCGAAGACGGGTTTCAGCGATTGCAGGCCCTCCAGCGTGGTCTCGGGGCGGTTGCCCTCGTCCTTCGACAGGGTCACCTCCTTCGAAGAGGTCTCGCCGGTCGCCTTGTCCACGACCAGCATGGAGGTGGTCATGGGCACGATCTCGGCGTCGAAATGACCGGCGGCCTGAGCCGCCGCCGTGCGCTGCTGTGATTGCAGGGCGTATTCGTCCTGGGCGTCGCGGCTGATGTTGTAGCGGCGGCTGACCACCTCGGCGGTCTCCAGCATCGACATATAGATGTGGGGCGACAGCTTGAGCAGCGCCTCGTCCTTCATCCGGTACAGGTTCATGTGCTGGTTCTGGACCAGGGAGATGCTCTCCAGTCCGCCGCCGACCGCCATCTTCTGACTGTCGAAAATCACCTGCTTGGCCGCCGTGGCGATCCCCATCAGACCTGAGGCGCACTGACGGTCGATGCTCATGCCCGGCACGGAGGCGGGGAGGCCCGCCGCCAAGGCCACCTGACGGCCCACATTGGTCCCGGTCGCCCCCTGTTGCAGGGCCGCGCCCATGACGACGTCCTCGATCTCGGCGGGATCGACTCCGGCGCGGGCGACAGCGTGCCTGACGGCGTGGGCCCCTAGCTGCTGGGCCTGGGTGTCGTTGAAGGCCCCGCGATAGGCCCGGCCGATCGGGGTGCGGGCGGTGGAGACGATGACGGCTTCACGCATGGAGAAGGGCTCTCTCTTTTTTGGGCGCTACGCTCGCGACGCGGTCGCTCGCGGCTTGAGCGCAAAAGAAGGCGCTGTCGTCGCGATGCGGACGCGCGCTGCGGTAAGCGCGTTTCCTGCCTAACAGAGAGAGGATAGGCGCCTCACGTCGGGTCAACGCAAGGCGCCTTCGCAGAAGTGAACGGGCCAGCAAGACGCTGCGTCCCGATCAAGAAACGCGTTTCGGCCTCAAGTAGCGCGAAGCGCGGTAGGCCTACTCAGAGCTTATGATGCTTCTGGGCTTTCGTCAGTTCGATCATGCCCTGGGCGGCGCCCATGTCCGGCACGATCTCGTTCTCGCGGTCCGAGATGGCGTCGAAGCGGGCAGCGACCTGTTCCGGGGCGTCGGGGCCGACGGCGAAGTCGCCTTGCGTCAGGGTGACATAGGCGCGCTCAAATCCGCCGGCGCCGGCGGCCAGGATGGCGCGGGTCGGGGCGTCGCGGCTGACCAAATACAGCAGGCCCGGCGTCACCAGCTCCGGCCCCAGGGCCTCCAGCGGCAGGCCTTGCAGGTCCTCGGTCATGCGGGTGTGGGCGGTCGGGGCCAGGGCGTTGACGCGGATGTCGTTCTTGGCCCCCTCGATCGCCAGGGTCTGCATCAGGCCGACCAGGGCCATCTTGGCCGCGCCGTAGTTGGCCTGACCGAAGTTGCCGAACAGACCCGACGAGGAGGTGGTCATGACGATGCGCCCGTAGTTCTGGGCCCGCATGATGTCCCACACCGCCTTGGTGCAGTGGACCGCCCCCATCAGGTGGACGTCCATCACCAGCCGGAAATCGGCCAGCTCCATCTTGGCGAAGGACTTGTCGCGCAGGATGCCGGCGTTGTTGACCAGAATGTCGATCCGGCCCCAGCGGGCCATGACCTCGGCCACCATGGCCTCGACCGCCGCTGCGTCGGTGACCGAGGCCGCATTGGCCATGGCCTCGCCGCCCGCGGCCTCGATCTCGGCCACCACGGCCTCGGCCGCCGTGGCTGATCCGCCGGAACCGTCGCGGGCGCCGCCCAGGTCGTTGACCACCACCTTGGCGCCCCGCGCCGCCAGGGCCAGGGCGTGCTCGCGGCCCAATCCGCCGCCCGCGCCCGTCACGATCGCCACCTGGCCGTCGAACCTGATCGTCATCGTCTGCCTCCGTCTTGTTTGAAAATGGTCCTAGCAGGGGTCAACGAGTGTAAAAAGTCGTCTTTATGTGTTGGAACGGCGCCACACCTGCCACAATCCTTTGGATAAGGGCGGAACCCGAGCGGTGCGACATCGTTCGGCCCCACGAGCGCCACGTGAAAACGTCGGCTTTCGGAATAACGGATTGAATGAGGACACTATGAAGCTGAAACTTCTCGCCAGTGTCGCTGCAGCCGGGCTGTTCGCAGCCGGCGCCGCGGCGGCTGAGCCGGATGGCTGGTACGGCGCGATCGACGCCGGCTACCACATCATCGACGACATCAATGCGGAATCGTCCACGACCGGCGCCAACTGGAACTGGGAAGTGAACGACGGCTGGGCGGCGTTCGCCCGTCTCGGTTACCGCTTCAACCCGAACTGGCGCGTCGAACTCGAAGGCGGCTACCGCTCGGGCGACATCGGCCGCGTTCGCGCCGTCTCGGGCACCCAGGGCCTGTGCAACCTGACCCCGGCCACCGGTCCTTGCCATTCGCCGGAAGGCGACATCGAGTCGACCTCCCTGATGGCCAACGTCCTGTACGACTTCGGCTGGGAAGCCTGGGGCATCCGTCCCTTCGTCGGTCTGGGCGTCGGCGTGAACCGCGTCAGCACCGACACGGTCGGCCGTCTGCGCGCCACCCCCGCCGTGAGCCTCGTCGCTGACGACAGCTCGACCAAGTTCGCCGCTCAGGCGATCGCGGGTCTGGCCTGGGCTGTGGGCGACCGCGCCAACATCGACCTGACCTATCGTTACCTGACGGGCGACGCCGCCTTCGATTCGTCGGTGGCTGGCGCTGGCGCCATCCCGTTCGGCGAGTGGACCGGCGACTACGACCAGTCGCACACCGTGACCCTGGGCCTGCGTTACGCCTTCGGCGCCGAGCCGGCCGCGCGTCAGTTCGTGGTCTACTTCGACTGGGATCGTTCGGACCTGACGGCGGAAGCCCGCTCGGTGGTGACGCAAGCCGCCAACTACGCCAAGTCGGGCGCGCCGACCCGCATCCTGATCGTCGGTCACACCGACACCTCGGGTGCGCCGGCCTACAACCTCGGCCTGTCGAACCGTCGTTCGCGCACCGTGGCTGACGCCCTGGTCGCTCAAGGCGTCAACGGCGGCGTCATCGCCCTCGACGGCAAGGGCGAAACCGCTCTGGCCAAGGCCACGGCCGACGGCGTGCGCGAGCCGCTCAACCGTCGCGCCACCATCGACATCAACTTCTAAGGCTCGGAGGGGCCGGTTCAGACCGGCCCCGATGACCTGTTGGTTGATTGAAGCGGCCGCCGGCTCATTCGTGGGGCGGCGGCCGTTCTACTATGTTCCTGGGGTGCAACCTCAGCGTGTTCCTGGCCTTGCCATCCCCATGAGCAAGGCTTTAGGAGGAGGCGATACGTCTCCAGAAAGATAACAGCGTTTGCTCGCGCCCTTCGATCCTGATCAGCCCAACGCCGCCCATCGGGGCAGGGCGGATTTGCGTGGCCGTCGTTTTCTGATCGTTTCGGCGCCCTTCGGCCCGTTTGGTCGGGTTCTCGCCGAGGCGCTCGAACAGCGCGGCGCCGACGTGAACCGGATGATTTTCAATGCAGGCGATGCAGGAAGCTGGCGGCGGCCGGGCGGCGTTCGCTTTGACTCCTCGGCCAGCCAATGGCCGGCGCATCTGGCCGAGATCGCATGCAGGTACACGGATATCGTCGTCTTCGGAGAAGGCGGCCCCTATAATCAGGGCGTTCTCGGGCAGGCGGATCGTCTCAAGGCGGCGGTCTGGGTTCTTGAGAACGGATACTTCCGCCCAGACTGGATCACGCTGGAGCGAAACGGCGTCAACGGGTCGAGCGGCTTGCCACGCCACGCGGACGGTTATGCGGCGCCGGTTCCTCCCTTGCCTGTGACGCGGACGATCGGGAAAATTCTGCCGCACCATGTCGTGAACATCAGCCTCTACCATGTGGTCGAAGGGCTGGGGCGACCTTTGTACCCGCGATACCGGACGCCCTACGCGATCGCCCCATGGCGGCAGCTGCTCGGTCATGTCGGACGTTATCTGGGGCTGATCTTCCAGCCACGCCGCGGACTGGACGCCGAGGTCATCGGCGCGCGCGGACCGTTCTTCATCGCCTGTCTGCAGCGCGAGGGCGACGTGCAGTTGCTGCGATACTCGCGCTACGCCGACAATGCAGCCTTCCTGGCGGCGGTCATGGACAGCTTCGCGCTTCATGCTCCCGCCGACCGCCGCCTGGTGGTCAAGAATCACCCGCTGGATCCGGGTCTGGTCGATCTGGCGGCGGTGACGCGTCGCCTGGCCGGCGAGCGTGGCCTGGCGGGGCGGGTGGACTTCATCGACGGGGGCAACCTGGCCCAGTTGTGCCGGGCGTCGTGCGGAATGGTCGTCAACAACTCTAGCGCCGCTCTGTCGGCTCTGGGGTTCCACACGCCGGTCAAGGTGATGGGCGACGCCTTCTTCGATTTCGAAGGGTTGACCGACCAGCAACCCATGGCCGGATTCTGGCGTGATCCGCAGGCTGCGGATCCGCAGCTGTTCACGCGATTCCGGGCCCATGTGATCGATCGCGCCCAGATCAACGGCAATTACCACGAGCCGCGCGCCATGGTCTGGACCGCTGCGGCGGTGGCGGACGCCTTTGGACGATCATCCGAGGGCTGATTTTAAAGAGTCCACATGGTGTGGCGCCGGTGTCACCCTTTGGGGGTGTCACATCACTGTCACACGAATGTCGTCCGACCTTACAAGAGGTGGCCTACATGGCGCCCACATTATGACGTGATCGCCTGCGTTCCGCAGCTCGATCGCCAGATGGGGATGCACTAGACCATGTTCAACCGAAATCTCGCCTACGGCGCGTCCGCCGCAGCGATCCTGCTGGCCGCGTCCAGCGCCGCCTTCGCTCAGGAAACGACGGGCTCGATCCGTGGACGCGTGCTGGATGAGAACGGCGCGGCCCTGTCCACCGCTGCGGTCACCATCGTGCACGAGCCGACGGGCACCTCGGTCTCGACCGTGACGGACGCCAACGGCTTCTACTCGGCGCGCGGTCTGCGCGTCGGCGGTCCGTACTCGGTGTCGGCGACGGGTTCGAACGGCGGCGGTCAGGTTCGCCTGAGCGCCATCAACGTGGGCGACCCGGCCAATGCGGATGTCATCGTCTACTCGGCCAGCGACGCCACGGTCGTGGCCGACGTGGTCGTGAGCGGCCGTCGCTTCTCCAATGATTTCGGCAATGGCTCGGCCTCGAACTACGGCGCCAACACCATCCAGTCGCTGCCCTCGATCAGCCGCGACCTGAAGGACACGGCTCGCCTTGACCCGTTCGCCACCATCGACCCGTCGAACGAAGACGCGCTGTCCTTCGCCGGCACCGCGACGCGTCTGAACCAGCTGACCGTCGACGGCATTCGCCAGAACGATGAGTTCGGCCTGAACGGCAACGGCTATCCGACGCAGCGTTCGCCGATCTCGCTGGACGCCGTCGAGGCCGTCAACGTCTCGGCCGCGCCCTTCAGCGTCATCAACAACGGCTTCATCGGCGGTTCGATCAACGCCGTCACCAAGTCGGGCACCAACAACTTCAGCGGCTCGGTCTTCTTCGAGAAGAGCGACGACAGCATGCTGGGCGATCGCTACTGGGGCTATGGCAGCGACGGTTATCGTCGCCGTCGCGCCTACAACCGCGTCTTCGACGAGCAGACCTGGGGCGCGACCCTGGGCGGCCCGATCATTCAGGACAAGCTGTTCTTCTTCCTGTCCTACGAGAAGTATGAATCGGAATTCTCGCTGAACGAAGGTCCGGCCGACGCCGGCTTCAGCAACCCGATCCCGCGCATCACGAGCCAGGCTGTCGACACCTTCCGCGCCGCCGCCAAGGCCCGGTACGGCTATGACACGGGTTCCTACATCGACGTCGCGCCGCCGGTCCAGGACGAGAAGTACCTCGCCAAGATCGACTGGAACATCAACGACAACCATCGCCTGGCCGTCACCTACCAGGAAACCGTCGGCAGCTCGTTCAACGGTTCGACCTCGTCGGCCTTCATCAACGGCGGATCGACCTCGGTCCCGCGTCTGGCGCTGGCGTCCAGCCAGTATCTGAAGGACGAGCGCCTGACGACCTGGAACGCCCAGCTGAACTCGCAGTGGACGGACGCCTTCTCGACCGAACTGCGCGTCGGCTACAAGGAAACCGAAACCACCCAGCTGCCGGTCGGCGGCATGACGGTTGGCCAGGTCACGGTCGGCGTGGCTGACCTCGCGGGCGTCACGGCCGGCACGGGCACCCCGCAGATCCAGTTCGGCGCGGATAACTTCCGCCACGACAACTACCTGTACAGCGAGAACACCAACGCGGAACTGATCGCCCGCTACAACTGGGGTGCGCACGACATCCTGGGCGGCCTGCGCACCGAGAAGCGCGAGTTCAACAACGTCTTCGTGTCGCAGTCGCTGGGTCAGTGGACCTTCAACACCTATGCTGACTTCCTGGCCGGCAATGCGTCGGGCCTGGTGATCCGTGGCGCGGTCGATCCGACCAAGGGTACCGTCCCCGCCCAGTTCGGCACCGCCCGCAACGGCGCCGTGGAGTTCGGCTATGACCTGAACTCGCTCTACCTGGAAGACACCTGGCAGGTGCTGGACAATCTGCGCCTGTCGTTCGGTCTGCGTTACGACTGGTTCAACATGGACGATCGTCCGGTTCGCAACGCCAACTTCGCGACGCGGAACGGTTTCGACAACACGGCCAACTTGGACGGTCGTGACCTGTTCATGCCGCGCTTCGGTTTCAACTGGACGCCGGGTGACTGGACGGTTTCGGGCGGTATCGGCCGCTTCTCGGCCATCGGCACCAACGTCCAGATCGGCAACCCCTTCGGCAACGACGGCGCCCGCATCACCAACGCGGTCTGCTCGGGCACGATCACCGGCGTGACGGACCTGTCCAAGGTCCCCACCACCGGCAACTGCACCTTCACGCCGGGCAACGGCAGCGTCGTGGCGCTGGATCCGGACTTCGAAACGCCGAGCGCCTGGAAGTACAACCTGTCGGTTGGTCGCGACTTCACCCTGCCGGTGGTCGATGACTTCCGTCTGCAAGTCGACTATATCTACAACGACTTCGAGAACGCCCTGTATTACAAGGACCTTCTCGCGACGAAGGCTGGCACGGCGCCGGACGGCCGTCCGGTTTACACCCACCCGACGGGACCGGTCGTCTTCGACCTTCTGCTGACCAACCTGAAGAAGGGCGGCTATTCGCAGTCGGTCGCCTTCTCGGCGCAGAAGAACTGGACTGAAGGCTTCTTCGAAGGCCTCGACGCCCGTGCGTCCTACACCTATACGCGGGCCGAAGACGGCAACCCGATGACCAGCTCGCAGCCGGATTCGTCGTATGTTCGTTTCGCCTCGGCTGACCACAACAACCCGGTTCTGGCGACGTCGGATTACGAGATCCGCAACCGCTTCTCGGTGAACGTGCACTGGGCCCGCGCCCTGTTCGGCGACAACGAGACCTCGGTGAACCTGTTCGCCCAGACCCGTTCGGGCATGCCGTTCTCGTACGTCTACCACTCGAGCCGTACGGGCAACTACGACAACGACTTCGGCAACGCCGTGCCGCAATCGTACTCGGGCGCCCTGGGGACGTCGAACCAGCTCTTCTACGTGCCGAAGGTCGACTCGGCGACGGGTCTGGTCACGGCCACCAGCGATCCGCGCATCACCTATTCGGGCAACCTGGCCGGCGCCCAGGGCATGGCGGACTTCAACTCCTTCCTGAAGAACACCGGCCTGATCAAGTACGCGGGCGGCATCGCTCCGCGTAACGCCTTCCGCAGCGAGTCGGTCACCACCGTCGATGTCCGCCTGTCGCAAGAGTTCCCCGCGCCGTTCGTTCCGACCGGCAAGTTCAAGCTGTACATGGACATCGAGAACCTCGGGAACCTGATCAACGAGAAGTGGGGCGTCACCGAGCAGTATCCCTTCTACCGCGGTGTCGGCACCGTGGTCCTGGGTTGCCAGGTGGCGGGTCTGCCGGGATCGTGCGGCGCCGCGAACGCGGTGTACAACTACTCGCAGCTGCAAAACGCAGGCACCAACCAGATCCTGTCTGGCGAAGCCCGTCGTCCGCAGGTCCAACTGCCGGCCTCGACCTGGCAGATCAAGATCGGCGCTCGCTTCGAGTTCTAAGGCGGCGATCAACAGTCACCTGGAAGGGGGCGGTCCGGAAACGGGCCGCCCTTTTTCTTTGTTGGCGAGCCTAACGCGCTTCGCGGCGCCGGTGGCCGGACAGGGCTGCCGACGCGTGACGTCTTGCCTGCAAACATTGAACCGGGGGGCGTCTCGGCCTATCTGGCGCGGCTACGTCTTCTGTATCTGGATCGACTTCGCCCATGACCCAACCTATCCCCGCCGAATGGACGCCGCACCGCGCCATGTGGGTCGGCTGGCCCAGCCATGCCGAGCTGTGGGGCGAGGACTTCGCTCAGGCCCAGGACGAGGTCGAGGCCCTGGTCCGCGCCCTGGCCGGTCCCGGCCGCGAGCAGGTCAAGCTGATGGTCGGCAATGACGACGCCCTGGCCGGTGCGCGGGCGCGTCTGGATGGCGTCGACGGCGTCGAGGTCGTGGCCGGTCGTTTCGGCGACATCTGGCTGCGCGACACCGGCCCGATCTTCAGCGCGGGATCGGCCGTCGCCAACGCCTTCAGCTTCAACGGCTGGGGCGGCAAGTACGACTATCCCCACGACGACGAGGTCGCCGACCAGATCGCGGAGTTTTCCGGCGTGCCCACCACGCGCCACGACTTCATCCTCGAAGGCGGCGCCCTGGACCACGACGGCGAGGGCACGGTCCTGACCACCCGTCAGTGCCTGCTGAACAGGAACCGCAACACCGGCTGGACTGCCGAAGCCGCCGAGGCTGCGCTCGCCGATGCTGTGGGCGCCAAGGTCGTGGTCTGGCTGGGCGACGGCCTGCTGAACGACCACACCGACGGCCACGTCGACAATCTGGCCCGCTTTGTCGCGCCGGGCGTGGTGGCCTGTCCCATCGCTTTTGGTCGCAAGGACCCCAACGCCGAGGTCTATGACGAGACGGCGCGCACCCTGATGGAAACGACCGACGCCATGGGCCGCAAGCTCAAGGTGCTGCGCATCCCGTCGCCGGGTCTGGTGCTGGACGCCGACGAGCGTCCGATCCCGGCCAGCCACATGAACTTCCTGATCGCCAACGGGGCCATCGTCGTGCCGACCTATGGCGATGATGTCGCCGCGCGTCTGGCGGGTGAGGCCCTGGCCACCGTCTTCCCTGACCGCGAGATCGTCCTGTCGCCGTCGAACGCCGTCCTGACCGGCGGCGGTTCCTTCCACTGCATCAGCCAGCAGGAGCCCGCGTAAAGATGACCCGCACCATCACCGTCGCCGCGCTGCAGACCTCGTACGGCGAGGACATGCAGGCCAATATCGACAAGACCATCGGCTTGATCCGTCAGGCGGCGGCCAAGGGCGCGCAGGTCATCCTGCCGTCCGAGCTGTTCCAGGGGCCCTACTTCTGCGTGACGCAGGAGGAGCACTGGTTCGCGACCGCCTATCCGTGGCGCGAGCATCCGGCCGTGGTCCAGCTGCAGCCGGTGGCGAAAGAACTGGGCGTCGTCATCCCCGTCTCGATCTTCGAGAAGGAGGGGCCGCACTACTTCAACTCGATGGTCATGCTCGACGCCGACGGCGAGGCTCTGGGCGTCTATCGCAAGAGCCACATCCCTGACGGCCCCGGCTATCAGGAGAAGTACTACTTCCGCCCCGGCGACACCGGCTTCAAGGTGTGGAGCACCCGCTTTGGCCGCATCGGCGTCGGCATCTGCTGGGACCAGTGGTACCCCGAGAGCGCCCGCGCCATGGCGCTGCAGGGCGCAGACATCCTGATGTATCCGACCGCCATCGGCTCGGAACCGCATGACGCCACACTGGACACCGCCGTGCCGTGGCAGCGCGCCATGCAGGGCCACGCCGTATCCAACGCCATGCCGGTCATCGCCTCGAACCGCATCGGCCATGAGGCCCTGACCGAAGCGGGTCAGAGCTTCTACGGCCACTCCTTCATCGCCGACCATCGCGGCGATCTGGTCGAGAGCCTGACGGGCGAGGAGGGCGTGCTGGTGCATACCTTCGACCTGGACTTCCTCGACCGTTACCGCGCCGCCTGGGGCTTCTTCCGCGACCGGCGTCCGGAACTGTACGGCGCCCTGGCGACGGGCCGCCCGGCCTAGCGGCGAGCGTTCCGCGCCACGACATTGCCCGTGGCGCGGTCGCCGTCGTCGGCGCTGCTGCCCCACGGATAGCCGCGATCCGCGCTGCAATAGGACCGGCGGCCTTCGCGTGATCCGACGACAACCAGTTGCGGACGCAGTCGCGCGGCGCCCGAAAAGATATTGTCCGTAATCTGATTGTCCGACGGCGTCTGATGCCGGATCACGCCGCGCTCGCCGCAGTTGCGATACAGGAAGACGCCCGGCCTCCTGCCCAGATCGAACCGGTTGCCGTTGATGTGGTTGCGGGCGGAGCCGTCGACGGCGACGGCTTCACGCCGGGTCGCCACGGCGATGGTGTTGTTCTCAAGCCGGTTGTCGGCGCTCTCGGCGTCCAGATAGACGGCGGTCGCGTCGCTACGCCCCGTCAGCGTCGAGTTGCTCAGGCTGAGTCGCGTCACCCCCGGCCCGACATAGAGGGGGATGGAGCCGGTCCCCACGATGCTCACCCGCTCCAACTCGATATGGCTAGGCGCCGCGCCCTGCGTCGTCGCTGTGTGGTCGGCCGCGCGCGACGAGGCGCGCAGGTCGTCATAGCTTCCGTCCGCGCCCACGCCCCAGACGCGCACCGCCCCGTGGATCGTGCAGTTCTCGATGCGGATGTCGGTGGGGCGGCTCCAGTGGTCGGCGCTGATACGGCGCGACCAGATGGCGACGGTCGGCTGACGGGTGGTGGTCGTGACGCCGGGGCGCCCGACCGCACCGCCGTTGCAGTCCAGTCCGGCGCCCGAGGCCTCGGCGCCCTCGATCAGGATGGGACGGCGGATGCGCTGACCGGGTGTCAGCACGGCGCGGCAGGTCAGGCGCCAGGGCGTTGTCGCCTCGGCGGTCAGTTCGGCCAGTTCAGCGGCGGTGCAGGGATGGGCGGCGGGCAGGGACCACGCGTCAGGCGCGGCGCCCAGCAGCAGGAGCGCCAGCAGCGACGGCATCAGGGCAGGGGCGTGGCCAGGGCCAGGCGTTCGGAGGCGCAGCCCGGGCTGGTCAGCCCGGTGGCGCGCGCGGCGGCCAGTTCCACGCGGGCGGCGGCCAGATCGGCGTCGAAACCGGGCGTGGCGGCGGCGGCGTCGAACACGGCCTTGCCCAGCACCTCGCCGGCGGCGACGTCGCTGGGATAGTGCATGCCGCAGACCAGTCGGCTGAGCCCCATTTCATGGGCGATACGGCGCACCTCGGTCGCGCGCTGCGGCTCCAGCGCGGCGAAGGCTTCACCATAGACGGTCGCCACCGTCGAACTGCCCGACGGATAGGAGGCGCTCCTGCGGCCCGCCTCGCTGACGCGCTGGCAGGGACGGCGCTCGGGATCGTCGCCGACGGGTCGGGGGCGGAAGCCGCGCGCCTTGACCAGTTCGGCGGCGGCGTCGGAATCGTCGAACAGCCGCTGCATCAGCCGGTTCAGGTCGGGCGTCGTCGCCGAGCCCAGACGCACGCCCAAGGCGCAGTCGAAATGCTGCAGGGCCAGCGGCGGACGCAGTTCGGCATGGGCGGTGGCCAGCAGCCAGCGGTCGCTGTCCTCCAGCGTCTTGAACTGAGCGGAGCGCGCCTTGTCGGCCAGATCGACGGGCGAACCGGCGACGGGCGGCGGGGGCGTAGCGTCGGCCAGGGCCTGGATCAACGGCCCGGTCAGATAGCCCTTGGCTTCGGGCGCGGCGCCCTGAACCGCCTGCGGACGCAGGGCGGCGGGGGTGCCTGCGCAGGCCGAGAGCCCGGCGGCGACAGCGGCGATGATCAAGGCCCCCCGGCGGTTCATCAGGCCCCGCCGCTCCAGGTCAGTTGCACTGAGGTCAGGCCCTCTTCACCGGGCGAGGCGACGACCTGCAAGGTGGCGCCGTTCTCCTTGCGGGCGGCGGCGCCATAGGCGCGGGCCTCGCCCTGGTTCATGGCCATGACTGGCGACAGGCCGGCGGCTTCCGCGCGCTGGCGATAGAAGGCGATGACGGTTTCGGGCGTGGCCTCGGTCGTGAAGGTCACAAGGCCGCCAGGACCTGTCGGGCCGGAGGCGAGCGTAGCCGGCGAATCAATCTGGGCGCCTGGATAGACGGCGGCGAAGGCCGGAGCTCCGTCGATGGCGAGGGCGTCCGCAGCGACAGGTGCGGACGGGGCGGTCGGGGCGGTCGGGGCTGCGTCCACGGCGGGCGTCGTTTCCGGCGTCGCCGCGGGGGCTTCGATCTCCGGTGCAGCCTGACTGCGGCTGTCGCATCCAGAGAGACCGACCGTGAAGGCCACGGCGACGGCTGCCACGCTACGCTTCATCCCGCCTACGTCCTTGAGACTGTTCAACTTGATGAACACCGTGGCCCATCCATGCGGCGGCAGCAAGGCGGTTCAACCGGTTGGCGCATCCACATCGTCGCCGGGTTGTCCGGTTGACTTGTGCGCATCGGCCGGACCGCCCGCCGGCCTGGACCCCTCCGCCTTGGCGCGCCGTCCTTCGGCGGCAAGGGCTTCGTTGATGACGTCCTGGTCCGGATCAATGTCAGAACCGCTGGCCGAGCCGCCGCGCAGGGAGCCGGCGCGGGTGTCCGAGCCCATGTCGCTGCCTTCCAGCGCCTTCTTCAAGGCGTCTTCAGTGTGGCCCAGGTCGGGCTTTTCACCCATGACGGCGGCTTCGCGGGCTTCCTCGGTGTCGGTCTTGGGGTCGGCCATCATCGTCTCCTTGTCAGAGGGATAACGCCAAGCGGCGGGCCATGGGTTCCACCAATGAAAAAGGCCGGCGGATCGCTCCACCGGCCTTTGATCCGCAATCGGATCGCTTCCTACTTCCCGAACAGCTTGTTCCAGCGGCGCTTCTCGCGGGTCTTCCAGGCGCCGCGGTGCCAGGCGTCCGAGCCGATCAGCGGCACGACGGTCGTGGCCTCGGCGAAGACCATCTGTTCGTGGGTGGTCTGGACCTTGCCCCAGGAGGCGGCTTCTTTCAGCGTCGAGGATGAGCAGGCGCCGTCGCGCACGTCGGCCACCGTGATCTGGACCGCATAGCGGTGCATCTCGGCTTCCACGCCCAGGATTTCGGCGCAGACGACGGTGTCCTGGGCGAAGTTCTTGGGCACCCCGCCGCCGACCATGAACAGGCCGGTCACGCCAGCGGCGATCTTGATGTCGGTCAGTTCGCGGAAGTCGGCGATGGCGTCCAGCATCAGATAGGGTTTGCCTGCGGCCGCGCGTTCCTTCTGGTGCTTGACCAGGCCGAAGCCGGCCGAACTATCGACGAAGGCCGGGCAGAAGATCGGCACGCCTTCTTCATAGGCGGTCTGGATCAGCGAACCCGGCTTCTTGGCGTTGCCCTCGGACAGCCACTTGCCCATCTCCCAGATGAATTCACGGCTGGAATAGCCGCGCGGCTCCAGGCGGTTGGCGATCTCCAGGATGGTGTGGTCGCAGGCCTGAAGCTCTTCCTCGTCGATATAGGTGTCGTAGATCCGGTCGATGTAGTTGTCGCGCAGGACGTTGTCGTCCACCTCGCCGGCGGCCTGATAGTGCTTGAAGCCTAGGGCCTCGAAGAAATCCATGTCCACGATCGAGGCGCCGGTGGCGACGATGGCGTCGACCATGCCGAACTTCACCATGTCGCGATAGACGTGCATGCAGCCGCCGGCCGAGGTCGATCCGGCCAGGATCAGCCAGGGCGAGCAGTCCTTGTCCTCGAGGGCCATGTTGAAGATGTCGGCGGCGCGGGCGGTGTCGCGCGAGCTGAAGGACATCTTGCGCATGCTGTCGATGATCGGGCGGGCGTCGAAGCTGGTCATGTCGACGTGTTCGACCGTGTTCTGCAGCAGCGCAGCCTTCTGGTTCGACTGAACGGGAGCGTTCATTTCGGCGGTTTCCCTGGGATATGAGCGCCCGTCGTCAAGAAGAAGCAGCGGCCCGGACGGAGCGACGGGCCGCTGCAGATCATACCAACGTCCGAAGACGGTTTTGGGTCAGGCGATCAGCGCTTGCGCTTGCGGGCGCCGGCCTTGCCCTTGGGGCGCGACAGGCGGACCACCTTGCGGGCGGCTTCCTCGGCCGAGGTGCGGACCGTGGGGATCGAGCGCGGGGCCAGGCCGTAGAGCGAGGCCATCGGGGCGTCTTCGACTGCGGCGATCTCATGCTCGCCGTAGCCGTTGAAGCCGGTCGTCATGGCTACGCCATAGGCGCCCAGCATGCCGATCTCGATGAAGTCGCCTTCCTGCACATCGGCCGGCAGCCAGAAGGGGCCAGGCATGTGGTCGATGCTGTCGCAGGTCGGGCCGTAGAAGCGGAAGGGCTTCAGCTCGCTCGAGCTTTCGCCGTCCCGGACCAGCTTGGTCGGGAAGGGCCAGCGCGAGTGAGTGGCGTCGAACAGCGAGCCGTAGGAGCCGTCGTTCAGATACAGGGCGTCGCCCTTGCGCAGGTCCACGCGGCACAGCACCGACGACGACTCGGCCACCAGGGCCCGGCCGGGTTCGCACCACAGCTCGGTCGTTTCGGACACCGGCATCTCGTTGAAGCCGCGGTGGATGGCGTCGGCGTATTCGCTCAGGTCCGGCGGGACCATGCCCGGATAGACCGAAGGGAAGCCGCCGCCGACATCGACGATATCGACGAAGACGCCGGCCTTCTTGATGGCGCGGCTGACCTGCGACATGGCGGCTTCATAGGCCGAGGGACGCATGCACTGCGAACCGACGTGGAAGCTGACGCCCATCAGACCGTCCTGCACCGCTTGGCGCACGGCCAGCAGCAGGGCGGGGGCCGCATCCGGCGAGACGCCGAACTTGCCCGACAGGGAATAGGCGGCGCCGTCGGCCGAGACGGCCATGCGCACGACCAGGTTCAGGTCGTCGGCGTTGTCGGTCGCCTCGATGATCTTTTGCAGCTCGTCGTGGCTGTCGAGCACGAAGGTGCGCACGCCGTGATCGGCGTAGGCCGCACGGATCGCGCCACGGCTCTTGACCGGGTGCATGAAGGCCAGACGTGCATTGGGGCTGACCGAGCGGACCAGCTCGATCTCGGCTAGGGAGGCGACGTCGAAGGCGTTGACGCCCTGCTCGACCAGGGTCTCGATGACCCAGCGCGAAGGGTTCGCCTTCACCGCATAGAAGACGTCGGCTTTCAGATTATCCTGGAACCAGCGCGCCGCTACGGAAACCGAACGCGGCCGCACGAGGGCGACGGGACGTTCAGGGGACCGCTCACGGACCAGGTCCAGGGGAAGTTGGTACGTGCGCAATTCACGTAACCCCCTGCTAA
Source organism: Brevundimonas pondensis (assembly GCF_017487345.1). Classification (NCBI taxonomy): domain Bacteria; kingdom Pseudomonadati; phylum Pseudomonadota; class Alphaproteobacteria; order Caulobacterales; family Caulobacteraceae; genus Brevundimonas; species Brevundimonas pondensis. The sequence continues at coordinate 2,887,341 of NZ_CP062006.1, read as the reverse complement.
TTGTTAACCCAGACCGGCGTTAGCAGCGCTTAACGGTTAGACCACGGGGTCCGCCGGAACGCGCGATGTAGGGATGCGCGACCGTCATGTAAAGTGGTAATTTCGTGGCTTCATCCACATCCCGTCCACAGGGGAACCGGCGCGTCAGGGCCTCAGACTGGACGAAATCGACGCAGCCATGCCATTAAGACTTGTCGAAACGCGCGTGGCGCGTCATGCGGCGCCCCCTGTTGCAACCGCCACCCACGGGTTCATGAGTTCTTCAACCGCCGCCGTCGCGTCCGTAAGGGATGTGTCGAAGACCTACGGAGCCAGGAAGGCGCTCGACGGCGTGTCCGTCGAAGTGGCCGCCGGCGAGATGGTCGCCCTGATCGGTCCGTCCGGATCGGGCAAGTCCACCCTGCTGCGCTCCATCACCGGCCTGCACCCCATCGACCCCGGCAAGGGGACGATCCAGGTGTTCGGCGAAACCGTTCAGCAGAACGGCCGCATCACCGGCGCCGTGCGCAAGGCGCGCGGCAAGCTGGGCATGATCTTCCAGCAGTTCAATCTGGTGGGACGGCTGTCGCTCTTCTCCAACGTCATGCTGGGCGCGCTCGGGCGTCTGCCCGGCTGGCGCGGCGTCTTCGGCGTCTGGCCGGCGGCGGACAAGGACAAGGCCATGGCGGCCCTGCACCGCGTCGGCGTGTCCGACTACGCCGCCCAGCGCGCCAACACTCTGTCGGGCGGTCAGCAGCAGCGAGGGGCCATCGCCCGCGCGATCGTCCAGGGCGCGCAAGCCATCCTGGCCGACGAGCCGGTCGCCTCGTTGGACCCGGTCTCGGCCCGCAAGGTCATGGAACTGCTGGTCGAGCTGAACAAGCGCGACGGCATGGGCGTGATCGTCACCCTGCACCAGGTCGACTACGCCATCCGCTACTGCGACCGCGTTATCGCCCTGCAGAAGGGCAAGGTGGTCTATGACGGCCCCTCGACCGGTCTGGACTCCAAGCGCCTGATTGAAATCTACGGTCCCGAGTACGAGGACGCGTTCTGGGAAGCCAAGGCATGACCCGCACCCCCATCACCCGCCGCCTGCTCGGCGTCGCCGCCGTCGCCGCGCTCACCCTGGGCCTCGCCGCCTGCGGCAATGGCGAGGAGAAGACCCCGGGCGCTGCGCCGACCGAGATCACCTTCTCCATCCTGTCGGCCGAGGGCCAGGCTTCGTCGGGTCCGCTGTGGCAGCCGCTGCTGGACGACATGTCCAAGGCGATCGGCGTGCCAGTGAAGCCCTATTTCGGTTCGAACTATACGGTTCTGGTCGAGGCCATGCGCGGCAACCACACCCAGGTGGGCTGGTTCTCGGCCAAACCCGAGGTCGAGGCCATCGACCGCGCCAACGCCGAGGTCATCGCCCGCACGGTCAACCGTGAAGGCCTGGACAGCTACCAGTCGACCCTGATCGTCAAGAAGGGCTCGGGCATCACGCTGGACAAGGTGCTGGCCTGCGGCAAGGCCTATAACTTCGGCATCGGCGACGCCCAGTCGACCTCGGGCACCCTGGCGCCCATGACCTTCCTGTTCAACGCGCGCGGCGTCGTGCCGTCGCAGTGCTTCAAGACGGTGCGTTCGGCCAACCATCAGGCCAACGCCTTCGGCGTGGCCACCGGCGTGATCGACGTGGCGACCTCGAACAGCGTCAACACCATCTTCATCCGCCGCGAGAACCCGCAACTGGCTGAACAGATCGAGGAGATCTGGGTCTCGCCGCCGATCCCCGAAAGCGGCATCGTCGTGCGTGAAGACCTGGACCCGGTCCTGAAGGAAAAGATCCGCAGCTTCTTCCTGACCTACGGCCAGGGTGAAGGCGCCGAGGCCGAGCGTCAGCGCAAGGTTCTGGCTGGTCTGGAGTATTCGCGCTTCGCCGCCGCCGACGACAGCTACCTGAACCCGATCCGCGAGATGATCGCCGACCAGAAGCGCGGCGAAGCCGAAGCCAAGGACGACAAGGCCGGCGTCGCCGCCGCGACCGCCGAGCTGCAGCGCCTGCGCAGCCTGCGTGAGGTCCAGCCTTGACCTCTGCTCCCCTGACGCCCGCGGCCATCCCGGCCGCGCCGCTAAAATCCGCCGTCTCCTGGGCGATGGACCTCCTGGTCTGGGGCGGCGTGATCGCCGTCCTGCTCTACAGCATCGACGCCGTCGACTTGGGCAATATCTCGCGCCTCTTCTCGGGCAACGAGAGCACGCGCCTGTTCGTCCACGACCTGCTGCGTCCGGACTTCTCCGACTGGAAGATGTTCGTCGCCAAGATGTGGGAGACGGTCCAGATCGCCCTGTGGGGCACCTTCCTGGCCGTCCTGTTCGGCATTCCCCTGGGTCTGGCCGCCGCCCGCAACATGGCCCCGGCCTGGGTCGTGACGCCGGTGCGCTGGGTGATGAACCTGCTGCGCTCGGTGCCTGATCTGGTCATCGGTCTGCTGTTCGTCACCGCCGTGGGCCTCGGCCCCCTGGCCGGCGTCCTGGCCATCACCCTGAACACGGCCGGCGTCCTGGCCAAGCTGTTCTCGGAAGCCGTCGAGTCGATCGACAAGGGTCCGGTCGAGGGCGTGCGCGCCACGGGCGCGACCAAGCTGCACGAGATCGTCTGGGGCGTGATTCCTCAGGTGGCTCCGCTGTGGACCTCGTTCGCTCTCTATCGTTTCGAGTCCAACAGCCGCTCGGCCACCGTCCTGGGCCTGATCGGCGCGGGCGGCATCGGTCAGGTGCTGTTCGACAGCATGAACGCCTTCAACTTCCGCGCGGTGTCGGCCATCGTCATCATCGTGGTCGTCGCCGTGACCCTGATCGACACCCTGTCGCAGGTCATGCGCAAGCGCCTGCTGTAATCGAAACCCGGTCGGGGCAAGTTTGCCCTGACTGTCACAAAGGTCTGGCCGGACCGTCACACTTCGCTGCTCTAAGCGTCGCCAACTGACGTCTGGAGAGGTCCGGCCAATGATCCGTTCCCTGAAAATCACCGCCTGCACGGCGGCGCTTCTGGCCCTCGCGGCTTGCGGCAATAACGAGGGCGGCGCGCCCGGCAGCCAGAAGGCCCGCGCGGGCATCTGGGCCGCCGGCTCCTCGACCGTCTTCCCCTTCGCCACGCGCGCGGCCGAGAACTTCGCCCGCACCTCGGGCAATACGGCGGCACCGCGCATCGAGTCGCTGGGCACCGGCGGCGGCATCCAGGCCTTCTGCGCCGGCGTCGGCCCCTCGACCCCGGATATCGCCAACGCCTCGCGTCCGATGAAGCAGAGCGAGTTCGACCGCTGCGTCGCCAACGGCGTCACCGACATCGTCGAGATCAAGATCGGCTTCGACGGCATCGTCATCGCCACCGCCCGCACCGGCAACAGCTTCAACTTCGAGCTGAACGATCTCTACGAAGGTCTGGCCAAGGAAGTGCCCGGCCCGAACGGGACCTTCATCGCCAACCCGACCAAGACGTGGAACGACGTCAACAAGGGCCTGCCAAACCAGCGCATCCAGGTCTATGGCCCGCCGCCCACCTCGGGTACGCGCGACGCCTTCCTGGAGCTGGGCATGGCGCCGGGCGGCAAGCTGATCCCCGCCGTCGCCGCCTTCAAGGACGACAAGACCAAGTTCGAGACCCTGACCCACACCCTGCGTGAAGACGGCGCCTGGGTCGACTCGGGCGAGAACGACAACGCCATCGTTCAGACCCTGACCCGCACCCCGGGTTCGCTGGGCGTATTCGGCTTCTCCTTCCTGGAGCAGAACATGGACACGGTGAAGGCCGAGACCATCGACGGCGTCGCCCCCTCGGCCGAGACCATCGCCGACGGCAGCTATCCGCTGGCCCGCAGCCTCTACATCTACGTCAAGAAGGCCCATGTGGGCGTGACGCCGGGCCTGGAGCAGTTCGTCCAGGAGTTCATGTCGGAAGGCGCCGCCGGTCGCGGCGGCTACCTGCAGGATCGCGGCCTGGTGCCGCTGCCCGCAGACCAGCTGACCGCCGAACGCGCCAAGGCCGCGGCCATGACCTCGATGGCCCGTCCGAACTAAGCGCGCTCAAGCGGCCCAAGACGATAGAGAGCGCCGTGGTCGAAAGATCACGGCGCTCTTCTCTTTTTCAGCGGTCATGCTCGGGTCAAGCCCGAGGATGACGAAGATGGCCTGCGCTGGGAGGGAAGAGGGCGGCTCAGGCCGCCGCCTTGCGCCTCAGCCGGGCGATGCGGCGCAGGCGACGCCAGAAGCGGCCGCGCGCGGGCTCGGGATAGGGCTGAAGGTTCTCGACGAACTGCTCGGCCGAGGCGCGCCAGCTGAACTTCTCGGCGTAGGCGCGCACGTCTTGGCGATCCAGCTTCAGGGCTTCCAGGCAGGCGGTCTTCAGGTCGTCGTCGATAATCCCGGCGTTCGAGCCGGGGATGATGTCGATCGGGCCGTGCGCCGGATAGGCGGCAACCGGGGTGCCGGCGCCCATGGCCTCCAGAATCACCAGGCCGAAGGTGTCGGTCCAACTGGGGAAGACGAAGACGTCGGCGTCGGCGAAGCAGCGGGCCAGATCCTCGCCGAAGCGGGCGCCCAGGAACTTGGCCTCGGGATATTTCTCTTCCAGTTCGGCGCGGGCCGGGCCGTCGCCGACGACGATCTTGGTGCCCGGCAGGTCCAGTTCGAGGAAGGTCTCGATGTTCTTCTCGACCGCGACGCGGCCGACGTTGAGGAAGAAGGGGCGGGGCCAGTTCTCGCCGCCCATCTCCTTGTAGATGGGCTCCAGGTCGGGGCGGAACAGCTCGGTGTCCACGCCGCGCGTCCACGGCGAGACGTTGCGGAAGCCATGCTCGACCAGTTCGTCGCGCAGGGTGGGCGTCGCCACCATCAGCCGGCCCGACGGCTTGTGGAACCACTTCATGTAGGCGTAGCCGACCTGGACCGGGATCGGGAACCGGGCCGAGACGTATTCGGGGAACTTGGTGTGATAGCTGGTCGTGAACGGCAGCTTCCATTCCACGCAGATACGGCGCGTGGCGATGCCCAGGGGGCCTTCGGTGGCGATATGGACGGCTTCGGGCTCGAAGGCGCGCAGGCGTTCGCGAATCTCTTCTTCGGCGCCCAGGGCCAGCCGAATCTCGGGATAGGTGGGGCAGGGGATGGTCTTGAACTGGCTGGGTTCGATGACCTCGACCTCATGGCCCATGGCGCGGCACTCGGCCACGGTGCGGGTCAGGGTGCGGACGACGCCGTTGACCTGGGGTTCCCAGGCGTCGGTGACCAGAACAATGCGCATGAAGTCGAGTGGGCCCGGGCCGTTTCGCTGAGCCGAAAGTTCTAGACGGTTAAGATGACGAAGGCGAGACGGGTTTAGAGCGGCAGGACCGTCGTCGACTTCACCTCTTCGAGAACAGCATAGGTTCGCGTCTCGCGCACGCCGGGCATCCGCACCAGAATATCGCCGAGGAAGACGCGATAGGCGTCCATGTCGGCCACCCGCGCCTTGATCAAATAGTCGAAGCCGCCGGCGACCATGTGGCACTCCAGCACCTCGGGCTGGCGGCGGACGGCGTCGGCGAAGGCGTCGAAGACGTCGCCCGTGGTTCGGTCCAGCAGAACCTCGATGAAGATCAGCAGGGCGCGGTCGGCCGAGGCCGGGTCGATCAGGGCGGCGTAGCCGGTGATGACCTTCCGGTCCTTCAGCCGCTTGACCCGTTCGAAGCAGGCGGCGGGCGACAGATTGCACCTTCGCGCCAGTTCCGCGTTGGAGATGCGGCCGTCGATCTGGAGCACGCGCAGCAGGCGGCGGTCGGTGTCGTCAAGAATTTGCATGGCGAGTAAGCCTGATTGCCGAATAATCTCTGGTTCGGGTCGCCATCATACAATGCACATTCGGCCAAGTCCGCCATATATGCCGCAAATCGAAGGGTTTGATCCCAGGGTGAGTTTCATGACGCCGACCGACCTCAAGCACTGGGACGATCTGGACCGGAACAAGTTCCGCGACGAGGGCGCTGTGGTCGCCGAACTGCTGGCCAATCCCGGCCTGACCACGGCCGAGCGCGCCGACGTGCTGCGTGACGCTATCGCCCTGGTCGATCAGGCCCGGGCCAGCCAGAAGAAGCAGGGCGTGGTCGAGAGCTTCCTGCAGGAGTTTTCTCTGGGCACCCGCGAGGGTCTGGCCCTGATGTGCCTGGCCGAGGCCCTGCTGCGCACGCCCGACGCCGACACCCGCGACCGCCTGATCGCCGAGAAGATCGGCTCGGCCGACTGGGCCTCGCACATGGGCCAGTCCGACAGCCTGTTCGTCAACGCCTCGACCTGGGGCCTGATGCTGACCGGCAAGCTGGTCGATGTGGACGACGAGGCCAAGACCGACCTGTCGGGCTTCCTCAAGCGTATCGCCGGGCGTCTGGGCGAGCCGGTCATCCGTCAGGCCGTGGCCACCGCCGTCAAGATCATGGGCGAGCAGTTCGTCGTCGGCCGCACCATCGAGGCGGCGCTGAAGCGCTCGGACCGCGAGGGTTGGCTGTGCAGCTTCGACATGCTGGGCGAGGGCGCCCGCACGACCGCAGACGCCGAACGCTATGAAAAGATCTACGCCGACGCTATCGAGGCCGTGGGCAAGACCGCCAAGGGTCAGGGGCCAGAGGCCGGTCACGGCGTCTCGGTCAAGCTGTCGGCCCTGTCGCCTCGCTATCAGGCGGTGCAGGAAGACCGCGTCTGGGAAGAGCTCTATCCCCGCATCCTGCGTCTCGCCCTGATCGCTGCCAAATACGACATCAACTACACCATCGACGCCGAGGAGGCTGACCGTCTGGCCCTGTCGCTGAAGCTGCTGGAGCGGCTGGCGCGCGAGCCGGAACTGGGCGACTGGAAGGGCCTCGGCCTGGCCGTTCAGGCCTATCAGAAGCGCACGACCGAGACGGTGGCCAAGCTGGCCGAACTGGCCAAGTCCTCGGGTCGTCGTCTGATGGTGCGTCTGGTCAAGGGCGCCTACTGGGACACCGAGATCAAGCTGGCCCAGGTCAACGGCCGCACCGACTATCCTGTCTTCACCACCAAGCCCGCGACCGATCTCAACTATCTGGTCTGCGCCAAGGCTCTGATCGAGGCCTCGCCCTACATCTACGCCCAGTTCGCCACCCACAACGCCCACACCCTGGCCGCCGTGCGCCGCATGGCCCGCGACCGCAACGTGACCATCGAGCACCAGCGTCTGCACGGCATGGGCGAGGCCCTCTATGACGCCGCGCACGAGGCCTGGGCCGACGAGCAGGTCATCGTCCGCGCCTATGCTCCCGTCGGCGGTCATGAAGAACTGCTGCCCTATCTGGTGCGCCGTTTGCTGGAAAACGGCGCCAACTCCTCCTTCGTCCACGCCCTGCTGGACGAGCGCGTTCCGGCGGCCGCCGTCGCCGCCGACCCCATCACCGCCGTCGAGGCCCAGCCCGACCGCCACCCCAGGATTCCGGTTCCCATGAACATCTACGGCGATCGCCAGAACTCCCTCGGCCGCGACTATTCGCAGGCCGCCGACCGTGAACGTCACGCCAAGGCCCTGGAGCGCGTCGACAGCGAGAAGCTGACGTCGGGTCCCATCATCGGCGGCAAGCTGAAGGCCGGGGTGAACCCGCAGGACGTGACCAACCCGTTCGACCGCTCGCAGGTCCTGGGCCATGTGTCGGAAGCTTCGGTCGAGGATGTGGACGCCGCCGTCATGGCCGCCGCCAACGCCCAGGTCGCCTGGGACCGCATCGGCGGCGCCGGTCGCGCCCCGATCCTGCGCGCCATGGCCGACGTGCTGGAAGCCGACATGGACCGTCTGGTCGCCCTGCTGTCGCGTGAAGCGGGCAAGACCCTGAACGACGGCGTGGCCGAGGTGCGCGAAGCCGCCGACTTCTGCCGCTATTACGCCCTGCTGGCCGAGCGCGACTTCGGCGGTCGCCAGACCCTGAAGGGCCCGACGGGCGAGACCAATGAACTGGTGCTGCACGGTCGCGGCGTCTTCGCCGCCATCAGCCCGTGGAACTTCCCCCTGGCCATCTTCACCGGCCAGATCGCTGCGGCCCTGGCCGCCGGCAACGCCGTGGTGGCCAAGCCCGCCGAGCAGACCCCGCTGATCGCCGCCGAGGCCGTTCGTCTGTTCTACAAGGCTGGTCTGAACCCCGACCTGCTGGCCCTGGTTCCGGGTCGCGGCGAGATCGTCGGCGCGGCCCTGACCGCCCATCCGGGCATCGACGGCGTGGCCTTCACCGGCGGCACCGACACCGCCAGCGCCATCAACCGCGGCCTGGCCGCGCGCCCCGGCGCCATCATCCCCTTCATCGCCGAGACCGGCGGCCTGAACGCCATGTTCGTGGACACCACGGCGCTGAAGGAACAGGTCATCGACGACGTCATCCTGTCGGCCTTCGGCTCGGCCGGGCAGCGCTGCTCGGCCCTGCGCATCCTCTATGCGCCCAAGGAAGCCGCCGACGCCCTGATCGAGGGCCTGAAGGGCGCGCTGGCGACCCAGATTCTGGGTGACCCGACTGAGACCAAGAGCGACATCGGCCCGGTCATCGACGCCGAGAGCCGCGCCAATCTGGAAGCCCACGTCGCGCGCCTGTCGAAAGAGGCCAAGATCGTCGCCCGCGCCGAACTGCCGGCCGGCGCCGACAAGGGCGACCTGTTCGCCCCGACCATCGCCGAGATCCCGACGCCGGACTTCCTGGAACGCGAGGTTTTCGGGCCGATCCTGCACGTCTATCGCTATGACTCGAAGGACCTGAAGTCGGTCGCCGCCAAGCTGGCTGCGCGCGGCTACGGCCTGACGCTGGGCGTCCACAGCCGTATCGAGGCCTTCGCCGATGAGGTCGTGCGTCTGGTCCCGGCCGGCAATGTCTATGTGAACCGGTCGATCATCGGCGCTGTCGTGGGCGTGCAGCCCTTCGGCGGCGAAGGCCTGTCCGGCACCGGCCCCAAGGCCGGCGGCCCCAACAGCCTGATCCGCTACGCCGCCGAAAAAGCCATCAGCGTCAACATCGCGGCCCAGGGCGGCGACCCGGCTCTGCTCAACCTGTAAGGTCTCGGGCCATCCTGAAATGAAGACGCCGCCGCCCCTCGGGACGGCGGCGTTTTTCTATTTGGGCCAGCCGCCTGCGCGACTGAGGGCGCTGAGGCGAGGCTTGTCGATCTGCTCGCCGATCCAGCGGGCGCTTTCGATCAGCTTGTCGAGGTCGTAGCCGGTCGAGAAACCGGCGCGTTCCAGCATGTAGACCAGGTCCTCGGTGGCGATGTTGCCGGTGGCGCCGGGCGCAAACGGGCAGCCGCCGATGCCGCCGGCCGAGGCGTCGAGAATGTCGATCCCGGCCTCGACGCCCGCATAGGCGTTGGCCAGGCCGGTGTTGCGGGTGTCGTGGAAGTGCAGGCGCAGGGTCGCGTCGGGGGCGGCCTTGCGGGCGGCCTCGACCTTCTTGGTCACGCTCCACGGATCGCCGACGCCGATGGTGTCGGCCAGGGCGATCTCCTCGACGCCCAGCGCCGCGATGCGGGCGACCAGATCGCTGATCTGTTCGACCGAGACCTCGCCGTCGAAGGGGCAGCCCCAGACGCAGGACAGGGTGGCCGTCAGCTTCGGCGTCGCGCCGGGCGCGCCTTCTGCATTGGCGCGGCCCGCCATGATGTCGGCCAGCATCTGCACCTGCTGGTCGACGTTCAGCCCCTGGTTCTTCAGGCCGAAGCCGTCGGTTGCGGACATGGCGACATTGACCTCGTCCACCGCGGTGCCGAGCGCCCGGTCATAGCCCTTGCCGTTCAAAACGAGGCCGATGCGGCTGTGGCCCTCGGCGGGGGGGAGGGCGGCCATGACCTCTTCGGCCCCGGCCATCTGCGGCACGTACTTGGGATGGACGAAGCTGGCGGCCTCGATGCGCTTGGCGCCCGCCGCTTCCAGGCGGCGCACGAAGTCGGCGCGGACGGCGGGCGTCAGCACCGCCTTTTCGTTCTGCAGGCCGTCGCGCGGCCCGACCTCGACGATCTGGATGAAGCGACCCATTAGCGTGCGCTCCGTTCGCCGGCGCCTGCGGGCGCATAGACCGTCAGGCGCACGTCGTCGCCCGAGGAGTAGTTGTGGCCGCTGACCACGCCCACGGCGCGACCGGCGGCGCCCAGATCGGCCAGGGCGCGGCGGAACTCTTCGTCGTCATGGGCCTCGACGATGGCGGGGCGGCCCTCGGCCAGGGCCCGGGCGGCCCCGGGACCGTCGGTCAACTGGGTGTCGCGCCCGGTCAGGAAGACGAAGCTGGGCTCATGGAAGCCGGTGATGGCCACCGGCCCCGGATAGCGACCCTGGGCCGGGCTCAGCTCGGCCGATTCCAGGGTCTTCACCAGACGCGGGGCGATGGACAGGGGGCGCAGCTGGCGGATGGTCCCGGCCAGACCGGCGTGGGCGATGACGCCGCACAGGATGGCCGCCAGAACCCCGGTGATCGCCGCCCGATTGACCAAAAGGAAGCCGCCGACCGCCGCCGCCATGACGGCGAAGACGATGGTCACGGTGGCCCAGGTCTGGGCCGTCGAGCGACCGAACTCGGTCAGGCCATAGACGGTGATGGCGCAGATGACGACGGCGGCGAACAGGCCGAGCAGGGCGCCGGAAATGCGTGAAACCTTGCCGATCGGCCGGGTCAAGGCGGCGGCGGCCAGAAGCGCGATCGCGCCGAAGGTGGGCAGGGTGTAGTGCCACAGCTTGGTCGGGGCGATCTCGAACATCAGCCAGGCGGGCAACAGCCAGCAGACGGCGAAGCGGATGGCCGGCTCGGCCCGACGATGCCAGCCGGTCGACAGGGCGGCGGGCAGCATCAGGGTGACGGGGAAGAGCAGCAGAGGCGACAGCAGGGCGTACATGCCGATGAAGCCGCCGTGGCTTTCGTGGGCGCCGGCCAGCTTGGGCGCCAGGTCGCCGCCGATGGCTTCACGCCAGAAGCCGCCGTCGGTGGCGATGGTGATGGCGATGGCCCAGGGCCCGACCAGCAGGGCCACCAGCGGCAGACCCCAGCCCCAGCCCAGACGCCCCAACCACTTGATGTTCCGGTCCCAGACCGACAGGGCGATGATCGACAGGGCCACGACCAGCAGCCCGATCGGTCCCTTGATCAGGATGGACAGGCCGATGCCCAGCCAGAACAGCAGCTTGTGCCAGCGCACCGGCTTTTCGCCCGCACGCGTCGCCATATAGATCCGCGCCAGCGCCGCCATCGACAGGGTGGTCAGGCCGCATAGCATGGCGTCGGTCTTGGCGATGCCCGCCTCGGAGGACAAAAGGAAGGTGGCGCCCAGCATGGCGCCGGCCAGGAAGCCCGCGCGGTTGCCGAACAGGGCGGCGCCGGCCCAGGCCACGGCCCAGGCGGCCAGCATGGCCCCGAACAGGGACGGCAGGCGGTAGGGCTGGATGTTGCGGTCCTCGACGTCCGAGGTCAGGCCGACGGCCACGGCTTGCATCCAGTAGATGCCGACCGGCTTCTTCCAGCGCGGCTCGTCTTGGAAGCGGATGTCGACGAAGTCGCCGCTTTCCAGCATCTGCGCGGTCGCCTGGGCGAAGCGGCTTTCGTCGCGATCCAGCGGCGGCAGCAGCATCATGCTGGGCAGACCGGCGAGCAGGGTCAGCAGGGCCGCCAGAACGGGGCCGCGCCAGCCGGCGATGAGGTGATCCAGGTTCGGGCGGTTCATGGCGCTGTCGTATCACGCCGACGCCGCCCCCCGGAAGCTGCAGCTTGTAACCTCTTCGCGCGGCCCGGTTTTCCTCGAGCCCGGCGATGCGCTACAGAGCGACGGATGACCGACAGCCTCGCTTCTATTCCTGACATTTCCGTCGTTGTGCCTGTTCACAACGAATCCGGCGCAGCCGTGCCCTTGGCGCGCGAGATCGCCGAGGCCTTCGCCGGTCGGTCCTATGAAATGATCTTCGTCAACGACGCCAGCAAGGATTCGACCCTGGTCGAGCTGCAGGCGGCGATGGCCGAGCTGCCGACCCTGCGGGTGCTGTCGCATGCGACCAACGCCGGTCAGAGCCGGGCGGTGCGCACCGGCGTCCTGGCCGCGCGCGCGCCTATCGTGGTCACCCTGGACGGCGACGGCCAGAACCCGCCCGCCGATGCGCCGCGCCTGGCTGACGCCCTGATCGCCGCTCCCGCCAGCGTCGCCCTGGTCGGCGGGGTGCGCGCCAAGCGTCAGGACAGCAACGCCAAGCGTCAGGCCTCGATCTGGGCCAACCGCATCCGCAAGAAGCTGCTGTCCGACGACGCCGACGACACCGGCTGCGGGCTCAAGGCCTTCCGCCGCGACGTCTTCCTGCGGCTGCCCTACTTTGATCACATCCACCGCTATCTGCCGGCGCTGACCATCCGCGAGGGGTATGAGAACCGCTATCTCGACGTCGATCACCGCCACCGCGAGACGGGTCAGTCGAAATACACCAACTGGGGACGGCTGCGGGCGTCGTTTTCGGACCTGTTGGGCGTGATGTGGCTGAAATCGCGCTCGCGTCGGCCGGGCGCCATCAGCGAGTTCTGACCGAACCATTCTGGTCTTTGGGGCCATATGGTTGTGCGCTGGAAACAGGGTTAAGCAGGGCGATCTGGAGGGGCCACCCATGCTGATCGCCATACCGCTGCTGATCGTGCCGGTCATGATCTACAATCTGGTGATCCTGCTCGGCGGGGCGGGCGCTGATCCCCTGCTCGGGCCGACGGCGGTGCTGGGCGAGGTGCTGTTCCGCGTGCCCATGACCTCGGGCGCGGTGTGGAGCATCAGCATCGGCGACCTGATCCTCTTCCTGTCGCTGATCCTGCTGTTTGTCGAACTGTTGAAATCGACCTCCAGCCAGCGGGTGGCCATCGTCAATCACGCCCTGTCGATGGCGCTGTTCGTGGTCTGTCTGGTTGAGTTCCTGCTGCTGCCGGGTTTTGCAGGATCGGTCTTCTTTCTGATCCTGACCATGGTGCTGCTGGACGTGCTGGCGGGTTTCATCGTCACCATCATCGCCTCGCGGCGCGACTTCGACATGAACCCGCGCTGAGGCGCAGGATTAGCTGAAGGCGACGAAGACCAGGGCGACCACGGTGACGTCGAACAGGCGGGCGGCGAGGTTAAGGACGGCCATGGGCGAAACTCCGGTCGAAGACGCCGGGGCCGTCGCAAACGCCATGCCATCGGCCGAAGGGGCCTAGATTTCGGTCTGAGTGGCCTTGCCCACGCGGGGGCGACGGTCGCGCTTGCCCGAATATTCCGCGCCCAGATAGGTCGAGCGGGCGGCGTCCAGCACCGGAGGCCCGCCCTTCAGCCCGCGCTTCTGCCCCTTCTGACCCAGGACCTGGGCGGCGAACAGGGCCGGCGGCGCCAGCGGCGACACGGCAGGCTTTGCCGGGGAGGCGGCATGATCGACCCGCTCGCCAGCCGGGACCACCGCGCGCGACGCCGCTTCGACCTCGGCCTCGGCGCGACGGTCACGGCGACGCCGGTCGCCTTCGCGGCGTTCCTGCACCGTGGGCCCCTCCAGGGGGGCGACCGGGCGCACGCCGTCGGTCATTTGCCGGCGCCGGCCAGGCGCTCGATCTGGGCGCGCATCTCGTCCATCTGGCGACGCATTTCGTCCAGGGCCGGGTCGGCCGGCGCTGCTTTGGGCTCAGGCGCTGGCTCTGGCGCGGGCGCCGTCTCGGCCTCGGGTCGGCCATAGGCGGCCATGCCGGGGAACATCTTCATGGCGCGCTCGAACATGGCCATGTTCTGGCGCACGGCCTCTTCCATCAGGCCGCCGCCGGGCGTGCCGGCGAAGGCGCGGGTGAACTGGCTGCGCAGCTGCTCCTGCTGGCGGGTGAAGCTGTCCAGCGACATCTCCAGATAGGACGGCAGGACCGACTGCATCGAGTTGCCGTAGAAGCCGATCAACTGGCGCAGGAACTGCACCGGCAGCAGGGCCTCGCCGCGGTTCTCTTCCTCGAAGATGATCTGTGTCAGGATCTGACGTGTCAGCTCGTCATTGGTCTTGGCGTCATAGACGACGAATTCGACCCCCTCGCGCACCATCTGCGCCAGGTCTTCCAGCGTCACATAGGCGCTGGTGGCGGTGTTGTAGAGCCGCCGGTTCGCATACTTCTTGATGACGACGACGCCATCACGGGTTTTTCCGCCCTCGGATTTCTTGTCGTTCACGCTTGTTCTCGCGTTGTTGCAACGCCGCACTATCACGCGTTGCGCGCGCGAAGGCCAGAGGGCGCCGTCAGGTCAGGCCGCGCCGGGCGCCAGGACTACCCCGATCAGGATGGCCGCCCAGTGCACGCCGGCCCCCGCCACGACGAAACCGTGCCAGATGGCGCGGCGGAATTTCACCTTCTGGCTGATGAAGACGAAGACGCCCGAGGTGTAGATCAGACCGCCCGCCACCAGGAGGCCCAGGGCCAGGGGATGCACCGTCTCGATCATCGGCTTCAGCGCGAAGATCGCCACCCAGCCGAACAGGACATAGACCGCGCTCCAGAAGACGTCGGAGATGCGCGGGGCGAACATTTTTACCGCCACGCCCGACAGGGCTATCAACCAGACGGTCAGGGTGAAGCCGATCGACCAGGCCCCCTCGAACCTCTGTGTGGTGAAGGGGGTGTAGCTGCCGGCGATCATCAGGAAGATGGCCGCCTCGTCCAGCCGTCGCAGCACGGGGCGGGCGGCGCAAGGGTGGGTCTGGTTGTAGATGGTCGAGGCTGTCAGCATGGCCAGCAGGCAGACGGCGTAGATGGCGGTCGCCACCACGGCGCTGATCCCGCCGTAAAGCCCGGCCAGCACCGCCAGGACGACGCCGCCGATGGCCGCCAGACCCAGGCCCACGATATGAACCCACAGATCGGCCAGCCGCTCGGCGCGCGATTGATAGTGCTCGATCATGTCGAGGTCGTCGGGCGTCCACACCCGTCTCGCCAAGGATTTCAGCCGCACCAGCATCACTCCTGAAAAGCGTTCGCCGTGGGGATCGTTCCCGTCAGATTGCGCCCGGATGATGACGAAGTGCTGAACTTCGCACTTGCGAGAGGTGACGCGGAGTGTGCAATGCGGCACAACCTCCCGCAGAATTTCTCCCCGGAGTGAATATCATGACTGACGTAGTGATCGTTTCCGCCGCCCGGACCCCGGTCGGCTCCTTCCTCGGCGCCTTGTCCAGCCTGCCCGCCTCCAAGCTGGGCGAGGTCGCGATCAAGGCGGCGCTGGAGCGTGCGGGCGTGGCGCCTGCGGACGTCGATGAAGTCATCCTGGGCCAGGTGCTGCAGGCGGGCGCAGGGCAGGGCCCGGCGCGTCAGGCCTCGATCGGCGCCGGCCTGCCCAACGAGACTCCGGCCTGGAGCTTGAACCAGTTGTGCGGCTCGGGCCTGCGCGCTGTGGCCCTGGCCTATCAGCAGATCATGCAGGGCGATGCGAAGATCGTTGTCGCCGGCGGTCAGGAAAGCATGAGCCAGTCGCCCCACACCGCCCAGCTGCGCAATGGCCAGAAGATGGGCGAGCTGGGCTTCAAGGACAGCATGCTGCAGGACGGCCTGATCGACGCCTTCCACGGCTATCACATGGGCCAGACGGCCGAGAACATCGCTGAGAAGTGGTCGATCGACCGCGCCGCTCAGGACGCCTTCGCCGTCGCCTCGCAGAACAAGGCCGAGGCCGCCCAGAAGGCCGGCAAGTTCGTCGACGAGATCGCTCCGGTGACCATCGCGACCCGCAAGGGCGACGTGGTCGTCGACCAGGACGAATACATCCGCCACGGCGCCACCATTGAAGCGATGGAGAAGCTGAAGCCGGCCTTCGTCAAGGACGGCTCGGTGACCGCCGCCAACGCCTCGGGCATCAACGACGGCGCCGCCGCCCTGGTGCTGATGTCGGCCGATGAAGCCAAGGCGCGCGGTCTGGAGCCTCTGGTCCGCATCGCCTCTTGGGCCACGGCGGGCGTCGATCCGTCGATCATGGGCACGGGTCCGATCCCGGCTTCGAAGAAGGCGCTGGAGAAGGCCGGCTGGACCGTCGCCGACCTGGACCTGATCGAGTCCAACGAAGCCTTCGCCGCCCAGTCGCTGTGCGTGGTCAAGGAACTGGGCCTCGATACGGCCAAGGTGAACGTCAACGGCGGCGCCATCGCCATCGGCCACCCGGTCGGCGCCTCGGGCGCCCGCGTCCTGACCACCCTGCTGCACGAGATGAAACGCTCGGGCGCGAAGAAGGGCCTGGCCACCTTGTGCATCGGCGGCGGCATGGGCGTCGCCATGTGCGTCGAGCGCGGCTGACGCTTCGGCTCACGGGCTGAAATGCAAAAGGCCGGCGGAGCGATCCGCCGGCCTTTCTCATGTCTGGATCGTAGGGGTCAGAACCCGCGTCGCCAGCTGCCCAACAGGGCGTAGCCGGCCGGGGCGCCTGCACGGTGCTGCTCGTCGCGGCTGGCCACGGCCTCCAGCTGCAGCACCGACCCGCCGGGCAGGGGGTGCAGGCTGCGGATGCTGAAGTCGATCTGACGGCCCGAGGGGCTGGCCGAGAAGCGGCGCTCCGAGAAGGTGACCGGGTCGAAGTATTCCAGCGGCACATCGGCCAGGAAGGCGCTGAAGGTCCCGCTCTCGACCCGCAACGGCTGGGAGATCTCCCAGGTCAGACGGCTGCAGCCGAGCGCCCACGACGGGCAGTCCGACTGCAGCGCCATGCGCCAGGTCGAGCTGACGGCGGCGCTGGACAGATTCAGGAACCGGCCTTCGATCTCGGTGCGGCCGAAACCGGCCTCGCCGCTGATGATGACGCCGTGTCCCAGGCTCAGGTCGCCGCCGAAGGCCGCAAAGCGGGTGCGAGAGGGCAGAGCGAAGTCCGAACGCGTCGGCATATAGGCGCCCAGCGGCCCCATCTTCTCGTCCAGCGCCCCCATGCTGAAGGACAGGCCGCCGTGCGCGCCGCGCCAGTCGACGGCGGCGCGGGCATAGGAGGAGACGTCCTGCTCGACCGAGCGCAAAGGAGCGCGCCGGTCGCCGGCGCCGGTCTCGGCGCTGACCGTCAGAGGACCGAAGCCCAGACCGTCGAAGACCATGGCCCCGCGCAACGCGTGATCGGCTTGGGCCAGGGCGGCGAAGCCGTCGCCCGAGCCGGTGCGGAAGGGCGAACGCGATCCGCCCTTGCCCTGCCAGGCGGAGAAGGACATGCGCCCGGCGGTGACGTCGAACAGGGCTTCCTGCTTGACCTCGTCGCCCAGCCAGGGGGCGTCGAAGGGGGTGTAGCGGTTCAGGATCGGTTCGGGAGTCTCGACCGGCACGGCGGCGACCAGGGACAGTTTCGCCCCGCCGGGGCCGTCCATCGTCACCTGCGATTGGCGCATCGGCGTGGGGTTTTCCGGCTGATAGCTGCGACGGGGCGCGATGCGGTAGGCCGCGCCCATGTCGATGCGGAACAGGCGCTCGTATTCGTCATAGCCGATGGTGCCCAGGGCGTCGGTACGGCCCAGGGCGTCGCCGAACGGTCCACCGACATGGGCGCCGGGCTCGATGGCGACCTGCACGGCCGCCCCCTTCGCCTGGGGCGAGGAAGTGGCGCCGACCGGCTGGAAGGCCTGGGCGATGTCCAGCAGGCCGCGGCCATAGATGGTGTCAGTCCCGACGTCCCCCGCGTCCCTGGCCGTACGCAGGAGGATATCGACCGCCTGACGGCCAGTCAGATTGGGAAAGGCCTCCAGCAGCAGGGCCAGAGCCCCGGCCACGGCGGGCGAGGCGAAGGAGGTGCCGTTAACGCGCCAGCACGACGTGTCTTCGCAGTCGACAACGACGTCTTCGCCGGGCGCGGACAGGAACCAGGCCTGCGACACGCCGGCGCGGTTCGAGAAACTCGAGATCTGGTTGGCGGCGTTGTGTGCGCCGGTGACGATAATGCCGCCGGCGAAACGCGCGTCGCCGGCGTAGCGACCCGGCCATTCCGGGTTGGCGCCGGCCTCATTGCCGGAGGCGACGGCGAAGACCACGCCTGCATTGATCGCGCGCTGAAGCGCCGCTTCGAACGAGGCGCCCAGGGCGCCTTCACCGCCCAGCGACAGGTTGATGACCTTGGCGCCGTTGCGCACGGCGTAGTCCAGGGCATTGGCCAGATCCGAACCTCGGAAGCAGACCGTGTCGTCCGGATCGGTGCAATCGCTGATGTCGGCCCGGATCGACAAGATGGTGGCGTTGTAGGCGACGCCGACCGTGCCGAAGCCATTGAAGGGGGCGGCGATCACGCTGGAGACGCGGGTGCCATGGCTGTCGGCGCCTTGCGGCTGATTGCGACCCGCGATGATGTCGGTTGAGAGCGATGAAATATTCGCGCCCAGATCCTGGTGGTTCATCTTGATGCCGCTATCGACCACTCCGACGGTGACGCCGCGCCCCGTGGCGCCGCCTTGCCAGGCCGTGATCGCGCCTGCGTTCACCACGCCGTAGTTGCGTTGATACTCGGGTGAGTTCGAGCTGGGGACGGCGGGGGCGGCGGGGAGGCGGCGGGGAGGAGGAGGCGGGGAGGAGGGGAGGCGTGACCACCCCGCCGCCGGCGCCACGCCGCCGCCACCGCCGCCGCCGCCTCCACATGCCGCCAGCGGCAGCACCAGAAGGCCCATGACCGCGACCGATGTCGCTATTCCGCGCAAACGTCTGACAGCCACTGCCGCCTCCCCGAACCAACGTCGCTATTAGGCCGTATTTCGCCGGCTTGGCGAGCCTGTTTCAGAGCGTGGTCGGAGCTTTTCCGCTTGCCGGTTTCTAGTCGCGCAGCAGCTCGTTGACGCCGGTCTTGGCGCGGGTCTGGGCGTCGACGCGCTTGACGATGACGGCGCAGTACAGCGACGGGCCGCCGTTCGGATCGGGCAGGGCGCCCGGCACCACGACGGAATAGGCCGGGACTTCGCCGCGGAAGATCTCGCCGGTGGCGCGGTCGACGATCTTGGTCGAGCCCGACAGATAGACGCCCATGGCCAGGACCGCGCCTTCGCGGACGATGACGCCCTCGGCCACCTCGGCGCGGGCGCCGATGAAGCAGCCGTCTTCGATGATGGTCGGATTGGCTTGCAGCGGCTCCAGCACGCCGCCGATGCCGGCGCCGCCCGACAGGTGGACGTTCTTGCCGATCTGGGCGCAGGAGCCGACCGTGGCCCAGGCGTCGACCATCGAGCCCTCATCGACGAAGGCGCCGATGTTCACGAAGGACGGCATCAGCACGACGTTCTTGGCGATATGGGCGCCGCGGCGGACGACGGCGCCCGGCACCGAGCGGAAGCCGGCGGCCTGATAGTCGGCGGCGCTCCAGTCGCCGAACTTGTTGGGCACCTTGTCCCAGAAGGGACCGACGGCGACCGGGTGGTCGGCCGACAGCGGCAGGGTGGGGGCGTGGCCCGCGCGCATGATGACGTTGTCGTTCAGGCGGAAGGACAGCAGCACCGCCTTCTTCAGCCACTGGTGCGTGGTCCAGACGCCGTCCTCGCCGCGCGTGGCGACGCGGGCTTGCCCTGCGTCCAGCAGGGCCAGGGCGGTGTCGACGGCGTCGCGCACCTCGCCGCGCGTGGCCGCAGAGACCTCGGCGCGAGCTTCCCAGGCGGCTTCGATCACGGATTCCAGATGGGTCAGGTCGGTCATTGCGGATCTCCGTCCAGCATGGCGGTGGTCAGGAAGGGGCCGACGCTGGCGGCCCGGTGTTGGATGTGATCGCCCTCGGCGACTAAAGCCTTGGGCCCGACCAGAACCGTGGTCATGCCGATGGCGTGCGCCGGCTCCAGGTTCTTGGGCGTGTCCTCGAAGAAGCAGGCCGTGGTCGGATCGACGCCGAACCGGGCCAGCATCTTGTCAAAGGTGCGCGGGTCCGGCTTTGGGATCAGGTCGGCGTCTTCCAGGGCGAAAACTCCGTCGAAGAAGCGCGTCAGCTCCAGCTTCTCCATCACCCGACGGGCGTGGCCGATCGAGCCGTTGGTGAAGATCAGGCGCGGGCCGCTCAGCCGCTCCAGCGCCGCGTGCAGACCGGGATCGGGCGTCAGCACGTCCAGCGGCACGTCGTGGACCTCGGCCAGGAAGTCGTGCGGGTCGATCTCGTAGTGCATCATCAGCCCGGCCAGCGAGGTGCCGTAGTCGTGCAGATAGCCGCGCTGCACCGCCAGGGCCTCGGCCGATTCCAGGCCCGAGGTGCGCACCACATAGTGGTTGATGCGCTGCTCGACCTGTTTGAGAAACTGAGTCTCGGGCGGGTAGAGGGTGTTGTCGAGGTCGAACACCCAGGACCGGACGCGCAGGTCGGCGCCGATCTCGGTGGTCGCCGCGAGCGGCGTGACGGTCACTGGGCCTTCACCAGGGTGCCGGGCGCCGAATTCGGTGAACAGCTCGACCAGCATGGCGTGGGGGCGGCGTCCGTCTAGGATGACCACGGCCTCGACGCCCGAACGCACGGCGGCCATGGCCGTCTCCAGCTTGGGGATCATGCCGCCGTTGGCGACCCCGGTGTCGATCAGGCCTTGCGCTTCTTCCAGGTTCATCTGGCGGATGATCTCGCCGTCCGCGCCCTTGACGCCCGGCACGTCGGTCAGCAGCAGCATGCGCTTGGCGCCCAGCGACCCGGCCACGGCGCCCGCCACCGTGTCGGCGTTGACGTTATAGGTCATGCCGTCCTCGGCCACCCCGATGGGGGCGATGACCGGCACCCAGTCCTCGGTCTCGGAGGCGATCAGACCCTTGATCAGCTTGGGGTCGACTCTGGTCGGTTCGCCGACGAAGCCCAGGTCGACCTCGTGTTCGATCATGCTGTCGGGGTCGCGCTTGGTGCGCTTGGTCTTCTCGACCGTCAGCAGGCCCGCGTCCTTGCCCGACAGGCCGACGCCGCGCACGTCGGCTTCCTTGCCGGCGACGGTGATCCAGTGGGCGATCTCTTTGTTGACCGCGCCCGACAGGACCATCTCGGCCACCTGCATGGTGTCCTTGTCGGTGACGCGCAGGCCGTCGACGAAGGCGGACTTGACCCCGCCTTGTCCAGCATGGCGCTGATTTGCGGGCCGCCGCCGTGGACCACCACGGGGTTCACGCCCATCAGCTTCAGCAGCACCACGTCGGCGGCGATTGTTTTAGCCACGGCGCTCTCGCCCATGGCGTGGCCGCCGTATTTGATGACCACGGTCTCGCGGTCATAGACCTGAATATAGGGCAGGGCCTCGGCGAGCGTCTTCGCCGTTTCCCAGCTGCGTTCCTCGGATTGCCGTTCGGTCTCTTGCATGATGGCCGCTCGATAGCGTCGAAGGCCGCGCGAGTCACGACGTACCTCGACGCCGGGGCTCGAAACGCGCTGCGATTGCAACCAAAACAACACTTTCAATCGAGGTGAAGTGGGCTATCCAAGCATGATGACTCTCTACCCTGTGATCATGTGCGGCGGCGCGCGGCACGCGTCTCTGGCCAGCCTCGCGTCCCTCGCGGCCCAAGCAGTTCATTCCGCTGGCGGGCAACCGCTCGCTGTTTCAGGAGGCGGCGCTGCGAGCCGCTCCCCTGGTGTCGGCGGGTGGACGTCTGCTGGTCGTGGGTGGGGTTGATCACCGGCGATCCATTATCGAGCAACTTGAGCAGATCGGGATTGATGCTCAGGTGCTGCTGGAGCCCGAAGCGCGCGATTCCGCCGCGGCGATGGCCGCGGCCGCGGCCTGGACCGCGGCGAGAGATCCTGACGGCGTCAACGCGTTCGTCGCTTCGGACCATCACATTCCTGATCATGATGCGTTCCGCAAAGCGGTCCTGGCCGCCGCGGACGAAGCGCGGTCCGCGCGTATCGTCACGCTCGGAGTCAAGCCGACCCATCCGTCGGCCGCCTATGGCTATATCCATCCGGCGGGATCGGGCCTGTCGGCGGTGACGGCCTTTGTCGAGAAGCCCGACCAGGCGACGGCGCGTCGCTATATTGAAAGCGGCTATCTCTGGAACAGCGGCATTTCATCGTTTCGGCCTCGGTCTTCCTGAAGGAACTGGCGACCCACGCTCCCTCGATCGAAAATGCGGCAAAGACGGCGGTCGCGCACGGGCGCGGCGGGACTGTGCTCAAGTTGAGCGACGCCTTCCGTCACGCGCCCAAGGTTTCGGTCGATTACGCCATTATGGAGAAGACCCACCTCGCCTCTGTGCTGGAAGTGGATTCGCATGGTCCGATCTCGGGGCCTGGGACATGATCGCCGCCAGCGGCGAGGGCGACATCGGCGGCCATGTCTTCGAGGACGCAGAGGGCTGTCTGGCGCGGGCGGCTGACGGCATGCTGGTCGCAGCGGTGGGCGTGCGAAACCTCGCGATCGTCGCCGAGCGCGACGCCGTGCTGGTTTGTGACCTGTCCCGGGCGCAGGATGTGAAGAAGGTCGTTGAGCGCATCCGCCGCTCTTCGCCTCAACATGTCGATTTCGTCCGCTGTGTCGAAGAACCGCTGGACGCGGGCGCGCGACGGTTGCGCGATTGGCTGCGGCTCAAGGCCTTGCCGCTCTGGTCGAGCCTGGGGCAGGACGAAGGGGGCGTTTGCGGAGTCTCTTGCGCTCGATGGACGCGCGGTGCCGACGTCGCGGCGCGCGCGAGTGCAGGCGCGCCAGATCTATGTCTTCGCCCAGGCGGGGCTGCTGGGCTGGCGAGGGCCATGGGCGCGGGCCGTGCGAAACGGCCTGGCCAGCCTTGAGGTCGAGTTCCTGCGCGGGGACGGTCAGATGCGGGCCCTGCTCGACGTGAACCACAAGCCCCTGGACGAGACAGCCCTGGTCTATGATCAGGCCTTCTACCTGCTTGCTCTGGCGACTGCCTTGAAGGCGGGGATCGTGGAGCCGGAAATCGAGGCGCGCGCCGTCGCCGTGAGGGAGGCGCTCGAAGCGCGCGCCATGGAGAACGGCGCCTTCCGCGAAGGGGGCGAGTTCCCGTTCCAGTCCAATGCCCACATGCACATGCTGGAAGCCGCGTCAGCCTGGGAGGCGGTGAGCGACGACCCGCCTGGGGCGCTCTGGCCAGCCGCATGGCGGGCCTTGCGCAGGCGGTCTTTATCGATCCTGCGACGGGGCGTTTGCGAGAGTTCTTTGACGAGGCCTGGCGCACGATCGGCGAAGATCACGGTCGTGTCGTCGAGCCGGGGCATCAGTTCGAGTGGGCCTGGTTGCTTGTTCAGTACGGACGCCGACACAATGATGCCGATGCGCTGCAGGCGGCGCGCCGTCTCTATGCGGCGGGGCGTGAAGGCGTCAGCGAACGCCATCGCGTTGCGGTTGATGCTCTGAATGACGACGGCTCGGTTCGCACGACGCGCGCCCGTCTGTGGCCGCAGACGGAATGGTTGAGGGGCGGCCCTGGTCATGGCGCAGGAAACGGTCGAGGCGGAGCGCGGCGTCTATATGGAGGATGCGGCGTCGGCCTTGCGAGCGCTCTGGCTCTATCTGACGACGGACGGTCTTTGGCGTGACAAGCGTCTGCAGACGGGAGGCTTCATAGAAGAACCCGCGCCCGGCGGGGTCGCTTTATCATATCGTTTCTGCGTTCACGCAGCTGAGCGAATTTCCGTCACTGTTCGGCGATGAAGCCGAGACCGGCTCCGCTTTGCAGTGAAGGTAAAGCCAATCTTAAGTTCTTTCATCGGTGTAGCTTGATGGTCACGGTGTGTTGCAACCTTCGGTAAGTGCGTTGTTTGCGTCTCGACCATGCACGGCAACGCTGTTAGGAGTGACGTAGGCGACGTATCCGTCGTCCACGAACAACAGATCTCGGAGGGCCGCTATATGCGCGTCAAGAGTTTGATCCTGGCATCTAGCGCGGCGGCGGCTCTGGCCCTGTCGGCGGGCGCCGCTTCGGCTGAGCCGGATGGCTGGTACGGCGCGATCGACGCCGGCTACCACATCATCGACGACATCAATGCGGAATCGTCCACGACCGGCGCCAACTGGAACTGGGAAGTGAACGACGGCTGGGCGGCGTTCGCCCGTCTCGGTTACCGCTTCAACCCGAACTGGCGCGTCGAACTCGAAGGCGGCTACCGCTCGGGCGACATCGGCCGCGTTCGCGCCGTCTCAGGCACCCAGGGCCTGTGCAACCTGACCCCGGCCACCGGTCTTGCCATTCGCCGGAAGGCGACATCGAGTCGACCTCCCTGATGGCCAACGTCCTGTACGACTTCGGCTGGGAAGCCTGGGGCATCCGTCCCTTCGTCGGTCTGGGCGTCGGCGTGAACCGCGTCAGCACCGACACGGTCGGCCGTCTGCGCGCCACCCCCGCCGTGAGCCTCGTCGCTGACGACAGCTCGACCAAGTTCGCCGCTCAGGCGATCGCGGGTCTGGCCTGGGCTGTGGGCGACCGCGCCAACATCGACCTGACCTATCGTTACCTGACGGGCGACGCCGCCTTCGATTCGTCGGTGGCTGGCGCTGGCGCCATCCCGTTCGGCGAGTGGACCGGCGACTACGACCAGTCGCACACCGTGACCCTGGGCCTGCGTTACGCCTTCGGCGCCGAGCCGGCGGCTCCCCGCCGCCCCCGCCCCCGCCGCCGCCGCCCCCGCCGCCTCCCCGCCGCCCCGCCGCCGCCTCCGCCGCCTCCGGCCAAGCCGGCCGCGCGTCAGTTCGTGGTCTACTTCGACTGGGATCGTTCGGACCTGACGGCGGAAGCCCGCTCGGTGGTGACGCAAGCCGCCAACTACGCCAAGTCGGGCGCGCCGACCCGCATCCTGATCGTCGGTCACACCGACACCTCGGGTGCGCCGGCCTACAACCTCGGCCTGTCGAACCGTCGTTCGCGCACCGTGGCTGACGCCCTGGTCGCTCAAGGCGTCAACGGCGGCGTCATCGCCCTCGACGGCAAGGGCGAAACCGCTCTGGCCAAGGCCACGGCCGACGGCGTGCGCGAGCCGCTCAACCGTCGCGCCACCATCGACATCAACTTCTAAGGCTCGGAGGGGCCGGTTCAGACCGGCCCCGATGACCTCGAAGGTCGATAAGATTAAGGGCGGTCGATCCATTCGGGTCGGCCGCCCTTTTTCTTTGTCGCCAGTCCGTTAGGTTGACTGGCGAATGTCATGCTTGGGCGTTATCTCGGCCTGACTGCATCAAGAGGGTGAGCGCATGCGCGTCGCAATGATCGGCACCGGCTACGTCGGGCTTGTTTCCGGGGCCTGTTTTGCCGATTTCGGCCACGTGGTGACCTGCGTCGACAAGGACGCCGCCAAGATCGACCAGCTGAACGCCGGCCGCATGCCGATCTATGAGCCGGGGCTCGAGGATCTGGTCGCCGCCAATGTGCGCGACGGCCGCCTGTCCTTCGCCCTGGACGGCGCCGACGCCATCCGCAAGGCCGACGCCGTCTTCATCGCCGTGGGCACCCCGTCGCGTCGCGGCGACGGCCACGCCGACCTGTCCTATGTCTATGCCGCCGCCGAAGAGATCGCTGACCTGATCGAAGGCTTTACGGTCATCGTCACCAAGTCCACGGTGCCGGTCGGCACTGGCGACGAGATCGAGCGCATCATCCGGGCCCGCCGCCCCGACGCAGACTTCGCCGTGGTCTCCAACCCCGAGTTCCTGCGCGAAGGCGCCGCTATCGGCGACTTCAAACGCCCCGATCGGGTTGTCGTCGGTCTTGAGGATGAGCGCGCTCGCCCCGTGATGGCCGAACTCTATCGCCCCCTGAATCTGAACGAGACGCCGATACTGTTCACCGGCCGGCGCACCTCGGAACTGACCAAGTACGCCGCTAACGCCTTCCTGGCGCTGAAGATCACCTTCATCAACGAGATGGCCGACCTGTGCGAAAGCCTGGGGGCCGACGTGCAGCAGGTGGCCCGCGGCATCGGTCTGGACAACCGGATCGGCGGCAAGTTCCTGCATGCCGGACCGGGTTACGGCGGCTCCTGCTTCCCCAAGGACACCCTGGCCCTGGTGCGCACCGCGACCGACGCGGGCTCGCCGCTGCGTCTGATCGAGACCACGGTTGAGGTCAACGACGCCCGCAAAAAGGCCATGGCCGATCGTGTCGCCGCCGCCCTGGGGGCGACGGACCTGAAGGGCAAGACGGTCGGCCTGCTGGGCCTGACCTTCAAGCCGAATACGGACGACATGCGTGATGCGCCGTCGCTGGACGTGGCGCCGGCCCTGATCGCCATGGGGGCGACGGTCCAGGCCTTCGACCCCGAGGGCATGCACGAGGCCGCCAAGCTTCTGGACGGCGTTGTCTTCCGCGATGGCCCCTATGAGGCGGTCGAGGGCGCCGACGTGGTGGTCATCCTGACCGAATGGGATCAGTTCCGGGCCCTGGACCTCGATCGGGTCAAGCTGTTGCTGAAGCAGCCGGTCATGGTCGACTTGCGCAACGTCTACCGCCCCGACGACATGAAGGCGCGCGGTTTCCGTTACAGTTCGATCGGGCGGCCCGAAAGCGCCCGCTAGGCGCGAGGCGGAAAGCAAAAAGGGCGGCGCCGAAGCGCCGCCCTTTGTCGTTTCGGCGATCCCGCCGGCTCAGCCCGTGAACGGGCGGATCAGGATTTCGACGCGGCGGTTCTTGGCCTTGCCGTCGACCGTCGTGTTGTCGGCGATCGGATTGCGCGAGCTGTTGCCGGCGACATAGAGGCGCTCGCGGATCACGCCATGGTCCATCAGATAGGAGGCGACCGACGAGGCGCGGCGCTCCGACAGCGGCTGGTTGATGGCGTCGCCGCCCGAGGCGTCGGTGTGGCCGATGACATCAACCATCGAGCGGTCATACTCGTTCAGCACGCGGGCCACGTCGTCCAGAACCGGCAGGAAGCGGCTGTCGAGGCTCGATTGGTTGGTGGCGAAGGTCACGTCGGACGGCATGCGCAGCACCAGGGTGTCGCCCTGACGGGCCACGCCGACGCCGGTGCCCGACAGTTCGGCTTCGAGAGCGCGCTGCTGGCGGTCCATGTACTGGCCGACGCCCGCGCCGGCCAAGGCGCCGATGCCGGCGCCGATCAGGGCGTTCTTGCGGCCCTGTTCGCCGTTCGAGGTATTGGTCAGATAGCCGAGCAGGGCGCCGCCCAGGGCGCCGGCGATGGCGCCCGTGCCGGTGTTGTTGCGGGTGGGGGTCGAGCTGTAGGGATCGGTCGTGGTGCAGGCGCCGGCGCCGAGCATGGCGGCGATGCTGACGCTGGCGACGATGAGCTTGGCGCGCATGGGATGTCCTTTTGAAGTGGATCGGTCAGGCCGAAAAACGTGGCCCTACAGTGAAGGTTCCAACCTGTATGTCACGTGAACGGGGATGCGCCCAGACGAACAGTTGACCCCGTGGCCGCCCATAACCATTTGTTGCAAACGGCCGCGCGTCCTTGCCGCTTCAGGGAGGGCGCGGATGGCCGGGTCGCTTCTTGCGAGGACCTTATGACGACGCGCGCCATTTTGTTCGACAGTCCCTTTCTGCTGGGGTTCGACCATACCCGCGCCCTGATCGATCGTGCGGCCAAGGCGGCGGCGGAAAGCTACCCTCCCTATAATGTCGAGCAGGTCGGCGAAGCCGCAGTGCGCATCAGCCTGGCCGTGGCCGGGTTTTCGCCCGAGGAACTGGCCGTCACCCTGGAGGGGCGCCAACTGACCATCGCCGGCAAGCGCGACGACGCCGGGCGAGGCGAACAGGCCTTCCTGCATCGCGGCATTGCGGCACGGGGTTTCGTCCGCAGTTTCGTCCTGGCCGACGGGCTTGAGGTGGCCGAGGCGAAACTGGAGCACGGTCTGCTGCACGTCGACCTGGTCCGGCCGGAGCAGGACCGTCAGGTCCGGCGTATTCCCATTACGACGGGCTGAATCCAGCCGTCGAACCGCTCGGCTTGCCGGGCGTTCAGTCAAGCGTAAGGAGGCGGTCCTATGACGCCGATGATGAACAAGTCAGAATTCGCGGGCCTGGGCGCGCCCGACCTGGTCTATGTGCGCGCAATCCGCGCATCGGACCTGATGGAAGACGCCCATGTCGAGGTGGGCCCCGGCGTGGATATTGATCCCGATCAGATCCTCTACGCCGTACATGGCGCCGACGGCGAGCGTCTGGCCGTCATGCTCGATCGCGAGACCGCATTTGCGGCCGCTGCGGCCCATGAACTGGAGCCGGTCTCCGTTCACTGATGTCTGGCGGGCGACTGACCTTCCGGCCTGGTTGCGCGTCGTTCCGAGGGGCCTGAAATCTCGGCTCAGGCCGCGCTGGCCGGGACATCCTTGACGAAAAGGGCGCGTACGGCGTCGATGGTGCGGGCCTGGCGCAGGTGCTCGCGCAGCTCGGGCGAGCGCATGGCGCGCGACACGGCCGCCAGCGCACGCAGATGCTCGGCGCCGGCGTTCAGCGGCGCGAACAGGGCGAACAGAAGATCGACAGGGCGATCGTCCAGCGACTCATAGGCGACGGGCGTCTCCAGCCGGACGAAGACGGCGCAGACGCGGTCCAGGCCCTTGATGCGGGCGTGCGGCACGGCGACGCCCGAGCCGAGACCCGTCGAGCCGAGCGCCTCTCGCTCCAGGAGGGCGTCCAGCGCCCGATCCTCGTCAATGCCCAGGGCCACGGACGCGGCCTCGGCCACGGTGTGCAACGCCTGACGCTTGGATGACACGCCGCCCCGCAGGACGATCCCGCCCGACGACAGCAAATCAGCGATGTCCATAATCACCCCGAACCTTGGTACCCGACATTGCGGAAGGGCGAGGCGTCTTCTAGCGCCTTCGCCCCCCGCGGGGAAGTCTTACGACCCCGAGCCGTTCGTCGTCTTGAGAGTCCGCTCGGGATCGATCCAGCCGACATTGCCGTCAGGGCGGCGATAGACGACCGACAGGCCGCCGTGGGCCGCATTGCGGAACATGACGATCGGATAGCCGGTCATGTCCAGTTCCAGCACGGCGCGACCGACGGTGATGGTGCGAATCTCCGCTTCGGTTTCGGCGATGACCATGCCGACGGGCGGGGGTTCGTCAGGCGCGCCGGCGTCGCCGAAGGCCTCGTCCTCGACCGTGTCCGGATTGCGGAAGACGGTCAGGGCGGCGATCTCGCGCGCCGCGTCCTCGGTCTTCTCGGGCGACAGGCCCTTGGGACCGATGTGGTGATCCTTCAGGCGGCGCTTGTAGCGGCGAACGCGTTTCTCCAGCTTGTCCAGGCTGTCGGCGAAGGCGGCCTGGGCGTCGCCGCCGAAGCCGGTCGTCACCAGACTCTGACCCGAAGCCAGACGGACCCAGCAATCGACGCGGAAGCCGTGGCGGTCCTTGGACACCACGACCTCGGCGTTTTCGCCGCCGCGGGCGAAATACTTGCCGACTCCCTCTTCGAGTTCCTGGGAGATGCGCGAGCTTAGCGCTTCGCCGACATCCACTTGCTTGCCGCTGACTTGGATCTGCATAGGCATAGAACGCGACGGGTCGCGTTTGGTGTCAACGCCGATCACCGATTTGTGGTGACGCTTCGCCGCACCGTGATCAGCCGGCCTTCAACAGTCTGCGGCGCTGGACAGAGGACGGAATTCTAAGAGCTTCCCGGTATTTCGCCACGGTGCGCCGGGCGATGTCGATGCCGGTTTCATTGAGAATTTCGACGATCCGGTCGTCGCTCAGAACATCGCCGTCTGCGGCCTCGTTATCGATCATGGCCTTGATCCGGTGACGGACGGCTTCGGCCGAGTGAGACGCTCCTCCGTCCGACGACTGGATCGCGGCGGTGAAGAAGAATTTCAGTTCGAAAACCCCGCGCGGGGTGGCGACATACTTGTTCGAGGTGACGCGGCTGACGGTCGATTCATGCATCTCGATGGCGTCGGCCACCGTTTTCAGCGTCAGGGGGCGCAGGAACTCGACGCCGAAAGCCAGGAAGGCGTCCTGTTGGCGCACGATCTCGGAGGCGACCTTCAGGATGGTCTTGGCCCTCTGGTCCAGAGATTTGACCAGCCAGCTGGCCTGGGCGGCGCATTCGGCGACATAGGCCTTTTCGGTCTCGGATCGCGCGCCTGCCGCGACCACGCCATGATAACGCTTGTCCATCAGAAGGCGGGGCAGGGTCTCGCTGTTCAGCTCGACGCGCCAGCCGCCGGCGGGGTCGGGCCGCACATGGACGTCAGGCACGACCGTCTGGGCCGGCTCGCCGCCGAAACCGGCGCCGGGGCGCGGCGTCAGGGCCTTCAGCTCGGTGATCATGTCGGTCAGGTCGTCGGCGTCAACGCCGCAGACCTTGCGCAGGGCCGGCAGATCGCGGCGGGCCAGCAGCTCCAGATTGTCCAGAAGCGCCGCCATCGCCGGATCGAAGCGGTTGCGTTCGATCAGTTGCAGCTTGAGGCACTCGGGGGCCGAGCGGGCCATGACCCCGGTCGGCTCAAATCCGTGGCAGACGGTCAGAACCGCCTCGATTCGTTCCAGGTCCACGCCCAGTCGGTCGGCGATTTCCTGCAACTCGCCGCGCAGGTAGCCGCCCTCGTCGGTGGCGTCGATCAGGGTCAGGGCTATGGCGTGGTCGGCGGCGCTGAATCCGGCCGACGAGGCCTGGGCCTGCAGATGCTCCCACAGGGTGACGTCGCGGGTGTCGGGACGCTCCATATCCTCGCCGTCCATGCCGCCGCCGTTGCCAGCGCGCGACCAGTCGGACAGGCCGGGCTGCTCGCCCGCTTCGCCCGCGTCGCGTTTGCGCTCGGCGTCGCGTTCGCCGGGCGCGTCATCGTACAGGTCCTCGGTACGCGCATCCATGGCGCGTTCGGCCTCGCCCGAAGGCTCGGTGAACTGCAGTTCGGCGGCGTCAGAGGAGGGGGCGGTTTCGGGCGGCTCGGCGGAGCCATCGCCGCTCGGATCACCCTCGTCACGTTGCAGCAGGGGGTTCCGTTCCAGCTCGCCCTCGACAAAGGCTTCCAGCTCGAGATTCGACAGCTGCAGCAGCTTGATCGCCTGCTGCAGCTGGGGCGTGATGACCAGCCCCTGACCCTGTCTGACCTCCAGCCTCTGACCGATCACGGCGTTTCAATCCCTCCGACGGGCGCGATTGGCCCGGTTCTTGCTGGGATCGTGCGGCAGAGACCTTAACGTCTGGCGAACAGGGCGTTCGCCAG
This sequence comes from Brevundimonas pondensis, assembly GCF_017487345.1. Taxonomy (NCBI): domain Bacteria; kingdom Pseudomonadati; phylum Pseudomonadota; class Alphaproteobacteria; order Caulobacterales; family Caulobacteraceae; genus Brevundimonas; species Brevundimonas pondensis. Next base: position 2,856,321 of record NZ_CP062006.1, on the reverse strand, counting down.
AAGGTCGCAACGCGTCAGGCGTACATCTCGCCGAGATAGACGCGGCGCACCTCGGCGTCATGGACGGCTTCGTCAGCCGTACCTTCGAACAGGACCGAGCCGGCCGAGATGATCGAGACGCGGTCGATGATGTCCAGGGTCTCGCGCACATTGTGGTCGGTGATCAGCACGCCGATGCCCTGGCTGGACAGATAGCGGATCACATGACGGATGTCGGCGATGGCCAGGGGATCGATGCCGGCGAAGGGTTCGTCCAGCAGCATGAAGCTGGGGCGAGCGGCAAGCGCCCGGGCGATCTCGACGCGGCGTCGCTCGCCGCCGGACAGGCCGGTAGCCGGGGCGTGGCGCAGGTGGTCGATGCGCAGCTCTTCCAGCAGGCGGCTGGTTTCCTCGCGGACGCCGGCGGCGGTCTTCTCGCGCAGTTCGACCACGGCCTTGATGTTCTGCTCCACCGTCATGCCGCGGAAGATGGAGGCTTCCTGCGCCAGATAGCCCAGGCCCATGCGGGCGCGCTGATACATGGGCTGTTGGGTGATCTCCTGGCCGTCCAGCCAGATCGAGCCGCTGTCCGCCGGGATCAGGCCGGTGATCATGTAGAAGCAGGTGGTCTTGCCCGCCCCGTTGGGACCCAGCAGACCGCAGACCTCGCCGCGCTGGACGGTCAGGGACACGTCCTTGACCACCTGACGCTGGCCGAAGCTGCGGGCGATGTGCTCGACGCGCAGGCCGGTCTGGCGCGCGGCCTCGACGGGGGACGCGTCATCGACGGCCGCCTGATCAAGGTTGAGGGCTGAGAGTTCCTTGCGCGCCAAGCGGGGTCAGTTCCCTTGCGGATAGAAGACGCCCTGGACGCGGCCGGAGCCGCCTTCCATGCGGGCGCTCTCGGTGCGGACGTTATAGACGAGACGATTGCCGGTCAGGACGTTCTTGCCCTGAGTCAGGATGACGTCGCCCGTCACCACCACCTCGGCGTTGTTCAGGGTGTAGACGGCGCGGTCGCCGCGCATGCTCTGGTCCGGGGTGACGAAGTAGACGTTGCCGACCGCCTCGACCCGGCTGAGGTCGCCGTTGGTCGTGACGCCGGTGATGGCGTCGGCGCGCAGACGGTTGCCGCCCTGGGTCAGTTCGGCCCGACCGCGCAGGGAAAAGCCGTTGGGCGTGTATTCGCCGCCGTCGGCGCCGTACTGGACCGGCTGTTTCGAGGCGTCGGCGCGGCTTTGCGCCCCCGACGAGGCCGGAATCGTCAGGGCCAGCAGCAGGGCGGCGCCTGCGATCATGGTGTTCGACTTGGACATGGTCATCTGTCGGATCCTGCGGGGTTGATGGTCCCGCTCATCTTGTTGTCGCCCTGGCCGCTGAAGACGACCCGTTGGCCCTGATCATAGATGGCATAGGACGAAGCGTTTATGGTTCCAAGGGGCCCTTGCCCCTGGACGCCCTTGTCGCCCGTCACCACGCCGGTGTTGGTGTCGACCACGGCTTCCGGCGTGGTCAGGACGAAGCCGGAGCCGCCATCCGAAATTTTCACGTTCGGACCGATCACCACCTTGCGGCTGGTCTCGATATAGGTGCCGCCGTCGGCGGTCAGTTCCGTCACCTTGCGCCCGCCGAGGTTCAGCTTCAGCAGTGGTCCGACCAGGCGGAAATGCCCTGTGGCCGGGTCGCGGATGGCCCCCTTGGCCCCGACGACGAAGGAGCGGCCCTGGGCGTCCTGGCCATGGAACATGGGGTTGTCGAGGCGGATCTCGCGGCTTTCGCTGGCCTTGCGTTCGACCCCCGACATGACGGTGCGGAACACGGTCCAGGTCAGGGCCCCGCCCGCCAGCATCAGGATGACGATGGGCAGGACGCGGCGATACAGCTTGACCCGACGCGAACGCGCGCGCCAGCGCTCGCCCGCCTGGGCGACCCGGGCCTCGTCGGCCCGCTTGCGCGCTTCCTGGGCGTCGCGGTCGCTCATGCTCGTCCTCAGGCGTGGGCGAAGATGTCGATCTCGTCCCAACCGGCCAGGTCGAGACGCGAACGGGTGGGCAGGAAGTCGAAGCAGGCGCGGGCCAGTTCGGCGCGACCTTCGCGCTCCAGCATGACGTCCAGTTTCGCCTTGATGGCGTGCAGATAGAGGACGTCCGAGGCGGCGTAGTCCAACTGGGCCTGCGACAGGGCCGGCGAGCCCCAGTCCGAGCTCTGCTGTGCCTTGGACATGTCCACGCCGGCCAGTTCGCGCGCCACGTCCTTCAGGCCGTGACGGTCGGTGTAGGTGCGGGCCAGCTTCGAGGCGATCTTGGTGCAATAGACCGGGCGGGTCTCGACGCCGAGGTGCAGATCGAACATGCCGATGTCGAAGCGTCCGAAGTGGAAGATCTTCAGCACCTTGGGATCGGCCAGCAGGGCCTTCAGGTTGGGGCAGTCATAGCCGGGGCGGTTCAGCCGCACGACATGGGCGTCGCCATTGCCCGACGACAGTTGCACCACGCACAGGGGATCGCGACGGAAGCGCAGGCCCATGGTCTCGGAATCGATCGCGACCTCGGGGCCGAGGTCGAGGCCGTCGGGCAGGTCGCCTTCGTGCAGGTAAACGGTCATGCTTGGAAACTCTGGACGTCGTTCAGGGCGACAACATAGACGAACCGCGCGCTATCGCTAGGACACAGCGCCAACCTTTGCTGTCGCAGCCGATAAAGGGGAGGGCTGAAATGACAAACGGCGCCGCATCCGATCGGATGCGACGCCGTTTGAGAATGTGGTGCCCAGGAGAGGACTCGAACCTCCACGGCCGTTAAGCCACTGGCACCTGAAGCCAGCGCGTCTACCAATTCCGCCACCTGGGCCCGGTGGGTCGCCCCGCCGAGGCCCGGACTAATAGGGGGGACCTTTCGGGCGGTCAACAGGCTTTTTTCCGATCTCTGAAAAAACTGCAATGCTGACCGAAATTCCCGTGAAATCAGTGTTCTATCAGGCCAACCAGACCATCATTCGGGTGTCGGCGATCGCGCCGCGCGCCTGGCTGAAGGCGGGGCGGGTCTCACCGGTGTAGAGGAAGCCGGCCTTCTCGAGCACGCGGCCCGAGGCGGGATTGTCGGCGAAGTGACCGGCCACCAGGGCGCGGCGCTTCCAGCGCTTCGAGGCCCAGACCAGGGCCCCCTCCAGAGCCTCGGTCGCGAAACCCCGGCCCCAGAATTCGCGGCCGATCCAGTAGCCAGCTTCGGGCACGGCGTCCTCGCTCTCGAACAGGCCGATGACGCCGACCGGTCCCAGGTCCTCGTGCTCGATGACGAAGGTGTTGGCGCGCCTGGGGTCCTGGGCCGCGACGTGCAGGACGAAGTCCTCGGCGTCCTCCACCTTGAACGGGTGGGGCATCCGCTTGGTCATGCGTGCGATGTCGCGGTCATTGGCCAGGGCGGCGATGCGGGTCACGTCCTGGGCGCCGGGCGCACGCAGGATGAGGCGCCGCGTTTCGACGACGGGAGAAGTTTCAATCACGCACATGGGTCACGCCCCTCTGGTGCGACCGCCGTCCTTGTTCATCAGGGCTCGGGCGGTCAGCGAGGCGGGGAAACGCAAACGGGGAGCCTGGTGATCCAGACTCCCCGCGGAAAATTTCCCTGGTCCGGATCGCGGCTTCTTGAGCAACGCGATCCCGGATTTGGTCCAGTTCGCGTTACTCGGCGGCCATGGCCTGAGCGTCGTCGTTGGCCGCGAGAATCGACACGTAACAACGACCACCACGTTTGGTGGTGAATTTCACCGAACCGTTCACCGTGGCGAACAGGGTGTGGTCGCGGCCCAGGCCGACGTTGTCGCCCGGGTGGAAGGTGGTGCCGCGCTGACGCACGAGGATGTTGCCGGCCAGAACCTTCTCGCCGCCGTACTTCTTCACGCCAAGGCGCTTCGACTCGGAGTCGCGACCGTTACGCGACGAACCACCGGATTTCTTGTGAGCCATCTTGCTGCTCCTCTTCCTTGGTGCGCTACCGCCCTTGCGGGCTGCTTGAGCGCGACCTTCGTCCTGCTAGGCGCCGATCCCGGCGCCGGTGAATGTCTTAGGCTTCGGCGCGCGGGGCCAGGCCGCGAGCGCGGGCGTTGATCTCGGCCTTGGTGATCAGCTCAACCTTGCCGTCCCACTTGGCCTTCTCGCCGGCGCCTTCGATGCCCGTGATGCGCAGGACCGATTCCATCTGGCGATGGCCGTTCGTGCGGCGATAGCCTTGACGACGGATCTTCTTGAAGATCTTCACCTTCTCGCCCTTGCGGGTCTCGATCAGCGTCGCTGCGACAGCGGCGCCGTCGATCAGCGGAGCGCCGACCGTAACACCCTTGTCGCCGCCCAGCATGAGGACTTCACCGAAATTGACGGCAGCGCCAGCGTCGCCGTCGATCTTCTCGACAACAATCACATCGCCCGGTTGAACCCGGTACTGCTTTCCGCCGGTCTTGATCACCGCGTACATTTGGAAGCCTCAGCGTGAACGCAAAAAAGAATGCGCCCGCTAGGAGACCCTGCGGGCGAAGAGCGGCGACATATACGGAAGGGTGCGCCAGAGTCAACGCGAAAGGGCGACTTCGGGGGCTAAAACCCTGCACAGGCGGCGTTGCTGGCTGGATTTGGCCTGATTTGTCGCGCACCCGCAAGGGGGCGAGCGCGCGACCGAGCCTTCAGCCGTGGCGCAGGATGTCCCGGATAAGCCAGGGGGCCAGCACGGCCAGAAGGGGAATCAGCCGCGCACGGCCGACATAGATTTCGGGGCGGCCTCGCCGGAGGCCTTTCATGATGTGATCGGCGGCGGTGGCGGCGGGCATCTTTCCCTTGCCGCGCCCTTGGGTCATGGGCGTATCGACGACGGGCAGTATGACCTCGATCACCCTGACGCCGCCTTCCTGCTGATAACGCAGGCTCTGGGAAAAGGAGCGGAGCGCGGCCTTGGTGGCGCAGTAAACCGCAGAGGTTGTCTTGGGATAGAAGGCCAGGCCCGAGGAGATATTGACCACATGGCCGCCGTCGGGGTGGGCCAGCAGGCCCTGCAGGCTGAGGGCGGTCAGCCAGACGGGGGCCAGGAAATTGACCGTGGTCTCATAACCGATGCTGTCAAAGCGAAAGCCGGCTTGATGGAACTGGGGGGTGAACTGCACGCCGGCGTTGTTGATCAGGACGGAAAGGTCGGGATGGTCGGCCCAGATCAATGCGGCCGCGTCCTGGACGTCCTGCTGGTTCGACAGGTCGCAACGATAGGCGGCCACCGCCGGGCGCTCGGCCTTCAGTCTCGCCAGAGCCGTCTCTGATCGGCCCAGGACGACCAGTTGATGTCCTGCGTCGCACAGTCGGTCGACCAGGTGACGGCCGATACCGGAGGTTCCGCCGGTCAGCAGTATCTTGCGAGGGTGGGATAACATGGGCGCCTCTGCACTAAGGTGTGGAGGCAGGGTTCTGCTCTGCGGCGCGCAGGGGCGACTTAACCCAGGTTCAGCGCGTGCTCGTTTGAGCGCAATATTAAGGAGGGGGCGTGGCCCTTGATCGTCTGGTAGAGCGGCTGAGGTCCGATCCGGCCCTGGCGCGTCATGTTCAGGGGCGCCGTTTCGAGAAGGGCGAGGTGGTGTTCCGGCAGGGCGATCCGTCGCGCGACATTCATGTTCTGCGGGGCGGGCTGGTGAAGCTGTCCTACCTGACCCACGACGGCAAGGAGTGGATCAAGAGCTTCATCGCCGACGCCGGAGTGTTCGGTTCACGGCGGTCGCAGATCGCGGGCGGGACCAGCGCCTTTTCCGCCGCCTGTCTTGAGCAGTCCGAAGTCTTGATCCTCGGCTATGACCGGTTCCGCGCAGCGATGGCGGGCGACGCCGAGCTTTCGGCGCTTTTTCTCGAGATGTCCGAGGCGATGGCGCTGAAGAAGGAGGTTCGCGAGCATGACCTTCTGTGTTTGTCCGCCGAGGCGCGGTATCGCCGCTTCATCGCCGAGCAGGGCGATCTGGCGGCGCGGTTGATGCAGGTGGACATCGCCCGCTACCTGGGCGTGACGCCTGTCGCGCTCAGCCGGATACGGCGACGGCGTGCAGAATCGGCGTCACCCCTCTCGACTGTTACAAAGTAACAATATAGAAGGCGCGGAATGTCGCCGCCCGATCTCCAGCAGCCTGTTCTGATATCGCTTCTGGGCGGGGGATTCGTCGCGGCCTTCCTGCATGCGGCCCTGCCGACCCACTGGCTGCCCTTTGTCCTGGTGGGCCGGGCGCAGCGTTGGAGCCTGATGCGGGTCATGACGGTGGCGGTGACGGCGGGCCTGGCCCACATCGCCTCCACCGCCCTGGTCGGGTCGCTGATCGTGGCTGCGGGGCTGGCGCTGAACGCCTGGATCGGGGGGCTGCTGCCGCATCTGTCGGCGGCCCTGCTCTTTATATTCGGCGCCTTCTATCTGGCGCGGGCCTCCTTGCAGAAGCCGATCACGGCGACGGGGCCGGAGGCCGAAACGCCTGAGCCGGCTGTGTCGGACCGCGCCGCCTTCTGGGGCCTGGTGCTGATGATGGCGGTGACGCCGGGCGAGGTCTTGCTGCCCATCTATCTGTCGTCGGCGACCGAGGGCGTCATGGCCCTGGCCCTGCTGACGCTCAGCTTCGCCGCCGGGACGGTGCTGGGAATGACCCTTCTGGCGGCGCTGGCCAGCGCCGGATACTCCATCCTGCGGCTGGAACGTTGGGCGCGCTATGAAGGCGCCATCCTGGGCGTGGCCCTGATCCTGATCGGCTTCTTGGTGATGACCCATCAGCACTGATGCGTTGATAGGTTATATATTTACATTCAATGACTTATGTTCGTTGTCGTTGACGTGGCGCGGCGAGCGGGCCTAGAGGGGTTGCATGGCGCACGATCACGCACACGACCACTCACACGCGGGCCATGACCATTCGCATGGTCATGACCACGGCCATTCCCACGGTATCGGCGGGCATCATCATGGGCCGGTGGACACGGGTGACTGGCGCTACGCCGTCGGCCTGATCGTCAACCTGGCCTTTGTAGCCTGCGAGTTCGGCGCCGGACTTTGGGCCGACTCGACCGCCCTGATGGCCGACGCGGGCCACAACCTGTCCGACGTCCTGGGCCTGGCCATGGCCGGCGGCGCGGCCTGGCTGGCCCGCCGCGCCGCCGGCCCCAAGCGCACCTATGGATATGGCAAGGCCACCGTTCTGGCCGCCCTGGGCAACGCCCTGCTGCTGATCTTCGCCTGCGGGGCCATCGCCTTTGAGGCCATCCGTCGTCTGGCCGAGCCGGCGCCGGTGGCGTCCGGCGTCATCATGGTGGTGGCGGGCATAGGTTTCTTCATCAACCTGGGCACGGCCCTGCTGTTCATGAAGGACCAGCACAAGGACCTGAACGTGCGCGGGGCCTATCTGCACATGATGGCGGATGCGGCGGTGTCGCTGGGCGTGGTCGTCGCCGGAGCCGTCATCCTGCTGACCGGTTGGGCTGTGATCGACGCCCTGGTCAGCCTGGGCATCGTGGTCGTCATCATGATCGGCACCTGGAGCCTGCTGAAGGACTCGGTCAATCTGGCGCTCGACGCCGCCCCGAACGGGGTCGAGGTGGATCAGGTTCGCGACGCCTTCCTGGCTCTGCCGGGCGTCAGCGCCGTGCACGACCTGCACATCTGGGGCCTGTCGACCACGGACACGGCCCTGACGGCGCATCTGGTCCACGACCGACCCGACGCCGATGCTCTTTTGATCGAGGCCCAGGGCGTGGCCCGCAGCCGCTTCGGCGTCAGCCATACCACCTTCCAGCTGGAAAGCGGCGCCCTGCCGGATTGCCCGAGCTGTTAAGCGTTCGGCGCCTCTTCCCTTCTGGCCATTCAGCCGCCATCTAGCCGCTCATGACCCAGAAGACACCCGTCACCGTCCTCACCGGCTACCTCGGCGCCGGCAAGACCACCCTCTTGAACCGCATCCTCACCGAGGACCACGGCAAGCGCTACGCCGTCATCGTCAACGAGTTCGGCGAGATCGGCATCGACAACGACCTGGTGGTCGGCGCCGACGAGGACGTGTTCGAGATGAACAACGGCTGCGTCTGCTGCACGGTGCGCGGCGACCTGATCCGGGTGGTCTCGGGCCTGATGAAGCGCCAGCGTCCCGGCAAGCCCGCCTTTGACGCCATCATCGTCGAAACCACGGGCCTGGCCGACCCCGGCCCGGTGGCCCAGACCTTCTTCGTCGACGACGAGGTCAAGGCCAAGACCCAGCTGGACAGCGTGACCGCCCTGGTCGACGCCAAGCACGTCATGGCGCGTCTGGATGACAGCAAGGAAGCGCGCGAGCAGGTCGCCTTCGCCGACCGCATCATCCTGAACAAGATCGACCTGGTGGACGAGGCCCAGCTGGCCGCCGTCGAAGCCCGCCTGCGCGCCCTCAACCCCCTGGCCCCCATCGTTCGCGCCGAGCGCTCGAACGTGCCGCTGGATCAGGTTCTGGGCCTGCACGCCTTCGATCTGGAGCGCATCCTCGAGGTCAAGCCGGACTTCGTGAACCCGCCCCACGGCGCCGAGGGCCACGTCCACGACGAACATTGCGGTCATGCCCATCACGACCACGACCACGATCATGACCATGTGCATGACGAGCATTGCGGTCATGACCACGGCCACGACCATCACGACCACGGCCCGCGCGGTCACGCCCACAACGACGACATCAAGGGCATCTCGCTGACGCTGGACCGGCCGCTGAACGGCGCCAAGTTCACCGCCTGGCTGGACCGCTTGCTGGGCGAGCAGGGCCAGAACATCCTGCGCGCCAAGGGCATCATCGACGTCGACGGCGAGGACCGCCGCCTGGTCTTCCAGGCCGTGCACATGATCCTGGAAGGCGACCTGCAGCAGCCCTGGGGCGACAAGGAACGTCGCTGGAGCCGCGCCGTCTTCATCGGCCGCGACCTGAACGAGGCCGAGCTCAAGGCCGGGTTCGAGGCCTGCGCGGCATGAACCCGCCCCCTCGCGCGCGGGTCGAGGCCAAACTGATCTACGGCACGCCCGAGTTCGAAATCGTCAAGGGCGGCGACCATGTGCGCTGCGCCGTCTCGGGCGCGGTCATCCCGCTGGACATGCTCAACTACTGGAGCGTGGAACTGCAGGAAGCCTACGCCTCGGGCGCTCTGATGACCCAGCGCTGGGTCGAAACGCATAAGTAGAACGCCGACCCTCTCCCGGCGGGAGAGGGCTTGAGCGCGCGTCGGCGCAGCCGTCGCCCTGGCGCGAAAGGGTGAGGGGCTGACGTTTCAGTCGGCGTGAGCCGCAACGCCACGGCCTTCGGCCGACTTTTGATCGCGACCCTCACCCTTTCGGCTGGCGGATCGCCTTCGGCTCTCCGAGCCTCAAGCCCTCTCCCATTGGGAGAGGGGGGACAGCCAGTTCGTCATTACCCGGGCTAGCGCCTTGGGCTGTTCCAGCGGGATCATGTGGCCGCTGTGCGCGACGTGGACCATGGTCGAGCCCTTGATCCCTTGATGCAGTTCCTCGGCCTCGTCTGGGCCGCGCAGGCGGTCGGCGTCCGCCGCCACGATCAGCGTCGGCTGACGGATCTCGTCCAGTCGGCCCAGGTCGCCGGCCCGCGCCATGGCCGACTGGCGATGGAAGACCTCGCCGCCCAGCCTCAAACCCATGTCGCGCACCCGCCCGATCATCGCTTCATCCGTCGCCAGATCAGGATGCAAGGACGAGACGATGGCCGGGCGGCTCAGGCCCTTGAAGGCCTTGGGCGCCGCCTTCAGGGCCGAGCGACGCTGGCGGATCAGTTCCTCGGTGTCGCCGCGCGCCGAGGTGGCGATCAGGATCAGGGCCTCCACCCGTTCCGGTGCGATCCGCGCCAGCTCGCGCGCCACATAGCCGCCCATGGAAAAGCCCACGGCGACGAAGCGATCCGGCGCGTCGGCCAGGATGGCGGCGGCCATGGTCTCGATGTCCTCGCCTCGGCTCAGGTCGGTGGCGACCAGAGGCCCGAAGGGGGCCAGGTCGTCGGCCATGGCGTCCCACAGGGTGGCGTCGGCCATGAAGCCGGGGATGAGCAGCAGGGTCATGAGCGTCTCTATAGGCCTGACTGGCGACAGACGCGACGCAGGAGGCTATGAGGCGCGTCTGACTTTCCCTGCCTTGCGTGAGCCGACATGCCGACCTTCTCCTTCGACGCCCAGGTCACCGCCGCCCTGTTCGACAAGACGGGCGCGATCTTCGCCCTGGGCGACGGTTCGGTGCGTTTCGAGAACGGCGCCCGCAGCGAGATCCATGACGGGGCCATCCTGTGCGCTGCTGTCCACCCCTCGGGCGAGGGCGTCGTCACGGGCGGCGACGACGGCAAGGTGGTGTGGAGCCGCGAGGGCGAGAGCGTCGTCCTGGCCACGGCCAAGGGGCAGTGGATCGACGCCATCGACGCCTCGGCCGAAAGCGGCCTGATCGCCTTCTCGGCGGGGCGCACCCTGTCGGTGATCGACAGCAAGGACGTGGCCTTCCGTCGCGACTTTCAGCACGAGCGCACCGTTTCGGGCGTGGCCTTTGATCCCAAGGGGCGTCGCGTCGCGACCTCGACCTATGGCGGGGCCTGGCTGTGGTACGCGCGCATCGAGCAGCAGCAGCCGGTCAAGATGGCCTGGGCGGGCTCGCACCTGGCGGTGGGCTTCTCGCCCGACGGCGCCTTCGTCGTCACCGCCATGCAGGACAACCAGATGCACGGCTGGCGCCTGAAGGATCAGAAGAACATGCGGATGGGCGGCTATCCGTCCAAGATCAAGAGCTTCGCCTTCCTGGCCAAGGGGCAGCTTTTGGCCACCGCCGGCGCCCAAGGCGTGGTGCTTTGGCCCTTCATCGGCGCCAACGGCCCGATGGGCCGCGAGGCGACCGAGATCGGCTTCGACGAAAGCACCCTGATCGCCCAGGTCGCCGCCGCACCAGCGCACGGCCGCCTGGCCGCAGGGCTCGAGGACGGCCGCGTCTGGTGGGCTGATCCGGCAGGGCAGGGGCTGGACTTCATCAGGAAGGACAAGGGCGCGCCGATCGTCGCCCTGGCCATGAGTTCGGGCGCGGCGCGCGTCGCCTGGGCCGACGAGGACGGTCAGGCGGGCGTGGTCTCGCTCTGAGATCGCGCTTGCGCTGAAGCTTGAGCCCGGCAGGATGGCGGCATGACCCGTGCGAAGACCCGCAAGCGGCGCCCGCTGCTGACCCTGCTGCTGATCCTGGCCCTGATCCCGGTCGGCGGGGTGGTGCTGCACCGCTTTGTCCCGCCCCTGTTCACCATCCTGATGGTCAAGCAGGCGGTTGCGGGCCACGGCATGGACTATCGCTGGCGCTCGCTGGATCACATCTCGCCGCGTCTGGTCGAGGCGGTGATCGCCGCCGAGGACGCCCGCTTCTGTCAGCACCACGGCTTTGACGTCGAGGCCATCCAGAAGGCGATGGAGGCCAACGAACGGGCCGAGCAGCGCGGCTCGGACAAGAGGCGCGGCGCCTCGACCATCAGCCAGCAGACGGCCAAGAACGTCTTCCTGTGGCCCGGCCGCGACTGGGTCCGCAAGGGGCTGGAGGTCGGCTACACCGGCCTGATCGAGATCGGCTGGGGCAAGCGGCGGATCATGGAGATGTACCTGAACGTCGCCGAATGGGCGCCGGGCGTCTATGGCGCCGAGGCCGCCTCACAGCACTGGTTCCACAAGAGCGCCGAAAATCTGACTGCGCGCGAGGCCGCCCGCCTGGCCGCCATCCTGCCCAGCCCGCGCCGCTACCGGGCCGCCGACCCCGGCCCCTATGTCCGGCGTCGCGCCAGCCGCATCCAGGCCGCCATGGGCACGGTGCGCGAGGCCGGACTGGACCGCTGCGTCGACCGCTAAGACGGCGTTAACCGTCAGCATAGGGCCAAGCCTTAACTGAAACGGGGCACTCTGCGATGGACTGCGGACCTGCGTCCGCCGCCGATTCCAGATGGGGCCGATACGGTGACGAACGGGCAGATGAGCGGATTCAGCCGGCTGGTGCATGGCGCGCGCGCCTTCGTGGCGCGCTTCGCACAGGCCACGCGGGGCAATGTGGCCATGATGTTCGGACTGGCGTTGCCGGCTCTGGTCATGATCACCCTGGGGGCGGTGGATATCCATCAGGCTTCAAAGGTGAAGGCCAATCTGCAGGATGCGCTGGACGCTGCGGCTCTGGCCGCCGCGCGTTCGAAATATACCGACGACGTCAATCTGAACCGCATCGGTCTGGCTGCGCTCAAGGCCAACATGCCCGCCTATTTCAGCGAGACCAGCACTGACACGGCCAGCTTTGTCCTGCAGGGCAACACCATCATCGCCGACGCACGGGTGAACGTGAAGGTGCTGGTCGCCAACATCGTCCTGCCCCCCTACGGGCAGCTGCTGGACGACTATCTGCCGGTGGGAAGCCACTCCGAAGTGCTGCGCGCCTCGCGCGACGTCGAGGTGGCCATGGCGCTGGACATCACCGGTTCAATGGACAACTGCAGCAAGAACTGTCCGCCGACGTCCAAGATCCAGGACCTGAGGGCGGCAGCCAAGGAACTGATCGAACTGGTGGTTCAGGACCAGCAGTCACCCTTCTACTCCAAGGTGGCGCTGGTGCCCTACGCGGCCGGGGTGAACGTCGGCGTTTCAGCTGACAGCGTGCGCGGCGCGCTGGATGCGACGTCCAAGTCGATCACAGCGGCGTCCTGGGTAACGGGTACGATCCGGACCGTGTCGGCGGTGAACCGCAACAGTTCGGCCACCATCACCGCGTCGAGCCATGGGTTCGCCAACGGCGATCGCGTGGTCATGTGGAACATCGACAAGATGCCGGCGATCAACGGCGTGGCCTATCAGGTGACGAACGCCTCCAGCAGCCAGTTCCAGTTGCGTCTGCTGAACAGCAGCGGGGCCGTGACCTCCACCTATCTGAATACTTCGGGCTACAATTCCTTCTCTGGCACGGCCTATGTGGCCAAGTGCGTGCGGACGGATTGCGGACTGACCCTGACGGCGTCTGGTCACGGCCTAGTCGCCAATGACTATGTGCGGCTGGCCGACATGGGCGGGATGGCGCAGTTGAACAACGGCGGCTATCGCGTGGCCAGCCAGAGCGGCAGCCAGGTCATCCTCGACACGTCGCGCAGCCTGGGTCTGGTCAAGACCGTGAAGGGCGGGAATTCCTATTCCAGCGGCGGCAAGCTGTTCAACGGTCGGGACGGCGGCCAGTGGCGCGCCTATCCGGCGGCGTCCGGCATGGTGGCCGTGCTGGGTTCCAGCACCTGCGTCAGCGAACGCGCCGGCGCGCAGGCCTATACCGACTCCTACCCGAGTGTCGGCTCCTACGTCGGCCGCGGCTATCTGGACAGCAGCAATCCCTGCCCCAGCGTCGCCGTGACACCCTTGTCCAGCAGTCGCGTGGACCTGGGCAAGGAGATCGACAAGCTGGAAGCGGGCGGATCGACCGCGGGTCAGATCGGCATCGCCTGGGCCTGGTACATGATCTCACCGAACTTCAGTTCGCTTTGGGGCGTGAACAGTCGTCCCGCCGCCTATGATCCCAGCAAGACGCTGAAGGTCGCCATCCTGATGACGGACGGTGAGTTCAACACGCCCTTCCGTTCCGGAGTCATCGCCGCAGACGCCGGGTCCGGCAGCGGCGGCGCGGACACACACATCAATGAGAACGCGACCAATGGTCATCCGTTCGAGCAGTCGCTGGCCCTGTGTCAGGCGATGCAGGATCAGGGGGTGGTTGTTTACACTGTCGGCTTCGACCTGGGGACGGATGTCGGCGGCCCCGGCATCGACACCGCTCTGGAAATGCTCCGGGAATGCGCCACGACGCCGGATCGGCACTTCTTTGAGGCCAATAGCGGCACAGACCTGAAGGAGGCTTTCAAGGCCATCGGGCGCGACATCACCCGACTGCGCATCGCGCGCTGAGGCGTGCCTGCGGACAGACAAAAAGGGCCGGCGGATTGCTCCGCCGGCCCTTCCTCATTTCTGTCGTCGGCCTGATCAGATCAGGCGGATCTCCTTCAACCGCTCGGTCAGGAAGTCCTCGGCCAGGATGGTCTTGCCCGCATAGCGGTCGGGATTTTCCGCGGTGATGGTCGAGGGCAGGGTCTCGATCGGGAAGTCCGGGTTGAAGTGCAGGAAGAAGGGCGTCGAATAGCGGGCGAAGCCGCGACGCTCGGGAGCCGGGTTGACCACCCGGTGCGTCGTCGACGGCAGGACGTGGTTGACCAGGCGCTGCAGCATGTCGCCGATGTTGACCACCAGCGCCCCCGGCGGCGGGGCGATGTCCAGCCACTCGCCGTCCGAATCCTTCAGCTGCAGCCCGGCTTCTTCGGCGCCCAGCAGCAGGGTGATGACGTTGATGTCCTCATGGGCGCCTGCGCGCACGCCCTCGGCGTCGGCCGGGATCGGCGGATAGTGCAGCAGGCGCAGCACGCTGTTGCCCAGCTGGACCTTGTCCTCGAAATAGGCGTCGTCCAGCTTCAGATAGCGGGCGATGGCCTTCAGCACGCGGCGGCCCAGTTCGTCCAGACCGTCGTACAGGCCGTAGACGTGCTCCTGGAAGCCTGCGACCTCGGTCGGCCAGACGTTGTCGCGCATGTACTGGCGATAAGGGTGGCCTTGCGGCAGTTCGCGGCCCGTGTGCCAGAACTCCTTCAGGTCCACCGCCTTGGCGCCCTTGGCCGCTTCGACGCCGAAGGGGGTCAGGCCGCGCGCGCCGCCCGTGCCTGGCTGATGATACTGGCGCTTCACGTCCTCAGGCAGGGCGAAGAAGGCCTTGGCGTCGGAAACGGCGGCGTCGATCAGACCCTGTTCCAGGCCGTGGTCGGCGATGACGGCGAAGCCGTAGCGGGCGAAGGAGGCGCCCAGGGCGTCGGCGAAGGCCTGGAAGTCGGCGTCATAGCCCTTCATCGACACGGGGACGATGGCGCGGGTCTTGGTCTTGTCCTCGGCGGAGGACGCGGTCAGCGATGAGCTCACGGGCGGATCATGCCTCTGAATGCGAATATGGCGGCTTCCATACCCTCTATCGGCGGAAAAAGGCAGTGCGGCGCCGTCGTCAGCTGCAGATCGGCGTCTGACGATTGTAGCGGGGCCAGATCGTGGTCGTGCCGCTGCGGATCATGGCGCAGTTCACCTCGGTCCCCTCGGGAGTCCAGCAGATGGCGGTGATCCGGTCGTAGCTGCGTCCGATGGATCGGCAGGTCAGATCCCGGCCTTCGGTCAGCCGTTTGAGGGCCTGGGTCGCCGCTGCGCCCGAGGCGGCGGGGCAGGGGTGGCCGGGAGAGCAGGTTTCGTCCGTTTCACGCGCGGCCACCGCGTGCAGACGGATGCGGGCGCCGTCCTGACACCTCAGGCTGTCGCCGTCGTGGACATAGGCGACCCGGCACGGCAGGTCCGCGTCGGCGGGCGTGCGTGTCCAGGACGGCGTCGGCGCGTCGGCGGCGGCCGACCCTCTATCAACGTTCAGAGTCAGCCAGGCGGCCGAGAGCAGGATCAGGACGAGGGCGGCGGCGAAGGTCTGGAAACGCATACTGCCGTCGGCGATAGGCCGTGGCGGTTAACGCCGCATCACTGAGGGCTGAAAAGGACGAAGGCCCCGCGGGGGCTCCGCGAGGCCTTCGATGGTGGAGCTTAGCGGAGTCGAACCGCTGACCTCTTGCATGCCATGCAAGCGCTCTACCAACTGAGCTAAAGCCCCGTGCCTTGCGGCCTGGGTATGGACCGGCGAACCGGGTAGAATGGACGAAGGCCCCGCGGGTGTTCCGCGAGGCCTTCGATGGTGGAGCTTAGCGGAGTCGAACCGCTGACCTCTTGCATGCCATGCAAGCGCTCTACCAACTGAGCTAAAGCCCCGAACCTTTCGGTCGGCCTCGCCGGAGATTTCAGTCTCCAGCGAGGGGCGGAAACTATGTCAGGCCTTTTGAGAGATCAAGCCGCTCTGACAACTTTTTTTCCGCTTATTTTTCCGACCCTTGGTATCAATCGTCGTCGCGCGACGGCTTGACGATGTCGTCGTCGAGGCTGTCGTCGTCTTCGTCCTCGATGAAGGGCACCGAGTCATCGTCGTCGTCGCCCAGGGCGTCGTCGTCGTCGCCATCCGAGGCGCCCATGCCGGCGTCGTCGGCGCCGGACTCGCCGTCGTCGTCATCGTCCGGCGTCAGGATCGGCTCGTGGCCTTCCTCGTCGATCTCGGGGGTCGAGGCTTCGGTGTCTTCTTCTTCGTCGTCGCCGTCAGCCGACTTGTCGGCGACTTGATCCTCGGCCTCGTCGTCGGCGGCGAAGCCGGCGCCGGCGCGACCGCGAACGCGGCGGTTGCGCATTGCTTCTTCAAGCGGATCGAACTCGGTGTCGCACTTGGGGCAGTGCGCCGGGCGACGGTTCAGATCGTAGAATTTGGCCTGGCAGTTCGGGCAGACCTGCTTTTGGCCCAGTTCGGGTTTGGCCACGGGATTACCTTCGGCAGGAGTTGAATTCCGGAATTCGGCCGGCTCCCTTGCCACCCACGGGGGCCGCTGTCAAAAGCCTTCTTATCCGCGCCAGCGCGGCGTTTCCTGAACAATCGGAGTTTTTGGCCAGGTGACCGCCTCTTCGACCCTTACTGCGCGTCCTGTTGTCGCTTCGCTGAAGGGCGTCGTCCGCGCGCCGGGCGACAAGTCGATGTCGCACCGCTCGCTGATTTTCGGCGGCATGGCCGAGGGCGTGACCGAGATCGAGGGTCTGCTGGAAGGCGACGACATCCTGGCCACCGCCCGGGCCGTCGAGGCCTTCGGCGCCAAGGTCGAGCGCCTGGGCGAGGGGCGTTGGCGGGTGACGGGCCAGGGCGGTTTCACGACGCCTGAAGCCGTCATCGATTGCGGTAACGCCGGCACCGGGGTGCGCCTGTTGATGGGCGCCGCCGCCGGCTACGAACTGACCGCTGTCTTCGACGGCGACGCCTCGCTGCGCAAGCGGCCGATGAAGCGCGTCACCGGCCCCTTGGCCGACATGGGCGCGCGCTTCGACTGGAACGCGGCCGAGGACCGGGTGCCCCTGACTCTTCACGGCGGGAACCTGGGCGGCGTTGAATATGTGCAGACGGTGGCCTCGGCCCAGATCAAGTCGGCCATCCTGCTGGCCGGGCTGAACGCGACGGGCGAGACCGTCGTGGTCGAGCCGGAAAAGAGCCGCGACCACACCGAGCGCATGCTGCGCGCCTTTTGCGCGGCGGTGGACGTGACCGAGGAAGGCGAGGGCTGGCGCATTCGCCTGACGGGCGGACAAAAGCTGAGCGGAACCCATGTAGCCGTGCCGGGGGATCCTTCCTCGGCCGCCTTCCCTCTGGCGGCGGCCCTGATCGTTCCGGGGTCCGAGGTCACGGTCGAGGGCGTCATGCTGAACCCGCAGCGCACCGGCCTGTTCGACACCTGGATCGAGATGGGCGCCGACCTGACCATCACCAACCGCCGCGTCAGCGGCGGCGAGGACGTCGGCGACATCACCGCCCGCCATTCGGCGCTCAAGGGCGTGGTCGTGCCGGAAGACCGCGCCGCCTCGATGATCGACGAATATCCGATCCTGTCGGCGGTCGCCGCCTATGCCGAGGGCCGCACCGTCATGCGCGGCATCGGCGAGATGCGGGTCAAGGAAAGCGACCGCATCGCCCTGATGGTCGCCGGTCTGAGCGCCTGCGGCGTCGCGGTCGAGGAAGAGGCCGAGGGCTTCATCGTCACCGGTGGCCCCGTGAAGGGCGGCGCGACCGTCGCCACCGCCCACGATCACCGCATCGCCATGAGCCATCTGGTCCTCGGCCTGGCCGCCGAGCAGCCGGTCTCGGTGCTGGACCCGGAAATGATCGCCACCAGCTTCCCCGGCTTCGTCGACATGATGAACGGTCTGGGCGGAGATATCGGATCTGACGCAGCATGATGCTGATCCAGCCCGGTCCGCCGCGATCGCTGCGGGTGCTGATCGGGCAGGTCATCGCCTATGGCGCGATGAGTGGCTTGGGTCTTTGGCATCTGTGGCGTGGGTTGAGTGTCGGGCGCTTGCCCTTGAAGCGGACGGCGGTGGGCGCGGATTCCCCTTTCTTTGCGGGAACGGGTCTGATCTGGGCTTTGGTTTTATTGATTATTTTCTTGTTCTGGGCCGAAGCGATCGCGACTCTGACTACGCGTGGCTGGCGGTGGCGCCAGTCGAAACAGAAGACGGGCGATTGCCGTGGCTGAGGCTGGCCAAAAGTCGGGTCTCTGGTCCTGGTTTCAGTTCATCCTCGCTGCGGCCTTCGTGGGCTGGTGCAGTCTTGAAGGCGGGCGCTTCCTGTGGCGCAGCTGGCAGACCGGGATCATGCTTCACGGCAAGGGACCCGACGTCGCTCTCAGCGACAAGCCGCTTGTCTTCTGGACCCTGAGCGGATTTTACGGGGCTTCGATTTTGCTGGGCGGTGGTTTCGCAGTCTTCTGCCTGCTGATCGCTTTTCGCGAAGTGATCGGGAAGGGCGCGAGGTGATGAGCGCCTCCCCTTCGCGTCCCTTGCCGCCGTACATCATCTTCAGGGCGTTCGGCGCCGGCCTTCTGGTTCTGTGTCTGGGCTTTCTGCTGTTCGCTCTCGGCTTTTTCGGTGAAGGCATGCTGGATCTCGCCGATGGCCGGATGAACGGTCACGTCGCCCTGAACCTGCCCGAACACATCGCCATCGACCGCTTTTGGCGTCGTATCGGGATCATGATGGGCTGCAGCGCGGTGCTCCTTGTTTTCGCCCTTGGATGTTTCCTGATCGCTTGCGTCCTGAAGCCGAAGCCGTGAGAAGCAGCGGACACGCTCGGCCGGCCGTGAAGGAAATATCGATTTGAACAAGAATTTTGTCATCGCCGTCGACGGCCCCGCCGCATCCGGCAAGGGCACCATCGCCGCCCGTCTGGCGGCGCACTATGGCCTGCCGCATCTGGACACCGGCCTGCTGTATCGCGCCGTCGGTCTGGCGGTGCTGGACGCGGGGCGGGATCTGGGCGACGCGGCTGCGGCCGAGGCTGCGGCCCGATCGTTGGACATCGCCGGCCTGTCTGACAATCCGCGCCTGACCGAGCGCGACGCGGGCGAGGCGGCCAGCCGGGTCGCTAGCCACCCCGGCGTGCGCGCCGCGCTTCTGAAGCTGCAACAGGACTTCGCCGGTCAGCCCGGCGGCGCCGTTCTGGACGGTCGCGACATCGGCACGGTCATCGCCCCTGACGCCGTCGCCAAGCTCTATGTCACCGCCACGCCCGAGGTTCGCGCCGAGCGCCGCTGGAAGCAGCTGACCGCACGAGGGCAGGACATCGCCTTCGCTGACATGCTGGAGGACATTCGCCGCCGTGACGAGCGGGACTCGGGCCGGGATTCCGCCCCCATGATCCAGGCCGAGGACGCGGTCTTGCTGGATACGACCGATCTGGGTATAGAGGCCGCCTTCGATGCGGCCCGCCGTATCGTCGAGGCGGCGCGCGTCCGGCATGGTCTTTAGGGATCGACGGACAAATCCAACGCTCCTGACCTCGGCTTCCGCGGGCGTTCTGGCTGTCTCTGTTTGCGCCCCTTGCGCCGGCCTCGCGTCCTGACGACCTGATTTTCCCCTTTCCAAGTTTATCCACCCGCGCGGGGCCATTCGGTCGCGCGCCCCAACCCCAGAGTTCCATGACCGACACTCTCAACCCCTCGCGCGACGATTTCGCCGCGCTGCTCGACGAACAACTGCAGGGTCGCGACCTTGGCGAAGGCCAGGTCGTTCACGGCCGCGTCGTCGGCATTGAAAAAGACATCGTTATCATCGACGTCGGCCTGAAGACCGAAGGCCGCATCCCGATGCGCGAGTTCGGCCAGGGCGAAGGCGCCGTGCTGCCCAAGGTCGGCGACAACGTCGAAGTCTACCTGGAGCGCGTCGAGAACGCCCTGGGTGAAGCCGTCATCAGCCGCGACAAGGCTCGCCGCGAAGAAGCCTGGACCCGTCTGGAAGTCGTCTTCGCCGAAGGTCAGCCGGTCAACGGCGCCATCGTCGGTCGCGTCAAGGGCGGCTTCACCGTCGACCTGGGCGGCGCCTCGGCCTTCCTGCCCGGCTCGCAAGTCGACATCCGCCCGGTGCGCGACGTCGGCCCGCTGATGGGCAAGGAACAGCCCTTCGCCATCCTGAAGATGGACCGTCCGCGCGGCAACATCGTCGTCTCGCGTCGCGCCATCCTGGAAGAAGCCCGCGCCGAACAGCGCACGGAGCTGGTCGGCCAGCTGCAAGAGGGTGAAGTCCGCGAAGGCGTGGTCAAGAACATCACCGACTACGGCGCCTTCGTCGACCTGGGCGGCATCGACGGCCTGCTGCACGTCACCGACATGTCGTGGAAGCGCGTCTCGCATCCGTCGCAAGTCCTGGCCGTCGGCGACACCGTCAAGGTCCAGATCGTCAAGATCAACCCGGACACCCAGCGCATCTCGCTCGGCATGAAGCAGCTGCAGTCGGATCCGTGGGACGGCGTCGAAGCCAAGTACCCGGTCAACGCCAAGTACACCGGCCGCATCACCAACATCACCGACTACGGCGCCTTCGTGGAGCTGGAGCCGGGCGTTGAAGGTCTGGTGCACGTCTCGGAAATGTCCTGGACCAAGAAGAACGTCCACCCGGGCAAGATCGTCTCCACCTCGCAGGAAGTGGACGTCATCGTCCTGGACGTCGACAGCGCCAAGCGTCGTATCTCGCTGGGCCTGAAGCAGGCTCAGAACAACCCGTGGGAAGCCTTCGTCGAGGCCCACCCGATCGGTTCGACCGTCGAGGGCGAAGTCAAGAACGCCACCGAGTTCGGCCTGTTCGTCGGCCTGGACAACGACATCGACGGCATGGTCCATCTGTCGGACCTGGACTGGAACGTGTCGGGCGAAGAAGCCATCCAGCGTTACCGCAAGGGTGAAACGATCAAGGCCAAGGTGCTGGACGTCGACATCGAGAAGGAACGCGTTTCGCTGGGCGTCAAGCAGCTCGGCGGCGACCCGATGGAAGGCGACGTCTACAAGCGTGGCCAGCAGATCACCGTCACCGTGACGTCGATCGAAACGGGCGGCATCGAAGTCAAGTTCGGTGAAGACGACGCGCCGGTCACGGCCTTCGTCCGCAAGTCGGACCTGTCGCGCGACCGCAACGAGCAACGTCCGGAACGCTTCGCCGTCGGCGATCGCGTCGACGCCATGATCACGGGCATCGACAAGGCCACGCGCCGCGTCTCGGTGTCGGTCAAGGCGCTGGAAATGAAGGACGAGGCCGAGGCCATCGAACAGTTCGGTTCGTCGGACTCGGGCGCTTCGCTCGGCGACATCCTGGGCGCCGCGCTGCGCGAGAAGGCCGGTTCGAAGGAATAATCTTCCTTTTTGACCAGAAAACGGGGCGGCTGGAGCGATCCAGCCGCCTTTTTTCTTGCGCCAAGGGCAAGAACCCGCGCCAATGGCGAGGCTACCCTGTGAGAATCGCTCTTAATCCGATGCGCCCTCTTTATTCCTGTGGCGTCAGATGGTTAGGGTGCGGACCTGAGCGGAAGCGACTGCATCTGAAACAGCCACAGGCGGGGGCCTGAATGATCAAGTCTGAACTGATCGAGAAGCTGGCGGCCGAGAACATCCACCTGACCCACGCCGAGGTGGAGCGGGTCGTCAACGTCATCCTGGGGCGGATGACCGAGTCGCTGTCGGATGGCGGGCGGGTCGAGCTTCGCGGATTCGGCGCCTTTTCGGTGCGCAGCCGTCCGGCGAGAACGGGCCGCAATCCCCGTACAGGCGAGACGGTTGAAGTCCCAGCCAAGGCCGTGCCCTTTTTCAAGAGCGGCAAGGAACTTCGCGAGCGTTTGAACGCTTCTGGCGACGCTTGAAACGAAAGACTGAAGAATGAGCCTGCTGACCGAGTTTCGTGAATTCGCCGCGCGCGGCAACGTCGTCGACTTGGCGGTCGGCGTCATCATCGGCGCCTCGTTCGGCAAGATCGTCACCAGTCTGGTCGATCAGATCATCATGCCGCCCATCGGCCTGTTGCTGGGCAAGGTGGACTTCTCCAAGCTGGAATGGGTCCTGGTGCCGGAAAATCCGGCGACCGAAGCCGTCGAGAAGGTGGCCATCCAGTACGGCGCCTTCATCAACACCCTGATCCAGTTCCTGATTGTGGCCTTCGTGGTCTTCCTGCTGGTCAAGGGCATCAACAAGATGCGCCGCGAGCAGCCGGCTGAGCCCGCCGCTCCGACCGCGACCGAGGCCTTGCTGGCCGAGATCCGCGACGAGCTGAAGGCCCGTCCCTGAAGTCACGAGCTCAGGCCGCCCTGGCGGTCTGACGCTCGCCGTGCGACGGCTGGCCAGAGGCGACGTGGGCGCCGGTCGGCATGGGGCGCAGACAGAAGGCGTAGTCTCCGTCGAACGGCGTCGGCCGCCACTCGCGCCCTGCATCTGCAAATTCCGTATCGAAGTGGGCGTGGCAATGACCCCAACCGCCCTCGCGGCGTGCACCGCGTGTTAGCGAACCCAGGGCCGTCAGCAGGGCGTCGTTGACCACCTGCAGCCGAACTCGTGCGGCGCCGAGGCGGGGCGCCAGATCGAGCAGGGACCGTATCAGGGCGGGAATGGCCTGAGGGGTCCGGTCGAGGGCGATCAGGTCGATGATTTCCAAAGCGGGAGGCTCGATGGGACTGCCCTTGCTCATCACGGCCATGGCGTAGCCCTGGATGCAGTCATCCTGTTCCTGGCTCATTAGCAGGGGGGGCGATGTCAGCTCTGGGTCGGCTATGCGCCAGCGCAGCGTCGCGGGGCTTCGGTCCGCAATCAAGCGGCCCTGGGCGCGCAGTTCATCCCAGAAGCGGGCGAAAGCCGAGCTGTCCGACAGGTCGCTCAGCCAGCCGACCCCGGCGGGCAGGGGCATGTCGTGCAGAGTCCGCGTCACCGCGCGTGTCGCCTGCGACGACATCAGCCGCTCGCCCAGACGTTCGGCCAGGCCTGGCGAGCGATGGACAGCGCCGCGCAGGAAACGCCCCCAGGCGCAGGTCACCGGATTGATGATCCACGACAGCTTCAGGTCGTGACCGACCTCGGGGCAGGGCGACAGGCCGAGGCGCGGATAGAGGCGCGCGGCCTTGGGGTTGGCGTTCAGTGTATAGCGGAAGCCACAGCCGGGCTGACGCATCAGGGTGCGGACCAGACGCGGCGCCGCCCCCCGTTGTTCCGGGGGGACGATGATGGAGAAGCCGCTGGCTCCCAGGATCGGTCGGTCGCCGATCCAGAAACGCTGTACGAAATTGCCGACGAAGGCGCTGGCGCGATCCTCGGCGTCCGCGATCACCCATCCGAGGGGGGCCTGGTTCGTTTGCCTCGCCGGATTGTCGGCCAGCCAGCGCCAGCCTTCGGGCGAGCGCTCGTGCCACCAGACGTCGGCATGAAGCCGGTTCACAGCAGGCGTATCGGTCAACTGAAAGGGCCGCGTGGTCACCGCTGTCCGTCCTTCCCGATTCGAGGCGTCAGGCCGCCCCGCTGATGTCGCCTGCAACGTGCGCGCCAAACTGTAAAATCAACCATAACGTGCGTTTTGGGGCGGGCGCGGCGATATCGCGGCGGGTTAACGCTTGTTACAGCCGGCCGGTCGTGCTGTTTCTGGCCGCTTTAGCGCCCGTCGGGGGCGTCTGACATGGAGTTTGCCGTTGAGCACGACGGATGGAGGGGGCGCGCTTGGGACGCGCTTGCGTGAATCGCGAAGGGGTCTTGCCCCGACGATCATGAACCGGTGCATGGGAGAGCGTTCATGAACATCGTTATCGCCATTGGTCTGATCATCACCTTCGTCACGGGCGTGCCCGTGCTGATGCAGATCCTGAAAAACCACCCGCGTGGACTGATCATCCTGTTCTTTGCGGAAATGTGGGAGCGCTTCTCCTACTACGGGATGCGCGGCATCCTGATCTTCTTCCTGACGCAGCACTTCCTGTTCGACGACGCCATGGCGGGGTCGACCTACGGATCCTACACTTCGCTGGTCTATCTGCTGCCTCTGCTGGGCGGCATCATGGCCGACCGCTTCATCGGCACGCGCAAGGCCGTGGCCTTCGGCGCCCTGCTGCTGGTCGCCGGTCACGCCATGATGGCCTTCGAGGGCCGTCCGGCCACCGAGACCCTGGCCTACGCCGGTCAAACCTATGAGATTGCGGCCGAGGGCCGCGGCGCCGCGCGCGAAGTCGGCATCGTCATCGATGGTCAGAAGTACGCCTTCGGGCCGGCCGAAGGCGGCGGTCTGGCGATCGAGGGTCTGCCGCAGGGCTCCGTCGTGCCGTCGACGATCCCGGCGAACGCGTACAAGATCGAAACCACCCGCGACATGGCGGGCGTCAACGTCTTCTACCTGGCGGTGTCGCTGATCATCATGGGCGTGGGCTTCCTGAAGCCGAACATCTCGACCATCGTCGGCCAGCTGTATCCGCAGGGCGATCCGCGTCGCGATTCGGGCTTCACTCTCTATTATTACGGCATCAATCTCGGCGCCTTCTGGGCCGCCGTCCTGTGCGGCTATCTGGGCCAGACAGTCGGCTGGTGGGCGGGCTTCGGCCTGGCCGGCGTCGGCATGGCCGTGGGCTGGATCGTCTTCGTGCTCGGCAAGCCGCTGCTGCAAGGCAAGGGCGAGCCGCCGAACCCGCAGGCGCTCAAGACGTCGATGCTGGGGCCGATCAACCGCGAGTGGGGCATCTACCTGCTCAGCATCCTGGGCGTGGGCGTTGTCTGGTTCATGGTCCAGCGCAACGCTCTGGTCGGGACTGTGCTGGCAGCGGCGACGCTCGCTTCGCTGGCCTTCATCCTCTACGTCATCATCAAGGTCTGCCAGACCCGCGCGCAGCGTGAGCGGATGATGCTGGCCGTCGTCCTGATCTTCGGCTCGGTGGTCTTCTTCACCCTGTTCGAACAGGCCGGCACGTCGCTGAACCTGTTCGCGGATCGCAACGTCGACCTCAGCCTGACGCCCACGGCCTTCCAGCTGTTCGGCGTCACCGTCGGCACGCCGGCGCAACTGGCGGCGGCCGGCATCACGCCGTCGGGCTTCTGGATCGACGCCACGGTCACCGCGGCGCAAACCCAGTCGTTCAACGCCGGCTTCATCCTGATCTTCGCGCCTATCTTCGCGGCCCTGTGGGCCTTCCTGGGCAAGCGCGGTCTGGACCCGAACCCGACGCTGAAGTTCGGCCTGGGCCTGATCCAGGTCGGCCTCGGCTTCATGGTCGTGGTCTGGGGCGCAGGCATGGCCAACTCGGCCTTCCAGATGCCGATCGTGCTTCTGGGTCTGCTCTACATGCTGCACACGACGGGTGAACTGTTCCTGTCGCCGGTCGGCCTGTCGGAAATCACCAAGCTGTCGATGCCTTCGGTGGTCAGCTTCATGATGGCCGTCTGGTTCCTGGCCTCGTCCATCGCCCAGTTCGTGGGCGGCTGGATCGCCGGCCTGGCCGGGACCGAGACCGTCGGCGGGCAGGTGCTGGACCCGGGTCTGGCGCTGCGCACCTCGTTGGACATCTTCGAGAAGCTGGGTTGGGGCGGCATCGCCATCGGCGTGGCCTTCATCGTGGTCAGCTTCTTCATCAAGGGCTGGTCCAACGGCGCCAACAATGCAGGCGACCATCCCGGTCCCGCCCTGACCGATCGCGGTCAGGAAGACCAGAACGTCGCTCAGCCGTTGAACCCCTAAGGGTTTGGCCGTCGAGCCGAAGCTCTGAACAAGGAAAGGGCGGCGTCTCGCATGAGGCGCCGCCCTTTTCAGTTGCTTCGGGGAAGGCCCGCCTTGTCCTTCCCGCGCCGGGGCGGACGGGAAGGGCAGCGGGTTCTTGCTCTTGAAGCCTAGAAGGTCTTGCGCACGCGCAGCTGCCAGAAGGTGCGCGGATCGACGAAGCGTTCCTCGACGAAAGCCACGGGCCGGGTCTCGCGGTTGGCGAAGACGATCCTGTGCTGGTCGAAGTCATTCCAGATGTTGACCTGGGCGCGGATAGACAGGGTCGGGGTCGGTTTGTACTCGGCCCACATCTCGTAATAGTCGGTGCCGCGCCAGCCCGAGACCTGGTCGGGCTGGAAGTTTTTCTGGCCCAGCAGCGGGATCCAGGCGCCGCCCCATTGCAGCTTCCACGAGGTGATATCCTGCTGGAAGGTGATGGTCGCCTGGGTCGGGCGCACGCCCGAGATGGCGCGGGTCTCGCCCGTGGTCGGATCGGTGACCTCGGTCTTGTTCCAGGTGTTGCGGAAGCCGAACTTGCCGCCCGACAGGCCGAGCCTGGTGGTCGGGATCGTCACGTTCAGCGCCAGTTGGTCCAGCGTGCCGTCGCCGATGTTGCCGACCGCCGCCAGGCCGCCGTCCAGCGGGATCAGGTCGATGGCGTCGGTGATTTCGTCGTGGCGCAGGCCGAGGCTGACAATGCCTTCGCCCCAGAAGCGCTTTTCAAAGGTCAGTTCGCTGACCCAGCGCGATTCCGGCGACAGGTTCACATTGCCGCCGAAGACGCTTTCATCGGCGAATTCGGCCGAGGCGGCGAAGTCGTCAAAGTCCAACTGCCCGACGGTGCGTTCGAAGCGGGCGCGGACCTGGGTGTTGGCCATGGGTGTCCAGGTGGCCAGCAGGCGCGGTTTGGCGAAGAAGAAGCTTTTTTCCTGCGAGGCGTCGCCTGACTGGCTGATGGTCGAGGATTCCAGCCGCAGGCCGCTCTCCAGCGTCCACTTGGGGTTGATCCGCCAGGTGCCCTTGCCGAACAGCTCGCCGCGCGTCTCCTCGACCTTGACCGAGGCCGAGGGCAGGGGGACGGCCACGCCGCCGACCGAATAGGCCTGCTCGGTCTCCAGCATATTGTAGGCGATCTCGCCGCCGGCTTCGAAGTCCATGGCCGGCGATCGCTCATAGCGAACCAGGCCGCGCAGGATGGTCTCGGAGCCCTTGCCGTTGGAAGCGAACATCTGTTCGGGACTGACGACGGCGCCGTCGCGGTTGCGCGAGGTGGAGACGTTGTCGAATTCCTCGAATTCGTGGATGAACCGGCTTTCCAGCTTCAGCTTCTCGCTCAGCGGTCGCGTATAGACCACGCCCAGTTCGCCGCTCTTGGCGTCGTTGTCATAGAAGCTTTCCCGCAGGACGTCGGGCGCGGTCTGGCGGTTGATGTTGTGCCAGTCGTTGATCCCGTAGCGGGCGGTCAGGTCGATCTTGCCGCCCATGAAGGGGCTGGAGTAGTTGCCGCGGATCGAGTTTCCACCGCCGTAGCCGTCATTGTAATACTGCTCGTTGCGCAGGACGGCGCCGTTGCCGTCGGTGCGCACGACGTAGCCGGCGCCGTTGGAGTCGCTGGACGAAATCCCGTCGCCCAGGGTCACGCCCCAGGTTCGCTCGCCTTCGCGGGCCGTGAATTGATAGGTGCCTCCGAACAGGTCCTGACCGCCCTCGAACAGGCTGGCGTTGGTCGTCAGGATATGTTCGCGGCTGGAGGTGGTCTTCAGGATGACGTTGGCGACGACCGAATAGCCTTGCATCTCGATGCCGGGCGCGCCGCCGCGCACCAGTTCGATGCGCTCGACCTGGGCGGCGACGGTGCGGCCCAGGACGTTGGAGCCGGTGTCGTTCTTGGACGCCGGACGCGAACCGTTGATCAGGATGTTTCCGACCGCGCCTTCAAAGCCCCGGGCGCCGTCACCGTCATTGACCGAGAAGCCGGGAATACGGTTGACCATGTCCAGCGCCGTGTTCGGGCGGGCGTCGCGGAAGAAATCGGGGGCGAAGACGAGCACGGCCTGATCCCCGGACTGGGCGTCCTGTCCCGGCGCCGCGGGCGCCGTATCGGCTAGGGCCGGAGAGGCGGCGACGATCGTCAGCGCGGCGGTGGTGGCCAGCAGAATGGTCTTGGTCATGGCGTCGTCCTCTCCCTCGGTCGTGGGGAAGGTGTGACGGCAGTGAGGCGCCGCCTCCAGTTACAAGCCTGACAGGTGGATTAAATCGCTGACAGCATTACCGAATAGTCAGATTACACATCGAATGGTTACTGTTAGTCAGCGGATCATGATGCATCGTATCCTTGCTGTATCCGCTCTGGTTCTAAGCCTGTCGTCGGGCGCTCCCGCGTGGGCGCAGGAAGATCAGGCGACCACGGTCGATGAGATCATTGTTAGCGCCCGCCGCAGCGAGGCGCCGATATGGCAGGTGACCCAGGGCGACCGCAGCCTGATCCTGGTCGGCGCCGTCAGCGGCGTGCCGCGCGACGTCGAATGGCGACCCGAAGCCCTGGAGGCGGCTACGCGTCGTTCGCAACGCATCCTGTTTCCGCAAGAAGGCCGCGCCTCGGTCGCCGACGTCTTTCGCCTGATCTGGCGCATCCGCACCGTGGCCACCCTGCCAAAAGGCACGACGACCGCCGACTATCTGCCGCCCGAGGTCCAGGCGAGGCTGGAGACGGTGATGGCGGATCAGAGGAACGACAGCTGGCGCACCAACAGCCTGATGATCCTCAGCATGGATCTGATGAGCGACAGGGCCGGCTATGAGCGCGGCCGCACCCGCAACGCCACCGACGTCATCAAGAAGGTCGCGCGCGACGCGCGCATCCCTGTGCGCCCTGTAGGCACGGTGCGCGGCGACGAGATTGTCGACAGCCTGATCACCGCGCCGCCTGCGACCTATGCTGTCTGTCTGGAGCGCGCCCTGGCCGCGGCCGAGGCTGGACCTGAAGGCGCCGCGATCCGCATCAATGACTGGCGCGCCCGTCGCGTGCCCGAGGTCATGGCGCAGCCGCTCGAGCAGGCCCTGGGCCTGTGCTGGCCCTGGGGCGACCCCGAGATCGCACCCCTGCTGCGTCGTCAATGGGCCGAGGCGATCCAGACCGCCCTGGGCGAGCCCGGCGTGACCATGGCCGTGGCCCAGCTACGGGTCCTGGCCGAACCGGGCGGCGTGCTCGATACGCTGGCGGCCCAGGGCTACGAGATCGAAGGGCCTGACTGGAAGGCGGATGCGCCTGATCCGGCGGCGCCCTAGACCGCCGTGCCGCCGACCGTCAGCCCGCCGATCTTGAGGCTGGGCTGGCCAATGCCGACGGGGACGCCCTGACCGGACTTGCCGCAGGTGCCGACGCCGGGGTCGAAGGCGAAATCGTCGCCGATCATCTGGATGTGGGTCAGGGCCGTGGCCCCGTCGCCGATCAGGGTGGCGCCGCGCACCGGGGCGGTGATCTTGCCGTCCTCGATCAGATAGGCCTCGGTGCACTGGAAGACGAACTTGCCGTTGGTGATGTCCACCTGGCCGCCGCCGAAATTGGCGGCGTAGAGGCCGCGCTTCGTCGAGGCGATCATGTCGGCCTGCGAATGCTTGCCGCCTTCCATGAAGGTGTTGGTCATGCGCGGCATGGGCGTGTGGGCGAAGGACTGGCGTCGTCCGTTGCCGGTGGCCTTGGCGCCCAGCTGACGCGCCGACAGCCGGTCGTGCATCAGTCCGACCATGACGCCGTCCTCGATCAGCACGGTGCGCGAGGTCGGGGTGCCTTCGTCGTCGAACGACAGGGAGCCGCGACGTCCGGCGATGGAGCCGTCGTCCACGACCGTCACGCCGGGGGCGGCCACCCGCTGGCCCATCATGCCGCTGAACACCGATGAACCCTTGCGGTGGAAGTCGCCCTCAAAGCCGTGGCCGACCGCTTCGTGCAACAGGACGCCGGGCCAGCCGGCGCCGAGAACCACGTCCATCTCGCCGGCTGGACAATCGACGGCGTCCAGGTTGACCAGGGCCTGACGAAGAGCCTCATCGACCTGGGCCTGCCAGCGTTCGGGCGCGATCCATTCCTCGAAGCCCGCGCGGCCGCCGGCGCCGGAGGAAGCGCTCTCACGCTTGCCGTCGCGCTCGACCGTGACCGAGACGTTGAGGCGGACCAGGGGGCGCAGGTCGCTGAGCAGGCGCCCGTCGCCGCGCAGGATGTCGATGGCGCGGCGCTCGCCGATCAGGGAGGCCGAGACCTGCACCACGCGCGGGTCCCGGGCGCGGGCGAAGGCGTCGATTTCGGCCAGAAGCGCGATCTTGTCCGAGAAGGCCGGGGCCAGCAGCGGATCGATCGGATCATAGAGGCGCTGGTTGGTGGCGCGCGGCGCTTCGGCGGCGGTTCCGTCATAGCCGCGCTTGGCCAGGGCGGCGCTGTCGGCGGCGCGGCGGATGGCGGCGGCGGAGATCTCGTTGGCGTGGGCGTAGCCGGCGGTCTCGCCCGCCACGACGCGCAGGCCGAAGCCTTCCACCGCGTCATAGGAGGCGCCCTTCAGTCGCCCGTCGTCGAAGACCAGCGATTCGCTCTCGGTCTTTTCGAGGAACAGCTCCCCGTCATCGGCGCCCGCCAGGGCGGTCCGCAGGATCGACAGGGCCTCGTCCGGGGCTACGCCCGCGGCGTCGAGGATGGGGGAGGGGGAGGCGACGGTGCTCATGGACGCTAGATAGGGGCTGCAAGGCCTGGCGTCACGGCCCGCAAGAGCAATCGACCCCTCTCGCCAAGCGAAAGGGGTCGATCCAGCATCGGTTCGTCAGGCGTGAAGTCAGTCCTCCGTCACCTCGCCCGAGCCGCTGACGGACTGACGAAGTTCGGCCGGGCGGCGCGTCAGACGCACCTCGCCGCTGCCAGAGACATCGACCTCGGCCTTGCCGCTGGGGCCGACGCGGACGTCGCCGGAGCCGCTGACCCGAACCTTGGCGTCATCGACGATGAGTTCGTCCAGACGGGCGTCGCCGGCGCCGGACACATCGACGCTCACCGTGTCGGCGCGGCCCTGCACCCGGACATCCGAGGAGCCGGTCAGGGTCAGGTCCAGCGTCGGCTGGTCGTAACCCCGGATCTTCAACTCGGTCGGTCCTGACAGGTCAAAGGCCTTTACCGAAGGCGCCTTGATTATGATCTTCAGGGCGTCGGTCTCGCTCCAGCCGCGGATGCCGGTGCGGGTCCAGCGGACATAGCTGCGGTCGCCGCGCGGGGCCTCGTCCAGCGTCAGGCGGCCGTTGCTCAGACGGACGCGGTTCACCACGTTCTCGGCGCCCGTGATCGTGATGCCGGGCGCGTCAGCCTGTTGATCGTAGACGACGTCCGCCGGAATATCGATGGCCAGGCGCTGGGCGTCCGCCCAGGCGATGGTGCGGGTGATGTCAGGCGAGACCTGGCCCCGTTCGATCGTGAAGCCGTCGTCGCCGGGCTCGTCGTCAGTGACCACCCAGGTCCAGTCGTGGCGAGCCAGGTCGCGGCCCCCCACCGCAAAGGCGCCGCCGATGCCGACGATGGCGAGGATCAGCCCGGCGCCGGAGATGATGAGCAGATTGCGGATCATGACATTAGTCTCCCTTGGCTCAGGCTTGCGGTTCGAGGGCGGGCTTCAGCACGCGGTAGTGCAGGCGGGCGTACCAGATGGTGGCGTCGATCAGCCACTTGGTCAGCAGGGCCATCAGGGCGACCATGAAGACGCCCAGGCCCATCAGGCCGACCCCCAGAAGCGCGGCCGCCAGGGCGCCGCCCGGCAGGCCCATGAAGGAGCCGGCCACCATGACGAAGCCGCCGGCCACGAAGACCCCGACCCCGCCGATCAGCATGGACAGGACCGTGCCGAAGATCGGCAGGGCGATGGGCAGCAGGATCAGGATGTCGATCGCGCCCAGGCCCAGGATGCCGAATATGGCGCCGGCGGCGGCGGGGGGCGACTGTTCCTGGGTCCAGCGTTTTGCGCTGGCTTCGGCCTTCAGTTCGCGGGCCAGACGATCGGGATCGCCCAGGGCCTCGGCGACCTGCGCCTCGGTGCGCCCGGCGGCGGCGCCGTCGGCGAAGTGGCTCTCGTAGTCGGCGACGATTTCGTTCGCCGTGATGGTCGGCAGTCCGACCAGTCCGCGTTTCAGGCGGGCCAGAAATTCTGCGCGGTTCATTGTTCAGCTCCCCGTTGAGCGTCTGCGGATTGGTCCGTGAGGGCGGCCGGCTCGACCGGGGCGCCCGTCGCTATGGCGTCGCTGCCCGGCGCGGTGTTGGCCACCAGGGCCTCGACGGCCTGGGCGAAGGCTCGCCATTCGGCGGTCTGCCCTTCCAGGGCGGCGCGGCCGGCGTTGGTGAGCCGATAGTATTTGCGCGACGGGCCGCTGGGCGATTCGACCAGATAGGTCTCGACCAGGCCGTCCGTCTGCATGCGGCGCATCAGCGGATAGATGGTGCCTTCCCCCATGCCGATGGCGTCGGACAGGCGGCTGGCGATTTCGTAGGCGTAGCTGTCGTCGCGGGCCAGCAGGGCCAGCACGCATAATCCCAGCACGCCTTTCTTCAGTTGGATGTCGATGGAGTCGGGCATGGCGTTCCCTTCGGTGATGTCGAATGGGTATCGCAAGGTATCATGCGCTGCAAGGTAGCTGTCGCTACATGACAGCGAATTAATCCGCCGAAGTTTTGCCTCATCCCGCCACTTGAGCGTCTTGATCGCTTGGCAAGCGCTAGCCGAGCCGATAAGGACCGGCCTGAAACGCCGAGGTCCGCAAGGGCCCGGGGGTGTTTGCGAATTGCTCGCAAGTATCGGCTGCGAAACGGTTTATGAGGAATCGAATGGGGATGGGCACGCGAGCCATGGCGCGGATCGGAGGCGGTATCGCCGCGACCGCCCTTGCCGCCTTCGTCGCCGCGCCGGCATGGGCGCAGGACGTGCTGGGTCAACCGACGCCGGGGGCGATCGATCTGCAGCCGGCGGCGTCGCCGCTGAAGCATGAGGCGATCTTCTTCCACGACGTCGTGCTGATGCCGATCATCACGGTCATCACCCTGCTGGTGCTGGGCCTGCTGATCTGGATCGCCATCCGTTACAACAAGAAGGCCAACCCGGTTCCGGCCAAATGGAGCCACAACACGGTCATCGAGGTCATCTGGACCGTGGTGCCGGTGTTGATCCTGGTCGGCATCTCGCTCTTCTCGTTCCGCCTGCTGTTCGCCTATCACGACACGCCGGAAGTCGACCTGACGGTCAAGGTCACGGGCAACCAGTGGAACTGGGCCTACGAGTATCCTGATCAGGGCGTGGCCGAGTACATCTCGAACATGACGCCTGAGGACAAGGCGCCGGCCCATCTCTATCGTCTGGCCGCCGACGAGCCCATGGTGGTTCCGGTGGGCAAGACCGTCGAACTGCTGATCACCGCCTCCGACGTGATCCACGCTGTCGCCCTGCCGGCCTTCGGCCTGAAGACCGACGCCGTTCCGGGCCGCATCAACCACACCTGGTTCAAGGCCGAGAAGACCGGCATCTACTATGGTCAGTGCTCCGAGCTGTGCGGCGTCGATCACGCTTTCATGCCGATCCAGATCAACGTCGTCACCGAGGCCGAATTCGCCGCCTGGGTCGCCTCCAAGGGCGGTTCCATGACCAAGAAGGCTGACGAAGCCGCCGCTGCAGCAGCTGCTGCAGCCGCTCCGGCCGCCGTAGTTGACGAGGCCGCCGCTTCGGCCGCCGCCGCCGCCGCTCCGGCCCCGACCGCCGCCGCTCCCGCGGCCCCCGCAGCCGCTGCCGCGCCCGTCGCGCCGGCCGCCCAGTAACAAGACGCGAGAGCCCAACGATCATGGCCACCGCTGCCGCAACGCACGACGATCATCACGATCACAAGCCGGGTTTCTTCACCCGCTGGTTCCTGTCGACCAATCACAAGGACATCGGTCTTCTTTACCTGGTGTTCGCCATCTTCACCGGCCTGGTGGGCGGCGCCCTGTCGGGCCTGATCCGCTGGGAGCTGGCTGAGCCGGGCATCCAGCTGTTCAAGGAAGGCACGATCATTCAGCAGCTGGGGATCGTTGAGGCCTCTAAGCACGGCTATAACGTCACGGTCACGGCTCACGCCCTGATCATGGTCTTCTTCGTCGTCATGCCGGCGACCATGGGCGGTTTCGCCAACTACTTCACGCCGATCATGATCGGCGCGCCGGACATGGCCTTCCCGCGGATGAACAACATCTCGTTCTGGCTGCTGGTCGCGGCCTTCATCCTGCTGTGCATCTCGATGTTCGTCGACGGCGGTCCAGGCAAGGGCTTCGGCGGCGGCTGGACGGCCTATCCGCCGCTCTCCACCATGGGCCACACGGGGCCGTCGTTCGACCTGGCGATCTTCTCGCTGCACGTCGCCGGCGCCTCGTCGATCCTGGGCGCGATCAACTTCATCACCACCATCTTCAACATGCGCGCGCCGGGCATGACCCTGCACCGTATGCCGCTGTTCGCCTGGGGCGTGCTGATCACGGCCTTCCTGCTGCTGCTGTCGCTGCCGGTCCTGGCGGGCGCCATCACCATGCTGCTGACGGACCGTAACTTCGGCACCAGCTTCTTCGATCCGGCCGGCGGCGGCGACCCGGTGATGTACCAGCACCTGTTCTGGTTCTTCGGCCACCCCGAAGTCTACATCATGATCCTGCCGGGCTTCGGCATCATCTCGCACATCGTCTCGACCTTCTCGAAGAAGCCGATCTTCGGCTACCTCGCCATGGCCTACGCCATGGTCGCCATCGGCTTCATCGGCTTCATCGTGTGGGCGCACCACATGTACACCGTGGGCATGAGCATCAACCTGCGCGCCTACTTCGTGGCCGCGACGATGATCATCGCCGTGCCGACGGGTGTGAAGATCTTCAGCTGGATCGCCACCATGTGGGGCGGCTCCATCACCTTCAAGACGCCCATGCTGTGGGCGATGGGCTTCATCTTCCTGTTCACCCTCGGCGGCGTGACCGGCGTGGTCCTGTCGAACGCCGGCATCGACTACAGCCTGCACGACACCTACTATGTCGTGGCCCACTTCCACTACGTGCTGTCGCTGGGCGCCGTCTTCTCGATCTTCGCCGGCTTCTACTACTGGTTCGAGAAGATGTTCGGCGTGAAGTACAACGAGTTCCTCGGCGCGACCCATTTCTGGATCATGTTCGTCGGCGTGAACCTGGTCTTCTTCCCGCAGCACTTCCTGGGTCTGCAGGGCATGCCGCGTCGCTACATCGACTACCCGGAAGCCTACACCTACTGGAACCACATCTCGTCGGTCGGCTATCTGATCACCGTCGTCGGCGTCGCCGTCTTCCTGGTCATGCTGCTGGAAGCCGCCGTGCGTCGCCGCAAGGGCGAGGCCAATCCGTGGGGCGAAGGCGCCACCACCCTGGAGTGGACCCTCTCGTCGCCCCCGCCGCACCACCAGTTCAACGAACTGCCGGTGGTCAAGGCGGACAACCACTGATCCGAACCGGATAGACCCCAGTGAGGCCGCCCTTTCGCATCGGAAGGGCGGCCTTCGGCTTTTATGACCATGACCGACCGCCAAGCTCCCCTCGTCACGACCGCCCAGCCGGAAGACTTCTTCCAGCTGCTGAAACCGCGCGTCATGTCGCTGGTGGTCTTCACCGCCGTGACCGGACTGGTCGCGGCGCCTGGCCACATGAACTGGCTGAACGCCATTGTGGCCGTCCTGTGCATCGCCGTGGGGGCCGGGGCGGCGGGCGCGTTGAACATGGCGCTGGAGGGCGAGACCGACGCCCTGATGCGGCGCACGCGCGGCCGTCCGGTCGCGGCGGGCCGGGTGCGCAAGAATGATGCGATGGCCTTCGGGGTCGTCCTGTCGGTCTTCTCGGTCATGCTGCTCGGCATGACGACCAACTGGCTGGCCGGCGGCCTGCTGGCCCTGACCATCGTCTATTACGCCGGTTTCTACACCCTGCTGCTCAAGCGTCGGACGCCCCAGAACATCGTCATCGGCGGCGCCGCGGGCGCCTTCCCCCCTGTGATCGGCTGGGCGGCGGCGACGGGGGACGCCCCGTGGCAGGCCTGGCTGCTGTTCGCCATCATCTTCCTGTGGACCCCGCCGCATTCCTGGGCGCTCGCCCTCTACTCGGCCGGCGACTACGCCAAGGCCGGCATCCCCATGATGCCGGTGGCGCGCGGCGCCAGATCCACTCGCCTGCAGATCCTGATCTACAGCCTGATCTTCGTGCCGATCGCCATTCTGCCGGCCTTCACCGGTCTGGGCGGCGTGGTCTATCTGACGGTTTCGGTCGCAGGCGGCCTGTTCTTTCTGGCCCTGGCCGTCCGCCTGTGGCGTTCGCGCGCCGGGGATCAGCCGGACAAGGCCGAGGCCGTGGGGCGAGAGGCCGCATTGTATGATGTTCGGGCCGAGGCCAAACCGGCCCGTAATCTGTTCGCCTTCTCCATCCTGTATCTGATGGCGCTGTTCTCGGCTCTTCTGGTCGAACAGCTGCCGGGCCTGGGAGCCTGAACCGCGTGACCCGTCCGAACTTCGTAAAGCTGACCGATGATCAGGTGCGCGCCCGCAAGCGCCGCAACATCGCCATCGCCCTGGGCCTGCTGGCCTTTATCGGGGTGGTCTATCTGATCACCGTGTCGCGCATGTACAGCAACAGCCAGGAGCGTCGCGCCGCCGAAGCCGCCGCCGTCGGCGTGATCGAGCGCGCTGACCCGGCCTTGCCGGCCCCCGTGCAGCCGGACGCATCCGTTGCGGCGGAGCCGGCGGCGTGAAAGACCGCAAGAATCTGATCGCCCTGATCTGCGCCGCCGTCGTCATGGGCATGACGGGCGCGGCCTTCGCCGCCGTGCCGCTGTATCGCCTCTTCTGTCAGGTGACGGGCTTCGACGGCACGGTGAAGAAGGCTGAAGCCGCGCCGACGCAGATCCTCGATCAAAGCGTCCTGATTCGCTTCGACACCAATGTTCGTGATCTGCCGATGAGCTTCAAAGCCGAGCAGACCACCCAGAGGGTGCGAATCGGCGAGACCGGCATGGCCTATTTCGACGTGACCAACACCTCGGACCAGCCGATCCACGCCACGGCCGCCTATAATGTCGTGCCGGAACGCGCCGGCCCCTATTTCCAGAAGCTGCAGTGCTTCTGCTTCGAGGGGCAGGAAATCGCTCCTGGCGAGACCAAGTCCTTCCCGGTGCAGTATTTTGTGGCGCCCGAACTGGCCACGGACGCCGAGGCCAAGGGGGTGAAGGAAATCACCCTCAGCTACACCTTCTATCCCACCAAGGGCTTCCAGCAGGCCGCTTCCGGTCAATCGACTGTTGGCAAAGCTGGATAGCGGACGCTATAGCCCCTGTAAGAACGATCTCTCGCCTTAATTCAGAGACCCTGGAATGGCTGACGCCCACGCGAAACCGCAACACGACTATCACCTTGTGGACCCGAGCCCCTGGCCGTTGATCTCGTCCATGGCCTCCGTGGCCATGTTCGTGGGCGCGGTCATGTGGATGAAGGGCCTGTTCGGTCAACCGGAAGGCACCAAGTGGCTGTTCTTCGCCGGTCTGGCGGGCGTGCTTTTCGCCATGTTCGGCTGGTGGTCGGACGTCATCAAGGAATCGAAGAAGGGCGACCACACCCCCGTCGTCTCGATCGGCCTGCGCTACGGCATGGTGTTGTTCATCGCCTCGGAGGTGATGTTCTTCGTCGCCTTCTTCTGGATGTTCTTCGACATGGCGATCTTCAACGAGTCGCGCGCCATCATCCCTGAAGTCGGCAACTGGATGGACACGGGCAAGGCCTGGTCGACCTGGCCGCCCAAGGGCGTCGAGCTGCTGGATCCCTGGGGCCTGCCGCTGCTGAACACGGTCATCCTGCTGCTGTCGGGCACGACCGTCACCTGGGCTCACCATGCGCTGCAGGTCGGCGACCGCAAGGCCGCCAAGCTGGGTCTGCTGATCACTGTCCTGCTGGGCGTGCTGTTCACCGGCGTTCAAGCCTACGAATATCACCACATCATCCACGAGCACCTCTTCTTCAACGAGGCTGCGGCCAACTCGAAGCTCTATGGTTCGGTCTTCTTCATGGCCACCGGCTTCCACGGTTTCCACGTCGCTGTCGGCACCATCTTCCTGGCCGTCTGCCTGCTGCGTCTGCAGGCCGGCCAGATGACGCCCCAGAAGCACTTCGGTTTCGAAGCCGCCGCCTGGTACTGGCACTTCGTGGACGTGGTCTGGCTGTTCCTGTTCGCCTTCGTCTACGTCACCTTCGGGTGAAGACGGGCCAACCAGCCCCTGAACTTCAAACGGCGCGGGACGAGCAGTCCCGCGCCGATTTGCTTGGGGGACAGGCGATTCGCGCCGGTCTGCGGGGCCGTTGCCCAAACTGCGGGCAGGGGCCGCTGTTTCAAGGCTTCCTGAAAGTCCGCCCGACCTGCGGAACCTGCGGTTTTGATCTCGCCTCGGTCGAGACCGGCGACGGCGCCGCCACCTTCATCATGCAGATCGCCGGCTTCATCGTCGGCTTCTCGGCCCTGGCGGTCGAGATCGCCTGGCATCCCCCGATCTGGCTGCACCTGATCATCTGGCTGCCGCTGGTTGCGGCCCTGGCGCTCGGCCTGATGCGTCCCGGCAAGGGCTTGATGACCGCCCTGCAGATGCTGAGAATCCGAGACCCGAAATGACTTCCGCCGCCCGTCCTCGTTTCCCCGTCGTCCTGACGGTCCTCGCCGTTCTGCTGCTGGGGGTCCTGCTGGCGCTTGGCGTCTGGCAGGTGCAGCGTATGCAGTGGAAGGAAGGCCTGATGGACGGGGCCGAGGCCGCCGCCGGCCAGCCGCCCCTGCCGCTTGCCGAGGCGCTGAAGCTTGAGAACCCCGAGTTCCGCCGTGTCCTCCTGACCTGTCGCGGCCTGGCGGCGGCGTCCTTCGTCGAGCTTCAGTCCATCGAGAACGGCGACGCGGGCGTGCGTCTGGTCTCGGCCTGTCGCCCTGAAGGCGTGGAGGCGACCCTGCTGGTCGATCGTGGCTTCGTTTCCGCCGAAATTTCGGCCCGCCCCTCGGTCAAGGCCGCTGACACCATGCCCGTGGTCATCACCGGCGTCCTGCGCCGCGCTCCGGCCCCCAGCGCCCTGACGCCGCCGCCGGCCGAGGGCCGTTTCTATGGCCGCGACGCCGAGGCCATGGCCCGCGCCCTGAAGGTCGTGGGACCGGTCTCGCCCTTCACTGTTTTCGCGACCACCTCGACCAATCCCGACTGGCAGGCGCTGAAGCCCTCGGCGCCGCCCGCCGCCTTTACGAACAACCACCTCGGCTACGCCCTGACCTGGTTCGGTCTCGCAGTCGCCCTGATCGCCTTCTATGCGGTGCTGCTGCGCCGCCGCATGACCCGCAAGGACACAGAATCCTGACTGCTCGCCTTCACACCCTGTCCAACGGCGTCCGCGTCGTTTGCGACCCCATGCCCGGTCTGCGGACCTTCGCCCTGACCGTCGCCGTGCGCGGCGGGGCGCGAATGGAGGACGAGGCCCGTTCCGGCTGGTCGCACCTGCTGGAGCATCTGGTGTTCAAGGGCGCCGGCGACATGGGCGCTCGCGACATCGTCGAGCGGATCGAGGCCGAAGGCGGCTCGATCAACGCCGCCACCGGCTATGAGCGCACCAGCTTCGAGATCCGCGCCCTTAACGGCTCGCTGCCCCTGGCCATGCAGATCGTCTCGGACCTGGTCTTCCGCCCCACGCTCGACCCCGTCGAGATCGTCCGCGAGAAGGACGTGGTGGCCCAGGAGATCGCCGAGGCCTTCGACACCCCCGACGACCACGTGTTCGAGATGGCCCAGACGCGCGCCTACGTCGGGCAGTCGCTGGGCCGGCCGATCCTCGGCACGGTGGACAGCTTGAAGACGGCCGATCGCGCCGCCGTGGCCGACTGGCGCGCTCGCCTCTATTCGCCCGACCGGATGGTGGTGGCCGTGTCCGGCGCGGTGGACGAGAACGAGCTTCTGGCTCTGGCCGAGCGCTGGTTCGGTCAGGAGGCGGCGACGCCGCTTGATCCCCTGGCGCCCGCCGTCTTCGTCGGCGGCGAGGCCCGGCTGACGCGCAAGATCGAGCAGGCCAACCTTGTCTTCCAGTTGCCGTCGATGGGGGCGCTGGACCCGCGTCTGCCGGCTCTGCGGTTGTTCACAGAGATCCTCGGCGGCGGCATGGCCTCGCGCCTGTTCCAGAGCGCCCGCGAGGACCGGGGTCTGGCCTACGCCATCGACGCCTATCAGGAGGCCTATGAGGATGCCGGCCTGCTGGGCATCTACGCCGGGGCCGCCGCCGAGCGCGCGGTCGAACTGGCCGAGGTCAGCGCCGACGAACTGCTGGACCTGGCCGAAAAGGGGCCGACCGACGCCGAACTGTCGCGCGCCAAGGCCGTGCTGAACGCGACGCTGTGGATGGCCGACGAAAGCCCGGCCAGCCGCGCGGGCCGAAACGCCGCCCAGGCCTTGATCTTCGGCGCGCCGGTCTCGTCCGAGGACAGCGCCGCCCGCATTCTGGCCCAGACCCGCGACGACCTGCGTGCAGTGGGGCGTTCGATGATCGAAGCCGGACGGTCGGCCACGGCGGTGCTGGGGCCAAAGGCCGCTTCGCCTGCGGGAGCCGCCTTCACCGCGCGATTGAAGGCGAGCTAAGTCGTGGCTGGCGTCGGCTGCGCTTCTCGGTAATCTGCCGTCATGGCCCTGTTCGACTGGATGGCCGAGGCGACCGGACCGGTCCTGCGCGGACAGGGGGTCCTGCTGCGCCCGCCGCGTCCGTCGGACTACGCTGAATGGGCTGAACTGCGCGGCGGGTCGCGCGACTACCTTCAACCCTGGGAACCGGCCTGGGCCGAGGACGACCTGACCAAGGCGGCCTTCCGACGACGTTTGAGCGTCTACACCCGTGAAATGGAGCTGGGCACGGCCTGGCCTCTGTTCATCTTCGATCCAGAGGAAGAACGACTGATGGGGGCCATCACCCTGTCCAATATCCGGCGCGGCGTCGCCGAGACGGGAACCCTGGGCTATTGGGTCGGCCAGCCCTATGCGGGGCAGGGCGTCGGCACGACGTCGGTGCGCGCCATTCTCGGTTTCGCCTTCGGCGCGCTGAAACTGCATCGGGTCGAGGCCGCCTGCGTGCCGACCAACCACGCCTCGCGCCGCGTTCTCGAAAAGGCCGGCTTTCGGCACGAGGGACTGGCGAGAGCTTATTTGAAAATTAACGGCGCATGGGCAGATCATCTTCTGTTCGGCGTCATTCGGGACGAGTTCGTCCCGGGGCCGATCGTGTCCAGTTCTTACCTCCGGGATTCGCTTTGAATACACGATCCAGAGCGCTGGCCTGGGACCCGACGACGGCGATCGAGGCGCTGGCCGCCGCCGACGCCGCCCTGTGGATCTGGACGCCCGCCGACGACCAGATTCGTTTCACCGGCGCGACCCGGGCCCTGGGTCTCGGGCCGCTGGCGCCGGAATGTTCGGGCGCGGCGTTCGCCGCCCTGGCCATGCCGCAGGACCGCGCCCTGGCCGACCGCCTGCTCAAGCCTCAGGCCGAAGGGACCGAGATCGCCGTGCGTCTGCGCATGCGCGGCTGTGAGACCTGTCTGTGGCGCGGCGTCTGGCTGGAGGACGGCTTGCGTGCGGCAGGCGTCGTGGCGCTGGAAACCAAGTTCGCCGGGGCTGACCGCGACACTCTGACCGGTCTGCTGGACCGTCGCACCTTCCTGGTCCGGGTCGCCGAGACCCTGGCCCAGCCGGGCGAGTATGAGTTGGTGGTGGCCGATGTGGACCGTCTGCGCCGCCTCAATGAGGCCCTGGGTCATGAACGCGCCGACCTGGTGCTGTCGGCCCTCGGATCGCGCCTGTCGGGCGCCTTCTCGCAGGACTGCTCGCCCGCCCGCATCGGCGAGGATGAGTTCGCCGTCCTGGCCCCGCGCGGAGCCACGGGCGCCAGTGAGCGCATGCGCGAGGCGCTGGAGCAGCCGCTGCGTGTCGCCGGCTTCGACATCTATCCGACCGTCTCCATCGGCGCCGTGGCGGCCGAGGGCGGACCGGACGCCCCCGATCCGGCTGAACTGCTGCGCCGGGTCGAACTGGCGGTGGAACAGGCCAAGACCGCCGGACGCGGCGGGGCCGCCGCCTATGGCCGGGCGCTGGAGACCGACAGCCTGTCGCGTCTGGCGCTGGAATCGGACCTGCGCAACGCCTTCGTGCGCGGCGAGATCGAGCCCTTCTATCAGCCTATCGTCAACCTGAAGACCGGGGCCGTCGCCGGCTTTGAGGCCCTGGTGCGCTGGCGCCATCCGCAGCGCGGCCTGGTGCCGCCGGACGAGTTCCTGACCCTGGCCGATGAAATGGGCCTGATGAACGAGCTGGGCCTGCTGATGATGACCCAGGCCTCGCGACAGCTGGCCGAGTGGCTGCAGCGCCATCCCGGCGCGGGCAAGCTGTTCTGCAGCGTCAATCTTTCGGTTGGCGAGATCGAACGGCCG
Organism: Brevundimonas pondensis; assembly: GCF_017487345.1. NCBI lineage: Bacteria > Pseudomonadati > Pseudomonadota > Alphaproteobacteria > Caulobacterales > Caulobacteraceae > Brevundimonas > Brevundimonas pondensis. The sequence continues at coordinate 2,814,076 of NZ_CP062006.1, read as the reverse complement.
CATCTGGTCGAGGATGTGGCTCGCATCATTCAGGAAACCGGCCTGCCGCGTGGCGCGCTGAAGCTGGAAGTCACCGAGGGCGACATCATGCGCGACACCGCGCATGCCGCCGAGGTCCTGACCCAGTTGCGCGAGGCGGGGGCCAGTCTGGCGCTGGATGACTTCGGCACCGGCTTCTCGTCCCTGTCCTATCTGGCGCGTCTGCCCTTCGACACGCTGAAGATCGACCGCTACTTCGTTCTGACGATGAACAAGGACGAGGGCTCGGCCAAGATCGTCAAGTCCGTGGTCAACCTGGGGCGCGATCTGTCGCTGGAGGTCGTGGCTGAGGGTGTGGAGAACGCCGAACTGGCCGGCCTGCTGCTGGACGCCAGCTGCCACTACGGTCAGGGCTTCGGCTATGCGCCGGCCCTGCCGGCCCAGGAGGCCGAGGTCTATCTGAACGAATCCCTCGCCGACGGCTCCGCACCGATCAAGGCGCGCTCGGCGTGAAGATCGAGGTCGCGATGAGGGATCGCCTGATCATGTTTGGGGCTGCGGCGCCAGGCATTCTGGGAGTCGGGCTCGGGCTTCTGCTCACGCGCGACGTCGTGCAGGCGGCCATCATCGGCGGCGTCCTGGCTCTGATCTCGGCGGCTATCAGCCTGACGCCGCCCGTGACCGCGGCCCGGATGCGGAATCTGCGCCGCAAATATCCGAAAGAAGACTAGGCCCGTCCGCTCTGCGCCGACAGGCGGGCCGCATCGACGCCGAGGCCGGCCAGGGCGCGAGCCCACTTGGTCGTATAGTCGCCGTCGAAGATCAGCTCGGGATCGGCGTCGGCGGTCAGCCAGACGTTTTCGCTGAGCTCTTCCTCCAGCTGACCCTCGCCCCAGCCGGCGTAGCCCAGCAACAGGATGGACTGTTTGGGCCCGTCCTCCGGGTCGCCCATGGCGGCCAGGGCGTCGCGGGTGCCGGTCACGGCCAGGCCCTCGCCGAAAGTCAGGGTGACGTCGTCATTGGTCCAGTCGTCGGTGTGCAGGACAAAGCCCCGTTCGCGTTCGACCGGCCCGCCGATCAGCACCGAGCGTTCCGACATGGCGTCGGTGACAGGCGCATCAAGCTTTTCGAGCACTTCGGACAGGGTGACGCCGGGCGCGGGCTGGTCCAGCCGCAGGCCCATGGCGTGCTCGTCGTCATGGGCGCAGATCAGGATGACGGCGTGGCGGAATCGGTCGTCGTCGATGCCCGGCATGGCCACCAGAAGACGCCCGGTCAGGGAGGAGAAGGCGGTCATGTTCCTATCATCGGGGGCGAAAGAGCCATGTGCAAGACGCGGCGCGGGATGCATGGAACGAAGCCCGCTTGGCGATCCTTCTTCCCGTCTCTATCTGACAGTCGAACGCCGCCCGGATTCCCCGGGCCCTTCAGCCCTCGGAGACACCCATGACCATCCAGATCGGCGACCGCATCCCCGACGCGACCCTGACCACCATGACCGCCGACGGCCCCAGGCCCGTCACGACGGCTGAACTGTTCGGCGGCATGACGGTCGCCCTGTTCGCCGTGCCCGGCGCCTTCACCCCGACCTGCTCGGCGCGCCACCTGCCGGGCTATGTCGACAACCGCGCCGACCTGACGGCCAAGGGGGTCGACGCCGTGGCCTGTCTGTCGGTCAACGACGCCTTCGTCATGGGCGCCTGGGCCCAGGCCAACGACCTGAACGGCACGGACGACATCATCATGCTGGCTGACGGCAACGGCGACTTCACCCGCAGCGTCGGCCTGGCCCTGGACGCCAAGGGCTTCGGCATGGGCGAGCGCTCGCAGCGCTACTCCATGCTGGTCAAGGACGGCGTGGTCGACCAGTTGAACATCGAGCAGGGCGGCGAGTTCAAGGTGTCTTCGGCCGAGCATCTGCTGGCCCAGCTGTAATCTCGTCTGTCATGGTCTGATCCATGACCGATGTCTTCACCCCGGAAAAACGCAGCGCGGTCATGCGCCGGGTGAAGGGGCGCGACACGGCGCCCGAGATGAAGGTCCGGCGGATGCTGCGCACCGCCGGGATCGGTTACCGTCTGGGCGGCTGCGGCCTGCCCGGACGGCCCGACGTGGTGATGAAGGGGCGCAAGGTCGTCGTCTTCGTCCACGGTTGTTTCTGGCATGGACACCACTGCCCGCGCGGCGCGCGAAAGCCCAAGGCCAACGCCGTCTACTGGCTCGCCAAGATCGAAGGCAACCGCGCGCGTGACGCCAGCGTGGCGGCGACGTTGACCGCCGCGGGCTGGCGGGTGCTGACGGTCTGGGAGTGTCGTCTGAGGGACCCCGGTTTCGCCGAGGCCATGCTGGCCGAGATCCGGGACGATCAGGCCGCCGCGCTCTCGGCGGCCACGGCGGCCTCATTCAGCACCTGAGACAGGGCGCCCAGCAGCGAGCCGGGGGTCAAGGGCTTGGACACGAAGTAGTTCATGCCGGCGGCGGTGCAGGCGGCGATGTCTTCGGGCGCCGTATCGGCGGTGACGGCGATGACCGGGACCGCGGCGTTGATCCCGCCGCTGGCGCGGAGCCGTCGGGTGGTTTCGCGTCCGTCCAGTTCGGGCATCCGCACATCCATGAAGACGACGTCGAACGGCGCCCTCGCGCAGGCCTCCAACGCGGCCAGGCCGTCCTCGGCCATGGCGATCTCGCAGTCGATGGATTGAAGGATCAGCTGGATGGCGCGGCGGTTGATGGCGTGGTCGTCGACCACAAGGATGCGCAGGACGGCTTCGCCGCCGGGGTCCTGTTCGGCGGGCGTCGCCTCGATCTCGGCCTGGGAAACGGCATCGGGCTCTGATTGGGGGGCGGCTTCGGGAAGCGGCGCGCGCGGCGGGGGCGCGGCCTGGACCAGGGCGCGAGTAATGGTGATGCGGGCCTCGGGCGCTAGGCTGGCGGGCGGCGCCTCGATCGCCGCACCGCGCGGCAGAACCAGGGACAGGGTGAAGCTTGCGCCCTGACCCGGTGCGCTGCGCACCGTCAGGCGACCGCCCATCAATTCGACCAGGTCGCGGCTGATGGCCAGGCCCAGGCCCGAGCCGCCGTAACGTTCCGCCACGCCCTCCGCCGTCTGATCAAATGGGGTGAAGAGGCGTCGCAACTGCTCCGAGGTCATGCCGGGGCCGGTATCCTCGATGTTGATCAGCAGGACGTGGGCGCCGTGTTCGTCCGGCCATGACTGCAGGCGCAGGGTGATCGCGCCCTGGTCCGTGAACTTCATGGCGTTGGAGATCAGATTGTTCAGCACCTGGCGCAGGCGCATGGCGTCGCCCCGCACCATTTGCGGCAGGGTGCGCGCGCCCTCCATCCGCAGGCGCAGGCCCTTGGCGCGGACCGGCCCGGCCCACAGGCGTGCGGTCTGCGACAGAAGAAGGCGCAGGTCGAAGTCGCGATTGTCCACGCTCATGCGGCCGGCGTCCAAACGCGCGTGGTCCAGCAGGTCGTCGAGCAGGTCCTTCATCATCAGGCCGGCGTCGGTGATCAGGGCGACCTGTTGCCGGGCTGAGGCAGGCTTGGCGCCGCGATCCAGCTCGTCGGCGCCGGTCAGGATAGCGCTGATCGGGGTGCGCAGGTCATGAGCGACGGCGGCCAGGAAGGCGCTGCGGCTGGCCATGGCGGCCTCGGCCTCGGCGCGCTTGCGATCGGCCTCGATCAGGGCCTCGGTCTCGGCGCGGTTGGCGCGGAACAGGTGGCGGCGCGTGTTCAGGCAGAAGACCGTATAGGAGAGGATGGCCACCGACACTGCGGTCACGATCGACGGTGAGGCCCCCATCTGGGCCATGAACAGAGGCGTCAGGGCGAAGATCGCCAACTGGGGCAGGGCCGTGCAGGCGAAGACCCGCATGGAGCCTGCGGACATGATGACGGAATTGATCATGCCGGCCGACAGCAGAACCGAGGCGGCTACGCCCCCCATAGCCCCGCCGACTATCCACAGCGGCACGGCCATCAGGCCGAAGAAACCAGCGTTGAGGATCAGCACGACATCCCCGTAGACGCCGCGCCACCCTTTCGGTTCGGTGATCTTGCCATGGATGACCGGGGCGAAGACTTCCGCCTCCAGAAACTGGATCAGGGTGTAGATCGCCAACCAGGTCGCGCTGAAGCGCCAGCCCAGAATGGGGCTGAACACCAGGGCGGTCGCCGCGCCCATGACGATGCGTTGCAGCATCGCCTTGCGGCGCAGGCGGATGGCGGGCGCCCAGAGCGAGGGGGCGTCAGCGGCGGTTTGCGTCATGCGACCTTCCGAGCAGGCGAATTCGCCTATCGAAGCGATGATGCGGCCGCTTGCCCTAATGCTCCGTCAACGACCCGAACCGACGGCCTCGGAAAGCGTGGCGAAGCCATCGGCGCGCAGACGGGCCGCCAGGTCGCGCTTGATGGCGCTGACAAGGCCCGCTCCGTTATAGATCAGGGCCGAATAGACCTGGACCGCCGAGGCGCCCGCGCGGATGCGGGCCCAGGCGTCGGCGCTGCTCTCGATGCCGCCCACCGCGATCAGCGGCAGCCGCCCGGCGGCGGCCTCGGCGGCGGCTTCCAGCGCCTTCTGGGCGAAGGGCTTCAGCGGGGCGCCCGACAGGCCTCCGGCCTCGCCCGCGAAGCCGGACTTCAGCGACGCGGGCCGCTCCAGGGTGGTGTTGGACACGATCAGGGCGTCGATGTGGTGGGCCAGCGAGGCCTCGACGATCATGCCGATCTCTTCGCCGATCAGGTCCGGCGCGATCTTCAGGAAGATCGGGGCGCCGTCGGAAGGGCGGGCTTCGTTGATGCGGCCCAGCAGGTCGTCCAGCGCCTCGCGGCCCTGAAGCGCGCGCAGGCCCGGCGTATTGGGCGAGGAGATGTTGATGGTGAAATAGTCGGCCAGGCCCGCCAGACGCTTCAGGCCGGCGACATAGTCGGCCGCCTTGTCCTCGGTGTCCTTGTTGGCCCCCAGGTTGGCGCCGATGGCGGTGCGTTTCGGTCGGCGCGCCAGTCGGGCGGCGAAGGGCTCCAGCCCCTCGTTGTTGAAGCCCATGCGATTGATGATCGCCCGGTCTTCCGACAGGCGGAACAGGCGCGGCCTGGGGTTGCCGGGTTGGGCGCGCGGCGTGACCGAGCCGCATTCCACGGCGCCGAAACCCAGACGCGACAGGCCGTCCAGCGCCTCGCCGTTCTTGTCGAGCCCCGCGGCCAGACCGACCGGGTTGGACATCTCAAGGCCCGCGATGCGGGTCTTCAGGATCGGATCGTCGGCGCCGGGCGCGGGCAGGGGCGCGATCTGCAGGGCGCGGATGGCCAGCCGGTGCGCGGTCTCGGGGTCCATCTGGCGCAGGATGACGGCGCCGAGGTCAGTCAGGCTCATGGAAGCTCGCTCAGGATCATGTCGCCGCCGTCCGTCACCGACAGGGCGCGCGCGCCTCGTGTGGCCGCGACGGGCAGGGGGCCGTAGATATGGGGAAACAGGGCGCCGCCACGTGACGGCTCCCAGACCAGGGTTTCGCCCAGCGCATCCAGATCGACCTCGATCAGCATCAGGTCGCTCTGACCCGCGTAATGCTTGGCGGCGGTCACGGCCAACTGGTCGGCGGCGGACAGGTGGATGTAGCCGTCGGCGTGATCGACGGGCGAGCCGTCATAGGCGCCTTCGGCCAGGCTTGCCCGCCAGTCGGCGCGGCTCAGGATCTTGAAGGCCGTGGTCGGCAGGGCGTCGGTCATTTTTCCAGATCGTGCGGCGTCAGCCAGCCTTCGTAGGACGGGCGCCCCGCGACGTCGACGGTGAAGATGGCCGCCGCGCCGGTGGGGAAGCCGCCGCTCATCTTGTCCAGCACGCCTGGCGATGCGGCGCTCTCGATCAGGTATTCGACCGCCAGCTGATGCACGCCGGGATTATGCGCGATCAGCAGCAGGCAACCCGCCGTGTCCTCGGCGGCCTCGACCGCGCGGCGCAGCACATCCGCTGAGGCGTTGTAGAGGGTGGGCGACAGATGCACCTCGACGTCGCCCATGGCCTCGCTGACCGCGTCCCAGGTCTGATGCGTGCGCCGGGCTGCGGACACCAGGGCGGTGTCGGGGCGCAGGCCGCGCTCGGCCAGGGCGCGGCCCATGGCCAGGGCGTCGGCGCGTCCATGCTTGGACAGGGGGCGGTCGACGTCGCCGCCGGGCGCGCTCTTTTCGGCCTGGGCGTGACGCATGATGATCAGTCGCTGCATGGGGCTCGCCTTAAGGCCGTTTGCGCTCGCCGACCAGAGCATGGGCGGGCGGCCCATGGTCACGCGAGGCGGGCGAGGGGGTCAGGGCGGGCCGTCCCGCCAGCACCGTCTGGGCCAGGCCCTGAGGTCGGATGCGGGCGTAGGACTGCCGCGTGGCCTCCAGCATGATCAGGCCCGCTGCCCCCGGAAACACCCAGCGGCCCACCTGCTCGACGCCTTCGGCCATGGGCAGCAGGGGCCGCCACGGCGGCACATAGAGGGCTTGCGACCAGGCGGCGGGCTCCAGTCCCACCTCGCGGACCAGCCGCTCCAACTGGCCGCGCGTGAAGGGACGACCGTGGCCGAAGGGGGTGGTCTCGGCCCGCGCCCACATCCCGCCGCGCGCCGCCGTAGCCAGGATGATGCGGCCGGCGGGGGCCAGGGCCCGCACCGCCTCGGTCAGCAGGGCGCGCGGATCGTCGGCCTCTTCCAGCGCATGGACCAGCAGGATTCGGTCAAAGGCGCCGGCGGAGAAGGGCAGGCGTTTTTCATCGACCAGCAGCGTGCGGTTGCGCCCGGCCGTGGCCCACTGTTCGGCGCCCTGTCCGCCCGGCATGGCGGCGATGACGCGCCGCGCCCCGACGAATCCGTCCAGCCAGGGCGTGACGTAGCCCAGGCCCAGGACATCGCAGCCCTCAGCCTCGCCCCAGGCGTCGTCAAGCCGTCGCGCCAGGACGCGCCGCACCAGCGCGCCGGTCGGCTCGCCGTAGAAGGTGCGAAGATCGTCGATGCTGCGCCGCATGAGGGCATTATGGCCGAAATCGCGATGAATGTCGGCCCTTCCGCTCCAACCAATCCGCTCATCCCCCCCGCGGAAGCGGGGACCCAGTGCTTTGGCTTTGGGCGCAGCCGGTTGATGGGCGCGCGCCGCGCGCTTGCCTGCTAGAATGCCCGTATGACCCTGACCGTGCGCCAGTTCGCCTGCCTGTCCGACAACTACGGCTTCCTGATCCGCGACGAGGCGACCGGCCTGGTCGCCACTGTGGACACGCCGGACGCCGAGGCCATCCTGGCCGAGATCGAGACCTCGGGCTGGGGCCGGCTGGACCTGATCCTTAACACCCACTGGCATCCCGATCACACCGGCGGCAACGAACGGCTTAAGGCGGAGACGGGCTGCGAAATCATCGGCCCCGAAGAAGTCCGCCGCGCCGCGCCGCTGGATCGCGTCGTGGGCGACGGCGACGTGGTTCGCCTGGGCGAGACCGTGTTCGAGGCGGTGCTGTCGCCCGGCCATACCCTGGGCCATCTGGTTTATCGCGCGAGCGGGGACGACCTGGCCTTTGTCGGCGACGTCATCTTCGCCCTGGGCTGCGGTCGTCTGTTCGAAGGTACGGCCGAGCAGATGTGGGACAGCCTCAGCCGCATCGCCGCCTGGCCGGAAACCACCACCCTCTACTGCGCTCACGAATACACGGCGTCCAATGCTCGCTTCGCCCTCAGTGTGGACGATCGGCCAGAGATGCAGGCCCATGCCGAAGCCGTCTTCGCCGCCCGCGAGCGGGGGCAGCCGACAGTGCCGACCAGCGTCGGCGTTGAGCGCCGCTTCAACCCCTTCCTGCGCGCTGTTGACGCCGCCGACTTCGCCGCCCGCCGCGCCGCCAAGGACGGGTTCAGGGGCTAGGCGTGTCCTTGGGCGACAGGCGAGATCAAGGGCGTATGGCCCCATCGAATCGTAGATGGGGCCGCGGGCCTCACGGCTCTTCGCACATCATATAGATCGCCGGGTCGGAACAGACCCAGTAGCCGCCATTATCGGACGATACAAAGAAACATCCATTGTCCAACATGCAGCCGTTCGCTGAAGCTGTTGGGACGAAAACTATGTTCGTTACTGCGAAGATGAACGCCATCAACGACAATTTTCTTACTGAAGCGCGACGTGAAGTCATCAAAAATGCTCCTCTCTATTTGTCAGGACTTTCGAGAAGAGCATATTTCCGCAAGTTCATGCAACCACGTTATATGAATTTGAGGCGGTAGATCGTGGCCGTGCCAGGGGGGATCAGCGGTCCTTCGCCTTGCCGTCGATCAGGACGGCCTGTTGCCAGGGGCTAGGCGCCTTGTCGGTGCGGTGGATGCAGCCGACCCAGCAGCAGGGGCGTTTCTTGCCCTCCAGCAGTTCCTCGACGGTGCGTTCAATGCGGCGCTGACGCGTCTGGGCCTGCTTGGCGTCCTCGACCCAGCAGATGAACTCGTTGCGTCCCAGCGGCGTCAGGGCCTTCCACAGGTCGAAGATCGCAGGATCCGCCCGCAAGGCCGCCTGAAGATCCGCGCCCGCTTCATGGACGACGCCGTGAGGAAAATCGTTGGCCATTGAAGTCTTCGCCGTTGAGGAAGCCGGAGCTTGGTCGCGCGACGCGGGAATGTCCACGGCCGGGCAATTGCGGACGCTCGCCCGGTCCGTTTCCGGCCGTCAGTCCTGCGGGATCACCGCGCGGATGACGCGGGCCGAGGAGGGGCGGCCGGCGATGCCGCGTTTGGGATCGACCACGACGCGCAGGTCGCCGCCCGAGTAGCTGACGGACGAACGCGATCCTTCGACAATGGTGATGCTGCGCAGGCGATCCAGGAAGGGACGGGCGCTGGGCGAGCGGGCGATGCGGACCACGGCGTCGGTGGTGACGATCAGGGCCTCGATGCACAGGGCCTCTGATTCCTCGCCGAAGACGTTGATCCGGACCAGGCGACCCATGGCGTCGCTGACCAGGCCGCTGCGGCGGGTCATCAGATTGAACATCTGCACCGGGCCGAGATTGGTCGGCGCCAGGCTGACGGCGGGGCCGGCCACCGAAACGGGCGAACCGCCGGGATTGCGCGTGGTGTAGACGGTGATGCCGCCGCTGGGCGTGACGCGCAGGACCTGCTCGCCCGCATCGTTGCGGTAGATGGTGTCCCCACGCGGCGCCGACGAAGGGCGCAAGGCCCATGTCTCGGTCGAGCGATCGAAGCGCAGCAAGGTCAGGGACCCTGCTCGATCCAGCACGAAGCCCTGGCCCGCTTCGGAGACATATCGAGCGGGCGGCGGCACGGTGCGGGTGACCGACTGGTCGCGGATGGCGCGGCTCTGCTCCGCCTGGGCGTTGGAGCGCAGTTGCGCCGTCGCGGGGCTGGCTGACAGGCACGCGGCGGCCAGCAGCACGGCGGCAAGGTCAAGGCGCACGCCCGCGACCGTCCCGGCCCGCAGGGCCGGGGCGGCGAAGCGCGGCGGATTCTCCGCCTCAACCTCGACCGTCGTCATCATGACGCAAGTCGTGGAACGCCCGAACGGCGGATTTTAGGCAAAGCGGGTTCAGCCAACCAGGTACTGGCCGCCGTTCAGCGACAGGGTGCAGCCTGTGACATATCCGGCACGCTCCCCCGCCAGCCAGGACACCATGTCGGCGATCTCCTCGCCCTTGCCCAGGCGCCCGACCGGAATCTGGGCCACGATGGCGTCCAGCACCTTCTGGTCCATGGCGCCGACCATTTCGGTGTCGATGTAGCCCGGCGCGATGCAGTTGACGGTCACGCCCTTGCGCGCGTTCTCCAGCGCCAGCGCCTTGGTGAAGCCGATCATCCCGGCCTTGGCGGCGGAATAGTTGGTCTGGCCGATCTGGCCCTTCTGGCCGTTGATCGAGGAGATGTTGACGATGCGGCCGAAGCCCCGGTCGCGCATGCCGTTGATGACCTGACGCGTCATGTTGAAGACGCTGTCCATGTTGACGCGGATCACGTCCGACCATTGGTCGGCGCTCATCTTGTGGAAGAAGCCGTCGCGGGTGATGCCGGCGTTGTTGATCAGGATATCGATGGGACCCAGTTCGGCCTCGACGGCTTTCACCGCGCGTTCGCAGTCCTCGAACGAGCCGACATTGCCCTTGACCACCATGACGCCTAATTCGCGCGCCGTCACGGCCGCCGCTTCGTCATTGCCGGAATAGCCGGCGGCGACGGCCATGCCGTCTTCTCTCAATCGCTGGACGATCGCCTTGCCGATCCCACGCGTGCCACCCGTAACCAACGCCACTCGCGCCATGATGCGTTTCCCTGTCCCTTGATTTGAGGCGCCGTCATCGACGACGCCCCACCCTCAGGACTACGCTTTAGCTTGGCAAGCGTTGCCGGAGAAGACGCCGCCATGCGGCCTGATCAATCTGGCCCACGTCGATGACGAAGCGATAACGAATGTCCGGCCTCTCCATGCGCGCCTGGGCCGCCATGCCTGGGTGCGGGGCCGGGGCTCTGATGACGCGGCGGAACCCCGCAGCCGGTCACAAGGGCCTTGAACAACACGGAGTTCTGATCCGCCGTGAACCGTCGGAAACCGCCGCCGCGTGACGGCTGTACCCCTGGCGACGTTACTTCAGCTTCGCGATCAGCGCCTGGGCCGCCGCCGGGTTGCGCACCTTGGCCCCTGAAATGAAGTAGGCGAAGACATCGCCGCGCTCGGCCCATGCGCGGGTTTGCCTCGCCACGGCGTCCAGTTCGTCCGAGGTCATGCCGGTTGGCTCGTCTTCGCGGCTGGACATCAGGCGGGCATAGCTGAAGTCGGCGGTGGCCTCGTCGATCTGCGGCCAGGTCGGCTCCTCGTCATCGACGGCGTAGACAATGGCCGCGCCGTATTTGGCCGCCAGGTCATGGAATTCCTGGCAGGCGAAGGTAGGGTTGCGGACCTCCAGCGCGTGACGCAGGCGCACCCCGTCCTTTTCCCGCGGCAGCAGCTTCAGGAAGCCCTCGAAGTCCCCGGCGTCGAACTTCTTGGTCCCCATGAACTGCCAGTTGATCGGCCCCAGCTTGTCGCCCAGCAGCGTCAGCCCCTGCGACAGAAAGCGGTCGAAGCTCTCGCCGCCTTCCGACAGGATCTTGCGGTTGGTGCAGTAGCGACTGGCCTTGACCGCAAAGACGAAGTCGTCGGGCGTTTCGTCTCGCCACTTCATCCAGCTGTCGGGCTTGAAGGTCGAATAATAGGTGCCGTTGATCTCGATCGAGGTCAGGGCCCGGCTGGCGAACTCCAGCTCGCGCTTCTGCGTCAGACCCTCGGGATAGAAGACGCCGCGCCACGGCTCGAAGGTCCAGCCGCCGACGCCGATGTGGATGGAACCTGTCATGGCCGAGCCTTTCTGGGTGCGCAGTTCTTCATGCACCCGAGACGGGGCGACGGGCAACTATGGAGGCGCTCAGGTCGGGCCGATCGAAGCCGCCATCATGGCGGCGGGGGTGACGACGCTGACGACGGCGAGGACCAGATAGAGGGCGATATGCAGACCCATGGTGAACGCGAATAGCCAGGCGCGGCGCGTCAGGGCCGCCGGGATGACGAGGACCAGATAGATGCTCATGTTGAAAGCATAGGTGACGGCGATCTGCAGGCCTTCGTTCTTGGGCAGGCTCATCCAGATTGACCCGCTCATCATCAGCAGGTTGGCCAGCACCAGCAGCAGCATGACGGCGCGCTTGTTGGCCCAGAAGTGGGCGTCCAGATCCTGCACTTCATCGTCGGGCTCGGGGAAGATCAGGCTGGTGGCGACAAAGTAGATGGTGGCCACCATCAGCCCGGCGATGAGCAGGCCATAGCTGTAAGGGGCGGTGCTGAAATTCATCCAGGCCGCGTCCCAGAAGGTGGCGATGTCCAGGGCGACGAAGGCCGCCAGCATGGGCGTCTTCCAGCCGATCTTTACAGTCTTGCGGTGCTTGAAGGCGCGCGCAATGCCGGTGGCGATCACCGTCACCGACAGACCCAGCACCAGGCCATAGAAGCTGAAGAAGAATTCGAACGCGCTCATACGGCCCCACCGCTCCGTGTATAGCGCAGCTTAAGGCGGGAAGGTCTGCCCGTCACGGCCTCATCGGCAGCCAGGCGTTCAGGCTGCGCCTGCAGCCGTCGCCGGGGTTAGTTCGGGGTGCATCAGGCTGAGTCCTGCCAGACAGAGATAGAGGGCGATGTGCAGTCCCATGGTCAGGGCGAATAGCCAGGCCCGGCGCGTCAATGCGGCTGGCAGGACGAGGATGGGGTAGACAAGGATGGTGGCATAGGCGGCCAAAGTCAGCGCCAGGCCGCCTTTGGGCGTGTCGAACACGATGGTCGCGATCCCCATGAACAGATTGGCGAGCATCAATAGCAACAGGACGGCGCGTTTGTTGGTCCAGAAATGCGCGTCCAGATTCTGGACCGCGTCCCCTTCCTCGGGGAAGATCAGATTGGCGGCGATGAAATAGACCGCCGCCACCACCAGACCAGCGACCAACAGGCCATAGCTGTAAGGAGCGCCGCTGAAATTGGTCCAGGCCGCGTCCCAGAAGGTGGTGATGTCCAAAGCGGCGAAAACAGCCAGCATGGGCGTCTTCCAGCCGATCGCAACGGTCTTTCGATGCTTGAAGGCGCGTGCTGCGCCAGTGGCGATCGCCGCCACTGACAGGCCCAGGACAAGCCCGTAGAAGCTGAAGAAGAACTCGAAAGCGTTCATGCGATGCATTCCCCTTCCTGTTGGAAGGCGAATTTACAGGTGATCGCCCCGGGTTCCTAGTTGGGCGGCGGTGGCGGTTTCTGGTCGTCGGGTCTATAGCGCGGCCGTTGCAGGAGTATCGCGCGCGTGTTGGATCTGACGCCTGAAATCATCGGCCTGCTGGGGCTGGCGGCGGTCATCGCCGGGTTCATTGACGCCATCGCGGGGGGCGGGGGGCTGATCTCGCTGCCGGCCCTGCTGTCGGTGGGGCTGAACCCGGTCGCGGCCATCGCCACCAACAAGGTGCAGGGCAGCGTCGGCACGGCCAGCGCCCTGTGGAACTTCTGGCGCAAGGGGCGGGTGGATTTCCGCCTGATCCGCTGGCCTCTGGCCCTGGTCGGCGTGGGGGCGGGGCTGGGGGCCTTCGCCGTGACCCTGGTCGACGCGCGCTGGCTGATGATCCTGCTGCCGGTGCTGCTGATCGGCATCGCCCTCTATTTCCTGTTCGGCCCCAAGGCGTCTGACGAGGACGCTCATGCCCGGCTGACGCCCCTGGCCTATGCCTTCGTGGCGGGCGGGATCGGTTTTTACGACGGCTTCTTCGGCCCCGGCACCGGCTCCTTTTTCGCCCTCAGCCTGGTCATGCTGCTGGGCATGGGGCTGACGCGGGCCACGGCCCACACCAAGGCGCTGAACCTGATGAGCAATGTCGTCGGCATCGTGGTGCTGGCGGTCGGGGGCCATGTGGTCTGGACGCTGGCGGGCATCATGGCCATGGGCCAGTTCGTCGGCGGGCGGCTGGGCTCGCACGCGGCCATGCGTTTCGGCCCGCGCCTGATCCGGCCCCTGCTGGTGGTCATCTCGCTGGCCATCACGGCGCGGCTGCTGTCCGACCCCAGCAATCCGTTGCGGGTCATGGTGACGGGCTGGTTCAGCTAGGTCGGCCTAGCTGGGCGTCAGCATCGCCAGGGTGGTCAGCAGTTCTCGGGCGGTGACCGGCTTGGCCAGATGCAGGTCGGCGCCGGCGGCGCGCGCGGCGTCGCGGTGCTCGGCCATGGCGTTGGCGCTCAGCATCAGGATCGGCGTGCGCGCCGCATTTGGCCGGGCGGCCTCCAGCGCGCGGATGGCGCGGGTCGCCGTCAGGCCGTCCATGCGCGGCATCTGCATGTCCATCAGCACCACGTCGAAAGACTGGGCCTCGAAGGCGGCGACGGCCTGAGCCCCGTCATCGACCGTGACCAGTTCGGCGACGTGGTCGGCCAGGATCAACTGGACCACGCGCTGGTTGACCGGGTGGTCCTCGGCCAGCAGCACGCGCAGCGGGCGTGACGGCTGTGGTCCGGCGGCCAGGGCGGCCACGTCACGGGCGTCATAGTCCTTCAGGCTCTGGGCGCGGGGCAGGGGCAGCTCGACGCGGAAGCGGCTGCCCACGCCGGGCGTCGAGGCACCGGTGATGCGCCCGCCCATCATCTCGGTCAGGGAGCGGCAGATGGACAGGCCCAGTCCCGTGCCGCCGAAACGACGGGTGATGCTGCTGTCGGCCTGGCTGAAGCGCTGGAACAACTGGGCGGCGTGGTCGGCGTCAAAGCCGACGCCGGTGTCCTCGACCTCGAACGACAGCAGGGTCGGGGCGCCGTCGTCCTCGCTCAGGGCGAAGCGGACGCAGACCGAGCCCTCGGTGGTGAACTTGACGGCGTTGGATAGGAGGTTGCCCAGGATCTGGCCGATGCGGACGCTGTCGCCGACGAAGACCCCGCGCACAGGGGCCGGGCGCTCGACGTGGAAGGCCAAGCCCTTGTCCTCGGCCCGCATCCGCAGGGTTTCCAGCGTCGCAGCCAAGGCCTCGTCCAGATCGAAGGGGCGCAGCTCCAGCTCCAGCTTGCCCGCCTCGATGCGCGACACATCCAGCATGTCCGAGACCAGCCGTTCCAGCGTCACGCCCGAGGTGGCGATCAGCCCCACCATCTCGGCTTGGTCGGACGAAAGCGGCGTGCGCGACAGGGCGTCGACGATGCCGATGACGCCGTTCAGAGGAGTGCGGATTTCGTGGCTCATATTGGCGAGGAAGTCGGACTTGGCGCGGTTGGCGGTTTCGGCGGCGGCGGTGGCGTCGATCAGGGCCTGTTCGGCGGCGATCTTGGCGGTGACGTCGCGGGCCACGGCATAGATGCGGTCGCCGAACTTCTGCGCCCGCCATTCCAGGGTGACGTAGTGGCCGTCGCGGTGGCGATAGCGGTTGACGTGGCCCTTGACCGGGGCGTCGGGGCGGCGCGTCTCGACCTCGGTCACGCTGTCGCGCGTGGCGGGCAGATCGTCGGGATGCACCAAGGTCAGGATGGCCAGGCCGATCAGGTCGTCGGGCTGATAGCCCAGGGTCGCGGCCCAGGAGGCGCTGACCCGCACGATGATCCCCTCCAGATCGCGGATGACCAGCAGGTCCAGCGACACGTCGAAGAAGGTCGCCAGATCGGCTGCCGTGTCGCGTGTCGACGACGGCTGTCCGGTCGAGGATGCGGCGGCGACCGCGGCGGTGGTCATGGGGAATCCTTGAGAACTGGACGCCATGCCTAAACCACGACGGTTAAGGCCGCCTTTTCGTCCGCCGCCCCGCAGCGGCGGCTTGCGAAAAACTAGTAGGCGAAGTCGCGGTAGATGCGGCTGACGTCGCCCTGCCATTCGCCGTGATACAGCTCCAGCAGGCGGTCGGCGGGGGTCACGCCGCTGTCGGCGATGTCTTCCAGTTCCGAAAGATAGCCGCGCTCATCGACCATGCCGCCGCTGAATCGGGCGCGGTTCTTCAGGCCGTGCTTGGCGATCTCGACCAGATCGACGGCGATGTCGCGGACACTGCGGCCCGCCACCTCGGCCTTGAGGCCCAGACGGGTGACGTCGCGGCGCAGGCGCTCATGGTCGGCGATGTCCCAGTCCTTGCACAGGTCCCAGGCCGCTGCGAGCGACGGCGTGTCGTAGAGGATGCCGGCCCACAGGGCGGGCAGGGCGCAGATCCGGCTCCACGGACCGCCGTCGGCGCCGCGCATCTCCAGATACTGTTTCAGGCGGACTTCGGGGAAGAGGGTGGTCAGGTGGTCGGCCCAGTCCTTTTCCGTCGCGCGCTCGCCCGGCAGGGCGTCCAGACCCTCGGTCATGAACTTGCGGAACGACTGACCCGACAGGTCGACATAGGTCTCGCCGCGCTTGGCGAAATACATCGGCGTATCCAGGGCGTAGTCAGCGTAGCGCTCGTAGCCGAAGCCGTCGGCGAAGACGAAGTCCAGCATGCCGGTGCGGTCGGGGTCGGTGTCGGTCCAGACATTCGCCCGCGCCGACAGGAAGCCGGTCGGCTTGCCCTCGATGAAGGGCGAACAGGCGAACAGGGCGGTGGCGATGGGCTGAAGCGCCAGCGAGGTGCGGAACTTCATGATCATGTCGGCTTCGGAATCGAAGTCGAGATTGGCCTGGATGGTGCAGGTGCGCAGCATCATGTCGAGGCCCAGCGAGCCCTTCTTGGGCATGTAGGCGCGCATGATGCCGTAGCGGCCCTTGGGCATGACCGGCACGTCCTCGCGCCGCCACAGGGGGTCGAAACCGGCGCCGAGGAAGCCGAGGTTCAGATGATCGGCGACCTGCTTGACCTCCATCAGGTGCTGGCCGGTCTCCGAACAGATGTCGTGGATGGTCTGCAGAGGCGCGCCCGACAGCTCGAACTGACCGCCCGGCTCCAGACTGATCGAGGCGGTGAAGCCCTCGGCGTTCTTGCGCTCCAGGGCGATGACATGGCCGGCTTCCTCCACCGGAGACCAGCCAAAGCGTTGCAAGCCGGTCAGCATGGCCAGGATGCCGTTCTCGCCCTCATAGGCGGGGCGGCGCAGGGTGGACTTGTCGAAGCCGAACTTCTCGTGCTCGGCGCCGATGCGCCACTGGTCCTTGGGCTTCTCGCCCTTCGACATGGCGTGGATCAGTTGCTCTCTGGAAAGCGGCGCCGTGTCGGTCATCTGTAACCCCTGCTGTCGCGGCTAGATGGGCGACGAAACGGCTCCGCTCAAGAGGGGAGCTTCAAACTTCTATCGTTCCCAGTCGCCGATGGCGGCTTGCCACAGGGTCAGGGCGGCGATGGCGGCGGTGTCGGCGCGCAGGATGCGCGGGCCCAGAGAGACGGCGGTGGTGAAGGGCAGGGCGCGCAGACGCTCGCCTTCCTCGGGCGAGAAACCGCCTTCTGGGCCGATCAGGATGGCCCATTTTTCTCCGCCCGCAGCGGTCAGGGCCGACACGGCGGGCGCGCCGCCCGTCTCGTCGCAGAACATCAGGCGGCGTGAGGCGTCCCAGCCGTCCAACAGGGCGTCCAGCTTGACCGGATCATCGACCAGAGGCACGTCCAGACGCCCGGTCTGCTCGGCGGCTTCTTCGGCGATGGCGTCCAGCCGGTCCAGCCGCAGCCGGTCGGCGTTGGTGCGATGGGTCAGGACCAGCCGCACGCGAGCGGCGCCCAACTCGGTGGCCTTCTCGACGATGGTTTCGATCCGCGCCTTCTTCACCACGGCGACGATCAGCTCCAGATCGGGGCCGTGAGTCTGTTCGCGCACCTGTTCCTCGGCGCGCAGGACGACGCCCTTCTTCAGCACCTCGGCGACGCTGGCGCGCCACTCGCCATGACGGCCGTTGAAGACCAGCAGGTCGTCGCCCGCCTTCAGCCGCATGACCTGGGTCAGATAGCGCGACTGGTCGAGGGTCGGGGCGACGGCGAGGCCGGGGGCGAGGTCGCCCTGAACGTGCAAACGGATCATGTCAGGGACTTAGCGGGCGCGCGGGCGCGCGTCACGCCTTGAGCCGCGTCAGCTCAGGCGGTCGCGATGGACGGGCCAGACGGGGGGCAGGTCAGTCTGGCCCTGAGCGTGGCGCAGTTCGCGTTCCAGCATCCGGCTCATGGCGTCCAGCGGCAGGTCGTTGGGATCGTCGCCGAAGGGGTCTTCCAGTTCGTCGCCGAGCGCATCCAGACCGAAGAAGGTGTAGGCGACCAGCAGGGACACCCCCATCGTCCACCAGCCGAGCGCGGGCGCCAGGGCGAAGGGCAGCATCAGGCAGAAGGCATGGGCCGTGCGGTGCAGCAGGAGCGCATAGGCGAAGGGCAGGGGCGTGGTCTTGATCCGCTCGCAGCCGGCCAGAACGTGGCTCATCTCGGTCAGCCGCAACTCCAGCACCGAATAGCGGATCGGGTCGATCAGGCCGTCGCGCAGCAGTTCGGCGCACTGGCGGCCCACCGAAGTCAGGGCGGCGTCGGTGGCGTGGGGCGCGGGCTCGACCGGCGTCCAGCGGGCGATCTCGCCTGCCTCGTCGCGGTCGCGCAGCCGGGCGGCCAGACCGAAGACGAAGCCGCCGACCCCGTTCAGCATGGGCGTGCGGCGGTCCTCGGGCAGCAGGACGGTCTGGCGGATGAAGGATCGGACGGCGATGATCAGCTCGCCCCACAGCTTTCGCGCCTCCCACCAGCGGTCGTAGCAGGCGTTGTTGCGGAAGCTCATGAAGATGGACAGCGCCAGCCCGATCAGGGCGAAGGGCGCGGCGGCCAGATGCACCGGCAGGTCGGGCCGCGCGCGGTGCAGCATGACCGCCGCCACCGTGATGACCACGGTCAGGGCCAGCCGTCCGACGATGCGCGGCAGGATCGACCCGTTCAGGGCGAACAGGATTTCCAGCGGGCCGGGACGGGAGCGGACGATCATGCGCCTCCCTTACCGCCCCGGCGGTGCGTTTTACAGCGTGCGCGCGATCAGCAGCTTCATGATCTCGTTGGTGCCGCCGTAGATGCGCTGGACGCGGGCGTCCTTGTAGAGCTGGGCGATCGGGTACTCGTTCATGTAGCCGTAGCCGCCGAAGAGCTGCAGCATCTCGTCGATGGTCTCGCCCTGGATGTCTGTCACCCAGTACTTGGCCATGGAGGCCGTGGCGGCATCCAGCTGGCCCTTCAGGTGCAGGCCGATGCAGTGGTCGACGAAGACCTTGGCGACGGTCAGTTTCGTTTTGACCTCGGCCAGCTTGAACTGGGTGTTCTGGAAGTCGATGACCCGTTTCCCAAACGCCTTGCGCTGCTTGACGTAGTCCAGCGTCGCCTCAAGCCCGCGCTCGGCGGCGGCCACGCCCTGGACGGCGATGTTCAGGCGTTCCTGCGGCAACTGCTGCATCAACTGGACGAAGCCCATGCCCTCGCCGCCGCCGATGGCGTTCTCCAGCGGGACCTTGACGTCGTTGAAGAAGAGCTCGGAGGTGTCGTTGGCCTCCATGCCGATCTTGTGCAGGTTGCGGCCGCGCTCGAAGCCCTCGGCTCCATCGGTTTCGAGGCAGATCAGGCTGGTGCCCTTGGCGCCTTCGGCCGGGTCGGTCTTGGCGACGACGATGATGAAGTTGGCCAACTGGCCGTTGGTGATGAAGGTCTTGGAGCCGTTCAGGACATAGTGGTCGCCCGACTTGATGGCGGTGGTCTTGATCCCTTGCAGGTCGGAGCCCGCGCCCGGCTCGGTCATGGCGATGGCGCCGACCAGTTCGCCCGACTGCAGACGCGGCAGCCAGCGCGCCTTCTGCTCGGCCGTGCCGTAGTGCCAGATGTAGGGCATGACGATGGCGTTGTGCAGCGAGATGCCGAAGTGATCCGCGCCCTTCCAGCCCAGCTGGCGCATCAGCACCACCTCGTGGCGATAGTCGCCGCCCATGCCGCCGTCTTCCTCGGGCATGGACAGGCCCAAGAGGCCTGCGTCCCCAGCATCGTTCCACAGCTGACGCGGCACCGACGACTCAGCGATCCACTGCTGGAACTTCTCAGGCGGGGCGTGCTCGTCGATCCATTTGCCGACGCTGTCGGAGAAGAGGACGATCTCCTCGTCCTGCATGAAGTCGGGTTCGGGGACGTTGAGCACGTTCATGAGCGTTTCCTGCGTTTTTATCGTTGTTAGTCGATGACCACTCGGGCGTCCGTCACGCGGTCATCTTCGAGACGTAGGACAAGCCATTCGTAGTCGATGGGGATCAGGCAGCGGCAGGGCGCGAGGACATAGATCATGTCCCAGTCCTGCCATTTGTCGGTGTTGGTTGGCGTGCCGAGGAGGGCCTGCACCTCATCCCGCGAGCGGCCGACAAGAAGGCGGCTGCGCACGAGGTCGTCGGCCATGCTCAAGCGCGTCTTCTCGGCCGGGGACGCCTGCCAGAGTTCCGCATTGAACGGCTTCTGGCCTGCGGTGGCCCATCCGGCGAGGGCGCCGATCATCGCTCCGATGACCACGGCCCTCGCTCCCATGGTTAAAACGCCTCGGCGGGCATCTGCATCAGCACCTCGGCGCCGGTCTTCAGCTTGGTCAGGTGGGCGGCGGCGTCGGGCAGGATGCGCTCGACGAAGTACTGCCCGGTCTGCAGCTTGGTCACATAGTAGGGATCGGTGTCGCCAGCGGCGATTTTCGCCTGCGCCGACTTGGCCATCTGCGCCCACATATAGGCCAGGGCCGTCAGGCCGAAGATATGCAGGTAGTCGGTCGAGGCGGCGGCGGCGTTGTCCGGGTTGGCCATGCCGTTCTGCATCAGCCACATGGTGCCGTCCTGCAGCTTCTTCTTGGTGTCGGCCAGGCCATCGACGAAGGGCTTGATGGCCTCGTCGTCGCCGTTCTCGGCCACGAAGGCGTCAATGTCGGCGAACCAGCTCATGATGGCGCGGCCGCCGTTCGACGGCAGCTTGCGGCCCACCAGGTCGAGCGCCTGAATGCCGTTGGTGCCCTCGTAGATCATGGTGATGCGCGCATCGCGCAGATACTGCGAGGCGGGGAAGTGCTCGGTGTAGCCCGAACCGCCGTGGACCTGCATGGCCAAGCTCGCGACGTGGAAGCCCTTGTCGGTCAGATAGGCTTTCAGCACGGGCGTGATCAGGCCCATGTAGTCCTTGGCCTTGGTCGCCGTGGCCTCGTCCGAGGACTTCTGCAGGTCGGCTTGCAGGGCGGTCCACAGGATGAAGGCGCGGCCGCCTTCGACGAAGGCCTTCGACTCCAACAGCATCCGCCGCACGTCGGGGTGGACCATGATCGGGTCGGCCGGGCCGTCCGGGTTCTTGGCGCCGGTCAGGGCGCGGCCCTGCAGGCGGTCATTGGCGAACTCGACGGCGGTCTGATAGGCGGCGTCGCCGATGGCCAGGCCCTGCAGGCCGGTGCCCAGGCGGGCCTCGTTCATGACCACGAACATGTTGTTCATGCCGCGGCCTTCTTCGCCGATCAGCCAGCCCTTGGCGTTCTCATAGGCCATGACGCAGGTGGCGTTGCCGTGGATGCCCATCTTGTGCTCGAGGCCGGCGCAGGCCACGCCGTTGCGCTCTCCCGGCGTGCCGTCGGCGTTGACCAGGAACTTCGGCACCACGAACAGGCTCAGGCCCTTGATGCCCGGCACCGCGCCTTCGACGCGGGCCAGCACCGTGTGGATGATGTTGTCAGCGAAGTCGTGCTCGCCCGCCGAGATCCAGATCTTCTGGCCGGTGATCGAATAGGAGCCGTCGCCGTTCGGGACGGCCTTGGTGCGGACCATGCCCAGGTCAGTGCCGCACTGCGGCTCGGTCAGGTTCATGGTGCCGGTCCATTCTCCGGTCGCCATCTTGGGCAGATAGGTCTGCTTCAGCTCATCCGAGGCCGAGGCCTCGATGCCGTGATAGGCGCCCGCCGTCAGGCCCGGATACATGGAGAAGGCCGCAGAGGCCGCCGCCGTGAACTGGCCGACCGCCATCGAGACGATCGAGGGCAGGCCCTGGCCGCCGTATTCCGTGCCGAAGGCCAGGCTGGTCCAGCCGGCCTCGACCATCTGGTGATAGGCTTCCTTCCAGCCCTTGGGCGTGGTCACCACGTCGCCTTCGATGTGGCAGCCTTCCTGATCGCCCTGACGGTTGATCGGGGCGATGACCTCCTCGGCGAACTTGCCGCCTTCCTCGATGATCTGGTCGATCAGGTCGCGCGACAGGTCGGCGTCGGCGAAGTGGTTGGCGTAACGTTCGACTTCCAGCACGTCATGCAGGACGAAGGACAGGTCGCGGACAGGCGCCTTGTAGGCCATGGTTAAGCTCTCGCTTTGAAAGGCTGGAAGTGGTTGTCGGGATTGAGCCGTTCGCTCAGCAGGTTGGCGTATTCGTCCGCCCCCGGCAGAAGGTCGGGGCGGTGTTCGCCCAGCTTGGACTCCATCCAGGCGCAGGCGTCTTCCGCCGTCTGGATGGCGCCCTCGATGTCTTCGAGCTGTTGTTTCAGCGCCTCGACCTGGGCGCGGTGACGACGCAGGGCCACGGCCATCTGATGGACGTTGTGATCCTTGCGGTCATACAGATCCAGCATCTCCTGGATCTCCTGCAGGGTGAAGCCGATGCGGCGCCCCCTCAGGATCAGCTTCAGTCGGGCGCGGTCGCGCGCGTCATAGACCCGCGTCTGCCCCTTGCGGGCAGGGGTCAACAGGCCCTTGTCCTCATAGAAGCGCAGGGCGCGCGCGGTGGCGCCGAACTCGCGGCACAGGTGCCGGATGGAATAGGTGCGGTGATCGTCAGCGGTCGCCATGCGTCATCCATAACTTGACGCGGACGTAAAGGGAAGCTTCTCGATCGCCGTCACGACAGTTGTGATCGGCGCAAGGTCCCAAACGCAAATCGGCCGCGAAGAGCTTGCGCCCGCCGCGGCCGATCCGGGGAGGAAAACTGTGTCAGGCGATCAGTGGCGGCGGAACCACAGCACCGGCGCCGTGATGGCGATCAGGAAGAGGTTGGTCAGGGCCAGGCCGAGGTCCAACTCCATGGCGTGCAGGATCAGCATGATGCTCTGCAGCGCCAGCAGGCCGACGCTCGCCGTCAGCAGCAGGGGGCGGCCGAAACGCCAGGAGACCAGGGGGCTGAGCACCATCAGGGCCAGGACGATCTCGACCACGCCCAGGCCGCGCACGAAGTTGACGCTGGCCATGGCGGGCCAATGCATCAGCACGGTCAGGTTCTCCATCGACTCCGTCAGCTTGGCGTAGCCGGCCGCGATGAAGAACATCGCGATCCAGCCCTGGAAGGTCCACAGCGTCAGGTTCAGATAGTCGGATTTTGCGCGGGAGCGGGGCGTCAAGGTCGTGGAGGTCATGGCCGAAACCGTTGAGGTTGAATTGGTAACAGTTGCTAGATCAGATTGCCGGAGGCGATCGTCAAGGAAGTGTAACAATCTGTGAACCGGGGGTAGGCGCGACCTGCGGCGGCGGCGTGGCTGAAACCACAATTCCCCGTAATCCGACGCAGGACGTGAGCGTGGTCTAGGCCTGTCGAAGCCGACTGTCAACGACCGATGACATCAACTGATGACTTAAAGCGCCCAAGCGCTCCGCGCAGCGTCCAGACGGGTCAGCTTGGCGTGCAGGGGCGTCCAGTCGTCGCCCTGTTCGATGGCCGACCACAGGGCCTCGACCTCGTCGATCAGTAGTTCCTCGGGCTCGGCGGCGGCGAACATCGGGTGCTCCAGCCGCTCGGGCCGGTCCGGTTCGTGCTCCAGCAGGGCGAAGCGGAAGGCGTCGAAGGCCTCGCCCTGATAGATCTTGCCGCGCACCCCGCCCAGGGCCCGCGCGCCCGAACTGAAGCCGCCGAACCAGTCAAAGAAGAGCGGCTCCCAACGCAGGGCCTCGCTCTTGTCGCGCAGCAGGGCCAGGGCCGCATCCAGCAGCCTCTGGTCCGCCGCCTCGCCCAGGCTCTTGACCCCCAGCCGGTTCAAGAAGGCCGCGCGCAGATGGCGGATATAGGCGGGGCCGAAGCCGTTCAACGCCTCGGTCAGGGCCGCGACCTGATCCTCGGCGATCAGCTTCAGGCAACCGGCCAGCTGGGTCAGGTTCCAGAACACGGCCTCGGGCTGGCGTGCGAAGGCGTAGAGGCCCTCGCTGTCGAAATAGGCGGCGGTGAAGGCCGGGTCGTAATGGGGCAGGAAACGCCACGGGCCGTAGTCGAAACTCTCGCCCGTCACGTTCAGATTGTCGGTGTTCAGCACCCCGTGGACGAAGCCCGCTGAAATCCACTTCGCCGTCAGCCGGGCCGAGGCCTCGACCACGGCGGCCAGGAAACCGGGCGCGTCGCCCGGCGCGACCGTGGGATGATACAGGCTGCGGGCGTGCTCCAGCAGGACCTCCAACTGATCCTTGCGACCATAATAGGCGGCGCGCTGGAAGGTCCCGAAACGGATGTGGCTGTGCGACAGCCGCACCATGACGGCCGAACGGGTGGGCGAGGGTTCGTCATTGCGCTCCAGCGCCTCGCCGGTCTCGATCAGAGACAGGATGCGGCAGGTCGGAACTCCCAGGCTTTCCAGCATGGCGGCGGCCAGCACTTCGCGCATTCCGCCCTTCAGCGTCAGCCGTCCGTCCCCGCGCCGCGACCACGGCGTCTGACCCGAGCCCTTGGTGCCAAGGTCCAAGAGTCTGTTCTGGTCATCCCTTAACTGCGCCGCCAGGAAGCCGCGCCCGTCGCCCAGGTCAGGGTTGTAAGTGCGGAACTGATGGCCGTGATAGCGCATGGCGATCGGGCCGGGCTGGCCGGGCAGGGGGGCGAAGCGTCCGAGATGGGCGCGCCATTCGTCGTCGGTCAGCGTCTCCAGCCCGACGCTGGCGGCGGCGCGGTCGTTGCGCACGCGCAGGATCGTCTGGGGGAAGTCGGCGGCCAGCACCGGATCGCCGAACTCTGGGCCGAGGTCGACGAAGCAAGGATCGGGGCGATAGGCGGCGGAAACGGGCATGAAGCGGCAGATGCGCGCTCGCCGCCCGTTTCGCAACCGCAACATCAACGGCGCCGTCGGGGTTGAACCCGCGAGCGGCTTGCGTATTTTCAATCGCAGAGATCAGGTCCCGCCACACGCGGGGCCAGGCTGGCGCTCCCTCGGAGTGAATCCGGTCAGGCGTCCGTCGATAACCTGACGCCACGACAGTCCTTTTGATTTCGGAGACCGCCGTGGCCAAGAAGCTCACGCTCGACTTTCTCAAGACCGAAGCCGGTTCAGGCTCGGTGCTCGGCCTCGCCGCCATCGCCGCCCTGATCGTCGCCAACTCGCCCCTGTCCGCCGACTACTTCGCCTGGTTGAAGAGCGTCCACGTGCTTCAGGTCGGGCCGCTGCGGCTGGAAGAGACGATCTCGGGCTGGATCAAGGAAGGCCTGATGGCGGTCTTCTTCCTCGTGGTCGGGCTGGAGATCAAATACGAGATCCTCAAGGGCGAACTGAGCAATCCCAAGAAGCTGGCCCTGCCGATCATCGCCGCTATAGGAGGGATGGCGGTTCCCGGCCTGGTCTATCTGGCCGTCGCCGGGATGCTGGGCGGGCCGGGGCAGGGCTGGCCCATTCCCCTGGCCACCGACATCGCCTTCGCCCTGGCCGTCTTCGCCATGGTGGGCAAAGGCTTGCCCAGTTCGCTGCGGGTCTTCCTGCTGACCCTGGCCATCGTCGATGACCTGGGGGCCATCGCTCTGATCGCCGTCCTGTTCAGCCAGGGCGTGCAGTGGCTGCCGCTCGTGGGCGTGGCCGGTCTGCTGGCCGCCTTCGCGCTTCTGGGGCGCCGACGTCTGGCTGGCCCCTTCTGGGTGCTGGGCTTCGGCGCGGTCTGGTATCTGACCGTCCTGTCCGGTCTGTCGACTTCGCTGACGGCGGTGGCCTTCGCCATGATCGTGCCGGTCGAGCCGCGCCGCGAAACCTCGCAGAGTCCGCTCAAGGAGGCGATGCACGACCTGCATCCCTATGTCGCTTTCCTGGTCCTGCCCCTGTTCGCCTTCGCCAAGGCGGGCGTCTCCTTCGCCGGTTTGTCGCTGGAGCAGGCCTTCGCGCCCCTGGTCGTCGCCATCGCTCTCGGCCTCTTCATCGGCAAGCAGGTCGGTGTCTTCGGCGCCGCCTGGCTGGCCGCCAAGCTGAAGATCGGCGACAAGCCCTCGGGCGCCAGCTGGCTGCAGCTCTATGGCGTCAGCCTGCTGTGCGGCATCGGTTTCACCATGAGCCTGTTTATCGGCGTTCTGGCCTTCCCTGGCGCCGTGGACTCGCCCGAGCAGATCGAGGTCAAGCTGGGCGTGATCGGCGGCTCCGTGCTTTCGGCCGTGGCTGCGGCCGTGATTCTGAACCTCGCCTCGCGACGTCAGCAGCAAAGAGAAGACGCCTCGTCTGCCAAAATCTTGCAGTGAACGTTGATAATATTGACCTTGCGTAATCGGTTTTTGTCGCTTTCTCGCCACACGTAGAGCGACGTTGGCTGAAATCGCCCTTCGCAGCTTTGCGGCTTCTTGTCGCTTTCCCGGCCCTGGCTTACCCCTAGCAACGGAGAATTCACGCCGTTCAATGAGCGTGGATCGACAGGGACAGGAATCGCCACGGTCGCCGCGGGCGGCCGGGCCATAGAGCCGGGGAGCCGCCATATGCGTTTCAACCACATTCTTCGCTGCACCGCGTCGGCCGCCGTCGTCGGTGCGGTCGCCTTCGGCTTCGCCGGTGCGGCGTCGGCCCAGGAAGGGCCGACCACCGTCGATGACATCATCGTCACCGCTCAGAAGCGCGAGCAAAACCTGCAGGACGTGCCGATCGTGGTCACGACCCTGTCGCAGGAAGCCCTGAACGGCGCCGGGGTGCGCGACATCAAGGATCTGCAGATCCTGACGCCGGGCATGACCGTCACCTCGACCCAGTCGGAAGCTTCGACCACGGCTCGTATTCGCGGCGTCGGCACCGTCGGCGACAACCCCGGCCTGGAAAGCTCGGTCGGCGTGGTCATCGACGGCGTTTATCGCTCGCGCAACGGCGTCGGTTTCGGCGACCTGGGCGAACTGAGCCGCATCGAGGTGCTGAAGGGACCGCAGGGCACCCTGTTCGGCAAGAACACTTCGGCCGGCGTCATCAACATCATTACCGAGGCGCCGTCCTTTACCCCGGGCTTCGGCGCCGAGGCCACCTACGGCAACTTCAACGCCTGGGGCGTCGCCGGCTCGGTGACGGGTCCGATCACCGACCAGATCGCTGGTCGCCTGTATGTCGCCAAGCGCGAGCGTGACGGCTTCTACGACGTGATCACCGGCGCCGGCCCGCGCCAGGAGAAGGACGATCAGAACCAGAACTTCTGGACTGCGCGCGGCCAACTGCTGATCCTGCCGTCGGATGAGGTCTCGATCCGCCTGATCGCCGACTATTCCAAGCGCGACGAATACTGCTGCGTCTCGACCCAGGTGCGCACGGGCCAGACCTATGGCGCCATCACCGCCGTCGGTGGTCAGCAACAGCCTCCGGCGCCCGGTTTCGGCGCGCTGCCCTTCTCGCGCACGGCCTACGCCAACCGCAGCACCGGCCAGACCATGGAAGACATGGGTCTCTCGGCCGAGGCCAACATCGATATTCCCTCGTGGAACGCGACCCTGACCTCGCTCACCTCCTGGCGGAGCTGGGAGGGGATCAACGCCATGGACCTCGACTACACCACGGCTGACCTGCTGTATCGCGTCGACGACGGCGGTTACGGTTTCGAGCTGGACAACCTGACCCAGGAATTCCGCCTGGCCGGTTCGACGGACAAGCTGGACTGGCTGGTCGGCGTTTTCGCCACCCGTGAGAACATCAGCCGCAACGACAGCTACTGGTACGGCGCCGGGTATACGCCCTTCCTGTCGCTGCTGATCTCGTCGCAGCTGAACGCCGGCACCGGCGGCGTCATTCCGCAAAGTGGAAACATCATCGGCTGCCTGACGCGTTCGGGCACCACGCCGACCTTCCTGGCTGGCTGTCTGCTGAACGGCGGCACGTCGACCTCGGGGCCGCTGGCGCCGTCTGGACCGGGCTTCGGCGTCGGTCACGGCGTGCAGGACCACTACAGCCAGCGTTCGGACTCCCTGGCCCTGTTCACCAACAACACCTGGCACGTCACCGACCAGTTCGATGTGACGCTTGGTCTGCGCTACACCCAGGACAAGAAGCGTCTGCTGGGGCTGCAGGACAACCTGGGCACGAACGGCGCGGCCTGCGGCGGCGCACTGGGCAATGTCCCCAACCTGACCAACGCCTTCATCGGCGCGGGCCTGGCGCCGGCGGCGGCGGCGGCCAGCGCGCAGCGCGTTGCGGGCAACATCTGCCTGCCTTGGGCCAACCCCTTCTTCGACAACCGTCGCATCTCCGAAGAGACGGACGACGGTGAACTGAGCGGTACGATCAAGGCGGCCTATCGCTTCAACGACTCGGTCATGGCCTACGGCTCCTATGCCCGCGGCTACAAGTCGTTCGGCTACAACCTGGATCGGGTGCAGACCGGCGTCACGCCGACCACTTCGCTGCTGTTCCCGTCGGAAACCGTCGACAGCTTCGAGCTGGGTCTGAAGAACACCCTGTTCGACCGTACGGTCCTGCTGAACCTGACCTACTTCCATCAGACCTTCGAGGACTTCCAGCTCAACACCTTCCTGGGCACGGCCTTCGCGGTCGAATCCATCCCCGAGCTGAAGTCGCAGGGCGTGGACGCCGACTTCGTCTGGTTCACCCCGGTCGAGGGCCTGTCGTTCTCGGGCGGCGTGACCTACACCGACACCAAGTACGGGGACTTCGTCGCCTCCGACCTGACCAATCCGGGCAACTTCCCGCAGCTGTCGCTGCTGCCGGGGGCGCGGGCCTCGTTCGCGCCGGAGTGGTCGGCCACCGGTTCGGTCGCCTTCGACCGTTCGATCGGCTCGGGTCTGAAGGTCGGGTTCAATCTGTCGGCCAAGTACTCGACAGAATACAACACCGGTTCCGACCTGCTGCCCTACAAGATGCAGGACGCCATGACCCTGCTGAACGGCCGTATCACCCTGGGATCGGAAGACGAGCGCTGGGCTCTGGACCTCTGGGCCCAGAACCTGACGGATGAGGAGTACAAGCAGGTCGCCATCAACGCTCCGCTGCAAGGTTCCGCCTTCCAGTCGACGGTCCAGCCGAACGGAACCTACTTCAACCCGGCTCTGGACACCCAGACCTACAACGCCTTCATGGGCCAGCCGCGCACCTACGGTCTGACCCTGCGCGTCAAGTACTGATCGCCCGGCCTTCGGGCTGACGGCGACAAGAAGGGCGGGCCGGAGAAATCCGGTCCGCCTTTTCGTTGGAGCGGTCGCAACGCGCTTGCGGCTTGCACCCGACTGACGAGACGGCCAAGCTCCCGCGCCATGAGTGAGCTTCGCGACGTCTTCATCACCGGGACCGGCGCTATCCTGCCCGGCGAACGGATCGGCAACGATCGGATGGAGGACTTCATCGGCCGCATCGGCGGGCGGCCGTCCGCTGTCGGGCGG
Source organism: Brevundimonas pondensis (assembly GCF_017487345.1). Classification (NCBI taxonomy): domain Bacteria; kingdom Pseudomonadati; phylum Pseudomonadota; class Alphaproteobacteria; order Caulobacterales; family Caulobacteraceae; genus Brevundimonas; species Brevundimonas pondensis. Next base: position 2,785,124 of record NZ_CP062006.1, on the reverse strand, counting down.
CGCGCCCTGCGCTGGAACGGGATCGAGGGGCGTCACTATGCCTTGAACACCGACGGCGAGCCGCTGCACTCTAACGCCTCCATGTGCGCGGACGCCGTGCGGGCGGCGTTGGATGGGGCGGGGCTGAGCCTCGGAGATTTGCAGCATCTGGGCGCAGCGGCGACGCAGGGCGACTATCTGGTGCCCGGCCACGCCAGCGCGGTTCAGGCTGAACTGGGCGCGGGGCCGTTGGAGGCGTTCAGCTATCAGTCCGTCTGCGCCAGCGCCCTGATGGCGGCCAAAGGGGCATGGCTGAGCGTGCGCGCGGGCGAGGCGGATGTGGCCGCCGCCTGCGCGGGCGAGTTTTCCTCACGCTGGTTCCGGCCTCATTTCTATGAGGGCTCGGCGCTGGTGGATGAGAAGGGGCGGGTGCGGATCGAGGCGGACTTCCTGCGCTTCACCCTGTCGGACGGGGCGGGCGCCGTGGTGATGGAGCCGAGGCCTAAGCCCGAGGGTCTGAGCCTCAAGGTCGAATGGATCGACATGACCTCGCTGGCCGGGCGTTTCGATCCCTGCATGTGGGCCGGATCGACGCCGGAAGCGCGCGCCGACATGACCAGCGCCTGGAGCCATGCCGGCCCGGCGGCGGCCCATGCGGCGGGGGCGGTGGCCCTGTTGCAGGACTTCGACCTGCTGAAGATCGTGATCCGCGCCTGGATCGGCGTCTGGCTGGAGAAGGTGGACGCCGGGCGGATTGTGCCCGATCAGGTCGATCATCTGCTGTGTCACTACTCCGCGCGGTCGCTGCGTCAGGAGATCGTCGGCCTGCTGGAAAGCACCGCGGCCATGGTCCCGGAGGAGAAGTGGTTCACGACCCTGAGCGAGAGCGGCAATGTCGGCTCGGCCTCGATCTGGGTCATGCTGGACGCCTTCATGGCGTCGGGGCGCGGAAAGCCCGGGGACAGGGTGCTGTGCATCGTGCCCGAGAGCGGGCGGGCGATGATCGGCTTCATGATGCTGGAGATTGTGTGATGGCGGAACGCGAAGCCGAGGCGGCGGTGGCCGACACCTTGCGGAGGCTGGCGGTGGTCTTCGCCGATTTCGAGCAGCGGCTGGAGGCGACGCCGCTGATCCGCAAGCTGACGCGCGGGCGGTTCGAGGTCGCCGACTACCACGCCTTCCTGATCAACCTGCGCCAGCAGGTGAAGGACGGGGCGCTGTGGATGAGCCGGGCGGCGTCCAACATCGGCGAGGATCATCTGGAGCTGCGCTCGACCCTGATGCGCCATGCGGTGACGGAGCATCGGGATTTCCGCCTGCTGGAGGCCGACTTCACAGCCTCGGGCGGGGCGCTGGACGATATTCAGTCGGCGCCGAAGAACGTCGGGTCCGAGGCTCTGTCGGCCTGGATGTTCCATGAGGCGTCGAAGCCCGATCCCTTCGGCCTGCTGGGCGCCATGTTCGTCATCGAGGGCCTGGGTTCGATCAAGGCGCGGCCCTGGGGCCTGAAGGTGCAGGAGCGGCTGGCGCTGCCCGACGAGGCGGTGCGCTTCCTGCTGTATCACGGCGACAACGACGCCGAACACATGAAGGAGTTCGAGGAGATGCTGGGCATGGTGCTGCCCGATCCCTTCGTCGCCGAACGCATCGTCACGACCGCCAAAGTCACGGCCCGCCTCTACGCCCTGCAGATCGAGGAGATCGCGGCGTGAGATACTACAAGCCGCACGAGGATCCGTTCGACCCCGCGCGGTTCGACCCCAAGGATCCCGATCCGTGGATGGCCCTGTATCTGGACCACAGCCTGCCGATCGACGACGGGGCCAAGCGCGATCTGTTGCTGGGCGCGCGGTCGCGTTCGCGGCGCTGGTTCTTCCCGGTGGCGCGGCCGCTGGTGTTTCTGTTCTTCTGTCTGGTGAAGGTGCTGCGGGTCGTTTCGCCCAAGCATCCGAACCTGAACGGCCTGCTGCACAAGACCATCCACTGGGGTCTGCGGACCTTTGTGACGCCCGAGGGCAATCGGGTGATCCTGCGTCACTTCCATGTCGGGTCGGAACTGACGGCCTTCGTGCGCGAGAACGCCGGCGTGGGAGACAAGGTGACGAAGTGGCCGCTGACGCCGACGCGGCTGAAGGACATCGAGCCGGACCTGTTCCTTCAGCACGACCTGAACATCTTCAACTTCGTTATCGAGATGAACGCCGTGCTGCGCGCCGAGGGGCGCGAGCTGATGCCGCCGGAACGGATCGACTTCTCCATGATCTCGGACGAGTTTCCGCCGTTCGAGGAGTTTCCGCGCAAGTGGTGTAACTTCGTCGACGTGCAGACGGCGGTGGAGTTCTACACGCCGATCTATGCCCTGATGCTGCCGCGCGACGACTTCGTGCGGGCGTCCAGTTCGCTGCAACTGGACGAGGTGATGGCCATCTATATCGCCCGCATTCTGGGCACGAGCTACCACATGGCCTTCGTCAAGAACGGCCATCCGCTGGTGGCGCTGTCGACGCTGCAGGCGGGTTATCGGCTGATGATGCACGGGCTGGATTCAGAGGCCATGCACGGCTGGCTGCGGGTGATGAAGGCGCGCCAAGCGGCGGGCCTGCCGCTGGACCCCGCCAATTCGGGCACGCCGCATTAGGGCGCGCGGCGCCGCCGATTTCCTCTGGCGTGTTTCACGGGCGCTGATAGCGTCGCCGTTATGAAAACGGCGCGTTCCTTTCTGACCTCCCTCAGCACCCTGGTGCTGCTGTCGCTTGTGCTGGGCCTTGTGGCCGGGGCGGCAGCGCAGAAGTGGGGCCTGCCGGGCGGCCACGCCACGGCGGACTTCATCCAGGCCCTGGGCCAGCTGTGGCTCAACGCCTTGAGGATGACGATCATCCCGCTGGTGTTCAGCCTGCTGGTCACCGGCATCGCCTCCATCGCCGACGCAGCGCGGACCGGGCGGCTGGCGATGCGGGCGGTGGCCTGGTTCGGCGGGCTGATCGTCTTCGCCACCATCTACGCCGTGGGGGCGGCCTATGGCCTGCACGCCCTGTGGCCGATCGATCCCGAGGGCGCGCGCCTGTTGCTGGCGATCAAGCCCGAGGGCGCCGAGGGGCTGGGCGCCGGCGCGCCGTTCAGCGAGTTCCTGAAGACCATCGCTCCGGCCAACCCGATCCGGGCGGCGGCCGAGGACGCCATCCTGGGCATGGTGGTGTTCGCCGTTTTCTTCGGCTTCGCGGCCTCGGGCCTGCCCGACCGGCTGCGCGTGCCGCTGATCACCTTCTTCGAGGCGGTCGGCGAGACCATGATCACCATCGTCCGCTGGGTGTTGATGGCGGCGCCCCTGGGCGTCTTCGCCCTGTCGATCGGGGTGGGGCTGATGGCGGGGGCCAGCGCGGCCGGCGTCCTGCTGCACTATGTGGCCCTGATCTCGCTGGCCTGCATCGGCATCGGCCTGATCTTCTATCCTCTGGCGGTCATCTTCGGCCGGGTGTCGCTGGGGCGGTTCGCCCGGGCGGCGGCGCCGGCCCAGGTCGTGGCCTTCTCGACCCAGTCGTCCCTGGCCAGCCTGCCGGTCATGGTCGAGCGTTCGGTGGACGCCCTGGGCGTCAAGCGGGCCACGGCGGGTCTGGTCCTGCCTCTGGCGGTGGCGGTGTTCCGCATTACCAGTCCGGTGGCCAACCTGGGCGTGGCCATCTATTGCGCCCACCTGTTCGGCATCGAGCCCTCGGCGGGGCAGCTGTTCGCGGCCATGCTGACGGCGGTGCTGATCTCGATCGGCACCGTGGGCCTGCCGGGTCAGGCCAGCTTCTTCGCCTCCATTGCCCCCATCTGCATCGCCATGGGCGTGCCGCTGGAGATGCTGCCCCTGCTGCTGGCGGTCGAGGTCATCCCCGACATCTTCCGCACCCTGGGCAATGTCACAGCCGACATGGCTGTGACCCGGATGGTGCAGGGCGGCGAGGCGACGGACTAGCCTGTTCTCAATCCTCGCCGTGGTCGCCCGAGGCGTGGGCGGGACCGCGGAAGACGGCGTTGAGGAAGAGCGGCTTCAGCCCCTCCAGGAAGGCGCGCATGGTGACGTCCTGGGTGAAGGCGACGACCTGCCCCCGGCCGATGCCGGAGGTCATGGCCACCGGCTTGTAGGCCAGCTGGCGACGGTTCTCGTTCCACAGCTGACCCGAGGCGCGCAGGCTGTCGGGACCGGCCAGTCGCACGACATTGCTCCCCTGATCGCGGGTCAGGGGCGTATAGATGTCTGAGCCGCGCACCATGACGCTGACCTCGGTCGCTACCCCGGCGCCCAGCCAGTGCTCGTTGTCGACCAGGGCGCGGGCCAGGACGCCAGCTACGGAATCGGGTGAACCGCCGCGGTGCGCGGTTCGCTCCAGATAGTCGATGTCCGAGGCGATTTCGGACCCGGCGACGGTGGCGCTGCTGGCGTCGTCTGCCCTGCCGTCTTCGGGGTCGAGGGCGGTTTCGCGCCGACTGTCCAGTAGCTTGGAATCGGGGTCGGTCAGCAGACGGCTGGCCGATCCGACGCCGATCAGAACGCCGCCTGACTGGACCCAGGCCCGCAGATTGGCGACGCCGCTCTCGCTCAGGACCTGCTCATAGTTTCCGCCCGACGGCAGGATCAGCACCTGATAGCGGGACAGGTCGGCGTGCGTCAGGCGACGGGTGCGGACGGCCGTGACGGGCCAGCCGTATTCGCGTTCCAGAACATGGCGGATCGAGCCCGCCGATTCGGGGTCGGTCGGATCGTCCCAGGCCAGGGCGACGCGCGGGGCGGTGATGACGACGGCCCTGTCCGAGCCGACGCTGGGGCCGCGCGAGACCCATGACGTCGCCAGGGGCGTCACCTGGGCGCCGCTGCCGGCGGCCAGACGGCGGACGCGCTCGTCCAGGTCGGCGGGCGATCCGGCGCGCGGCACGATGAAGGTCCCGCCCGGATAGGCGCGGCCGTCCAGGGTGAAGGGCTCCTCGATCGAGCGCACTGGCAGCCTGTCGGTCAGGGCGGCGGTCAGGAAGCGCATCCCCGCCGTGCCCGGATGGATGGCGTAGCCGTAGGCCGCGTCCCCTGAGGCCACGGCGGCGGGGCGGATCAGTTCGGGGCCGACGGCGGCCGTCTGCACCGAGGGGGCGTTCGCGCAGCGCTGGCTCGGCACGTTGAACAGCAGGGGCAGGGACCAGCCGGTCAGGTCATAGATCTCGTCGCTCAGGCCGCGCGCGCGGCGAGCTTCCTGCTCGGCCAGGAATTTCGGGTCCAACGGCACGTCCCTGGCCAGCAGGGTCTCGGCCATGCGGCGCTGGGGCTGGGACAGGTTCACGACATAGTCGCCCGCCTGATAGCTCTGGCCGCAGGCGGAGAAGGATGCGGTCGCGCGCCCGACCTCCAGCCCTGAACGGACCAGCAGGCCCGCCAGCTTGTCGGCCGCGGCCGGGTCGGCGGCGGCGGAGCGCGACAGGACATAGGCGCCGCGCCCGCCCGCCATGCCGTCGCGGTGGAAGGCGTAGAAGTCGTTGAGCAGTTTCTCGCGGTCGCGGGCGGCGGTCTCGATGGTCGACAGGGTGGCGGTCAGATGGCCTTGAACCGTGTCGGCGTAGGTCAGCATTTCGCCCGACGAGCGACGCGCCAGCAGACCGCGCGACGACCCCTGCTCATAGGTCATGGAGACGGCGCCGAAATAGGCGGGCCAGCCGTCGCCGTAGCCGGGATAGAAGGCGTCGAACGTCTCGCGCGTGAAATAGTCCAGCCCGGCCTGGTCGAAGCGGGCGGCGTTGTTGCGGCCGAACCGCTCGCGCGCCTCAAGAATGGCCGGATAGATCCACGGGTTCAGCGGTTCGGCTTCGGGCGGGAAGAAGAAGCTGGAGTCGGTGCCCATCTCGTGGGAATCGACCACCACCTGGGGACGCCACTCGCGGATCAGGGCCGCGTGGCCTTGCGTCTCCGGCTGGGACTGGATGAACCAGTCGCGGTTCAGGTCGAACAGATTGTGGTTGAAGCGGCCGGACGGCCACGGCTCGGCTCGCTCGGCCGACAGGGGGTCGCCGTTGGGCTGGGCGCCCAGACCCGCCTCGAAGCTGTTGATGAAGCGCTCGCGTCCGTCGGGGTTCTGAGTCGGAACGAAGACGACCACGACGTTCTCCAGCCAGCCTTGAGCCTCGGCGTCGAGGCTGTCGGTCAGGCGGCGCGCGGCGGTCAGGGCGGCGTCGGCGGGGCTGATCTCATTGCCGTGGACCGAATAGGCCATCCAGACGACGGCGGGCGTGTCGTTGATGAGGGCGCGGGCCTGCTCGGGCGAGGTCTTGCGTGGATCGGCCAGGGCGTTGGTCGCGGCCTTGATCGCATTCAGCCGGGCGATGTTGCGCGGTGAACCGACGGCGGCCCAGAACAGGGGGCGACCCTCCCACGACCGGGCGTAGTCGCCCATGACCACGCGGTCGGGGTTGGCGGCTTGCAAGGCCTCGAAATAGCGGCGCACGTCGGCGGAGCGCGTGATGCGCTCACCGCTGTCGTGGCCGACAACAGCTTGAAGCGCCGGCGGGTTCTGTTGCGCCAGAGCGGGCGTCGCGGCGGCCAGGGCCAGACTGAGCGCCAGCAGGGAACAGGCGGTGCGGTGGCGATACGACATGACAATACTCCCCCTACAGACCGATGACCTTAACCGTGGAGGCGAGCGGAAGGGAAGCAGCGCCACGCTGTCGTTTCTTTGGCTTTTGAGGCCAGATGCTCGATGAAGGGTGCGCCCTTATGGCGAATGGGTCGATGTCGTGATCCGGCCTATGGGGCGTGATCTCCCGTCGCAAGCATGTGTTTCCCCCATGATTTCCCTGCAGAACCTCGAAGGCTCGGTAGTCGTCGTTTCGGGCGCCGGCAGAGGGTTGGGCGCAGCCCTGGCCGTCAGCTTGGCCGAAGCGGGGAGCCGGCCGATCCTGTGCGGCCGCAATCGCGAGGCGCTGGAGAGCGTCGCCTCGACCATTCTGGAGCGGACAGGCGTGCAGACGCAGGTCGTCAAACTGGATCTCGGCGACGCCGCCAGCGTGGCGCGGGCCGTGACGCAGCTGAAAGCCGAGCACGAGGTCATCGACCTCCTGATCAACAACGGGGCGATGTGGCTCGAAAGCAGCGAGGAGGACCATCGTCCCGAGGAGGTTCTCGCGGTAGTGAACGCCGCCGTTTCAGGGACCTTCCTTCTGACACAGGGGCTGATGCCCTTGCTGCGCGGATCGAGCCGACCGGACATCGTGACCATCGGGTCGATCAGCGGCCTGCCCGGCGCCGCGATTCAGACGACGTCCGTGCCCTTCTACGCCGCCAAGCGGGCGCAGGCCGCCCTTGCGGATGGCTTCGCCCAGATGCTGGCCGGGACGCCCGTTCGCTCTCTCGTCATTCACCCGCCCTATCTCGATGACGTCGAGCCGGGCGCAGAGGCGTGGGAAAATGCGTCCAAGCGCCGCAAGGGCGAGCGCGCAACCAACCGGGACATCGTCGAGGCGGTGTTGTTCGCGGTGACAAGGCCCCGGCACGTCTCCCTGTCGATTGTCGTCGACGCCGACGAGGGCGGGCGCTTCTCGCGTCTCTAGGCAGCGAGGGCCGAAACCTAAATGGTCCCGGCGCCTGGCGTTGGACTGACGGCGCCCTGCATTGAACCGATCGGCGTTCGCCAACCGCCAGTCCGGCCGCACTGGCGACGAGACGCTATCGTCAGTTTTCGACGGCGAGGTCGGGGATGTATTGCGAAGCGATCTTGTCAGCAAATCTCTGGGGCCCGGCGCCCAGGAGGTTCGTCAGAACGATCACCGTAAGGTCATCCTCGGGGTAGATGAAGATAGCCGCGCGGTCGCCGCCCGTGGGCGTGATCGCGGGATGTTCCGCGCGGCGGATGGACGGCCAGCCCAGTCCATAGCCATTGATGGTCCGGTTGAAACCGCGATAGCTTCCGTCAGGCAGTTGCTGCGGCGTCCATAGCTGTTCGAGGCCCCTTTCGCTGACCAGTTTGCGATTCTGCAGCGCGATAACCCATGCCGCCAGATCCCTGGCCGTGGCCTGAACGCCCGCGGTGGGATGCATATAGGCGGGCCACACCTCACTGCGCGCCATCGGGGTCTCGCTACGCTCGACGCCGACGGTCCTCATGTCCGTGATCTGCAGCGTCAAATAGGTATAGAGCGAGGCGAGCTCGGGCACGGTGTCGGCGGTGTGGCCAAAGCGCGCCTGCTCCATGCCCGCCGCGTTGAACTGTCCCTCGCGAACGAAATCAACGAAGGGCTTGCCCGAGACCTTCTCGATGATCTTGCCCATCAGGGCGTAGCCGGTCTGATTATAGGCGTACTGCGTCCCGGGCGCATATTTCAGGGGAAGTTCCTGCACCTTCGCCCAGGCGGCGTCGGGCTCGGCGCCGTCGATCAACCGGGTGTTGTCGTCAATGATCTCGGGCAGGCCGGACGTGTGCGTCAGGATCTGACGGACCGTGATCTCATTCCACGATGCCGGAAGCTCTTCGAGATATTGCGTCACCGAGGCGTCGAGATCGAGTTTTCCGGCCTCGACAAGCTGCATCGCCGCCACGCCGGTGAAGGCCTTGCTGATCGAATTGACGCCGAAGACAGTGAGTTCCGTCACAGGTTTCGCGGTCTCGAGGTCGGACTGGCCGTAGGCGCCCGCGAATATGATCTCGCCGTTCTTCACGATCGCCAGCTGGAGCCCCGGAATACGGCGAGAGGCCATCTCGCTTTGGACCAGACGTTCAATCGCGGCGGTCTGGCTGTCCGCTTCTGCGACCTGGGTCGTGCGGGCGTTCGCGCTATCGGCGAGGCCGCCCATGACCGCAATCAGGACAAATGCGGCGGAAAGTTTGTTCAGCATTCTTTTGGCTATCCGGAGTTTGGGGGATATCGGCGGCGATTGTGGATCGGGCTGGCGACGCGTCTTTGCGGTCACCAGGGCGGGAAGAATGGGCGCTGCATCGGGCGCAACGATGCGTGGACCGAGAGATGGACTGGTCATGGTGTCGGTTGACCCGTTCGCTGCACGCTGGTCCACCCCGGCTCGGTCAATGGCAGGCCTTGATCGGTGAACAGCAATGCGTCCCGGCGAACGGACGCCTCGGGGCTGTCAGATTGCTCAAGTTGCGCCGTTCTTGGGTGGCTTTGAGCTGCATCTAAGTGGTCCTGACACATCAGATAGCAAAGGTTGTTGACGGCGGCGTACAGTATGTCGCATACACTGTATGTCACACACTATGTGGCGGCAGATGAGGCGGTCCCGCGTGGACAAGGATCTGTTCGAGACGATGCGGCTGGAGCTGCGGCGCGGGTCGCTGGTGCTGGCGGTGCTCGCCTGCCTGCGGACTGAACGTTACGGCTACACCCTGCGACAGGCGTTGGCGGCGGACGGGCTGGAGATGGAGGAATCCACCCTCTACCCCCTGCTGCGGCGGCTGGAAGGGCAGGGGCTGCTGACCAGCGAATGGCGTGAGGAAGAGAAGCGCAAGAAGCGCTTCTACGTCCTGTCGGCGGGGGGCGAGGCCATGCTGGCGGCCCTGACCGAGGAATGGCGCGGCATCAACGCCTCGCTGGACCGGATGCTTTGATATTCGGGGGAGGGAAACCGAAATGGATGTGATCGAACGCTACCTGGAGGCCGTGGCGGCCCAGCTTTCGACCGAGGACCGCGAGGACATCATCGCCGAGCTGCGCGACCTGATCCTGAGTCGGGTCGAGGCGAAGGAAGAGGCGCTGGGCCGCGCCCTGACCGGCGAGGAGAAGGAGGCGATCCTGCACGAGATCGGCCATCCCCTGGTCGTCGCCGCCCGCTATCGCAAGGGGCCGGACAGCCTGATCGGACCGGAGTTGTTCCCCTACTGGCTGTTCGGGGCCAAGGCCGGGCTGATTGTGATCGCCGGGCTGCAGGCGCTGGTCCTTCTGCTGCGTGTGTTCGGCGATCCGGCCGACTTCGGCCAGGCGATCGCCCAGGGTTTCCACGGCTTCTTCACCGGCGCCCTGACCCTGCTTGGCGCCCTGACCCTGGCCGGGGCGATCATGGAACACTATGGGCTGAAGCCGGCCTGGTTGACGAAGTGGCGGATCGGCGACCTGCCGGCCTATGGCCTGGCAGACCCGGCCAGATGGGGTGCGGCCGTGTCCGGGGCGGCTCAGGTCCGGACCGGGCAGGCGTCGAAAGCGAAGGAAAAACGCGACTGGGCCGGCCGCCTGGAGAGCCGTGAGGCGTCCGAGGCCCTGTGGTCGCTGATCGCCGGCACGGTCTTCGTCCTGTGGTGGATCGGCGTCCTTCATGTTCCGGGCCTGAGTCAGTTCGGTTTGCGCAGCGGCGAGGTGGCCGTGACGGCGGCGCCGATCTGGAGCGCCCTGTTCGCGCCCATCCTGGCCTGGGCCGTGGCGGGGACGGCGGTGGACGCCCTGGGCCTGATCCAGCCCCACGCTGCACGCCTGCGGGCCTTCCTCAAGATCCCTGTCTCCATGGGGGGACTGTGGATCGGCTGGCGCCTGTTCGAGGCCCGACACTGGTTCACCCTGACCCAGGGCGATCAGGTCGCCCGCGTCGAAGGCGGTCCGACCAATGTGAGCATCGAGGCCCTTCGCGCCGTCAATGAGGCCGGCCGCGGGGTGTTCGACACGGCCATGACCCTGTCGACGGTGTTGAGCTGGGTTCTGGTGGTGATGATGCTGGCGCTGGTGCTCGATATCATCCGGCAGATGTGGCGGATGGCGACGCTTCGCGATTGAGCCTCGATTTCGGCCCAGCGCTGTCATGTCCGAAAACCGCGAGACAGGGCGGCGTCGAAGGCGCAGGGTGCGGGCATGGAAAACCCCCGCGACAGTCTGGATCAGGAGGCCTGCTATCGGGCCGTCCTGACGCGTGACCCGCGTTTCGACGGGCGCTTCTTCACCTGTGTGAAGACGACCGGGATCTATTGCCGTCCGGTCTGTCCGGCGCGGACGCCCAGGCGCGAGAACATGCGCTTCGTCGCCAGCGCGGCGGCGGCCGAGGAGGGGGGCTTTCGCGCCTGCCTGCGGTGTCGACCCGAGACGGCGCCCGACATGGGCGCCTGGCGCGGCACCTCCAACACCGTCAGCCGGGCGCTGAACCTGATCGAGGCGGGGGCTCTGGATGAGGGCGACGTGGAGGCCCTGGCCGCGCGGCTGGGCGTGGGCGAGCGGCACCTGCGCCGTCTGTTCCGCCAGCATCTGGGCGCCGCCCCGGTCAGCGTGGCCCAGACGCGTCGTGTCCTGCTGGCCAAGGCCCTGATCCACCAGACCGATCTGCCGATGGCCGAGGTCGCCATGGCGTCCGGCTTCGGCAGCGTGCGGCGCTTCAATGAGACGTTTCAGGCCCTGTACGGGCGGCCCCCGTCGGCGCTGCGGGCGCGGGCGGAGCGGCCTTGGGACGGCGGCGTGCGGCTAAGCCTGCCCTATCGCCCTCCCTATGATGTCGAGGCCATGCTGGCGGCTCTGAGCGCCAACGGCGAGACGGTCGAGGGCGGGATCTGGCGCCGTCTTCTGACCCCCGCGACGGACGGGGCGACGGGCGAGGTCTCGGCCCGGTTCGAGGCGGGGGAGCGCCTTGCGGTCACGGCGGCGCTGGATGATCTGAAGGCCTTGCCGGGGGTGCTGGCGCGGGTGCGGCGGCTGTTCGACCTGTCGGCCGATCCCGAGGCGATCCGGCGCGACCTGTCGGCGGACCCCTTGCTGGCGCCGCTGATGAAGGCTCGGCCGGGTCTGCGTCTGCCGGGCCTCTGGACGGATGAGGCCGCCGACATGACCAGCGACCGGCTTGAGGACGAAAGACTGGCGACGAGAGCCGAGCAATGGCGGCCCTGGCGGGCCTATGGCGTGCTGCACCTGCGCGAGGCGGGGATCGACGGCATGACGATCATGGAGAACGACGATGAAAAAGACGCAGCCTGAAACCTTCACCCTGGACCGCATCGCCACGCCGGTGGGCGAGGTGCTGCTGGTCACGGACGCCGACGGCGCCGTGCGCGCCTTCGACTTCACCGACTATGAGGCGCGGATGATGAAGTTGCTGGCCCGTCACTATGGCGAGGTCCGGCTGGCGGCGGGGCGGGCGCCGGAGGCGGTGAGGGCCGCCGTCTGCGCCTATTTCGACGGCGATCTGACGGCGCTCGACGGCCTGGCCGTGAAGACCGGCGGCACGGAATTCCAGCGGTCGGTCTGGGCGGCGCTGCGGACCATTCCGGCGGGCCGGACATGGAGCTACGGCCAACTCGCCCACGCCATCGGCAAGCCCGCCGCCGTGCGCGCCGTGGGCCTGGCCAACGGGGCCAATCCGATCGGCGTCATCGTGCCGTGCCACCGCGTCGTCGGCGCCAATAGAACCCTGACGGGCTATGCGGGCGGGCTGGAGCGCAAGCGGTGGCTGCTGGCGCACGAAGCGTCGCAGCATGGAACGGTGCAAGGGGCGTTCGCGCTAGACTGACAGCGCCCTCCCTTTCCGGCGCTCAAACCGGAGTCCGATGATGAACCTGCCCAACGGGGCCCTCGTCGCCGTCGCTGACGGCGCGAAGCTGAGCCTGTTCCGCAACACCGGCCACAACCTCGACATCCAGCTCAAGCCGATGGCCACGCCCGAGATCCCCGAACGGCTATCCGGCGCGCCGGGCCGCCGCTCCAGCGACGCCAACCCCGACAACGACACCCAGGCCGAGGACGGCTTCGCCATGGGGGTGGCCGAGGCTCTGAATCACATGGCCCTGACCAACAGGATCGAGGCCCTGGCCGTGGTCGCCGCGCCCAAGACCCTGGGCCAGTTGCGCAAGCATTGGCACAAGGCGCTGGAGGAGCGCCTGATCGGTGAAATCCCGAAGGATCTGACGGCGCGTCCAGTCGAAGAGATCGCCGAAGCGATCAGTCGAGCCTAACCGCGCGGCGGCGTTGACATTGGCCAGCGGGGCTTCTCTGGTTCCGGCCATGACGACGCCGCGGCGCAAGGCCCTGATCGATTCCCTCTGGTATGTGATCCCGCTGGCGATCGGCATCCTGCTGAACGGCGTGGTGCGGCCGATCATGGCGGAGCGCCTCGGCGGCGAGATGATCCGGCGGGGCGCCAGCGTTCGAGGATCGGACACCTGGTGGACGTTCGACGCCGCCACCCGCGCCGAGCATCCGTGGCAGACCGGCTTTCTGGAGATGTCGCACGGGACGGTGGCTTTCGTGACCCTGGCGGTGATCGCCGTCCTTTTCGTCTGGCGCTGTTTCGTCCGACGACGAAGCTAGGTCGCGCCGTCCAGAAACAACCTGCAGGCTGGATTGTTGGTCTCGTCGACGTAGGGATAGCCCAGCTCGTCCAGGGCTGTCGTCAGATCGGTCGCCTGATCCGACGGGACGCTGATCCCGGCCAGAACCCGGCCCACGTCGTCGCCATGGTTGCGATAGTGGAACAGGGTCAGGGCCCAGGCGGGTTGCAGGCTGTTGAGGAAGCGCAGGAAGGCGCCGGGCCGTTCAGGGAATTCAAAGCGCAGCAGCCGCTCGTGCGGCAGGCCGATGGTGCGCCCGCCGACCATGTAGCGGACATGCAGCTTGGCGGTCTCGTTGTCGCTCATGTCCTCGACCGCATAACCATCGGCGCGGAGGCGTTCGATCAGGGCATGACGTTCGTCGGCGCCGTTCTTCAGCGAGACGCCGACGAAGATCTGGGCCGTGCCGTCGCCGGACCAGCGATAGTTGAACTCGGTCACCGAGCGGCCGTCGAGGCTGCGCAGGAAACGGTGATAGTCGTCGCGGCGGTCGGGCATGGCCACGGCCAGCAGGGCCTCGGCGCCCTCGCCGATCTCGGCCCGTTCGGCCACGTGCCGCAGTCGGTCGAAGTTGACGTTGGCGCCCGAGTTGATCGCCGCCAGGGCGCCGCTGCCGGGGTTGCGCGCGGCCCAGACCTTCAAGCCCGCCAGAGCCACGGCGCCCGAGGGCTCGGCCACGGCGCGAACGTCGTCGAAGATGTCCTTGACCGCCGCGCAGATGGCGTCGGTGTCGACCAGGACGATCTCATCCAGCAGATCGCGGCACAGGCGGAAGGTCTCGTCCCCAGCGCGGCGCACGGCCACCCCGTCGGCGAACAGGCCGACCTGATCAAGGGTCACCACGTGACCGGCGTCGATGGCGCTCTTCATCGTCGGGGCGTCGGCGGGTTCGACGCCGACGATCTTCGTCTCCGGACGCAGGAAGCGGACGATGGCCGCCACCCCCGCCGCCAGACCGCCGCCGCCGATGGGGATGAAGACGGCGTCGATCGGGTCCGGGTGCTGGCGCAGGATTTCCAGCCCCACCGTTCCCTGCCCCGCGATTACATCGGGGTCGTCGAAGGGGTGGACGAAGGTCGCGCCCATCTCCTGTTCAAGGGCGCGGGCGTGGGCGTAGGCGTCGTCGAAACTGTCGCCGTGCAGCACCACATTGCCGCCGAGCGCCTCGACCGCCGCCACCTTGATGCCCGGCGTGGTGGTCGGCATGACGATGGTCGAGGCCGCGCCGCGTTTGGCCGCCGCCAGCGCCACCCCTTGCGCGTGATTGCCCGCCGAGGCGCAGATGACGCCGCGCGCCAGCTCGGCTTCGCTCAGGTTGGCGATGCGGTTGTAGGCGCCGCGGATCTTGAACGAGAAGACCGGCTGCAGGTCCTCGCGCTTGAGCCAGGCAGGGCGGCCGATGCGCGCCGACAGCCGCTTCAGCGGGTCCAGAGGGGTTTCCTCGGCCACGTCATAGACGCGGGCGGTCAGGATGCGGCGGACGGTGTCTTGCACGAAATTCTCGAAGTGGCGCGAAAGTGAGGCTCAATCGACCTTTCGTCTAGGGCAGAAGCGGCGCTCAGGGGAAGGCCCTTGCGTATTTGGGAGGTCCAGTTTGCTGAGAGGGTCATATATTTACCCGGATAATAATCTTTGCTATTTAATCCGGGTAAAACAAGAGGAGGCGTCCATGACGTCCGCAGACCGCAAGGCGCTCATCAACGACTACAAGGACCGCGAAACCGTGGCCGGGGTGTTCGCCGTCATCTGTTCCGCCACCGGCCGCGCCAGGGTGGGGCAGAGCCGCCACATCGACACGCAGCAAAACGGCTTGTGGTTCGCGCTGAAGATGGGCGGCAGCCCTTATCGGTCGCTGCAGACTGAATGGACCGCCCATGGCGGCGACAGCTTCCGTTTCGAACAACTGGATCGGCTGCCGCCCGACCTGACCGACATGGCCCGCAAGGACGAACTGAAGAAGCGCGCCGCCCTGTGGGCCGCACGGCTGGAGGCGGAGCTGCTCTGAAATCCATGCGCTTGCGATGTAACCTGTAGGTGATATATGTAACCCATAGGTGTCACGGGAGCGGGTAGTGAACGACGAACTGCAAAAGGCCAAGGCGAACGAGCGGCATAGGGTCCGGCGTCTGTGGATGGCGGCGGGGCAGGGCGGGCTGGGGCTGACGGCTCTGCCGTGCGCCGGTTTGCTGTGGGACACAGGTTGGCCCTTGGGTGAACCGCTGGCCGTGATCCTCGCGATCATGGGAGTTGGCGTCGTGGTGGCCAGCGTCGCCTGGGCGGGCCGCTACATGCCCAACGGCGACACCGTCCGCGTCGAGAACGCCAAGGGCGGCTATCGCGACAGCGTGCAAAAGAAGCGCGCCGTGTCGATGGCGCTGATGCCGCTGACCTCCATGTATCTTGTGTATCAGGGGACGCTGGGTGCTTGGCATATCGCCAACGGGCAGGGCGATGCTCAGGCCTGGAGCATGGTTGGCCTGTCGCCGATAATTTCGGTGTTTCTGCTACTGATGGTCGCCGGTCTCGACAATCGCGGCGACAAGAAGATGAAGCGGCTGCTGGAGGACGAACTGACCCTGTCCTTCCGCCGCGATGCGCTGAACGTGGCGCTGGGCGTGGCCATGATCGGGCTGGTCGCCGTCTTCGGCCTGGGCCTGTGGCGGCCCGAGGCGGCGGTGGCGGCCTTGCCGGGACTGATGTTCGTCACGGCCTCGGCGTCGGCGCTGCGCTACTGGCAGCTGGACCGGCGGGCCAGCGGTGGCTGAGCCGCGTCTGGTCATTCATCTGAAGGCGGTGCGCATGGCGGCGGGGCTGACGCAACAGGAACTGGCCGACCGGGCCAGGCTGTCGCGGAAGACCGTGAACACGGTCGAGAACGGCGTCTTCACCCCCTCGGTCCTGGTGGCGCTGACGCTGGCGAAGGCGCTGGACGTGCCGCTGGACGCCCTGTTCACGCTGGAAGACTGAGCCGATTTCCCTTGCGCCCTGTGCGGATGGGCCTACATTGCGCCTGCTTATGCTAACTTTGAGCATAAGTCGGAGCCGCGCAGACGGCCGCAAGGGAGTAGAGGCGATGGCGGACGGCGCTTTCGGTCTGTCGAAGGAACTGGCGGAAGAGACCGCTCCTGTCTGGGAGAAGGTCAAGGGTCTGGTGACCCCGTTGGAGTGGCCGGAGCAGGCGAAATTGATCAGCGAGATCAATGCGCTGAAGAAGGAACGCGACGCCGTCATCCTGGCCCACAACTACATGACGCCGGAAATTTTCCATGGCGTGGGCGACTATGTCGGCGACAGTCTGGGTCTGGCCAAGGAGGCCGCCAAGTCGAAGGCGAAGGTCATCGTCCAGGCGGGCGTGCACTTCATGGCCGAGACCTCGAAAATCCTGTCGCCGGACAAGACCGTGCTGATCCCCGACCTGCGCGCGGGCTGTTCGCTGGCGTCCTCGATCACGGGCGCCGACGTGCGCCTGATCAAGCAGCGCTACCCCGGCCTGCCGGTCGTCACCTATGTGAACACCACCGCCGACGTGAAGGCCGAGACCGACATCTGCTGCACCAGCGCCAACGCCGTTCAGGTGGTGGAATGGGCGGCCAGGGAGTGGGGCGTCGACAAGGTCATCCTGATCCCCGACGAATATCTGGCGCGCAACGTCGCGGCCCAGACCCATGTCGGCATCATCGCCTGGAAGGGCCGCTGCGAGGTGCATGAGCGCTTCACCGCCGACGACATCGCCGAGATGCGCGCCGCCTATCCGGGCGCGGAAATCCTGGCCCACCCGGAATGCCCGGAAGAGGTGCTGGCGGCGTCGGACTTCGCCGGATCGACGGCGGCGATGATCGACTATGTCGAGGCGCGAAAGCCGAAGCAGGTGGTGATGATCACCGAGTGCTCGATGGCTTCGAACGTCAAGGGCGACGTGCCCGGCGTCGACTTCATCGGTCCGTGCAATCTGTGCCCGCATATGAAGCGCATCACCCTGGAGAACATCCGCGACTGCCTGCGCGACATGAAGTTCGAGGTGACTGTGGAGCCCGAGATGGCCGAGCGCGCGGCCCTGGCCGTGCAGCGGATGATCGACCTGCCGCCGCCCGCCATTCCGGCGCGCTATGACCTGATCAAGGCCAAGCACCACGTCGACGTGGAGCTGATCTGAGGTCCTGCGGCGATGCGGCCCGTTGCGGGCCGCGCGCGGCAAGCCCAGTTCGACGCGATGAGCGATACCGACCAAACCACACGCCGTCCCGGTCCCTGGGACCTGCCGCCCGAACAGGCCTCGCCAGAGCCCGCGCCTGTCCGCAAATCCGCGCCGCAAGAGGACAAGGGTCAGCATCCGGGCTGGGCCATCGCCTCGACCCTGCTGATGGCGGGCTTCCTGTGGTGGATCACGCAAAGTATCGTGGTGGCGGGCGGCGTCCTGTTCGGCCTGTTCGTCCACGAATACGGGCACGTTCTGGCGATGAACCGCCTCGGCATGGGCCCGGCGCGCATCTACATCATCCCCTTCCTCGGCGGCATGGCCAAGGCGCAGCGTGAGCCGAAAAGCGAGTGGCACGGGGTGCTGGTGTCGCTGGCGGGACCGGCCTTCGGCCTGATCGCCATGATCCCCTTCGTCGCGGCGGGACTGTGGCTGCGCTCGCCCGAGTGGCTGATGGCGGCCTTCTTCATCGCCATGATCAATCTGGTGAACCTGTTGCCGGCGCCGCCGCTGGACGGTTCGAAAGCGCTCGGCCCGGTGCTGACGCGGGTGCATCCGCGTCTGGAGCAGATCGCGCTTCTGGCTGTCGGCGGTCTGGCGGTCTGGTGGGGGCTGTCCACCGGACGGCTGATCCTGGCCGTCTTCCTCGGCATCGCCGTGATCAGCCATCTGAAGCGCGGCGTCTGGCGCGCGGCCTGGGGGCGGCTGAGCTGGCCCGAGGCGGGCCGCAGCCTGGCCCTCTATCTGGCGACGGCGGCCGTCTGTGCCGCGGCGGCTGTCGGCGCCCTGCTGCCCTTGACCGGCGGGGCGGTCGAGCCGGCCTTCGACATGGGCCTGAGATTCATCGGCGTGGGAGGCCGTTAGAGGCATGGCGCGTATCCGGCATGAGGGGCCGCTGATCATCGGCGGCGGTCTGGCGGGGCTGTCGGCCGCGCTGGAGGCCGCGCCGGCGAAGGCTCTGGTCGTCACGCCGGAGCCTTTGCTCAACGCCTGTTCCTCGGCCTGGGCGCAGGGCGGTCTGGCGGCGGCCCTGTCGCCCAAGGACAGCGCCGTGCTGCACGCCAGGGACACCGAGGGCGCGGGGGCCGGGCTGGTCGAGCCCGAGGCGGCGCGGGCCTTGACCGAGCGTGGACGCGAGACGGTGGAGTGGCTGGCCTCGCTGGGCGCGCCCTTTGACCGCGACGAGGCGGGCGGCTTCTCCGTCTCGCTGGAGGCGGCGCACAGCCTGCCGCGCGTGGCGCGGGTCGGCGGCGACGGGGCCGGGCGGGCCATCCTGTCGGCGGTGGTGGCCGCCGCGCGCGCTTCCAAACACATCGAGATCTGGGAAGACGGGCGGCTGCGCGGCCTGATCCAGGATGTGAACGGCCGGGTGCGCGGCGCCCTGATCGAGCGGGCTGGCGGTCGAGTGGACGAGGTCTTCGCCCCCGCCGTGGTCCTGGCCACCGGCGGGATCGGCGGCCTCTATGAGGTGACGACCAACCCCTCGGCCCTGCGCGGCGAGGGGCTGGCCTTGGCCTATGCGGCGGGCGCCGAAGTCCTCGATCCCGAGTTCGTGCAGTTCCACCCCACCGCCATCGACGTGGGGCTGGACCCGGCGCCGCTGGCGACCGAGGCCCTGCGCGGCGAGGGGGCGCGTCTGATCGACGGGACCGGCGCCTTCCTGCTGGGCGAAGACGAAGACGCCGACCTGGCGCCGCGAGACATCGTGGCGCGGGCGGTTCATGCGGCGCGGGCCGACGGGCGCGGCGCGTTTCTGGATGCGACCAGGGCGGTGGGCGAGGCCTTCCCGCACGAGTTTCCAGCGGTGTTTTCCGCCTGCATGCGCGCCGGGCTGGACCCGCGCGTCAGCCCCATTCCGGTGGCGGCGGCGGCCCACTACCACATGGGCGGCGTCGTCGCTGACGACGAGGGGCGGACGACGGTGACGGGTCTCTACGCCATTGGCGAATGCGCGGCGACCGGGGTGCATGGCGCCAACCGTCTGGCCTCCAACTCCCTGCTGGAAGCGGGCGCCTTTGGGCGGCGTGCGGGGCGGGCGGCGGCGAAGGAAGCGCAGCCGCCGAAGGCTACGCTGAAGCCCGCGCGGGCGTCGCAGGACCTGCCGCCGGAAGCCATGGCCGAACTGCGCGCCGCCATGACCCGCTTCGCGGGCGTGGTGCGCGACGAGGAAGGGCTGAGCGCTCTGATCGCGGTCATCGACCGGCTGGCCAAGGCGCATCCCAAGGCCGTGGTCCTGACCGCCGCGCGGTTGATCGCGGAGGGGGCGCTGAACCGGCGCGAGAGCCGAGGCGGGCATTTCCGCGCCGACTATCCCGACAGCCTGCCGACAGCGGAACATACGCGGATGCGGCTGACGCTCGCCCACGACGACGAGGCCGAGGCGGCGGTGCTTGCTGCTCTGGCCGCCACCATCTGATTTCAAAGGACGCCTGCGTGACCCGAACCCTGCCGGACCTGCTGATCGAGCCCGTCGTGCGGATGGCCCTGGCCGAGGATCTGGGCCGCGTCGGCGACGTGACGGCCCAGGCCTGCATCCCCGAGGACGCCCGCTTCAGCGCCGTCTTCGCCGCGCGTCAGGCGGGGGTGATGGCGTGCGGGGCCGTGGTGCGGATCGCCGTCCATGCGATGGACCCGCGCGCGACGGTGACCCTGAAGGTCGCCGACGGCGAGGCCTTCGAGGCCGGGACCGTGCTGGTCGCGGTCGAGGCCAACGCCCGCGCCCTGCTGGCGGCCGAACGCACCGCGCTGAACCTGCTGGGCCGGATGTGCGGCATCGCCACCCTGACCCGGACCTATGTGCAGGCGGTGGCGGGGACCAGCGCCCGCATAGCCGATACCCGCAAGACCACGCCGGGCCTGCGCGCGCTGGAGAAGCACGCGGTGGCCTGCGGCGGCGGTCTGAACCACCGCTTCGGTCTGGATGACGCCATTCTGATCAAGGACAACCACGTGGCCGTCTGCGGCGGGGCGGGCGAGGCGGTGCGCCGCGCCAAGGCCTTCGCCCCCCACCTGATGAAGGTCGAGGTCGAGGTCGACAGTCTGGATCAGCTGGACGAGGTGCTGCCCGAACGCCCCGACGTCATTATGCTCGACAACTTCAGCCTGGCCGATCTGGAAGAGGCCGTGCGCCGGGTGCGCGCCAGCGCCCTTGGCCCGGTGGTGCTGGAGGCCTCAGGCGGGGTCAATCTGACGACCGTGGCGGGGATCGCCGCGACCGGCGTGGATGTGATCTCGGTCGGCGCCCTTACGCACTCTGTTCCGCAGCTGGACGTGGGTCTGGACGCGAGCTGACGGGGCGGGCGAACCACTTGCGGCCGATCCACTTCTGGATCGGCTCGTCGATGAAGCGGTTGTAGAGGTCCGAGGCGATCAGGGTGAAGACCAGGGCGCCGAACCACATGGCCCAGGCCTCCCAGGCCACGCTCTCGACCGCCGGGTGCAGGCGGGCGGCCAGAGGCTCGACCACGTCGAACCAGACGGCCCCGGTGATGGTATGGACCATGAACAGGCAGAAGCTGACCTTGGCGCCCCATTCGGCGCCGGGGATGGGCCGGGTGACCGGCGAGGCGCCGCAGCCGATGATGATGGCGCAGATGGCCAGCACATTGATCAGGTCCGGTCCGACCATGAAGGCGTTGGCCAGCAGAACGGCGCCGCCGCCGAAGCCGACGATGCGTGCGGACTTGTCCGTCCAGCGGCCGGTCTGAACCGCGCGCGCCAGCGCCAGTCCGACGAGGAACAGCGGCGCGGCGCGGAACATGCACCACTGGAAGGGCAGGCTGAATTGCTGCTCGCCCAGCAGGGCCAGACTGAGTGCGTTCGAGCCGACGATGATGGCGATGGCCAGGCCCAGGCTGATCCAGACGCTGTTGAGCCGCAGCATGGCGCGCCACAGCATGGGGAAGAAGGCGTAGCAGATCAGCAGGGTCGATATGGTCCAGCTGGGGATGTTCCAGTGACCGCCGCCCAGACCGAAGGCGTGCAGCAGAAAGATCTGGGCGGGCAGACCTGCCAGATCGAAACGCCCCGCGTTGGTCGCCTGCATCCCCAGGGCGCCGGCCGTCAGGACCATGACGACCAGAATGGCCAGGGTGATCACGTGGGTGGGATAGCAGCGAGCGAAGCGCTTGAGCCAGAAGCGGCCCAGGGAGACCTTGCCGCTGGCGACGCCCGCGCCGTAGGCCTTGGCCAGGACGAAGCCCGACAGGATCAGGAAGAAGTCGGTGGCCAGATAGCCGCGCCCGAGGAAGCCGTGCATCGATTGCAGCGAGATCGGCGCCGTATCCCCGAAATGGAACACCACCACGAACAGGGCGGCGACGAACCTCAGGGCGTCGAGCGCGCCGCCACGCATCTTTGAGGCGGCGGGCGGGGCGGCGGAGGTCAGGGTCATGCGGCGCTTTCCGGGACGTCTGGGACGTTTGTCCCGTTTCTAGCAAGAAACAGGCCGGGAACGTCTGTGCGCCGGACCTCGTTTCCTTTCAGTGAAAGGAGAACGTCATGAGCAAGTCCCTCTTCGTGCCGAAGGAGCAGCGCAGCTTTGGCGATCACGGCGCACGTTCCCTGGAGGAGGCCAAGGATCGCCGCGATCTGGCCCTTGGCGTTCAATCCGGTCAACCGGGCGACGCGGACGTCAACACCCGGGAGCAGGGGCGGTTCGGCAATATGAGGCAGAACATGACGCCTCAATGGAAGACGCAGAACCGTTGAGGCGGGCCGGGATTATTCGGCCGCGCCTTCGGCGGTCGTTACGGACGAGGCGGGCTGGGCGCTGGGCGCGCTGACGCCTTCGCGGGCCAGGACCGTCGAATAGGCGACGGCGCCGCCGGTCGAACGGGCCGGTTCCGCGTTTTCCAGGCTGGCCTGCATCAGGCGCGGCGTGTCTGTGGTCGAAGGACGGGGCGTGTAGCGGAAGGATTCGCTGGAGCCTGATCGACCGCCGAAACGATAGAACAGATGGTCGCCGACCTGTCCGACCCGGACCAGGCTGTTGCGCCAGGCGGGCGCTACGCCGGTGGTGTGGAAGTGGGTGGCGTTGCCCACGGCGGCGTAGACCTGACCCGACAGGGCCTTGGACGCCACGTCGCGGGCGCGGTTCCAGGCAGCGCGGTTGACGGCGCCGCGCATGGCCCCGTTGCAGGTGAAGCTGAACTGGCATCCGGTGCTGCGGTTCGAGCCCTGATAGACGACGGCGCAGACGGTGTTGGGGAAGGCGGGGTGACGGGCGCGGTTCAGGACCACCTGGGCCACGGCCTTCATGCCGTCGACGCCTTCGCCGCGCGCTTCGTAGTAGGCGGCCTTGGTCAGGCAATCCAGATCGCGCGACTGGTCCAGGGCGCTGCCGAGGCGGAAGGGTTGAGCGGCGGGATTGGCGAGGCTGGCGCGACGCAGGCCGTTGCGGGATTCATCGAGGCGGGCGGTGAGCAACTCCGCCTGACGGTCGCGCTGGGCGGCGCCGGCGACGGAATAGGGATCGTGGCGATCAGCTATGGCCAGGGCGCTGGCGTCCAGACCGCCGGCCGCGGCGGCCATGGCTTCCTGGGTATAGCCCTCGGCGCCGGCGCCCTGCAGGCGCTCGGCCTGGGCGCGCACGGTGGAGGCCTGTGCGGCCATGCCGCCCAGATAGGCTCCGCCGACTGCGAGGCTGACCACGCCGCCGAACGCCGCGGCCGCCGTCTTGGGGCGCAGGCGAACAGACTGGGCGGCGTGCATCAGCGCACGCGTGTGCGAAGAGAAACTCAAAGGCGTAGTCCTGTTCAGCAGGGCGAGGATGCCGCCCCCGTACTCATCGAAACCAGGCGACATGACGCGTCGCGAACCAGCTCCGGACCCAGGGTCGACGAACGGCCGACCACCGGAAGGCGGGCCTTAAGCCATCGGTTTATGGCCTCAATGTGGTTGATTCGACAATTGTTATTGCGGCGCAGCAAACTGGCCGGCCTTTAGAGGTGTCGAGTTTGGTCGTGATGAATGTGGCGCGTTTTGTCTTCAGCACATCTTCTGAAATCTGTATTCGATTACAATGCGATGATTTCGATCGCCGATGGGTCGATCTGGAAACCCTATTGGCGGAGGGGTGTCTACTTTCTGGTCTGAGTCTGGACATAGATGGGAACTGTTCGCGATCAGCGGCGTTGCAAGCTCAACCATTTCAAGGAGTTCTCCGCCTGATGACCCGTATTTCGATCCGCGCCGCCGCTATTCTCGCCTTGGGAGCTTCCGCCCTGGGCCTCGCCGCCTGCGGCCACACGATCGAGCAGAAGGCGGCGACCGGCGCCATCGCCGGCGCCGTGGTGGCCGGGCCCGTCGGTGCGGCGGTAGGGGGGGCGGCCGGCGCAGCGGTCGGACATATCGACAAGCCGCACCGCTGACTGATGATCCCGGGCGTCGCTGGTTTGCGGCGCCGGAACGGCCCTTCTGCCTGTCAGGCGCCGATTTCCGCTCGAAATTGCGTGTTTGACGGCTTGAAAATGGCGGCAGAGCTTGCTTTTCGCGCTGGATTCCGCTTTGGCAGCGCGCCGGGCCGTTCGCACGTCTGCACGCCCGCCGGGTCGCCGTAAGTCGGCGTCACCCCTCAATCAGAGTTTCAAGGAAGACCGCCTCTACGCATGCGAGACCTCAAACAAACCGGCTTCAACGATCGTATCTCCGCCCAGCAGGACGCCAAGAAGGCGCTTCTGGCCAAGTTCAAGCCCAAGCCCACGGTGCAGGACCCCGAGTTCGAGAAGCTGGCTGAGAAGCGCGCCGCTGAAAAGGAAGCCCAGCGCCAGCAGTTCGAGCTGGAGAAGGCCGAGCAGCGCCGCCTGAAGGCTGAGAAGGAAGCCGCCCGTCTGGCCGCCGAAATGGCCGCCCAGGATGAAGTCGACGCCGCCAAGCGCGCCGCCCGCAAGGAGCGCAAGCAGCTGACCAAGGAAGAGCAGAAGGCCGCTCGCGACGCGCGCTATGCCGCTCGCAAGGCGCGCCAGCGCTGATAGTGATCAGCCCCGGCCTGAGCCGGGGCTGTCGCCTTTACTGATAAATCGTGCCGCCGTTGCCCAGGCAGGTTCCCGTGCGGACCTTGTCGAAGTGGGCGGTGACCGTGCCGTCCGGGAACTCGGTGACGCCTGCCCACCCGTTGTAGCAGACGCCGGTCCAGGACCCGACTTGCACGGTCTTGGTGGCGTCGCTGTAGTAGATGTAGTCGTACAGCGGCTCAGAGAGCGCCATGGCGGGCGCTGTCGCCGACAAGGTCGTCGCCGTAGCCAGCGCGATGATCGCCAGCGTCTGTTTAAAACGGGTCATTCTGCCACCTCCAGTTGTGTTGAGGGTGCAAACTCTCATGAAAAACATCGGTTTTTGAAATCGCAAGTCCGTGATCTGCCTGTTGGATCGTCGTGACCGAAACACTCATGACGCAACACGGTCGAACCTGCGGCGTTAGGTGATGGAAGTTTCCGGCCGGGCGTCGGGCGCGCCCTCTTGGATCGCGGCCCGGATTTCCTAACTGCAAGGCTGGATATTAACCCGAGACGCCAACAGGAGCCGCCATGACCGCCGCTATCGACACTGGCCTGAAGCCCAAGGAGCGCGCTGACGTGGCGCGCGAACTGTCCAAGGTCCTGGCCGACAGCTTCGCCGTCTATCAGAAGACGCATGGCTATCACTGGAACGTCCGCGGACCGGAATTCTTCAGTCTGCACAAGCTGCTGGAGCAGCAGTACAATGAAATCTGGGCCGCGCTGGACGACATCGCCGAGCGTATCCGGGCCCTTGGAGAACTGGCCCCACAGAGCGCCACGGCCTTCGCCAACCTGACCTCGATCAAGGACGGCGACCCGGAAAAAGATGCGAGCGAGATGCTCAGGGAGCTGATCAGGGACCACGGGGTGCTGATCGCCACGGCCCGCGCCGCGCTCGACGCCGCCGACGAGGTGGGCGATGAAGCCAGCGTCGATTTGATGACCCAGCGTCTGGCCGCCCATGAAAAGGCGGCGTGGATGCTGAGATCGAGTCTGGGTGATCGTTGAACGCCTCACGGAACGGTAATCTTCGGGCCTGAAAAGCGCCGGATTGGGCGGTCACTGGGATCATCCTCCGGCGTTCGTCAGCGCCGCCAATGGGACGCTGGATGCTGAAAGGCCGACTGCCGCAGCTGAAGACGACCGGACGCCGGGCTCTCGCCGCGGCGCCCATGATCATGGCCGTCAGTCTGGCGGTCATGGGCGTGGCCATGTCGGCCAGCTCCAGCCCGCGTCCCGACATCGACCGCACAGCCGAGGCCGTGGCCCGCGCCACCGGCGGCGACCTGACCCCACGCGGGCTGCAACTGGTCATGGCGCGACTGGACGCCGGACAACTGGCCCTGGCGCGTCGCTTTGATCCCGCGCTGAACCAGCCCGAGCTCTATGGCCTGACGCCGGGGTGGGAGAGCCTGTCGCTTGGCGGCAAGCCGTCGCTGGACGCGGGCGTCTCGGGCGTCGCCGCCCAGCAGCTGAACGCGGCCATGCCCACGGCCTTCGGCGCCCTGCAACCCGCCAGGCCCTTCGATCTGCGCCCCGCTACCGAGGCCGACCGCAAGCGCGCCCTGCGTTGCCTGACCCAGGCCGTCTACTACGAGGCGGCGCTCGAGCCGACCGAGGGCCAGGAGGGCGTGGCCCAGGTCGTGCTGAACCGGGTGCGTGATCCCAACTATCCGAACACGGTCTGCGGCGTCGTCTATCAGGGCGCCGAGCGGACCACCGGCTGCCAGTTCAGCTTCACCTGCGACGGGGCGCTCAGCCGCGCGCCCATCAACTGGGCCTGGAACCGCGCCGCCCGGGTGGCCGAGCGCGCCCTGGCCGGCCATGTGGCGACGCGCGTCGGCACCGCGACCCATTATCACGCCGACTACGTCCACCCCTGGTGGTCGCCGACCCTGGCCAAGATCACCCAGGTCGGGGCGCACATCTTCTATCGCTGGAAGGGCGCGCCGGGTGAAAGCGCCGCCTTCACCGACAAGTCCTCGGGGCGCGAGCCGATCATCGACGAGGCCCGCTTCGCCCGTCCGCGCATCCTGCTGGCCACCGCCGCCGACAGCGTCGAGGAGGCCCTGGCCGGCGCCGAGCCGAACCAGTTGCGCACGGTCGAGATTAACGGCCAGACCCGCGTCGTCGGCATCGCCAGCCTGGGCGGCCGCCGTCAGGCCAGCAAGGAAGAGATCGCCGCCATCAACGAGCGGCTGAAGGCCTATGAGACGCCGACCGCCGCGGTCGCGCCGCCCCCGCCCGGCGTCACCGCCATGGCGGTCGAAGAAGTGGGCAAGCCGGCGGCCTGACCGTTTCCGGGAGCCGGCTTCAGGCGAGGACCGCCCGGACTGGCTCGGGATCGGCTGAACCGGTCTTGTCGGCGCGAACCGGACGAGCCCTGGGCGCGCGCGATTGCGCTGCGGGGCGCCGTCGCAGCGAGGCCCCGATCTGACGCACCCCTTGCACCAGAGCGGCGCGCATGGCCCGGAAGCGCGCTGTGGCGCCTAGGGCGGCGGCGAGGATGAAGACGTCCAGGAAGACCGCCACGTCGAACATGCCGAACCAGAGGATCAACTCCGGTGTGAACAGGCTGAACAGACGCAGGCCCTCAAGCTCGAACAGGCCGAACAGGACCAGACCCGCCGCCCCCAGGGCCGCGTAGAAGGCGATGCGGCCGGGCGACAGGGCGTTGAGACGCCGCGCCGGGGTCTCGACCAGCAGTCTGTGCAGGGCCCGACCGAGGCCGATCGAGGGCAGGGCGGCCACCAAAAGCATGGTCACGGTCATGAAAACGAGCATCGGCCTTCCCCCTTCGGTCCGTCTGAACCTATGCGGCGAACGGCGCTATTCAAGGGGCGGTCACTGGCGCTCGGCGTAGGCCTGCCAGTCGCCTTGCAAATCCGGGACTGAGGTCGGCAATCCGTGGGCGGCGCCTTGCTCGGCCAGCCAATCCTCGAAGCCGCGCCCAGAGGCCAAGGACTGGGCGATCTCGGCGAGAATGGTCGGGCGGCTGGAGGTCTGCATCAGATAGTCGGCGAAGACACGGGTCTGGATGTAGAAGACGCGTTCCATCGCGGCGGGGCGAGGGCCGGCGCCGGCGGGGGTGAAGCTGACGCCGACTCCGCCGCTGGCCGCCACTTCGGGAGCGATGGCGACGGCGCGGGCCAGACCGGGGTGTTCGCGCGCCAGCAGGCCGGGCAGGTCCAGCAGCATGGCGCGGCCGTCGATAGGGCCGACGGCGGGAACAGTCTCACCCCGCATCAGGGCGCGGAACTGGTCGCGGCGCTGGGCGGCGGTGACGTCGTCTTCCAGCACGACGGCGGCGGCTTCGTCCAGCCAGTCGGGGCCGGGGCCGCCGTAGTGGCGCGGGGCGTCGGCGTCCGCCTCCGGTCGCTGGGGCCAGAAGGCGGCGGTGAACCACAGGTGGCCCAGCTCATGCGGCATCATGCCGGCGTCTAGCGCGGCCTGGGCCTTGGCGTCGGGGATCTGGGACAGGGCGCGGGCGACGACTTCCTCGGTCTGGGCCGGGGTCATGTTCTGCGAGGCGGCGAAGCGGCGGGTCCCCTGTTCGACCCCGCGCCGGGCCGCCTCGTCGAAGGCGCGGGGGGCGGGCCAGGGCAGGACGTGGGTGAAACCGGCCGCGGTCAGGGCCGCGCGCTGCGGGACGGGCGGGGTCGAGATCACGACATAGGGGGCGATGTCGCGGCCGAACTGGGCCGTGAACCGTGCCTCGCCCGCCCGGGCATAGCCGGCCAGCCGTTGCGCCTCCTCCGGGCTGGCGGCCAGGGCGACGCCGCGTCCCGCCTCGGCGCAGCTGAGGTCAGGCGCGGCGCCTAGGGCGCGGGCGCAGAGGGAATCAGAGGCATGAAAGAGGGCGGAGGAAGCGGCGGTCGAGGTCAGCAGTAGGACAAGGGCGAACATGGGCGTCTCCGAAGGTGGAGGATCAGGCTCGCGGGGCTCCGTATCGCCTTCGTGTCCGACGGGGCGCTTGCCGAGCGCGCCTCGACACAACAGAGATACAGAAGGGGCGGAAGGACTTGGACGAGGATTGGGGGGATCATGAGCGCGACGGCCGACATCCTGATCGTCGATGACGACGCCAGCCTGAGGGCGGCGCTGGGCGACTATCTGTCGGGCGCGGGCTACGCCGTGCGGACCGCCGACGGCGGGGCGGCGATGGACGCGCGGCTGGCCGAGGCCCTGCCTGATCTGGTCGTGCTGGACGTGATGATGCCGGGCGAGGACGGGCTGTCGATCTGTCGGCGGCTGCAGGGGCGGGCCCCGGTGCTGATGCTCAGCGCCATGGGCGAGACGACCGACCGCATCGTCGGGCTGGAGGTCGGGGCCGCCGACTATCTGCCCAAGCCGTTCGAGCCGCGCGAGTTGCTGGCCCGCATCCGCGCGGTGCTACGCCGCCCTGTCCTTGGGGAAGAGACGGCGGTCCGCGCCCTGGCCTTTGAGGGCTGGAGGCTGGAGGTCGAGGCGCGCCGCCTGACTGATCCGGCGGGGGCGTCGGTGGAGCTGACGGGGGGCGAGTTCGCCCTGCTGCTGACCTTCGTGCGCTCGGCGGGACGTATCCTCAGCCGCGACCAGATTCTGGAGAACACCCACGGGCCTCTGGCCGAGAACTTCGACCGGGCCGTCGATCTGGCGGTCAGCCGGCTGCGGCGCAAGCTGGAGCGGCCGGGGCAGGCGGCGCTGATCGAGACGGTGCGCGGGGCGGGCTATCGCTTCCGCGCGGCGGTGCGGCGGTGAGCGTCCGCACGCTTTCCATCCGAACCTTGGCGGCGGGCTTCACCGTCGCGGCCATCCTCCTGTGCCTGACGGTCGCCTTCGTCATCGCCCTGGCCTTTCCCGCCCCGCCGCCCGCGCGGGTGACGCTGGCCGAGGCGCGGGCGGCCCTGAGCGGAGAAACGGAGACGGGCTGGCGGCGTCGCGTTGTCGCCGCGCCCCCCTTCGAGGCGGCGCGCGAGGGTCAGGCTCTGGTGGCTCAGGCCGGGCTGGCGGTCCTGCTGGACGCACCGATGGCCGAGGTGCGGGTGCGGCCGCTGAGCCCCGAGCGAAGTCAAGCGGGCGGGCCTCCGTCGCGCGCGCCGTCAGAGGGGCTGAAGGCCCTGCTGGCGGGCATGGCCCTGTCGCCCGGGATGAGTTTCGCCCCCTTCGAGGCGGCGGCGCGGCAGGCGGACGGGCGTTGGACGGTCGTGACGCCGCCGTCACCGTGGCTGACGCCGCAGCGGGTGCGGATGGGGTTGGCCTTCTTGATCGCCGCCGCTGTCCTGCTGCCGCTGGCCTTGTGGGGGGCGAGACGGCTGACCGCGCCTTTTCAGAGGCTGGCCGAGGCGGCGCGCGGGGAGGGACGGGCCGAGGCCTTTGTCGGCGGGCCGCGCGAGGCGGCGGAGGCGGCGCGCGCGCTGGACGCCATGCGCGACCGGCTGGGCGAGGCCTTGAAGGAGCGCACCGCCATCATGGCCGCCGTGGCCCACGACCTGAGAACGCCGCTGACCGGCCTGCGCCTGCGGGTCGAGGGGCTGGCGGAGGGGCCGCGCGAGGCCGCGGTCGCCGACATCGCGCGGATGGAGCGGCTGATCGCCCAGCTGCTGACCTATGTGCGCGGCGAAGAGGCCCCGTGGACGCCGGAGCCGCTGGATCTGGCCGATCTGGCGCGCGAGTGCGTGGCGCGCCAGGCGGCGATGGGGCGCGATGTGACGCTGACGGCGGACGGCGAGCATCTGGTTCGCGGCGAGCGGGATCAGC
This sequence comes from Brevundimonas pondensis, assembly GCF_017487345.1. Classification (NCBI taxonomy): domain Bacteria; kingdom Pseudomonadati; phylum Pseudomonadota; class Alphaproteobacteria; order Caulobacterales; family Caulobacteraceae; genus Brevundimonas; species Brevundimonas pondensis. The sequence continues at coordinate 2,754,951 of NZ_CP062006.1, read as the reverse complement.
TGGACCGGGCGCTGGGCAATCTGATCGACAACGCGGTGCTGTACGGCGATCGGGCCGAGTTGGTCGTGGCGTTCGATGCGGACGAGGTCGTCTGCACCATCGACGACGCCGGACCGGGCCTGCCGCCGGATCAGCTGGAGGTGGTCTTCTCGCCGTTTCGCCGCCTGGAGGCATCGCGCAGCCGCGCTACCGGCGGGGCCGGGTTGGGTCTGTCGATCAGCCGGTCGGTGGTCGAGCGCAGCGGCGGGCGCGTGGCTCTGAGCAACCGCCCGGAGGGCGGGCTGAGGGCGACGGTGCGTCTGCCTCGATTATAGAACCCGCCCCGTCGGAACAGGGCGGGCGCTAGAGGTCACCAGGCGCCGATCTTCTCGGCTTCCTTGTGGCTGATGGGGTTGTGGGCGGCCTTGTGATCTTCCTCGGCGAGGAAGCGGGCGGCTTCCAGCGCGGCCATGCAGCCCATGCCGGCGGCGGTGACGGCCTGGCGATAGACGTCGTCGGTCACGTCGCCAGCGGCGTAGACGCCCTCGATGGCGGTCGAGGCCGTGCCCGGCTTGACCCGCAGATAGCCGCCAGAGTTGATCTCCAGCTGACCAGCGAAAAGCTCTGACGAGGGGGCGTGACCGATGGCGATGAAGACGCCGTCAGCGGGGATTTCCGACAGGTCGCCGGTCTTGACGTTCTTGAGCCGCACGCCGGTGACGTTGCGGGCCATGCCGTCGACGACGCCCAGGATCTCATCGACTGTCACGTCCCAGATGACCTCGATCTTGGGATGGGCGAACAGACGGTCCTGCAGGATCTTCTCGGCGCGGAACTCGTTCTTGCGGTGGATGACCGTGACCTTCTCGGCGAAGTTGGTCAGGAACAGGGCCTCCTCGACCGCGGTGTTGCCGCCGCCGACGACCACGACCTGCTTGCCGCGATAGAAGAAGCCGTCGCAGGTGGCGCAGGCCGAGACGCCGAAGCCCTGATAGTCGGCCTCGCTCTCCAGGCCCAGCCACTTGGCCTGGGCGCCGGTCGAGATGACCACGGTTTCAGCCAGCAGTTCCGCGCCGCTGTCCAGCGTCAGGCGGAAGGGGCGCTGCGACAGGTCGGCCTTGGTCACGATGTCATGGATGACCTCGGTCCCCACGTGCAGGGCCTGGGCCTGCATCTGCTCCATCAGCCAGGGACCCTGGATAGTTTCGGCGAAGCCCGGATAGTTCTCGACATCCGTGGTGATGGTCAGCTGGCCGCCGGGTTGCAGGCCGGCGATGACCACCGGGTTGAGCGAGGCGCGGGCGGCGTAGATGGCGGCGGTCCAACCGGCGGGACCGGAACCGATGACGGCGAGGCGGACAGTACGAGCTTGGGTCATGGCCCTATTTAGGCGCTGATTCCCCGAAGCGCGATGCTAGGCTGCGGTTCTGCACGGGGGATTTGATCATGAGCAACAAGAGCGCGGCCTTTCTGCCCATCGGCATCGGCGCCGGACTGGCTGTCGGCACGGGTCTGGGGGTCGCCACTGACAACCTGGCCCTGGGCCTGTCGCTGGGCGTGGCCATAGGCTCGGGCCTGGGCGTGGCCCTGATGGGAGCGGCCAATCTGAAGGCGCAGAATGACAAGAAGGCGTCTGACAGCAGCGGATCGACGGACGGCGGCGCAACTGGCGCGAGCGACAGCCCTTGCGTCCCGAATGCGGATTGCGGCGCCTCTGACGGCGGAGGGAGCGGGGGCGATTGACGCGTCCGATCACGCCAGCCCATCCTTGTTGCGAAGCGTGAGGTGATACCATGACCGCCGTCGATCCGGTGCGCACGACCCGAAGCTATCTGCGCCGTCTCATGGCCTATGCCCGACGAGGCGTGGATCGGGGCGAGGTCGAGGCGGCGGTCTATGACAGCGGGGGACTGAGCGGTCGTTATCTGATGATGACGGTCATTTCTGCGGCCATCGCCGTGCTGGGGCTCATGCTGTCGTCGCCGGCCGTGGTCATCGGGGCCATGCTGGTCTCGCCGATGATGGGGCCGATCGTGGCCCTGGGCTTTTCCGTCGCCCTGCTGGACTGGGCCCGGCTGAAACAGTCGCTGACCTGCCTGGCCGTAGGGGTGGCCGTCGCCCTGACGGTGGCGATTCTGCTGACCCTGCTGTCGCCGCTGAAGGAGCCGACCAGCGAGATCCTGGCGCGGACCCGGCCCAACTTCTTCGATCTGCTGATCGCGGTCTTCTCTGGCGTGGCGGGGGCCTATGCGGTGATACGCGAGCGCGGCGAGACCATCATCGGCGTGGCCATAGCCACGGCCCTGATGCCGCCTGTGGCCACGGTGGGCTTCGGCATCGGCACGGGCGACCTGTCGATCTCGATCGGGGCCTTCTATCTGTTCATGACCAACCTGGTGGCCATCGCCCTGTCTGCGACGCTGACGGCGGGCTTCTACGGCTTTCGGCCCCGGTTGATGGAGCGACGCTCGCCGTGGCGGGGGATGGCGGTGCTGGCGGTCTTTGTCCTGTTGTCGATCCCCCTGGTGATCTCGTTGCGCGCCATCGGGCTGGAGAGCCAGGCCACGGCCGAGACGCGAACGGCCGTGGCCGACATCTTCGCCGGCGGCGACTCGCGCATCACCCTTCTGGACGCCCGCAGCGAAGGCAAGGGGGTGGCGGTCTCGGCCCTGGTCAGCACGCGCAAGCTGGTCGCGGATGCTCAGAAACAGCTTCAGGACCGGCTGTCGGGGGCCTTGCATACGCCGGTGACGGCCACCCTTGATCAGATTGTCGTGGCTGATCCGCAGGCGGCGGCCCGTTCGGTTCAGGCCAGCGTCAGCGCGGCGCCCGATCCGACGGCGGCGCTGCGTACGCGCCTGTCCGACGCCGTGCCCTTCGCTACCGATGCGGTGATGACCGACGCTGAAGGGCGCAGGGCCATCGTCCTGTTGCGGCCCGACGCCGGGCTGGATTTGAGCAGCGCCTATGCTCTGGAGGTCGCGCTGCGCGACCGGTTCGAGGGCGTGGACGTCTGGGTCACGCCGCCGGTGCAGGAGCTGAAAACGGTCGACCTGGGCGACGAGGCCGAGCAGGCGCGGGCTGTCTGGGCCTTGGCGCGCTGGCGGGCCAGCCCGGCGGTGCGGTTCTGCCGTCCGACGTCGGGCGTGGAGGAGGGACCCGACGCGGCCCAGACCTTCCGCACCCGATTGGCGGCGGCGGGCGTCTCGATCCGCGAGGAGGCGGGCCCGGCCTGCCAGCGCGGCGACGACAACCTGGCCCGTCTGGACCTGGGCTAGGGATCACCCCCTTGCGGCCATCGCCTCCAGCACCGCTGCGGCCGCCCGCTCGGTCTCGTTGACCGGGGCGTAGGTCCAGTCCTTCAACGTCCCGTCGAAGGGGCGGGCGGCGCCCTGGGCGGCGAGGTCGGCGTGCAGCCGGGCGAACTTGCCGGGGGGCTTCAGGGCGATCATGGGCAGGACGTGGACGGGCTTGCCGGTCGCGGCGGCCTCGGTGGCCATATTGGCGCTGTCCTCGGTGACCAGGACATGATCGGCGGCGTCCAGCATGGCGAAAAGGGGGTTGTCGCCGGTCCCGTCCCAGATCCAGCCGGGCAGGGCCGACAGACGCTCGGTCATGACGGCCTTGGCCGCCTCGGGCGTGCGGCGCGAGAAGGTCAGCAGCAGGGCGCCGCCCGTCGTCTGAACCGCCGCCTCGATCTGGTCGGCCAGAACCGCCGCGTGGGCCTCGGGCAGGTCGAAGGCCTTGGACTTGCCGCCGATCATGACCGTGACGCGGGGATGGGGCAGGGGGGCGATGCGGTCGGCGAAGGCGGGCGCCGCCTCAGCCAGTTTCGAGGGCGTGATGCGATGCGGGCTGCCGATGATCTCGAAGACATTATCCCCCGACAGGCCGTCGTGGGCGGGGGCGACGATCAGGTCGTAGCGGTCGTAGCGCCAGCGCGGGTCCTGGGTCTGGACGACGAAGGTCCTGCCGCCGCTCCAGTCACGCACGCGGGCGGACAGGGGCAGGCTGGCGCGGCCCGTGGCGATCCACAGATCGGGCCATTCGGTCGCGGTGCGCGGATCGAATGATCCCGGCGTCAGCATGGCGGGGGTCTTCAGCCCCGAGGGCCAGCGGTCGAACAGGGCGCGCCAGCGAACGTGCTTGATCTCGATCTCGGCGGGGGTCAGACGCGCGATCGCCTCGGCCAGGCCCAGGGCCTGGTTCTGGATGCCGGTGCGTCCGTCGGACACCACCCAGATGGACAGAGGGCGCGCGGCAGAACCGCGCGCCCCTGTGGCCTGCTCCGTGAGAGGAGAGCTTACTTCCACTCGACCTTGAGGATCTCATAGGCCTTCACGCCGCCGGGCGTGTTGACCTCGACCACGTCGCCGACCTCTTTCGAGATCAGGGCGCGAGCGATCGGCGAGGCGATGGAGATCTTGCCCAGCTTCACGTCGGCTTCGTGTTCGCCGACGATCTGATAGACGCCCTCTTCCTCGGTGTCCTCGTCCACGAAGGTGACGGTGGCGCCGAACTTGACCTGGCTGCCCGACAGCTTGGACACGTCGATGACCTGGGCGCGCGACAGCTTGTCCTCGATCTCGGCGATCGAGCCTTCGATCCAGCCCTGACGTTCCTTGGCGGCGTGATACTCGGCGTTTTCGGACAGGTCGCCGTGTTCGCGGGCCTCCGAGATGGCCGCAATCACGCTCGGCCGTTCGACCTGCTTCAATTGCTTCAGTTGCTCGTCGAGGACGCGATAGCCCTCGGCCGTCATCGGCACTTTTTCCATTGTGTCGTGAGTTTCTTGCTTCGCCCGGAGACTAATGAGAGACGTAAATCAGCACAGACACGATCACGGGGCGCACGCGATCGGGGCCAAGAGGGTAGGGCGCCCTTCGGCCAAACTCAAGAGCATCGTCACAGTTGCGCTTCAGGGCTTCGCGCGCGGCGACCCCGGATCCCGAACAGCAGAGGCATGCTCGCGGTCCTGCCCCAGGGCGCGTCGAAGCGCAGTCCAGGCGATGAAGATCAGCGCCAGCATCGCCAGCAACATGAACAGACCCGAGATCAACCCCAGGCCCGCCGCAATGAAGGCGATGACAATGCAGACGGCGGCGGCCAGGGCGGCGACGACTTGAATGACGGACAGACGCATGGGGTCGTAAACGTTAACGCCCTCGCGGGGTTGCGTGGTCGCGAAGCCGTGATCGCGGAACGTTGACCTTAGGCGTAGGCGTAGTCCCCGCCGCGCTCCAGGGCGCGTTTCCAGGCCGGACGGGCGTGGATCGTCTGCAGGAAGCGGGCGATGTTGGGATAGGCGGCCAGGTCGACGGCGCGGCTGGCGGCGGCCTCCAGCGGGAAGCTCATCATGATGTCGGCGGCGCTGAAATCCGGCCCGGCGAACCAGCCGGTGGCGGCCAGTTCCTTTTCCTGCCAGTCGGCGTGAGTCTTGAGCTGCGGGTCGATGAAGCCGGCCTGCGCCTTGGCGGCGACGCCGTTGACCAGGGGGCGGACCAGCCCCGGCGCGCGTTTCGGCAACTGGCTGAAGACCAGCTTCAGCAGCAGGGGCGGCATGGCCGAGCCCTCGGCGTAGTGCAGCCAGTAGGTGAAGCGCCGCCCATACGCCGTGCCGCGCGCGGGACGCAGCCGACCCTCAAGGTCATAGGCGTCCAGCAGGTATTCGATGATGGCGCCCGTCTCGGCCACGCGCACCTCGCCGTCGTCCAGCGCCGGCGACTTGCCCAGAGGATGCACCGCCTTCAGCTCGGGCGGGGCCAGCATGGTGGCGGGGTTTCGCTCGTAACGTCTGACCTCGTAGGGCAGGCCCAGTTCTTCCAGAAGCCAGAGCACCCGCTGTGAGCGGGAATTGTTCAGGTGATGGACGACGATCATGGGCGCGCTCCGTCTGATGAAGGCCCAGCTTGGGCGCTTGACGTCGCGTCCGTCCAGAGGGGATCAGCGACGAGGACGACCGCTCCAGCGATTGCGGGCGTGATGGCCGGCGTTCGGCTTGGCCTTGGCGCGCGGCGTGGCGTCGGGACGGCCAGCCTGATGCTTCCGCCACAGCTCGAAGGCCAGGGCGGCCAGAGCCAGCTTGCTCGCATGACGCCCGGCGAAGTCGCGCCCGCGCCGCGAGAGCAACAGGCCGCCCAGAAGGGTGGCGAGGCGAGGCAGGCGCATGGGGGAACTCCGTGAAAGCCGAACGACTGGGCCATGAACGGATCAGCCGGCTGAGAGTTCAGCCCCCCACCGGGCGTGACCGGATGGGGCGTTCCAGTATGAGCGGGACCCCAGGGCCATGAAAAAGCCCCCGGCGTCGGCGCGCCGGGGGCTGATCATCAGGGCTGGACCCAGGCTCAGTTGTAGGACTGCACCGGGCGGACATCCAGGTCGCCGTGGCGGATGGCGGCGATGCCTTGCGCCGCGGCCAGCGAGCCGGCGGCGGTGGTGTAGTAGGGGATCTTCATCATCAGGGCCGTGCGGCGGATGGAGAAGCTGTCGGCCAGGGCCTGCTTGCCGTCCGTCGTGTTGAAGACCAGCTGGACCTCGCCGTTCTTCATGGCATCGACGATGTTGGGGCGGCCTTCCAGAACCTTCTTGACCAGACCGACCTCAAGGCCCTGGGCCTTCAGGTAGTCGTGGGTGCCCGAGGTGGCGATCACCGAGAAGCCCTGCTCCAGCAGCGAGCGGACAGCCTCGACGATGAAGGGCTTGTCGGCTTCCTTGACCGAGACGAAGGCGCAGCCCTCGGTCGGCAGGGTGGTGCCGCCGCCGATCTGCGACTTGGCGAAGGCGCGGGCGAAGGCGGGGGCCAGATCGGCCTCGCCTTCACGCTTCCAGTCCAGGCCCATGACCTCGCCGGTCGAACGCATTTCCGGGCCCAGGATGGTGTCGACCCCGGCGAAGCGCGCGAACGGGAAGACGGCTTCCTTGACCGCGATGTGCTCCAGTTCCTTGTCGACAAGACCGAAGGAGGCCAGCTTCTCGCCGGCCATGATCTTGGCGGCGATGGCGGCGATCGGCTGGCCGATGGTCTTGGCCACGAAGGGCGCCGTGCGGCTGGCGCGCGGGTTCACTTCCAGCACGAAGATGCGCGGGTTCTCGCTGTGCGGCTCCTCGATCGCGAACTGCACGTTCATCAGGCCGCGCACCTTCAGGGCCTTGGCCATGGCGGTGGTTTGGCGCTTCAGCTCGGCCACGATCTCGGGACGCAGCGAGAAGGGCGGCATGGAGCAGGCGCTGTCGCCCGAGTGGACGCCGGCTTCCTCGATGTGTTCCAGCACGCCGGCGACGAAGACGTCTTCGTCGTCGCACAGGGCATCGACGTCCACTTCGGTGGCGCGGTTCAGATAGTGGTCGATCAGGACCGGATCGTCGCCCGAGACGCGCATGGCCTCATGGACGTAGCGGTCCAGCTGCTCGCGGTCGTGGACGATCATCATGCCGCGGCCGCCCAGCACATAGGAGGGGCGCAGGACGACGGGATAGCCGACTTCCTCGGCCTTCTGCGCGGCTTCCTCGGCCGAACGAGCCAGACCGTTCGGCGGCTGTTGCAGACCGATGGCCTGCAGCATCTGCTGGAAGCGCTCGCGGTCCTCGGCCAGATCGATGCTGTCGACGCTGGTGCCCAGGATCGGCACGCCGTCCTCTTGCAGGGCGTGGGCCAGCTTCAGCGGGGTCTGGCCGCCGAACTGCACGACCACGCCGATCAGATCGCCCTTGGAGCGTTCGACGTCGATCAGCTCCAGCACGTCCTCGCCCGTCAGAGGCTCGAAGTAGAGGCGGTCGGAGGTGTCGTAGTCGGTCGAGACGGTCTCGGGGTTGCAGTTGACCATGATCGACTCGACGCCGATGTCGGCGAAGGCGAAGGCCGCGTGGCAGCAGCAGTAGTCGAACTCGATGCCCTGGCCGATGCGGTTGGGACCGCCGCCGAGGATGATGGCCTTCTTCCGGTCCGACGGTGCGGCCTCGCACTCGGGGATCTGGCCCAGGGCGCCGGTCTCATAGGTCGAATACATATAGGCCGTGGCCGAGGCGAACTCGGCGGCGCAGGTGTCGATGCGCTTGAAGGTCGGGCGCACCTTCAGGTGACGACGGGCGGCGCGCACATCGGCTTCCGTCTTGCCGGTCAGGGCCGCCAGACGGGCGTCGGAGAAGCCCTTGGCCTTGAGCTTGCGGAAGTCGATCTCGGTCGCGGGCAGGCCCTGGACGCGGACATGACCCTCGGTGCGGATTAGGTCGGCGATCTGACGCAGGAACCAGGGCTCGTAGAAGCAGGCGCCGTGGACCTCCTCGACCGTCAGGCCGTGGCGGAAGGCCTGGGCGATGACGCGGATGCGGTCCGGCGTGGGCTCGCCCAGGGCGCGGATGACGGCGGCGCGGGCGCCCGCGTCGTCGTCGGCGTCGGCGACGCCTTCGATCTCGATCTCGTCAAAGCCGTTCAGGCCGGTTTCCAGACCGCGCAGGGCCTTCTGCATCGATTCCTGGAAGGTGCGGCCGATGGCCATGACCTCGCCGACCGACTTCATGGCCGTGGTCAGGTGCGGTTCCGAACCCGGATACTTTTCAAACGCGAAGCGCGGAATCTTGGTGACGACATAGTCGATCGACGGCTCGAAGCTGGCGGGCGTGACCTGGGTGATGTCGTTCTGCAACTCGTCCAGGGTGTAGCCGACGGCCAGACGGGCGGCGACCTTGGCGATGGGGAAGCCGGTGGCCTTGGACGCCAGGGCCGAGGAACGCGACACGCGCGGGTTCATCTCGATGACGACCATGCGGCCGTCGGCCGGGTTGATCGCCCACTGGACGTTGGAGCCGCCGGTCTCGACGCCGATCTCGCGCAGGACGTTGATCGAGCCCGTGCGCATCAACTGGTATTCTTTGTCGGTCAGCGTCAGCGCCGGAGCGACGGTGATGCTGTCGCCGGTGTGGACGCCCATCGGGTCGATGTTCTCGATCGAGCAGATGATGATGCAGTTGTCCGCCGTGTCGCGGACGACCTCCATTTCGTATTCCTTCCAGCCAAGCACCGACTCTTCGATCAGGACCTCGGTGGTCGGCGACAGGTCGAGGCCGCGCTCCACGATCTCGTGGAACTCCTCGATGTTGTAGGCGATGCCGCCGCCGGTGCCGGCCAGGGTGAAGCTGGGGCGGATGATGGCAGGCAGGCCGACGAAGGCCAGGGCGTCGTCGGCTTCCTCGATGTGGTGGATGGCGCGCGAGCGGGGGCTTTCCAGACCCAGCTTGTCCATGGCGTCGCGGAACTTCTGACGGTCCTCGGCCTTGTCGATGACCTCGGCCTTGGCGCCGATCATCTCGACGCCGTACTTGGCCAGGGCGCCCGAGGCGTTCAGGGCCAGGGCCGTGTTCAGCGCGGTCTGACCGCCCATGGTCGGCAGGAGGGCGTCGGGACGCTCCTTGGCGATGATCTTCTCGACGATGTCCGGGGTGATCGGCTCGATATAGGTGGCGTCGGCCACCTCCGGGTCGGTCATGATGGTGGCGGGGTTCGAGTTGACCAGGATGACCCGGTAGCCCTCGGCCTTCAGCGCCTTGCAGGCCTGAACGCCGGAATAGTCGAACTCACACGCCTGGCCGATGACGATCGGGCCGGCGCCGATGATCAGGATGGACTGGATGTCTGTGCGCTTGGGCATCGGCGTCTACTCAGTTCGTCACGACCGCGCACTCCCAGCCGTCGTAATCGAGCTGGAAGGCCGCGGCCCAGGATTGCATCATGGCCGACACTGGCGAAAACGACGCCTCGTCGACCGCTATGGTCGTCTCCAGAACGGTCATGTCGTCCTGGCCCCGTGTCAGAAACCCTGCGCGGCGGGCCACCTCGTTGAGGTCGCCGTGGTCGCCGTCACCGTAGAAATAGAACAGCGTATGGCGCGGGGTGATCCCGCTGTCGCCCTGCTCGGCCAGAGCAGCGCGCACCATAGCATCCTTTTCATCATGACTGGTCAGCGCCGGGCTCCACGCGCGCGAAGAAACCGGACGCAGGGCGAGCCCCCGCGACCGATCCGTTCAGGTTGTCGGTTAAGCGGCCCGTTTAGAGAGGCGGGGCCGAGGGGGCAAGGTGGAAACTGCACACATGCGCGTGGCGGTTTTCCGCTCCCGAAATTCGGGCTTTGATGGTCTGTGCTCTGATGTGTCCGGACCTAGGCGGATTAGTGTCATTTGTGTCACGGATGCAGTGAAATGGGGCCTGCGTGTGTTGCCAATGGTTACTTGCTGCGTCTGAATGACTCTCTTGTTCGGCTGGCGTGATCTCGATCAGTCGATGGTCCTGATTAAAGGAGATCCCGTGTCCAATATTCGTTCTCGGCTTCTGGCCGGAAGCTTGCTGTCCCTGGTCGGAGTTGTGGCTGCATCGGCCGCCGTCGCCCAGACTGCTCCGCAACCTCAGTCACAAGATGACGCCACCAGCGTCTCGGACGTTGTCGTCACAGGCACCCGTCTGAGAATCCCCGACTATCGCGGCGCCAACCCGGTTGCGTCGGTTTCGGGCGAAGCCCTGGTGAACGCGGGCGTGACCAACGTCACGGACTTCCTGACGGACATGCCGGCGCTGACGGGCTCCACCACGCTGCAGGACAATTCGAACGCGGGCGATCGTGGTTCGGTGGGCATCAACCTGCTGAACCTGCGTAACCTCGGCACCCAGCGGACGCTGGTGCTGGTCAACGGTCGCCGTCATGTCTCGGCCCAGGCCGGCAGCGCCTCGGTCGACATCAACACCATCCCTGTGGCCCTGATCCAGCGCGTGGACGTCATGACGGGCGGCGCCTCGGCCGTTTACGGCGCTGACGGCGTGTCGGGCGTGGTCAACTTCGTGCTGCGCGACGACTTCGAGGGCCTGGACGTTCGCGCCCAGTCGGGCTGGTCGGACGCCGGCGGCGGCGACAACAACTACATCAGCGTGACGGCCGGCAAGAACCTGCTGGACGGACGCGCCAACTTCACCCTGTCGGGCGAGTTCTCCAAGACCGGACGTCTGGCGCGCGATGACCGCGACTACGCCAGCCTGAGCGGCCGCGAGAGCATCGTCGTCAACCCTGACTACACCGGGGCTCCCGGCGAGTACCGTCGCATCTTCGCCCGGGACGCCCGCTACATTGATACCTCGCCGGGTGGTTCGGTCTACACCAACCTGGACTTCGCCGACACGCTGTCGGGCGTGGACTTCAACGGCGACGGCACGCCTTTCCAGGACGGCCTCTACACCAGCGGCTTCGTCATGATCGGCGGGGACGGCAGCCAGTTGGCGGCCTTCCAGACCGACCTGATCCCCGAGCTGCAGCGTGCGAGCCTCAACTCGACGTTCAACCTCGAGATCGCGCCGAACCACACCTTCTTCGGTGAGCTCAAGTACGCCAACACCCAGACCCAGTTCCAGTCGCAACCGACGTTCGACTATGGTCTGTTCATTCCCATCGACAACCCGTTCATGCCGGCCAGCATTCGCGACGCCGCCACGGCGCCGGGCGGGATCGCCCTGGCGCTCGACGGCGTGGTGATGGCGCGAGACAACTTCGATCTCGGCTACATCATGCGCGATGTCGAGCGCGAGACCTATCGCGGCGTCGTCGGCTTCCGCGGGGACATCACGCCCCACCTGTCCTATGAGGCTTCGCTGAACTACGGCCGGACGGTCGAGCACAACACCGAGCTGAACAACCGGGTCGCCGAGCGCTGGTTCGCCGCCATTGACGCCGTGCGCGATCCCGTCAGCAACAAGATCGTCTGCCGTTCGGACCTGGACCCGTCGGCGATCCCGATCGGCAACTATCCGGGCTTCGGCAGCAATCCCTTCGACGCCAACTCCTGGGGCGCGACCTTCAAGCCTGGCCCGAATTCGGGCTGCGTTCCGGCCAATGTTTTCGGCAACGGCAAGATCTCGCAGGAAGCCCTCGACTGGATTCTGGTCGATTCGGAATCGCGCAGCCGCGTCGAGCAGTTCGTGTTCAGCGCCTTCATCTCGGGCGATTCCGAGCCGTGGTTCAGCCTGCCGGGCGGTCCGGTCTCGTTCAGCCTGGGTACGGAATACCGCAAGGAGAAGGCGCTCAGCATTCCTTCGAACGAAGAGCTGCTGGGCACCCAGTACGGCTATGACGTGACCTGGCTGGGTCAGGGCGTGCCCCTGTCGGGTGAGTTCGACGTGACCGAGGTCTTCGCCGAAATCGGCCTGCCCCTGCTGCGCGACCTGCCCTTCGCCAAGGCCCTGACGCTCGAGGGCGCCTATCGCTTCTCGGACTATTCGACGGCCGGTAAGACCGATTCCTACAAGGGCGGCCTGCGTTGGGAGATCAATGACAGCATCGCCCTGCGCGGGTCGGCGGCCCGTTCGGTGCGCGCACCGAACATTTCGGAGCTGTTCCTGCCCCGGTCGCAGACCTTCTCGACCCTGGCTGACCCTTGCGATGACGACAACTATCAGGCGGGCATCAACCCGGCTGTCCGCGAGGCCAACTGCCGGGCGGCGCTGGGCCTGGGGGCCAACGACCCCTACACCTTCAACAACACGACCTCGTCTTCGGTTGAAGGCGTCATCTCCGGCAACGAGAACCTGGAGCCGGAAACCGCCGACACCTTCACGGCCGGTATCGTGCTGACGCCGAGCTTCCTGCGCGGCTTCTCGCTGGCGATCGACTATTACGACATCAAGCTGGAGAACGCGGTTCAGTTCTTCACGGCTCAGAACATCGTCAACAAGTGCTACGACCTGCCGCAGCCGAACCAGTTCTGTGACAAGCTGACGCGTGACGCCGGCAACAACTTCATCGACTCGTTCGAGCAGTCCGGCGTCAACGTGGCTCAGTACACGACGTCCGGCTGGGACCTGTCGGTTCGCTATGTGCTGGATCCGGCCAACTTCGGCATCGAACGCGACATTGGTCGTTTCGGTTTCTCGCTGACGGCCAACAAGCTTGAGGACCTGACCTTCACCGAGGACACCTCTGATCCGCTGAGCTCGGACCAGACGGTCGGCCAAGCCTTTGTCCCGGAATGGTCGGGCAATCTGGACCTGACGTGGGAATGGAAGAAGCTGTTCGTCAACTACGGCTTCAACTACTGGAGCGAGACGCGTCGCTATGAAGGCCGTCCTGCAGACTTCATTGATCCCGAGTATGTGGATTACAGCGCTCGCAAGACGCACGACATCCAGGTTCGCTACAACTATGATGATCGGGTTTCGGTCTATGGCGGCGTGAACAACGTCGGAGATCAGGGGCCGGACCGTGGCGTTCTTGACTATCCGGTCAATCCGCTGGGTCGCTTCTTCTACCTTGGCGTCAACTACAAGATGTAAGACGAGACCCTCGTCTTGCCTGCAGAAAGGGGCGGTCCGTCGGACCGCCCCTTTTTTCTTACCGGTCTATGGCGGCGATCCAGTCCGGCAATTCGCCGATCCGACTCAGCGAGACGTAGCGGGGGTGGCCCTCGGGGGCGTCGGCCAGTTCGTGGGCCCAGGTGATGTGATAGGGGATGTGGCAGGCGAAGGCCCCGGCCTCCAGCGCGGGCAGGACGTCGGACTTCATCGAGTTGCCGGCCATGACGGCCTCGGCGGCGCCGGTGCCGTGGCGGGCGAAGACGCGGTCATAGGTCGAGCGGTCCTTCTCGGACACGATCTCGACGGCGGCGAACAGCTCGCCCAGGCCCGAGGCCGCCAGCTTGCGCTCCTGATCCATCAGGTCGCCCTTGGTGATCAGGACCAGGCGGTACTTCTCGGACAACTCGGCCAGGACCTCATCGACGCCGGGCAGGGTCTCGACCGGGTGGGCCAGCATCTCGCGGCCCGCAGCCAGGATCTCGCGGATGATGTGGGGCGGGGGGGCGCCGTCGCACAGCTCCATGGCCGTCTCCAGCATGGACAGGGTGAAGCCCTTCACGCCGTAGCCGTAGAGCCGAAGGTTGCGCCGCTCGACCTCGGCTAACCGCCCCATCATCACCGGCTCGTCGGCGTGGTCGGCCAGCAGGTCCACGAACCGCTTCTGGCTCAGGCGGAAGATGGTCTCATTGTGCCAGAGGGTGTCGTCGGCATCGAGGCCGACCGTGGTGATGGTCATGGGGGGCTCCGCAGGTGTCGGCGGCTCTCTAGCCCATGCCTGGCGCGATATCACGCGACGGGTGCGACATTTCGGTCTATGCGGCGAAGATGACCCAGACGGAAATCCTGCCTGACCCGCCGCACCGCATCGGATGGGCGCTCGCCGCCCTCGTCGTGGCCGGCAACATGATCGGTTCGGGCGTCTATCTGCTGCCGGCGACCCTGGCGCCGACGGGCAGCAGCAGCATCATCGGCTGGCTGATCTGCGGCCTGGGCGCCGTGACGCTTGCGCTGGTGTTCGGCGGTCTGGGGCGGATGCAGCCGGACGCCGACGGCCTGTCGGACTTCACCCGCCGCGGCATGGGTCGGTTCATCGGCTATCAGACGGGCCTGGCCTACTGGGCCGCCTGCCTGGCGGGCAATGTGGCGCTGGCGGTGGCGGGCACGGGCTATCTGGCCTTCTTCATTCCGGCGCTGAAGGAGCCCCTGTGGGCGGCGCTCAGCAATCTGATCCTGATCTGGCTGACGTCGGCGGCCTATGCCTCGGGCGCCAAGACCGCCGCGCGGTTCGGCGCCATTACGCTGGGCCTCGGCCTGATCCCCATTGTTCTGGCCATCATCGCCGGGGCCATGGCCTTCAGCGGGGACACCTTCATGGGTTCGTGGAGCCCCGGCGACCAACCCCTATTGAAGACGGTGCCAGCGTCTCTGGCCATCATCTTCTGGGCCTTCCTGGGGGTCGAGAGCGCCGCGGCCCTGTCCAGCCTGGTCAAGAACCCGGCCGTCGACGTGGGCCGGGCCTCGTTGGGCGGGGTGGCCCTGGCCTTCATCGTCTATGTCGCCGCCAGCGTGGCCGTCTTCGGCGTCATTCCGGCCGATGTCCTGGTTCATTCGACCAGTCCCTACGCCGATCTGGTGGCGCGGGTCATGGGTTCGTCCGTGGCCGGTCTGGTCGCGGCCTGCGCCGTCATCAAGGTCCTGGGCACCATCGCCGGCTGGACCATGCTGGCGGGCGAGACCTCGCGCGGGGCGGCCGAGGCCGGCTGGATGCCGCGCTGGTTCGGCGGGGCGCAGAAGGGCAAGACCCCGCTCAGCAACCCCATCCTCAACTGTGTGGTCATGAGCGCCCTGGTCATCGCCAGCGCACAGCCGACGCTTGGGCAGCAGTTCGGCGTCCTGATCGGCGTGACCTCGGTGCTGACGCTGTGCCTCTACGCCCTGTGCTCGATGACGCTGTGGAAGCTGACGACCAAGGCCGGCTGGCGCGCCCTGGCCGTCGTCGGCGTGGTTTTCTCGGCCTTTGCGGTGGCGGCGGCAGCCGGCGGCTACATCCTGCCCAGCGTCGGATTTTTCGCCCTGACCAGCCTGGCCTGGGTCTGGGTTCGCAAGGGCCAGAAGGTTTAATCGCCGGGGCGTGTTGACCCGGCCCCTGCATCTCTTTAGTCACGCCGCCGTTTGTCCGCCCGTTTTCATTGCTAGGAGCCTTGCGCCATGACGACCCAGATTCTGTCCGGCGCCACCGGCGTCCTCGCGCTCGCTGACGGCACCATCCTGCAAGGCGTCGGCGTCGGCGCCGTCGGCACGGCCCTGGGCGAGGTGGTCTTCAACACCGCCATGACGGGCTATCAGGAAATCCTGACCGACCCCTCCTACATGAGCCAGATCCTGGCCTTCACCTTCCCGCACGTCGGCAATGTCGGCGTCAACGTCGAGGACGTGGAGCAGATCGGCGACGGTTCGGGCACGTCCGCCCGCGGCGCCATCTTCCGCGACGCGCCCACCGATCCGGCCAACTGGCGCTCGGGCGGGGATCTGGACGCCTGGATGAAGCGCCGCGGCGTGGTCGGCCTGGCGGGCGTGGACACCCGCGCCCTGACCAAGATCATTCGCGACAAGGGCGCGCCGCACGGCGTCATCGCCCACCACCCGGACGGCCAGTTCGATCTCGACGCCCTGGTGGCGCAAGCGAAGGCCTGGACCGGCCTGGTCGGCCTGGACCTGGCCAAGGACGCCTCGACGCTGCAGGCCTTCGACTGGAACGAGGGCGTGTGGGAATGGCCCGCCGGCTATCCCAGGGTCGATGCGACGGACAAGAGCGTCGTGGTCGTGGACTATGGCGTGAAGCGCAACATCCTGCGCGCCCTGGCCTCGACCGGCGCCAGGATCACCGTGGTTCCGGCCACGACCTCGGCCGAGGACATCCTGGCCCGCAATCCCGACGGCGTGGTCCTGTCGAACGGTCCGGGCGATCCGGCCGCGACCGGCCAATACGCCGTGCCCGAGATCAAGAAGCTGGTCGCCAGCGGCAAGCCCCTGATGGGCATCTGCCTGGGCCACCAGATGCTGGCCATCGCGCTCGGCGCCCAGACGGTCAAGATGGAGCAGGGCCACCACGGCGCCAACCACCCGGTCAAGGACCTGACGACGGGCAAGGTCGAGATCGTGTCGATGAACCACGGCTTCACCGTGGACCGCGACAGCCTGCCGGACGCCGTGGTTGAAACCCACGTCAGCCTGTTCGACGGCACCAACTGCGGCATCGCGGTCAAGGACAAGCCGATCTTCAGCGTCCAGCACCACCCGGAGGCCTCGCCCGGGCCGACCGACAGCCTCTATCTGTTCAACCGCTTTGCGGACTCGATGAAGGCCTAGGCGAAATCTGCGGCGGGGTGAAAGCCCCGCCTTTTTCTTGTCCGGCGATGTCAGCCGCGGGCGAAACCGTCGCGGATGGAGATGGTGTGCTTCAGCCGTTCGGCGCGGTTGCTCCAGCGCTTGGGGTCGGTGGCGGCGGCGATCACGCCGATGACCGCGCCGCTGTCGTCTTTCAGGGGGTAGGAGTCGACGAAGACCGGCACGGGACCGGCGGCGCCGCTCAACAGCCAGACCTCGTCGGTGATAGCCTCGCCGGAGGCCATGGCGCGCACGACAGGCAGGTCCTCGACGCGGGCCAGGGAGCCGTCCTGGGCGAAGACCTGAAAACGGTCGGCGTAATTGTCAGGCCGGGCCCCGATCGGGTCGTGAATCTCCAGTCCCGGAACTTCGCCCGCCACCATCAGGATTCGCCCGCTGGGGGCTGCGTGCAGGATGACGGCGCCGCCCAGTCGCTCGGCCATGACATCCAGCAGGGGGCGAAGAAAGGCGGCGTGTGGCAGGTCGGCGTCGGGCATCGAAACAACTCGGCAAGAACGTCCGTTCGATGTGACGTCTGAACTCTGAATTTTCTGTAATTCCCGCTGTTGCGAAAGTCCTAGGGCAGTTCGACAAAGGTCGAATGCCGCCGCAGTTCGCATGCTTTTCGCACCGCCATCGGGGCGGCCGCGATCCAGTAGGCGGCGTCGTCGGCGCGGCGGGCCTGCTTTCGCTCCAGTCCCCGGCGGCGACGCGCGGCGGCGTTGTCCAGCAGGCGCGCGTGCAGGGCGCGGGGCGTCAGGAACGGAATGGCGGGGGAGCCGGGGACGGCGACGGCGTCGGGGCCTTGGGGCTCCACCGCCGGGCGGGCGATGGCGATGAACATCAGGGGCTTCCGTAATGAAAATCCATCCACAGCATGTGGATAACCCTTTGTCGCGCGCGATTTCGTTCGTATTCGGACGATGGCGGGGCCGGGACGGCCTTCTTGGTTAACCAGAACCTAACGCGGTTTTTCAGGCGCGACGCTTTTCCATCTGTCATCGATCCCGCCTAAGGTGCGCGTCCTTGGAGGACGCCCATGAGTTTCAGCCTGTTGCGGACGGTCGCCGTCGTTCTGAGCGTCGGACTGTTGCTGTCCGCCTGCGCCAGCGGGGCGCGCAGCGATTTCGGCCTGAATGAGCGCGACGCCGCCTTTCCCGTGGGCTTCCCCAATGTCCGTTTCTCCGTCGAGGACGAGGCGGCGGCGCAGAGCATCGAGGAGCAGCTGGGCGAGGGCGTGCCCAAGGGGCCGGACGGCCATTTCGACCTGATCGCCCTGTCCGGCGGCGGAGCCAACGGCGCCTTCACCGCCGGCCTGATCAACGGCTGGACCGCCAGTGGGACGCGGCCTGACTTCGAGGTGGTGACGGGGGTGTCGACCGGCGCTCTGGCCGCGCCCTTCGTCTTCCTGGGGCCGCGCTGGGATGAGCGGTTGAAGGAGGCCTACACCAGCGGTCAGGCCACGGGTCTGCTGAAAAGCCGGGGGCTGCGCGCCTTTGTCGGCTCGGGCGTGTTCAGCGGCCTGCCGTTGCGAGAACTGGTCGAGAACAATGTCGATGAAGCCTTGCTGGCCGAGGTCGCGGCCGAGCACGCCAAGGGGCGGATGCTGCTGGTCGCCACCACGGATCTGGACACCCAGCGCGGCGTCATCTGGAACATGGGCGCCATCGCCGAGCGCGGCGGGCCGGAAGCCCTGGCCCTGTTCCGCGACGTCCTGATCGCCTCGGCCAGCATCCCCGGCGCCTTTCCGCCTGTTATGATCCGCTCACAGGGGCAGGGTGCGGTCTTCGAGGAGATGCACGTCGACGGCGGGGTGATGAACCCCTTCGTCGCCCTGCCGCAGATCATGTGGAACTGGGATGACGCGGCAGGGGTGTTCAAGGGCGCGCGCCTGCACGTCGTGGTCAACGGCAAGGACGCGCCGCGCTTCGCCGTCACCCGCGACGCGGCCATTCCTGTGCTGACGCGCAGTCTCGATGCGGTGCTGGGCGGTCAGCTGCGCGCCACTATCGCCGCCAACCGGGCTTTCGCCAGTCGCAACGGACTGGAGTTCCACGTCGCCGCCATCCCCGAAGACTTTGACGGGGCTAACAGCCTGGACTTCAGCCAGCAGGCGATGATCGCTGTCTATGATCTGGGCGAGGCCCTGGGCCGCACCGGCGAGGCGTGGAAGTAGGGCGTCCGAAAACGACGCACTTATCCCTGATCTTCACAGGGTTGTGGAAAACAGAACCGGGGATGGCCATGTCTGACGGCGTGGCGGCCCTTCCCCCCATCGCCGCGCCGGGGTGTCTGAAGACGTGCGTTTCGACGATCGTTTCCTGGAAGAACTGAAGGCCCGCCTTCGCCCGTCCGATGTCATCGGCCGGACGGTGAAGCTCAAGCGGCAGGGGCGCGAGTATGTGGGCCTCAGTCCCTTCTCGAAGGAGCGGTCGCCCAGCTTCTTCGTCAACGATGACAAGGGCTTCTTCCACGACTTCAGCTCGGGCAAGCACGGCGACATCATCAGCTTCCTGCAGGAGACCGAGCGTCTCAGCTTCGTCGAGGCGGTGCAGCGGCTGGCGGGCGAGGCGGGGATGCAACTGCCCGCCGAGGACCCGCAATCGGCCGAGCGCGAGGCGAAAAAGCAGGGCCTGACCGACTGGATGGACCTGGCCCAGAAATGGTTCGCCGCCAATCTGCGCCGGTCGGTCGGCAAGGCGGCGCGCGAATATCTGGAAAAGCGCGGCCTGCCCGAGGATCAGTGGGAGCGCTTTGGCCTGGGCTATGCGCCCAACGACCGCGAGGGGCTGAAGAACGCCCTGATCCAGCGTGGGGCCAAGCCCGGCGATCTGGTCGAGGCGGGGATGCTGATCTCGCCGGAAAGCGGCGGCGCCCCCTATGACCGGTTCCGCGACCGGCTGATGTTCCCCATTCTGGACGCGCGCGGGCGGATCGTCAGCTTCGGCGGGCGGGCCATGAACCCCGACGACCGGGCCAAGTACCTGAACGGGCCGGAGAGCCCGCTGTTTCACAAGGGCGCCACCCTTTACGGCCTGCCCGAGGCGCGTCGCATCCTGGGCGCCGAGAGCCGGGGCGAGCAGGGCATCATCGTCGTCGAAGGCTATATGGACGTCATCGCCTGCCAGCGGGCGGGCCTGCCGGCCGTGGCGCCCATGGGCACGGCCCTGACCGAGGAGCAGATGGAGCGGCTGTGGCGGGTCTCGGCCGAGCCGGTGCTGTGCTTCGACGGCGACGCGGCGGGTCTGCGGGCGGCCTATCGCTCGATCGAGCGGTCGCTGCCCCTGCTGAAATCGGGGCGGTCCTTCCGCTTCGCCCTGCTGGACGCCGGTCAGGACCCGGACGACATCCTGCGCGACAAGGGGGCGCCAGCCCTGCGTCACGCCCTCAGCGAGACCCGGCCCTTCATCGAGGTCCTGTTCCGTCGCGAGGCCGAGGCCGAACCGCTGGACACGCCCGAGCGCAAGGCGGGGCTGAAGGGGCGGCTGCGCCAGGCGGCCTCGGCCATTCAGGACAAGGACCTGGCCGAACAATACCGCCGCGACCTGTTCGAGCGTTTCGACGCCCTGTTCCCGCGCCAGCAGCAACAGCAGCAAGCGTCGTCGTTCCACGGTCGCCCCGGTCCCGGCGGGCGCTGGCGCGGCCCGCCGCCCAGGCTGGGGCAGACGGCGGAGGGCGCCCAGGCCATGCAGGCCCTGTTCCGCTCCATCGAGCCGGTCGCCGCCGCCCTGGCCCACGGCGCGGTCGACGATCCCGAGCGGATGGACGATCATCTGGAGGCCATCGCCCGGCATGGTTTTGGCGACCCTCAGCTGGACGGCCTGGCCCAGGAACTGGTCCGGTTACGCTTTTCGGGGCAAAGCCTTGACTCGGCCGCGATCCGACGCCATCTGGCCCACTCGGGTCATGATGCCTTGATGCACGAGGTCGAGAAGGCGGCGGCAAAGTCCGGCGCGCCATTCCTGGCTGCAGACAAGCCCCTCGGCGAGGCGAGGATCCGGTGGTCGCAGGCGTTCGACGCTCTGACCCGCGTAGCGGCGTTGGAGCAGGCGCTGGCGTCAGCAAAGTCGGGCGCCCATCAGGCGTTCGACAACTCGGCCTTCACCCTGGTGAAAGCCGAGCGCGATGCATTGCGACGGGCCATCAAGACCGGAACGATTTGGGAAGACGCGGCTTCTTCGTAACCAACGAAGTCGTCGGGCGTTGTATTTTCGCCGCAGGGGACTGATCACCCCCGAGCGGTCGTGGAGACAGACTGAATGAGCGCGCAGACCGAGACGCAGGACACCGAAGCCAATACCGACGGGCCCCTGCTCGATCTGACGGACGCCGGCGTCAAGAAGTTCATCAAGCAGGCCAAGGCGCGCGGCTATGTCACGATGGAGGAGCTGAACAAGGTCCTCCCGTCCGAGGAAGTGACCCCGGACGCCATCGAAGACACCCTGGCCATGCTGTCGGAAATGGGCGTCAACGTCGTAGAGGCCGAGGAGGACGCCGCCGAGGCGACCGGCACCGACGTGACCGCCGCCGCCGAAACCGCCGTGGCCGAGACCCCGGCGAAGTCCGCCTATGACCGCACCGACGACCCCGTGCGCATGTATCTGCGCGAAATGGGCTCGGTCGAACTGCTGAGCCGCGAGGGCGAAATCGCCATCGCCAAGCGCATCGAGGCCGGCCGCGACGCCATGATCTCGGGTCTGTGCGAAAGCGCCCTGACCTTCGAGGCCATCATGGTCTGGCGCGAGGAACTGGCCAACAACCGCATCCTGTTGCGCGAAGTGATCGACCTGGACGCCACCTACGGCATCCTGAATCCGTCGTCCCTGCCGCACAACCAGCCCGCGCCGGGCCAGCCGACCGGTGAACCGGATGGCGACGGCGACAAGCCGGAAGGCGAGGACGAGGACGAGGACGACTTCGACGACGGCGGCGGCATGTCGATCTCGGCTCTGGAAGCCGAGCTGCGCGACGGCGTCATGGAAGTCCTGGACGCCATCGCTTCGGACTTCGGCGGCTTCCGCAAGCTGCAGGACAAGCTGGTCGAAGCTCGCCTGAAGGGCGAAGTCCTCAGCGCCAAGGACCACAAGGCCTACGAGACCCTGACCGCGGCCATCAGCGATCGTCTGAAGACGATGAAGCTGAACAACAACCGCATCGAGGCCCTGGTCGAGCAGCTTTATGCGATCAACAAGCGTCTGATCGGCCTCGAAGGCCGGCTGCTGCGTCTGGCCGACAGCTACGGCATCTCGCGTCCCGAGTTCCTCAAGGCCTACTTCGGCTCGGAGCTGGATCCGAACTGGACCGACCGCGTCAAGGAAATGGGCGTACGCTGGACCAAGTTCAGCGAGGTCGAGGCCGCCCAGATCGCCCAGATCCGCGGCGATGTCGCCGCCGTGGCCACAGAGGCCGGCCTGCCGATCGACGACTATCGCCGCATCGTCCAGACGGTCCAGAAGGGCGAACGCGAAGCCCGTCAGGCCAAGAAGGAAATGGTCGAGGCCAACCTGCGCCTCGTCATCTCCATCGCCAAGAAATACACCAACCGCGGCCTGCAGTTCCTGGACCTGATCCAGGAAGGCAACATCGGTCTGATGAAGGCGGTCGACAAGTTCGAGTACCGTCGCGGCTACAAGTTCTCGACCTACGCCACCTGGTGGATCCGTCAGGCGATCACCCGCTCGATCGCCGACCAGGCACGGACCATCCGTATCCCGGTGCACATGATCGAGACGATCAACAAGATCGTCCGCACCTCGCGCCAGATGCTGCACGAGATCGGCCGCGAGCCGACCCCGGAAGAGCTGGCCGAAAAGCTGGCCATGCCGCTGGAGAAGGTCCGCAAGGTCCTGAAGATCGCCAAGGAGCCGATCTCGCTGGAAACGCCCATCGGCGACGAGGAAGACAGCCACCTGGGCGACTTCATCGAGGACAAGAACGCCGTCCTGCCGATCGACGCCGCCATCCAGTCGAACCTGCGGGAGACCACGACCCGCGTCCTGGCCTCGCTGACCCCGCGTGAGGAACGCGTCCTGCGGATGCGCTTCGGCATCGGCATGAACACCGACCACACCCTGGAAGAAGTCGGCCAGCAGTTCAGCGTGACCCGCGAACGCATCCGTCAGATCGAGGCCAAGGCCCTGCGCAAGCTGAAGCACCCGAGCCGGTCGCGGAAGCTGCGGTCCTTCCTGGACAGCTGATCGGTCCGATCGCCTTAAGATCAGCGCCGGCGGGGTTCGACCTCGCCGGCGTTTTTCATTTTGAGGCGTCCTCTCGGGCCTTCAGGGGATGATCAGGGGGGCGTCGGTCTTCACCCGGTCCAGGGCGATCAGGGAGCGGAAGCGGTTGACGCTGTCGTTCTCCTCGAACAACCGCTGCGTCAGCGCCTGATAGGCCGCCATATCGGTGGTGACGACGATCAGGATGAAGCTGGTGCCGCCGGTGACGTAGTAGCACTGCTGCACCTCCGGCTCGCTCTGGAAGCGGGCCTTGGCGCTCTGGACCGTCTCGGCCCGCTCGTCCTGCAGATAGACCTCGACGATGGCGGTGATGGTCAGGGGGATCGACTTCGGGTCTACCACGGCGACATTGCCGCGAATGACGCCGCTGGCCTCCATGGCCGCGATGCGTCGCTGGACGGCGGCGGCGGACAGGTTGACGGCTTCGGCTATGGCGCGCTGCGGCGTCCGGGCGTCGCGCTGCACGATGCGCAGGATCGCGCGATCAAAGCTGTCCAGCGGGCGTTGCGGAGAAGCAGGTCGTACGGCCATCGGCGGTCTTTGATTTGCGCGAGTTTTTGTTGCGTTTGGGCCTGTGATCGAGAGGAAACGCCCCGTCCGCCCCTTGGTATAGCTCGCCGCCAAGCCAAGCGGGAACCGGAAATGACGACGGACATCATCGATCAGGGGCGCAACAACCGGACGGCGGTCGGCGTCGCCTGCGGGGTCGGGGCGGGCGCCCTGTGGGGCCTGGTCTTCCTGGCGCCGGAACTGGCGCGGGATTTCAATCCGCTGCAACTGACGGTAGGGCGTTACCTCGCCTATGGCCTGATCGCGGGGGCCTTGCTGGCGCCGCGCTGGAAGGCGGTGACTTCGCGGATCGGGCGGGGCGATTGGTTGAACCTGTTCTGGCTCGGCCTCACCGGCAACACCCTTTATTACATCCTGCTGTCGGGGGCGGTGCAGACGGGCGGTATCGCTATGACCTCCCTGGTCATCGGCTTCCTGCCGGTGGCGGTGACGATCATCGGCAGCCGCGACCACGGCGCCGTGCCGCTGAGGCGGCTGCATCTGCCTCTGCTGCTCTGCATCGCCGGGGCGGTCTGCATCGGTTGGCAGGCCCTGGCCGCACCGGCGGCGACGTCGCACGTCACTCGTCTGATCGGCTTCGGCTGCGCCGTCGGCGCCCTGGCCTCCTGGACCTTCTTCGCCGTCAGCAATGCGCGGCGGCTTCGCCAACTGGAGGCGGTGTCCGCCCACGACTGGAACCTGCTGACCGGCGTCGTCACCGGGGCGCAGAGCCTGCTGCTTCTGCCGGTCGCCCTGCTGATCGCCTCGGGCGCGCAGCACGAAGCCGGGGACTGGATGCGGTTGGCGGGGGTGTCGGTCGGCGTGGCGGTGCTGGCCTCGATCGTCGGCAATAATCTGTGGAACCGGATGAGTCGGCTGCTGCCGCTCACCCTGGTCGGTCAGATGATCCTGTTCGAGACCCTGTTCGCCCTGATCTACGGTTTCGCCTGGGAGCGGCGTCTGCCGACCGTGATCGAGGCGCTGGCCTTCTTGCTGGTGGTGCTGAGCGTCGCGACCTGCCTGAGGGCCCATCGGGCCGGGCCCGGCGTCGCGCACGAAGGCGCATAGAAAGGTCGGGGCCGGCGGCGTGGCCGGCCCCGACGCTGCCAGGTCAGTTCTGGAAGATGGTCTCGAAGCCGCCCCACATCATGCGTTTGCCGTCGAAGGGCATGTCCATGTTGGCCATGGCGGGGTCTTCCTGCATCCTGGCCCAGGCGTCGTCGGCGGTCTTCTTGTCGGGCCAGACCAGCCAGGAAAAGACCACGGCTTCGCCGTCCTCCAGCTTCACCGCCATGGGGAAGCTGGTGACCTTGCCGTCCGGCACGTCGACGCCCCAGTTCTCGATCTGGGCGGTGGCGCCATAGCCCTGGAACAGGGGCCAGGACTTGCGAGCGGACTCGATATAGCGCTCCTTGTTCTCGGTCTTCACGGGGGTCAGGAAGCCGGTGATATAGGACATTTTGGTTTCTCCTTCGGAGGTTGACCCCTATCGCTCGCCGCGCGGCGGCTCGCTGCTTGAGGGGTAGAGGGCAGATAGTCGGGACAGGCGGCGGGTCGTGTCTTGGCGGCAAACGACAAAGGGAACAGCTTAGCTTGGCCGGTCACCCAGCCTTGTCAGCAGCGGCCTCGATGGCCGCGATGTCGATCTTCGTCATCGTCATCATGGCCTCGAAGGCGGCCTTGGTGCGGGCGGGATTGGGGTCGGCGTAGAAGGCCATCAGGCGGCGTGGGGTGATCTGCCAGTTCACGCCCCAGCGGTCCTTGCACCAGCCGCAGGCGCTTTCGGCGCCGCCATTGCCGACGATGGCGTTCCACAGGCGGTCAGTCTCGGCCTGATCATCGGTCATGATCATGAAGGAGACGGCCTCGGTCTGCGGGAAGATCGGCCCGCCGTTCAGACCGACATAGGGCCGTCCCGCCAGGGTGAACTCGACCACCAGCTCGGCGCCCGCCGAGCTGGACGGATTGTCGGCGGGGCTGGCGACCACCCGGTCGATGCGGCTGTCGGGCAGGCCGAGCGAGACGTAGAACTCGGCCGCCTTCCTGGCCTGACCCAGATCGTACCAGATGCAGGGAATGATCTTGTCGGTCATGACGTCGCCTCCTGTGCGGCGAGACGCTCGGCCACCTCGCCCAACTGATCGGCGGCGGCGCCCCAGCCGGGCTCGAAGCCCATTTCGGCGTGGGTCTGCATGGCCTTGTCGTCCCAATGGCGGGCGCGGGCGGTGTAGCGGGTGCCGTCGCCCTCGGGTTCGAACGTGTCGATGCGCACGAAGTTCATCTCGCCCGGTTGCGGAATCCAGCCCTCGGTCATGGCGCCGGTGGTGACGATGCGACGCTCGGGGATGACCTCCAGAACCACGCCGCGATACTCGTGCCGCTCGCCTTCGGGCGACTGCATGACGATGTCGGCGCGGCCGCCGGGCTGCAGGTCGTAGTCGACCTGGGGCGTGGTCCAGGGGCGCGGCGTGAACCATTCGGTTCCGTGTTGTGTGAAGGCCTTCCAGACGGTTTCCGGCGAGGCCTTGAAGACGCGGCTGATGCTCAGCTCGAACAGGTCGCTCATGATCAACCGCCTCCGACCTGGGCGGCGAAGGCCTCGGGGCCTTCGGCGGCGGCTTCGGGGTCCATCCACATGACCTCCCAGATGTGGCCGTCCGGGTCGGCGTAGCTGCGGCCGTACATGAAGCCGTAGTCCTGCCTGGCGTTGGGGTCGGCCTGGCCGCCGGCCCCGGCGGCGCGATCGATCGCGGCGTCCACCCCGTCGCGGCTGTCTTCGGAGACGCAGATCAGCACCTGGGCCGTCTGGTGCGCGTCCGGGATGGCCCGGTCGGTGAAGCTGGAGAACTTCTCGTGGGTCAGAAGCATGGCGTGGATGGTGTCGGAAAACACCATGCAGGCGGCGGTGTCGTCCGAGAACATGGGGTTCTTCGTGGCGCCCACGGCCTCATAGAAGGCGACGGAGCGCGGCAGGTCGGTGACAGGCAGATTGACGAAGATGAGCTTGTTCATTTGGCGATCCTCCCTGATCTGGCGTAACGGTGTCCTATCGTGTTATGTTAGTCAACCATGAAGTTAGAAAAAGTAACTAACGAGTCCGCCGGGCGTTCCCGCCGCTATCACGACGCCTGCGGCGCCGCCCACGGACTCGACCTTGTCGGCGAGCGATGGGCCTTGCTGGTGATACGAGAACTCATGATGGGGCCGCGGCGTTTCAGCGACCTGCGCAAGGACCTGTGCGGCCTGTCCGCCAACGTCCTGACGCAGCGGCTGGAGGGGCTGGAGGCCTCGGGCATCGTCCATAAGCGCAAGCTGCCGCCGCCCGCCTCGGTCCAGGTCTATGAGCTGACCGACTGGGGCTATGAGATCAAGCCGGTCTTCATGGTGCTGGGCCGTTGGGCCGCGCGCTCGCCGCAGCACGTTCCGACCCTGCCGATCAGTGCGGTGTCGATCATGCAGTCGTTCGAGACCATGTTCGATCCGTCGAAGGCTGCGGGCGCGGTCATGCGTCTGGGCTTCGCCCTGGACGAGGACCGCATGGTGGTGACCGTGGAGGACGGCGAGATCGCCACGCGACGCGGCGAGGTCGAGGACGGTGACGTGATCGTGCGCGCCGCCCCGCCGATCGTGGCCGCCGCCGTCTATGGCAAGGTTCCGCCGGCGGCGCTGGAAGGCGAGGGGGCGATGAGCATCGAGGGCGACCGCGCTATTTTCGCCCGCTTTATCGATTTCTTCCACCTGCCGGAAAAGGCGGGGTGAGGGGAGGCGAAGAGGCCTTAAACCAGAATATCCAGCAGGGTTCCCGTCATCTCGTCCGCCGTCCGCGCCACGGCGGCGTTGGCGGAGAAGTCTTGCCTGGCGCGGATCTGTTCGACCGCCTCGACCGCCAGGTTGTCCAGCGTGCCTGTCGCCGTGCGTCGGGCGCTGGCCTCGAAGCGGTTGGCGGCGTTCTGCATTCCGGCGGCGGCGATGCTCAGGGGCGGGATCGTCATGATCGGTCTCCGGGCGGCGAAAGGAACTCTGCGAACCGTCAGGATCGTGGCTTTGCGGTCAACGGCGCCTGAACAAGCGTGGTGAACGGCGGTCTTTTTGCGGAAATCCGCCGCATCGGGGCCGTTATTGGTGTATAGAGACCGCCTCCTCATCGCCCGGCCGGCTGTTCGCCTTGGCCGGGCGCGGTCGTTTCGACGGCCGCCATGCTCTTTTTCAGGTCGTATATGCCCTTTCCCGCGATCCACCCCGCGCTAGACCGCGCCCTCGCCAACAAGGGCTATGCCGAGCCCACCCCCGTCCAGGCGGCGGTTCTGGAAGGCCACGGCGAGGCCGACATGCTGGTCTCGGCCCAGACCGGATCGGGCAAGACGGTGGCCTTCGGCCTGGCGGCGGCCTCGAGCCTGCTGGGCGAGAACGAAACCTTCGGTCCCGCCGATGCCCCGCTGATGCTGGCCATCGCCCCGACGCGCGAACTGGCGCTGCAGGTCTCGGCCGAGCTGGAATGGCTGTACGGCGAGTCCAAGGCCAAGATCACCACCTGCGTCGGCGGCATGGACGCCCGCAAGGAAGCTCGTGCGCTCAACTTCGGCATCCACATCGTGGTCGGCACGCCCGGCCGCCTGAAGGACCACATCGACCGCGGCAACCTGGACCTGTCGGCGCTGAAGGTGCTGGTGCTCGACGAGGCCGACGAGATGCTCGACATGGGCTTCCGCGAGGACCTGGAATACATCCTCGAGCAGTCGCCGCCCGAACGCCGCACCCTGCTGTTCTCGGCCACCATCGCCCGCGACATCGCCATGATGGCCAAGCGCTATCAGCGCGACGCCGTGCGCATCGACACCGTCGACCGCAGCCAGCCGCACAGCGACATCGAATACCGCGCCCTGCGCATCGCCCCGAACGAGATCGAGCACGCCGTCGTCAACGTGCTGCGCTTCTATGAGGCGCCGGGCGCCCTGGTCTTCTGCTCGACGCGCGACAGCGTGCGTCATCTGCAGTCGTCGCTGCTGGAGCGCGGCTTCGCGACCGTGGCCCTGTCGGGCGAAATGGGCCAGCGCGAGCGTACCGACGCCCTGCAGGCCCTGCGCGACGGCCGCGCCCGCGTCTGTGTCGCCACCGACGTGGCCGCGCGCGGTCTGGACCTGCCCGACCTGGGTCTGGTGATCCACGCCGAGCTGCCGATCAACAAGGCGACCATGCTGCACCGCTCGGGCCGCACCGGCCGCGCGGGCAAGAAGGGCACGTCCATCCTGCTGGTGCCGAGCAGCCGTCGCCGGAAGGCCGAGATGCTGCTGGGCTCGGCCGGGGTCGAGGCGACCTGGGCCGGGGCGCCGACCGCCGACGAGATCCTGGCCAAGGACGAGCAGCGCCTGCTGGCCGCCCCGGTCTTCGCCGAGGAAGGCAGTGAGGACGACGCCGGCCTGATCGCCAAGCTGGTGGCCGAGCGCACGGCGGAAGACCTGGCTCGCGCCCTGCTGGTCCTGCTGCGCAAGGACCTGCCGGCGCCCGAGGACCTAGTCGATCCGGGCCAGGGCCCGCAGCGCAAGCCGCGCGGCGAGAGCGGCGACGCCTTCGCCGCCGGAGCCTCGCCCTTCGAGCGTCTGCAGCCGGACCAGGTGTCGTGGTTCCGCATGGACATCGGCCGCAACCGCAACGCCGATCCCAAGTGGCTGATCCCGATGATCTGCCGCATCGGCGGCATCACCAAGCAGCAGATCGGCTCGATCAAGACCTTCCCCGAGGAGACTCGCTTCGAGATCGCCAACACCCACGTCGAGGCCTTCCAGAAGCTGGCGGCCATGAACACCAGCGAGGCGAACATCACGCCTTCGGAGGCCCCGCATTCGGGCATGTTCAAGGGCGGGACGCGCAACCGTCGCGACGAAGGCGGCGAGCGCCCCTACGCCAAGAAGCCCTTCCGCCGCGACGAGGATGGGGAGGGCGGCCGTCCGCCGTTCAAGAAGAAGCCGTGGCAGCCGCGCGAGGGTGAAGGCGGCGGCGACCGTCCGGCCTTCAACAAGAAGCCCTACGCCCCGCGCACCGAGGGCGAGCGCCTTGAGCGTTCCGAAGGCGGCTTCGCCAAGGGGCCGGGCGCCAAGAAGCCGTTCAAGCCCAAGTCGGACTTCAAGGCCGGCGGCAAGCCGGGCTTCAAGCCGGCCGGCAAGCCTTTCGCCAAGGGCCCCAAGGGTCCCAAGAGCGGCAAGCGCTTCGACTGATTGATCCCTGACTTGCCCCCGGCGCGATCCGGGGGCAGGCTGGGGTCATGAACACCGAGCCGTCCGCCCAAGGGCCAGAAGGCCGATACGCCTCGTTCGAGGCCTTCTATCCCTATTATATCCACGAACATGCCAACCGGACCTGCCGCCGCATCCATGTGGTCGGGACGGGCCTGGTGATCGCCGCCTTCCTGGCCTTCTGCGTCACGCTGAACGCCTGGTGGCTGCTGGCCATGCCGGTGGTCGGCTACGGCTTCGCCTGGGTCGGGCATTTCTTCTTCGAGAAGAACCGGCCCGCGACCTTTAAATATCCGCTGTGGAGCCTGATGGGCGACTTCCGGCTCTTCTTCGAGACGGTAAGCGGCAAGCGGAAGTTCTGAGGCGCCCCGCGCGCAACAAAAAGCCGACCGGAGCGATCCGGTCGGCTTTTTTGTCGGAGGGCTTTGCCGCCCTTAGTTCGAGGCCGTTTCCCAGGCCGGAGGGCAGCCGTCGAAGTCGCCGGCGTCGGCGATGGTCAGGGTCTTCATGTTCAGGCTCATGGCCTGACGCATCGAGCCGCGACCGTGACCGGTATAGAGGTCGATCTTGGCGCCCTTGATCGCGCCGCCGGTGTCCGAGGCGTACCAGTAGCCGTCGTGAATGGTGCCGTCGCTCATGCGCAGGCCGACCGTTTCACGGATGAAAAGCTTGGTGCGGCGCGGGATGACGCGGGGATCGACAGCGACCGTGCGCATGGCGATCGGACGGCAACCGAGCGAGTCGTTGCCCGTCGCGCCGCCGCCGCCTGCGTGATAGAGGCGGGCCGAAGCGCGCCAGTCGGGATCGCCCGCCATCAGCTCGGCCTGTTCGGCGGAGAGAGCGGACGCATCAGCGGAACTTTCAGCCGCCGCAGCAGTTTCCATTGCAGCCGTTTCGATCGCGACAACGGCTTCATAGGACTGAGGCTCTCCGGAACCGGAGAAGGCCATAGCCCAGAACATGGCAAGCGCAGCGGCTGTGTTCAGCATCGAACAGACTCGGAAAGCACCGGTCCCGACACGATCCGGCGTCGGGTTTTTGACCGTCAATTGTGGCGGAAACGTGGCGCTTGAGATCAGACCTGCCCCGGAGGCTCGATCATCGTTCGATTAGTCCACAGGTGCATGAGCATATCGCGCAAATGTCACAGCATATGTGTCAGCAACGAAATCAGTATTGGCTTTGCTTGGCTTCTATACTGTGGGGATCAGCTTTCCGGTTAACACCTGTGTCTGGCGGTGTAACACTTTATTGCGAAGAATGTCTGCGTTTCGGCTCAAGATAACGGCGGCGTGATCGCGCCGACACGCCCTGATCAGCGTGGCTGGAGGCGCGGCCGTGAATGGGATAAGCGGTCGTTTCCCCACGAATTTTTCCGCCGGTGTTCTCCGATGAAGCGTCAAGTCAAACGCCTGATGATCTCCGCCGCCGCCCTGATGTTGGTCGCGGCCCCCGCTGTTCATGTGGACGCTTGGGGAAATACCGGCCACCGCCTGATCGGCGTCGCGGCCATGCGTGGTCTCAGCGACGACCTGCCCGCCTTCCTGCGCACGCCGGGCGCCATCGCCGACGTCGGCGAACTGGCGCGCGAGCCCGACCGCTGGAAGGGCGCCGGTCAGCCGCACGACCGCGAACGCGACACGGCCCACTTCATCGACTTCGACGACAACGGCCATGCGATGACGGCCAACGGCCCGCATATCGACGCCCTGCCCCGTCTGAAGTCCGACTTCGACACCGCCCTGGTGCAGGCGGGGATCAAGATCGACGAGGTCGGCTATCTGCCTTACGCCCTGATGGACGCCTATCAGAACCTGGGCCGCGACTTCGCCTACTGGCGTGTTCTGACCGCCGCCGAGGGCCGCGAAATGGACCCCGGAAAGAAGGCCTGGTACCGCGCCGACCGCGAGCGCCGCGAGGCCCTGATCCTGCGCGACATCGGCGTCCTGGCCCATTACGTCGGCGACGGCTCGCAGCCGCACCATACCTCGATCCACTTCAACGGCTGGGGCGACTATCCCAACCCCGAGGGCTTCACCAACTCGCGCCGCACCCACGGCGTCTTCGAGGGCGAGTTCACCTCACGCGTTGCGCGTCTGGACACGGTCGAGGCGGCCATGAACCAGCCGCAGGTCTCAAGCCTGGACCTGCGCACCCGCACCGCCGCCTATCTGAAGACGACGCTGGGCACGGTCATTCCCTTCTACCGTCTGGAAAAGGCGGGCGGCTTCAACGACGCCGATCCGCGCGGCGCGGCCTTCGTCAACGAGCGTCTGGCGGCGGGCGCTTCGGAACTGCGCGACCTGATCATCCTCAGCTGGCGCGAGAGCGGCACGGCCTCCATCGGCTGGCCCGCCGTCAAGGTGGCCGAGGTCGAGGCCGGCGCGGTCGACCCCTGGACCTCGATGATCGGCGAGGACTGACTTTCGCGAGACGGCGTGGAGGGGTAGGGGACGCCCATGACTGAACTCACGCCCCCCGTCGTCATCCTCGACAAGTCCCAGATGGCCGAAAACATCGGCGCGGTCGCCCGCGTCATGGCGAACTTCGGCCTGTCGGAACTGCGGCTGGTCAGCCCGCGCGACGGCTGGCCCCAGGACCGCGCCTGGGCCACCGCCTCGGGCGCCGACTGGGTGCTGGAGGACGTCAAGGTCTTCGACAGCGTGGCCGAGGCGATCCACGACCTGAACACCGTCTTCGCCACCACCGCCCGCCCGCGCGAGACGCGCCAGCCGGTGCGCACCCCGCGCGAGAGCGCCCGCATCCTCTATGACGATACAGCGTCTGGCCTGAAGACCGGCCTGCTGTTCGGCGGCGAGCGAGCGGGGCTGGAAACGACCGACATCGCCCTGTGCGCCGGCATCACCACCATCCCGATCGACCCGAAGCACCACTCGCTGAACCTGGCCCAGGCCGTGGCCATCAACGCCTATGAGTGGCGCACCCTGATCCTGGACGCCCCGCCGCCGCGCTTCCGCGAGGGCGAGCCGCCCGCGTCGAACGAACTGCTGATCGGCATGTACGAACACTTTGAGGCCGAGCTGGAGGCCGGGGGCTTCTTCCACCCGCCCGAGAAGAAGCCGTCGATGAGCCAGAACCTGCGCGTCATGCTGGGCCGCGCCGCCTTCACCGAACAGGAAGTCGCCACCATGCGCGGCGCCATCCACGCCCTCGCCAAGGGCCGCGGCCGGGTCCTGGCCAAGCTGGCCGAAAAGCGCGCGGCGGAAGCGAAGAAGGGCGAGTAGGCCTGCTCCCTTCCGTTATCCTCGGGGCGGCGCAGCCGAACCCGGGGACCCAGGCGGTTGGATCGTTAGTGCCTTGTCCGGTCGAGGCGCTGCGTGCTGAATGCCCCGGCTTGGGAGGGTAGGCGAATGCGAAATCCAGACGCGATCATCGCCGCCTACATCATGGCCAGCCGTCGCAACGGCACACTCTACACCGGCGTCACGAGCGACCTTCATGCTCGCATCTGGCAGCATAAGCTTGGCACGTTTCAGGGCTTCACGGACGCTTATGCTTGCAAAGGTCTGGTGTGGTTCGAGCCTCAAGCTGGCATGGTCGAGGCTATTCGTCGGGAGAAGCAGATCAAGAAATGGCCGAGGCAGTGGAAGCTCAATCTGATCGAGGCGGGCAACCCGCAGTGGGAAGACCTGGCGGCCTCATGGTTCGTTTGACCGTCTGGGTCCCCGGGCTCCGCTCGCAAACGCGAGCGGCCCCGAGGATGACGGAGATAAAATGAAACTCGCCCTCATCTACCCCCTCGCCGCGCTGGCCGAGATCGGCGGCTGCTTCGCCTTCTGGGCCTGGCTGAAGCTGGATCGCTCGCCGTGGTGGCTGGCGCCGGGCGTGCTCAGTCTGATCGCCTTCGCCTGGTTGCTGACCCTGGTTCCGACCGAGGCGGCGGGGCGGGCGTTTGCGGCCTATGGGGGGGTCTATATCGTCGCCTCGCTGGCGTGGATGGGGCTGGTCGAGAAGACGACGCCGGACCGCTGGGACGTCATCGGCGGCGCGGTCTGTCTGATCGGGGCGGGGGTGATCCTGTTCGGGCCGCGCGGCTAAAGCGCGTCGAAGAAGGCGGGCACGGCCTCGGTGGCGGGGCCGTAGACGCCTTCGTCGAACAGGCGCGCGCCCTGGGTCGGTTCCAGGTTGATCTCCACCGTCCGCGCCCCGGCCATGCGCGCCAGCTGGACGAAGCCCGCCGCCGGATAGACCGCGCCTGAGGTGCCGATGGAGACAAAGAGGTCGCAGGCCTCCAGCGCCGCCTCGATCCGCTCCATCGCCAGCGGCATCTCCCCGAACCAGACAATGTGCGGGCGCAAGACGCCCTGCGGATGATGCGGCGAGGCGTGCGCGGTCTCCAGATCGCCGGTCCAGTAGTAGACGGCGCCCGACGCCGTGCAGCGCGCCTTCAGCAGTTCGCCGTGCATGTGGATCAGCTCGAACCCCGGCGCGGGCGGGGTCTCGACGTGCGCCCGGTCGTGCAGGTCGTCGACGTTCTGCGTCACCAGCAGGAAGTCGCCCCGCCACCGCGCCGCCAGATCGGCCAGGGCCCGGTGCGCGGCGTTGGGCGCGACCTTGGCCAGATGCCGCCGCCGCTGGTTGTAGAAGTCCTGCACCAGGGCCGGGTCAGCCGCGAACCCCTCGGGGGTCGCCACCGCCTCGATGCGATGCCCCTCCCACAGCCCGTCCGAGGCGCGGAAGGTCGGCACGCCGCTCTCGGCCGAGATGCCGGCGCCGGTCAGGACGACGAGGTTCATGCGGGGGCTCCTCTGGGCGAGACGGTCGTGCAGCCAGTCGATCATGGCGCGGACCTTGGGCGGGACGTGGCGGGGGTGGGGATGGACGGCCCAGACGCCTTCGTCGGGCGGGCGGGCCTCGTCCAGCAGGGAGACGAGGGCGCCCGTGGCCAGCGCCTCGGCCACATAGAAATCGGGCAGCTGGCACAGACCCAGCCCCTGCCGCGCCGCGTCCAGCACCGCCGCGCCGGAGTTGCAGCGCCAGCGGCCGGGGGCGCAGGGTCACCTCGCGCCCCGCCTCGGTGAAGCGCCAGTGCTCGGCCGAGCCGATCAGGCCGTCGTGGCTGGCGATCTCGGACAGGTCGCGCGGGGCGCCGCGTCGCGCCAGATAGTCGGGGCTGGCGCACAGGATCAGGCGCCGCGAGGCCAGCCGTCGCGCCATCAGCCGCGAGTCGGTCAGGTGGCCGAACCGCACCGCCAGATCATAGCCGTCGCCGACCAGATCGCGCAGGCGATTGTCGAGGTCCAACTCGATGCGCAGTTCCGGGTTCTGGCGCGCGAAGGCGTTGACGGCGGGGGGCGATGAAACGCTCGCCATAGGAGACCGAGCAGGTCATGCGCAGCAGGCCGCGCGGGGCCTGATCATCGGGCTGGACGGCGGCCAGGGCCTCGTCGCGCTCGTCGATCAGGGCGGCGGCAGCGGGCCAGAAAGTCGCGGCGGCCCGCGTCGGTCAGCTCGACCCGGCGGGTGGTGCGATGAAGCAGGCGGGTCTGCAGCCGGTCCTCCAGCCGGGCGATCTCGCGGCTGACGGCAGATGTGGACAGTCCCAGCCGCCGGGCGGCGGCTGAGAAGCTGGCCTGTTCGGCGACAGCGGTGAATCTCGTCGATCCCGTCCCAACGGCTCATGGGGACGTTGGATCAGGATTATTGCTCAACAGCAATAATGTTTTGCGGTTGTCGCCGTTTCGACCCAGCCGCATCGGGCGTAGTAAGGTCGCCAAATCACCCGCCCACCTCATGTCCCTGAAGCAGCGAGCGACCGCGTCGCGAGCGATAGGGACGTCCGAAGGACCAGCATCATGAAAACCCGCGCCGCCGTTGCGTTCGAAGCCAAACGCCCGCTCGAGATCGTCGAGGTCGATCTGGAAGGCCGCGCGCGCGGGCGAGGTGCTGATCGAGATCAAGGCCACCGGCGTCTGCCACACCGACGCCTATACGCTGGACGGGTTGGACTCTGAGGGCATCTTCCCCTCGATCCTGGGCCACGAGGGCGCGGGCGTGGTGGTGGAAGTCGGGCCGGGCGTGACCAGCCTTGAGGTCGGCGACCACGTCATCCCGCTGTACACGCCGGAATGCCGCCAGTGTAAGTCGTGCCTGAGCCGCAAGACCAATCTGTGCACCTCGATCCGGGGCACGCAGGGCAAGGGCCTGATGCCCGACGGCACCAGCCGCTTTTTCCTACAAGGGGCAGGCGATCGCCCACTACATGGGCTGCTCGACCTTCTCGAACTACACGGTCCTGCCCGAGATCGCGGTGGCGAAAATCCGCAAGGACGCCCCCTTCGACAAGGCCTGCTACGTCGGCTGCGGCGTGACGACGGGCGTGGGCGCGGTGGTCAACACGGCCAAGGTCGAGCCGGGCGCCAACGCCGTGGTCTTCGGTCTGGGCGGCATCGGCCTGAACGTCATTCAGGGGCTGAAGATGGTCGGGGCCGACATGATCATCGGCGCCGACATCAACGGCGACAAGGAAGAGTGGGGCCGTCGCTTCGGCATGACCCACTTCGTCAACCCTAAGGACGTGTCGGACGTGGTGGCCCATCTGGTCGAGATGACCGGCGGCGGCGCCGACTACACCTTCGACTGCACCGGCAACACCGTGGTCATGCGTCAGGCGCTGGAAGCCTGCCATCGCGGCTGGGGCGAGAGCGTCGTCATCGGCGTGGCCGAGGCCGGCAAGGAAATCTCGACCCGTCCGTTCCAACTGGTCACCGGTCGCGTCTGGAAGGGCTCGGCCTTCGGCGGCGCGCGCGGCCGCACCGACACGCCCAAGATCGCCGACTGGTACATGGACGGCAAGATCGAGATCGACCCGATGATCACCCCACCCCTGCCGCTGGAACGCATCAACGAAGCCTTCGACCTGATGCATGAGG
Organism: Brevundimonas pondensis; assembly: GCF_017487345.1. Taxonomy (NCBI): domain Bacteria; kingdom Pseudomonadati; phylum Pseudomonadota; class Alphaproteobacteria; order Caulobacterales; family Caulobacteraceae; genus Brevundimonas; species Brevundimonas pondensis. The sequence goes on along the minus strand of NZ_CP062006.1, from coordinate 2,718,353 downwards.
GCAAGAGCATTCGGTCAGTGATCGTCTTCTAAAAGAGCGTTGCCAAACGAAACTGACTAAGCCTAGCTTGCGGCGCCCGGCGAACCGGCCGGGCGCATCATCGGGAGGAAGACCATGTTCACCCACGTCACCCTGGGCGCCAACGACGTTGAGGCGTCGCGCAAATCTCTATGACGCGGTGCTGGGGCTCTGGGCCATCAGCCAGGCACGCCCAGCGATGTGCCGCTGCCGGGCATCTGGTACATGACGCCGCGCGGCATGCTGGGCGTGGTCACGCCGCGCGACGGTCAGGCCTGTCACGCCAACGGCGGCACCATCGGTTTCGCGGCGGCCAGCCCGGAAGCCGTCATCGCCTTCGCCGAGGCCGGGATCGCGGCGGGCGGCGTGGCCATCGAGGACCCGGCGGGTCCGCGCAGCACGCCCTTCGGCGAAATGCATCTGGCCTATCTGCGCGACCCGTCGGGCAACAAGATCTGCGCCGTTCACCGGCCGTCTTAAAAGACAGGCTTGCGACAACTGACCACGGATGGCCTCAGCGTGATCCGCTACCAAAACCCCGGCAAACAGGGGGAGGATCATCATGAAATTCGACGCGCAGAAGGCTCTGATCGCCTATTCGGGCGTGCTGACGGCTGTCTTTGTGGGGGTGATGGTGTCGGGCGCGGTGTCGGGCGTCGGTCCGGCCCGCTTCACCGAGATCGACGTACAGCGCATCAATGTGCGCGAGCCGGACGGCACCCTGCGAATGGTGATCTCGAACCAGACGTCCTTCCCCGAAATTCCCCATCGCGGGCGCGAGGTTCCGCATCCGGGCCGGGACACGGCCGGGATGCTGTTCATGAACGAGGAAGGCACCGAGGTCGGCGGCCTGGTGTTCGGCGGCAAGAACGCTGACGGCGTCAAGTCGTCGGGCGGCAGCCTGACCTTCGACGGCTATGAACAGGATCAGACGGTCCAGATCATGGGCTTCCAGCAGGGCGCGCGACGGGTGTCCGGGGTCTTCGTCAACGACCGGCCTGAGGAGTCGATCGACTATGACGTGCTGACGCGTCTCGCCGGCATGACGCCCGAGGAACAGCAGGCGGCGATGCTGGCCGCCAACATGGACGGGCAGCCCCGCGCCTTCCTGGGGCGTCAGGGTTCGGGCGCGTCGGAACTGGTGTTGCGCGACGGCGCGGGTCGGGCGCGTCTGGTGCTGAGCGTGGCGGCTGACGGCGGCGCGCGCATCACTTTCCGGGACGAGAACGGTCAGGCGACCCGCGTGGTGACGCCCGAAGGTTGACGGCGGGCCTATCTGCCTGGGTCCACAAGGGATAAGGCAGGGCCTAGGTTTGAAGGCGGAGACGAGATGAGGGCGAAAGCGGCGATGACGGCGGGGCTGGCGGTGTTCAGCCTGTCGCTGGGATTGGCGGCCTGCGACCGGGGCGGCGACGTGGCGCCGGCGGCCGAAGCCCCTGCCGAGGCCTGGGTGGGCAAGGACGTGGTCCTTTATCTGCCCGATCCGGTCATGAAGGCGCGGGTCGAGGTCTCGGCCCTGTCGCCCTATGTCAACGCGGCGACGGCGGCGGCGGAAGGGGCGATCGCGCCGCGCCGGCCCAGCCCGGCGCCTCGGGCATGCTGCTGCTGATGGTCAAGCCGGACGGGCGGACGAAAGCCTGGGTCGTGACCGGCGACCCGGCCCCTAGCCCCGAGACGGTCCTAGCGGTGGTCGAGGCGGTCGAGGCCGTGCCCGCGCCCGCCGTGCGCGAGGGCCCGATTCTGGTCGGCGTCGGCTTTGACGCCTGGGGCGGCGGCGCGCCGCCCGCCGGGGCCAGCCCGCCCATCCCGCGCGACTGGTACGGTTATTTTGCAAAGGACGGCGGCCGACTGGATGACGCCTTCATGGCCCGCGTCTGGCCCGACTGATTTCAGGAGTCTGAGTTGATGGAAACCACCAAGACCCACGCCCTCCACGGCGGCGTTCTGCGCTATCTGAAGCACGACAGCGCTGCGACCGGCACGCCCATGACCCTGTCGGTCTTTGTCCCCGCCGGCGAAGGGCCTTTCCCGGTCCTGATCTGGCTGTCGGGCCTGACCTGCACCGAGGATAACTTCACCACCAAGGCCGGGGCCTACAGGGCCGCCGCCGAACACGGCGTCATCATCGTGGCGCCGGACACTTCGCCGCGCGGCGAAGGGGTGGCGGACGACCCCGCCTATGACCTGGGGCAGGGCGCGGGCTTCTATGTCGATGCGACGCAGGCCCCCTGGGCGCCGCACTTCCGCATGGAGACCTATGTCACGGACGAGTTGGTCGCCCTGATTGATGCGGAGTTTCCGACCACGAAGACGCGTTCGATCTTCGGTCACTCCATGGGCGGGCATGGGGCGCTGACCCTGGCCCTGCGTCATCCCCAGCTGTTCAGGTCGGTTTCGGCCTTCGCCCCGATCGCGTCGCCGACGCGTTGTCCGTGGGGCGAGAAGGCGTTTTCCGCCTATCTGGGCGAGGACCGCACCGAATGGGCCAGGCACGACGCGGCCCTGCTGATCGAAGGCGGTGCGGCGGCAGGGGCCTTCGACGATATCCTGGTGGATCAGGGCGACGCCGACAGCTTCCTGACCGATCAGTTGAAGCCCGAGTTGCTGGTCGCGGCGGCGGAAAAGGCGGGGCAGGGGCTGACCCTGAGGATGCAGCCGGGCTATGATCACTCCTACTTCTTCATGGCCAGCTTCGTGGACGACCACGTCGCCTTCCATGCGACTCGCCTGAAAGCCTGAGACTTCATGACCGACGCTTCCATCGACTTCGACGCCATGTTCGCCGCCCTGTGCAGCGAGGTTGGTTTCTGCCTGCATGAAAAGGGTCAGAAGAAGGTGATCGAGGCCCTGCCCAAGGGGCTGGACGCGGCGATGAAGGCGGTTCTGGCCGCAGAGGGCGTGGACGAACCCAATGCGCCGGGCGACCTGAAGAAGGCCGTCCGCGACGACTGCCTCAAGGCCCACGTCCAGCCGGGCTGATTTCGGGTGCGGCGCAGCATGGACGAAACTTCATTGCCGCCGCGATCATGACGCCTTGCAGGGCGGTGTCGCTTCGATAGTGTCCCTCCCATTGCTTTTGGGAGGAAGCCCGATGATGGACCGTCGCCGCCTGTTGATGACCGCCCGCCCTGGGGGCGCGTTCGCGACCTCGGGCGCAGCCCGCTTTCGCGCAGACCGCCGCGGCGCCCGGCGGGTCCAGCCTCGGCCCGGTTCCTGGCCCTGCTGGACAAGATCGCGCAGGAGATGATCCTGTCCGACCCCGAGACCCTGACCGCCCTGGGCATGGACCGTGGACCGATGGCCGCCGCCCGCTTCAAGCTGAGCGACCGCTCGCAGGCCAAGATCGACGCTGACAAGGTCAAGTTCATCGACGGCATGAAGGCGGTGAAGGCCATCGACAAGGCCCAGCTGACGCCGACCGAGCAGACCTATTACGACTCGCTCGAGTTCTTCGGCGACACGGTGCAGGAGGGGTACGGCTTCCCCTATGGCGGCGGCATGTTCCCATCGCCCTATACCGTCAGCCAACTGGGCGGCGCCTATCAGCAGATCCCGGACTTCCTCGACAGCCAGCACCGCATCGAGGCGGCGGACGACGCCGACGCCTACCTGTCGCGTCTGTCGGACTTCGCCAAGGGGCTGGACGCCGAGCGCGAGCGGATGCTGTCGGACTTCGCCGCCGGCGCCGTGCCGCCTGACTTCGTCATCGACCGCACCCTGACCCAGATGGCGGCCATCACCGGCACGGCTCCGGCCGACTCGGTCATGAGCCAGTCGCTGGCGCGCCGCACCGCCGAGAAGGCCATCCCCGGCGACTGGGCCGCGCGCGCCCAGGCCATCCTGACGGCCGAGGTCTATCCGGCCATCCAGCGTCAGGCTGACGCCCTCAAGACCGTGCGCCCCGGCGCCACCCACGACGGCGGCGTCTGGCGTCTGCCCAAGGGCGAGGACTATTACCGCTTCGGCCTGAAGTACTTCACCACCTCGTCGATGACGCCGGACGAGGTGCACCAGATGGGTCTGGAGCAGGTGGCCGAGATTTCGGCCCGCACCGACGCCCTGCTGAAGGCGCAAGGCATGACGCAAGGCACGGTCGGCGAGCGCGTCGCCGCCCTCGGCAGGATCCGCGCTTCGTCTATCCGAACACGGACGAAGCCAAGGAAGAGCTGATCAAGGAGCTGAACGCCCAGATGGTCGCCATGCAGGCGCGCATGCCGAACTACTTCGGCCGTCTGCCCAAGTCGCCGTGCGACATCAAGCGCGTGCCCAAGGCCATCGAGGCCGGGGCGCCGGGCGGATATTATCAGTCGCCGGCCCTGGATGGTTCGCGTCCGGGCGCCTACTACATCAACCTGCGTGACACGGCGGAATGGCCCAAGTGGACCCTGCCGACCCTGACCTATCACGAGGCGGTGCCGGGCCATCACTTCCAGATCGCCTTGCAGCAGGAACAGCCGGACACGCCTCTGCTGATGAAGGTCATGGGCTTCTCGGCCTATTCCGAGGGCTGGGGCCTGTACGCCGAGCAACTGGCGGACGAGATCGGCGCCTATGAGAACGACCCCTTCGGCCAGATCGGCTATCTGCAGTCGCTGATGTTCCGCGCCGCGCGTCTGGTCGTCGACTCGGGTCTGCACCACAAGCGCTGGAGCCGCGAGCAGGGCATCCGCTACATGGTCGACACCCTGGGCGATCAGGAGAGCAGCATCGCTACCGAGGTCGAGCGCTACTGCGTCTGGCCGGGCCAGGCCTCCAGCTACAAGGTCGGCCACACCACCTGGGTCAAGTTGCGCGAGGACGCCAAGCGTCGTCTGGGCAGCCGCTTCGACATTAAGGGCTTCCATGACACCGGCCTGAACCTGGGCGGCGTGCCGCTGACGGTGCTGGAGCGGACCATGAACGCATGGACGCCGACCTAGGCCTTCTGAACCACGGGCGCGCCGGCCCGACGATAGTCTGAGTGCAAAGAGGGGCGCGCGGCGTTGCGCCGTCCTCGTCGGGGAGTACCACCATGATCGATCGCCGCCGCCTTCTGCTGACCGCCGCCGCCACGGCCGCCGTCGCGCCCTCTCTGGGCGCCCCTCTCTGGCCCATGCCGCAACCAGCGACGCCGATGCGCGTCTGAACGCCCTGCTGGACGGCTGGTTCGAGGCCGACATCGACGAGTCGCCCGAGCGCGCCACCAACCTGGGCCTGGACAAGGCGCCCGCGCCGGTCTGTCGTCCAAGCTGAGCGAGGCCGGTCCGGACGCCATCCGCAAGGACCGCGACAAGGCCATCAGCCGCTGGGCCACGCTACGCGCCTTCGACCAGACGGGGTTGAGCGAAGCCGGGGCCCTGAACTACGCCATCGCCGCCTTCGGCCGCGAGACCTCGGCCGAGACCTCGCGCTTTGCTTACGGCGCCGGTCCGGGCCGTCCGTCCGTCGCCCTATGTCGTGACCCAGCTGTCGGGCGCCTATTTCGAGACTCCGGACTTCATGGACAACCAGCACCGCATCGAGGATGCGGCGGGCGCCGACGCCTTCCTGTCGCGTCTTTCGGCCTTCGCCGGGGTGCTGGACGGCGAGACGGACAAGGTGCGCGAGGACGCCGGTCTGGGCGTCATCCCGCCGGACTTCATCATTGACCGCATGCTGCCCCAGGTCCGCACCCTGCGTGACACGAACGCCGCCGACCTGGCCATGATCAAGTCGCTGGTGCGCAAGACCGCAGCCCTGAACCTGACCGGCTATGACGCCCGCGCGCCGCCGCCATCGTCGATCAGCAGATCAAGCCGGCCCTGGCCCGTCAGGTCGCGGCCCTGGAGGCCATCCGCCCGCAGGCGACGCACGACGCCGGGGTCTGGCGTCTGCCCGACGGCGAGGCCTTCTACGCCAATGGCCTGAAGTCCAACACGACCACGACCCTGAGCGCCGCCGAGATCCACAAGATGGGCAAGGAGCAGGTCGCCGAGATCAGCGCCGAGATCGACGCCATCCTGAAGTCGCAGGGCTATACCCAAGGCTCCGTCGGCGAACGCGTTCAGGCCCTGAACAAGGACCCGGCCCAGCTCTTCCCCAACACGGACGCGGGCAAGGCGGAGCTGCTGGCCTGGCTGAATCAGCAGGTCGCCGCGCTGGAGCCGAAGCTGCCGACCGTCTTCGGTCGTCTGCCCAAGACCCACGTCGAGATCCGCCGTGTCCCGGTCTCGATCCAGTCGGGCGCGCCGGGCGGATACTATCAGGGGCCGCCGCTGGATGGCTCGCGTCCGGGCGCCTACTACATCAACCTGCGCGACAGCGGGAACTGGCCGAAGTTCGCCCTGCCGACCCTGACCTATCACGAGGCCTCGCCGGGCCACCACCTGCAGGTCGCCCTGCAGCGCGAGTCGGCGAGCTGCCGCAATGGCGCCGCGCGGGGCGGCTTCTCGGCCTACAACGAAGGCTGGGCATTGTACGCCGAGGCGGTCGCCGCCAATGATCTGAACGCCTATGCGGCTGACCCGCTGGGCCGGGTCGGCTTCCTGATGTCCTATCTGTTCCGGGCCGTGCGTCTGGTGGTCCGACACCGGCATCCACGCCGAGCGCTGGAGCCGAGAACAGGCGGTCGAATACATGGCGGCCTCGGCGCCAAGCCGCTGGACGCCTCGAACAGCGAGATCAACCGCTACACCGTCTGGCCGGGCCAGGCCTGTTCCTACAAGGTCGGCCACACGGTCATTGCGCGCCTGCGAGCTGAAGCCGAAGCCAGGCCCGGCTTCGACCTGCGCGCCTTCCACGACAAGGTGCTGATGAACGGCTCCCCTGCCGCTGGCGGTGCTGGAAGCCCAGATGCGGGCCTGAGGCTTTGCGCAAGGGGAAACGAAAGGCGGCCCGGACGTTCGCGCGTCCGGGCCGTTTTCATGTCTGACGCTGAGTGGAGCTCAGGTCGCGGCGCGCCAGGTGGTCGGCCACAGGTCCTGGGGAACGGCCGTGCAACTCGGCATGACCTTCTCGTCCAGCAGGGCGAAGCGCTCGCCGGTCCAGGCCCAGACGCCCATGCGGCCGCAATCGCCCAGGCCGCGCCCCTTGCCGAAGGCGAAGAGGGTGCGGGTCTTGGGGTCGTAGCGGCTGTTGACCAGATCCTCCTCGCTGCCTGTCGCCGTGGGGAAGACGACCGGCTGGGGCGCGGTCCCGTCGGCCGGGGTGATGAAATAGGCCTGGCTGAAATTATAGGCGCCTTCGCCGCATGGCACGCTCCACAGCAGCCTGTCCGCCGCCAGGCGCGAGACCTCGACGTTCGGCTCGAACCGTTCGCCCCTGCGGGTTTCGGCCAGGCATTCCTTGACCTTGGGGTGGGCCAGAAGCGCTGGGGACAGGTCGTCCTGAACCAGGCCGTTCTGGGCGACAGCGGCGGCTACGGTCACGCGCGGGACGGCGGGGCCGGCGGGCACTTCGGCGGCGGGCCGGTCGCCGCGCCGGATCAGGGCGGTGGGCGTGTTCAGCCGACCCTGACGCTCGTCGATCCAGAGGAAGGCGGCGGCCGCCCCGCCCAGGCTGACCTTCATCTGCTCGTCCCCGCGTCGCAGGGCCATGAAGGAGCCGTTGCCCAGGTCGTGCAGCAGTTGGGGCGAAGGCGTCCTGAAGGCGATGACGTCGCCTTCCTCGTCCATCTTCGTGTTCTGGCCCGCATAGCGGCGGCCGTCGATCTCGGCGTAGACGTCGCCGGCGCCGTCCTCCAGACCCCAGCCGCCCATGTGGACGACGGGACGGGCCCCAGAACCGGGGGCCAGGGAAACCAGGACGAAGCCCATGTTTTCGTGCGCCGAACCAAAGGCCACGCAGTGATTGGTGTTGTCGCAGGTCGCGGTCCAGTCGCGGAACTCGCGCGTCATGCTGGGCGGGTTTGCCGTCGCCTGAGCCGCGAGAGCGGGCGATGTCGCCGCGGTCTCGATCGCGCGGTCAGCAGCGGCGGGCGCCGTCGCCGGCGTATCGCCTTCTTCTTCTCCGCAGGCCCCCAGAGCCAGCGGCAGGGTCAGGGCGGCGGAAGCGGTCAGCAACAGGCTGCGAAGCGTCATGGCGGGCGTCTCGTCGGCGAGGAAAGGGCGAAGCCCATCAACGGTCAAGCTGGACACTGGTTCAAGCCGCAACGGGGCTTTTTACGCCGCTACGCCGATCTGGCCGCTCAGGCTTTGCGCCCGCGCGCGCGTCTCGCTATACCGCCCGCACGATATTCCTTCCCTGATTAAGAGACAGAGGCAGAGCATGGCCAAGATCAAGGTCGCCAACCCCATCGTGGACATCGACGGCGACGAATGACCCGGATCATCTGGCAGATGATCAAGGACAAGCTGGTCTTCCCCTATCTGGACCTGGACCTCGACTACTACGACCTCGGCATGGAAAAACCGCGACGCCACCGACGACCAGGTGACGATCGACGCGGCCAAGGCCATCCAGAAGCATGGCGTCGGCGTCAAGTGCGCCACCATCACGCCGGACGAAGCCCGCGTTCAGGAATTCGGCCTGAAGAAGATGTGGAAGTCGCCGAACGGCACCATCCGCAACATCCTGGGCGGCGTCGTCTTCCGCGAGCCGATCATCTGCAAGAACGTCCCGCGTCTGGTCCCCGGCTGGACCCAGCCCATCGTCGTCGGCCGTCACGCCTTCGGCGACCAGTACAAAGGCCACGGACTTCCTGGTCCCCGGCCCGGGCAAGCTGACGATCAAGTTCCAGGGCGAGGACGGCCAGGTCATCGAGCACGAAGTGTTCGACTTCCCGTCGTCGGGCGTCGCCATGGGCATGTACAACCTGGACGACTCGATCACCGAGTTCGCCCGCGCCAGCTTCTCGTTCGGCCTGCACGCAACTTCCCGGTCTATCTGTCGACCAAGAACACCATCCTGAAAGCCTATGACGGCCGCTTCAAGGACATCTTCCAGAAGGTGTTCGACGAGGAATTCGCCGCCGAGTTCAAGGCCAAGGGCCTGACCTATGAGCACCGCCTGATCGACGACATGGTGGCCGCGGCCATCAAGTGGTCGGGCGGCTTCGTCTGGGCGTGCAAGAACTACGACGGCGACGTGCAGTCGGACGTCGTGGCTCAGGGCTTCGGCTCGCTGGGCCTGATGACCTCGGTGCTGATGACGCCGGACGGCAAGGTGCTGGAATCGGAAGCCGCCCACGGCACCGTGACCCGTCACTACCGCCAGCATCAGAAGGGCGAGGCCACCTCGACCAACTCGATCGCCTCGATCTTCGCCTGGACGCGCGGCTTCTCGCACCGCGCCAAGCTGACGACAACGCCGAGCTGGCCGAGTTCGCCGCCACCCTGGAACGCGTCGTGGTCGAGACCGTCGAGTCGGGTTTCATGACCAAGGACCTGGCCCTGCTGGTCGGCGACCAACAGTCGTGGCTGACCACCGAAGGCTTCCTGGACAAGGTGTCCGAGAACCTGCGCAAGGCCCTGCCGAACATTGGCTAGTGGCGCTATCGCGCTTCGCGCTGCTTGAGCGCGAGGTCGTGAACATCAAGGCCCGTTGGAGAAATCCGGCGGGCCTTTTGCTGTCCACCGCCACCCCAACCGCCGTCCAAGGGTTAACGACCCTTGAGCCCCCGTCGAACCATGCCCTTAATGTCATTGGGGTTTCCGAGGTCGTGTGCGTCACATGTCGCTTGCCCGTCGCGTTCGTAAGGCAGGGGAGGGCCGATGAACCAGAAACTGATTATTCGACTGGGGGCGCCGCCGTGGCGGTCTTCGTCCTGACCTATGCCGCGTCGCCCTTGCTGGCGGCGCGCTCGCTGGTGCAGGCGGCCAGAACGGGTGACGAAAGGCGCTGGAGCGCCAGGTCCGCTTTCCCGCCTTTCGCGCCAGCCTCAAGGACGAACTGAGCGAACGCATGGTCGCCGAGATGCGCAAGGACAGCCGACTGGGCGACAGCGGCCTGTCGGGCCTGGGCATGCTGCTGGCCCCGGCGCTCGTGGGCGGCGCGGTGGACGCCTTCGTCACGCCCCAGGCCATCTCGGCCATGGTGCAGGAGGGCAAGGCGCCCAAGCCTGACCTGGCCAAGGTCGAGCCGGAGACCGGGACGAGGTCCGAGAGCAAGAAGGTGCGTCAGTCCTGGGGCTACCGCGACCTCGACACCTTCGCCGTCACCCTGACCCGCGATGACCAGCCGGACGAGCGGGTCTCCCTGCTGATGAAGCGCCGCAACCTGTTCGGTTGGAAGCTGGCGGGCATTGATCTGAGCAAGCCGGAATAGAGCGCCCTTCCCCATCGGGGAGAAGGGAGGCGCTGACCGGGAGAAGCATCAAGCTCCTGGCTTGCGGGTCCGCTTCGCGCGGGGATGACGGCAAGGGGAAGACAGGACGCCCTACCGGGCAGACTTGGCTGCAAGAAACCGGAGCCTCTCATGACCCCCGCCACAGCCGCCACCGCCGATCTTTGCGACGCCCACCCCGAGGCGGTGAAGGTCTGCCAGATCCCGTTCCTCAGCTTCGGTCAGGTCCCTGCCTTCCACGGACCGATCCGCACCCTCAGCGTACTGGACGACAACGCCCTGGTCCGTCAGGTGCTGGAGCGGCCGGGTCAGGGGCGGTCCTGGTGGTCAACGGCGGCGGCTCGCTGAAGCGCGCCCTGGTCGGCGACAACCTGGCCAAGCTGGCCATCGACAACGGCTGGGCCGGGATCGTGGTCCACGGCGCCATCCGCGACAGCGGCGTCATCAATACGATGCAGGTCGGCGTGAAGGCCGTCGGAACCATCCCCCTGCGCGCCGACCGCGACGCCATAGGCGAGATCGACATTCCCACCGCCTTTTGGCGGCGTCATCTTCACCCCCGACGACTGGCTCTACGCCGACGCGGACGGGGTCATCGTCGCGCCGCATCGCCTGCACGATTAGAGCCCGCCGGGCCGGAAAAGCACGCCCCCCGCGCACGCGATCACGCGCCAGTGATGCGCTCGGCGCAAAATCCCTATATGACGCCCGTTCCGATATTCTCCCCGCGCGCCCGAATTCCTTAGAGCGATACGCCCATGACCAGCCTGAAACAGATCCGCTCCACCTTCCTCGACTACTTCGCGGCCGACGGCCACGAGAAGGTGCAGTCGGCTCCGCTGGTGCCGCAGAACGACCCGACCCTGCTGTTCGTCAACGCGGGCATGGTGCCGTTCAAGGACTATTTCACGGGCGCCGCCGTGCCCCCCTAAGCGCGCCACCAGCTCGCAGAAGTGCGTGCGCGCCGGCGGCAAGCACAACGACCTGGACAACGTCGGCTATACCGCGCGCCACCACACCTTCTTTTGAAATGCTGGGCAATTTCTCGTTCGGCGACTACTTCAAGGACCACGCCATCGAGAGCGCCTGGGGCCTGCTGACAAAGGAGTTCGGCCTCGATCCCAAGCGCCTTCTGGTCACCGTCTATCACACCGACGACGAAGCCTTCGACATCTGGAAGAAGGTCACCGGTTTCGCCGACGAGAAGATCATCCGCATCCCCACGGCCGACAATTTCTGGGCCATGGGCGACAGCGGCCCGAGCGGCCCCTGCACCGAGATTTTCTACGACCACGGCGACCACATCTTCGGCGGCCCTCCCGGTTCGCCGGACGAGGATGGCGATCGCTTCGTCGAGATCTGGAACAACGTCTTCATGCAGTTCGAGAAGGAGAACGACAAGATCGTTCGCGAACTGCCCAAGAAGTCGGTCGACACCGGCATGGGTCTGGAGCGCATCGCCGCCGTCCTGCAGGGCGTCCACTCCAACTATGAAGTCGACGCTGTTCAAGAGCCTGATCAACGCCTCGGAAGAACTGACCTCGACCAAGGCCGAGGGCGAACGCGCCCCGTCGCACCGCGTCATCGCCGACCATCTGCGTTCGGCCTCCTTCCTGATCGCAGACGGCGTGACCCCGTCGAACGAAGGCCGCGGCTATGTCCTGCGCCGCATCATGCGTCGCGCCATGCGTCACGCCCACCTGCTGGGTTCGACCGATCCGCTGATGCACCGTCTGGTGCCGACCCTGGTCCAGGAAATGGGCGAAGCCTATCCCGAGCTGGGCCGCGCCCAGGCCTTCATCGAGGACACGCTGAAGCAGGAAGAGATCCGTTTCCGCACCACGCTCGGCCGCGGCATGAACCTGTTCGATCAGGCGACGACCGACTTCAAGGCCGGCGACATGCTGGACGGCCAGACGGCCTTCACCCTGTACGACACCTACGGCTTCCCGCTGGACCTGACGCAGGACGAGGCCCGTCGTCGCGGCTTTCTCGGTCAACGCCGACGGCTTCCAGAGCGCCATGGAAGAGCAGCGCGCCCGTTCGCGCGAGCACTGGACCGGCTCGGGCCAGACGGCTTCGGCCGGGGCCTGGCTGGCCCTGCGCGACCAGCACGGCGTGACCGAGTTTACCGGCTATGACAGCGAAACGGGCGAAGGCCAGGTCGTCGCCATCCTGAAGGAAGGCGTCGCGGCCGACGCCGCCGAAGCCGGCGAGGTGGTCGAGGTCGTCCTGAACAAGACCCCCTTCTATGGCGAGGGCGGCGGTCAGGCCGGCGACAAGGGCGGCTTCGTCTGGACCAATGGCGAAGGCCGCGTTCTGGACACCAAGAAGCATGCCGACCTCTTCGTTCACACGGTCCAGGTGGCCCAGGGCGCGGCCCTGACGGTCGGCGCCGTCGTGACCGCCACGGTCGAGCCGGGCTCGCGCCCGACCACCCGCGCCAATCACTCGGCCGCCCACCCGCTGCACGCGGCGCTGAAGAACGTGCTCGGCCCTCACGTCGCCCAGAAGGGCCAGATGGTCGACGCCGAGCGCATGCGCTTCGACTTCAGCCACAACGCCCCGCTGACGGACGAGGAGATCGCCCGCCTCGAGGACGAGGTGAACGCGGTCATCCGCCAGAACCTGCCGACCACCACCCAGCTGATGAACCCCGAGGCCGCGATCGAGGCCGGCGCGGTCGCCCTGTTCGGCGAGAAGTACGGCGACGAGGTCCGCGTCCTGACCCTGGGCCATGCCCTGTCGGGTGACGGCGCCTATTCGGTCGAACTGTGCGGCGGCACCCACGTCGCCCGCACCGGCGACATCGCCCTGTTCAAGATCGTGTCGGAAGGCGGCGTCGCCGCCGGCGTCCGCCGCATCGAGGCCCTGACCGGCGACGCGGCCCGCCGCTTCCTGTTGGAGCAGGCCAATGTCGCCCGCTCGCTGGCCCAGGCCTTCAAGATCCAGACCGCCGACGTCCCGGCGCGCGTGGGAGGCTCTGAGCGCCGAACGCAAGGCGCTGGAGAAGCAGGTAGCCGACCTGAAGAAGCAGCTGGCCCTGGGCGGCGGCGCAGGCGCCAATGCGGCCCCGGAAGAGATCAACGGCGTCACCCTGATCGCCCGCGTTCTGGACGGCGTGGACGGCAAGGGCCTGCGCGGCGTGGCGGAGGACTTCAAGAAGCAGATCGGCTCGGGCGTCGTCGCCCTGGTCGGCGTCACCGACGGCAAGGCGGCCATCACCGTCGCCGCGACGCCGGACATGGCGGGCAAGGTCAATGCGGCCGACCTGGCCCGCGACGCCGTCATCGCCATGGGCGGCAAGGCGCCGGCGGCAAGCCCGACTTCGCCCAGGGCGGCGCGCCTGACGGGTCCAAGGCCGAGGCCGGTCTGGAGGCGGTCCGGGTCGCACTGAAGGGCTGATCGCCCTTGCAGGCTGAAATGACGAAGGGCGGCGCATCGGATGCGCCGCCCTTTTTCCTGAATTCCCGTCAACAAAGAGGCCCGCCCGAGTTTCTCGGGCGGGGCGCTCTGTCCGACCGACCCCGCGGGGTCGGTAGGCGGGTCGCGGGACGACGGACGGAAGCTTGGTCTGAGGGCTGGATCAGCCCTCCAGATCTTGACCTTCGTCAGGCTCGGGCGCGCCCAGCATGTCGTCGGCGATCTTGGCCGTGGACTGGCGCACGGCCTTCTCGATGGCGGCGGCCATGTCGGGGTTGTTCTTCAGGAACTCCTTGGCGTTCTCGCGGCCCTGACCGATGCGGGTGGAGTCGTAGGAGAACCAGGAGCCCGACTTCTCGATGATGTTGGCCTTGACGCCCAGGTCGATGATCTCGCCAATCTTGGAGATGCCTTCGCCGTACATGATGTCGAAGATGACCTCGCGGAACGGCGGGGCGACCTTGTTCTTGACCACCTTGACGCGGGTGGTGTTGCCGACGACCTCGTCGCGGTTCTTGATCGCGCCGGTGCGGCGGATGTCGAGGCGGACCGAGGGCGTAAATTTCAGCGCATTGCCGCCCGTCGTCGTTTCCGGCGAGCCGTACATGACGCCGATCTTGTGACGGATCTGGTTGATGAACAGAACGATGCACTTCGACTTGGAGATCGAGGCCGTCAGCTTGCGCAGGGCCTGCGACATCAGACGGGCCTGAAGGCCGGGCAGGCTGTCGCCCATCTCGCCCTCGATTTCAGCACGGGGGTCAGGGCGGCGACCGAGCCGACCACCACGATGTCCACGGCGCCCGAACGCACCAGGGGTCGACGATCTCCAGCGCCTGTTCGCCGGCGTCGGGTTGCGACACCAGAAGGTCGTCCAGGTTCACGCCCAGCTTCTGGGCGTAGACCGGGTCGAGCGCGTGTTCGGCGTCGACGAAGGCGGCCACGCCGCCCTTCTTCTGGACCTCGGCCACGGTGTGCAGGGCCAGGGTGGTCTTGCCGGAGGATTCCGGGCCGAAGACCTCGATCACCCGCCCGACCGGCAGGCCGCCGATGCCCAGGGCCATGTCCAGGCCCAGCGAACCGGTCGAGACGCTCTCGATCTCGTTCACCAGACCGCCCTTGCCGAGCTTCATCACCGAGCCCTTGCCGAAGGCGCGATCGATCTGCGCGATCGCCGCCTCAAGAGCGCGTTGCTTTTCGCCGTCTTCTTTACCCACGAGCTTCAATGCCGCCTGTGCCATTGGTTTTCTCTCCCTTGCCATGATTCCATTCTGGGCTTTGGGGAGACCCGCCAGGACCCGCTCCCTCTGTGAGACGGACTATGTGCATGGTTTGTTCTGGTTCACAAGATGTTCTCATTTGCGCGATGAGAACAAAATGCGATCTACGACCGTTTTTGACGTGGCTTTCGCGCGGTCCAGAAGGGCCGGGCCTCGTGAAAACGCCCGCAGGCCTTGACCGTAGCGGTTAACAGCGCGGCCTCGTCACGCTCATGCCGACCGATGACGCGCCCGGCGACGAAGGCGACCGCGGGGTCGTCCAGAGCGGCTTCGCCGGAATCCTGTCGCGCGCCACGGCCAGATCGTTGAGCGCGCCAAGCGTGTCCTGCAGCCGTTCCAAAGCCTTCAGATAGCGGGCGCGGCGACGGCGGGCGGGGAACAGGTCGGTGAAGAACTCGGCGGCGTAGCGCAGGCGCTTGGTGCGGATGCGCAGGTGATGGCGGGCCTCGGCGTCCAGATCGAACAGGTCGGGCGCGTTGTTCGACCTGATGGTGCAGCCGGTCCAGGGCCGCGGCCGCGAAGGGGGCGACGGGATCGTCGGGCAGGGCCGCCGTCTCGATCCAGGCCGTCGTCTCCAGCATCAGCAGGGCGTAGCGCGGCGAGGCGATAGCCTTGAGCACGCGGTCATAGGCCTGTCCCCGCGCGGTCAGCAGATGACGCCCCAGGGGCGCGAGCTCGGGCGGGGGCCGCCTGTGCCGTGGGGTGGAAGATGTCGCGGATGAAGACGTCCAGATCGCGGGCGGCGTCGGCCTCGTGCGCCAACCACTTCAGTTCGGTCTCGATGCCCTCGCGGCCCGTCTCAGCCAGCAGGGGCTTGAAGACGCCGACGGCGGCGCGCAGGCGGCGCAGGCCCACCCGCATCTGATGCACGGCCTCGGGGCGGCGCACGACGCGCAACAGTTCGGCATTGGCCGAGACCTGGGCTAGGCAGGCCATGGCGATGCGACGGAAGGCGACGGCTGTCGTCGCGTCGGACGACAGGGGCGTGGCGACAGCGCGGCGCGGGCAGCGGCTGATCCCGTCGGCGAGCCGCCAGCCGCGCTCGGCCTTGCTCTCGAACACCGGGACGATGGCCAGGTCGCGCGCCAGTCGCCGGGCGAGGCTGAACAGGGCGGCGGGGCGCCCGCCTTCAGTTCCAGCTCCAGTTCATAGATGGGTTCGCGTTTCTCGTCCGCCGACAGCTCGCCCGGCGTCGAAGGCGACCTCGATCCGGGCGCCCTCCCAGCCGACCATGCGGATGCGGCGCACGACCGTGGTGGCGAAGCGGGCCGCCAAGTCGGCGCGACGGCCCTTCAGCAGCCGGTGGGCGGGCGTGGCTTTCAACGCGGCGCGGTCGAGCGCTTCGGAGGCGACGGGGACCTCCCACTCATCGCGGGCGGTCTGGCCGGGGGCGGTCTGGCGCTTCAGGGTCTGGACGAAGCCGTCTGGCGTGGTCCGCACCCGCAGGCCGCACCCCGCCGCGCGCAGCACGCCGTCGGGGGTGTCGAAATAGACCGAGCGCAGGGACTGGCTGGTCTGCGGCCCCTGCAGCGCCGGATGCCCCGACAGACGCACGACCGCGCCGGGGCCGAGGGCGGAACTTCAGCTCGGTTTCGGTCGCGGGCGAGGCCATGGGGGAGTTTAGGCCTCTCGGCGTCATCCCGGAAGCAGCGAAGCTGGAGGGCGCGCTGAGCGCTCTATTCCTTCCGTCATCCCCCGGTCCGCGCCGCTGCGCGGCTTGCCGGAGGATGACGGAAGGGAAAACTCAGTCCCGCGCCACCTGGAAGCCGGCGAAGGACTGGCTGACGGGCATCAGCTCAAGCGCATTGATGTTCAGGTGCGCCCGGCAGGGCCGCGACCCAGAACAGGGTCTCGGCGATGTCCTCGCCGGTCATCGGCTGGGCGCCGCCGTAGAGGGCGTCGGAGGCGGCCTGATCGCCGCTGGTGCGGACAAGGGTGAACTCGGTCTCGGTCATGCCGGGCTCGATGGAGGTGACGCGCACGCCCGTGCCGTGCAGGTCGGAGCGCAGGCCCAGCGAGAACTGGCGCACGAAGGCCTTGGTGCCGCCATAGGCGTTGCCGCCCTTGTAGGGATAGGTCGCGGCCACGGAGCTGATGTTCAGGATGGGCGCCCTTGCGCGCGATCAGGCGCGGCAGCAGGCGGCGCGTGATGGTCACCAGACCGGTGATGTTGGTGTCGATCATCTGACGCCACTGGTCCAGATCGGCGTCCTGTGCGGCGGCGGTGCCCAGGGCGAGCCCTGCGTTATTGATCAGGACGTCGATGTCGCGGAAACCGGCGGGGAGGGCGTCCAGGGCGGCGTCGATGGCGGCCTCGTCGCGGATGTCGAAGACGAGGGGATGGACCACGTCCGCGCCCAGCTCAGCGACCAGTTCGTCCAGTCGTTCGGCGCGGCGGCCGGTGGCGATAATCTTCCAGCCCGCTGAGGCGAAGCGGCGCGCCGCGGCCTGTCCGATGCCCGAAGTGGCGCCGGTGATGAGGACGGTTCCGCTCATGGTCTGCTCCTGTTCGCTCTCGGGGCTGTCTAGCGCCGCCATGGCTCAGGCTCAAATGAAAACGGCCGACGCCCCTTTCGGAACGCCGGCCGCTTGCTCCGGGAGAGCCGGGGAGGGTCGTCAGGCGGCCCGGTTCTTCACCAGATCGTCGACGACCGAAGGGTCGGCCAGGGTCGAGGTGTCGCCCAGGGCGCCGATCTCGTTCTCGGCGATCTTGCGCAGGATGCGCCGCATGATCTTGCCCGATCGGGTCTTGGGCAGGCCGGCGCCCACTGGATCACGTCCGGCGCGGCGATGGGGCCGATCTCCTCGCGGACCTGGGCGACCAGGGCCTTGCGCAGGGCGTCGGTCGGCTCGATCCCCTTGTTCAGGGTGACATAGGCGTAGATGCCCTGACCCTTGATGTCGTGGGGAAGCCGACCACCGCAGCCTCGGCCACGTCGTCGTGCAGGACCAGGGCGCTCTCGACCTCGGCCGTGCCCATGCGGTGGCCCGAGACGTTGATGACGTCATCGACCCGGCCGGTGATCCAGTAGTGCCGTCGGCGTCGCGGCGGCAGCCGTCGCCGGTGAAATACTTGCCCGGATAGGTCGAGAAATAGGTGTCGAAGAAGCGCTGGTGATCGCCATAGACGGCGCGCATCTGGCCCGGCCAGCTGTCGGTGATGCACAGGTTGCCCTCCGTCGCGCCCCTCCAGAACGACGCCTTCGGCGTCCACGATCTGCAGTTCGACGCCGGGCAGGGGCTTGGTCGCCGAGCCGGGCTTGAGGTCGGTCGCGCCCGGCAGGGGCGAGACCAGGACGCCGCCGGTCTCGGTCTGCCACCAGGTGTCGACGATGGGCAGGCGACCTTCGCCGACCACTTCATGATACCAGCGCCAGGCCTCGGGATTGATCGGCTCGCCGACGCTGCCCAGCAGGCGCAGCGACTGGCGGCTGGTCGCCTTCACCGGCGCATCGCCTTCGCGCATCAGGGAGCGCAGGGCCGTGGGGGCGGTGTAGAAGATCTCGACCTTGTGCTTGTCGATGACCTGCCAGAAACGGCTGACGCTGGGATAGTTGGGCACGCCCTCGAACAGCAGGGTTGGCCCCATTGGCCAGCGGGCCATAGACGCCATAGAGTGGCCGGTCACCCAGCCCACGTCGGCGGTGCACCAGAAGACCTCGCCGGGGCGGTAGTCGAACACCAGTTCGTGGGTGTAGCTGGCCCAGAACAGATAGCCTCCGGTGGTGTGCAGTACGCCCTTGGGCTTTCCGGTCGAGCCCGAGGTGTAGAGGATGAAGAGCGGGTCTTCGGCCTGCATCGGCTCGGGATGGCAGTGGGTGGTGACCGCCTTGGCCTCGGTTTCATAGTCCAGGTCGCGGCCCTCGACGAAGCCCACGTCCGCGCCGGTGTGGCGGATCAAAAGGACGCCGCCGACGCCCTGGACCTTCTCCAGCGCCTTGTCGGCATTGGCCTTCAGCGGGACCTTCTTGCCGCCGCGGCAGCCCCTCGTCGGCGGTGATGACGAAGGTCGAACCGCAGTCCTCGATGCGCCCGGCGATGCTGTCGGGCGAGAAGCCGCCGAAGATGACCGAGTGGACCGCGCCGATCCGCGCGCAGGCCAGCATGGCGTAGGCGGCCTCGGGGATCATGGGCAGATAGATTGTGACGCGGTCGCCTTTGCGGACGCCGTTGGCCTTGAGCACATTGGCAATGCGGCAGACGCGTTCGTGCAGCTGGCCGAAGGTAACGTGCTCGCTGTCGGTCGGCTCGTCGCCTTCCCAGATGATGGCCGTATCGTTTTCGCGGTGGGGCAGGTGGCGGTCGATGCAGTTGGCCGAGACGTTCAGCACCCCGTCCTCGAACCAGCGGATGCGGAAGTCTTCCTTGTTGAACGAGACGTCCTTGATCTTCGACGGGAAGGTCATCCAGTCGAGGCGCTTAGCCTGCTCGCCCCAATAGGCGTCCGGGGTCTCGCGCGCCGCGATCCGGGCCGCGTCATAGCCGGCGCGGTCCATGTGAGCGCGGGCGGCCAGGTCGGCGGGGACGGATAGATTTCCGGATCAGTGGACACGCGTTTCCTCCAGTCTCGATCTTTTCTTGGTCAGAAGCCGTATTTGGCGAACAGGATCAGACGGGTCATGTCGCCGTCCAGTCCCGATTCCAACTTGCGGTCAGCGAACATCAGTTCGGCTCCGACATCAAACGCCGTGACCGGCGACCAGATGAGGTTGGCATGGAGGCTCTGGGCCGAGCGGTTGGCGCCGGTCCCGGTCAGCAGGACGTCGTTGTCCACCCTCTGCGCCGACCAGATCAGGCTGGAGCGCCAGCCGGGCGTCCAGACGTGGCGATAGGCGGCGAAGCCGGCGATCACGCCGATGGCGTCCAGCTGGCCCGAGGCGTCCAGCACCGCGTCGTTGGAGAAGTTCAGCCCGACGTAACGACCGATGCCCTCGCCGCCGGTCAGCATCAGACGGATGTCGTCCCGGGCGCCGACCTTGATCTTGGTCGAGGCCGACAGGCCCAGCCGGTCGCCGTGTCGTCGAGCGGCGCTGGCCGGGTTCTCGTATTTCAGCTGACGCAACAGGCCCGCGAACTGCAGGTCGCCCCACGGACGGCTGATCGCATAGCGGGCCGTCAGGTCGGGCAGGCTGTTGTCGTCGGCGATGATCCGCGCGCCGCCGCCGAAGGGGGTGACGGTGGTCTCGGGGTTCTCGACCGCGATCGAGAAGGGACCGCGCGTGTAACGCACCTGCACTTGCCGTGCGAAGACAGTGCCCTCGGCGGCGCCGACAAAGTCCGCAGACTCTGGCAGGACGGCGGTGTTCTGGAAGTTGGTCCACTCCTGGCCGATCAGCCAGTTGTCGATGGTGACAAAGGCGCGGCGCAGGGCGGGGTCGAGGCGCTGGTGATGCGCTGATCGCCGGTTCCGGGCAGGCTCTGGAAGTCCATCTCCAGCCGCGTGCCGACCTTGCGGCCGCCGACCAGACCGTCGGTGGTCAGCCAGAAGCGCGTCTGGCGGGCGTTGAAGTCCAGCGCCGTGTCTTCTTCGGCGCCGCCGATGGGGATGGACCCGGGCAGGTGATAGTCGCGCAGCAGGTCGCCGTTGGCCGGATCGCCGCCGGAATAGCTGGAGGCCATGGCGTCGACCTTGACGAAGCCGCCGAACTTGACCGTGTGGTCGCCGATGCGGAAGCCTTCCTCGCGCGTCGTGGTCGAGACGGGCGTCGGCGCGGCGGCGCGGCCGGGCGGGTTTCCAGACGGATGATGTCCTGGGCTTGCGCACTCTGCTGCGTGCGCGCGGCGGCGACCTCGGACTTCAGGCTGTTCAGCTCGGCTTCGAGCTGGGCGATGCGCGCCTCGAGGGGCCGCATTGGCGTCCTGCGCCCAAACGGCGCCGGGCGCGAACAGGAGCGCAGCCGCAGCCGCGCCGCCGAGCAGGCGGAATCTTCCCATGTCATGTCCTCCCGGGTTCATCTGATGCGAACCTCGAGACCGCAGCATTCCGCGCGAGGGCGGTTTGCGGCCATTAGCCATTGGTCTAGTTTCGACCAAAGTCGAGGCGCGGCATGGTGTCGTCACAACGCGGCCTCGACCCGAAAAAGAACCGCGCGCGGGAAGGATTTTCATGGATCGCATCGTCGTCGCCGACGACCACCCTCTGTTTCGGGCGGCGTTGAGATCGGCCGTCGAAAAGGCCGCGCCCGGCGCCGTGATTGCGGAATGCGCCAGTCTGGCCGAGGTTCTGGCAGCGCTAGGCGAGGGGCGCGACCGACCTGCTGCTGCTGGACCTGAAGCTGTCGGACAGCGAGGGCATGGGCGGGTTGACGCGTATTCGCGCGGATCATCCCGCCGTGCCGGTGGCCGTGGTCTCGGCCAGCGAGGAGCCGCCGACCGTGCGCCGGGCCTGACGCTGGGCGCCGCCGGCTTCATCCCCAAGTCCGCCGCCCTGCCGGTCATGGTCGAGGCCATCACCGCGATCCTGTCGGGTGAGGCCTGGGCGCCTGACGTAGGCGCGCCTGGACCCGAGGAAGGTGATCTGGAGAGCCGCATCGCCAGCCTGACCCCGTCACAGCTGCGCATCCTTGAAGGTCTGCGGGCCGGACGGCTGAACAAGCAGATCGCCTTCGACCTCGGCGTCACCGAAGCCACCATCAAGGCCCACCTGACCAGCGTCTTCCGCAAGCTGGGCGTCCACAACCGGACCCAAGCGGTGATCCTGGCCCAGTCGATCGATCTGTAACTCCCCTCTCCCCTTGAGGGAGAAGGTGGCCCGTCAGGGCCGGATGAGGGGTGTCGTCGCGACGTTTGAAAAGGTCGTTGATCGTTTGCTCGGGACTTCCGACGAAGCGCTCAGACCCCTCATCCGTCAGGCTTCGCCTGCCACCTTCTCCCTCAAGGGGAGAAGGGAACTAGCGCGACAGAAACGCCTTCAACGCCGCCGGTTTGACCGGCTTGGGCAGCAGGACGGCGCCCGCCGCCGTGGCCGTCTCCTTCAAGCCCTCGCGGGTGTCGGCGGTGACCAGTCCGATGCGGCGCAGGCCTCGCGCCCGCAGGGCGTCCACCACGCTCAACCCGTCCGCACCGTCGCCCAGATGCAGGTCCACCAGAGCCGCGTCGAACGGCCCCGCCGCCGCGATTCCTTCGGCCACGGTGCGCGCCGTCGTCGTCTGCGCGCCCCAGCGGCTGAGCAGGGCCGTCAGGGCGTCGAGGATGGCCGGCTCGTTGTCCACGCACAGCACCCGCAGGCGCCGCCAGCGGCAACCGCGCGTCGCCCTCGGCCGGAACGGCGGGCGCGACCTGCGCCTTGGCGCGCGGCGCGCTGATGCGGAAGGTGGTTCCGCGCCCGACGCGCGAGGCCATCGACAGCGGGTGGCGCAACAGGTCCGACAGCTTCTGCACGATGGCCAGACCCAGGCCTGCGCCCGGCTCGTCCACCGGGCGCCGGGCAGGCGCACGAACTCGCCGAAGACGCTTTCACGATCCGCGTCGGGGATGCCGCGCCCGGTGTCGCAGACCAGCATCCGCACGGTGTCGCCGTCGCGCCGGGCCCCGACCAGAACCCGGCCCCGGTCGGTGTAGCGAATGGCGTTGGCCGTCAGGTTCTGCAACATGGAGCGCAGCAGGTCGTGGTCGGAGGCGATCCACAGGCCCGACGGCACGACTGTCAGCCGCAGGCCCTTGGCCCGCGCCATGGGGGCGAACTCGCGGCGCAGTTCGGCGAACAGGGCGTCCAGCGACAAGGGGGCCACGGCGGGCTGGACCCCGCCCGCCTCCAGCTTCGACAGGTTCAGCAACGCCGTCAGCAGGCGGTGGGCGCTGTCAATCGAGCGGTCGGCGTTGGTGGCCAGACCGCGCGCGGCCGAGCCTGACGCCAGCGAGGGCTCTTCCTTCAGGGCGGCGATGAACAGACGGGCGGCGTGCAGGGGCTGCAGTAGGTCATGGCTGGCGGCGGCGAGGAAGCGGGTCTTCGATGCGGTGGCGTCCTCGGCCAGACGGCGGGCTTCTTCGAGTCGGTCGGTGCGGTCGGCCACGCGGGCCTCCAGCCGCTCGTTGGCTTCCTCCAGATCGCGGGCGGCGCGGCGCAGGGCGGTGATGTCGGTATAGCTGGTGGCGTAGCCGCCGCCGGGGATGGGGCGCCGGAGGAGCGCAGGATACGGCCGTCGGGCTGCTCGCGCTCGTGGTCGTGGGGAATGCGGCGGGCCAGGGCCTCCAGCCGTCGCTCGATCCAGGCTTCGATGTCGCCGGGGTCGGTCTCGCCGCGTTCGGCGTTCAGGCGATAGACGGCGGCGATGGGCAGGCCGACGTGGACGAAACCGGCGGGCAGGTTGAACATCTCGACATAGCGCCGGTTCCAGGCGGTCAGGCGTAGGTCCTCGTCCACCACGCTGACGCCCTGGTCGATGTTGTCGAGCGTGGTCTGCAACAGGTCGCGGTTGAACTGAACCGCCTGCGAAGCCTCGTCCAGCATCCGCACCACGTCCTCGGGCGCGCGCCCTCCGGCGGCCAGGGCGGCGGCGATGACGCGGCGGGCCGAGGCGGCGCCGATGGCCCCGCCAGCATCCGCTCGGCGGCGCGGGCCAGACCGGCGTCGGCGGGGTCGGCGTCGCGCAGCTCGCGGTCAGTCTCGCGCGCCCAGGCGGCGAAGGCGCGCTCGGCCCGCTCGTCGCCGATGAAGCGGGCGACCAGGGCCTTGAGGTCGCCGACCGAGGCCCCGGCGGAGGCGCCGCGCCCCTCCATCCAGTCCGGCCCCAGCCGGTCGGCGAAGGCGCGCGCCTGAACCCGATCGATCAGGCGCGGACGGCTCAGCTTGGACACGGCGACGAAGACGCCGAGGTTCAGGCTCAGGCTGAGGAAGACTCCCGCCGCATAGGGGTCGGTCAGCCCCAGCATGGCCGGGATGTTCAGGCCGAAACCAGGCGCCAGTTGCGGCGCCGCCAGCATGACCAGCCAGACCGTCATGCCGACGCTCAAGCCCGCCAGCGCCCCGCGCGAGCGCCCCTCCGCGCCACAGCACCGCGCCGAACAGGGCGGGCGCCAACTGGGCCAGGGCCGCAAAGGACACCAGCCCCATGGCCGCCAGTCCGCTGGACTGGTCCATGGCCTGATAATAGATCCAGGCCATCAGCAGCAGGGCGACGATGGCGACCCGACGGATGTTGAGGATGGCGCGCGCCATGTCGCCCGCGCTCGCTCCCCGCCTGCGTCGCTCGGCGGCCAATAACGGCAGGACCAGATTGTTGGACACCATGGCCGACAGGGCCACGGCCTCGACGATGACCATGGCCGTCGCCGCCGAAAAGCCGCCGACGAAGACGATGGCGGTCAGGGCCGACTGGCCGGAGTTCAGCGGCAGGGCCAGCACCAGCAGGTCGGGATTGACGTGGGGGGGCGAACAGGCCCCCGCCGCCACCAGGGGCAGGACCGCTAGACTGGTCAGCAGCAGATAGACTGGGAAGATCCAGCGCGCGGCGCACCTGGGCCGGGTCGCCGCCCTCGACGAAGGCGACGTGGAACTGACGCGGCAGGCAGAAGATGGCCAGGGTCGCCACCAGGGTGATGGCCCAGAAGCGTCCGTCCAGATCGGGCCAGCGCGCCAGATCGCCCAGGCTGGCCGTCACGTCGGCGGAGGCGGGCGCATGGCGCAGCAGCATCAGGGCGAAGGCCGCCACCGCCAGCAGGGCGGTCAGCTTGACGATGGACTCGATGCCGATGGCCTGGATCAGGCCGCGGTTGTGCTCAGTCAGGTCGGGACGGCGCGCGCCGAACAGGATGGCGAACCCGGCCAGAACCCCGGCCATGACCAGAACCGTCAGGCTCTCGGAGCCCGCCACCGGCGTCCCGGCGGTGATCATTTCCCCCGCCATCGACAGGGATTTCAGCTGCAGGGCGATGTAGGGCAGGGACCCCAGGATGGCGACGGCGGCGACCGCCGCGCCCAGGGCCGGGCTCTTGCCGTAGCGCGAGGAGATGAAGTCGGCCATCGAGCCGACGTTCTCGCGCCGGGCGGCCGCCGCGATCCGCTTCCACAGCGGGAACAGCACCGTCACCCCCAGCGCCGGGCCGATATAGATGGGCAGGTATTCCCACGCCGACCGCGCCGCCGTCCCCACCGCCCCGTAATAGGTCCACGAGGTGCAGTAGATGGCCAGCGACAGCGCATAGAGCGACGGCCCCAGCGCCCCGCCGCGCGTCCTGATCGACGGCCGCTCGTACCACCAGGCCACCGCGAACAGGGTCGCCATATAGGCGGCCACGAGGGCCAGGGTCGCGAGGCTGAACATGACCGGCATCTGGGACGGAGCAGGGCTGTGGGACAAGAACAAAAGAGGGGCGGCCGGAAACCGGACCGCCCCTGCAGGTTGGCGAAGCTTATCGACCTCAGTCGTGGATGTTCACGTCCTTGCCTTCCTTCACGAAGAGGACGCCGATGATCAGGGTCAGCACCGCGATCGCGATGGGGTACCAGAGGCCGTAGTAGATATTGCCCGTGGCCGCGACCATGGCGAAGGCCGTGGTCGGCAGGAAGCCGCCGAACCAGCCGTTGCCGATGTGATAGGGCAGGGACATGGAGGTGTAGCGCACCTTGGTCGGGAACATCTCGACCAGGGCGGCGGCGATCGGGCCGTAGACCATGGTCACATAGAGCACCAGCAGGAACAGGATGCCGATCACCATGGGCTTGTTGACCAGGGCGCTGTCGGCCTTGGCCGGATAGCCGGCCTCGGTCAGGGCGGCGGTCAGACCGGCGTCCCAGGTCTTCTTCTGGGCATCGAAATCGGCCTTTGCCAGGACCTTGCCGTTGAAGCTTTCGACCACGCGGTCGCCGATGCGGACCTGGGTCACGGTCCCGGCGGGGGCGGCCTCGTTGACATAGGTGACGCCGGCCTTGGCCAGGTGGGTCTTGGCCAGGTCGCAAGAGCTGTTGAAGACGGTCTTGCCCACCGGGTCGAACTGGAAGTGGCAGTCGGCCGGGTCGGCGTAGACGGTCACCGGCGCCGAGGCGGCGGCGGCGGCCAGACGCGGGTTGGCCGCGCCGGTCAGGGCGTTGAACAGCGGGAAGTAGGTCAGGGCGGCCAGCAGGCAGCCGACCATGATGATGGGCTTGCGCCCGATCTTGTCCGACAGCCAGCCGAAGAAGACGAAGAAGGGCGTCGCCAGGGCCAGGGCGGCGGCGATCAGGATGTTCGACAGGGCCGGATCGACCTTCAGCGTCTTCTCGAGGAAGAAGAGGGCGTAGAACTGGCCTGTGTACCAGACCACGGCCTGACCGGCGGCGAGACCGAACAGGGCGATCAGCACCAGCTTCAGGTTGGGCCACTTCATGAAGCTGTCCTTCAGCGGCGTGGTCGAGGCCCTTGCCTTCGGCCTTCATGCGCTGGAAGGCCGGGCTTTCCGACAGCTTCAGGCGGATCCACAGGGGAGACGCCCAGCAGCAGGATCGAGACGATGAAGGGGATGCGCCAGCCCCAGCTGACGAAGGCTTCCTCGCCCACGGCGAAGCGGACGCCCAGAATGACCATCAGGCTGAGCAACAGGCCCACGGTCGCCGTGATCTGGATGAAGGAGGTGTAGAAGCCGCGTTTGCCGTGCGGAGCGTGCTCGGCGACGTAGGTGGCGGCCCCGCCGTATTCACCGCCGAGCGCCAGACCCTGGATCAGGCGCATCAGCACCAGAATGATCGGCGCGGCGATGCCGATGGCCGCATAGGGCGGCAGCAGGCCGACCACGAAGGTCGACAGGCCCATCAGCAGCATGGTGACGAGGAAGGTGTTCTTGCGCCCCCACAGGTCGCCCATGCGGCCGAAGACGATGGCCCCGAACGGACGCACCGCGAAACCGGCGGCGAAGGCCATCAGGGCGAAGATGAAGCCGGTGGTCTCGTTCACGCCCGAGAAGAACTGGGCGGAGATGATCGCGGCCAGCGAGCCGTAGAGATAGAAGTCGTACCATTCGATGACGGTGCCGACGGACGACGCAAGGATCACCAGCCGGTCGTTCTTGTCGTGTGCTCCGCGCCCTCCGCCGCACCCACGGTGCGGTCGGTCATGGGCAGTCCCTTCCTTTAGAGCCGCGTGGCGCGGCCGTTTCCTCGCGATCCTGTTGCCGGATCGTCGAAAGGGAGAGTGACAGCAGGTCGCGGGCTTTGGAGAGAGCGACTTTGGTCGAACGGCGGCGTCTGTCCTGTCCGAATGTCAGAACAGGGAGGTTTCCCTGTTGTCCCGGACGGCGACTGCCGCCACATGAAGGTCTGACGTCGCCGTTCGGCGGCCTGGCGCGAGGACATCCATGGCCCGCAAGCCCAACTACAGCTTTGAACGACAGGAACGCGAGCGCGCGGAGGCCAAGAAGGCCGAGGCCAAGGCGGCGGCGAAGGCCGCCAAGCGCGCGGCCAAGGCCGCCGGTCGCGCCGA
This sequence comes from Brevundimonas pondensis, assembly GCF_017487345.1. NCBI lineage: Bacteria > Pseudomonadati > Pseudomonadota > Alphaproteobacteria > Caulobacterales > Caulobacteraceae > Brevundimonas > Brevundimonas pondensis. The sequence continues at coordinate 2,691,001 of NZ_CP062006.1, read as the reverse complement.
AGGCGAGGATGAGGCGCTCTCCGAAGACTGACGTCTTCAGGGCCTACAGGCCCATGCAGAGGTACTTGATCTCCAGGTAGTCCTCGATGCCGTGGCTGGAGCCTTCGCGGCCTTGGCCAGACTGCTTGATCCCGCCGAAGGGCGCGACCTCGGTGGAGATCAGGCCGGTGTTGACGCCGATCATGCCGGTCTCCAGAGCCTCGGCCACGCGCCAGACACGGCTCAGGTCGCGCGCATAGAAGTAGCCGGCCAGACCAAAGATGGTGTCGTTGGCCAGGGCGATCCCTTCTTCTTCTGTTTCGAAGCGGACGACGCCGGAGACGGGGCCGAAGGTCTCCTCGCGGCACATCTTCATGTCCTGGGTCACGCCCGACAGGACGGTCGGCTGGAAGAAGGTCATGCCCAGCTCATGGCGGGCTCCGCCGGTCAGCAGGGTCGCGCCCTTGGCCAGGGCGTCGGCGACGTGTTCCTCGACCTTCTTCACCGCCTTCTCGTCGATCAGGGGGCCGATCTGGACGCCGTCGTCCAGGCCGTTTCCGACCTTCAGCGCCTCGCTCGCCTTGGTCAGCTTGGCGACGAACTCATCGTGGACCGCCGCCTGGACATAGAAGCGGTTGGTGCAGACGCAGGTCTGACCCGCATTGCGATATTTGGAGGCCACGGCGCCCGCCACTGCGGCGTCCACATCGGCGTCGTCGAAGACCAGGAAGGGAGCGTTGCCGCCCAGCTCCAGGCTCATCTTCTTGATGGTCTCCGACGACTGCTTCATCAGCAGGCGGCCGATTTCGGTTGAGCCGGTAAAGCTGATCTTGCGCACCATCTCATTGGACGTCAGCTCGCCGCCGATGGCCGAGGCCGAGCCGGTGACGACGTTGAAAAGGCCGGGTGGAAAGCCCGCTTCTTCCGCCAGAACGGCCAGGGCCAGGGCCGTCAGCGGCGTCTGACTGGCGGGCTTGAGCACCACGGCGCAGCCGGCGGCCAGGGCCGGGCCGACCTTGCGGGTGATCATGGCGGCGGGAAGTTCCATGGGGTGATGGCCCCCACCACCCCGACCGGCTGGCGCAGGGTCATCAGACGCTTGGAAGCGTCATAGGTCGGGATGACCTCGCCATAGGTCCGCTTTCCCTCTTCGGCGAACCATTCGATGAAGCTGGCGGCATAGGCGATCTCGCCCCTGGCCTCGGTCAGGCTCTTGCCCTGCTCGCGCGTCAGCAGGCGCCCCAGCGCCCTCCTGCTCGCTCATCATCAGGTCGAACCAGCGGCGCAGGATGCGGGCGCGTTCACCCGCCGTCTTTGCGGCCCAGGGCTTCCTCGCGGCCTCGGCGGCGGCGACGGCGCGCCGGGTCTCGGCCGCGCCCATGTCGGGCGCGCTGGCCAGCACCTCGCCTGTCGCCGGGTTGGTCACCTCGAAGGTCGCGCCGTCGTCGGCGTCGATCCAGCGGCCGTCGACATAGGCCTGGCGGCGAAGCAGGCGGGCGGGATCGGACATGGGCGGCTCCTGACGCGAAGGGAGCCATCATAACGCGCCGCAAGGCCTGTGGCTGCAAGACGACGAAACGTCCAAAGGCCAGGGAGGCGGCCTCGTCCTAGCCCAGGGTCATACCCATGCGGACCAGGGCCGACAGGCTGTCCGCCTCCATCTTGGTCATGACCTTGGCGCGGAAGACCTCCACCGTGCGCGGGCTGATGTCCAACGCCAGGGCGATGGCCTTGTTGGAATCGCCGTGGATCAGGGCGTCGAAGACCTGACGCTCGCGCGGCGTCAGGCGCGCCAGGCGCAACTCGACGGCTGCGCGCGCGCCCTGTTGCTGGTTCAGATCGGTCAAGCGCGCCAGGCAGCCGCGCACCGTCTCGATCAGCCGGGGCGGATCAAAGGGCTTTTCGATGAAGTCGACCACGCCCGAGCGCATCATCTGCACCACCATGGGCACATCGGCGTGACCGGTGATGACGATGACGGCCAGGCCGCGCCTCGCTTCTCTCCGACGCGGCGAACCACCTCGGCGCCGTCCATGCCGGGCATCCGCATGTCGGTGATGACGCAGGCCATCGGATCTTCAGGCAGGGCGGAAAAGAAGTCGTCGCCGCTGGCGAACCCGCGCGCGCGAGATCCCCTCGCCACGCAGCAGCGTCAGCAAGGATCGCGGACCGCCGCGTCGTCGTCGATGATGAATACGGAATGGAGGCTCATGTGTACTCGCCGACCGCTTCGCGGATCAGGTTAAACGAGAAGGCGGCTCCCCCAAAGCGCTTCTTGCGACAGTCAACTTTCCCCGTGACTTTCCACGATCGTACGCGTGACAGACAGGCCCAGACCCATGCCGCCGGACTTGGTCGAGGTCATGGGCTGGAACATGTGTTCGGCCTGATCGTCGGCCAGACCCGGGCCGTTGTCCTCGACGCTGATCGCATATTGCGTTTCAGACAGGACGCGACCGTTGATGACGACGTCAGGCTCGGGCCGTTCGCTCACGGCTTCGACCGCGTTGCGGACCAGATTGACGATCGCTTGCTGGGATTGGATGCGCTCGGCGCGGACCTGATCCGTGTCGCGCTGCAAGTCCATGCGGATCGTCACGCCCTTGGCGGCGCCGATCATGGTCAGGACCGGCCCCAGGTCCTCGATCATTGATGAGGCGCGCTCCTGATCCAGGCATCGTACCTCCAGCGACAGGAGTTCGCGCATGCGGCGGATGATCTTGCCCGCGCGCAGCAATTGGGTCTTGGCCAGTTCCGTGGTGCGAAGGGCGCTGTCGCCCAGCGGACCCGCCTTCTCCATGTCCATCTGGCTGGCGTGCAGATAGGTGGCGGCGGCGCTGAGCGGCTGGTTCAGCTCATGGGCCAGGGTGGCGGCCATCTCGCCCAGGGAATTCAGCCGCCAGACCTTGTTCAGCTGGGTGTGCAGTTCACGCGCCCGAGCGTCGGCCGCGTGCCAACGACTGAGGTCGGTCAGGCAAAGGGCGATCAGGTCTTCTCCCCGCGGGACCGGGGACGCGGCCGCACTGGATGTTCAGGGGAAGGTCACGCCATCGGCACGTGTTCCGTTCCAGTGACCGTCCGCCGACTCCAGCGCGCCATAGGTCATCTCCGGATGATAGACGGCCGATGTGTCAAAGGCGGGCACCAGGCTGTCGAAGGCGCTGCCTCGAACAGCGGTTTCGTCGATGCCGAACAACTGGGCCGCCGCAGGGTTCATGCGCCGGATCGCACCGTCCGTTTCAAGGGTGACGACCGGCACGGTGGTCAGGACGGTGTTTAGCAAGGCATCCTGGGCGGCCAGTCTGTGGGTCAGCAGATCGGCGTGCGCCCTCAGTTGACGCAAACCGATGCAGACTTCGGCCACAGCCCAGGCCACCAGGGTGAACAAGGCGGCGTTGGTCGCTGCGTCGATGGCGCTCTCGCGCGGGACCAGCATCAGGTTCAGAGCGATGGACAGGGCCACGGCCAGAGCCACGGCGGAGCGGCGAGCCAGCAGGGCCGTGATGATCACCGCAGGAAGCATGGGCAGGTAGTAGAAGTGGCCCAGCCCTTCGAGCAGGGAAGCGCGCCGCCAGGGCGCCGCCGACCGCCACGGTCGCCAGAATCAAACCGCCCCAACGACTACGCGATGCGGTCGTTGCAGCTGTCAGCATGTTTTTCATCGCGGGATGAATTAGGTCTTCCTCACGGAATGGCGGGGTCTTGGATGCAGAGGTTTGCGGTGAGGCGTTCTATAGAATCTGGCCACGGCGGGCCTTCTATACATTGGTCGTAGTTAACGCAATTCGTCGGGTAACCTTGATCATCTCGATTCCAGGCGGCCCTCCTGGCCTCTATAGGGGCAGAAAAATGGCGATTACTATAGTTTCTCGTGTATTAATTCTGAAGTCTTGGTTCTGGGGTGAGGCGAGGTTGATGCTGTCGGGGCGGACGGGGAATCGGCCAGTGATCTTCCGAACTATGCGGGATTTTACGTAGTTCTGGATTTACAGAAATCTACGTTTGTCAGCGCAAGAACGACCTCAGGATCACTGAGGTAAAAATGCTCTTCAAAACGAAAAGCAATGGGCGTCAGAACGGCGCACGTTTCATTCCGTCCTTGTCGGCCTGTCGGGCCTCATGGCGGCAGGGGCTGTTCAGGCTCATGCGGTAGACGTCCAGGTCGGCGTCGCCAGCGAATACGTCGGCAAGGGCCTGGGCAAGAGCGCCGGGGACCCGAGCGTCAACGGAACGCTCGGAAATTTCGGGCGGCGACTTCTACGCCAGCGTCTTCGCTTCCACCGCCAAGCTGTCGCAGGGCTCGGACGCCGAGATCGTCAGCGCCATCGGCTGGCGTCCCGAAGCCGCCGGCTACAAGTTCGACTTCTCGGTGGCGAACCGTGACCTGCCGGCGCGCGCGCCGGCGTCGACGCCAATTTCTGGGAATACCAGGCCGACGCCTCGCGCAAACTGGGACCGGTCAACACCCGCCTGCGCGTCAACTATACGCCTGATGGTTTCGCCGGCACGCGTGAAGCCTGGTGGGTCGAGCTGCAGGGCACGGTTTCAGTCGGACCCAGGACCAAGGCCTCGGTCGCCATCGCCGACCGCACCGCTGACGGCGGGGCCGAATACGCCGCCTGGAACATCGGCGTGAAGCACAAGCTGACCGACAAGCTGTCGGCTGATCTGCGCTGGTACGACACCGACAGCCATGCGCTGGGCGAGAACTACGACGGCCGCCTGGTGGGCGCGCTGACGTTCGCGCTCTGAGTCGATTGAACAGAAATCCGGGGAGAAGATCAATGAGCATGCTGAACGATCTGAAGATCGAAAGAAAACTAATGGCGGCCTTCGCCGTGGTCATCCTGGCGATCGTCGCCATGGGCGGCACGGTCTTCATGCAGGTCAATGCATTGGAGAAGGCGCGCATGGACCGCGTGCGCGCCTCCGCCGTGCAGCGCGAGGCCGAGTCCGCAAATTCTATCTGGCGCGCCAGGAGAGCAGCTATCGCGGCTTCCTGCTGTCGCGTGACCCCTATTATCTGGAGCGGCTGTCCGCTCACGGCGAATTTCGGCAAGAGCCTGGATCGGATCACGCAGCTGGACCGCACCAGCGAGGATGAGGTCCGCGCCGCTCGCGCCGCCGCCGCCGAATGGACCCGGAACGTGGTCGAGACCGGACGCGTGCTGGTCGCCGACTCCGCGACCTATGGTCAGGCCGTGGCCATGGTCGGTCGCGAAGGCGCCGCAGACAAGTATATCAGCCCGGCAGAGGACGCGCTGGAAGCCCTGGTCGAAGAAGAGAAGGCGCAGCAGAGCCGCGTCTATGGCGAGGTTCAGGACACCGTCGCCAAGTCGGTGCGGATGGTGCTGATCGGCGGGGTCGTCGTTCTGGCCCTGATCATCGCCGCCGCCATGGCCTTCATGCTGACCAACCTGCTGGGCAAGCCCCTGCTGTCGATGACCTCGGCCATGCGTCGGCGGCGGCGGCGACACCTCGATCATCGTCCCGGCCATGGGCCGCAAGGACGAGGTCGGCCAGATGGCCTCGGCCGTGACGGCCTTCAAGGACGCCGCCATCGCCAACGCCCGTCTGGAAGCCGAGGCCGTGGCCCAACGCGCGCCGCCGCCGAGGAGGAGCGCGTCCGCGTCGAGGCCGAGAAGGCCCGCGCCGCCGAAGAGGATCGAGTCGCCATCACCGCCCTGGCCGAGGGCCTGCAGGCCATGGCCGGCGGCGACCTGACCCACCGCATGACGGCCGAGGTCTCGCCCAAGGCCGCGCAGCTGAAGACCGACTTCAACGCCGCCATCTCGCAGCTGGAACAGGCGGTCGCCGTAGTCGTGACCAATGTCGCCGCCATCCGTTCGGGTTCCAGCGAGATTTCGCAGGCCTCGGACGACCTGTCGCGCCGCACCGAGCAGCAGGCCGCCAGCCTGGAGGAAACCGCCGCCGCCCTGGACGAGATCACCGCCACGGTGAACCGGACCGCCGACGGCGCCCGTCAGGCCTCTGGCGTGGTCCAGGCCGCGCGGCGACGCCGAGAAGAGCGGTCAGGTGGTGCGCGACGCCGTCGAGGCCATGACCGCCATCGAGCAGTCCTCGGCCCAGATCGGCAACATCATCGGCGTCATCGACGAGATCGCCTTCCAGACCAATCTTCTGGCCCTGAACGCCGGGGTCGAGGCCGCCCGCGCGGGCGACGCCGGTCGTGGTTTCGCGGTCGTGGCCTCCGAAGTGCGGGCCCTGGCCCAGCGCTCGGCCGAGGCGGCGAAAGAGATCAAGACCCTGATCTCCGCCTCGGGCCAGCAGGTCGGGGCGGGCGTGACCCTGGTCGGTCAGACCGGCGAGGCCCTGCAACGCATCGTCAGCCGCGTGGCGGAAATCGACGGCCTGGTCTCGGAAATCTCGGCCTCGGCCCAGGAACAGGCCACCGGCCTGCAACAGGTCAACACCGCCGTGAACCAGATGGATCAGGTGACCCAGCAGAATGCGGCCATGGTCGAGCAGTCGGCCGACCGCCGCCAGCCACTCGCTGGCCCAGGAGGCCGACGTTCTGGCGTCCTCGGTGTCGCGTTTCCGCACCGGCCACGCCGCGGCGCCTGTCGCCGTGCGCAAGCCGGGCGCCGGCCGCGGCTCCCGCTCCGGCCCGCACGCCGGAACCGGTGGCCCAGACCATCGCCGCGCTCAAGACCGTCGGTCGCGGCGGCGCCGCCCTCAAGGCGCAGCCGATCGAAGACGGTTGGGAAGAGTTCTGATGTCGACCCTGATCGCCCTTCCGGCCGTGCTTGACCTGCGCGCGGCCGACCCCCTCAAGGCGCAGCTCCTGGCCGTGCGCGGCCAGGAGACGGCGCTGGACGCCTCGGCTGTCGAGCGTCTGGGCGGCCTCTGCCTTCAGGTCCTGCTGTCGGCGCTGGCGACCTGGCGCGCTGACGGTCAGTCCTTGACCTTCATCAATGTTTCCGAGGCCTTCGCCTCGCAATGGAGCGCCTTCGGCGCCTCCGCCTCTGATCTCGCTATGCAAGGCGAACCCGCATGACCAAGACCGTTCTCACCGTCGATGACTCACGCACCATGCGCGACATGCTGATGCTGGCGTTGAAAGACGCCGGCTATCGCGTGGTTCAGGCCGAGGACGGGGTCCACGGTCTGGAGGTGCTCCAGGCCGAAAGCCCGGACATTGTCATCACCGACATCAACATGCCCCGCATGGACGGCTTCGGCTTCATCGAGGGCATGCGCGCGGACCCCAACCATAAGGCCACCCCGGTCCTGGTCCTGACGACCGAGAGCGACGCCGCCAAGAAGCAGCGCGCCCGCGACGCCGGCGCCACCGGCTGGATCGTCAAGCCCTTCGACCCGGCCAAGCTGGTCGACGCCGTTCGTCGCGTCGCGGCCTGAGCCCAGAAGACTGAGGACTACAGGATGAGCGACGATCCGTTCGAGGCCATCAAGGTCACCTTCTTCCAGGAGTGCAGCGAACTGCTGGGCGATCTGGAAGCCAACCTGCTGGCGCTGGAGACCGGCGAGGGCGACATCGAGACGATCAACGCCGTCTTCCGCGCCGTCCACTCGGTCAAGGGCGGGGCAGGGGCCTTCGGTCTTGAAGACCTGGTGCGCTTCGCCCACGTCTTCGAGACCCTGATGGACGAGCTGCGCTCGGGCCGCAAGGAATGCGACGACGTCACGATCAAGACCCTGCTGCGCGCCTCCGACGTCCTGGCCGACCACATCGCCGCCGCTCAAGGGACCGGCGCGCCGGTCGATGCCGCGCGTTCCGCCGGTCTGGTGGCCGAGCTGGAAGTTCTGACCCACGGCGTGGCCGCCTCGGTCGCCCCCGCGCCGGTCGCCGCCGCCGCTGACGAAGACGACTTCGGTTTCACGCCCCTGACGCTGGACCTGGCCGACTTCGGCGCCCCGGCCGAACTGCCCTCGCTGGATCTGCCGCCGCTCGACCTGCCCGGCCTGGCCGCGCCGTCGGCCGCCGGCTGGCGCATCGTCTTCCGCCCGCATCCGCGTCTCTACGCCAGCGCCAACGACGTCAGCCTGCTGCTGCGCGAACTGGCTCGCCTCGGTCCGACCTCGGTCGAGCTGGACGACAGCGGCCTGCCCATGCTGGACGCTCTGGACGCCGAGGACGCCCACCTGATCTGGACGATCGCGCTGTCGGGCGACGCCTCCGAAGCCGCCGTTCGCGACGTCTTCGACTTCGTCGAGATGGACTGCGACCTGAGCATCACCGCCCTGGGCGACGCCCAGCCCGCGGTCGAGGCCTCGCTGCCGCCTCTGCCGGTTCTGGACGCGGCCCCCGCCGAGCCTGAGTTCGACATCGCCGCCCTGCTGGCCAAGGCCGCCGCGCCGGTCGAATCCGTCGCCCCGGTCGAAGCTCCCGCGCCAGTCGTTGCTGCGGCTTCGGTTCCGACCCCTGCGCCCGTCGCCGCCGCGCCCAAGCCGGTCGCGCCCGCCGCTCCGGCTCCGACTCTGGCCGCCGCGCCTTCAGCCCCGGCCGCCGTCGCCCCGGTGACCATCCGCGTCGATCTGGATCGGGTGGATCGCCTGATCAACGTGGTCGGCGAGCTGGTCATCCAGCAGGCCATGCTGGCCCAGCGCGTCATGGAGAGCGGCCTGGCCCGCTCGTCCGACATCGCCCTGGGTCTGGAGGACCTGGAGCTGTTGACGCGCGACATTCAGGACAGCGTCATGGCCATCCGCGCCCAGCCGGTGAAGTCGGTGTTCCAGCGCATGCCGCGTCTGGTTCGCGAAGTCGCTGATATGACGGGCAAGCGCGTGCGTCTGGTCACCTCGGGCGAGGACACCGAGGTCGACAAGACCGTGGTCGAGCGCCTGGCCGAGCCCATCACCCACATGCTGCGCAACGCCATCGACCACGGTCTGGAAAGCACGGAAGAGAGAGAGGCCGCCGGCAAGCCCGCCGAGGGTGTCGTGCGCCTGGCCGCCCTGCACCGCTCGGGCCGCATCGTCATCGAGATCGCCGACGACGGCAAGGGCATCAACCGCCCCCGCGTGCGCGGCATCGCCGTGGATCGCGGCCTGATCGCCGAGGACGCCGTCCTGACCGACGACGAGGTCGACAACCTGATCTTCCTGCCGGGCTTCTCGACCGCCGAGACCATCACCGACGTCTCCGGCCGGGGCGTGGGCATGGACGTGGTCAAGCGTTCGATCCAGGCCCTGGGCGGCCGCATCTCGATCAGCTCGGTTCCGGGCAAGGGCTCGACCTTCACCCTCAGCCTGCCGCTGACCCTGGCGGTGCTGGACGGCATGGTGGTGTCCGCCGCCGATCAGACCCTGGTCGCGCCCCTGTCGGCCATCGTCGAAAGCCTGACGCCGCGCGTCGAGGATATCCATTACGTCGGCGGTCATGACGCCGTGATCCGCTTCCGCGAGGAGTTCGTGCCTCTGGTGGACGTGGGCCGGGTCATGGGCTTCCGCGACGACGCCACGCCCCTGACGGGCGGGGTGGTCATGATCGTCGAGACCGAGGCCGGCTCGCGCGCCGCCCTGCTGGTGGACGCCATCAACGGCCAGCGCCAGGTGGTCATCAAGAGCCTGGAAACCCACTACCGCCACGTCGACGGCGTCTCCGCCGCGACCATTCTGGGCGACGGCAGCGTCGCCCTGATCCTCGACATCGACGCCCTGGTCATCGCCGGGCGCCGCAAATCCAATCGTCCTGAACTGAAGATGGCGAGCTGAGCATCATGACCGAAGTCACCTCCAACGTCGCCGGCGCCGACCGCGAACTGATCGCCTTCCGCATCGGCGAGCAGGAATTCTGCGTCGACATCATGAACGTCCGCGAAATCCGCGGCTGGACCCCGGCGACCCCGCTGCCGCGCTCGCCGTCCTATATGAAGGGCGTGATCAACCTGCGCGGCATCGTCCTGCCGATCATCGATCTGGGCGCCCGTTTCGGTCTGAAGACCGCCGAGCCGACCGCCCGCCACGTCATCATGGTGGCTCATATCGGCAACCGCCTGGTCGGCCTGCTGGTCGATGCGGTGTCCGATATCGTGCAACTGACGGACTCCACCATCCAGCCGACGCCCGACGTCGCCAGCGACCATGTGAAGACCTTCGTCCAGGGGATCTTCGCCGTCGAGGGCGGCCGCATGATCAGCCTGATCGACCTCAACCACGTCCTGCCGGCCGAAAGCGAAGCCGAAGCCGCATGACCACCGTCGCCGGGCGCACGTCCCTGGTGGAAGGCGAGTTCGTCTTCACCGCCGAGGATTTCCGCCACATCGCCCAGACCCTGCACGCCCACGCCGGCATCGCCCTGAGCGAGGGCAAGGCCGCTCTGGTCTACTCGCGCCTGGCCAAGCGCCTGCGCGTCCTGGGTCTGCGCAGCTTCCGCGACTACTGCGCCCTGATCGAGGGCGTGGAGGGCGTCGACGAGCGTCAGGCCATGACCGCGGCCCTGACCACCAACGTCACCCGCTTCTACCGCGAGCCGCACCACTTCGATCACCTGCGCGATCAGGTCATGCCGGAACTGGCGGCCCGTGCACGGGCCGGTGGGCGCGTGCGCCTGTGGTCGGCGGCCTGTTCCAACGGACAGGAGCCTTATTCGATGGCCCTGACCGTGCTGGACGTCCTGCCGGAAGCGGCTGATCTGGACGTGCGCATCCTGGCCACCGACATCGACCCCAACATGGTGGCCGAGGGCGCGGCGGGCGTCTATTCGGACGAGCTGCTGTCGCCGGTGCCGGCGTCGGGCCGCAAGCATTTTGAAGCGGTCGCGGGTCGTCCGGGTCACTTCAGCGCCGACGCGACCCTGCGCCGTCTGGTGTCCTTCCGCGAGCTGAACCTGATCGGCGACTGGCCGATGCGCGGCAAGTTCGACGTCATCTTCTGCCGCAACGTGGTCATCTATTTCGACGACGCGACCCAGGAGATGGTCTGGAGCCGCTTCACTCCGATGATGGCGCCTGGCGCCACCCTCTATATCGGTCATTCGGAACGCGTCAGCGGCCCGGCGACCACCCAGCTTCAGACCTGCGGTCTGACCGCCTACAGGCTGGGAGGTCGGGCATGAGCCACCCGGTCCGCGTCCTGATCGTCGACGACAGCGCCACCATGCGCAGCTTGATCAGCGCCGTCCTGCGCCGCGATCCCGAGATCTCGGTCGTCGGCACGGCCGCCGATCCTCTGGAGGCCCGCACGGCGATCAAGGAACTGAACCCCGACGTCATCACCCTGGACGTCGAGATGCCCAATATGAACGGGCTGGAATTCCTCGAGAAGATCATGCGCCTGCGGCCCATGCCGGTCGTCATGGTCTCGACCCTGACCCAGGCGGGGACAGATGTGACCCTGGCGGCGCTGGAAGTCGGCGCTGTGGACGCCGTGGCCAAGCCCGCGCCGGGCGTCCCGGCCCAGGAAGCCTTCGCCGACCTGGCCGACAAGGTGAAGATCGCCGCCCGCTCGCGGGTGCGTCCGCTGGAAGCGCGTGAGACGCGCGCGGTGGACGGCGCCTATCGCGCCGACCCCAACCATGTCCTGGCCATCGGCGCCTCGACCGGCGGGGTCGAGGCCCTGCTGAACATTCTTTCGGCCTTCCCCGCCAACTGCCCGGCGACGGTGGTGACGCAGCACATGCCCGCCACCTTCACCCGGAGTTTCGCCGCCCGTCTGGACAAGGCCTCCGGCGCCACGGTCACCGAGGCCGTGGACGGCGCCCCTCTCATGCCCGGTCACGTCTACATCGCCCCTGGCGGTGAAAAGCACCTGGAGGTCGCGAACGGCCGCTGCCGCCTGGTCGCCGCCGACACGGTCAACGGCCACCGCCCCTCGGTGGACGTCCTGTTCAACGCGGTCGCTCGCCTGGGCCGTCCCATGACCGGGGTCATCCTGACCGGCATGGGAAAGGACGGCGCCAGGGGGCTGCTGGCCATGCGTCAGGCCGGCGCCCGCACCCTGGGCCAGGACGAGGCCTCCAGCGTCGTCTACGGCATGCCGCGCGCCGCCTTTGAGCTGGGCGCCGTGGAGCGCCAGCTGTCTCTGCCCCGCCTTTCCTCCGCCATCCTCGATCTGTGCGCCGTCCATGCGGCCGCCGCAAAGCCTGTTGCGTAAGGACCGCCTATGCCTGCCGCCTCCGCCCTGAATGTTCTGGTCGTCGATGACCAGCTGACCATGCGCTCCCTGATCCGCAACAGCCTGCAGCAGATCGGCGTGCGTGAAATCTCCGAAGCCGCTGACGGCGAGCTGGCGCTGCGGTCGATCATCACCAAGCCGGTTCACCTGGTGATCTCGGACTTCAACATGCCGAACCTGGACGGTCTGGGCCTGCTGCGCGCCATTCGCGCCCATCCGCCGACGTCCAAGACCGCCTTCATCATGCTGACGGGCCGCGCCGACCGCGAACTGGTGCAGCGCGCCGTGCAGTTCGGCGTGAACAACTATCTGGTCAAACCCTTCACCACCGCCCAGCTGAAAGAGAAGCTGGAAGGCGTGTTCGGCCCCCTGACGTGAACACCGCTCGCGATCAGCTGACGGCCGAAAGGCGCGTCCATGTCGGCCAGGGCGAGCACCTCGTGACGTCCGACCCCGATGTCGTGCTTTCGACCGTGCTCGGCAGCTGCGTCGCCATGTGCCTGCGCGATCCCGTGGCCGGGGTCGGCGGCATGAACCACTTCCTGCTGCCTGAAGGCGCGGGGGCGGGGACCGACGCCGGGCGCCGTTACGGCGCCTATGCCATGGAGCTGCTGATCAACGACGTGCTGAAAGCGGGCGGTCGTCGCGACCGGCTGGAGGCCAAGCTGTTCGGCGGCGGCCGCATGTTCGATTCCCTGAAGGACGTGGGCGCGTCCAACGCCGACTTCGCCGAGCGTTTTCTGGCCGACGAGGGCATTCCCGTCGTCGGCGCCAGCCTGAGGGGCGCCGGGGGGCGTCGCGTACATTACTGGCCGGTGACCGGTCGGGCGCTGCAACGCGGGGTCACGGATGCGGTCGCTCCGCGTCCGGCCCCGCCGCCCCCGCCGTCCGTCGATTCCGGCGCGCTGGAGCTGTTCTGATGAACGACTACGATACGAAAGGCCTGCTGAGCGCCGTCGCCGCCGAGCTGGCCGACATCCGCGCGGGCGTGGACGAGGCCGGCGGCCTGGTTTCCGAACTGTTGCGTCTGGCGCCGCCCGAGCAGCGCCTGACCTATCTGACCCGCATGCAGGCCTTTGACGTGCTGAGCCAGCGCGTGGACGCCCTGTCGGGTCTGGCGGGGGCGCTCGCCGCCGATCAGCCGATGGACACGGCCCTGGCCGCCCTGCCTCTGGCCGAGATGGCCGACCGTCTGCGCGAGTTGTCCTTCCGGGGACGCCCCCTGTCCGAGCCCGCCCCCGCCGCCGTATCCGGCGACCTGCTGCTGTTCGACTGATGAGCGCCGCCGACCGGGTCAATCTGGAGCAGTCGACGGTCTTGCTGATCGACGACAATCCGCAGGCGCTGGACATGCTCAGTTCCGTCTTCCAGGGCTTTGGCGTCAAGGAGCAGATCAAGTGCGCCTCGGCGACGGAGGGGGTGCGCGTCATCCAGAACCGGGCCGTCGACCTGATCGTCATCGACTGCGCCGATCCCGAGATGGACAGCTACGCCTTCGCCCGCTGGCTGCGGCGCGAGACCCCGGCGCCCCTGCGGTTCATCCCCGTCATCCTGCTGACCGGACACGCCTCTCAGGCCAAGGTGCAGGAAGGCCGCGACTGCGGCGTCAGCTTCGTTGTCACCAAGCCCCTGACCCCCGCCGTCCTGCTGCGCCGTATCCTGTGGCTGGCGGGCGACGAGCGCGAGTTCGTCGAGTGCGCGACCTATGTCGGACCCGATCGCCGCGTGCGCAACTTCGGCCCGCCGCTGGGCGTGGCGGGACGTCGCAAGGACGACCTGTCCGCCCACGTCGGCGCCGCCGTTGAGGAAAACATGGATCAGTCCGACATCGACATGCTGATGAAGCCCCAAAGGGTCGCCCTGTGAGCACCGCCAAGTGACCGAAGCCCGCACCCTGAAGATCAAGACCACCCTGGCGCGGCAGATGGCCCAACCGGGCGGCCGCACCGTCGCCGACATCGAGCGGCGCGCCAACGAGCGGCTGGAACGCCATCGCGATGACGTCATGACCACGGTCGCCGGCACGATCACGGAGCTGGAACTGGTCGCCGCCGCCGCCGCGCCGGGCAGCGAGCTCCAGGTCTACCGGCTCGCTTCGGCGCTACTGGCCACGGCGGGATTCTTCGACACCGGCCCCCTTTACGACGCCGGTTACAGCCTGTGCGACGTGGCGGACCGGATGCAGACCAGCGGCGCCTGGAGCTGGCCCGCTGTCGCCGTCCATGTCCAGGCCATGCGCCTGATCCTGACGGGCGGCTGTCAGGCCGACGCGACCAGCGACGCCCTGTTGCTGGGCCTGCGCTCCGTGGCGGCCAAGGCAAGACAGGACGGCTGAGCTAGATCACCGCGTATCTGGCCTCAGCCCCATCCGGCTGGAACTCATGTTCAGCCAGACGATCCAGCGAGGCGATGACGCGGGCGACGAAGTCTTCGGGATCGCCCTCTTCGACGGCGGGGCGCAGCCAGTCGGTGACGACGGCGCGGGCCGGGTAGGTCCCGACCGGGCCGGGGACGCTGAGGGCCACCTCGACCCCCTCGGCGATCCAGCCGGCGACCGTGGCGAAGAAGTCCAGGCCCGCCAGGAAGTCCGAGCGGCGCACGACATAGAGGGTGATCTCGCCGCGATCGACGCCGTCGGGGCGGATGATGACGCCGCTGCGGTTGGGCCGCCAGTCGTCGGACAGTTCGACCGCCCGCCACAGGCAGAACCAGACGCGGCAGGTCTGGGGGCGGATCTCGTGGACCGAACAGCCCGCCCCATCGACGCAATAGCCGCACAGCTCGCCCGTCGGCTTGGCCAGCTCGGGCAGGTTCAGCGGGATCACGCGGCAGCACTCGACGCAGCCGCCGCAGGTCCGGTCGGGGAGGAGGGGAAGGCTCATGGGCGGGGTTTAGCGCAAGGCGATGCAGAATGCGCGGGGACAGTCCGGAAAGCGGACGCCGTGGATGTCAGTTCAGGAAGGGGACACGCGATCAGGGAGCCGGGCTATTGTCTGTGCTCCAGTAGCCTTTGATGTGGGCTCGAAGGATAGGGTCCTCGAGGTCATCCTCGGCGCGCACGTCAGCAAAGCCGTCCTGACCAATCAAGACCAGCACGAAATCCCCCAACCTCGGGTTCCACAGGTCCCGGCCACAACCGTATCCGTTGCTGTATCGCGCTCTCACCTCATGCGCTGGACCCAGGATTGTCTCGACGGGTGCGACGTCCGCCCAACCCGCCTGCGTACCATAGGAATGACCCGCTATCCGACGGGCATCGAGATTGCGGCGCTCTGTGCGCGTGTAGGGATGGAGCGCAACCACCTGCCCGACAAGGATGGTTTCAACTTCACTTCTATAAGTCGCCCAAGCAGCCTCTCGATCGACCGGCTCGCGGATAGTGCATGCGGTCACAGGTGAGGGCGTCCCGAACAACGAACAACCAACCAGCGTGGATGCGAGAATGACGGCAGCATGTCTCATCGCGAGTTCATTCTCCATGGCAAGCGAGAGCCAGTAGAACACGCAGGGCCGCTGTCAGCTACGAGGCGAAGCCTGTCCTGAGCTTCGAGGCTTCAAGCCGAAGGACGGAGCGGTGATAGTCCCGCGTCGCATCTACGCTGAATTCCGTAGAGAATCCCTCTAGGGTCGCGCCATGCATGGGCGTTTCCCGATCCTCTATATCGCCGAGGCGGACGCAGAAGACGCGGTCCTCTCGTCGGGGGCGCTCGCCCATCTGGTCGAGGCCATCCCGCACGCCACCTTCACCGTCGTCGGTTCGCCGGCCAGCGCGCCGCTGTTTGCGGATCTGCCGCGGCTGGAGCGGCTGATCGTTCTGGACCGCGACGGGCGCTGGGACTGGATCGCCCTATGGAATCAGGTACGCGAGACCAACTGGGGGCTGGTGGTCGACATGCGCGGCTCGACCCTGTCGGGCAAGCTGCGACGTCAGAAGCGAGCGGTGAAGAGCAAGACCCTGCCTGACGTCCATCTGGTCGAGCAGGCGGCGCGGGTGCTGCAACTGGACGAGATTCCGGCGCCGAAACTGTTCGTCGGCCGCGACACGCAGGAAGCCGCCGACGCCCTGATCCCGCAGGGGGACGGTCCGATCCTGGCCATCGGTCCGGGCGTGGACTGGATCGGCAAGCGCTGGCCCGCCGACCGTTACGCCAAGGTGGCGCTGTCGCTGCTGGGCGAGGACGGTCCTCTGGCCGGGGGGCGGCTGATGATCGTCGGCGAAGAGGCCGACCGAGATGCGGCCCACTCGATCCGCTTCGCCGTCAAGCGCGAGCGGGTGATCGAGCTGCAGGGGCGGCTGACGCGGCTACAGACGGTCGCGGCCCTGTCGCGGGCCGACTTCTACATTGGCGGGGACTCGCTGTGGACCCAGCTGGCGGTGGCGGCGGGCGTGCCGGCGGTGGGGGTGTTCGGCCCCTCGGACGAGACTCTGCGCCGTCCCTGGACCGGGGTGGCGGTTCGCGGCCCGCGCAGCCTGCAGGAGTTCGTCGATCTGGACCCGCGCCTGAACCAGCACATCCAGCACATGATGGACCTGCCCTATGAGCGGGTGCTGAAGGCGTCGAAGAAGCTGCTGGCGCAACTGGCCGACTGAGCCTTCGGGGGTTGTCCCCTGGGGCGTCGGACGCGCATAAGCGCTCGACCTCAGGAGATACGCCCATGACCCAGACCTATGACCTGATCGTGCGGGGCGGCGAAGTCGCCAACCACGCCGGACGCGGCCGGGCCGACGTCGGCGTCATCGACGGCCGTATCGCCTTCATCGGCGACCTGAGCCAGGCCTCGGCGGACGAAGTGTTCGACGCCACCGGCCTGACGGTCCTGCCCGGCGTCATCGACACCCAGGTCCACTTCCGCGAGCCGGGTCTGGAATGGAAGGAAGATCTGGAGACGGGCAGCCGCGCGGCGGCCCTGGGCGGCGTCGTCGCCGTGTTCGAGATGCCGAACACCCAGCCCAACACCACCGACCCCGAGACCATGGCCGACAAGCTGGTCCGGGCCAACAACCGGATGTGGACGGACCATGCCTTCTACGTCGGCGGCACGCATGAGAATGCGGAACATCTGGCTGATCTGGAGCGCTTGCCGGGCTGCTGCGGGGTCAAGGTCTTCATGGGCGCCTCGACCGGCGACCTGCTGATCGCCGACGACGAGGGGGTGAGGAAGGTCCTGTCCAACGTGCGCCGCCGCGCCACCTTCCACTCCGAGGACGAATACCGTCTGGTCGAGCGCCGCAGCCTGGCCCGCACCGGCGACTGGACCAGCCACCCCGAGGTCCGCGACGCCGAGAGCGCCATCATGTCCACGCGCCGTCTGGTCGGTCTGGCCAAGGAGACCGGCGCGCGCATCCACGTCCTGCACGTCACGACCAAGGACGAGATGGAGTTCCTGCGCTTCCACAAGGACGTCGCCACGGTCGAGATCACGCCCCAGCACCTGACCCTGGTGGCGCCCGAGGCCTATGAGCGCCTCGGCGCCTACGCCCAGATGAACCCGCCGATCCGGTCGCAGGAGCACGTCGACGCCCTGTGGCTGTGGGGCATGCAGCAGGGGGTGGCCGATGTGCTGGGTTCCGACCACGCGCCGCACACCAAGGAAGAGAAGTCCAAGCCCTATCCGGCCTCGCCCTCGGGGATGCCGGGGGTGCAGACCCTGGTGCCGCTGATGCTGACCCACGTCGCCAATGGCCGCCTGTCGCTCGAACGCTTCATCGACCTGACCTCGGGCGGGGCGCAGCGGGTGTTCGGCACGGCCAACAAGGGGCGGATGGCCGTCAGCTATGACGCCGATCTGACTATCGTCGATCTGAAGGCGAAGAAGACCATCACCCACGACCAGCAGGCGACACGCTGCGGCTGGACCCCCTTCGACGGCTTCGAGACCACAGGCTGGCCGGTGGCCACCATCGTGCGCGGCCGAGTGGTGATGAAGGACGGCGAACTGATCGGTCAGGCGCACGGCCAGCCGGTTCGGTTCCAGGAGACGCTGGCGGGGTGAGCAGCGCCCGACCGCAGCTCGGCCTGATCGGCTTCGGCGCCTTCGGGCGGCTGACGGCGAAGCATCTGTCGCCATGGTTCGACATCCTCGCCCATGATCCGGCGGCGACGGATGGCGAGGGCCTGGCGCGGCTGACCTCGCTGGAGGCGGCCGCGGCCTGTCCGGTGGTGGTGCTGGCCGTGCCGGTCGGCGTGCTGGCGGAGACGGTGGCGGCCATCGCGCCGCACGTGACGCCGGGGGGCCTGATCCTCGACGTCGGGTCGGTGAAGGTGAAGCCGGCGAAGGTGATGCTGGACGGCCTGCCCAAAGGCGTCGGCATCGTCGGAACCCATCCCCTGTTCGGCCCTCAGAGCGGCAAGGACGGCATTGTGGGGCTGAGGATCGCCGTCTGTCCGGTGCGCGGCGACAAGGCCGCCTGGCGGGTGGCGGCCTTCTGCAAGAAGGCGTTGAGCCTGAAGGTCTTCGTCGTCACGCCCGAGGATCACGACCGCGAGGCGGCCACGGTCCAGGGCCTGACCCACCTGATCGCCAAGGTCCTGCTGGCCATGGAGCCCCTGCCGACGCGGATGACCACGACCAGCTTCGAGCGGGTCATGCAGGGCGTGGACATGGTCCGCTACGACAGCGCGGCGGTGTTCCGCGCCATCGAGCACGACAATCCCTTCGCCGCCGAGGTCCGCCGTCGCTTCTTCGATCTGGCAGAACAGGCGCGGGCGGAACTGGACGGGTAAGGCCCCTCAGCGCGTCTTCAGCACGAAGTCCGCCACCGCCTCGACTACGCCAGGGGCCAGAGGCAGGGCCGGGTCCATATAGGTGGCGACATTGGCGGCGCGGTCGGCTGGCGCGGTCTTCAGCACATGGTTGACGCCGTCCCAGACGACGAGGTCGGCGCGGGGCTGGGCCGCCTTGATCGCGTCGGCGTCGGCGACGCCGACCTGAATGTCGGTGGCGCCCTGACCGACGAAGATCGGGCCGTCGTAGGCGGCGGCCAGTTGGGCCGGGTCCAGCGTCAGCCACGATATCAGGTAGGGCTGGACCGAGGGACGGAACAAGGCGGCCAGTTCGGCGGGGGGATCGGCGACCGTGCGGCCGGCCTCCAGCTCGGTCAGGACCTCATAGGCGCGCGTCTTCAGCGGCTCGGGCAGGCCCGCCGCCAGTTGTTCGCGCAGCACGACGCCCGCAGGACGCCCGGCGCCGGACAGCAGGACCAGACCGCAGACCTTGTCGTCGCCGTCAGCGACCGCTGCCAATGCGACAAGCGCGCCCTCGCTGTGGCCGATCAGCCAGGCGCAGGGCTGGCCCGTCTTCGCCGCCGCCTCGGCGGCCCAGGCGCGGGCGTCGTCGATATTGGCCGTGAAGCGCAGGTCGGCCTCGGCTCCGCCCGCGGCGGCGCTTTCGCCGATGCCGCGCTTGTCGATGCGGATCGTGGCGACGCCGCGTTCGGCCAGCCCTTCGGCCAGCAGGCGATAGGTCCCGGCGCGGATGCCGAACTGGGGGCTGTTCCCGTCGCGGTCGGTGGGGCCGGAGCCGGGCAGGATGACGGCGGCGGCGCGGGTGTCGCTCTCGGGCGTCAGCAGGGTTCCGTGAAGGGGCGCAGGGCTGGAGGCCAGTTCGACGGGTGTCGAAATCGGCGAGAGCAGCAGGGCGGCGGCGAGGGTCAGCATGCTTGTCTCCGTCTGGTCGGGTGAGATGAAATCAGAAGGGCTGGCGGTCGGGGTCGGCGCGCCAGACGCGCCAGCTTTCAAACACCGACCAGCCGGCGGCGATCAGGACGCCCGCGATCAGCAGGCTGAAGCCCAGCGGCTGGGGCAAAACCGGGGCGGTGATCAGGCCGACGAGCCCCAGCCAGAAGAAGAGGCGGCCCGCCAGCCGGTTGGAGCGGTCCCAGGCCAGGCGACTCTTGTAGTTCCAGGGGGTGCGGACGCCGATGATGGGGTTGGGCGCGATCCGGCCCATGAAGGCGCCCATGACCGCGAACAGCAGGCTCATCAGGGCGGCGGTCATGGTCAGGGATACGCCCGTTTGGGAAGCGCCGTGTCCCAGGATCATCCAGATCATGAAGGCGCTGGTCCCGACAATGGCCAGCAGGGAGACCAGTTGCCCGATCTCCAGCCCCCGCCGCCGCGCGGCGTCCGGCGTGCGCTTGGCGTACCAGCTCATCGGCCCGGCGGTGATAGCGGCCATGAAGGCCATGAAGCCGATGACGCTCGACAGTTCGCTGCGATCGCCCCAGCGGTCGGGCTGGCCGTGGATGTCGAAATGCATGGGGAGGGGCGTGGTCGGGCCGGCGACCTGAACGCCGATGGCGAGCGCGATGAGGGCGACGACCGTCAGGGCGGTCAGGGCATCCAGCACGGTGAAGCGGATCTTGGTCATTGCGGCGTCTCCTCCTCGTCGGTTTTGCCTGTTCCGCTGAGGTCCATCAGAAAGGCCAGGGCCTCCTCGACCGCCGAGATTTCCAGCCGATAGCGGATCGACTGGCCGTCGCGCTCGGGGCTGACCAGGCCGGCCTCCTTGAGCGCGTTCAGATGGCCGGTGATGGTCGGCCAGCTCATGTCGAAGGCGGCGGCGATGTCGCCGGACGCCAGCGGTCCCTTGCGCAGCATGGCGATGATGCGTCGCCGCACCGGATGGGACAGGGCTTTGAACAGGTTGTTCATGAGGGGAAAGGCTAATTAGGGATTTGACTAAATGCAACCTGCGTTCGTCGAGGTCTGCGGCTGGCCTTCGTCGAGGGCGCGGCCTATGGCTCGGCTTCGTTCTTCAGCGTGAGGCAGGCATGGAAATCCGCGATCAGATCGTTCTCATCACCGGCGGCGCGCGCGGCGTGGGCGCGGCGGCGGCGCGGGCCTTCGCCGGGCAGGGCGCGCGGGTGGTGATCAACTGGCGGGCCAGCGGCGAGCAGGCCGAAGCACTGGCCGACGAACTGGGCGAACGCGCCATCGCCCTCCAGGCTGACGTGACCGACCGCGCGGCGGTCGAGGCCATGGTTGCGCAGGCGCAGGCCCATTTCGGCGGGCCGATCAGCACTGTGGTCAACAACGCCCTGGACTACAGCTTCAACGGCGATGCGCGGGCCCAGATGGCGGACATTCCGTGGGAGGACATGGAGCGTCAGTTCTCGACCGTGATCCGCGGCGCGCTGAACGTCATTCAGGCTGCGGCGCCGGGCATGAGTGCGCAGAAGTTCGGCCGGGTGGTCAACATCGGCACCAACCTGTTCCAGAATCCGGTCGTGCCCTATCACGACTACACCGCCGCCAAGGCCGCTCTGCTCAGCCTGACGCGGACGGCGGCGGGGGATCTGGGGCCGTCGGGGATCACGGTCAACATGGTCTCGGGCGGTCTGCTGCGGACCACGGACGCCAGCGCGGCGACGCCGGATGCGGTGTTCGACCTGATCGCCGGGATGACGCCGCTGCGCTCGGTGACGACGCCGCAGGAGTTCGCCGATGCGGTGCTGTTCTTCGCCTCGCCGTGGAGCCGGGCGGTGACGGGACAGAATCTGGTGGTCGACGGCGGCCTGGTCAGGGACTGAATACGAAAAGGCCCTGCCGATGATCCGGCGGGGCCTTTTCGCTTTTAGCGACGAACCGGGTTCGCGCCCTCGAAGGTCATGAAGCGGGCGGGCTGACCTGTGCCGAAGCGCATGACGTCGTAGCGTTCGGGGGCGTAGCCGGGGGCCTCCATGCCGGGCGAGCCGGTGGGCATGCCGCCGACGCCGATGCCGCGCGATGCGCCGGGCGATTTCAGGAAGGCGTTGACGGCGGCGGCGGGGACGTGGCCCTCGATCACCTTGCCGTCGACGACGGCGGTGTGGCAGCCCCACAGGGATTCCGGCACGCCGAGACGCATCTTCACCGGGGCCAGGTCGTCAGTCGGGACGACGCGGATGGCGTAGCCGGCCTTGCGCATATGCTCGACCCAGCCGCCGCAGCAGCCGCAGGAATCGCTCTTGTAGACGGTCATGTCCGAGGCCTGGGCCACGGTGGGCAGGCCGTTCAGCAGGAAGCCCGCGCCGCCGAGGATGGCGGCGCCGAAGGCGAGGGTGGCGATCTTCATCCTGTTCATGGTCAGGCCGCCTCGGCCGGGTAGCCGGCGTCGGCCAGGGCGGTCATCAGGGCCTGACGGTCGGCGTTGGTGGCGACCTCGACGCGGCGGGCCTCGATGTCGGCGGTGATTTCAGCCGAGGCGTCGACGCCGTGGATGGCCTTCTCGACGCTGGCGACGCAGCCGCCGCAGCGGATCTTGGGAATGGTCAGGGCGATCATTGGGGAACTCCTTGGGAAACAGCGGCGGGCGAACCCGCCAGGTCGGACAGGATGGGACAGTCGGGGCGGTCGTCGCCGGCGCAGCAATGCGACAGATCGCGCAGGGCGTCGGCCATGGCCTGCATCTCCTTGATGCGGGCGTCGAGGTCGGCGACGTGCTTCTCGGCCATGGCCTTGACCTCGCGGCTGGGCCGGTTGTGGTCGCGCCACAGGGACAGCAGGTGGCTGATCTCCTCGACCGAGAAGCCCAGGCTGCGGGCGCGGCGGATGAAGCGCAGGTCGTTCAGATCGCGCTCGCTGAAGTCGCGATAGTTGCTCTCGGTCCGCTCCGAGGGCCGGATCAGGCCGACGGACTCGTAGTAGCGGATCATCTTGGCCGAGACGCCGGTGGCGAGAGAGGCCTTGCCGATGTTCATTGGGCGGCTCCGGGAATGTGGGGTTTGAAGACGCGCAGGCGCAGGGCGTTCAGCACCACGCTGACGCTGGACAGGGCCATCGCCCCCGCCGCCAGCATGGGCGACAGCATGTAGCCGAAGGCCGGATAGAGGACGCCCGCCGCGACCGGGATCAGCAGGACGTTGTAGCCGAAGGCCCAGGCCAGGTTTTGACGGATGTTGCTCATGGTGGCGCGCGACAGACCGACCGCCGCGACCGCGCCGCGCAGGTCGCCGCCAGTCAGGACCACGTCGGCGCTTTCGATGGCCACGTCGGCGCCGCCGCCGACCGCCAGACCCACGTCGGCGGAGGCCAGGGCCGGGGCGTCGTTGACCCCGTCGCCGACGAAGGCGATGCGGCGCCCGCCGGTCTTCAGGGCGGTGATGGCGGCGACCTTGCCGTCGGGCATGACCTCGGCGTGGACCTCGTCGATGCCCAGGCGGCGGGCGACGGCCTCGGCGGTGCGGCGGTTGTCGCCGCTGATCATGGCCACCTTCAAGCCCATCTCGTGCAGGGCGGCGATGGCGGCGGGGGTGGTCGCCTTGATCGGGTCGGCCACGGCGATGATGGCGGCGAGCTTGCCGTCGATGGCGGCGTAGAGGGGCGTCTTGCCCTCGTCGCCCAGACGGGCCGCGGCCTCGGCGAAGGCGGCGACGTCATGGCCCAGATCGGCCATGTAGCGGTCGGCGCCGACCTCGATGCGACGGCCTGAGACCAGACCCGCCACGCCCTTGCCGGGCACGGAGGCGAAGTTCTCGGGTCGGGCGACGCTCAGGCCGCGTGATGCGGCGGCCTCGACCAGGGCGCGGGCCACGGGGTGTTCGGACTGGGCCTCGACGGCGGCGACCAGGGCCAGAACCTCGTCCTCCGCGAAACCTTCTGCCACGCTCAGGTCGGTCAGTTCGGGACGGCCCGCGGTCAGGGTGCCGGTCTTGTCGAAGGCGATCAGATCGACGCCTTGCAGGGCCTGCAGCGCCTCGCCCTTGCGGAACAGGACGCCCAGTTCGGCGGCGCGGCCCACGCCGACCATGATCGAGGTCGGGGTCGCCAGACCCATGGCGCAGGGGCAGGCGATGATGAGCACGGCCACGGCGGCGACCAGGGCCATGCCCAGCGCCGGATCGGGGCCCAGCAGATACCAGACGGCGAAGGTCAGGACGGCCACGGCCATGACGACCGGCACGAACCAGCCGGTGACGCGGTCGACCAGGGCCTGAATGGGCAGCTTGGCGCCCTGGGCCGTCTCGACCATGCGGACGATCTGGGCCAACACGGTCTCGGCGCCGACCTGCTGCGCCTCGAAGCGGAAGGCGCCGGTGGTGTTCAGGGTGCCGCCGACGACCTTGGCGCCCGCGCTCTTCTCAACCGGGATGGGTTCGCCGGTCAGCATGGATTCGTCGAGCCACGAGGCACCCTCGGTCACCACGCCGTCGACGGGAACGCGCTCGCCGGGGCGGACCACGACGACGTCGCCGGGCTGGACGCTGTCGATGGCCACGTCCTGCTCAAGCCCGTCGCGCACCACGCGGGCGGTCTTGGCCTGCAGCGACATCAGGCGGCGGATGGCCTGACTGGTCTGACCCTTGGCGCGGGCCTCGATCCAACGGCCGACCAGGATCAGGGTGACGATGACGGCGGCGGCCTCGAAATAGACGTTGGCCGTGCCCTCGGGCAGCAGGGCGGGGGCGAAGGTCGCCACGGTGGAGAAGGCCCAGGCCGCGCTGGCGCCCAGCACCACCAGTGAGTTCATGTCCGGGGCGCGATGCAACAGGGCGGGCACGCCCTTGCGGAAGAAGATCAGGCCGGGTCCAAACAGGACGAAGGTGGCCAGGACGAAGCTGATCAAGCGCCAGTTCTGCACGCCGATTGTCTCGGCCAGCCAGTGGTGCATGCCGGGGATGAAGTGCGAGCCCATCTCCAGCACGAAGAGGGGCAAGGTGGCGATCCCGGCGATCAGGACGGCGCGGCCCAGGTTGCGGATCTCGGCGGCGCGGGCGGCCTGTTCGCGATCACCGGCCTCGGCGTCGCCCTGTTCGGGCTGCTCCAGCACATAGCCGGCCTGCTGCACGGCGGCGGCCAGATCGCGGAAGCTCACAGTTCCCGACAGGAAGCGGACGGTGGCGCGCTCGGTGGCCAGATTGACGCTGGCGCTGAGGACGCCGGGCACGGCGGCCAGGGCTTTTTCGACGCGACCGACGCAGCTGGCGCAGGTCATTTCCCGCACCGGATAGACGACGTCTTCTTTCAGCGGCTCATAGCCGGCGGCGCGGATGGCGGCGGCGACCGCGCCGGGCGAACCCTCGGCGTTGATCGAGACCTGCGCCCGTTCGGCGGCCAGGTTGACCTTAGCTTCGGTCACGCCGGGCACGGCGCGAATGGCCTTTTCGACCCGGCCGACACAGCTGGCGCAGGTCATGCCGAGGACCGGCAGGCCAAGGACTTTGAGAGTGGCGTCGGACATCGGCGGAGCCTTTCGTCGTTATTCAGCCAGAACCTTCTAAACCTTCCTGTCATGGTAAGGTCAACACCCCTCGGTGAGGGCGTGATCGGGCCGACGCGTATGGGTTCGGAGAGCTGAAATCCCTCTAGGAGCCCGTCATGTCCCTGTTTCGTCTTGTGCCTGTCGCGGCCGTCGCTGCGGCTCTGATGCTGCCGTCCGCCGCCGCCGCCCACGCCCGTCTGGTCAGCTCGACCCCGGCGGCGGGATCGACGGTTGCCTCGCCGCGCGCCATCAGCCTGACCTTCAGCGAGAAGATGGCCCCGGCCTTCTCGACCTTCGAGGTGGTCAACGCCGCGGGCGTGAAGACGCCGGTGCGCACCACGGTCAGCGAGGACGGCAGGACGCTGAGCGCGCCCGTGGTCCGACCGCTGGCGGCGGGGGCCTATGTGATCAACTGGCGTCTGGCCTCCAGCGACGGTCACCGCATGACGGGTTCCGTTCCCTTCACCGTGCGCTGACCGTGGAGGCCTGGCTGATGGGGCTGCGCGCGGCCCAGTATGCGGCGGGGTCCGTAGTGCTGGGTCTGCCGGCCTTCATGCTTTACGGCGGCGCGGTCTTCGGGGGGCAGGCGCCACGCTGGGCGCGTCCGGTCCTGGCGGGTAGCGCGGCGGCTCTGCTGCTGCTGGCGCTGGCGGCTTTGGCCCTGCAGACCGGGCTGATGGCCGGGGCGCTGGATCAGGCGCTGAACCCGGAGGCCCTCGGCTTCGTCCTCGGCGGCACGTCGTTGGGCGCGGCCTATGCGGTGCGGGCAGGCGCGGCGCTTGTGCTGGTCTTGACCGTTCTGGTCCTGCGCCCAGGACGAGGGCTGTGGCCGGTTGCCCTGTTGCTGGGCCTGATCGTCGCCGCCAGCTTCGCCTGGACCGGACACGGGGCGGCGA
Source organism: Brevundimonas pondensis (assembly GCF_017487345.1). NCBI lineage: Bacteria > Pseudomonadati > Pseudomonadota > Alphaproteobacteria > Caulobacterales > Caulobacteraceae > Brevundimonas > Brevundimonas pondensis. The sequence goes on along the minus strand of NZ_CP062006.1, from coordinate 2,664,848 downwards.
CCGAGGGGGCGGGGCGCTGGGTTCACCTGACCGCCGACATCCTGCACGTCGTGGCGGCCCTGATCTGGATCGGCGCCGTTTTCGCCTTCGCGGTTCTGGCGACGCGGCGGATCGAGGGGGATGCGGCGTCGCAAGCCGCCCTGGCGACGGCGCTCGGCGGCTTTGCACGGGTGGGGACGCTCTGCGTCACCGCCCTGCTGGTGACCGGCCTGATCAACAGCGTCTTTCTGGTCAGCGTTGAGCAGGTCTTCAGCCTCGGGGCCACGCCCTATGGCAGGCTGCTGGCGGCCAAGCTGGCGGCCTTCGTGGCCATGCTGGGGCTGGCGGCGCTGCACCGCTTCCGCTCAACGCCCGCATTGGAACGGGGCGAGGGCGGTCTGGCGGGGCTGAGGCTCAGCCTCGGGGCGGAACTGGTCCTGGGTCTTCTGATCCTGGCTCTGGTCGGGGCCATGGGGATGCTGGCGCCGCCGGCATCCCTCTAGGTCGCGGTCAGGCCTTCTGCGCCAGCTTGTGGCGGGTGGCGCGATGCACCGTCCAGTCGCGGGCCAGCTTGATCCACAGCAGGATGAAGCCGCTGATCACCATGCTGAGCGTCAGGATGGTGAGGATGATCAGGGTCGGATGGTTGAAGTTCTCGCCGTTCTTGAAGTCGAGAATGTGCAGCCGCCAGAAGAAGTCATAGAAGCGCCAGACGCCCGAGCGCCGGGTGACGACCTCGCCGGTTTCTGGCGACAGGTAGAAGCTGGTGTGTTCGAAATCATTGAAGTCGATGCGCCACAGCGGACCCTCGCGGCCCGTCTCGCGCGGGGCCTCGTCGAACAGGGTGGCCTTTTCGGCCTGGGCCTCGCCGCGATAGGCGGCCTGGGCCAGACGCAGGGCCTCGGCGCGCGGCAAGGCAGGGAAAGGCTTGCCGTCCAGGGCCGACAGGATGACCGGCTCGCCGCTCTTGGGCGTAAAGACCCAGGCGGGGCCGCGCGGGGTGTGGCGCAGTTCGGCCTTGTCGATCGGGGCCGACAGACCTGCCGCCGCCGTATGCATCGGAATGAGGGCGTCGATGGCGAAGGCCGGATAGTCCGGCTTCTGGAAGCGATGCTCGCTGCGGACGGTTTCGATGGGGATGGCGGTCATCACCAGTCCCCCGCCGACCCAGAACAGCACCTGCAGACCGATGACCAGGGCGACCCATTTGTGGATCTGAGTGGATAGCCGAAGCAGCTTCATTGACGATAGATCCCCTCGCGCTCCATCTCGTGTCCTTGAGCGCGTCCCTGCATGAACCTACGCGCGAGTCGCGGCCATCCCTCGCGCCCGACATGGTCGTCTTGGGCCCTCTGTGGCGTCCTGTCGCAAGGGGTGTCGGGCCGGGCCGCGTAATAGCCAGTGAACCCCGCGTCGCGTTCGTCTGGCGCGGGACGCTACAAGAAGGATAATGCCCTCCATGTCGAGCATGGCTCTCGATCGCAGGTCCCTGTTGCGCGGCGCGGCCGCGGGCGGTGGACTGCTTGGTCTTTCGGGGCTGATGCCCGCCTGGGCCCAGACGGGTTCGCCGGGGCTGCGCGCCGACCTGCCGACGCTGACGGGGCCGAACATCGACCTGACCGTGGGCCATTCCGATTTCACCGTCGGCGGGCGCACCGGCCACGCCTTCACCGTCAACGGCCTGTTGCCCGCGCCCCTGCTGCGGATGCGCGAGGGCCAGAACGTGCGCCTGTCGGTGACGAACACCCTGGACGAGGACACCTCGATCCACTGGCACGGCCTGCTGCTGCCCTTCCAGATGGACGGGGTGCCGGGCGTCAGCTTCCCCGGCATCAAGCCGCGCGAGACCTTCGTCTATGAGTTCCCGATCAAGCAGTCGGGCACCTACTGGTATCACAGCCATTCGGGCCTGCAGGAGGCCATGGGCCACTATGGCCCCATCGTCATCGACCCGGCGGGCGTCGATCCGGTCGGCTATGACCGCGAGCACGTTCTGGTCCTGTCGGACTGGAGCTTCCTGCATCCGCACGAGATCCTGGCCAGGCTGAAGAAGAGCCCCGGCTACTTCAACATGCAGAAGACCACCCTGGCGGGCCTGCTGGACGGGTCGGACGGAATGAGCCTGGCCGAGCGGCGGATGTGGGGCGGGATGCGGATGGACCCGCGCGACATCCTGGACGTCAACGGCACGACCTATACCTATCTGATCAACGGCCACGGCCCGCAGGAGAACTGGACCGGCCTGTTCCGGCCTGGCGAGCGGGTGCGTCTGCGCGTCATCAACGCCTCGGCCATGTCGATCTTCAACGTCCGCATTCCGGGTCTGGCCATGACCGTGGTTCAGGCCGACGGTGAGCACGTCCGTCCGGTCGAGATCGACGAGTTCCAGATCTCGGTCGCCGAGACCTATGACGTCATCGTCCGTCCGCTTGAGGACCGCGCCTACACCATCGTCTCCGAGGCCATCGACCGTTCGGGCATGGGCCGCGCCACCCTGGCGCCGCGCCTGGGCATGACGGCCGAGGTCCCGCCCCTGCGCCAGGTTCCCAACCTGACCATGGCCGATATGGGCATGGGGGGCATGGATCACGGCGGCATGGCCGGGATGGACCATTCCGCTCACGGCGGCGCCGCCGCGCCGATGGACCACGGGGCCATGAGCATGCGCGACCCCAACAACGCCCCCGCCGACATGGCGGTCGGCGTCGGGGTGGACGCCATCGCGCCCGCGCCCGCCAACCGTTTGGGTGAGCGGCCGCAGGGGCTTCAGGACGTGGATCACCGGGTGCTGGTCTATACCGACCTGCGTTCCCTGACGCCCAATACGGACACCCGTCCGCCGTCGCGGTCGATGGAAATCCACCTGACCGGCAATATGGAACGGTTCATGTGGGGCTTCGACGGGCGCAAGTTCTCGGAGCTGGTCGAGCCGATCCGCTTCGAGCTGAACGAGCGGGTCCGGGTCACCCTGGTCAACGACACCATGATGGCCCACCCCATCCACCTGCACGGCCACTTCTTCGAGCTGGTCAACGGTCACGACGGGCATCAGCCGCTGAAGCACACGGTCAATGTGGCGCCGGGCTCGAAAGTCACCTTCGACCTGACGGCCAATGCGCCCGGCGACTGGGCCTTCCACTGCCACCTGCTGATGCACATGCACGCGGGGATGTTCAACGTCGTCACGGTTCGTCCGCTAGAAGGAGCCGCCCGATGAGCCGCGCCCTGTTCGCCGCCGTCGCGGTCCTGCCCCTGATGCTGGCCGCCGGTTCCGCCGCCGCCCAGAGCCACGGGGGCCATGCAGGCCACGGCGCCCACGCCGCCCCCGCTCGCCCTTCTCAAGCGCGTCCGCCGCAAGCCCGCCCGACGTCCAAGCCCAGGCCGCGCGCCGCCGCGCCTCAGCCGCGACGCGTTGCGCCGCCGGCGCAGACGCCCGCCGCCGACCCGCACGCTGGCCACGACATGGCGGCCATGCCGACGGCTCCGGCTCCGGCCCCGGCGCCTGCCGCTGATCCCCATGCCGGTCACAACATGGGCGCGGCTCCGTCGGCTTCGGCAGACCCGCACGCTGGTCATGACATGAGCGGGATGCAGATGGCTCCGGCCCAGGCGCCTGCTGCGGACCCTCATGCTGGTCACAACATGGCCCCGGCGACGCCGCCTCAAACGACGGACAAGACCTGCACCTGTCCGAAATGCGCCGAGGGCGGCATGGCTCATGACTGCGCCATGCCCGGCGCCTCGTCGACTGATCCCCACGCGGGCCATGACATGAGCGGAATGCAGATGGCTCCGGCCACGGCGCCCGCGGCTGATCCTCATGCGGGTCACAACATGGGCCAGACGCCCGCCGCCGATCCTCACGCCGGTCATGACATGTCGGCCATGGCCGGCGGCGCGCCCAACATCCCGACCAGCGTGGATGCGGTCGGCGGCCGCATGGTCGAGACCCCGCCGCCCGCCGCCGCCCGCGCTGCGCCCGCTCATGCGGCGGACCTGCTGTTCGATCCCGCCGTCATGGCGGCGTCGAGGAAGCAACTTCTGGTCGAGAACGGCGACGTGCGCACGACGGCGGTCCTGATCGACTCCATCGAGGCCGGCTTCGGCGACGGCGAGAAGAGCTACAGCTGGAACGCCCAGGGTTGGACCGGCGGCGACATCAACCGATTCTGGTGGAAGACCGAGGGCGAGGGCGCCTTCGACGGAAAGCTGCACGACGCCGAGATCCAGGCCCTCTACAGCCGCGCGGTCGCGCCCTTCTGGGACGTGCAGGCGGGCGTGCGACAGGACTTCCGTTCCGACGGCGACGACACGACCCACCTGACCGTCGGGGTTCAGGGCGTCGCGCCCTACTGGTTCGAAATGAGCGCCGCCGCCTTCCTGTCGACCGAGGGCGATCTGACCGCCCGCGCCGAGGCGGAATACGACCAGCGCATCACCCAGAAGTGGATTCTGCAACCGGCGATCGAAGTGGCCCTGTCGGCCAGCGACATCCCCGAGCTGGAGGTCGGTTCGGGCCTGAGCTCGGTCACGGCGGGGCTGCGCCTGCGCTATGAAATCCGCAAGGAGTTCGCCCCCTATGTCGGGGTCGAGTGGAGCCGGTCGTTCGGCGACACCGCCGATTACGCCAAGGCGCGCGGCGACGACCCTGAAGACACGCGCCTCGTGGTTGGGATAAAGGCTTGGTTCTGAATGAATGCTCGGGGGCGCCATGAGGACGTTGCAAGCGGCGACGGACCGCCTGTTTCGCGACTACTATGCCCATTGTCAGAGGGCGGACGAGGATACGCTGTTTCACCTGTTCAATTCGTTGCACAGCTTCAGTGACAAGCTTCCTCGCGATAGACGGGACACGTTCTTTGGCTCTCCATCTTTCGTCTCGCTGAAAGCACTAAGAAATTTCTTTCACCATGAAGCCGAGCTTCTAAGCAGCATCAGCGTCGTGTCGGACTTCGATCCAACTCTGTCGGTGGAACTAATGCGGGTTTGTCTCATCGAGCGCGCCTTGATCGAGCGCGCCGCCGAGGAGGCGGCCAAACGGGTTAGGAAGGGGAAAAGACCGCCCTCCGTGGAGGCGGCCCTCAACTGGTACGGTGACGTCGCCGACATCGAACCCGCCGTCTTCAATGTGATGGTGGACGCCTATGAGGTGATCAAGGGGCTGGATATTGCGCCCGCGTCCCCCGCCTTCAGGCTATACGAAGAAAGCTATGAGGATGAGGCGCGGCGCGGGATCGAACATCGCCTCCAGGGGCGGATCGGCTGCCACGCTGGAGCGGTGAACGAGGTGTTGAGGGCCATGCACGACAAGGTGCAACGGCGCCGCGAGGCATTCGATAGAAGTGAAGCCGTCTGAGCCTCTGCCTGTGCCGCATTCGCGCTGGGGGAAGGTTTGGCCTATATAGCCGGCCTTCCCGTCGCCTGACCGCCTGAGCAATGACGCAACACCCGCCGCACAGACTGTCCGTCGCCCCCATGATGGATGGTGGTGATTGTGGCGTATAATCAGTAAGTTGCGGGTCGGCGTGTGCAAAATTTGCACACGCAGTTCTGCTTTTATTTCCTTTTCGTTCCCGCGAACGGGCACGAATTCCCACGTCAATGACATCGGCTGCCCACGGAGACCGCGCTTCGTCCGCTGCCGTTGGCGGCTGCTCCCGGAGGCTTTCTAGTTCTGCCTTCCCTTTGACCGGGAGCACCATGCAGACGGTGTTCACCGCGGTCGGGGCCACTCAGGTGCCTGTCGATCGCGGATAGGTTCAACCTGTCGATATAGAAGTTCGAATCGCTCCGGGCGCACCACCGCCGGAACTACGAAATCGCGCGCAGGCGTTCGATGCAGGCGCCAGTCCATCGCCCTGGAGCGGACCTTCGGAGAGTCTGTAGGGGGTGGTTAGCGGACCTCGTTCTCATGCGGCAATACAACCTCGTTGGTCGCAAGAGTTGTGCTCAGCATCTGAGCTGCTTCCACGCGAAGACAGATACCCTTGGCCTTGACCAGTTCTGCTGGCCACCCTTGGTCAACCTGACCATTTGATTGCCAAACAGCACGTTGAGATATCGAAGGGAAAGTCGCGGAGTAGACGTTCCGTGCATCAGTTTCGAGCAAGCGGCTTGCCGTCCTGAAGTGCTCGTATTCACCACAGATATAGCTTACGGCTTCAGCGGGGCGCACGTTGTTCTCGAAACGATCCAAGCGCAGGCTGGATCGAAGGGTCACAGACGCGTTCTCTGCCTCGGCGCTATAAAATCCGCTCGACGAGATCACCGCGATACGTCCTGTTTGAACGCATCCCGTCATGGACAGTGCGATCAAGATCAAGACTGAGTGTCTGGCCATGTGAACACTGTGATCTCAAAACGATGACGTCCGCAATGGGTCGATCTGCGACTTTGGCTTCCAGCCGAAATGCGGACGTTCCGCCCTATCAAGCGGCCCACCCAACCAAGGACAGATAGTTCTCAGGATCGTCCACGTCGGCGCGCCTACGCTGGAGCTCGCCAAGGCGCGAAAACTAGCTCAATCGAACGATCGGGCCTGACTCGTTGGAGACATTGCAAGGTCAGTTTGTAGGCTAGATTAGGCACGCTTCAGTCTGAACCAAGCTGCCGTGCTCCAAAGGACCGCCAACGCGGAAAGCGTCACAAGCTCTGGCCCCACCTCGCCCAAGGTCGCCCCTGCAGCGTTCAACTTGACGAAGGCTTGGATAGCCGAGGTCGACGGTGACAGGCGGGCCAGCCAGACCAAAGGTTCAGGCATCAGAAACAGGGGCCAGGCGGCGCCGCCGAGGAAAAACAGCGGAACCGAGGTTCCGACCAGGATCTGCATGGCGCGCTCGTGCCTGTCGAACAGGCTGCCGATGGCCAGACCCAAGGCCGAGACGCTGGCGGCGAAGACGGGCACGGCCAGGATGAGCCCGAACAGGTCGCCCATGCGCGGATAATCCTGAAACCAGAAGACAAAGCCGAAATAGAAGAGGCTGGCGACGCTGCCGATCAGGGTTAGGGCGGCCCACAGGCCGAGGAAGCTGCGGGTCGACAGGGCCTGTGCGTTGGTCTCACGGCGCAGTCCGGCGAACAGGGCGGCGCCCAGCAGCAGGGTCTGTTGCAGGATGATGGCGCTGACCGCCGGGACCGCATAGCTGCCGTAGCCTTCCGTCGTGTTGTAGAGCGGACGTTGCACCATGGCCGGGGCGCGCTCCGGCAGACGGGTCGCCTCGATGACCGGGGTGAGTGTCTGTTCGGCGGCGGCCGCGGCCGCCCCGCCCAGCGCCTTGCCCATCGCCGTGGCGCGAACCAGATAGGCGCCGTTCAGATAGAGACCGACCCCCTTGGCGTCGCCATGGATCAGCGAGGATTCGAAACGTTCGGGAATGTGCATGACGGCGTCGACCTCGCCGTTGCGCAGCATGTGTTCGGCCTCGGCGGGAGAGGCGGTGACGGTGGCGGCGTCCAACGCGCGGGTGGCGTTTATCTCCTGCACCAGCCGCCGGCTGAAAGCTGAATGGTCCTGATCGACGACGGCGACTGGCAGCTTGACCGGCGTCTGACCGACGTAGGCCATGGGATAATAGAAGGCGTAGGCGACCACGGCCAGGAGGATGGTGCTCGACAGGGGACGGTGCCTGAAGATGCCCGCGAAGGTCCCGACAAAGGCTCCGCCGAAGCTGCGGGTGGGCAGGTGCAGGCTGAGGTCTTCGGGTTTGGGCGCGCGTCCGGCCCGGCGATGGGCCAGCGGGATCGAGAGGGCGAAGGTTCCGGCGGCGACGCCCAGCAGGATCAGCAACGGCGCCAGCGAGGCGGCTACGTCCGAGCCCAGCACCATCTGCTCGTTCTGGAGCCGCAGGTAGTGGGTGAAGGGCAGGACGGCGCTCCAGAACCGGGCGAAGGCCGGGCCGTGCAGCAGGGGCAGGGTGCCGTTGGAGAAGGCGATGGCCGAGCCGGCATAGATCGCCGTGGCCGAGAAGCTGACATCCATGCCGCCGGTCAGGGCGACCAGGAGGGCTGAAATGCCAGCGGTGGCCGCCATCAGGGCGAGCATGCCGCCCAGCAGCATCACCAGGCTGCCCTCGACGCCCCAGCCGCGCCAGCCGCACAGCCAGGCGATCCAGACCGCGCCCCAGAAGGTGAAGGTCAGGACATAGGGGGTCAGCTTGCCCGCCAGCGCCGCCGTCAGCCGTCCGTCCATCCGCGCCGACCAGTCCTTCAGCGACCCCCCGCGCAGTTCGCGGCCCACCCCCATGACGGAGGCGCAGGCCATCAGAAGATGCAGGACGCCCGGCATGATCAGCCCGCCGAGGAAGAGCTCGAAACTGAGTTGGGGGTTGCCCAGTATGGTCACCTGCACGGCGGGCGTTTTCAACCGCGCGGCGGGCACGCCCAGCGCCCGCGCCCGGTCGGCGATCAGAGGGGCGGCGGCGTTTGTCAGGGCCGTGGTCTGGGCTGAGGCGGCCAGCGATCCGACGGTCTGGAAGGCGCCGTTGTAATAGACGATCACCGCGTCCGGCTGACGAAAGGCGTTCTTCTCCGCGCCGCGGGGGATATAGGCGAGGCTGTAGATCTGGCCCGACCGCATCAGGGGCCAGGCGGCTTCAAGGTCGGTCGGCTGGGCCACGACGCGTACGCCGGGACTGGCCTCCATATTGCGGACAGCGGCGCGGCTGAATGCGGAATGGTCCTGATCGACCACGGCGACCGGTACGTCGCGCACCACGCCCTGAAACAGCATGGCCCCGACAACGATCATCAGCACGACCGGCATGGCGATCAGCAGGATCAGGTCCCATCGGCTGCGGGCCAGGTGTGCGATCTCGGCGCGCAGGGCGCGGCCGAAGACGCCGCCGCCAGTCGGCGTGGTCACCGGGCGGGCCAGTCGAACAGGACGCTCATGCCTGGACGCAGGCCCTCGACCGGGGCGACGGGCTTGGCGTGGATCTCGAAGCTGCGCACGTCATAGCCGCGCGACTGGCGGGTGGCGCGCCAAGTGGCGAAGTCGCCCTGGGGGCTGATGAAGCTGACGCGGAAGGCGACGCCCTTGCGGTTCAGGGCGGGGATGTCGCCGCGCACGGTGTGGCCGATCTTCAAGCCGTTGAACTGATCCTCGCGCAGGTTGAAGGCGACCCAGGCGTGATCCAGATCGACCACGGTGAAGACCGGCACGCCGATCAGCACCAGTTCGCCGGGATTGGAGAAGCGTTCGGCGATTTCGCCTGCGGCGGGGGCGATCAGCCGCGTTTCAGCCAGCAGCGACGCCGTTCCACCGAGGCCGGCGCGGGCGGCGGCGACCTGGGCGTCGGCGATGGTCTTTTCTTCCCTGCGGGGGCCGGCGACGGCCTTCAGGTATTGCTGACGGGCGGCCTCGGACTGGGCGGCGGTGGCGGTGCGGGCGGCGACCGCCTCGTCGCGACGCTGGGTCGAGATGACGCCCTCGGCATACAGGTTTTCAGCCCGTCGCGCGGTCTGGGCGGCCAACTGGGCCGCGGCCTGGGCGCTGCGCCAGATGGATTCCAGCGAGCGGATGTCCTCGGGCCGGGCGCCGACGCGGCTGAGTTCCTGAACGGCTTGGGCGCCTTGCAGGGCGGCGGCGGCCTGTTGGTCGGCAGCGGTGATCTCGGGGCTGGATAGGATAGCCAGCACCTGGCCCGGAACGACGCGGTCGCCGGCCGAGGCCAACATCTTCTCGACGCGGGCCGGGGCCTTGGTGGCGACGGTGAAGGTCTCGGCCTCGACCATGCCCTGCACCTGGGGCGGGGCCGGGCGGGCGGCGAGGAACAGGCCGATCACGACGAAGACCAGAACGGCCAGGGCCGCCAGGGCGATCAGCAGGGACCGGACGGGAGGTGTGCGTCGCGGACGGGGCGGCGGCGTCGGGTCAGCGGCAATATCAGCGACGGGGTCGTTCTCGGTCATGGGGCGATCACCCGGTCGGCGCGTTGCAGGTAGTTGACGAACTCGTCGCTGCGGTCGCTGGCGGCCAGCAGGGCGGCCAGCGCCAGCTCATACTCATAGGCCGCCGCCGCGCGCTGCAAGCGGGCCGCGCCCAGCAGGTTGCGGGCGTCGATGACGGCCGAGGCCGGAGCTTCGCCCTCGCGGAAGGACAGGTCCTGAACCCGCAGGTTCTCGGTCGCGGCCTCCAGGCTGGAGTCCAGCGAGAGGAACTGACGGCGCGACAGCTCGACCAGGTTGTAGGTGCGGATGATCAGGATGCGCACCTCGTCGCGGGCCTGACGCTGCAACTGTTCGGCGGCTTGCGACCGGGCGCGGGCGGCGCTGACCAGACGCCCGCGATCCAGCGACGACATCAGGGTGTAGCGGGCGCCGACGCCGACGGCCCAGTCTGGCTCGGTCGGCAGGGCGTCCTCGCGGTTCAGGTTATAGGCGCCGAAGGCATAGACCGACGGCCGCATCCGCGACCGCGCCAGATCGACGCCCGCCTCGGCCAGGTCGCGGCCCGCGCCGGCCAGAGCGACGCGGGGATTGTCGCTGATCCCGGCTTCAATGAAGTCGTCGACAGGGCCCGGCGGGGTCGAGTTGACGAACAGGGGGCTCGTCGGGGCGACGGCCGTGGACACGTCTAGCGCACGGGACAGGCTTTGGACCGCCGTGTCATGCTCCAGTTCGGCGCGGTCCAGCTGGCGCTGGGCGGCGTCGCGGGCGACCTGGACCTGTAGGCGTTGAGCCGCGCTGAGGAAGCCCTCGCGCTCCATGGCCTGGGCGTTGCGCAGGTGCAGGTCGAAGCCGTCGCGCGTGTCGCGGGCGATGGTCAGGGCCTCGCGCGTCAGGATCTGGCCGAAATAAACCCGCACCAGATTGACGCTTTCCAGATTGCCCGCCTCGGCCTGCCGGGCGCGGGCCATGTCGACATTGGCACCGGCCGCGTCGCGCAGGGCCGGGATGGCGCCGCCGGTGTAGATCGGCATGACGGCGGTGGCGACGGGACGGAAGCTGGTATCGGCGGTCTTCAGCCGCACGCTGCCGGGCAGGCTGGCGAAGAACTCGGGCAAGGCGGTCTGCAGCCGGTCGTTGATGGCTTGCAAGATGTCGCCGGGGACCCCGGGCAGGTCGCCGATGATGCCGGGCAGCAACTGATTGGCGACAGACTCGGCCTGACCCAGGGCGTCGGACAGGGAGATGTCGAAGGTCTTCTGATAGCGCAGCACCTGGGCGTCGACGGCGATGGTCGGCCGGTTGAGCGTGCGCGTCGCCGCCGCCTGTTCCTCGGCCGCCGTCACCTCGGCGCTGGAGGCCCTGCGGATGCTGGAGGCGATGTCCAGCCGGGCGGCGGCGGCTTCGAAGGACAGGGGGACTGCATCCTGGGCGAGCGCTGTGGAGCCGAGCAGGGCGAACGTCGTCGTCAGGGCAAAAAGAGGCAGGCGACGTCGCCATGCGCCCTGCGTTCTCGGCCCTGATCTGGTCATCGAAAACCCCCTCAAGGTGGTGCGGCGACGCCGGCGCCGCGCCCGCACAGGCGGCGAGCTTGACCTTAAATCGCGTCAGAGCGGTTCGGGTTGCATCGGAAGCGATGTGTGAGGCTTGGGTAAAATTATGGCGCGATCATGGCGGCATTGCGGAGCTTGGCTCTGCTTGCGGCGTTGGCTTCGGGTCAGGTGTTCAGGTCGGGGGGCGGGATGTTGCATCCACAGACTGTCGCATGGATCGCCAGTGCCGCCGTGACGGTCGCCGCGCCGGCTCTGGCGCAGGAGGCCTCGGACGCCGACGCCCTGGCGCGCGAAGTCGTGGAACTGCGTCGAGCCGTGGCCGTGCTTCAAGCGAGGCTGGACGCGGTCGAGGCGGCGGCGCGCCCGTCGCCGCCGGCCCGAGAACCGGGCGCGGCTCCGGCGACCTCGACGCCTGAAGCGCTAGCGACCGCCTCCTCGACGGTTCTGCCGAACCGCTACACCATCGGCGACGAGCTGACCGGCGTGGCGCGGGCGGATACGGCCGCGCCGCCGAATGATCCGCAACTGCGGGGTTTCATTTCCATTCCCGGGACCGACACGATGGTGAAGCTGGGCGGCTTCGCCAAGGTTAACGCCATCTACGACTTCGGCCCGGCGGGCAATCCGGACAAGCTGGTCACGGCGACCATTCCGATCGGCGGGGGGGGACGCCCGAAACGCCAATCTGGACGCCAACGCGACCCGTTTCAGCTTCGACGTGCGGCGGTCCAGCGCCTTGGGGCCGCTGCGCTTCTATCTGGAGAACGACTTCTACGGCGAGGCGGGCAGCGCCGCCTTTCGGCTGCGCCAGGCCCATGGTCAGGTGGGCAACACCTATGCCGGCTATGGCTATAGCGCCTTCACCGACTCGGACGCCTTTCCTGAGACGCTCGACGACGAAGGCCCCAATGCAGAGGCGCTGCTGCGCGTGGCGGCGATCCGCCAGATCTGGAACTGGGCGGCGGCGCGACGGCCGTCCTGTCGGTCGAGTATCCTTCATCAGACCTGACGCTGGGATCGGGTCAGGCGGGAGGTCAACCGGCGCCGGACGTGGCGGGGGCCTTGCGACTGGAGCGTCCCTGGGGCCATGTCCAGGCCTCGGCCGTCATCCGGCAAATCGGCTATAGCGAAGGCGAACGGGACGAAAGCGCCCCAGGCTACGGGATCGGTCTTTCCGGCCTGGCGAAGCTGGGCGGCGATTTCGCCATGGCGGGGCTGACCTATGGCGACGGGGTTGCGCGTTATTTCAATGATCTGGGCGGACGGGGCTACGACGCATTGATCGAGCCAGGCGGCGATGTCCGCACCCTGTCCGCCTATGGCGGCTATCTTGGATACACGCGGCAATGGAGCCCGAGGTGACGGTCGAATCTGGTCGGCGGCGTGGTGGTTCTGGAAAGGGACGACCTTCTCGCCCCCACCGCGTTTCGATCCAGCGGATATGGCGCGCTCAACCTGATCTGGGCGGTCAGTCCCAGCTTCTCGGTCGGGGTCGAGGCGCTCTACGGGCGTCATGAACTCCAGAACGGCCGGGAGGGCGATGTGACCCGGCTGCTGGCCAGCCTCAAATATGATTTCGTCCGGTGAGCGCCTTGCTGGTCGATCACCCGGAGATGGCGCTGCTTCTGGCGCTGGCCCTGGGTCATCTGATCGGCATGATCCGGGTCGGGCCGGTCCAGCTGGGCGGCGTCTGCGGCACGCTGATCGTGGCCCTGGTCCTGGGTCAGAGCGGGGTGCGTCTCGACCCGGACCTCAAGGCGGTCGCCTTCGCTCTCTTCATTTTTGCTCTGGGCTAAACGGGCGGGCCGCAATTTTTCGCCAATGTCGGCAAGGGCTGGCGTTACGGCCTCCTTTCTCTTGTGGAAGTCGTAGCCGTGCTGACGGTCGTCATGACGGCGACGATCCTTCTTTCGCTTAATGCAGGCGCGGCGGCCGGGTTGTTGGCGGGATCAGCCACGAAGTCGGCCGTCATCGGCACGGCGTCCGAGGCGGTCTCGCGTCTGGCGATCCCTCTGGATCAGATCGAAGCCCTGCAGGGCCAGATCGCGACGGCCTAAAGCATCACCTACCCACCTCCTGCTGACCTCAGGAGGCTAGCCTAATTCGCTCCATACCAAGGCGTTTTCACACAGCCTCGACTCAACGCAGTCCTTGGCGATGTCCGCTTTCGAGCCGACCGTTGATCAGATGCCGAACGTAAGCGGCGGGCGATACTGAGCAAGGAAGGGTGGCCGAGTGGTTTAAGGCACTGGTCTTGAAAACTAGCGACGGTGTGAGCCATCCGTGGGTTCGAATCCCACTGACGTGACCCCCGTTTCTCATTCAGCCACAACAAGAGTCCGAGGTTGATCGGGGGTAGAGATTGGTTGGGTTGGCAATAGGGCGGCCTGCGCAGCCGTCAACCAGCGCAGCAGGCCGCCCGGCGTTTCCAGCAAGGGCTTGCGCGTAGGCCTGCGGCGTCAGCCAGACGAGCTTCGAGTGCGGTCGCCGTTCGTTGTAGTCACGCCGCCAGGCCTCGAGCACCGCGCGCGCGTGCGGCAGGGATCGAAACAGCGTCTCGTTCAGCAGCTCGTCACGCAGGCGCCCGTTGAAGCTCTCATTGAAGCCGTTCTGCTGGGGCTTGCCCGGCGCGATGTAATGCCAGCCGACGCCGGTGTCGTCGGCCCACGCCAGGACGGCGTTCGAGGTGTATTCCGTGCCGTTGTCGCTGACGATCGTGTCGGGTCGGCCCCGCTGCCGGATGACGGCGTCCAACTCTCGCACCACCCGAGCGCCCGACAGCGAGGTGTCGGCCACCAACGCCAGGCACTCGCGGGTGCAGTTGTCGCTCACCGTCAGCATGCGCAAGCGCCGCCCGTCCGTCATCTGGTCAGAGACGACCCGGAGGGCGGCGCGTAGCAGCCAAGTCCAGCGACCAGCGCTGGTTGGCCACCAGCGGCAGGTCCAGCGGTCGCCGCGTGCCCATTGCTCGCTTCCGCCCGCCGCGCCGGCGCACCGTCAGCCGTTCCTCACGATAGATCCGCTGAACCAGCTTCTTGTTGACCGCATGGCCCTCGCGCTGCAGCAGGACGAGCAGGCGGCAGTAGCCGAACGGCGACGCTCCTGGGCGAGGGCCCTCAGCCGGTCACGCAGGGCGCCGTCGTCCTGGCGCGTCGCCTGATACCGCACGCTCGTCTGATCGATGCCCAGAACACGGCATGCCCGCCTTTCGCTCATCTCGTGGGCGGCCTGCAGATGACCTGCCGCCTCGCGCCAACCGGCCGGCGTCACCACTTTTTTCCCAGCAGGTCCTTCAGGGCCACGTTGTCCAGCATCGCGTCCGCCAGCATCCGCTTGAGCCGGGCGTTCTCGTCTTCAAGCGTCTTCAGCCGCCGAGCCTCCGACACGTCGAGCCCGCCGAACTTGGCCTTCCATTTGTAAAAGGTCGCCGAGCTGACCCCGTGACGCCGACACACCTCCGCCGTCGTCACACCGGCCTCCTGCTCCCGCAGAATCCCGATGATCTGCTCTTCCGTGAACCTTGATCGCTTCATTCTGTCCGTCCTTCGTTGGGGCGGACTCTAGCTATTCCTGGAGGAGTTTCAGGGGGTCACGTCACCGTCCACGCCGGAGGATCAGAGGCGGGGAAGGATTCGAGCGAGGCTTCGAGGACCGGATCGAAACTCTCCCTGTCGCTGGTAGACGGGTTGGCCGTGCTCTCATGCTGGACGCCTCTTGAGAGGCCGCGATCCGGGCGGAAGGGGACCCGGAAGGCTCCCGGGGCATCGACGCCCCTGTGCAGCCGGTGGCGCGTCTCACCCGCCCAAGGGTTCGCCATCCGGGCTCCCCCAGCGTCCTCGCGCACGACATAATGCCAGTCCTGCCGCTCTGCGAAGTCCACGGCGCTGTCGCGATCCGGAAACTTCAGCCGAATCGGACGATAGGGATCGCCGCTGGACGTGTATCCCATCAGCGGCTCGATCTGCGGCGGCCGGGACGGCTCGAACTCGAGGACCCAGTAGTTGGGCCGAGGCGCCGATGTCATCGCGGAACGGGCAGGACGGTAGATGATTGCCGTCGGCACGTCCCAGGATGGCTGATCGGTTCCGGGAATTTTCGGCGGGAATGGTGGGCGATTATGGCCGCGCATATCAGTTCTCCCGGGTGTCGGTGGATACGAGAAGGTGACGTTCGAGATCGTCGAGTTTTTCCATTCGCCTCGAATTCAGGCGAACGGCGCGTTCGGTGTTCTGCGAAGGAAAGGCAGCAGCGTGCAGGACGTCCGACCGCATCGCTATCGTGAGATCGGCGACGGCATTCATCACGCCCTCTCCGTCCCCGTCCGAGAGCGTGCCGTCAGCAAAACCGGACTGCAAGCTCTCCAGTACCTGCTCGAAGCTGGACACGACCCCTGCACTCGCGACCACAGCCAGCTTGTGGCTGAGAACACGCAGTTCATCGATCAGCTTCGCATCGTGCCTTGCGGTTTCCACGATCTCTGCGACCTTCTCGATACAGGCCATGTAAATGTCGCATTGCTGCTGGAGGATGATGACCCTTCCTTCCTTGCGAAGCTCGAGATCGGTCTGGCGATTGAGAAGCGCCGCGGTCAGAATGATCGTCACGACAGCGCCGAGGAAGATGAGCGTCATCTCCTGCGCGAAAGGCAGTATGTCTTCGGCAAGATACATCGAACGAAAAACGAAAACGATTCCGATGCCCAAGGCAGCGGCCGCAGCAGCAAATGCCAAGTCAGGCAGGCGGTTCGACATCAGCACCCCGTATTTTCGGTGTCAGGTGGCATGCACGGCTTTGCATCGGCGTCCGGCGCCTCTGCGTCTCGGTGCCGCGGGAAGATTGGCGTCGGACCGCTGCCGAACGGATTGAAGCCGGTGCTCAGGCAACGGTCGAAGATCGTTTCGTCCCATCGGGTGAAATCGTGCTCCTCGCCGGCAAGTCGCTCGTCATCCACCACAGGGCACCTCACGCCTTTGCCGATGGGGGAGCGTCATCGAAGGCCGCACCGCCCGAACGATCCGCCTTGCGAAGCCGTAGCCCGAGGAGGATCATCATCACCCCGAAGACCGCGGCGTAGAAGCCGATCAGCCAGCCGAGCGCGAGGAAGCTTTCGACCGGGCGCGTCAGCAGCATCCAGGTCACGACGACACCGAGAACGACCGAGAGAAGGCCGCTGAGGATCAGCCAGATTTCGCCGTTGATTTCCTTTCGCAGGCGGATCGCTGCCGCGATCTCGAGGGCACCCGAGAACACGGACCAGAAGGCGATGCTGGCCCAGAGGAATGTCGCAAGCACAAGCGTCGCGACAAAAGGCGAGACAACTACGACGACGCCCGTGGCGATGCCCAGAATGCCGCTGAACATCAGCCAGCCCCAGCGTTCGCCCTTGCGGATGTTACGTATCGCGGCGACGAGGCCGAACACGCCGTCGGCAAAGGCGAACGCGCCGAAGACCAGCGTGAGCGCCAGAAGCGCTTCCGCAGGCATGACGAAGGCTAGCACTGCGATGATCAATGCGAGCACGCCGCGTAACACGAATGCCCACCAATTCCGGGACAGGCTGCACAGGATGTACTGCATCTTGTCGGTCGGGTTTTCAGAGGCTGTGGTCATTGGTCGATCTCCTATTCAGTTCCATGTCAGGTGTCGGAGCCGGCCTCCTCGCCGGTTAGAGCGGCGGCCACGCGGCGGCGATCCTCGATCGGCTGAGGCAAACGCTGCGTGTGAGCGATTTCCCGTTCGATGGGCGCGCAGCCTGATGGATCTCTGACCAACCCGGCTTCGGCAAGCCTCGCGCGTAGTGTCGCGCCCGCATTTTCTGCGATCTCGGCGACCACTGTCTCGGTCAGACCGAAAAGGTCTGCCGTCTCCGCGATCGTAGCGTTGTCGAGGTGGAGCCGATAGAGAACGCGGCGTTCGACCGACGGAAGATCGGCGATTGCCCGGTGCAGCACCATGGCGATCTTATGCCGATCCGCTTGGCTCTCGGGGTCTGTGCCGCCGTCGTCGGCGAGGAGGTCCTCCAGCATCAGCACTTCGTCGGGCTGGTAGAACTCGAACATCGCCTGATCCGCCTCGGTCGGATCCTCCGCCGGGGCCTCGGGTTCCGCCTCGATGGAGGCGGCATCCTCAGGCACGGCGCGGCGGGCGGCGCGGGATTCTTCCTCGATGGTCTCAAAAGCCAGCCGTTTCAGCCAGTCGCCGACGGAAAACTCCGAAGGCCGATCCTCGAAGCGGGCCAGCCCCTTGAGGATCGTCGCATCGACGATATCGCCAACGCTCAGGTAGCCAGCCGGCACAGACCCGCTACACTCGAGATAGGTCAACTCGCGCCTGACGGTATCGTAGACCGTATCGAGATGATCCTCGATCAGGTCGAAGAAGAGTTGGCGCCGGTCCGCTTCCGCCGCATCCCGCGCGGGCGGCAGCGGGGCGCCGATCCGGCGCCGGCGGGCGGGACGCTTGTATTCAGGCTCGTGCTTGAGGCGCGCCACATGCCGATCGACCTGGTGGCGCAGGTCGGCAAAGGCCTTGCGCAGGACAGGCTCGATCTCGAATCCCTCTTCCCGCGCCGCGATCACGCCCGACGGCAGTTGCAGGCGCAGGCTAACTTTGATGCGCTTCTTGCCCCTCGTCTGCGAGGCAACGACTTCGAGCCGGACCAGATCCTCGCGAAAGCGCGCAAGGTGCGGTTCAAGTTGCCGCACTTCTTCCTCGATGACCTCAGGCGCGCGCTGTTGGCCGTGCCGGTCGAGATTGCGAAATGATCTAATGACGTTCATGCCGTGGACCTTCCTATAACTCTCCGAAGAGATGGTCCGGCGCGACCGATATCGCGCCGGGCCAGTCTTTTGCGCTGTCACTCGGCGGACTTGTCGTCCTTGGACTGCACCTCATCCTCAACGCTGGGCTTTGGAACGTCCGTCTTGTTTTCGGCAACTTCGCTAAGCTCCTCGATCCCGGCCTTGGCCTGATCGTCCGGGCTGTCGTCACCGGTGTCCTTTACGATCTTTTCGAACACGACCCTCTGTTCGTCTTCCGACCAGGCGACGCGGACCTTGTCACCATCCTCGATCCGCCCGGAGAGCATCTCGCGGGCCAACTCGGTCTCCAACTCCGACCGGATCAGCCGGCGCAGCTCGCGGGCGCCGAATTCGGGGCGGAAGCCGACCGCGCCGAAGTGATCCACCACGCTCACATCGAATTCGAGTTCGACGCCCTGGCCGAGGGCGGTCCTCTTCACCCGGTTGAGCTGCAACTCGACGATCTGGCGAATCTCCGACTGATTCAGCGAATGAAAGACGATGATCTCGTCGATCCGGTTGATGAACTCTGGCCGGAAATGGCCGCGCAACACCTCCATCAGTTCGGATTTCTGCTTGGCCTCGTCGAACTCACTGCTGCCGCGTTTCGTGAGGTTGCGCTGGATGATGTCCGAACCGAGGTTCGAGGTGGCGATGATGATGGTGTTAGTGAAGTCCACCACGCGGCCCTTGCCATCTGTCAGGCGGCCATCGTCGAAAACCTGAAGCAGGATGTTGTAGACATCGGGATGCGCCTTTTCGATCTCGTCGAGGAGCACGACCGAGTAGGGCCGACGGCGCACCTTCTCCGTCAGCTGCCCGCCTTCGTCGTATCCGACGTAGCCCGGAGGTGCGCCAACCAACCGGGCAACCGAGTGGCGCTCGCCATACTCCGACATGTCGATACGGATCATCGCGTCCTGATCGCCGAAGATTACCTCGGCGAGCGTCTTGGCCAGTTCCGTCTTGCCAACCCCGGTCGGCCCGAGGAACAGGAAGGTCGCGGTCGGACCGGAACCTTCGCGCAGACCCGCACGCGCCAGGCGCACCGCATCGGCCACGGCGCGGATCGCTTCTTCCTGGCCAATGACGCGCTCGTGCAGCTTCTCCTCGAGCTTCAGGAGCTTGTCCTTCTCCTCGGCGGTCAGCTCCGTGACCGGAACACCGGTGATCTTGGAGACGATCTGCGCGACATGATCGGCGCGCACCTCGGCGGTCGCCGAAGCCTGGTCGCGCTTCCAGATCTCCAGAAGCTCGTCAAGCTCCTTCTGCTTCTGCTCGAGTTCCTTCTTCAGTTCCGCTGCTCGGTCGAATTGCTTGCGGGCTGCGGCATAGTCCTGTTCGCGCTTGATCTGCGCGACCTCGGCTTCGAGCTCCTGCACGTCCACGGGCCGCGCAGTGGCCGAGATCTTCACCCGCGCCGCGGCCTGGTCGATCAGGTCGATCGCCTTGTCGGGCATGAAGCGACCGGTGATATAGCGATCCGAAAGCTCCGCGGCGGCGATGATCGCTTCGTCGGTGATCGTCACCTTGTGGTGGCTTTCGAGCGTGTCGCGCAGCCCGCGGAGAATCATGATCGTCTGTGCGACCGTGGGCTCGTCCACATAAACCGGCTGGAACCGTCGCTCGAGCGCTGCGTCCTTCTCGATGTATTTCTGGTACTCGTTGAGCGTCGTCGCGCCGATCAGGTTCAGCTCGCCCCGCGCCAGCGCCGGCTTGAAGGTGTTGGCGATGTCGAGACCACCTTCGCCACCGCCCTGGCCGGCGCCGACGATGGTGTGCATCTCGTCGATGAACAGGATCAGGCTGTCCTTCTCCTCGGTGATCTCCTTGAGGATCTTCTGGACACGCTCCTCGAACTCGCCGCGATACTTCGACCCGGCCACCATCGAGTTGATGTTGAGCTCGACCAGCCGCTTGTCGCGCAGCGCCTCGGGCACTTCGCCCGCGACGATCCGTTGTGCAAGTCCCTCGACGATGGCGGTCTTGCCCACGCCGGGCTCGCCGATCAGCACCGGGTTGTTCTTTTTCCGGCGGGCCAGCACTTCGATCGTCGTCTCGATCTCGCGGGCGCGGCCGATGACGGGATCGAGCTTGCCATCGCGGGCGAGCTTCGTCAGGTCACGGCTGAACTGGTCGAGATCGGGGGTGTTCGACGGAGTCTCGACGCGGCCTTCCTCGGCTCCCTTGCCGACCACCTTCGTCACCTGCTGACGCAGCGCCTGCGGCGTCAACCCCAGCTTGCGCAGCATCGCCGCGGCCAGGCCTTCACCTTCCTCGGCAAGTCCGATCAGAAGGTGCTCGGGACCGACATAGGAATGGCCGAGTTCGTTCGAGGCGATGAAGGCCCGGTTCAGCGCGTCCTTCAGGCGAGGGCTTACGCCGATTTCTCCCTCCGTCTTGGCGTCTCCACGCTTCGCTTCCTTCTCGATCTGGCGCCGCAGATCGTCCACATCGACCTTGAACTGTTCGAGGATCGTCTTGACGACGTCAGACGGGGTCAATGCCAGAAGCAGATGTTCGGTGTCGACCTCGCTGCGCCCGAATTCCCCGGCCTTCTGTGCGGCATCCTGCAGCAGCTTGTTGCCCTGTTCGCTCAGCCGGTCGGCGATGGTGCGTCCGCCGCCGCGCCGCGATCCACGCCGCGGCGCGCCCTCGCCGAAAGTGGCGTCGACGACAGCGTCGTCGCCATCACCCATAGAGCCGAGCGTGCCGCCTCGCAGCGGACTGTCACCAAAGAGGCTGCCGAAACCGCTCTCGCCGAAGAATTCGTCAAGAAGGGAACGCCGTCCGAACAGGGACTCCAGCGGCGAGGCGCTGCGCCCCGACCGGCGCGCCATTTCGCTGTAATGCTGGTCGCAAAGCTCCATGTTCTGAACCCTGCCGTTCACCGAGGCACGCACGCGCGCCGTCGCCGGTCGACCGCAAATATCGCAAGCTCCGTTTGC
Organism: Brevundimonas pondensis; assembly: GCF_017487345.1. Classification (NCBI taxonomy): domain Bacteria; kingdom Pseudomonadati; phylum Pseudomonadota; class Alphaproteobacteria; order Caulobacterales; family Caulobacteraceae; genus Brevundimonas; species Brevundimonas pondensis. The sequence continues at coordinate 2,643,683 of NZ_CP062006.1, read as the reverse complement.
CATTTCTCTTCTCCGTTTTCTTTATCCAGTCAGGGTTGTTCGCCGATCATCTGCGCCAGTGACAGTGTCACGCAGCGACCGCTTCAGTTCTTTTCACCTTGGACCCAATTGCCACAAGATCGGGCTCGACCAGTGTCTCTCGTTGCAGGAGATCTTGCGCCGATTGCTCAAGAAGATCCAGATTGGTTTCAAGAAGGGTGAGGTTGCGCTTGAACACGCCATCCACGATGTCGCGCACCTTTAGGTCCATTCGCTCGGCCGTGGCCTCGCTGTAGCGGCGGTTGAGCCAGGACGCCTGATCGCCGGCGCCGAGAAAGCCGGGCCGATCGGTGTCATAGCTGACATGCCCGAGGTCTTCGTCCATCCCGTAACGCGCGACCATGGCGCGGGCGATGTCGGTCGCCTTGACCAGATCGTCCGCCGCCCCGGTCGAGACATGATCGTAGATGATCTTCTCTGCCGCGCGCCCGCCAAGCAGGACTGCGATCTTGTTTTCGAGTTCCTCCCGCGTCATCAGGAAGCGGTCCTCGGTCGGGCGCTGGATGGTGTAGCCGAGCGCGCCAATCCCGCGCGGTATGATCGAGACCTTGTGCACCGGGTCTAACCCCGGCAGAGCCATCGCCACCAGCGCGTGCCCCATCTCGTGGTGCGCTACGATCTCGCGTTCGCGCGGATTGAGAACGCGGTTCTTCTTTTCCAACCCCGCGATGATGCGCTCGACGGCATTGTTGAAGTCGTCCATCGTCACCGCATCAGCCTTGCGGCGCGTGGCGAGCAATGCTGCCTCGTTGACGAGATTGGCAAGATCCGCGCCGGAAAAGCCGGGAGTAAGCGCTGCGACCTTCTCGGCATCGACGTCTGGGGCGAGCGTCACTTTCTTCATGTGCACGTTCAAGATCTGCACACGCCCCGTCTTGTCGGGCCGGTCCACCAGCACCTGACGGTCGAAGCGTCCCGCACGCAGCAGCGCGGGGTCGAGGATCTCGGGTCGGTTGGTGGCGGCCAGGAGCACGATGCCCACTGAAGGGTCGAAGCCGTCGAGCTCGGTCAGAAGCTGGTTCAGCGTCTGCTCACGCTCATCATGGCCACCGGCGATCTGGCCGGAGGAGCGCGCCATCCAAGAGCGTGAGTTCGTCGATGAAGATGATTGCCGGGGCAGATTTCCGGGCCTGCTCGAACAGGTCGCGCACCCGTGCGGCACCGACGCCCACGAACATCTCGACGAACTCTGATCCCGAGATCGAAAAGAAGGTCACGCCGGCCTCGCCTGCCACCGCGCGCGCCAGAAGCGTCTTGCCGGTTCCCGGCGGCCCGACGAGCAATATGCCTTTGGGGATATGAAGTCGCCAAAACCCTGCTTGTCGGCGAACTTGCGGAACAGCAGCATCCAGATTCCGAAGAAGACAAGCGCTGGCGCCACCCAGGAAATCAGTGCGCCGAAAAAAGTATTCTGAGGAACGCCCGTGATCTCGACGCCGGAGCGGTCGATCCGCTGCAGGATCCCGGGATCCACGACCGTCGTCACGAACTGGCTCTTGCCGTCGACGAGTTCGGTGAAGGCGCCGGTGATGGTGTCTGACCCGACCGCGACCGACGCGACCCTGCCGTCCTCGAGATAGGTTTCGAATTGGCTGTAGCTGATGGGAGCCACGGATTGCCAGCCGGCGATCAGATCCTGGATGAAGATCACGGCTATGAAAGCCATCACCCAGTACCAGATGCTGTATTCGGTCTTCTTTTCCAAACGGTTTTTCCTTTTCCCTAGCGCCCGAGCCGCGCCCTGATCCGCTCGAGCAGCGCCAGCAGAATGCGCCTCTCGTCCGCCGACAGATCCTGCAGGATCTCATCTTCGAGCGCCGATTGCCGCGGCTCGAGCTCCTCCAGCATCGCCCTGGCCTTTGGCGTTGCCGTGACGATCTGCGCCCGTCGGTCGTCGGGTGACGCCCACCGCTCTACCCAACCGCCCTGTACCATGCGATCGACGAGCTGGCCCGCAGTGGCCCGGCCCACCTCCAGCCGCCCGGCCAGATCGCCGATGGTCAGCCCGGACGAATCCTCGACATGTGCCGCCCCCATCCAGGACAGGCGGGTCAGGCCGCTGTCGCCAATCTCGTTGTCAATCCGCTGCTGGATGAGCTGCGCGACCCGGTGGATCGTCGTCCCGATCAGGGCGAGATCAGAAGTGATCAAGGGTATCTTTCCTCCGTCTGCATGAGAAACAGGATAAACTGCGGTCCACCCAAAGTGCAATGCAAGCATCATATATGCTTGCATAATAAATGGGCCCGCCTATCTTGATGGGCGGTCTCCGAACCGACATCCAGCCGGCACCGTTGCCCGGTCGGACCATGCCGCCGGTTCGGGGGCATCGATCAGCAACAGGAGGCCAGCAATGCTCTATCCGACATATCTGCGCCGCAGCGATCCCTTCGCGCTGATGCGCTCCATGATGCGCGATCTCGACCGCGGCTTCTGGCCCCCGTCCCGCGCGGCGTTCCCGGCGGTGAATGTGTGGCAAGGCTCCGAGGCCGTCGCCGTCACTGGTGAACTTCCCGGCATCGAACCGGGCGACATTGAAATTTCGGTCAAGGACAACGTCCTGACGCTGTCGGGCGAACGCAAGCCGCCCGAGGTTCCCGAAGGTGCGCGCTGGCACCGCAACGAACGCGGTTATGGCAAGTTTTCCCGCGCTATCCGCCTGCCGTTCACGGCTTCGGATGACAAGGTGGAGGCGAAGATGACGAACGGCGTATTGCGGATCGCCATCTCCCAGCCCGAGGAAACGAGGAAGAAGAAAATCGAGATCAAAGCGGCCTTAGAGGAGCTGGAACGATGAGCACCGACATCACGCAAGCCACCGAAAAGACGCCGACCGACACGCCCGAGACCATCGGTGGCGGCCGCATCTACCGCCCGCTGACCGATATCGTCGAAACCGATCAGGGCGTCTCCATGATGCTGGAAATGCCGGGCGTCGGATCGGATGACGTCGAGATCACGCTTGAAAACCGCGTGCTGACGATCCGCGGCAAGGTTGAGCCGATGCGGCCAGAAAACCTGGAACTTGCCTATGCCGAATATGGCGAGGGCGATTTCGAAAGGGCCTTCACGCTATCCGAGGATTTCGACCCCGACAGGATCGAGGCCGAGATGCGCGGAGGCGTCCTCACCCTGACGCTCCCCCGAGCCCCTGAAGCGCAGCCAAAAAGGATCGCCGTCAAGGGCACCTGAAAACCGAAGGAGACACCATCATGCAGATCAAGGACCTGATCCCTTGGGCGCGCAAGGACGGCGCGCCAGACGCCAAGAGCAGCGAAGACAACCCGATCGCGACGCTCCAGCGCGAAATGAACCATGTGTTCGAGAACTTCTGGAACCGGGTCGGTCAGTTCGAATGGCCCTGGGGCAGCGGCGAAGCCAAATCCGACATGGTCGAGACCGAAAAGGCGATCGAAGTGTCGATCGAGCTGCCGGGCATGGAGATGAAGGACATCGAGGTGACGGTCAACGATGACATGTTGACTGTGAAGGGGGAGAAGAAGATCGAGCGCCAGGAGGAGAAAAAGGGATACTACCTCTCCGAGCGCAGCTACGGCGCGATCTACCGGACTATTCCGCTCCCGCCCGGTGTGGATGGCGAAAAGGCGCAAGCATCCTTCAAGAACGGGGTTCTGACGATCAAGCTGCCCCAGACTCCCGAGGCGCAGGCCAAGGTCAAGCGCATCGAGGTCAAGAACGGCTGATATGCCACATTGGGTGTCGCCGGTTTGCGGCGACCCCTCCGCTCCGTGCGATATCGCACCGTCTGGCGAAGCCCCGGGGAGCTTGTCTCTCCGGGGCGGCTTCGAGGGGCAATCATGAAAGACTTGCAACGATCCGGGCTGACCCGTGAACAATGGTCGGCGATGACGCTCTACGAGAAGTTCGAGCAAGGTGTCATCTTCGTCCTCAGCGTCATCATTGCGGCGATCGTCGTGGCGTCGGTCTGGGCGCTGATGTGCGAAGTCGTGAACCGCTTGGTTCTGGGGGCATTCGACACTCTCGATTACGCCACCTTCCAGGTGGTGTTCGGCATGATCTTCACCGTGGTGATCGCGCTCGAGTTCAAGCGCTCCCTTCTTGTTGCGACCGAACGCAGCTTCGGGATCCTCCAGGTCCGCACGATCGTGCTGATCGCGCTCCTCGCCATCGCGCGCAAATTCATCATCCTGGACCTCGGCGAGACGGAATCATCCAAGATTGCCGCACTCGCGGGCGCGGCGCTTGCGCTCGGCGCTGTCCACTGGCTGGTGCGCGATCAGGACCGACGCGAACTCGGAGGCCACGAGACGCGATGACCGCGGCCTCCGCCAGCCACCGCCTGCTCAATTTCGTGCAATCGGCGCTGCTGCTCGGGCTCATCAGGTCATTCACTACTGACCCGCCGATCCGAAGCGGCGCGAGGCGCTCGGATCGACAACTCGGCCGTCATCATGGCCCGACCCCGGCCATGATGAAGCGCGCTCTGGCAAATGGGCAACGCGTCGCGATGCGGTAACAAGCGCCGAAGTGCGGTCGTTACATGCCGATAGCGGCACGGACCAGGGCCGCCTGGCCCAGGCGCTTACCAGCGGAGTGTGTCTGGCCTCGTCGCGCGACCCAACGGGAAAATGGTTTTGGTCTAATGCTGGAAAAATATTTCAAAGGTACCGAACATCGGGCCAGCCTGGCCGTTGGATGTAGTGAGTCGGAAATGCATTCATCTGTTACCCGACTGTGATGAACCACGGGCCGCACGGGCGTATAGGGCAGGAAGACTGAATTGAAGAGCAAGGATATTCACGCGACGACGCCGGCCACCGATCATGGGCATGCGGGGCCGCCCGCTTGCGTGCAGGTTCGCGGCGCGCGCCAGAATAACCTCAAAAATATTGACGTCGATATACCGCGCGACGCCTTCGTGGTGTTCACCGGCATATCGGGCTCGGGCAAGTCATCGCTCGCGTTCGGCACCCTTTATGCCGAAGCCCAGCGGCGTTATCTGGAATCGGTTGCGCCCTATGCCCGTCGCCTGATCGACCAGGCCGGCGTGCCGGAGGTCGACGCGATCGACGGTTTGCCGCCTGCGGTCGCGTTGCAGCAGCAGCGCGGCTCGGCCAACGCGCGATCCTCGGTCGGCAGCGTGACGACGCTCTCCAGCCTGGTGCGGATGCTCTATTCGCGCGTCGGCGAATATCCGCGCCATCAACCCATGCTCTATGCGGAGGATTTCTCCCCCAACACGGTCGCGGGGGCCTGCCCGACCTGTCACGGCATCGGGCGCGTCTATGATGCGACCGAAGAAACGATGGTGCCCGACGACACGCTGACGATCCGGGAACGCGCAGTCGCCGCCTGGCCGGCGGCATGGCATGGCCAGAACCTGCGCGATATCCTCGTGTCACTCGGCTATGACGTCGATACGCCGTGGCGCGACCTGCCGAAAAAGGATCGCGACTGGATCCTCTTCACTGAAGAGGCGCCAACGGTGCCGGTCTATGCGGGCCTGACGCCCGAACAGACCCGGACGGCGCTCAAACGCCGCATGGAGCCGAGCTACCAGGGCACCTTCACCGGCGCGCGCCGCTATGTGCTGGAAACCTTCGCCAACACTAAAAGCGCGCTGATGAAGAAGCGCGTCTCGCAATATATCATCGGCCGCGATTGCCCGACCTGCGACGGCAAGCGCCTGAAGCGCGAAGCCCTGTCGGTCAAATTCGCCGGCCTCGACATTGCCGAGTTCGGCGACCTGACGGTGCTCAAGCTGAAGGACTTGCTGATGCCCGTCGCGCATGGCGCGTATGGGGCGGTCTCCGCCCCCTCAAAGGGCCATGTTCTGGAAAAAGCGGCCCGCGATGCAGCGGTCGAACAACGGGTTGCGGCGGGCGGCTCTGCGCACAAGAGCGCGCCCGACGTACGCCGCACGCCCAATCTCTCCGACGAGAAGCGGATCGCCGCCCAACGCCTTGCCTGCGAATTGATCGAGCGGCTAGAGCCGCTGATCGATCTTGGCCTTGGCTACATTTCGCTCGACCGCAGCACGCCGACGCTCTCCTCCGGAGAGCTGCAGCGCTTGCGGCTTGCCACGCAATTGTCGTCACAGCTTTTCGGCGTGGTCTATGTGCTTGACGAGCCTTCGGCAGGGTTGCACCCGGCAGATGGCGAAGCCTTGCTCACCATTCTCGAGCGTCTCAAGGCGGCGGGCAACTCCCTGTTCGTCGTCGAACATGATCTCGACGTGATCCGCCGCGCGGAATGGCTCGTCGATGTCGGGCCAGGAGCCGGGGAAAAGGGCGGTGAAGTCCTCTACAGCGGGCCGATAGAGGGGCTTGCCGACGTCGAGACTTCGATCACCCGCCGCTACCTGTTCGCAGAGCCGCTCCGCAGTGAGCGCACACCGCGCGATCCCAAGGCATGGCTACGCCTGGAAGGAATCAGGCGGAACAATCTCCATGGTCTCGACGTCGAGTTTCCCATCGGCTGCTTCACCGCTGTCACCGGCGTTTCGGGATCGGGCAAATCCAGTCTTGTCAGTCAGGCGCTGCCCGAGCTCGTCACGGAACACCTCGGCGGCTCCCCCGTGGCCGAGGAGGAGGATATCGATCCGCTGCTCGATGTTGCACAGAACGACACTGAAGGACGCATTGTCGCAGGCATGGAGCATGTTCGCAGGCTGGTGCGGGTCGATCAGAAACCGATCGGCCGCACGCCACGCTCGAACCTATCCACCTACAGCGGCATGTTCGACCATGTGCGACGGATCTTCGCTGATACGCCGCTCGCCCGCCGGCGGCACTACAGCCCCGGAAGGTTCTCGTTCAACGTCGCGCAAGGCCGCTGCCCTGTGTGCGAGGGCGAGGGATACGTCATGGTGGAGCTGCTGTTCCTGCCGAGCGTTTTTGCCCCCTGCTCGACCTGTCATGGCTCTCGCTACAACCCGCAAACGCTCGAAGTCGAATGGAACGGGCGCAATATCGCCCAGGTGCTCGAACTGACGGTCGACGATGCGTGCGATTTCTTCGCTGGCGAGGCATCTGTGATGCGCTCCCTCGACGTGTTGCGGGAGATCGGTCTTGGCTATCTGAGGCTCGGTCAGCCGGCGACCGAGCTGTCTGGCGGGGAGGCGCAGCGCATCAAGCTGGCGACTGAACTGCAACGCGCTCAACGCGGCAACACGATCTACATCCTCGACGAGCCAACTTCGGGGCTTCACCCCTCCGATGGCGACCGGCTCATGCAACACCTGCAGGGCCTCGTAGACGCCGGCAATACCGTCGTAGTCGTCGAACATGACATGCGCGCCATCACACAGGCGGACTGGATCATCGACCTGGGACCGGGGGCCGGGGAAGATGGGGGCCGTATCGTTGCCAGCGGCGTCCCTGGCGTCGTTGCAGAAGCGGAAGGCAGTCTCACCGCCCGCTATCTCAAGGCGGCGCTGTAGTCGTAAATCTGGCCGAATGCACGTTCGATCAGGTGCATCTCAACCACACGTTGGAATGGGTCGAATCTGGAAGCGGGAGCCGGCGATGTGTCACCGCGGTTGACGCGGCTTAGGGTTTGAGTGCCCGTCAGGTGCGCCGTGTTCGTGTGATACGCGTCGTGGCGGACGGCCATTGCTGGCCATCCGCCACGCTTGCTTTGTGCGGACCTTCTCCAAGGAGAGGACCCTCACATGGTTCGTCGAAACGCCCCGTCTTAATTCCCTGCTGCGAGCGCCGCGCCCACACCTTCTGCGATCTCCTCAACGAGTTTGGCACAGAAGGCGGGCAAATCATTGGGATCGCGGCTGGTAACAAGGCCGTTGTCGACCACGACTTCCTCATTGGTCCATGCACCGCCGGCGTTCTCGATATCGACCTTCAGCGTCGGGTAGGACGTCAAGGTGCGACCCTTAAGCACGCCCGCCTCGATCAGTGTCCAGGGTGCATGGCATATAGCCGCAACAGGTTTTCTCTGATCGAAGAAAGCCCGGATAAAATCAATTGCCTCGACGCTGCCGCGCAGCTTGTCGGCACCGACAGTCCCTCCGGGCACAACAAGTCCGTCGAAATCGTCGGCTTTGACCTCGGAAAACGTCTTGTCGATAGTATAGCTGCCGCCCTCGTCAAGATCGCTATTGACTGTGCGAGCCTTGCCCGGTTCAAAACTGACCACGGTAACTTTGCCACCAGCGTCCTCGACAGCTTGCTTGGGATTCGAGAATTCTGGTTCTTCTGTTCCACGAGGTGCGATCAGAATAGCAACTGATTTGCCTTTCAAAGTCATATTTATTTCCTATCCGTCGAAGGTCAGGCACCCGGCTTGAGCACGACCTTCGTCCAACCAGCATCGCGTTCGTCGAAATGCTTGTAAGCGTCTGGCGCCTGATCAAGCGGCAGTCGGTGCGAGATGATTTGGGCAGGATTGGCTCGGTCTTGCTCGATAAGCTTCATCAGTCGCCGGTTGTAGTGCTTTACATTGCACTGGCCGGTGCCGATCTTCTGGCCCTTGAACCAGAAGTTGCCGAAGTCGAACGCCATCTTGCCTTCCTTCTGCAGATCGTCGGGCGCGTTCGGGTCTTCCGGGATGAACACGCCGACGACGCCGATTCCACCGGTGGCCTTCGTGCTTTTGACGAGGCAGTTCATCGTGTAATTGCTGCGCTCCTTGCCGTGGCGATCGCAACACTGATACCCCACCGCCTCAACCCCCCGGTCGGTCCCGAGGCCGCCGGTCGCGTCAAGGATCTGCTGGGCGGGATCGCCCTTGCGCATGTCGATCGGAATAGCGCCCATCGCCTCGGCCAGTTTCAGGCGGTCATCGTGAGAATCGACCACGAAAATCTGAGCGGCACCGCGGATTTCGGCTGAGTGCGCGGCCATTAAACCGACCGGACCGGCGCCGTAGATCGCGATGCTTTCGCCAGGCAGGAACCCTGACAGTTCGACGCCATGCCAACCCGTCGGGAAGATGTCGGAGAGCATGACATAGTCATCCTCCTTCTCCTCAGCGTCCTCAGGCAGTTTCAGGCAATTGAAGTCCGCATAAGGCACGCGCATGAACTCGGCCTGACCACCTTGCCACGGACCCATCTCGGCAAAGCCATACGCTGCGCCGGCGGTTCCAGGGTTGGTCGTGAGACAAAAACCCGTCAAACCGCGTTCGCAATTTTCGCAGAAACCGCAACCGACGTTGAACGGCATGCACACGCGATCGCCCTTCTTGATACGATCTACGGCAGCGCCGACTTCGACGACCTCGCCAAGGTTTTCGTGACCGAAGACCTTGCCCTTCTCAAAGCTGGTACGGCCCTCATACATGTGAAGGTCCGACCCGCAGATATTGGTCGTGGTCAGCCGGATGATAACATCGGTATGCTTTTCGATCTTGGGATCATCGATGGTGTTGACAGAAACATCTTTGGGCCCGTTGTACACGACAGCTTTCACGGATCTTCTCCTTTCCCAGCTGTTTTCAACGCGTCATCAAATCGAGAGCTTGGTGATGATCCGGTCCATCGCAACGGCGGAGGACATCGCACCCTTCCAAGTGATCTCAGTTTCCTGAACCTTCTGCTACCTGAGAGGTTCCTTCCCGTAGGGCCATCCTGGGATCGATTCACGGCGGTTTTCTGAATGACTAGGCCAGAACGGCCGAATATCGCGCCAAATTGATGTGCTCAAGAATCTCCCGCGGACCAATGGCGCCGTTACGTCGCGACACATCAACGGCACCTTATCAGTAACTTCAGAGGTGTGATAAGCGCAAAAGACAGGCCATCCACTATCGCGGATGGCCTGTCGTATTCATTTATTCATTTCTCGTTTCGGCTGGGCCATCCATTCCGGATGGAAACACGAGCCTTACCCTGCAGTCAAACCGCAGCTTAGGGTGCCGACCGCTCCGCTATTTCGCGGCGAGCAGGGTGAACTTGTGAATCTGCGGCGGTTCAGAAAACAGTTCTTCTGCTTTCTCCATCAGTGCGGCGGCAACCTTGCCGTCAAGATGGGCCTGCCGATCCTCCTCTGTGTCGAACGTATCGAAGATCGCGTACGCACCGAGACCTTCCTCGATCGCATACCAGGTCAGAGTGCCTGCCTCAGCTTGAACGAGCGGCAATGCCGAGGTCAGGAAATTGGCGACATCGCGCTCTTTTCCGGGCTTGGCCTTCAGTGGCACATACAGGGCAAGTTTGGACACAAATGACTCCTCAAGTGAAACGGACAGATATTATTCGGCAAAGTAACGGACGAGCGGGCCGGTACGTTCCCCATGAGGCGGAGCACCCGCGGCCCCGCCTCCTCGTCGAAATCAGAACTGCTGTGCGGTCGGCCGGATGACGATCGCGTTGACGTCGACGTCATCAGGTTGTTCGACAGCGAACGCGATAGCACGCGCCACCGATGCCGCCGGGATGGCCTGCTTGTAGAAGTCCAGCACCGTCTCGACAGCCGCGCCAGAGGTCGTGAACTTCAAATCGCTTTCGACAGCTCCAGGCTCGATTGACGTGACCCGGACCTTTTCCCCCACCTCGTGGCGCAAGCCCTCGCTGATCGCGCTGACGGCGAACTTGGTGCCGGAGTAGACCGTGCCGCCCGGTGCGAAGACCTTGATGCCCGCAACCGAGCTCAAGTTGATGATGTGACCGCTGCCCTGCTCGAGAAAACCGGGAAGGGCCGCCGCGATGCCGTAGAGCGTACCCTTCAGATTGACGTCGATCATCTGGTCCCACTCGTCGGTGTTGACCTCGGCCATCGGACGGATCGGCATCAGCCCGGCGTTGTTGATCAGCACGTCGAGGCGGCCAAAGTCGGCAATGATTGAGGCGACGACGGACTGGACCGCCGATTTGTCGGTCACGTCCAGCGCGTAGCTACGTGCCGTTCCGCCAACTGCGGCGATGTCCGCGACGACCTCGTCGAGCCTGTCCTTGCGCCGCGCGGCGATGGCCACCTTGGCGCCGCGTTCCGCGAGAAGACGCGCAGTTTCCGCGCCGATGCCGCTGCTGCCGCCGGTTATGAGAACGACCTTGCCTTCGATACCCTTGGTCATGACTGTATTCCTTCAAGTCAGTTGTTGATTTTTCGCCGGATCGCGGCCCCGCGCGAGCCCGCCCGGCCTGATGGGGTCACCGCGAGCGCAACAGGACGGGAGCCGCGCCCACCTTGATGCGGAGCAGCTCGTAGGGCTTGCGGCGCAAGTCCCGCCCGCCGTGGAAGCCTGGCTGGCGGTGAAGCTGGTTGGCGGTGAAGTAGAGGTAGCCGTCGGTGCCGATCGACAGCGTGTCGGGCCAGCTGATGCGCGGGTTGCTGACCACCGTCGTCCAGCTGCCCTGGTCGAGCACGCGGATCGCGTTGTTCTCGTAATCGCCGGCGAACACGCGGCCCTTGTCATCCTCGGCTATCCCGTCCGAGGCGCCTTTGCGCCCCAGGCTGCGGACCGCGCGGCCCAATGCCTCCTCGGACACCGCGGGATCGCGCAGCATTGCCGTGGGCACCGCGTGCAGCGTCCGGCCCGACAGTGGACCGTAATACAGCAGGCTGCCGTCGGCGCTGAGCGCAATCGCGTCGCTTGCGATCGTGACCGGCGTCGCGGGGCCGTCAGCCGGGCGGTTCATGAGCACCGCGCCATCGACAACCGGGGTGAAGCCGGGCTCGGGGTTGGTCGTCGCATGGTTCGACAGGCGCCGGATCGCCCGCCCGCTTGCGATATCGACGACGATGATGCCGCCGATCCCCTCGTTGCTGCTGTCGGTGATGTAGGCGACGCCCTCGGCGCCCTGACGCAGATCGAAGCGCACGTCGTTGAGGTAGGTCGTGGGCAGCACCACGCTGGGCGGCAGGACGATCGTCTTCACCACCCGGTCGGTCGCAAGGTCGATTGCCACCAGCTTTGCACCGCCGGCCTGTGGTTGAGAGAATTTGGGCGCCGCCGTGTCGAGCACCCAGAGGCGATTGGCGCCGTCGGCCACCACGCTCTGCACCGAGATGAAATGCCCAGCCGGGTCGGCCGGATCGGGCTGGTTGGTCGCGGCGTCGGGATAAGGCACCGCCTTGCCGTCGACCAGCTCGGCAACCGTGAACGGCGCGTTGTCGCCCCATTGCGGGAAGTTGACGAAGATGCGCCCGTTGGGGGCGACGGTCACGCCAGTCGGCATCGCGCCATCGAAGGTCGCGACCTGTTCGATCTGGGGCGCGGATGCACCCTCGCGGGTCGTCGAGCAGGCGGCAAGCGCGAGGGCAGCGCCAGCGGCAAGAAGCAGTTTGACGGAGGTTTTCATGGGGTCATTTCCTCGAGGATGCGGCCCGCTTTGTGGGGCTCGGACCGGAGATATTGCGGGGGCGCCTTGACCGATGCACCAAGCGCGGCGGCGGCGTGCCAGGGCCAACGCGGATCCCACAGCGCAGCGCGGGCTATCGCTATGGCGTCGGCATGCCCGTCTTCGAGGATGCGCTCCGCCTGGTGCGGATCGGTGATCATTCCGACCGCCACGACAGGCATGGCGACCGCGTCCTTGACCGTCCGCGCCAGCGGCACCTGATAGCCGGGACCGACAGGGATCTGCTGGCGCGGGTCGAGGCCGCCGCTGGACACGTGGATTGCCGAACAACCGCGCCGCTCCAGCTCCTGTGCAAACAATGCGGTTTCCTCCGCTGTCCAGCCGCCTTCAACCCAGTCGGTCCCAGAAACGCGGACGGTCACCGGGCGGTCGGCCGGAAACGCTTCGCGCACGTCATCGAACACTTCGAGCGGGAACCGCATCCGGTTGTCGAGGCTGCCGCCGTATTCGTCGCCGCGCCGGTTGGAGATCGGCGAAAGAAACTCGTGGAGCAGATAACCGTGCGCCGCGTGGATCTGGATGGCATCGATGCCGAGCCTGCTGGCGCGGCGGGCGGCATCCGCGAACGCCTCCCGGATGCGGGCAAGCCCTGCCTTGTCCAGTTCGACGGGGGGATGGTCGTCCGGAGCGAAGGGAGTGGCGCTGGGTGCCACGGTCTGCCAGCCGTTCTCTGCATCGGGGGCAAGCTGCGCTCCGCCGTGCCACGGCTTGGCGCAGCTCGCCTTGCGGCCGGCATGGGCCAGCTGGATGATCAGCGGCATGTCCGACCAACGACGCACACTTTCGAGCACGCTTCGCATCGCCGCTTCGGTACGGTCATCGTATAGGCCGACGTCACCGTAGGTGATGCGCCCTTCCGGGCTGACCGCGGTCGCCTCGATCGTCAGCGCGCCCGCGCCCGACAGCGCCAACTGGCCGAGATGCATCTGGTGCCAGTCGGTCATCGCGCCGTCGACTGCCGAATACTGGCACATCGGCGCGATGACGATGCGGTTGGCGAGCCGCAGCCCGCCAACCTCAATCGGTTCGAACAATTTCGCCATCACCATTCGCCCGTGTTGGGCATGGAGGCCCAGGGTTCGGCCGGAGCCTTGTGTTCGCCCTTCTGCAGCAGTTCGATCGAGATCCCGTCCGGCGAGCGGACGAACGCCATGTATCCGTCACGCGGGGGGCGATTGATCGTCACGCCGCCCGCCAGCAGCCGCGCGCACGTTTCGTAGATGTCGTCGACCCCGTAGGCGAGATGGCCGAAGTTTCGGCCGCCCGTGTATTTCTCGGAAGCGCTGCCATCCTCGGGCGGCCAGTTGTACGTCAGCTCGACCTCGGCATCGCCCTGCTCGCCGTCGCCGCGGAAATCCTCGTCGGCGGCAAGGTAGATCAGCGTGTAACGCCCGGCCTGGTTCTCCATGCGCCGGGTCTCCTTGAGACCCAGCAGCGTGAAGAAACGGATCGCCGCCTCGGGATCGGCGACGCGCAGCATGGTGTGGAGATACCGCATGATCAGGCGTTCTTGTCCTTGAGGGCTTCCATCACGAGCTCCGCGGTGCGGGTTGCGCTGGCGGGGTTCTGGCCGGTCACCAGATTGCCGTCGCGCAAAGCGAATGGGGCGAAATCGGGGCCGCTCTCGTGCTTGCCGCCAAGTTCCTTGAGACGCGTTTCGAGCAGGAACGGCACCGCCTGATCGAGGCCGACCGCGCGTTCCTCGCTGTCGGTGAAGCCCGCGACACGGCGGCCTGCGACGAAGGGCGTGCCATCGGCCTTCGCCGCCGAGACCAGCCCAGCCGGTCCATGGCAGACGGCGGCGACGATCTTGCCTTCGCGATCGAAGCGTTCGACCAGGCGCGCCAACTCTTCGCTACCGGGGTAATCAAACATGGTGCCGTGGCCGCCCGGCATGAACAGCGCGTCGTAGCCGGCGGGATCGATGCTGGTGAACACCGGCGTACCGGCAACCTCGGCCTTCAGGGCCTCGTCCTTCAGATAGCGCTCGACCGAAGCGTCGTTCTCGCCGTCGGCGTTGACGCTGCGCTGGTCGACGGGGATGGCGCCGCCCTTGATCGAGGCCAGCGTCACCTCGGCGCCCGCATCGCGGAACGCGTAGTACGGGGTGGTAAGTTCCTCGAGCCAGACACCCGTCGGTTCGGTGCCGGGAGTCATGCGGTCGGCGGAGGTGGCCACCATGAGAATGCGGGTCATCGTCAATTGTCCTTTTCCATTGATGTCGGGGACACGAGCAAACGCAACCAGCGCAGCCGCACCCGCCACAAAGACAGCGGTGAGAGCTTTCAGCAGCTGGCGGCGATTTTGCATTCGATCGTTCCTTCGGCGGCTTAGATACGCAGGGAACGGCATCATGAAATCCAGCGGGAATGGCGGACGGCCATAAATCCGCTTATGGAACCGGAATGTCCCTCCTGCAGTTGCGCACCTTTGTCGAAGTCTATCGCCGTCGTTCACTGAGCGAGGCGGCCCGGGCAATCGGCATCACCCAACCGGCGGCGTCGCAGCACATCGCATCGCTCGAGGCGCAACTGGGCCGTCCCTTGTTCGATCGCCATTCGCGCGGCGTCCGACCGACAGCGATCGCCGACGATCTCGCTGCTTCAATCGGAAGCAGCCTCGACACGGCGGAATCGGCACTGGCCAGCGCGCGGGCCCGTTCGTCCCGCATCTCGGGCACGGTCCACATCGCCGCGCCGTCGGACCTGCTGGGCGAAATGATCACGCCCCGACTGGCTCCGCTGCTGGAAGCAGGGCTGGACCTGCGGCTGCATATCGGCGGGCGCGAGGCGCTTTATGCCATGCTCCTCGAAGACAAGGTGCACCTGGCCGTCACCGCCTCGCAACCCGAAGATCCGCGGTTGGCCTTCCATGCGCTGGGCGAAGAGCACCTGCGCGCCGTAGCCTCGCCCGCCGTGGCCATGCGGATTGCCGAATTGCCGCTTGCCGACGGGCTCAACCGGACGGCCCACCTCGCCTACGACCTCGACCGGCCGCTGCTGCGAACCTGGCTCCATGCAAACCAGCTCGAGCTGACGAGCCAGCCCGCGTTGACCGCGCCCGATTTGAGAGTATTGCGATCGGGATTGTGCGCGGGTCTCGGCTGGACGGTGATGCCCGGCTATCTCACCCGCAGCGAACGCGCTGCCTGCACGCTGATCGAGATACCCGCCCCGGTCACGGTGCCGCGCAACGCTTACTACCTCGTCTGGGCACGCTCATCGCTGCGACACCCGCGCGTGGCCATGGCTCGGGACGCCCTGATTGCTGCACTCCGAACATAATGGTGGCCACACCTGTTGGGCCGTGAGCGCAATGTCGGGTCTGAACCAGTTGAGCGCTGGCGGAACGAAGGGCGGCTTTCGGGATCGTCGGCTACAAGGCCGAACGGCCGGATGTGGGGCGCAAAGCGGTCATTTCGGTTGCGCAGGCTATGGCCTCCCTGCTCGAGCATTTATGCCTTTGGTCGACTCGTCATGCGGGTCTCGAATTCCAGGAACCTTGCGGAGAATCCGGGCTTGGATCGTCTTCGCAAAGCCCTTTTGTTTTGATGGAAAATTGCTGCTCGCCCCGAGCTTGCAGCTGGGGGCATCGCCAGTTTGACGTGCCCCTGAGAATTTCCTCCACGCGGAGCTAGAGCCCGGCCCTTGAAAGGACGGACGGAATGAAACGAGCGAGATTCACGGAAGAGCAGATCATTGGGATCCTGCGGGAGAACGAGGCCGGGCGCCAAAGCGGGCGAGCTGGCGCGCAAGCACGGCGTGTCGGAGGGCACGATCTACGCCTGGAAAGCCAAGTTCGGCGGGATGAGCGTGTCGGACGCCCAGCGCCTCCGGGCCCTGGAAGATGAAAACGGAAAGCTGAAGCGCCTGCTGGCCGACGCCATGCTCGACAAGGCGGCGCTGAACGATCTGCTCTCAAAAAAGTGGTAGGGCCCGCTACGATGCGCCAGGCCGTCGCCCACCTGAAGGCGACGTTCGGCGTCAGCGAACGGCGGGCCTGCTCTATCATCAAGGCCGACCGCAAATCGGTGCGCTATCGATCTTGCCGTCAGCCGGACACGGCGCTGCGGGAGCGGCTGCGCGCCCTGGCTGTGGAGCGGCGACGGTTCGGCTATCGCCGGCTGTTCGTGCTGCTGCGACGTGAGGGCGAGCTTTCGGGCAAGAACCGGATCTACCGGCTCTATCGAGAGGAAGGCCTGACGGTGCGAAAGCGCCGCTCGCGCCGCCGCGCCATCGGCACGCGGGCGCCGATCCTGATCGAGGCCAGGCCGAACGCCCGATGGTCGCTGGACTTTGTGCACGATCAGTTCGCCACGGGCCGCCGTTTCCGCATTCTCAATGTGGTCGACGACGTCACCCGCGAGTGCCTGGCGGCGATCCCCGACACCTCGATCTCGGGGCGCCGCGTCGCACGCGAACTGACAGCGCTGATCGCTCGGCGGGGCCGTCCCGCCATGATCGTCAGCGACAACGGCACGGAGTTCACGTCCACGGCCATCCTGGCCTGGGCGCAGGACCATGGCGTCGACTGGCACTACATCGCGTCGAGCAAGCCCACCCAGAACGGGTTTGTGGAATCTTTCAACGGGCGGATGCGTGACGAACTGCTCAACGAAAGCCTGTTCTTCGGCCTCGGCCATGCTCGACAGAAGGTCGCTGCCTGGGCGCTGGATTACAACACCTGCCGGCCGCACTCATCGATCGGCTACCTGACACCGGAGGCTTTTGCAGCCAGTCTGACCGCAACAGGCCGACTCGCTGCGCAGTATGAAAGCTGCGCGGCCCGGCCTGTTGCTCACCCTACGCTGCGAGGCGTAACTAACCCAAGGACTCTGGTCGCCGCTGGATGAAAACTCAGGGGCACGTCAGCCCGGTTTCTACACTGAGCTCAGCGTGGACAGGGCGTTGCCGCCCGCCGTGGTCACCGTCAGCCCAGGGGGATGGGTTCGCTCCGAAGTGGGGCCGAACGCCTACCCCTTGGAGTTCATACTCTATGTCAAAGGCGGCTACGCAGAGATGATCGAAGCCTAGAGCTATTTCGATGGCTGCGGTGACATCGACCTTTTGACCGCATCATTTACCGCGCCCAGAGCCTTCGATCCTCCGAACGCCGAGGTCAGCTAAGGTTCGTGAACCGAAGTTCGCTTAAGGGGGGTTAGCAGACTCAGGGGGTGAAAAGCCCGTCGATCAGGCCTTCAATCAGCTCCCTCGGCAGTCAGTTCATAATCGGGATCGAAGCCCCTCGCCAACTCTTCTGAGCGCCTCTCGCACAGTCTCAGCTCATTGGCATCAAGCGCGAAACTCGGTCGTTGAAGTGTAACTTCGATACGCTCCGGGACGCGCAACCGTTCGAGGATGGCTTGTTGGGCTGCGGTTGGGGTGAAGTTGGCGGACATGCACCCGTCTTTGCGGCCAAGGCCAGTGTCCGCAATGGGTCCGTTTGCGAAATAGACACCCAGCCTGGAACCGGACATTGACCTTGCGGCCGACAAGCCGACCTTCGGAGCTTCGGCTAGGGGTGGAAGACGGACTCAGGCCCGGTCTGCGATCTCTTTGTCTACGTCAGCAACCCGCGCTTCCAGCTTCGCCAAATAGGGGGTGCCAAACTGCACCATCTTCTCAGGCGTGTAGCCCCGGATCGCGATCCGGTATCTCTCCACCTCGTCAGCAAGCGCCACGCGTAATCGCTCAAGCTCATTGAGGCAGAGAGTGGTACGTCGCTCATATGCTGTGGTGCTGTGCATGCCGATCATTGTCGGCATATGCTCGAAGTCCGCAACGGGTCGGTTGCGGTCATGGGCTTCGGCGCCGAAAGCGGACGTCGGCCGCCGTAGACGTCCGCTAAGGGTGGCTAGCGGGCGCTCCACGAAC
The DNA here is from genome assembly GCF_017487345.1 of Brevundimonas pondensis. Classification (NCBI taxonomy): domain Bacteria; kingdom Pseudomonadati; phylum Pseudomonadota; class Alphaproteobacteria; order Caulobacterales; family Caulobacteraceae; genus Brevundimonas; species Brevundimonas pondensis. The sequence continues at coordinate 2,625,470 of NZ_CP062006.1, read as the reverse complement.
CAGCCTGAATTGCCTCAATCAAGCTGGCTACAGTCAGGCTGCGATACGTCCGTTTACCTTGCCAATCTCGGAAATCGCGAACGATATTGAAACCGGGATCATACCCCTCGCCCGGTGCGTAGCGCCGCAGGTCCATACCGGTGAAATCGGTCCCGTAAGGCGCTCTTATCCCATCGATGGCATCAGCCAAATCTTCGCCTGAGAGACCAAGATCGTAGTATAGCTCGGTCGCCTCGGTGACAGCCTCTGCCGCGGACATAGTCACACGGCGCAACACGCCAATGACGTGTTCAAGAATGACTTCCCGGGCCAGTTCGCTCTTGGGCATGGGCGGAGGAGAGCATGTCCTGGTGATGTCCGCCATGGGTCGAAAGCGGACCTTCACAGGCCAACCTCTAAGAGTCCGATTCCAGGCGCGTCGCCAATGTCTGCTTCTGATGCTGTGGACGGCTCTCCAACCCACCGGCGGCGTTAGACCTCCGGCAGAGCTGGAGGAGAGCCATGGGACAGGTAGCCACGATTGGTTTGGACATCGCGAAGTCGGTTTTTCAGGTGCACGGCGTCGATGCAGAGGGCGGTGTCGTCGTTCGACAGAAGCTGACGCGAGCACGGCTGCTGAAATTTTTCGAAAAGCTATCTCCCTGTCTGGTCGGGATTGAAGCCTGCGGAACAGCTCATCACTGGGCCCGTGGGGAGAGATTCACCTCTGGACCCTCTTGGGGATGATCTCTCAAACCGTCATCGTCCAGTTCATCGAGTTCTGCGGCTTCAACGAAGACGACGGTCTCGCCCGGTTGCAAATGGCTCTCGACGGTATTTCGTGCGTCATCCGCACTCATGGCTTGAGTACGGATTATTCGCGAGGAGCCATCGTCCGCGCCGAGGGTCACTTCAAAAACCGTCGCCATGACGACTCCGTTCCTAGTGGGATGGTGATCTGCAACGCTTCGGGTTGGCTGTCGTTGCGCTTCCATCGATCTATCGCCCTGAAGCCTATTCTGGCGGTGCATCCTCATCGCCCTCGACGCGGTCACGATAGACGGCGGCGCGAGCCAGCAGGATCAGCGTTACAGGCGTCGTAACGGTCAGGAATATCCCGATCAGCAGGTCCTGCAGGGCCAGGCGACCCTCGGCCAGGGACCAGAACATCACCGAGGCCACGACGATCAGGGCCATGCCCAGGGTGGCGCCCAGGGTCGGGGCATGGACCCGCTCATAAAAGCGTCTCAGCACGACAAGGCCGATGGAGCCGGTAAGCGCAAGGAGGCTGCCGAAAACCGTAACGGCGACGATGGTCGAGGCCGCCCAAAGCGGCAATTCAGACGGGGTCATTCGATCACCTCCCCACGCATCAGGAACTTGGCCAGGGCGACGGTCGCGGTGAAGCCCAGCATGCCGATGATCAGGGCCGCCTCGAAATAGAGGCCGACGCCGCTACGCATCCCCTGAACCAGGATCAGCAACATGGCGTTTAGATAGAGGGTGTCGAGGCCCAGGACGCGGTCTTGCGCGCGGGGGCCGCGCATCATGCGCCATGCGGCCAGCAGCATGGCCAGCAACAGCATGGTCTGGGCCACGCCCAACCCCCAGTAGAGAACGGCGGAGGCGGTCACGGGAAGATATCCATCAGCAGGCGTTCGTATCGGCCCTTGATCAGGTCGATCCAGTCCTGTTCCTCGACCAGATCGAGAACATGCAGGAGCAGACGGCCCGACAGCCGGTCATACTGGACCCATAGGGTGCCCGGCGTGCTGGTCACGATGATGGCGAGCACGGCCAGGCCGTATCGGTTACGCAGATCCAGCGGAACATGGATGAAGCCGGATACGCGTTCGCGTTTGCGCCGCCCCAGAATAATCGTGCCCACGGCGTAGTTGGACCGCAGGACATCGACAGCGACGTAGCTGGCCAGTCGCATAACGGTGCCCGGCGAGCGGACGCCGGACCGGTCAGGCTCAAGCCGTCGCATGACCTGGGGGATCGCCAGGGCTGCCATGATGGCGACAAGCACGTCGCCCGCCGAGACTGACCCGCTCAGCAGCAGCCAGGTGGCGAAGAGACCCAAGGTCAGCAAGGGGTGGGGCAGGAGGGCGCGGATCATTCTGCGTCTCCCAGCACGGCGCTGATATAGGAATTGGGCGTGGCCAGCCATTCGCCGGTCTTCTCGGCATAGGTAAGGCTGGCGGCGGCGCCGGCGCTCAGCCACAAGCAGCACAGGACCAGGCCGCCGATGGCCAGGAACTCGGGACTGCGAACCTTGGGCGCGACGGCGTCCTCGCGCCAGAAACCCGCCACGCCGAACCGCGTCAGGGCGATCAGGGCGGCGAAACTGGACAGGGTCAGCGCGCCGATCAGGACCCAGCTGGCGGTCGACATCGCGCCGTCGCCCGCCAACAGCGCGACGAAGATGCTCAGCTTGCCGGCGAAGCCCGCCAGCGGCGGCAGGCTGACGGTCACCAGGGCGGCCAGGATGAAGGCCCCGCCGAGGAAGGCGGTCGACGCAGGCATGACGCGCCCGACTTCATGCACGTCGTCGGCGGCGAAAGGGTCGTCATACTCATCGTCGAAGACCGCATCCTGCGGCGACGCAGCCACGTCCTCGCCCCTCGCCAGAATCTCGGCGATAAGAAACAGGGTCCCCGCCGCAAGTGTGGAGGCCGCCATGTAGAAAAGCGCGCCGCCAACCGCTTCGGGCACGGTGGTTCCGGCGATGGCCAGAACCGTGCCGGACGAGACCATGACGGCATAGCCGGCGGCCCCTTCCAGGCGTCGGGCCGCGACCATGCCGGCAGCGCCGAAGATAACCGTGGCCACGCCCGCCGCGAGCAGCCAGGTATTGCCAAACCCTTCTGAGGCCCCTGCGTCGGTCCCAAACAACAGGGTGGCAAGGCGCAGGATGACATAGACCCCGACCTTGCTGAGGATGGCGAAGACCGCTGCGACCGGGGCGCTGGCGGCGGCATAGGCGCCCGGCAGCCAGAAGCCGAGCGGCCAAGCCGCTGCCTTGACCAGGAAGGCAACCCCCAGGATGGCGCAGCCGACGTGGAACAGGGCGCGGTCATGGTCGGGGATGGTCGCGACCTTGCTGGCGATGTCAGCCATGTTGAGCGCGCCGGTCACCCCGTAGATCAGGCTGACCCCGATAAGGAAGAACAGCGAAGCGGTCAGGTTGATGGCGACATAGCCCAGTCCGGCCCGAACCCGTTTCTCGCCCGACCCGTGCAGCAACAGGCCGTAAGAGGCGGCCAGCATGACTTCGAAGAAGACGAAGAGGTTGAACAGGTCGCCCGTTAGGACGGCGCCGTTCACGCCCATGACCAGCAACAGAAAGAGGGCGTGGAAACGCGGACCCGCCCGGTCCCAACGGGCATAGGAGAAAAGCAGGCCGCCAGCCGCCAGCGTCGCTGTCAGGGCCAGCATCAGCGCCGAAAGCCGATCCGCCACCAGGGTGATGCCGAAAGGCGCCGACCAGGCTCCGAGGTTGTAGATACGTGCCGTGTCGTCGCCTGCCGGTCCGCCGCTCGCCGCTTCGTGCAGCAGGAGGTAGGCCACGCCGACCAGGGTGATCAGGCACAGCAGGCTGACCAGGGCCTTTAGACCATAGCGCTGCTCCTTGAGCAGCAGCATGGCTGCCGCCGCGATTAGCGGGAGCACCACAGGTACGACGATGAGATGGTCAAGCCAGTCGGTCATTCGCCCGGCTCCCGTCCGTCGATATGGTCGCTGCCGGTGATGCCTCGGCTGGTCAGCAGCACCACCAGGAACAGAGCGGTCAGGGCGAAGCTGATGACGATGGCGGTCAGGACTAGGGCTTGGGGCACAGGGTCGGCATAGGCGGCGGGATCAACCGGACCATTGCCTTTAAGCACGGGAGGGGCGCCCGCGCGCAGACGGCCCATGGCGAAGATGAACAGGTTGACGGCATAGCCGAGCAGGGAGAGGCCGATGATGACCTGGAAGGTGCGAGGTCGCAGCAGCAGCCAGACGCCGGCGGCGGTCAGCACTCCGATCCCGAGAGCGAGAACCATTTCCATTAGACGGTCTCCTCTTCAGTGGTCGCGGTCGTGACCGCCCGCGACTTGCGCAGGGACTGGTGCGCGATGGCGACGAGCATCAGGACGGTCGCGCCGACCACCAGCAGGGCGACGCCTGCATCGAACACGACCGCCGACGCCAGAGGCGTCTTGCCGATCAGCGGCAAGTCCACATAGCGGAACCAGGACGTCAGCAGCGAATAGCCGAAAAGCCATGAGGCGACCCCCGACAGGCCGGCGATCAGCAGCCCGCCGCCGATCCAGACCAAGGGGAGGATCTCCAGCCGCTCTTCGACCCAGCGAGCGCCTGAGGCCATATATTGCAGGATGAAGGCGATCGACAGGGTCACGCCCGCCGCGAAGCCGCCGCCGGGCAGGTCGTGTCCGCGCAGGAAGAGATGCAGCGCCAGCAGGACGATGAAGGGAAACAGCCAGCGCATGACCACGCGTGGGATCAGCATGGTCTCGGACAGGGTGTCGCCCAGCTTGCGGTCTTCCCGTCGGTCGTCGCTGTCGTCCTGAATGCGCTTCTGCTCGGTCTGGCCGAGGCTGTCGGACGCGGGGCGAAAGCGCCGTAGCAGGGCCCAGATCGTCAGACCGACAATGCCCAGGACCGTGATCTCGCCCAGGGTGTCGAAGGCGCGGAAATCGACCAGAAGGACGTTCACGACATTGCGACCGCCCGCCTCCGAATAGGCATGGTCAAGGAAGTAACGGGCGAGCGGCGACGCCGAGGGCCGCGTCATGACGGCGAAGGCTGTCAGGGCCATTCCGGCGCCGGCCAGGATGGCGATGGCCAGGTCGCTGGCGCGCCGCCGCCTAGCCTTGGCCTCCTGTTCGGGGGAGCCCAGACCGGGCAAGCGTTTCGGCAGCCAGCGCAGGCCGATCAACAGCAGGACCGTGGTGACGACCTCGACCAGCATCTGGGTCGTGGCCAGATCGGGCGCCGAGAACCAGACGAAGGTCATGCAACTGACCAGACCGGCGCCGCCGACCAGAACCACAGCGGCCAGCCGGTGATACTTGGCCTGCCAGGCTGCGGCGACTGCGCAGGACGCCCCAATGATCCAGAGCAGGGTGAAGCCCAGACTGGGACGCTGGATGGTCACCCCGGCTTCGTTGAAGCCCAGTCCCGCCAGACCGCTCGCCAGGACCGCGGCCAGCATACAGGTCAGGATAATCGCGCGCAGGCGCGCCTGCTGGCGGCTGGCGCCGAAGCGACTGACAATCCATTCCGCCGACTGCTTGAAGGTCCGCATGACGCGGTCATAGGCGCGTGCGCCGTTGAAACGGCCAACCAGCCACGGCCGCTTGCTGGCGTTGATGCGGGGACCCAGCAGCTTGTAGAGCGTCACGCCGCCGATCAGCGCAATCATGCTCATGAGCAGCGGCAGGTTGAAGCCATGCCACAGGGCGAGGCTGTAGTAGGGGACGTCATCGCCCAGCACCGAGCGCACGGCGACGGCCAGGACCGGGCCGATGGTGATGGCCGGCAAGACGCCGACGATGATGCACAGGCCGACCAGGACCTCGATGGGAAAGCGCATCCAGCGCGGGGGCTCATGGGGCTCTTTGGGCAGATCGACGGGCGGCGGACCAAAGAAGGTCTGGTGGATGAAGCGCACCGAATAGAGCACGCTCAGCAGGCTGGCGACCGTGGCCAGAAGGGGCAGGGCCAGGTTCAGGTGGCGCCCGCCGGTATGGGCGACCGCCTCGGCCAGGAACATCTCCTTGGATAGAAAGCCGTTCAGCAAGGGCACCCCCGCCATGGCGGCGGCCGCGACGATGGCGAGCGCCGCCGTAACCGGCATCGATCGCCTGAGGCCGCTCAGCTTGCGCATGTCGCGCGTGCCCGTCTCGTGGTCGATGACCCCGGCGGCCATGAAGAGCGAGGCCTTGAATGTGGCGTGGTTCACGGTGTGAAAGATGGCCGCCACCGCCGCAAGCGGACTGCCCAGCCCCAGAAGCAGGGTGATCAGGCCCAGATGGCTGATGGTGGAATAGGCCAGCAAGCCTTTGAGATCATTCTGGAAGACGGCGCTCCATGCGCCGAACAACAAGGTCGCCATCCCCGCCGTGCTGACGATGACATACCAGGCGTCGGTCCCCGCCAGCACCGGCCACAGGCGGATCATCACAAAGACGCCCGCCTTCACCATCGTCGCCGAATGCAGATAGGCGCTGACCGGGGTCGGGGCCGCCATCGCGCGCGGCAGCCAGAAATGGAAGGGGAACTGCGCGCTCTTGGTCAGGGCGCCAGCCAGCATCAGAAGCAGGGCGGTCAGATACCAGGGGCTATTCTTGATGACCTCGCCGGACGCCAGCACGACATCCAGGTCGAAACTCCCGACGATGCGGCCCAGCACAACGACCCCGGCCAGCAGGCACAGACCACCCGCCGCCGTGACCGTCAGCGCCATCCGCGCCCCGTCGCGCGCCGCCGCGCTATGGTGCCAGTAGCCGATCAGAAGGAAGGAAAAGAGGCTGGTCAGCTCCCAGAAGACGGCCAACTGGATCAGGTCGCCAGCCATGACCATGCCCGTCATCGCGCCCATGAAGGCCAGCAGGAAGGCGAAGAAGCGCGGAACCGGGTCGTCGGCCGACATATAGTAGCGGGCATAGAGCACGACGAGGGCTCCGATGCCCTGGACCATGATCGCGAAGAGCCAGGCCAGCCCGTCCAGCCGCAGGGTGAAGTTGACGCCGAGCGTCGGGAGCCATGGTGTCGACCAGCGTACGGGTTCACCGCTGGCGACCGCCGGGAACAGGGCCACCAGACAGAGCAGACCCGCCAAAGAGGTTAACCAGGCCAGAGCTGCTGCGGCGTTCCGGGCGCGTGACGGCAGAAAAAGAGCCATCATGGCCGCCGCGAAGGGGGCCCCGAACGGAACAAGCAACAACAGGGCGTGAGGCATGCGTGAGGGAGGTCCTAGCTTTGGCGGTGCTTCATGCAACCCTAGAGATCGGATGGTCTGAGAACCATAGGATCGTCTGCGGCCATTGACCCCACAAGCATCGCCTTTCCGTCAGGCGATATCGCGCAGTTCTGGGCTCGTCTGTTGCGGCAAGGGTTTCGCGCCCCCGGCCGCGCTCCTGCCTGCCCTCGAGCACGACCAGCACGTCCAGGTCTCCTGTGGTCCCGTCTGATCTTACCTGAGCGATCAGCGGAACCGCGACCAGCAGGAGGCCGGGCCGACCTCGCCAGCGCCGACACACGATGGCGTGAGGATTAATCGATGTGTCGGAAGGAAGGGTGATGGTGCGATCGCCCGCCCGCAGGAGTCCGTCGCGCTCCGCCAGAACGCCCGGATATGCTTGGCGTAGGCCCCAAGAGCTAAACGTCAGCTAAGGGTCGATTGCGGTCGTGGGCTTCAGCGCCGAAAGCAGACATTGGCCTTCGGACTGGAAAGCGGTCGCCATCAACGTCGACCAAGGGTGGGAAGCGGATGTCAGAGGGTAGGCGTGACGAGGCCGTGCCCTCCTGCCGGCTCCGTTTCGGCCACCCTCGACATTCCCGCGATCATCGGACGCCCTTTAGAGATCGCATCGCGGACAGACGGTAGCGTGAGTGAAGCGCCGTGCGCCTCCTTGCTCTGCCACGCCTCTGTGATCCAGATCACATCCGGCTCCTGCGGGTCGGCCGCAACAATGTAGCTTAAACAGCCTGGCAGACCGCTCACACCCTCGATGAGGATGCTTATCAACTCGTCGCGACGACCTGGCTGCGCTGTCATTTTCCCGATTAAGCCGTACATCGGCGCGCTCCCCATGCTCGCAGCAGAAGCGTGGAGGGGTGAAGTGACGGTCAAACCCACTCCAGCAACGACGATTCTGCGGTTGATTTCCATAGCTCTACGTTAGCTGGACGATTGACCAAGGCAATCGGATAGGTCCGCAATGGATCGAGATGCGACTTTGCGTGCAGCCGGAAAAATGGATTTCAAGCGGCCCAGCCGACCAAGGCTGGCCTGGGCCGTGCCGAACTCGGTCAGAAAATACTCGGTGCGTCGGCGGTCGGCGGCGTCGGTTCGCTTTTCGATGACGTGGAGCTTGCTGAGCGTGGCGAGGAGTTGCGCCACCGTCTGGTGAGGGGGGCAACGCGCGGGCGACCTCTGTCACGGAAGCCGGTCCATTCTTGTTGAGATGCAGCAGTGTGGACGAGCAGGAGACGGGAAAGACCATTCCGTTGCGGGCGTAGACCTTCGTCACTTGGTTCTGACCAGGAAGGCGAGGTCCAACAGCTTTTTGGCTGTGTAGGCCTTCCGCACGATGGCGTTGTCGTAGAAATCTCGATGGATCATTCCTGTTGGACATCAATACACAGGGCATTGCGCGATATGCTGCGTAATTGTGATGAGGTACTCGCCATGCCGAAGGTGAGGGCCTTCGTCGACTTCATGGTTGCGGAACTGAATTTGAACACCTAGCGCCTAGCTGACGGCGGACGTGTCTGTCTGGAGTGCCGCGATGTTCTGGCGTCGATCCGATATGCGAAGGATCGCAGGGACCTGAGCGGCATGACCACGGGCCTCTCCAGCCGATGCATGGGCGGCAAAGGGAGGCAACCAGGTTCGCCTTCTCTGGGATGACAAAATTAATATGCCCCGCTCAGCGAGTGGCTTGAGCGTGCTGGATCGGTCCATTCGTTGGGTGATCGGCCATCGCGGTCGTTCCATTGGCGAGGCCCGCTACGCATTTCTGAATTGTACGCAAGTTCAACAGGCCGCGTCAGGCGGCGTCAGACCTGGGAAGTACAACAACATCCGCGTGGGCGATCTAACCTAGTTGACTTGCGAAAGGGGCGGTCGCCACGGTCTCGGTCTGGCTATCGCATCGGATCGCGTGACCGACAGCGGCGGGCGACTGGAGCTGAAGACGGCCCGGTACGGAGGCCTGCGGATCGAGGTGTTCTGGTCGCGGCAGGGGCTAGGGAACACCAACGCCGGATCGGCCTGGCGGCTTGGTCTGCGGCCCATGTCTGAAGCTTGAACGCTAGATGTTAAGCAGGGTTAAGATCCGAGCTTATGTTGGAAACAGGACTCGGACCAGCGCCGCAGACGTCCGCCGCCTTCCAGAGTGGGCGCTCGTTTCGGTTTGAAGTCGAAGCATCAAAGCACGACGATCAGCATGACGCCGATGGTCAGTCCGGCGAAAAGGCCGGCGCAGATGAGATCCACGGTGCTCGAGCGGAGGCGAGGTTTGGGACGCTTCATCGGGATTTCATCAGAGCTGAAGAGAGACCTTCTCGGGCGGACGATGTGGTCGCGTCGCCGGTCAGGGTTCAGGGCACGACCGCCTCGCCATGAGGTGATCCCCAATCTTGCCCTTCCGTAAAGATTGGTTGCGGTGCACAATCATTCGAAGCCGCAATTATTGCGTGTGCGATGCATCAGTAGGTCGAGCTTCAGGAAGTGGCGGCAAAAGGCTCTCCATATTCAGGAGGCGCGTGGTCATGTCGGATCCCTTTCAATTAAAGAAGCGTCTTGCTTTCATAAAGCTGGACGAGGCGGCCCAGCAGCGACTCGCGCGGACGCAAGCCACGATCGAACGGGCGCTTCCTGAGAGTCTGGAAGGCTTCTACGCACAGATCCGTCAGTTTCCCGAGGTGGCGCGTTTCTTCGCCGGCGAGCGTCAGATTAATGGCGCGAAAAGCTCCCAGGCGGCCCATTGGTCCAATATCGCCTCAGGGCGTTTCGATAAGTCCTATGTGGAAAGCGTTCAGCGCATCGGCTCAACGCATGCGCGTATCGGGCTTGAGCCTCGATGGTACATTGGCGGCTACGCCCTGGTCCTTGAAGCCCTGACAGGCGCGATCGTCGCTGAGCATGAAATGAACCGCTCACGGTGGTCGAAGGGCGACGGGGGCAAAGAACTTGCGGCGACGCTCGGCGTCGTGATCAAGGCCGCCATGCTCGACATGGATTTCGTCATCTCCCTCTATCTCGAAGCGGCCGAAACCGCCCGCCGCGAAGCCGACGAGAGGCGACATTCGGCTGAGCTTGCACAGCAGGCGGTTGTGCAAGCGACCGGGGAGGCTCTGACCCGTCTCGCCGAAGGCGATCTCACGACGCGGATATCATCGGATTTCAGCGGCGAGTACGGTCGGCTCAAGACCGATTTCAACGCGGCGCTCGAAAAGCTGGAAACAGCCATGGCGGAAGTTTCCGTCAACACCCGCGCCATGCGCAGCGGCGTGGGCGAAATCAGCCAGGCGGCCGATGATCTGTCCAGACGAACCGAACACCAGGCGGCGACGCTGGAAGAGACGGCCGCGGCTCTCGACCAAATCACCGTCACCGTACAGAAGTCGGCGGACGGCGCGCAGCGAGCTTCGGCTGTCGTGGACTTCACCCGGAGCGACGGTGATCGCGCCGCTGAGGTCATGATACGAACGACCGCCGCCATGGGCGAGATCAAGCGATCCGCCACCCAGATCAGCCAGATCATCGGCGTCATCGACGAGATTGCCTTCCAGACCAACCTCCTTGCGCTGAACGCCGGGGTGGAGGCGGCCAGGGCTGGCGAGGCAGGGCGGGGTTTCGCGGTGGTGGCGTCCGAAGTCCGCGCGCTCGCTCAACGCTCGGCCGAGGCCGCCAAGGAGATCAAGACCCTGATCTCCGAGTCGGCGCGGCAGATCGAGTCGGGGGTTTCCCAGGTGAGCGAAACCGAAGATGCTCTCAGCGCCATGGTCAGCCGAATCCAGGACATCCACGGCCTTATGAACGAAATCACGGCTTCGGCGCGTGAACAGTCCCTCGCCCTGGGCGAGATCAACACCGCAGTAAACCTCATGGACCAGGCGACGCAACAGAATGCGGCCATGGTCGAACAATCCACCGCCGCCAGCCTCAATCTTACCCAGGAGGCGGACCAACTGGCGCGGTTGGTGGGCCGTTTCAGCGTGCGGGAACACGCCGCGCCGCCGTCGGCCAAGGCCCCGCCACGCCCGGCGCTCGCCCGTGCCGGCGTGGTGAATCTGGGGGAGAGGCGGCGCCCTGCAAGCACTGCGACGGTCCGCGCGCCGTCCTCGGAGTGGAAGGAGTTTTGATGGCGGCGTGCCGGCCGAACCTGGAGGCTTTGCCGCCCCGGCTCGACAAGGAGACGACCAAGACGCTCGAGGCGCGTATTGAAGCGCGGCGCGGCTGCGACCTTGATCTCGATGGAAGCGCGGTGACGCATGTCGACAGCCACGGCGTGTGTTTTCTGTTGGCCGTCTTCGGCGTTTGGGCCGAAGACGGCCGCGAATTGAGGCTGATCAATGCTGCGCCGGTGGTGGAAGATGTATTCCGTTGCCTTGATCTCAGCGGAACTTCCGCTACGTGACGTGTGCCGCCGCGGTTTGCCGCGAAGGAAAAAGCGACGGACGTTTCCTTGCTTCCGGGGCGTGAGGAGAAGGCGATGAAGAAGGACGTCTGGAATAGTCGGATAGACCTGAGCGAGGCTCAGGTCCTGTGTGCGGACGACAGCGCATCCGGCCTCGATATCCTCTCGCAAATTCTCATGGGATTCGGTGTCCAGCAGATCGGGAGGGCTCAGAACGCCGAGGCTTTTCGGCAGCAAGTCAACGCCCAGGCCTATGACCTGTTCTTGGTGGACAGCAGTCTTTCGGGCAACGGGTTCGCTGAAATCAGTTGGCTTCGTCATTCGGCGCAGGAGCCGAACCGGTACGCCCCTGTTCTAGCCCTGGCGGGGCATACGCCCTTGTCGCAGGTGAAGATGGCGCGGGACTGCGGCGCGAACTTCATCGTTCGGAAACCGCTCAGCGCCAGCGTCATGCTGGACCGCATTCTCTGGATGGGACGTGCGGGGCGGCATTTTGTCGAAGCAGGCGTCTATATGGGGCCCGACCGGCGGTTCAGGTACGAAGGCGTGCCGGACGGTCACCCAGGGCGACGCCAGACGGATCTTTCTGCGGAAGTCGGCGACGCCGTGGACCCAAATATGTCCCAGGCCGAAATCGACAGTCTGCTTCAGCCCCAAAAGGTCTCGTCATGACAGCAGTAATCATCCGCCGCGTCGAGAACCGGCTCCAGGCCATGGTGCGGGCGCGCGACGGCATGCGCCCGCGTGAAGCTCTGGCCGCAGCGGAGGCGAATCTGGCTTCGCTGGAAACCATCTGTCGGGAAGAACTCGCCCTTCGGCTGGACAAGGTGAAGGCCTTCATCGACCGCGATCCGTCACGACGCCCGGCCTCTTATGAACTGGATCAGTTGATTCACGACGCAGACGCGGCGCTGACAGCGTGCGGCGCCTTGGGAGTGCCCGCTCTGGGACGTGCGCTTGTCATGCTTTGTGCCCAGGCGGACGCCTTGCGGCAAAGCCAGTACTGGCCGCCAGGGGCCTTGAATCCCGCTGTCGAATTGATTGTTCTGCTCCATTCGGGCCGTTTGCCGGAGTCCAGTGCGGGCCTTCTGCTCGACGAGCTTGAACGCTGTTTGGCGACCTACTTGAATCACTCCGGCCACGGATGATGGAATTTTCCCCGTATTGGGTAGAGGCGGCGTTGAAAATCTCCTTAAGGGCGTCGAAGGAGCGGCCCTGGAGATTTCACCATGTCGTCGTCTTTTTCGTCCGTCCGCCATATGAGGCTTGAACCTGCGCCCGCGCCCGAATGGCGCGCCCTGGCCTCATCGGTCGCCGCGAAGCTGGAACGGATTAGTACCTCCGAACATCGCGATCACGACCGGCAGGGGCGGATATTGCAGGTCGTCGCCGCCGCAGGAAGACGAGGCGTCAGCCAGGCTGAGATTGCGGGCGCCTTGGCCACAAGTCCATCTTGTGTCACGCGCATCATCGACCGCCTTGAGAAAGAGGGTCTGATCGACCGCCGCCAACATCCAACCGATCGCCGCATCAATACGGTTCATGTAACCCCGTCCGGGGCGGCCAAGGTCGATCAGGAGCGTCGCCGTTCCGCCACAGCGGGGGAGACCGCCCTGGCGCGCATGAGCGTGGCGGAACTGGCTGCACTGGACGGTCTATTGTCCCGCATCGTTACGCCTCACGCCGGGGGGAGCTGAACGCCCGGCATGTCTTCACGTGAAGGGGCCGAAGGCCCAGCCCCTCGCGATCCAGAGTGCAAGCAGTCCGCCGCCGACGAGAGAATAGGCGATAGCGTACAGGGCCATGCAGGCTAGAAAGCGCCCGAGCGAAATCTCAGGCGCCCAACGACGGACATTGAGTATCGCGAGCGCGGCCGCCGGCTGCAGCGGGTTGAGGATATTGGCCACGGAATCGCCGAGTCGGAAGCTCGCTGTGACGAGTTCGGGCGAAAGACCGGCCTGTGCGAAAGCCGGGATCAGGGTAGGGGCCATCAGCGCCCATTTCGCCGAAGCCGAGAAGACGATGAAGTCGAGGATCGCGGTGGTGCCCGTCAGCGCCGCAATCAACACGACCTGGTCTGCCCGGCTTTCCCTTAACCCGAGGGTCAGGGCGGTTACGGCGGCATCCCCCAGCCGGGAAAGATCGATCATCGCCAGCAGAAACCCTATGAAGACAGCCATTAGGAAGAATGGGGCCAGACGCTCCATGCCGTAGGTGAGGGCCTGATAAACATCCTCGGCCGAGCGCCAGCGCCTCGCGCTGACCGCATAGGCGAGACCCATGCTCATCAACAGGAGGGTGAGGAAGGCAGCGCCCGCCTCAAAGGCCGGGGTGTGTCGCGCCAGGCTGTGGGCCCGATAATCTGCGAGAGGAGCGGCCTGGCCTAGAGAAAGGCCCGCATAGATGGCAAGCACGACGGCTCCTGCCGCTGCGGCGGCGACCAGGCCGAGGCCGTTCGGGTTCATCTCGTCAGTTTGGGGCGGCGCGGGCCGGAAACGGGGTGTGCGCTCCAGCACGCGGTCAGTCACGACCCAACCCGCGAACAGCAGAGCGACGGCGCTGGCAGCGGAAAACCACCAGTTGGCCAAGGGGTTGAACGCCCACTCCAGGCCGGCGGCCTGCGCCGCCTGGTGCGTAATGCCGAGCAGAACCAGATCTTGGAGGCCAGGACCAAATGAGGCGTAGAGAGCGCCGGAAAAGGCGGCGAATCCGGCCAGGACGCCGAGGGCGGGGTGCCGGCCATGATGACTGAAGATCATCGCGCAGGCTGGCAAGTAGACTAGAATTAGCGCGTCGGACAACTGATGGGCTAGCAAGCCCAGGCTGAACACCAAGGGCGTGGCCAGCGCGCGGGACGAAATTCGGCTGACAAGTCGCGCGAAATCCTCGATCAGACCGGACAAGACGGCGATGCTTGCGCCGATGGAGACAAGCATGATCGTCCCGAAAGGCGGGAAGCCTGTCGCAATCGTCGGCGCTTGGGTAAGGAGAGACCGGACGTTGTCTGCAGAAAGCAAGCTCTTAACAGTCTCCGATCCGCCTTCGCTCACCGGAGCCGGCCATCCGGCGGCGGCCCCTACCACCGAAAGACAGATCAGGGTCAGCCCGAGCACCATGCCGACCCAGATCGTTAGCTTCATGACATTGTCCCGATTCTCATTCTCTCAGTTACCATGCCGCGGGGAGAGTCGGGCGGTTTGTGCGCGTTTCTCTGGACGCCGGCCATGACCGATCTTGCCGTTTTGTTGTCCGATAATCCGCCGCCCGCCGACGCCTTGCGTAATTTCGCCTTCGGCCAGATGCTTGACGCCTTGCTCCGCTTGGGACCTGCTTGCGCCGAGCCTTTCGACTACGACTTTACGCGCATGTTCGTCTTCTTTGCCGCGGCGCGCGCTTCGGTGAGCCATCTCAACCATCATCACTGTCTGCGGGCCGACGCCGTGAAAGGCGTCTTCCCCGATGAATTGAGGCGTCCTGTTTCAATCTTGAGCGTATCAAGCTCCCTCGGGCTGCCGTACGAGACGGTCAGACGACATATGCATAGGTTGGTCGAGGATGGCTGGTGCGAACGGGTCAGCTCGCGAGAGTTTCTGGTCCGGGGAGAAACCATGGGGAACGATGCCATGTCAGCACTCGCATCGAAGACCTTCTACATGGCCCTCGAGTGCGTCCGTTGGCTGACGCCGGTCGTTCGCGCGGCCAAAGAAACCATCACGGAATGAACGGCGGTGTGCGTGCGCCGCCTGAGACTATCGCTATCCGCCACGAGTTTTAATCGGAAAGACCTCCCGTCAGCTGACGGTGTTGCGGGACGTGGCGTACAAGGCCCAAGTGCGCCTTTGCGACCGCTATCGTCTTGTGAGCGCTAGCGGCAAACGGTCGACCGTCTTCATCGCCGCCATCGCTGGTGAGCTCTCGGGCCTCATCTGGGCGATCGGTCAAGAGGTGAGGCCAGCGGCGCCCTGAGCGCCGAGCCCTGGCCCGTCATGCCGGGAGGAGAAGCGGAAGGTCAGGGACGTTCTAGACCCCCGCGGGCAGGCCACGCGTCGACGCCTGAACTAATCAGCCCGCGACGAAACGCGTTCATGCGGACTCAACCGCGAATGACAGACGGATCGACCGTCGCCAGGGCCGCTCCGCCCCCAACCTGACGAACCTCTCACTCCGCTCATCTCCCGCCGGTGGCGTGGAGGGATTTCGCACGTCCAGACACTTGAAAAAGGACATGGAAGGGCTCCGCCCTCGCGCTGGCCAGGGTGCGCGGCTTAGCCGCCGAATGGGCCGGTCTCCCCGGCCTTCCGCGCGGACGACAAGGCCCACGCCGGACGGGGTGGAAGCTTGTGCAGGCCGGGCGATCCCCCTCCGGCCGATCCGCCCTGGCCCTTGCTACCCCGGTCTCGCCGACGGGCAGGGTTTCAGGCGCGTCTCTCGCGTGCCTGCAACCCTTGCCCAAAGGAGGCAGACATGACTGCTCAATCTACCCAAGCCCTCGCCCTTGAGGCGGCTGGCGCCGCTGCTGTCGGAGAGGATCAGGAGCCGGGCCATGGCGCGGAGATCGTGGTTCCGCTGAACCGTTTGAAGGCGTCCCCCCGGAACGCCCGGAAGGTGAAACACTCCGAAGCGGCCATTGAGGCGCTGGCGGCGTCGATTAGGGCCAAGGGGGTGTTGCAGCCGCCCGTGGTCGAGATCGAGCGCGCGGCGAACGGCGAAGCGACCGGCAACTATCTCGTCACCATAGGGGAAGGACGGCGGCAGGCTCTGCGGCTGTTATCCAAGAGAAAGGCGATCAAGGGAACCCATCCGGTCAGGGTCACGGTCGATACCGAGAACGACGCCCACGAAATCAGCCTTGATGAAAACATCACGCGCGAAGCCATGCATCCCGCCGACCAGTTCGAAGCCTTCCGCAGGCTGGCGGAAGACAGGGGCTACGGCCCGGAAGAGATCGGCGCGCGTTTCGGGGTGTCGGCTCAGGTGGTGCGACAGCGCCTGCGGCTGGGCGCGGCGGCGCCCGAACTGATGACCGCCTATCGCGAGGGGACGATCACCCTCGATATTCTGACCGCCTTCTGCGTCAGCGAGGATCAGGACCGCCAGCGTCAGGTGATGGCGCAGATGGGACCCTATCCCTCCGTCTTCGCCATTCGTCGCGCCATGACCGAGGCCAAGGTCCGCGCCGACGACCGGCGCGTCGGTTTCGTGGGGCTTGAGGCCTATGAGGCCGAGGGCGGCGTCGTGCTGCGCGATCTCTTCACCGAGGACGGCGGAGGTTGGCTGGAAGACCCGATCCTGCTGGACCGGCTGGTCGGCGAGAAGCTGACGGCGCTGGCCGAGGCGGCGCGTCAGCGCGAGGGCTGGAAATGGGCCGGGGTCTGCGCCGACTTCTCGGAGGCGGCGGACTTCGGGCGGGTCTATCCGGTGGTGGTGGTCCGGTCCGAGGCGGAGGTCGCGGAGATGGCGGCGCTCTCGGAGGAATATGACCGGCTCATTTCCGAGGCCGACGCGGTCGAAGTCTTGCCGTCGGAGACCGACGCCCGGCTCGAAGCCATCGACAAGGCCTTGCAGGCCTATGGACCGGACTATGACTATGCGCCGGAGGCCAAGGCGCGGTCCGGGATCATGGTCATGCTGGGCCATGACGGCCTGGCCCGCTTCGAGCGCGGTCTGGTCCGGGCCGAGGATGCGGCGCCGGTGCCCCCTCCGCCCTGGGAGGAGGAGGCCGAGGAAGGCGAGAGTGACGGCGCGTCGGGCTATCTTGAGGGCGACCACCCGCGTTCCAAAGGCGACGGCGCCGAACGGAACGAGGAACCGGCGCCCCTCTCTGAGCGCCTGCTGATCGACCTGACGGCCCACAAGACCATGGGCCTGAGAGATGCGGTTCAAGCCGATGTCGCCGCCGCCCTCGCGACGGTGGTTCACGCCATGGCTCTGCAGGTCTTCTATCCCGGCTGCGGCGACTTCACGCCCCTGCAACTGCGTCTCTCGGTCGGGGGACTGGAACCGCTCGCGCCGGGCGTCGGGGACAGCCCCGCGTGTCGGCGCGTGGTTGACCGTCTCGAGGCTTGGGGCGCGCGGCTGCCGGAGCGGGCGGCGGACCTATGGGCGGTGCTGGCGCCCATGGGGCGCGACAAGTTGCTTGACCTGCTGGCCTGTTGTGCGGGCGTCGGCCTTCTCGCCGTTCGCGATCCCCATGACCGCCGACCCGGCGCATGGGCTCAGGCCGAAACTCTCGCGACGGCGGTCGGGCTGGACATGAGGCGGACATGGTCGGCCACCGCCGCCAGCTACTTCGCGCGCGTCCCCAAGGCGCGGGTGTTGGAGGCCGTGACGGAGGCGGTCGGCCCGGAAGAGGCCGGGCGGATCGTCGGCTTCAAGAAGGGCGATATGGCCGACGCGGCGGAGCGGCTTCTGGAAGGGAGAGGATGGTTGCCCCCGGTCCTGCGAACCATCGAAACCTTGGCGAAGGAACCGGCGCAGGAAGGTGATGGCGATGGACCGCCGCCTTCGCTCGACGAGGTCCATGACCTTGCAGCCGAATAGGTTTCCGGACTGATGGACCGCGCGCCCGTTGGGGCGCGCGGTTTTCCTGAAAGCGGCGCAGGCTGAGGCCCGCGACGACGATCACGCGGTTTTGCCGGAGCTCGCATCCCATCGATTTCCGAGGGACATGGAATAATGGAGCACGGGAGCCCTGGCGAGGGGCGGACGAGCCTCCATCTGGCGCAGAGCCGCTCATCCGTTGGCGTGTGATTGCAGCGGATCGGGGCCGGGCGCTCCGCCCTGGCAGGACGACGGGCGCATTCAGGCCGCCTTGTCCAGGATGATCGGACGCGCGGATGGCGGCAGGGCGTTCTGGGGGAAACCCTGTCCAGGATTGCTGACCACCTTGATGAAACGCTCGCCGTGATAAAGGCAGATAGTGTCGAAGCCGACCCATTGCGCGGCGACCGAGGCGAGGGCGCTCACCGCACCGGCGTCGTCACACGCGTTCAGAAACTGGATTTCCCGCGCCGGAACGCCGGGCATATTTACGATACAATAGTATGAAATCACGCCATTTTTCCTCGTTGGCGCCCTCCAAACGAACCGGGCGTCAGTCGGTTCCCGGCGTCCCCCGTCGTCTTGAAACCTTGTCGCGGGGTGCGGTTTGTCCGCAGTCCTACGGGATCTGTGATCAATCGTTCCAACACGCTTGTTCTGTTGTTGTTCACGTATAGAATTCGCCTCGGGTCGGTGCTTGAGGAGATGGAAATGGACAGGAAAGCCCTGATTCCGCGGAGGGGTTCGCCCGCGATCTGAAAGAGCGGGATCGCGCGCTCGAACAGCGTGAGCGCCCTGATGTCCCGCCGCCCACGGTCGATCTGATCGCCCGGCTTGTCGCCGGCCTGCGGCTCGTGGGGCCCCCCAATGAGCGACGCGACGCCGACCTCGGTCGAACTGCAGGTGCTCCAACTGGTCGCGCTCTGGCGCCAGGGACCCGCCGTTCGGCAGGATTCTGTTCTGGCGAACATGTTCGCCCGGTTGATTGCGGCGCTGAAGCGGTCCGCGCCCGGCGTCGCCGCCAGGGTACTGGGGACGCTTGAGGACATGCGGACGCGGGCATGGGCCTGTTCGCTCGAGGCGATTGAGCAGGGGCCGCTACATCCCGCCGGACCGACGCCGTGCCCACACAATGCTTGCTGGTCATGGCCGCCGCCGCCACGGTCAAGGCCGCCTGGGCCGCGGTCAGGGCGCGGAACAGGGGATGGCCCCTTCCGGCCGTACATTGACAAGCCGGGCGACAAGAAGCCGACCGGCGCCTGAGGCGTTGGGACGGAACCATGTGCAACGATTACCGCCTTCACCTGCCGTCCGCGGCCCTGGTCGCGCTCTGCCTTGCTGTTCCCTGCATGACAGAGGCGTCGACATTCCAGTCCGCGCGGAGAAGCGTTTCGTCTCCCGGAGCGGACGTCGTCGCGGCCAACGCCGCCGCGCGTGTGCAACCGTCCAGCGAGAACTACCTGAATGCGACCCAGGTCTACGCCTATGAGGCGGGCGCGCTGTTTCAGGTCTACGCCGCGCCCGGACATGTCACCGACATCGCCTTGCAGCCGGGAGAGGCCCTGGCGGGGCAGGGGCCGGTGGCGGCCGGCGACACGGTTCGCTGGATCATCGGCCAGACGGAAAGCGGCGCCGGCGACGCCCGTCGGACCCATATTCTGGTCAAACCCACGCGCAGTGACCTGAAAACCAACCTCGTCATCAACACCGACCGGCGGACCTATCATATAGAGCTCAACGCTCGACCCGTCGCCTATATGGCCGGCGTGTCCTGGCGTTATCCGCTTGAGGACCTCGTCGCCCTTGAGGCTCGGGCCACGCGGCAGGCCGAGCGCGACGCCGAGCCCCGGATGAGGCTGGAGGACCTCGACTTCGGCTATCGCGTATCGGGCCCGCGACTGGCCTGGCGACCTGTACGGGTGTTTGACGACGGTCGGCAGGTCGTTCTCGAGTTCGACGCCGCGATCGATCAGGCAAGCCTCCCGCCGCTCTTTCTCATCGAAGCCGACGGCGAGGCGGCGCTGGTGAACTACCGCGTGCTCGGCCGTCGGGTCGTCGTCGACCGTCTGTTCGACAAGGCGGAGCTTCGTCTTGTTTCCGGCCGGCGAACCCGGATCGTGGCGATCGAAAAGAGGAGGGACGGACGATGAAGGACGCGTCCGCCGACCTCGATCCGACTGTCAGGGCCATGAGGCTCAGGGCTGATCCGCCAAAACCTCTTCGGCTTTCGCGCAAGGCGGCGATGGCGGGGGCCGCCGGCCTGGTGGCGGCCGTCTCGACCGCAGCGGGTTTCGGCCTGGTGAAGACCTCAAAGGAAACGCCGTCAGTGGAGCTCGTTCCATCCAGGGCTCCCCCGCCCGAGGCTGTGCGCGCCCTGCCTGGGGATTACGCGGCGCCGCGAATGGGGCCGCCGCTGCCCGGCGACCTGGGCAAGCCTGTCCTGAACGCACGGAACGCCGCCGAGGCGAGCCCGGGCGCGACAGCATCTGCCGGTCCCGACGCGCATCGGGCAGAGGCGCGCCGCGCCGAGGGCGAGCGGCGCCGCGTGGAAGCCGAAGCGGCGCGCGGCTCGCCTCTGCTTCTGATCCAGAACGGCTCGATCAATTCTGACAGCGCACGGGGCTCGCCGGGCGGCCCGCCCGAGGTCAAGGTCGACAGGAGGGCGGACGCTGCGACGGACGCAACCCTGCTGGCGGGATCGGTCCTGGAGGCCAGCCTGGTGACGGGCATCCGGTCCGACCTGGAGGGACCCGTGCTTGGCCAGATCACCGCGGATGTGCACGACACCCTGACCGGTCGGGACCTTCTGATCCCCAAGGGCTCGCGGCTGATCGGGTCGCATGCCTCGGAGGTGAGCCAGGGGCAGACTCGCCTTACGGTGCGCTGGACCCGGATCATCCTGCCGAACGGCCGCTCTATCGCCCTCGAGGACGAGGCGGCGTCTGACGCACGGGGCTATGCGGGCCTTGAGGACCGCACGGACCAGCGCTGGGGCGAACGACTGAGGGCGGCGGCCCTGACGACCTTGCTCGCCGTCAGCGGCGCGGCGGTTGACGTGGATGATGCAGACCGCGTGGCGCGCGCCCTCCGCGACGGGACAGGGCGAGGGATGGACGCTCTGGGGCGAGGTCTGGTCGAACGCGGCCTGTCGATCCCGCCCCGTATCACCATCCGCCCGGGTTTCGCTTTCCGCATCATCCTGACCCAGGACTTGAACCTTCAACCCTATGGAGATTGATCCATGAGCACGCTCAAGCTGGCGGGTCTGCAGGACGACACTCCGGTGAAGATGACGATTGAAGTGCCTGCGGACGTTCACCGTGACCTGGTCCTGTACGCCGAGGTGCTTTCAGCCGACGGGGAAAGAACCTACGCAGCCGCCCAACTCATCGCCCCCATGCTGTCCCGCTTCATGGCGGCCGACAGATCCTTCATCACAGCAAAGGCGCGTCAGGTGGTCGGCCGATCGTCTTCAGGTGCGCTTGCTCATCCGACGTCAGCGCGCGGCGCGGGCTGAACTGACGAACCGGCGCAGCGCCGGGTTGTCGTTCTGATGATACCAGGCCGCGGCGAAGCTGACGCTCAGGCCATCCTTGGCGCTGAGCGGCCGGTGGGTCAGTCCGGCCGGCAGACGGGCGTGCGCAAGAGCGCTGGGCGCGATGATCGCCAGCCCGAGGCCGAGTTCGACCTGTGACAACAGGATCGGCAGTCCGGCCCGGATGATCCTGACGGTCACGGAGGGGGGGAGGCCGACGTGAGCGTTGCTGATCGGCACAATCTCGCCACCCGGCGCTGGCGTCTCCAACGCCGGCTTCTCGACAACGACCGCTTCGGGCTTCTTGTCATCGCGCAGGCCGAGATAGCTCGGGTGACGCAACGTGCCTTCATTGGTCATTTCAGTGAAGGCGATTTCCGCGACCAGCCGGGGGCGGAGCCAGCGGGCGTCCCGAACCTCGGCGCGGGGCGCCTTGACGGTGGGATTGTCCTGTTCGAGCGGTTTCATGACCTCCAGGAGCCGTTGCAGCTCCATCGTATCGAAGCCCGTGCCAACCTTGCCTGCATAGCGGAGGGCGCCGTTGTCATTGACGGCGAGGATCAAGGAGCGGAAGGCGCGCGATTTGTCTGAGGGAAGCCATCCCACCACAACGAACTCCTGACGCTGGATGCATTTGGTCTTCACCCAAGCCGCCGAGCGCGCGCCGACGTACCGGCTGTCGGCCAGCTTGGACACCACCCCCTCCAGGCCGTTCGCGCAAAAGCTGTTCAACAGCTTTTCGCCGCTGCCCCGAATGTGATCGGAGTAACGGAGCCGTCCCGGCGTCTTAGGAAGCAGGTCGCGCAGAAGAGCCTTGCGCTCGAGCAACGGTCGCGACGACAAATCCTCCCCGTTAAGCGCGAGAAGGTCGAAAGCGACATAGGCGATCTTGCCGGGTTCGCCCTTCAGAGCGCCTTGCAACGTCTGGAAGCTGGAGCGCCCTTCGGCGTCGAACACGACAGCCTCGCCGTCGAGCACCGCGGAGTCCACCTTCAGGGACGCAGCGGCGTCGACGATCCCCGAAAACTTCTCCGACCAGTCGAGTCCGGAGCGCGTAAAGGCTCGAGCGCGACTTCCGCCGACGACGACCTCCAGCCGGTAGCCATCGTACTTCATCTCATGCAGCCAGCGATTTCCTCCTGGCACGGCGTCGACGAGCGTGGCGAGCTGCACGGGACGAAAAGCGGGCAGGGCGGTCGTGGTCTTGGGTCTGGACCGTATGGAGCGTTCTGCGGTCATGGCTTGGGGCCGCCTCGGCCAGGCCTAGTTTGTTGGCAGCTCGGCTGATGAGGGGCGGCGAATGAACGGAACGGGCGTCTGGGCGATCTCGCAGGGATCAGGTTGCGACTAGGCATGGAGGCTCCTTTCCATGGCGCAACGCACCTCCCGAAGGAATGGCGCCAATGGCATTGCTATCGACGCTGTTCCTGGTGCGCAGAAGCCGGATAGCTGACCGTCCCGTCGGGATGAATGACAGCGCCTGCTGTCAATCGAGCCTTCTCCAACCTGCCGTGCCGCATGATGTGAATGACAGTCTCCCCCCTGGCGAGAAGGTTGTCGGCGATGAGCCGTCGATGACACCGCCACCACACTGCTTCCGAGCACATGATCGCACTAGGTTGGCGCCGCCCCGTTTCGATCAACTGCTCTAACCCGGCGTGGAAAGAGGCGGAAAGAGCGTAATCGGCGTAGTTGTGGAAGCTCGTGTTCTCCCAGTAACCGTTGCTGTCGTCGGCCACATCTTCGATCCGACCGCGCCTCCCGCCCAGTCCGACATTGTGGTCGTAGGCTATCTGGTGCTCCGCCAGCCTGTGCGGAAGTGTTTCCTGGTTGAACTGAGGATTGGCTCTGGATCTCGGAATCTTGCGGACATCGACGACTTTTAGGATCTGTGCTTCCTGCAGCAGGGCGACGAGATCTTCAAAACTTCGGTTCGAGTGCCCGATCGTGTAGAACGGCAGCGTCATTCTCGGCGTCGCACATAATCCAGTGCGCTCCCCTTGTGAGCTGCGATGTGATCTGTCCTGTCGCTCCTGATCTCATATTGAGGTTCTGCTCTGGAAGCGCGGTGCGTGTGGCCTTTGTAATCGAAGTCGCGTGTGTGAACCCGAGTGATTCGGCCGGTTACTCGCCCTGCCTCGGAGTTCCAGCTCACATGATCTCCGACATCGAACGTCTTAGGCATTTTGATCTCCGTGCGGAGACAATCTGACCTGGTCGATTTCGTTCCGGCATTGAAGGGAACGAAAATGGGCCGGTCGCGTCCGTCGATATGCTGATGAGCAGAACGATCTTGATCGCGCCGTGTCGGGCTAGGCGACACGATCGTGGGAGGCGGTCATCAGGTTTTTCCAACCGTCGAATGATGTAGATCGAGCGGTTAGGGCGATTGACCGGCGCTAGAGCACCCTGATCATTCGATAGTTGCGAAAGATCTGGCCGCGGAGTTCGACGTCCTGTTCCCAGGCCACCTTGAAGCCGCTGCGTTCAAAGAACGGCTTTGCCGTGATGCTCGCGTCCGTACATAAAGACGACAGCTTTTGTTCGTGAGCCTTGAGCAGGATGTGGTCCATCAGGCTCTTGGCGACGCCGCGACCCTGATGTTCGCAATGAACGAATAGCATATCGATATGGCCGGTCGGCCCGAGGTCGCTGAAGCCTGCGATTCGATTCATATGTTCTGCGATGAACGTCGGCTTACGCTCAAGGCGCTCGGACCACTGGACCAGGTTAACCGCAACCGGCGCCCAGGCCTCGATTTGAGCCGGACTGTAGTCACGGCTGGCGATCTTTCTGACCGAGCCGTTGAACAGTTCGACGACAGCAGTCAAATCAGCCGGATCATACGGACGAATTCGGATCGAGTTCATGCGACTGGATTTGGCATGGTGAGGGTTTCCAGCCAAGCTTTACGCCGCCGCAGCTTCCGTGACCGGCGTGCCGCTCATGCCGCCAGACCCGCTGCAATGAGATGAAGGGATTCCGGACGAAGGTGGGTGTACCGTCGGAGCATCTTCCAGTCCTTGTGGCCGGTGACCAGCGCGACCTGGTGGATTTGGAAGCCCGCCTCGAACAGGCGACTTGTCCCTTCATGGCGAAGGTCGTGAAAATGGAGATCGATGATGCCGAGCGCTTTGCAGGCTCTCGTGAACGCGGCGCCGGCTGACCGGTGATTGAAAGGGAAGATGCGGGCGTCCGCGTTTGTCTGCGAGGAACGCCGCTCTTCAATGAGCGCCACGGGGTCAAAGCCGCTGACTGAAAGAAGTGGAATACGCTGGTCGTTGCCCGATTTCTCGCGAGGGTCCTTGCGATCGCGGATGGTCAGCATCTTGGTCCGCGCTGCGTAGTCACCCCAGACGACCTTGAAAATCTCTTCCTGGCGCATCGCCGTCGCGACCGCGAAGCGAATGACGGCGCCCATGGGAATGGTTTGACGAGGCTTGTCCTCGAAGTGGCGGATCAAGCGCTCCAGTTCTTCATCGCTGGGACGGCGATCTCGCTCGACGCCCTTGCCAATCAAGTCAAGGCGCTTGAGGGCGAGGCGGGCCATATCAATAGCCTCAACCGAGACAGTCAGGCCGTGAACCGCTGCGGCATAGGAGAGGATGAGCTTGATCGCGCCGATGTCGATGCTCAGCGTCATGGGGCCGGCGCCTTCGGTGGCGCGTCTCCGACCGAAGTCGATGAAGAGTTGTCGATCGAGTTGGGCGATCTTCTTCCCGCCCAAGCGCGTTTTCAGCATCTTGAGCGTCGCCGCTTTCGATCGCCTGGGCGCCTTCCCGACGGACTTCATGTCGTGGATGTGCAGGTCGATGAGCTCGCCAAATGTGCGCAGCTTGGCCGAACGGGACGGAGTGGGAACTTCTCCGCGATCGATCCGTCCCTCGGCTTCGGTTGCCCACCGCCGGGCGTCATCGCGTTTGAGGAAGGTCTCGCTTATATAGCGACCCTTCCGTCTTACCTGGACCCGCCACGTTCCTGACGGGAGTTTCGAGTAGGTCGCCATTTCGTGTGCGCTCTGTGTGCACTGAGGTGTCGAAAACCCGGAAAAAACGTCGCAACACGTCGCAAATTCGAGTGCACACGCCGCCTTCTAACTTTTTGATATTACGAAAAAAATGCCGATAAATCAAGCCCATAGGCTGTCCGTGGCGCCCATGATGGACTGGACCGACCGCAACTGCCGGGCGTTTCACCGCGCGCTGAGCAGTCGGGCGCTGCTCTATACCGAGATGGTCACGGCCCCGGCGGTGATCCACGGCGACCGCGAGCGGCTGCTGGGCTTTGACGCGGTCGAGCATCCGGTGGCGCTGCAGCTGGGCGGCTCGGACCCGGCGCAGCTGGCCGAGGCGGCGCGGATTGGCGAAGCCTATGGCTATGACGAGATCAATCTGAATGTCGGCTGCCCCTCGGATCGGGTGCAGTCGGGCAAGTTCGGCGCCTGCCTGATGCGCGAGCCGGAACTGGTGGCCGACTGCATGGCGGCGATCAATGAGGCGGTCCGCGTCCCGGCCACTGTCAAATGCCGCATCGGCGTGGATGATCAGGACCCCTTGGTCAGCCTGTTCGCCACGGTCGACGCCTCGGCGGCGGTGGGCATCACCAGCTTCGTTGTCCATGCGCGCAAGGCCTGGTTGAAGGGCCTGTCGCCCAAGGAAAACCGCGACGTGCCGCCGCTGGACTATGATCTGGTGCGGCGTCTGAAGCGCGAGCGGCCGCATCTGACCATCTGCATCAACGGCGGCATCGGCGATCTGGATCAGGCCGAGGCGCATCTGGATGACGCCGACGGCGTGCAGTTGGACGGCGTCATGCTGGGCCGCGCGGCCTATCACGAGCCGGCCCTGCTGGGGCAGGTGGACCGGCGCATCTTTGGCATGGATGTCGCGGACGTCGACCCCTTCGCCGCCATCGAGCGCTATCGTCCCTATATGACCGGGCGGTTGGCCGAGGGGGCGCATCTGGCGGGCATGGCGCGGCACATGCTGGGTCTGATGCACGGCCGTGCCGGGGCGCGCGCCTTCCGCCGCATCCTGACGGTCGAGGGCGTCAAGGCCGGAGCCGGACTGGAGGTCGTGGACCGCGCGGTTGAAGCCGTGCGCGAGGCCGAGGCGCGGCAGGCGCGGCTGGGCGAGAGCGAAGAAGCGGCCTGATCCTTTCCGGGATGACGCTGGCGGGCTGCACCGCTATGCCCAAACCATGAGCGCTCTACCCCTGTCCGAACTGCTGATGATGTTCGCCGCCCTGATCGCGGCGGGCGCGGTCGCGGGGGTGATCGGCGGCCTGTTCGGGGTTGGGGGCGGAACGGTGCTTGTGCCCGCGCTCTTCTACGCCTTTTCGGTGCTGGGCGTGGGCGGGCAGAGCACTCTGCACGTCGCCATCGGCACCTCCTTGCTGACCATCGTCGCCACCTCGCTGCGGTCCCTGGCGACGCACCGGGCGCATGGGGCGGTGGACGAGGTGGTGCTGAAGACCTGGACGCCCTGGGTGGCGTTCGGCGGTCTGGTCGGGGCGGCCATCGCGGGCTTCACCTCGATGGAGGGGCTGGCCATCGTCTATGGCGTCTGCCTGCTGCTGATCGCCATGCAGATGGGGCTGCTGCCGGAGCATGTGACCCTGCGCAAGGACCTGCCGACGGGCTGGGGCCGACGCGGCGTCGGCACGGGCATCGGTCTGCTGTCGGCCATGATGGGTGTCGGCGGCGGCAGTTTCGGCGGCATGATGATGACCCTGTGCGGGCGGCCCATCCATCAGGCGGTGGCCACGGCCAGCGGCTTCGGCCTGGCCATAGGCGCGACGGCGGCCCTGGGCTTTGCGGTTTTCGGCTGGGATGCGCCGGGACGACCGCCGTTGTCTCTGGGTTACGTCAACGTCCCGGCGGCGGTGATCATGGGGTTGCTGACGGCCCTGACCGCTCCCTATGGCGCGCGGCTGGCGCACCGGTTGAATCGCAAGGTGCTGCGCCGGGCCTTCGCCGTCTATCTGTTGCTGACCGCCCTGTCGGTGGTGCTGAAGGCGCTGTAGCAGGGACTACGTAGATTTCCGCTGTCGGATGATAAGGCTTTGGCGAACAGCGGGACGTTAGGGAGCAGCTTCACTCCCCCCGTGAGCGTAGAAAATGCTGCAGAACCTGTCCGTTCCCAAGAAGCTGATGCTGTCCTTCGCCGCCGTGATCGCGGCCTGCGGGATGGCGACCATGGTGGTCCTGTGGGCCGTGACGGTGCTGCAGAAGGCCGACGCCGCCAACGCCGCCTCGGCCGAGATGTTCAAGGCCTCGGACCTGGTTCTGGCCTCGGCGGTCGAGCAGCAGAACGCCATGCGCGCCTTTGTGGCGACGCGGGACGGCGACTTCATTCCGAAATATGAGGAGCCGGGCAAGGTCCTGGTCTCGCGACTGGCCGATCTGGCCGCCGCCGACGTCAATGGCGCCTATGGGCAGGAACAGGCGGCGCTGAAGAGCGCTGTCAACGCCTTCCACCAGAGCGCCGACGGTCTGATCGCCCTGGCCCGCGATCCCGCCACCCAGCCCCAGGCCGTCGCCGGTCTGGAGGCCGGCGCCCGCCTGTCGGACATTCGCGCCGCCATCACCTCCATTCAGGAAAAGGAGGCGGTGGTCGCCGCCGCCAACGCCAAGGCCAAGGCCTTCGCCTATACTGAGGCCTACTGGAGCTTCGCCATCGGCGGGTTGGTGGCACTGGTCATCGCCCTGGGCGCCATCGCCTGGCTGATCGGGGCGCTGAGCCGTCCGGTCGAAGCCATGACGCGGGCCATGGGCCGTCTGGCGGCCGGCGACCTGAACGTCGCCATCCCCGCCATCGGTCGCCGCGACGAGATCGGCCACATGGCCGCCGCCGTTCTGACCTTCAAACAGAACGCCGAGGAGAAGGTGCGTCTGGAAGCCGAGGCCGAGGTGCAACGCGCCGCCGCCGAACAGGCTCGCATCGCCCAGGCCGAACGCGACGCCGAAGCGGCCCGTCAACAGGCTCAAGTCGTGGACGGCATCGCCTCGGGCCTGGACCGTCTGTCGAACGGCCAGCTGGCCTTCCGTCTGAACACCAGCTTCGCGCCCGAGTATGAAAAGCTGCGCGCCGACTTCAACGGGGCGATGGCCAGGCTGCAAAGCACCATGGGCGTCATCGTCGACCGCTCCAGCGCTATCGGCGCCAGCGCCCATGAGATTTCACAGGCCTCCAACGACCTGTCGCGCCGCACCGAGCAGCAGGCCGCCGCCCTGGAAGAAACCGCCGCCGCCCTGGAGCAGATCACAGCCACTGTGTCGCGCTCGGCCGAGAACGCCGTCGAGGCGGGCGGCGTGGTTCAGGCCGCCCGCAGCGAGGCCGTCGAGGGCCAGGCCGTCGTCGGTCGCGCCGTCACCGCCATGGGCGAGATCGAACGTTCGTCCAACGAGATCGGCAACATCATCGGCGTCATCGACGAGATCGCCTTCCAGACCAACCTGCTGGCCCTGAACGCCGGGGTCGAGGCCGCCCGCGCGGGCGACGCCGGTCGCGGTTTCGCCGTCGTGGCTTCGGAAGTGCGAGCCTTGGCTCAGCGTTCGGCCGAGGCGGCCAAGGAGATCAAGACCCTGATCTCGGCCTCCAGCCGTCAGGTCGGCGAGGGCGTGCAACTGGTCGGCGACACCGGCGAGGCCCTGAAGCGCATCGGCGGTCAGATCGAGCGCGTCACCGCCATCACCGGCGAGATTGTCGCCTCGTCGCAGGAACAGTCCAGCGGCCTGCAACAGGTCAACACCGCCGTGGCCCAGATGGATCAGGTCACTCAACAGAATGCTGCGATGGTCGAGGAAGCCACCGCCGCCAGCCATTCGCTGGCCCAGGACGCGCGCGAACTGGATCGGATGATGGGGCAGTTCTCGCTGGAAGACGCGGCGATGGACGCGCGCGGTCAGCAGCGGATGCTGGAACGCGCGGTGGCCTGAGTCGGTCGCACGTCTGAATGAATGGCCCTCTCCGGTTCGCCGGAGAGGGCCTTTTCGTGTCAGGCCGCCTGTTGCAGCACCAGGGCGTCCAGCGCCTGAACCAGGTCGGCCAGGATGTCATCCTGATGCTCCAGACCGACCGACAGGCGGATCAGGCCGTCGGTGATGCCGGCGGTGACGCGGGCGTCAGGCGTCATGGCGGCGTGGGTCATGGTGGCGGGATGGGCGATCAGGCTTTCGACGCCGCCCAGCGACTCCGCCAGGGTGAAGATGTCCAGAGCCTCGATCAGGTCGCGCACGGCGTCCGTGCCGCCGTTCAGCTCGAAGCTGAGCATGGCGCCCGGTCCCGACTGCTGGCGTGCGGCCAGGACGTGGCCCGGGTGGGACTTCAGACCTGGATAGTGAACCGCCTTGACGGCCGGGTGCTGTTCCAGGGCGGCGGCGACCAGGCCGGCGGTGGCCTGCTGACGCTCGATGCGGGTGAACAGGGTCCGCAGGCCGCGCAGGGTCTGGTAGGCGTCGAACGGAGATCCCGTCACGCCCAGACAGTTGGCCCACCAGGCCAGTTCGGCATGATCGGCCGGATCGGCCGCGATCACGGCGCCGCCGACCACGTCGGAGTGGCCGTTGATGTATTTGGTGGTCGAGTGGACGACGATGTCGGCGCCCAGTTCCAGCGGGCGCTGCAGGGCGGGCGACAGGAAGGTGTTGTCGCACACCACCTTGGCCCCCACGGCATGGGCGCAGCGACAGACATCGGCCACATCCACGACGCGCAGCAGGGGGTTGGACGGGGTCTCGATCAGCACCAGCTTGGCGCCGTCGGCCAGCGCCGCGTCCAGAGCCTCTGCGTCATTCTGATCGACGAAGGCGACGCGGAAGTGGCCCTTCTTGGCGCGCGCCGCCAGCAGGCGGTGGGTGCCGCCGTAGCAGTCGTGCGGGGCGATCAGCAGTTCGCCGGGGTTCAGCAAGGAAAGCGGCAGATCGACCGCAGCCATGCCGGTGGCGGTGATGACGGCGCCGGCGCCGCCTTCCAGCTCGGCCAGAGTCTCGGCCAGGACGTCGCGGGTCGGGTTGCCCGAACGCGAGTAGTCGTAACGACGCTTCTGGTCGAAGCCGGCGAAGGAATAGTTGGACGACAGATAGAGCGGCGGCATGACCGCGCCGTGGGCCGTGTCCGTATCGACGCCCGAGCGGGCGGCGATGGTGCGGGGATCGGCAGGGCGGGCGCGGCTCATTGGTCGATGTCCTTCAGTACGGAAGTCAGGATGTCGGCGACCAGGGCGTCTTCCTTCAGGAAGGCGTCGTGGCCGTACAGGGAGGGGTGTTGTTCGAAGCGCCAGAGGTTGGGCAGGCGCGCGGCCAGCTCCCTCATGTCGTCGATGGGGCAGAGGCGATCGGTGGTGAAGCCGACCAGGGTGACCGGGGCGGTGATGGCCTCGGGCTCGACGCGGTGGCGGTCGATGGAGTCCGACAGGCTCAGCCAGCGCGAGGGCGTGGTGCGGTCGCGATAGGCCCGGCCGCGCGCTGTCAGATAGTCGCAGACGGGATAGGCTTGCCCTGCGTGGCTGGGGGCCTCGGAATCGAAGCGGTCGCCGAACTCGTCGGGGGTGCGATAGGTGGTCATGGCCAGTTCGCGCGCCAGACCCACGGCCTGATCGATGCGGCCGGTGTCGAGGCCCAGTTGCAGGATGCGGCGCTGGATGCCGCGCCAGGCGGTGGCCAGCGGGTGAGGGCGGTGGGCGGCGGACACCACCACCAGCTGCTCGGCCCAGTCGGGGAAGAGTTCGCCGAACGCCAGCGCGATCATGCCGCCGTAGGAACAGCCGATGAAGGCCGCGACCTTGTCCACGCCGAGGTGATCCAGCAGCAGGGCCAGCAGCCGCGCCTGATCCTGGGTGGTGATGGTCAGCGGGGTCCTGGCGTCCTTGACGCCTTCGCCGAACTCCGGGGCGAAATCAAAGGCCAGGACGCGGAAACGGGTCAGGTCGATGGGGGCGCGGACGCCCACGGCGCCCGACCACCAGCCCAGGCCCTTGGTCTCGGTGCGGTGGACATAGCGATCGGCCGAGATGCCGCCGGCCACCACGATCAGGGGGGCGCCGGCCTTGCCGTGCAGGCGGCCGACGACCTGCTTCTGGTTTAGCGTTCCGCCGAAATCGAGCTCGAAGCCGTCGGGGATGGGAACGACGACGTCATGGGCCCCGTCGCGCGACAGCAGCTCGGACGGACGGCGTGCGGAACCGGACCGACAGGCGGGCTCTTCGGCGGGGGCGATAGGGTCGATCAGGGCCAGGGTCATGGGTCTCGGTCACTCAGCAAAACAACTCGCCAAGGAACCCAAGCAGTGACAGACCGTGGAGCTTCGCCTCGTCGATGCTCCACCCATCTCTCGCGGTTTTCAGGTCGCCCTGAAAACCCCGCAGGAGTTGGCACCGTTTCGGGCGGAACCCGATGGTTGCCCCGGCGTCAAAGGGCCTAATCCCTCAGCCGGTCTTGATGAGTGACCTAACGTTGCGGTTGCGAAGGGCTCCGGTCAAGCGAAATAATTCACCCCATTTCAGGCTGAATGCCTAATTCGCCGGTGAGATCGCGCTTTTTTGGCGCTTCGGAGAAAAATTTGTTCTTTTCGGGGTTGACGCGGTGCGGGGTCGTGGAACACCCTGAGGCACGATCTTCAACCGGACGCCGCCTGTGCTCGACCACTTCGCCAGCATGATGATGACCCTGATCGCCGTCGCGGCGACGGGTCTCTTCGCGTCCATGATTACGACCACCGGTACCACCACCATGCCCTCGCGGGCGGGGACCGGATGATGCGCGCCGTCTAGGCGAAAAACGCAAAAACCGAACACCCCGCCCGGACCCCCGGGCGGGTTTTTTTATGGCCCGAACCGACACCGACCTCCCTGCCAGACCCCGCCTTCAGGATCACCCCGATGCCCGCTTCCGCCCTCGCTCTCGTCGCCGATAAACAGAAACCCCAGGCCGCCTTCGACGCCGAAGTCGTGGTGCTGAAATTCGGCTCCTCCGTCCTGCGCAACGCCGCCGAAGCCCCGGCCGTGGCCTCGGAAATCTACGGCCATGTCCGCGCTGGGCGTAAGGTGGTGGCGGTGGTTTCGGCCCTGTCGGGCCACACCGACCGCTTGTTGGCCGACGCCCGCGCCCTGGGCCTGGACCACGAGAACGAACTGCTGCCCGCCTATGTGGTGCTGGGCGAGGAGAAGGCGGCGGCCCTGGTCGCCATCGCCTGCGACCGGGTGGGGCTGGACGCGGTGGGTCTGTCGGTGCGGGAACTGGGTATTGTCGTCGAGGGGCCGGCGCAGCACGCCCGCCCGGTCAGCCTGAAGGGCGAGCGCCTGCACGACGCCTTGGCCGAGCATGAGGTGGTGGTGGTTCCCGGCTTCGGCGGCGTGCGGTCGAACGGTCGGGTGGCCCTGCTGGGGCGCGGCGGATCGGACCTGACGGCGGTGGTTCTGGCCGCCGAGCTGGGCCTGGATCGGGTGCGTCTGGTCAAGGATGTCGATGGCCTCTACGACCGTGATCCGGCCTCGGAAACGGGCACGCCGCTGCGTTACCGCCGGGCCAGTTGGGAGACGGCGCGCCAGCTGGGCGGGGCCCTGGTCCAGCACGACGCCATCGATCTGGGCATGCAGCACGGGGTGGAGATCGAGGTCGCGGCTCTCGGCCGCGCCGAGGGCACGGTGGTCGGCGAGCGCGGGGCGCCTCCCGGGCCGGTCCAGCCGAACGCGCCGCTGCGCGTGGCCGTGGCCGGCTGCGGCGTGGTCGGCGGCGGGCTGCTGAACCGCCTGCTGTCTGACAAGCGCTATGAGGTGGTCGGGGTTCTGGTCCGCAATCCGGCCAAGAAGCGCGACGTGTCAGCCCCCGCCGACCTGTTCACCAATGACGTAGAGGCCTTGCTGGCCCAGAAGCCGGACCTGCTGCTGGAGGCCCTGTCCGAAGGCGAGGCCGGGCACGCCCTGATCCGCCGCGCGTTGGAGGCCGGCTGCGACGTGGTCAGCGCCAACAAGCAGGCCGTGGCCCGCGACCCGGCGGGACTTCAGGCCCTTGCCGCCGCCAACGGCTGTCGCGTCGCCTGGTCGGCCTCGGTCGGCGGCGGGGCGCCCATGATCGAGACCCTGCGCGCCGCCCGCGCCGCCGGTCCCGTCGCGGGCTTCGAGGCGGTGCTGAATGGCACGGTCAACTTCATGCTGCAGCGCCTGGGCGAGGGCGCGGCCTTCGCCGACGCCCTGTCGGACGCCCGCGTGGCGGGCTTTGCGGAAGAAGACCCGTCCTCGGACCTGGAGGGCCACGACGCCGCCGCCAAGGTCAAGCTGCTGTCCTTTGAAGCTTTCGGCCGCGCGCCCGCCGATCTGCCGCGCGATGAACTGTCGGCCGAGACGCCGCTGGGCGACAGGCCGGTGCGTCAGATCGGCGCCTGCCATGATCGGGGCGGCGAACTGGACGCCTCGGTGCGGCTTGACGGCGATCTGAAAGACGCGCTGTTTCAGTCGCTGAACGGAGAGAGAAACGCCTTGAAGGTCTATGGTCAGGACGGCCGCGTCTGGACGTGCAAGGGGCGCGGCGCCGGGCGCTGGGCCACGACCGAGAGCGTTCTGGCCGATGTGGCCGATGTGGTGCGCGCCCGTCGCGCGGCGGCGGAGCTGGTCTGAACATGGCTGTCTTCACGCCCGTCACGCCGCATCAGGCCGCAGACTACCTCATGCGTTACCCCCTGGGCGATCTGGTCGCGCTGACGCCGATCGCCGAGGGTGTCGAGAACACCAACTACAGGCTGGAGACCACGTCCGGCGCCTATGTCCTGACCCTGTTCGAGGGGCGGACCGATGCGGCCTCGCTGCCGTTTTGCCTGGGGCTGACCCGGCATCTGTCGGCGCGCGGTTTCCCCACGCCGTCGCCGGTGGCGGACCACAAAGGCGAGATCATCGGCCATCTGAACGGCCGCGCCGCTGCCATCCTGAACTGGGCGCCCGGCGCCTGGAAGCGCCAGCCCTCGGACAAGGAGCAGTATCGCGCAGGTCAGGTGCTGGCCCTGTTGCATCTGGACGCCGCCGACTTTGCGCTGGAGCGCCAGAATCCGGTCGGACCCGAGGCCTGGGCCGCCCTGGCCGCGCGCTGCGACGGGCCGGCCAAGGGCGTCGATCGCAAGATGCTGGGGCAGATCAAGGCCCTGCTGCCGCGTCTGGCCGAGCCATGGAGCGATCCGGCCCTGCCGCGCGGGCCGATCCACGCCGACTACTTCCCCGACAACGTCCTGTTCGCCACCAACGAGCATGGAAAGTGCGACGTCGGCGGGGTGATCGACTTCTATTTCGGCTGCACCGACGTCCTGGCCTACGACTTGGCGATTGCGCTCAGCGCCTGGGGCTTCGACGCCGAGGGGCGGCCCATGCACTCGGCCCTGCGCGCCTTCCAGAAGGGCTATGAATCCGTGCGGCCCCTGACGCCCGCCGAGGCCGAAGCCCTGCCGGGGCTGGGGGCTGCGGCGGCGGTGCGCTTCACCCTGACCCGCCTGCACGACCGCCTGTTCCACGACCCCGCCAACCTGGTCACGCCCAAGGACCCCGCGCCCTTCTTCCGGCGGCTGGACTACTGGAAGGCGGCGGAGACGGTGTGAGGGAGGGCGGCTTCTCGTGGCTGGGGCGAGGGGTCGCTTTCGACCCGTTGCGGACGTTACCCTGGCTCGAGATCGAAGGTCTTTACGCCAAACGCCATCCGAGCAACTGACCCGAACCCAGCATTACATCCACGACGTCGCCGATCAGGCTGACCTCTTGTGATCTTCCGCTCGCTCGGAGAACGTCCAACTCGTGGCCGTTCGCCAGCCGAACTCGACGACCCCCTAGAGGAAGAAGGGCGACCACTTGCGCGGCCATGGTGATGGGGTGATGCCCGGCGGGGGTCTTCCTCGCCGTGATCTCGTGAAGCTTTATGGTAGCCATTGCGCTACTCCCACTGGTGGGTCCTGGAACGATCGGCAGATGAATATCTCGGAGCCAGAAGGCTTCCCGACGACGATCTAGCTGTGTGAAAAGGATGTGCGCATGAGCAGTCGTGAGCCCTGCCACAATTCAAGCGCAGGGGCGACGTGGCGCGAACACGCCATTTCCGCAACGGCGCATTCGTCCGAAAGACAGTCAACTTCGGTCGCGCCGATTAGCTCGCTCGCCAGACCCAAGCGAAATATGCGGTAGATATCCATAAGACAACTCCTGCCTTCAGGCGGGAGTGTGCGGCGTGCGTTACCGATCTCTTCCAGTCGCCGACGCCCGAATATTCTGGTCCGCGATATACCAACCATAGCATAATTTCCGGCTTAACCCGACACTATTTTGTTCACAGTCCATACCTCCTAATGCAGAGGCTGCTTTCGCGATTCATGCAACCAAGTCTGCTTTCCACCCCTTAGCTGTCGTTCACTCGGTCTGCCAGCAGTTCTCCATGCAACGATCTCGCCCCGCGGGATTTTGAGGCAGGGGGGCAGGCGAGGAGGCTGAAAATGGCGGCGCGTGCGGACGTTTGGCCGGAACTGACGGCGGCGCGGTTGTGGCCGACGATGGAGACGCTGCAGCTGTGGGCGCAGATCGTCGGCAAGACGCGGTTGTCGCAGACGCCCTGGCTCAACCACGGCTGGCATGTGACGCTGCGGGTGTCGGCGCGGGGGCTGACGACGGGTCTGATCCCGCACGGCGCGGTCGGCTTTTCGATGGAGTTCGACTTCATCGCCGGGGCCCTGGTCATCCGCGTCAGCGACGGAGGCGAGCGGCGGATCGTGCTGAAATCCGGGACGGTGGCCGACTTCTACGCCGGGGTGCAGGACGCCCTGACCGCCCTGGGCGTGGCCTGTCACATCGACCTGACGCCCAACGAAATGGCCGAGGCGACGCCCTTTCCGCTGGACGAGCAGTTTCGCACCTATGATCCCGAGGCGGCGCGTGACTACTGGCGAGCCCTGGTGCAGGTGAACCGGGTCTTCGGCCTGTTCCGCACGGGATTCCTGGGCAAGTGCAGTCCCATCCAGCTGTTCTGGGGGGCGTTCGATCTGGCGGTGACGCGGTTCTCGGGGCGGCGGGCGCCCTTGCATCCGGGCGGGGTTCCGAACCTGCCTGACGCAGTGACGCGCGAGGCCTATTCCCACGAGGTGTCCAGCGCGGGCTTCTGGCCCGGCGATCCGGGGCGCGAGCCGGCCTTCTACGCCTATGCCTATCCCGCGCCAAAGGGGTTCGAAGCGGCGCCCGTCTCGCCGGTCGCGGCTCATTGGGACGCGGGATTGGGCGAGTTCATTCTGCCCTATGCGGCGGTGCGGGCCGAGGATGATCCCGACGCCGCCCTGTGCGCCTTTCTGGAGACCACCTATCAGGCCGCCGCCGATCTGGCGGCCTGGGACCGGGAGGCGCTGGAGTGCCCGCGTGGGACGCCGCGTCACCCCCGATGGGTGGGCTAGGGCCTAGCTGGCGAAGCCCTTCACCGCCGCCAGGGCGGCTTCGGCCGTGTTGTCGATGATGGTCAGGCGCTCGGGCTGGTCGCCCAGGGCGCGGATGACGGGGGCGGGTTCCGGCTCGAAGCCCAGCACGTCCGAGACAAAGGCGCCGAACTTGGACGGGTGGGCGGTCGACAGGGCGACGACGGGGCCGTCGGCGCGATCCAGCTGACGCGCGGCGGCCAGGGCCACGGCGGTGTGCGGGCAGACGACGCGGCCCCAGGCGGCGTGGGCGTGGGCGATCTCGGCCTGGGTCGTCGCCTCGTCGATGGAGACGGCGGAGACCTCGGCTTTTAGCGCGGCCAGCAGGTCCGGCGGCAGGGTGACGGACCCGTCGCGGGCGAAGGTTTCGAACACGGCGCGGGTCGCCTCGGCGTCGCGGCCCGAAGCCTCATAGACCAGACGCTCGAAGTTGGACGGGGCCTGGACGTCCATGGAGACGCTGCCGCTTTCGACGGCGGGGCGGCGGGCATAGACGCCCTCGTTGAGGGCGCGGGCCAGGGCGTCATTCTGGTTGACGGCGGCGACGAAGCCCTTGACCGGCAGGCCCATCTTCTTCGCGGCGATGCCCGCGAAGGCGTCGCCGAAATTGCCGGTCGGCACGACGAAGGTGGCCGCCTGACCCAGCTGGGCCGTGGCCGAGACGTAATAGGGGATCTGACCCGCCAGTCGGCCCCAGTTGATCGAGTTGACCGACGACAGGCGGCGGCCGTCGCGCAGGGATTCCTCGGCCAGCAGACCCTTTACCAGACGCTGGCAGTCGTCGAAGTCGCCGCGCACGGCCAGGTTCAGGACGTTGTCGGCCTGGACCGTGGTCATCTGCTTGCGCTGCACCGGCGAGACGCGGTCCAACGGGTGCAGCACCACCAGATTGATGCGCTCGGCGCCCGCAAAGGCGCGCACGGCGGCGGCGCCGGTATCGCCGCTGGTGGCGGTCAGCAGGGTCAGCTTCTGGCCGGTCGCGGCCAGGGCCTCGTCCGACAGGGCGGCGACCAGCTGCATCGCCAGATCCTTGAAGGCGGCGGTCGGGCCGTGGAACAGCTCCAGCACGAAGAGGTCAGGCTCCAGTTCCACCAGAGGCGTCACCGCCGGGTGGTCAAAGCCCTTGGTCAGGCGCTCCAGCGCCCGGTCCAGCGCGCCGGACGGCAGGGCGTCGCCGATGAAGGGCGAAATCGCCTCTTTCGCCATCTCCGCATAGGTCCGGCCCGGACGCGCCGCGTCGGCGGGCAGGACCGGCCAGGCCTGCGGCATATAGAGGCCGCCGTCAGGCGCGATGCCGCGCAGCAGGGCGTCGGCGAAACTGGTCGGGGCGGCGTCGCCGCGCGTCGAAAGATAGCGGTCAGGGGAGGCGGTCATGTCGGGTCGTTTCTAGCTGTCAGTCTGTGCTTCGTCATGATTATTTTGCGTTTGCGAAGGGATTTTCGCGATTTTGCGCAACAAGATGGCGATCGCGGCCGTGCGTCGTCGTCGGGACTGGCGCATCGCCGCCGTCCGGTCCATGTCAGGGGCGATGAGACGCCGTTCCTTTCTGATCCGCGCGGGCGCGGCGGCTGTCGCTGTCGGCGGCGGCCTGTGGCTCAAGGACCATGTGATCTGGCGTCGGCCGACGCTGCGGTTTCCCGAGGGCGGGACCAGCGGCTGGTCGCCCTTCGTCGTCCATGACGCCGCCACGCCGACGGTGCGGGTGCGGATCGCCGGGCGCGAGGTCACGGCCCTGATCGACAGCGGGGCCCAGTATTCGGTGATCGACCGGCCTCTGGTCGAGGCCCTGGGTCTGACGACCTTCTTCGACATGCCGATGGTGGCCTACGGCGTCGGCGGCCAGCCGCAGGTGGGGTGCGGGGTGACGCTGGACATGACGGTCGGATCGCTGAACGTCGGCGGCCTGCGCGCCGCCATCCTCGACCTGGGGCCGCTGGCGCAGGCGGCGGGACTGGGCGCTCCCCTGGTGCTGGGGCAGGACATTCTGGGCGAGGCCGTGCTGGAGTTGGACCTGAAGCGCCGTCGCGTGCGTCTGGTTGATCCGGCGGGCTATGTCGTTTCGCCCGCCTTGCGGCCCGTTCCGGTCAAGCGCAGCGGCACGGCCCTGACCGCCGAGATCACGGTCGAGGGAGCGGTGATGCGGGCTGTGATCGACACCGGCTTCTCCTCCCTGATCGCCCTCAGTCAGGGCGCGGCCGAGACGGCGGGCCTGCTGGACGGACGACCCGAAACGGCAGGGGCCAGCATCGTCCTGGGCGGAGTGGCGCGGGCGCGGGTGATCGAGGCGAAGACGGTGACCTTCGGCGACGACCTGTGGCGCGGGGTGGCGACGCCCGTCTTCGCCAGTTCGCCCCTGCCCAACTATCCCGACGCCCTTCTGGGCGTGGCGGTCTTCAAGGACCGGCAAGCGACCCTGAATCTGGCGCGAGGCCGTCTGTACGTTTCGCCGATGATGGATCTGACCGTCGGTCAGATGTGAAGTTTTGTTACAATCTCGACCTTTGCGGTGCTTGTGATCGGCGGTAACGCAGCGAGTATGACTGTTGTCGTCCCAGGCGCGCCCGTTGCGGCGCCCCAAAGACTCGAGAGCCTGGACTTGCTGCGCGGCTTCGCCCTGTGCGGCATCCTGCTGGTCAACATCATCTCCATGGGCGGCATCTGGGAAGCCTATGTCCCGCAGACCGCGCCCAGTCTCGGCAATCCCGACTGGATGGCCTGGCTGGTGCAGCACGTCTTTCTGCAGGGTTCGATGCGGGGGCTGTTCACCCTGCTGTTCGGCGCGGGGATGCTGTTGATCACCCTGCGAGGCGGCGACGGCAAGGGGACGATCGAGGCGGCCGACGTCTATTTCCGGCGCTGCATGGCCCTGCTTGTGCTGGGGGTCGGCAATGTGACGATCCTGCTGTTCCCGGGCGATATTCTCTATGTCTATGGTCTGTCGGGCTTCTTTCTGTTCGCCTTCCGGGCGGCGCGCCCGCGTACCCTGATCCTGGTCTCGGTCCTGTTGATCGCCTTGCTGACGGGGATACAGGGCGCGAGCGCCTACAAACGGGCCGTCGAGACGCGCGAAGGCCGCGCCTTGGTTGAAAGCCACCTGCCGGTTGAACGCCTGAATCCGAAGCAGCGTGAGACGCTGGACGCCTATCAGGCGGCGGTCGCGGCGCGTCAGCCGTCTCGAGAGGCCCGTCTTGAGCAAACCGAGTTGCGCACTGGCGGTCCGGTCAGCCTGCTGAAGTGGAGCGTCCACACCTGGATCGACTACGCCGCCTCCAGCTACACCATCATCCTGGTCATGGAATGCGTGGCCTTCATGCTGCTGGGCATGGCTCTGTTCAAGCTGGGGGTGCTGACGGGCGCTCGCTCCTTGCGCTTCTATCTCCTGCTGACGGCGGCGGGGTATGCGGTGGGCCTGGCCATCAACGGCGCCCAGGCGGCCTCGCTCTGGCGCAATGACTTCTCACCCGAACTGTGGCTGACGCGCGGCAGCTATGAAGCGGGGCGTCTGGGCATGACCCTGGGCCATGTGGGCCTGATTCTGACCCTTTGGAAGTTGAACGCCTTCGGTTTCATCGGGACAGGGTTGAAAGCCATGGGGCGGATGGCGCTGAGCAGCTATCTGGCCCAGTCGGCGATTACGTCCCTGCTGTTCTATGGCTTCAATCTGTGGGGGCGCTTCGACTGGTGGACCCTGTGGGGGATCGCCGCCCTCATCTGGGTGGTGCTGGCGATCGGCAGCCTGATGTGGCTGCGTGTCTTCGCCTTCGGGCCGATGGAATGGGCGCTGCGGCTGGCGGCCTATGGCAAGGTTCCGCCGATCCGCCGCGCCCCCGCCGTTACAGTCCCTTGAAGGTGTCGCAGGCCGCCGGGTCGCCGGTCTGATAGCCGCGTTGCAGCCACTCGACCCGTTGGGCCGAGGAGCCGTGGGTGAAGCTTTCGGGCGAGACGCGACCGCCGCCGCGGCGTTGCAGGGTGTCGTCGCCGATGGCCTGGGCGGTCTTCATGCCTTCTTCCAGATCGCCGGGCTCCAGCGCCACCTGACCGTTCGACACGGCGGCGGCGTTGCGGGCCCAGACGCCGGCATAGCAGTCGGCCTGAAGCTCCAGAGCGACCGAATACTTGTTGCCCTCGGCCTGTGAGCGCGCCGCCTGCTGGGCGCGCTGAACCTGCTCGCTGGCGCCGGTCAGGGTCTGGACGTGGTGGCCGAACTCGTGGGCGATGACATAGGCCTTGGCGAAGTCCGCGCCCGAGGCCCCCAGCTTGGTCTCCATCTCGCGCCAGAACGACAGGTCCAGATAGACCTTCTGATCGGCGGGGCAGTAGAAGGGCCCCATGGCCGACTGACCCATGCCGCAGCCGGTCTGGGTCCCTTGTTCGTAGAGGACGGTGGTCGGCGGGGTGTAGCCGCGCAGCTTGGTCTTCCAGACGTCGTTGATATTGGTGCCGACGACTTCGACGAACTGACCGGCTTGATCCTCGGGAGTGCCCGTCTTGCCGGCCTGTTCGGACTGGCTGGCGCCGCCGAACTGGCTGGCGACCTGCTGGGTGGTGTTGGGGTCGATGCCGAAGACGAAATAGCCGATGGCCGCCAGCACCAGAACCCCGATGCCGCCGCCCGCCACCGCGCCGCCGCCCATGCCGCGCCGGTCCTCGATGCCGCCGCCGCGCCGTCCGCCCTGCCAACGCATGATGTCGTCTCCGCCCTTAATCCTTGCCCGAAGCTAGGCGAAAACGCGGGGGGCAGGGAAGGGATGCAATTGTAACGGGCGGTCAGTTCGGGCGGCGGTCCAGCCAGGCGTCGATCTCGGCAGCGCCGCGCACCACCTCTTCGCGCCGGGCGGTCTGGGCCTCGCGGGCCTGCCGTTCCTGCTCCAGCGTGCGCGGGGCATAGGCGGTTTGCGGGGGCAGGGGCGAGGCCGGCTGGCGCGCAGCCTCCAGGCGCTGGATCGTCAGTTGGGTCTGTAGCCGCTGCTGCTGGGCCAGGGCCTCGCGTTTGGCGGCCTGATTGCGCAGGCGGTCCATCTCGATCCGGTGCTGGTCGGCGATGGCTGAGCCGGGGTCGTAGCCGGGCGGCGGCGGACCCGGCCAGCCTGGCCAGGTCTGGGCGGTCGCGGCCAAGGGCAGGGCGGCCATCAGCAGGGTGATGAGGGTCAGGCGGCGCATGACGGCTAAATGGGCGCCCGTCCGCCCGGAACCAAGCGTGGCCCTAGATGGCGAAGCTGACGCCGCAGCCGCAGCTGGAGGAGGCGTTCGGGTTACGCACCACGAACTGCGCGCCCGCCAGTTCATCGACGAAGGCGATCTCCGAGCCCTTGAGGAAGGGGATGGAGACGGGGTCGATCACCGCCGCCTGACCGTCGCGACGCACGACCAAGTCATCGGCCTCGGGCGCATCGACCAGTTCCAGCCGGTACTGGAAGCCCGAGCAGCCGCCGCCGTCGACGGCGACGCGCAGCATGACCGGCTTGCCCTCGACCTCGGCCAGCTTGGCCAGACGTTTCGCCGCGCTCTCGGCCAGAAGGATGCCTTCCGGGGCGCGGGGGGAAACCGAAAGCGACAGGTCGCGGACTGATTCTGTGGATTGGACGGTGCTCACGGCTCTCTATATGAGGAGCTGACAGGCGTTCGCAAAGGCCTGTGTCGCAATAGAAGTGCTGTCCGCCTTGAGCCAGACCCGCGCGTCCTTCGCTGAAGACCCCGCCGCCAGCCGCGGCCGTCATGTTTTCGAGCCCGCCAGCCGCACTCGCACCCCCTTCGCCCGCGACCGCGACCGCATCATTCACGCAACGGCGTTTCGTCGTCTGAAAGAGAAGACCCAGGTCTTCGTGGCGCACGAGGGCGACCACTATCGCACCCGTCTGACCCACAGTCTGGAAGTGGCCCAGATCGCCCGGTCGCTGGCTCACGCCCTGCGGCTGGACGACGATCTGGCCGAGACCATCGCCCTGGCTCACGACCTGGGCCACCCGCCCTTCGCCCATGCGGGCGAGGACGAACTGCAGGCCCAGATGGCCGACTACGGCGGCTTTGACCACAACGTCCAGAGCTTCCGCGTCATCACCGAGCTGGAAGTCCGCTATCCCAAGTTCCCGGGCCTGAACCTCAGCTGGGAAACGGTCGAGGGCGTCATCAAGCACAATGGCCCGGTGATGCATCACCTGGACGACCCGGCGTGGAAGACGGTCGCGGCCT
This sequence comes from Brevundimonas pondensis, assembly GCF_017487345.1. NCBI lineage: Bacteria > Pseudomonadati > Pseudomonadota > Alphaproteobacteria > Caulobacterales > Caulobacteraceae > Brevundimonas > Brevundimonas pondensis. The sequence continues at coordinate 2,582,427 of NZ_CP062006.1, read as the reverse complement.
ACGCCCCCGGCGGGGCGGCGAACTGGGACCTGAGGCTCGACACCTTCGCCTCGCTGGAGGCCCAGTGCGCGGCCATCGCCGACGACATCGCCTATAACAACCACGACGTGGACGACGGGGTGCAGGCGGGCCTGTTCACCCTGGCCGATCTGGCCGAGGTGCCCCTGATCGGGCCGTGCCTGGCCGAGGTGCGCCGCGACTGGCCTGCGCTGGACGACCGCATGGTGCGTCTGGAGGCCGTGCGCCGCATGATCGGCATCATGGTCGACGACGTTTTGGCCGAGACCGAGCGTCGGCTGGCCGAGCATCGCATCGTCACCGTCGAGGATGTGCGGATGGCGCCGCAGATGATGGTGCAGTTCTCGCCGGGCATGATGGCCGATCTGGGCGTGCTGCGCCGCTTCCTGTTCGAGCGGATGTATCGTCACTACCGGGTCAACCGCACCCGCAGTCAGGCGCGCCGCGTCCTGTCGCAGCTGTTCCACCTGTTCATGGAAGAGCCCGAGGTCATGCCGCCCGAATGGTCGGCCCCGGCGATGTCGGATGACCCGGTCAAGCGGGCGCGGGCGGTGTGCGACTACATCGCCGGCATGACCGACCGCTACGCCATCGAGGTGCACGGCAAGCTGTTCAGTCTCGACCTGGCGCTTGATCTGTGATTCGAAAGCGGCCACGGGCGGGCTAGACTGATGCTTCTCCGCGCCGATTCGCGCGGGGCCGATCCAGAAAGCGCGACCCATGTCCTACGACGACGATCACCGAGGCAACCCCAACGCCGGCCGCGAGCGGGGGGCCTATACGCCGCCCACCGACGACGACCTGCCGTTCGAGCGTCGCAGCTATGATCCGCGTCGCGCCCCCGCCGCCAAGTCGCCGCCGATCACCCTGATCATCAGCGCCATCGTCCTGCTGCTGCTGATCGTGGCCGTGGTGGTCTTCTATCGTTCGGGCGTGCGCTCCTCGACCGACGCCCCGCCCGCTGTCGGCACGCCGGTCGAAAGCATGAAGGTCGAGGCGCCGCTGGACGCCCAGCCGATCGACCCGGAAGCGGGCGTGCGCGTCTATCGCGACGGCGGCGAGGCGGCGGACGCCATCCCCACCTTCACCCCTGGCCCCGAAGCCGTCGAGCCGCGCCCCGCGCCTGCGCCCATCGCCCCGCCGGTCGCCGCCACCGCCCTGCCGCCGGCTGCCCCCGCCGTTGTCGCGCCCGCGCCGGTCGCTCCGGCCAAGCCGGCGCCCGTGACCCCGGCCCCCGCGCCCAAGGCGACGCCTGCTCCGGCCGCTCCCGCCGCCGGTGGTTCGTCGGGCGTGCAGATCGGCGCCTTCTCCTCGACCGCCATCGCCGATCGCGAATACGCCGCCGTCGCCTCGCGCTTCGGCCAGTACGCCTCGGGCGCGGAAAAGCGCGTGCAGGAAGTCACCGCCGCCAACGGCTCGACCGTCTATCGCACCACCTTCACCGGCATGAGCCGTGATCGCGCCGTCGCCTTCTGCAACGCGCTGAAGGCCGCTGGCCGCGACTGCATCGTCCGCTAAGACGAGCGGGAAAGAAGACGCATGACCTCCGCCGCCATCTACGGCTGTTCCGGCCACAGGCTGACGGCGGAGGAGCGCGCCTTCTTCGCCGAAGTCCGCCCCTGGGGCTTCATCCTGTTCCGCCGCAACGTGGACAGCCCCGATCAGGTCAAGGCCCTGGTCGAGGACCTGCGCGACAGCGTGGGCCGCGCCGACGCCCCGGTCCTGATCGATCAGGAGGGCGGCCGGGTGCAGCGCCTCGGCCCGCCGTACTGGCCGAAATACCCGCCCGGCTCGGCCTATCTGAAGGCGGTCAACGACCCTGCGGCGGCGCGCGAACTGGCGCGTCTGGGGGCGCGTCTGATCGCCCACGACCTGCGCGAGCTGGGCATCACCGTGGACTGCGTGCCGGTGCTGGACGTACCGGTGCCGGGCGCCCACGACATCATCGGCGACCGCGCCTATGCGCAGGACCCCGCCACCGTGACCCGGCTGGGCCGGGCGGCTGCGGAAGGCCTGCTGGCGGGCGGCGTCCTGCCCATCATCAAGCACATCCCCGGCCACGGCCGCGCCTTCGCCGACAGCCACCACGACCTGCCGGTGGTCGAGACCGACCTTGAGACGCTGGATGCCTGGGACTTCGCCCCGTTCAAGGCCCTGTCGGACATGCCGATGGCCATGACGGCCCACGTCGTCTTCACCGCCGTCGACGCCAGGCGCCCGGCCACGACGTCCAAGAAGGGCCTTCGCCTGATGCGCGAGCATCTGGGCTTCTCCGGCCTGATCATGTCCGACGATCTGTCGATGAAGGCCCTGTCGGGAACCCTGACCGAGCGCGCCGAACAGTCGCTGAAGGCGGGCTGCGACGTCATCCTGCATTGCAACGGCGACCTTGGCGAAATGCGTCAGGTGGCCGAGGGAACCGGCAAGCTGAAGGGTGAGGCCAGACGCCGCGCCGAGGCGTCGCTCAACCGCATCGTCCACACGCCCGAACCGCTGGACGTGGCCGAGGCCCGCGCCCGGCTGGAGGCGGCTCTTTCTGGCCGGTTCGAAGCCGCCAAGGGGCCGGATGTGGGCGAGGCGCAGGCCTAGGTGATGGATCAGGCGTTCCAGCCCAACCTGGACTTCGCCGCCGTCGATGATGCTGACGCCGCCGAGGCCTTCGTCGTCGATCTGGAAGGCTATGAAGGACCTCTGCACGTCCTGCTGGCGCTGGCGCGCACGCAGAAGGTGGACCTGCTGAAGCTGTCCATCACCAAGCTGGCGGAACAGTATCTGGCCTTCGTTCACGAGGCCCGGCGGCGCAACTTCGCCATGGCCGCCGACTATCTCGTGATGGCGTCCTGGCTGGCCTATCTGAAGTCGCGTCTGCTGCTGCCCCGCACCGAAAAGGGCAAGGCCGAGGAGCCCCCGGCCGAGGAAATGGCCGCCGCGCTGGCGTTTCGCCTGCAGAAGCTGGAGGCCATGCGCCGCTCGGTCGAGGCCATCACCAGCCGCCCGCAGCTGAAGCGCGACGTCTTCACCCGCGGCGACCCGGAAGCCACCGTCATCATCCCCTCGGACCGCGTGGACGCCAGCCTCTATGAGCTGATGGCCGCCTATGTCGCCCAGCGTCGGCGCGAGGAGCGCCGCAACTATGCGCCCGGCCAGCGGGTCGAGGCTTTCCAGCTGGAGGCCGCGCGCGACTGGCTGCGCTCCATGATGCCGCGTCTGGCCGACTGGACCCCGCTGGATCAGGTGGCGCCGGCCCGTCAGGACGAAGACGGGGAGGGGCCCAGCCAGGCCAGCTATACCGCCTCCACCCTGTCGGCCAGTCTGGAGCTGGTGAAGGAGGGGGCCATGGACGTGCGTCAGGCCGAGGCCTTCGCTGACCTCTTCCTCAAACGCCGGGGCTTCGGCCAACCGCTGGAGCTGACGCCGTGAGCCTGACCTTCACCCCCGACGAAACCGAGATCGAACGCCGGGTTGAGGCCCTGTTGTTCGCCGCCGCCGCCCCATTATCTGCGGCCGAGATCGCGCGCCGTCTGCCCGAGGGCGCGGACGCGGGCCGGGCCATCGCCGCCCTGCGCCAACGCTATCAGGGGCGGGGGGTCGAGCTGGAATGCGTCGCCGACCGCTGGCGCTTCCGCACCGCCGCCGACCTCGGCTTCCTGATGACCGAGGAGCGCGAGGAGCCGCGTCGCCTGTCCAAGGCGGCGCTGGAGACCCTGGCCATCATCGCCTATCACCAGCCCTGCACCCGCGCCGAGATCGAGAGCGTGCGCGGCGTCTCCCTGTCCAAGGGCACGCTGGACCTGTTGCTGGAGATGGACTTCGTGCGGTTGCGCGGGCGTCGGCGCACGCCGGGTCGGCCCGTCACCTACGCCACGACCGACCGTTTCCTCGAGCATTTCAGCCTGGCCAGCCTCTATGACTTGCCGGGCGTGCAGGAGATGAAGGCGGCGGGTCTGCTGGACCTGTCGATCCCCGTGGGCTTCGAGGTCCCCGATCCGACCCGCGGCGGCGAGAGCGAGGGCGAGGACCTTCTGACCGCGTTGGATGACGGATCGCCCGAGTTCGCCCAGGATTTCGTCAGCGAGGACTGAGAGTCGCGCCGCGAACAGCGACGCATCGCCACGGTCAAGGCGGAACTGGCGATAAATGCTGGATTTTCAGAGTCTTGGCGGTCGGTTTCCGCGTCTTGACCTTCCGTCCCCCGGCCTATAGGTTCCGCGCCGAATTCAGACCTTCTCGGCGTTCTCGCCGGGCGCTGGGCGAAGCAACCATGTCTCCTACGAAGGAATCGCGCGAAGAGGCGATCGCACGCCTCACCAAGAGCGCATCCGAGCTTGAGGCGCGGACGGCCAACGCCCGGTCGGCGGAAATCTCGGCGCATGCCGTGACGAGCCAGGCCTACAAGATCATCGCCGAGCTGCTCGGCGGCGTGATCGTAGGGATTGCTATTGGATTCGGCGTCGACCGTGTATTCGGCACGGCGCCTTGGGGTTTGATCGGCGGGGTCCTGTTGGGCTTCGCCTTGTCGTTGTGGATGGCGCGCCGGACGGCCAATCGGCTGATGGCGCAGGCTAAGGCGGCGGGGATACAGGCTGAGGCCATCCCCTTCGAGGAAGCCGGCGAAGAAGACTAAGGAGCGAAAGGCCCCATGGCCGATCCGATTCACCAGTTCCAGATCCAGAAGGTCGTGGACCTTCCTGACGTCACGCTGCCCGGCGTCGGCGTGGTTGATCTCGCCATCACCAATTCGCATATCGCCATGACCCTGGGCTTTGTCCTGGTCGTGGGCTTCCTGGCCATGGTCACCTCGGGCGCCAAGGTGGTGCCGGGTCGTCTTCAGGCGGCGGGCGAGAGCCTGTTCGGCATGATCGACAACCTGACCGACTCGATCATCGGCCACGAGGGGCGCAAGTACTTCCCCTTCATCTTCACCCTGTTCACCCTGATCCTGGTGATGAACATCCTCGGCATGTTCATGACCTTCACCGCCACCTCGCAGCTGGCCGTGACGGTGACCTTCGCGATCCTGACCTTCGGCCTGGTGCTGGTGGTCGGCTTCGCCAAGAACGGTCTGGGCTTCTTCAAGCTGTTCTGGCCGATGGGCGCGCCGCTGGCGCTGCGCCCGGTCGTCGGCGCGATCGAGTTCGTTTCCTTCCTGCTGCGTCCCGTCACCCTGGCCCTTCGTCTGTTCGGCAACATGCTGGGCGGTCACGTGGCGCTGAAGATCTTCGCTGGCTTCGTGGTGTCCCTGGGCGCCCTGGCCATGGGCGGCGGTCTGAACCTGCTGGCCTTCCCGGTCGCCGCCCTGTCGCTGGGCATGGTGGTCGCGCTGACGGCTCTGGAATTCCTCGTGGCCTTCCTTCAGGCTTTCGTTTTCGCCGTTCTGGCCTGCATCTATCTCAATGATGTGGTCAACCTGGACCACGCCCACTAAGGGCAGGACCAGTTTCTTAAACCCCAACCATCCAACACCAACTCTAGGATACACATCATGGACGCTGAAGCCGCCAAGTACATCGGCGCCGGTCTGGCTACCCTCGGCATGATCGGCTCGGCCGTCGGCGTGGGCAACATCTTCGGCCAATTCCTGTCGGGCGCCCTGCGCAACCCGTCGGCCGCCGCCGGCCAAGTCGGCAACCTGTTCGTCGGCGCCGCCCTGGCGGAAGCCCTGGGCATCCTGGCCTTCGTGCTGGGCGTCCTGATGATCTTCGGCTGATCGGTTCACCCGAACGCCTTTTCGAGTCGGCGCCGTCGGGCCTCAGGTCCGCGGCGCCGCCTTCATTCTGATTTTCGACAGCACGGTTATGGCCACGACACCTACCCCCAATGCTGCGATCCCGCCTTCGGTTGAGGCGGATCTGCACACCGAGACGGCGGTTCCGGAAGCCCATCACGAATCGGGCGGCCTGCCGCAGTTCGACTTCGCCCACTGGGGCGGGCAGATCGTCTACCTGCTGTTCCTCTTCGTCATCCTCTACATCCTGATCGCCAAGGTCTTCGCGCCGCGTCTGCGCCGTGTCCTGGACGAGCGGGCTGAAACCATTTCGTCGGCTGTCGCCACCGCCCGGTCGGTCCAGGCCGAAGCCGCGACGCAGGCCGAAGCCGCCAAGGCCGAGGTCGTAAAGGCTCGCACCGAGGCTCGCGCCACCGCCGTGGCCGCCAGGGCGCGCGTCACCGAAGACGCCCAGAAGCGTCAGGCCGAGGAAGAAGCCGTCGTCTCGGCGCGCATCGCCGAAGCCGAGGCCGCCATCGCCAAGACCCGCGACGGCGCCATGGTCCATGTCTCGACCGTCGCCTCTGACACGGCTCACGCCATGATCGAGCGTCTGACGGGCAAGGCTCCGACCGCCGCCGAAGTCGCCGCCGCCCTCAAGGGAGCCGCCTGATATGAACATGTTCATGGAGCCGGGCTTCTGGAGCCTGGGCAGCGCTGAGCTGTGGGTCCTGATCGGCCTTCTGGTCTTCATCGGCATCGTCGTCGCCGCCGGCGTGCCGAAGATGGCCGCCAAGGCCCTGGACGACAAGGCCGCCAAGATCCAGTCGGAACTGGACGAGGCCGCCCGTCTGCGTGCTGAAGCCGAAGCCATGCTGGCCCAGATCCGCCAGGAGAAGGCTGAGGCCGAGGCCCAGGCCGCCGACATGCTGGCGGCCGCCGAAGCCGACGCCCGCCGCATCGAAGCCGAGGCCAAGGCCAAGCTGGAAGAGACCCTGGCCCGTCGTCAGGCCCTCGCCGAGCGCCGCATCGCCCAGGCCGAGGCCCAGGCCACGGCCGAGGTCAAGGCCGCCGCCGCCGACCTCGCCGCCAAGGCCGCACAGGACATCCTGACGGCTCGCCTGGCGACCGCCAAGGCGGACCCGCTGATCGACTCCGCCATCGCCCAGATCGGCGACAAGCTGAACTGATAGCGGTCGGAAGCGACAAGCAAATCAGGCCCCGCCGGCGACGGCGGGGCCTTTTGCATTGTAGCGGTGCGCCTTGATCAGTGAGCGGGCGCGCCGTGGATGAAGCCGCCAGCGCGCTTCTCGCGGGCCAGAAGGCGGGCGAAGACATTGCCCATCACCCCGCCGAAGATCATGTGGGTGATCAGCATCCAGGCGAAGGTGCCGAAGCCGGCGCTGCCCGAGAAGGTCCGCGGATCGCCCATCATGCTGATGATCAGCATCATCGCCACCCAGGCCGCCACGGCGAAGAGTATGCCCTTGGTTTCGGGCGTATTGGTCGGCAAGCGGGGGTAGATGAAGGCGAACAGCGGGCCCATGATCAGGGACCCGATCACGAAGTGGATCGCCCACCCCGCCACCAGATTGTCCCCGAGCTGGAACATGCGGGCGACGATTTCGGGGAACGGGTCGAACACCTTGGCGAACAAGAGGTTCGCCGCCTCAAGAATGGAAACCGCGACGGTCGCAATGAAGCCGGCGGCGATTCCCTGTTTTACGCGTGACATCATGAGAAAAGCGCCTCCCAACGCCATCTGCTTTTGACTACGCGAGGGAAGCATACGCCGTTCGGCGCGAACGCGAGCGTCGCCCCTTTCACATTACCGTGTGCGTCGAAGCGTCGCTGTTAGCGGAAGGCGCGGCGCAGAAGGCGGCGGGCGCGTTTGCGGACCCGGATCAGCTGGCGCGACGGACGCTTGCGCAGCACGACCTTTTCGGCGCGCAGCGCCTGCTGCCAGAAGACCGGCGCGATCTCGGGCTTCTTCCGCATCAGACGACGGAAGGGATAGACCCACTTGGGCCGGGCATGCTGGGCGCGGATGAACTGCCGCTTGGCCCACCAGGAATTGCGCAGCAGCAGGACCAGGCCCAGGGCGATGACCGGCACGCCGCCGGGGCCAGGCAGGGGGGCGATCAGGATGCCCAGGCCGATGATCAGGAAGCCCAGGGCCATCATCCCCAACCGCTTCGCACGACGCAGCAGTCCGGGCCTCGAGCGAGGCCGGCTTTCGGCGCGGAAGGGGATCAGAGCGAGGGTCACGGGCGTCACGGTCGGGGAGAGGAGCGACCGCCCTGAGCGAGGGCTGTCAGCCTATCCTAGACATGGACGACAAGGCCGAACCGTGGCGTCGCCATGAAGCTTTCGTAAGTGAGCGCTGAAAAGCAAAACGCCGTGTCCCGAAGGACACGGCGCTTCACATCGGACTTCGATCAGACGCCTATTCGGCGGCGATATTGGAGCCTTCCGGGGCCGACCAGCGCAGACGCGGCGCGCGGGCGGCGCGGGTCTCGTCCAGACGCCGCAGGGGCGCATGGAAGGGCGCGCCCTTGAAGCGTTCGACCTCGCCGGCCTTCGCCGCCTCGGCCAGCAGACGCATGGCGTGGATGAAACGGTCCAGCTCCTGTTTGGATTCCGTCTCGGTCGGCTCGATCAGCATGGCCCCATGCACCACCAGCGGGAAGTACATGGTCATCGGGTGGAAGCCCTCGTCGATCATCGCCTTGGCGAAGTCGAGCGTGGTGATGTCCGTGCCCTTCAGCCACTCGTCGTCGAACAGGGCCTCGTGCATGCACGGACCCTCGGGGAAGGCCGGGCTCATCAGGTCCTCGAGGCGGGCCTTGATGTAGTTGGCGTTCAGGACGGCGTCCTCGGCCACCTGACGCAGGCCGTCCGAGCCGTGGCTCATCATGTACGACAGGGCGCGTACATACATGCCCATCTGCCCCTGGAAGGCGCACAGACGGCCGAAGGCCTGCGCGGCCTCGTCTTCCTCACGCTCGACCAGCTTGTAGCCGTCACCAGTGTTCACGACCCAAGGCGCGGGGGCGAAGGGGGCCAGGGCCTCCGACAGCACGACCGGACCGGCGCCCGGACCGCCGCCGCCGTGCGGCGTCGAGAAGGTCTTGTGCAGGTTGATGTGCATGGCGTCGACGCCCAGGTCGCCCGGGCGCACCCGGCCGACGATGGCGTTGAAGTTGGCGCCGTCGCAGTAGAAGTAGGCGCCCGCTTCGTGGGTCAGGCGGCTGATCTCCAGGATGTCGCGCTCGAACAGGCCGCAGGTGTTCGGGTTGGTGACCATGATGGCCGCCACGTCCGGACCCAGCTTGGCGGCCAGGTCGGCCACGTCCACGCGACCGTCGTCGGTCTGGGCGACTTCGACCACCGAATAGCCGACGAAGGCGGCGGTGGCCGGGTTGGTGCCGTGGGCCGAGGTCGGGACCAGGACCTTGCGGCGCTGCTCGTGCTCGCCCTTGGCCTCGTGGGCGGCGCGGATGGCCATCAGGCCGCACAGCTCGCCGTGCGCGCCCGCCTTGGGCGACAGGGCGACGGCGGGCATGCCCGTCAGCGTCTTCAGCCAGTGGGCCAGCTGGTCCATCAGCTCCAGCGCGCCCTGAACCGTCGACTGCGGCTGCAGCGGGTGGATGTCCGAGAAGCCCGGCAGGCGCGCCATCTTCTCGTTCAGGCGCGGGTTGTGCTTCATCGTGCACGAGCCCAGCGGATAGATGGCCAGGTCGATGGCGTGGTTCTTCTGGCTCAGGCGCACATAGTGGCGCATGGCCTCGGGCTCCGACAGGCCGGGGAGGCCGATCGGGTCCTTGCGGACCAGGTCGCCCAGGTCCGAGCCGTCCGTGGAAGGCTTGGGCAGGTCGACGCCGGTCTTGTTCCAGCCGTCGCCTTCAAAGATCAGGGCTTCGTCTTGCAGCAGGCCGCGCGCGCCCGTCAGGGTCGGGTGCTTGTAGTCGTTGTCGGGCAGGGCGTTCGGGGTGGTCGGACGGCCGACAGTGTTCATCGTGCTCATGGTTCCAAACTCCCTTTAGGCGGCCAGGACCTTGGCGAGCGAAGCCGCCAGGATCTTGATGTCGGCGTCCAGCGTGGTCTCGGTCGCTGCGACCAGCAGGACGTCGTCGAGGCCCGCTTCCGGGGCCAGGCGGCTGTAGGGCACGCCGGCCAGGATATGATGGTCGGCCAGGGTCTGCACCACGTCAGCGGCGTTCTTGGGCAGCTTGACCGCGAACTCGTTGAAGAAGCGCGGGGTCAGGATCTCGACGCCCGGAATGGCGGCCAGGGCGTCACGCGTGGCGACGGCCTTCTCGTGGTTCAGCAGGGCCATCTGACGCAGGCCTGTCTCGCCCAGCAGGCTCATGTGGATGCTGAAAGCCAGGCAGCACAGGCCCGAGTTGGTGCAGATGTTCGACGTGGCCTTGTCGCGGCGGATGTGCTGCTCGCGCGTGGACAGGGTCAGGACGAAGCCGCGACGGCCGTCGGCGTCGACGGTTTCACCGCAGTAGCGGCCCGGCGTCTGGCGCAGCAGCTTCTCGCGAGTGGCGAACAGGCCGATGTAGGGGCCGCCGAAGTTCAGGGCGTTGCCGATCGACTGGCCCTCGGCCGCGACGATGTCGGCGCCCATTTCGCCGGGCGACTTCAGCAGGCCCATCGACACGGCTTCCGTCACCACGACGATCAGCAGGGCGCCGGCGGCGTGGGCGGCCTCAGCGATCTTGGTCACGTCGGTGGCGGTGCCGAAGACGTTGGGGGTCTGGACGACGACGCAGGCCGTGTTCTTGTCGATGGCGGCGATGACGGCGTCTTCGGCGTCAACGGCGGCGGTCAGAGCTTCAGTCTCGACGCCGACGGCGTGAACCACGGTCTCGGTCGCCTTGACGTAGTGCGGGTGCACGCCGCCCGAGATGACGGCCTTGTTGCGGCGGGTCACGCGGGTGGCCATCAGCACGCCCTCGGCCATGGCGGTCGAGCCGTCATAGAGGGAGGCGTTGGCGACTTCCATGCCGGTCAGGTTCGCGACCTGGGTCTGGAACTCGTACAGGTACTGCAGCGTGCCCTGCGCGATTTCCGGCTGATAGGGGGTGTAGCTGGTCAGGAACTCCGACCGCTGGATCACGTGATCGACCGTGGCCGGGACGTGGTGCTTGTAGGCGCCGGCGCCGCAGAAGAAGGGCACGGTTCCGGCCGTGGCGTTCTTGCCGGCCATGGCCGAGAGGGCGCGTTCGACCTCCAGCTCGCCGGCCACGCGGGGCAGGTCGACAAAGCCGTCGCGGCGCGCGGCCTGCGGCACGTCGACAAACAGGTCGTCGATGGATTTGGCGCCGATGGCGGCCAGCATGGCATCACGGTCGTCGGGCGTCAGGGGGAGGTAGCGCATTACAAGTCCTCGGCGGCATCCCGGAGGGTCGCTGGCGCGACGCTCCGGGAGCGCTTAAGCGGCGGGGAATCCGGCGATCCCGGATCGGCGCGCCGCGCCGTCCGGGGACGACGGCGGGTCTTAGAGGGTGGTCAGGTAGGCGTCGTAGGCGGCCTGATCCATCAGGGCTTCGACGGCCGAGGCGTCGGCGACCTTGATCTTGGCGAACCAGCCTTCGCCTTCCGGGTCGGCGTTGACGGTTTCCGGGGCCGAGGCCAGGGCTTCGTTGCCCTCGATGACCTCGCCGGCGACCGGGGCGTAGACGTCCGAGGCGGCCTTGACCGATTCCACGACGGCGAAGCTGTCGCCGACCGAGACGGTCTTGCCGGCTTCCGGCGTCTCGACGAACACCACGTCGCCCAGGGCGTCAGCGGCGTGCTTGGAGATGCCGACCGTGGCGACGTCGCCCTCGAGGCGAACCCACTCGTGATCCTTGGTGAAGCGCATTTCGATCTTCCTCATGCGGCCGAAGCAGCCTGTTTAACTCGTCATCCTCGGCCTTGTGCCGAGGATCCAGACCCCCCGCGTGGGGAAGTCGTGATCCGACGGCGGGCGTCGGTGTTTCTGGATCCTCGGGACAGGCCCAAGGATGACGGAAGGGGAGGGTGTTACGCCTTCGGCTTCCGATAGTAGCGGGTGGCCACGAAGGGGGTGGCGACGACTTCGGCGGCGGCGGGTTTGCCGCGCACGATGACTTTCAGGTCCGTTCCCAGGGCGGCGAAGGCCGGCGGCACGTAACCCATGGCGATGTTGTGCCCCAGGGTCGGCGAGGGGCCGCCCGAGGTGATCTTGCCGATCAGGTTTCCGTCCATGTCGGCGATTTCGGCGCCTTCACGGGCCGGGGCGCCTTCCTTGACGTGCAGGCCGATGCGGATGCGCGACGGACCCTCTGCCAGCTGCTTCAGGATGGTCTCGGCGCCGTTGAAGTCGGCGGCTTCCTTGCGCGACTTGGACAGGGCGAAGGTCAGTGCGCCCTCGACCGGGCTGGTCGAGGCGTCGATGTCGTGGCCGTGCAGCGGCAGGCCGGCTTCCAGACGAAGGCTGTCGCGGGCGCCCAGGCCGATCGGCTTCACGCGGGCGTCTTCCAGCAGCAGGTTCCAGACGCGCTCGGCGTCGGCGTTCGGCACCGAAATCTCATAGCCGTCCTCGCCGGTGTAGCCCGAGCGCGAGACGAAGCAGTCGACGCCGAACAGCATCAGACGGGCCGAATCCATGAAGCCCATCTCGCCCAGAGCGGGTTCGTGCTTGGCCATGACCTCGGCGGCTTCCGGCCCCTGGATGGCCAGCAGGGCGCGGTCGTCCAGGATCACCAGCTTGGCGTCGCCGGCCAGATTGGCGTTCAGGAAGGCGAAGTCGGCGTCCTTGTTGCCGGCGTTGACCACGACATAGAGGCCGTCATGGTCGGGCTTGCCCGCCATCAGGTCGTCCATGATGCCGCCCTCGGCGTTGAGCAGCAGGGAATACTTCTGCTTGCCGGCCTTCAGGATTTCATAGTCGCCGGGGACGAAGCGCTGGAACTGGGCAATCGCGTCGTCGCCGGTGATGCGGGCCTGGCCCATGTGCGAGACGTCGAACAGACCGGCGTGTTCGCGGGTCCAGCGGTGCTCGGCCAGAACGCCTTCGTACTGGACCGGCATGTCATAGCCGCCGAAGCCGACCATGCGGGCGCCAAGGGCGCGGTGCGCCGCGTTGAGGGGGGTGGTCTTCAAGGCCTGGTCGCTCATCGAGCATCCTCCGGTCGCGGGTTGCGGCGATAGCTTCGCCGTCGTCGCGCCCCCGCTGTCCTGAAGCCTGAGAGATTCCGACCGTCGCCCAGAGGACGAACAGCCTTGCTCCGTCGGCGCGCCCCCAGACTCTTGGGAATCCTGGGCGACTTTCCAGCGTCCGTGCGCCTTCGCGGTCCTTTTGCCTGAGCGTTTCCGGGGCGGTTGCGCCTTCGGCCCCGACGGCCGCTGCGCGACCGCCGATCTCTCCCGCGAGAGCGTGTGACCTAAGGCCCCGACTCCGGGCCGAAGTCAAGCGGCGCCGGGCTTGCCGCGAACGATGCGACAGGTCATGAGGGGCCGAACTGCTCTCGTGACAGGATTGAAGCGCCATGACCGCCCGCACCGACCTCGCCGCCCACCTGGCCTCGCTCAACCTGCCGCAGGGCCTGACCCAGACCCTGACGGTTGCCGCCGCCGCCTGCGTCGAGATCCGCAAGATCGTCTCCGGCGGGGCCCTGGTCGGCGCCCTGGGCGCATCGGGCGCGGTCAACGTCCAGGACGAGGAGCAGAAGAAGCTCGATGTCATCTCCAACGACGTCCTGACGGAAATGCTGCTGGCCTGCCCGTCCGTGGCGGGTGTGGCGTCCGAGGAAATGGACACGGTCCAGCCGGCGACGAATGTGGCGGGCGAATACCTGGTCCTGTTCGACCCGTTGGACGGCTCGTCCAACATCGACATCAACGCCCCCGTCGGCACCATCGTCTCGGTGCTGAAGTCGCCGTCGGCCACGCCGACCGAGGCCGACTTCCTGCAATCGGGTCGTCATCAGGTCGCGGCCCTCTACTGCCTCTATGGCGGCCAGACCATGTTGGTGCTGACCACGGGCCAGGGCGTGGCGGGCTTCACCCTGTCGCACGACGGCCAGTGGCTGATGACGCATCCGGCGATCACGGTCCCGGCGGACACCAAGGAGTTCGCCATCAACATGTCGAACCAGCGCCACTGGGCCGAGAGCGTGCAACGCTACGTCGACGGCTGCCTGGCGGGCGCTGACGGCCCGCGCGGCAAGAATTTCAACATGCGCTGGGTCGCCGCCATGGTGGCCGACGTGCACCGCATCCTGATGCGCGGCGGGGTTTTCCTCTATCCGTGGGACAAGCGCGAGCCGAACAAGCCGGGCAAGCTGCGCCTGATGTACGAAGGCAATCCCATGGCCTTCCTGATCGAACAGGCGGGCGGCAAGGCCACGACGGACGGGACACAGGCCATTCTGGACGTGACCCCGACCGAACTGCACCAGCGCATCCCGGTGGCGCTCGGTTCGGCCAACGAGGTCGATCAGATCGCGGCGGCCTGAGCCATGAGGATCACCGCTTCAGACGCCCTTCTGGTCATCGACGCCCAGAACGATTTCTGCGAGGGCGGGGCCCTGGCGGTGCAGGGCGGGGCGGCGATCATGCCCCTGATCAACCGCCTGGCCGAGCGCTTCGACACGGTGATCGCCACCCAGGACTGGCACACGCCGGATCAGATCAGTTTCGCCTCCAATCATGCGGGTGCGACGCCTTTCACCGAGATCGAGGTCGCCTACGGCCCGCAGATGCTGTGGCCGGACCACTGCGTGCAGGGGACGCCAGGTGCGGATTTTCATCCGCATGTTGCGCCCGCCGTGACCAAGGCCCTGGCCGTGGTCCGTAAGGGCCATAACCCGTTGGTGGACAGCTATTCCGCCTTCTATGAAAACGACCGTCGCACCGCGACGGGACTGGCGGGTCTGCTGCGCGAACGGGGCGTGACGCGCCTCTTCCTGTGCGGTCTGGCCTACGACTACTGCGTCCGCTTCACCGCCGAGGACGCCGTGCGCGAAGGCTTCGAGGCCGTGGTGATTGAGGACGCCTGTCGGGCCATTGCGCCGGACACGGCCGCCGCCGCCAAGGCGAGCTTCGCCGCGCTGAGGGCCGCCGAGATGTCGGTCGCGTCGCTTCTCGGCTGATCCTTCTGCGCTCCGCTCGCCGGAGGATGACGGAAGGGATTCAGTGGGCCGCCGCGTAGGCCTCGACTTCGGCGATGCGCGCCGCCTTGTCAGCGTCGCTCAGGAAGCTGCCCTCGAAGCTGTTCTTCGCCAGTTGCGTCACCTGTTCGCGGGTCAGGCCGACCGCCGTGGCCAGCTGGACGTAGTTGGCGTTCACATAGCCGCCGAAATAGGAGGGGTCGTCCGAGTTCAGGGTGACGTGCAGGCCGCGGCGCAGCATCTCGGGGAGGGGGTGGTCCTTCAGGTCCTTGACCACGCACAGCTTCAGGTTCGACAGGGGGCACACGGTCAGCGTCATCTGTTCGGCGGCCAGACGGGCGATCAGGGCCTCGTCCTCCATCGAGCGGTTGCCGTGGTCCATGCGGTCGATTTCAAGCAGGTCCAGAGCTTCACGCACATATTCGGGCGGGCCTTCCTCGCCGGCGTGGGCGCACAGTTTCAGGCCCAGGTCGCGGGCGGCGGCGAAGACGCGCTGGAACTTGGACGGCGGGTGGCCGACCTCCGACGAATCCAGCCCGACGCCGATGAAGTGGTGCAGGTAGGGCTTGGCGGCCTCCAGCGTGGTGAAGGCTTCGTCTTCCGACAGGTGGCGCAGGAAGCTGAGGATCAGGCCGCTGGTCACGCCCAGTTCCGCCTTGGCCCGCTCCATGCCCGCGATCAGGCCCTCGACCACCACATTGAAGGCCACGCCCCGGTCGGTGTGGGTCTGGGGATCGAAGAAGATCTCGGCGTGGCGGACGTTGTCGGCGGCGGCGCGCTGGAAATAGGCGAAGGCCAGATCCTCGAAATCCTGGCGCGTCAGCAGCACGGCGGCGCCCGCGTAATAGATGTCGAGGAAGTCCTGCAGGTTCGAGAAGTCATAGGCCGCACGTACGGCCTCGACGCTGTCGTAGGGGATGGCGACGCCGTTGCGCTGCGCCAGCTCGAACATCAGTTCGGGCTCGAGCGAGCCCTCGATGTGCAGGTGCAGTTCGGCCTTGGGCAGGCCGGCGATGAAGGCGTCGAGGGACATGGGGGGAGGCTCCTTGGCGGTCACCTCCCCTTATCACATTACATCCGCTCGGGCGTCTCGATGCCCAGCAGGTCCAGCGCCGTCTCCAACTGGTGCAGGCTGGCGGCGGCCAGGGCCAGGCGCGAGCCCTTGGTCGCCGCGTCGGGGGCGACCAGGATTGGGCAGGCGGCGTAGAATTTCGAGAAGCTCTGGGCCAGGCGATAGGCGTGCTCGGCGATCAGGTTGGGCGAACGCTTGTCATAGGCGTCCGCCGTGGCCGCGTCGAAGGCGTCCAGCGTCAGGGCCAGATCGCGCTCGGCCGGTTCGGCGACGACGATGGGGGCCATCTCGACGCCCTGATCCGCCGCCTTGCGCAGCAGGGATTTCACCCGCACGGCCTGATACAGCAGATAGGGGCCGGTCTTGCCCTCGAAGCTCATGAAGCGGTCGAGATCGAAGACGTAGCTGGTGGTGCGGTTGTTCGACAGGTCGGCGAATTTCAGCGCCGCCACCGCCACCTTGCGGGCGATGTCCTCGAACTCGGCTTCCGGCAGATCGTCGCCCAGCTTGGCCTCGTGCAGACGCTCGCGCGCCTTGTCGGTGGCCATGGTGATCAGGTCGTGCAGCTTCAGCACGCCGCCCGCGCGGGTCTTGAACGGCTTGCCGTCGGCGCCGTTCATGGTGCCGAAGCCGAGGTGCTCCAGCGACTTTTCGGGGGCGTAGCCGGCCAGATAGGCGGCCCGGAAGACCTGTTCGAAATGCTCGGCCTGACGCTCGTCGACGACGTAGAGGATCAGGTCGGGACCGATCGACTTCTTGCGGTCGAGGATCGTGGCCAGGTCGGTCGTGCCGTACATGGCCGAGCCTTCCGACGACACCACCAGCAGGGGCGGCGGGCTGGGGGCCTCGATGACCGAGCCGTCGGCCAGCTTCTTCTTGCGGGTCTCGCCGGGCCTGGCGACGTGGACCACCTGGGCGCCGTCGTCCTCGACCAGCAGGCCGGTCTCCTTCAGGTGCGCCAGCATTTCCGGCATCAGGGGATCGGCGTCGCTCTCGCCGTTCCACAGGTCGAAGGTGACGTCCAGAGCGCCGAACTCGCGCTTCAGCGCCGTGCGGCTGACGGCGACGAAGTGGGCCCACAGGGCGCGGTAGCCGGGACGGCCGTTCTGCAGTTCAGCCGTGGCCTTGCGGGCGCGGTCGCGGAAGGCGGGGTCTTCCTTGGCCTTGGCGGCGGCCTGCGGATAGAGGCGTTCCAGATCCTCCAGCGTGACCGGGCTCTCGGCGGGGAAGGGACCGTCGCCGTCGGCCATGAAGGCGTCGGCCAGGTTCTCGTCGCCGCAGGCGGTGATCAGCAGGCCCATCTGGAAGCCCCAGTCGCCGAAGTGGGCGTCGCCCCATACGGTGTCGCCGCGGAAGCGGAACAGCCGCTTCAGGCTCTCGCCGATGATGGACGAGCGCAGGTGGCCGACGTGCATCGGCTTGGCCACGTTGGGACCGGCGTAGTCGATGACGACCTTGCGCGACGGCGTGTTCAGCGAGGCGCCGGCCAGCGCGGTGTCGGCGGCGACCTCGGCGGCGCGCTGGGCCAGGGCGGCGTCGGAGAGCTTCAGGTTGATGAAGCCGGGACCGGCGACCTCGACCGATGACAGGCGCGGATCGGCGGCCAGACGTTCAGCCACCTTGGCCGCCAGTTCACGCGGATTGGCCTTCAGCGCCTTGGCGGCGGCCAGGGCGCCGTTGGACTGGAAGTCGGCCAGGTCGGGGCGGTCGGAGGCGACGACGCGGGCCAGGGCGGCGTCCACGCCTTCGGCGGCGAAGGCGGCGGCGACCGCTTCGCTGAGAGAGGTCTTGAGATCGGTCATGTGCTTAGGGGTTCGGTTGGGTCTGGCCGGCGGTGACGCGGAAGCGGCTGCCCGAACGGTTGAAGTCCGCCATCTCGGGCGTGATCTCGAAACCCACCAGGATCTCGAAATTATTGCCGCTGGTCGTGGCTTCGGCGCGAGGGATGACGATGGTCTGGGCCTGCTGGACCGAGGCCGTGGCCTGGCCTTCGAAATTCACCGGCAGGTCGAAATACTCCTTGGCCAGAACAGCCGTGTTCCGCTCGGTCACCGCCACCCAGTAGCGATAGGTGCGCTGGTCGCCGCTGGCCTGGGCGCCCTTGCCGAGGTTGAACAGGATATTCATGTCGACGCGGATGGGGTCGGCTTCGCGATAGACGCAGTCGGCGCTCACGCCTTCGATCTCGCCGGTGAAGCCGACGCCGGCGACCGACGGGCGGCTGAAATCGGCCAGTTCGACATAGCGGGCGGCGTCGTAGAGCACTTTCACATAGGGGCAGGGGCCTGCGTTGGCGCGGCGACTCAGCGGCGCGATGCGGGTGGGGCGAGCCTGGGGCTCTTCCTGCGCTTGCTGTTGACCCTGTCCTCGCTGTCCGCGGCTTTGGGCGACGGCGGACTGAGGAATCAGCATGGCCGCGACGGAGAGGGCGGCGAAGGCGGTCAGGACGCGACGCATCAATTTCATTTCCGGCAAGCGAAAGGGAGCGCGCGACAGTCGGCGCCGACCGGTGCACGCTTGATGCTGATAGCGGCTAAAGCGAGGCGCGGCAAACGCGACCACGCAACCGGTGGCGGGAAGGGACGCGAGCGACTAGGTTCCGGCCATGAACGCGCCCGTACCGCCCTCGAGTTTTGACCGCCGCCCCCTGAACGTGCGTCTGGCCACGCCGCGCGGCTTCTGCGCCGGGGTGGACCGGGCCATCCAGATCGTCGAGCGCGCCATCGAGAAGTTCGGCGCCCCCGTCTATGTGCGCCATGAGATCGTTCACAATCGCCATGTCGTCGAGCGGCTGAAGGGCATGGGCGCCGTCTTCGTCAAGGAGCTGGACGAATGTCCCGACGACCGGCCGGTGGTCTTCTCGGCCCACGGCGTGCCCAAGTCGGTGCCGGCGACGGCGCGGTCGCGCGAGATGCTGTTTCTCGACGCGACCTGCCCCCTGGTGTCCAAGGTCCACGTCGAGGCAGAGCGCCATCATGCAGCCGGGCGTCACATCATCCTGATCGGTCACGCTGGCCACCCCGAGGTCGTCGGCACCATGGGCCAGTTGCCGCCGGGCGCCATCAGCCTGGTCGAGACCGTGTCGGACGCAGAGACCTTCCAGCGGCCCGGCGATCAACCCCTGGCCTATGCGACCCAGACGACGCTGTCGGTGGACGACACCGCCGACATCCTGGCGGCGCTGAAGCGGCGCTTTCCGGAATTGCCAGACCCGCACAAGGAAGACATCTGCTACGCCACCACCAATCGTCAGGAGGCGGTCAAGCGCCTGGGCGAGGGCTGTGAGCTGGTGCTGGTGGTGGGCTCGAAAAACTCGTCCAACTCGGCGCGTCTGGTCGACGTGGCGCTGAAGGCCGGGGCGAACGACGCGCGCCTTGTCGATGACGCCAGCGACGTGGACTGGTCGTGGTTCGACGGCGTGACCACGGTCGGCGTCACCGCCGGGGCCTCGGCCCCTGAACCTCTGATCGAGGCCCTGATCGACGCCATCCGCGCCCGGTTTGACGCGGTCGTGACCGAGGACGACGGCGCACGCGAAACCGTCTCGTTCAAATTGCCGCGCGCCCTGACGGCCTAAGCGCGCTCCATCACCAGGCAGGTCGAGGTGGCGGTGGCGTAGAGCGTCCCGTCCAGGCCGCGCAGGTCGGCCTCGGAGAAGGCGGCGCGACGACCAGACTGAACAATTCGCCCCTCGGCGCGAACCGGAACCCCGGCCTTCAGCGCCTTGTGGAAGACGGTCTTCAATTCCAGCGTCGTATAGGCCTGCCCCGGCTTCAGCATGGAATGGACTGCACAGCCGCAGGCCGAATCGAGCAGGGTCGCCATCCAGCCGCCGTGCACCGAGCCGATGGGGTTGTAGACGGCCAGCGTCGGCTCGCCCTCGAAAGCCACACGACCTTCGGCCAGCTCGGTCAGGTGAAAGCCCACCGTCCCGGCGATCGGGGCCGGGGGCAGGCGGCCATCCAGCATCAGGCGAAGCTGGTCCAGTCCCGACAGGGCGGCGAGATCGGGCGTATCTGACGGGGGGCTCATGGGACTATCCGCAAATGAAAAGGACGCGCCGGCCTCGCGGCCAGACGCGTCCTATTATCGGCCTGGGCGGCGACGAGCCCCTAGAGGCCCGGCAGCTTGAAGCGGCTGTCGCGGCGCGGCGTGATCGCAATGCCCTCGCGGCCGCCGGTCAGGGCTTGCAGGCGGGCGTGCTCGGTGCTGGCGTCGATGGTGCGGGCGGTGTCCGAGCCCTGGCTGACGGTCGGCGCCTGGGTGGCGGGATCGTTCTTGCGCCAGAACAGGATGCGGTTGGCCCAGCTCTCTTCCTTGTGGGCCAGGTCGCCAAACTCGTCGTCGACGACATAGCGGGCCAGCGGATCGGCGCGATCGGCGCCAGCCTGGGCGACCAGGACCTGTTCGCCGCCGGTGCGGGTCACGGCCTGGCGCTGGCCGAGCAAGATCTGGCGGGCGGCGCTTTCCGGCGCCAGTTCCTGCGGGCGCGGCTGGCCGGGCGCCGGCGGGGTCAGGCCGTATTCAGGCGGCACCGAAAGCGGGGCGCTGGCCACGGTGACGAACTCGTCCGGCACGACCTTGGCCAGGCCGATGCTCTGTTTCATGCTCTGGCAGGCCGTCAGGCCGAGGGCGGTGGTGGCGAGAAGGGCCACGGTAGCGGCGTTACGAATACGCATAAGGTCAGCTCGGCTCCGGGAGGCGCGCCCTGCGGCGCTGGCTCGGGACGATAACGAAGAGGGGGTGATTACGACTTTTCGTGGGCCGCGCCAACCTTGGTGCGGCGTTCCGACAGGAAGCTGTCGAGGATCAGCAGGACGACGCCCACGGTGATGCCTGCGTCGGCGATGTTGAAGATCCACGGGAACAGGCCCGTCCCCGAGAAATCGAGGAAGTCCACGACCCCGCCGAAGCGGATGCGGTCAAAGACATTGCCCAGGGCGCCGCCCATGACCAGACCGATCGCGGCGACCATCAGCTTGCGATCCGAACGGGTGGCCCAGAAGGCCAGGGCGCCGGCGACCAGAATCGAGAAGGCGCTGAGGATCCAGCGCCCGGCGCCGCCGCCGAACAGGCCGAAGCTGACGCCTGTGTTCAGGACATAGGTCAGGTTGAACACCGGCGGCATGACCTCGGCGATGCGATAGCCGTCAGGGATCTGCGAGATGTGCGCCGCGTCGATGGCGTTCAGGACCATGGCCTTGGTCAGCTGATCCAGGACGATGACCACGAGGGCGAGGCCGTAGGCGGCGTAGGCGAAGCGAGAGATTTTCATGCTGAAAGCCGGTTAGCAGGAAGCAGGGCGAGGGCGAAGAGGGAAAGCGACGACGCCGCCAATGACGGGCAGGGGTCTCTGCGGCCTTTCCCCGGACGTGGCGACGGCTATAACCGGCATATGACCCTGCCTCACGCCCTGCCTCGCCTGTCCGCCGTCGCCGACGACTATGACATCCTGCTGTGCGACGTCTGGGGGGTGATTCACAACGGTCGCGAAAGCTGGCCCGTGGCCTGCGAGGCCCTCACGAAGTTCAATGAAAAGGGCGGCCACGTCGTCCTCATCTCCAACTCGCCGCGCCCCTCGTCGGACGTCGTGGCGCAACTGGATGCGCTCGGCGTGCCGCGCGACGCTTGGAAGGCCTTCGTCACCTCGGGCGACGCCACCCGCGCCGAACTGGCTCGCCGCGCCCCTGGCCCGGCCTGGATCATCGGCCCCGACCGCGACTTTGTTCTCTACGAAGGTCTGAACCTGACCAGCGCCCATGACGCCTCGGACGCCGCCTTCCTGTCGGTCACTGGCCTGTTCGACGACGCGACCGAGACGCCCGAGGACTATCGCCAGCGCCTGATTCCCGCCGTCGAGCGTGATCTTGAGCTGATCTGCGCCAACCCGGATCGCATCGTGCAGAAGGGTGACAGCATCATCTATTGCGGCGGCGCCATCGCCGACCTCTACGAGGAAATGGGCGGGCGTGTGATCATGGCGGGCAAGCCTTTCGGCCCCATCTATGAACTGGCCCTGCGCGAGGCCCAGGTCCTCATGGGGCGCCCCGTCGATCGGTCGCGCGTCCTGTGCATCGGCGACGGCGTCATCACCGACGTTCTGGGCGCCGCCGAGCAGGCCCTCGACTGCCTGTTCATCGCCCAGGGCATTCACGGCGACGCCGCCAAGGGGGCGGACGGGACACTGGACGCCGCTCGCGCCGCCGAATTGCTCCGCGCCGAGACGACCTTCGCCCGCTACGCCGCGCTCGAACTGGCATGGTGAGGCTCGCCATTTCGTCGCACCTGGCTTAAAGCCCGCCCATGGTCGAATACGTCACACAGCATCCGTCGGGCGGTTACATCCTCGACGAACTCCACGTCGGCATGGCCGCGCAGAAGACCGTCCACGTCACCGAGGACCGGATTCGCCTGTTCGCCGAGGCGTCGGACGACTTCAATCCGGTGCACCTGGACGAGGAGTTCGCCTCCAAGACCGCCTATCGCGGCCGCATCGCCCACGGCCTGCTCAGCGCCGCCTTCGGCTCGGCGGTGGTGGGGACCATCCTGCCGGGCGCCGGGTCCATCTATATTTCCCAGACCCTGGCCTTCCACTTCCCGGTCCGCATCGGCGACTCGGTTCGCATCGTCATCACCGTGATCGAGATGGAGACCGACAGCGCCCGCGTCGAGCTGCGTTGCGAAGGCTTTGTCGGCGACAAGCTGATCATGGACGGGGTCGCCGTCGTGCGCGTGCCGCGTCGGCGCAAGCCCTCGGCGCGCTGAGCCTCCGGCGTGGCTTCCGGGGTGGTTGAGGTCATCCGCGGCTGGCGCGACCTGCCGGCGTCGCAGCGCGGGGCGGCGGTGGCCGTCGGCGCCTTTGACGGCGTTCATCGCGGCCATCAGGCGGTCATCGCCTCGGCTCGCGAGGCGGCTCAACGTCTGGGCGCGCCCCTGGCCGTGGTCAGCTTCGATCCGCATCCGCGCCGCCTGTTCCAGCCCGAGGCCGCGCCGTTTCGTCTGATGACGGCGGAGCAGATGGCCCGCGCCCTGGCGCCGCTGGGGGTCGAGCGCCTCTATCTGATCCCCTTCGACCGGGAGATGGCGGGGATGACGGATGAAGAGTTCGCCCGTCGCGTCCTGTCGGAAGGCTTGGGCGTCGTCCACGCCGCCGTCGGCTTCGACTTCACCTTCGGCAAGGGCCGTTCCGGCTCGCCCGCCTTGCTGCGCACCTATGGCCAGACTCTGGGCTTCACCGTCTCCGTCACCGACCGCATCGACGACGCCTCGGGGCTGAAGCTGTCGTCGTCCGCCGTGCGCGAGGCGTTGAAGGCCGGGGACATGGACCGCGCCGCCGCCATCCTGGGCCGCCCCTTCGCCATCCAGGGCGAGGTGATCCACGGCGACAAGCGCGGCCGCACCATCGGCGTGCCGACCGCCAACGTGGCCATGGGCGACTACATGCGCCCGGCCTATGGCGTTTACGCCACGCGCACCCGCCTGCCGGACGGGCGGGTCATCAAGGGCGTCGCCAACCTGGGCGTCCGCCCCATGTTCGA
Source organism: Brevundimonas pondensis (assembly GCF_017487345.1). Classification (NCBI taxonomy): domain Bacteria; kingdom Pseudomonadati; phylum Pseudomonadota; class Alphaproteobacteria; order Caulobacterales; family Caulobacteraceae; genus Brevundimonas; species Brevundimonas pondensis. The sequence continues at coordinate 2,558,949 of NZ_CP062006.1, read as the reverse complement.
GATCGAACAGCCCCTGTTGGAAGTCTGGCTGCTGGACTTCCATGAGAGCCTTTACGGCCAGGCGCTGGAGACCGAACTGGTCGCCTTCCTGCGCGGCGAGATGAAGTTCGACGGGCTGGACGAACTGAAGGTCCAGATCGAGGCGGATGCGGCGGCGGCGCGGGCTGTGCTGGGCTGAAGCGGTGGCTTTCGACCCTAAGTGAAACTTGGTTGATCTAGGCTGATGACGAATGACCACACGTCGCGGAGGGCCTGATCCAGAGTTTCTCTCACAACGTCGGTTTGAACTTCGCACCGCCACTTCGAGGGATACGGATCAGAAAAGATGAGGCTGGCTCCTCTGACCTCCACCAATAGGATGGTATAGCCGCTCATGTTGATCGACCCATCCTGACCGCGATCCAACTCCTCCTTCAAGCCGATCAGGTCGCTGAGTAGGCCGACCACATCAGTTGGGTAGTAGCCGAACGCTTGACCGCCGACATGGTAGGTCATGTCGTATTCGAGCCCCTCGGTAATAGCATAAATGCGAGACCAGTCAGGCTGCTCTTGGGGCGAAGCTCCACCGCCGCTGGGAAGCTCAGGATCGAACGATACCGTGAAGGTGGTCATTGGGGGATGATGATCTGGATAGTGACTGCTTACCACCCTTAGTGGACCTTGCGGGGCAGCGTCTCGCAACGCCGCCGCCCCTCACGACAACCGGTCGCGGAACTCCGTCCAGTCGAACTCTCTGATCATCCGCAACTCGTCCGTGGCGCTGTTCCACAGGGCGATGGACGGCAGGGGCACGCCGTTGAAGGTGTTGGTCTTCACCATCGAATAGTGGGCCTGGTCGAGGAAGGCGAGGCGCGTTCCGGGCACGGGGCGTTCGGCGAAGACGTAGTCGCCGATGATGTCGCCGGCCAGGCAGGACGGGCCGCCCAGGCGCACAGTGACGCCGTCCTCGGGCTCATGCAGCATGGCGGGGCGGTAGGGGGCCTCGATCACGTCCGGCATGTGGCAGGTGGCCGACAGGTCGGTGATGGCGATGGGCATGCCGTTGTCGAAGACGTCGAGGATCTCGCCGATCAGGATGCCGGCGTCCAGGGCCACGGCCTCACCCGGCTCCAGATAGGCGGTGACGTCGTAACGCTGCTGAATGTCGTTCAGGAAGGCCACCAAGTCTTCGATCTGATAGTCGGCGCGGGTGACGTGGTGGCCGCCGCCCAGGTTGATCCATTTCACCCCGCCCAGCAGCGGGGCCAGCTTGGGCTCGACCGCCGCCCAGATGCGCGACAGCGGCAGGAAATCCTGTTCGCACAGGGCGTGGATGTGGATGCCGTCGATGCCGACCATCTTTTCCGGCGTCAGCTGCGACACGGGATAGCCCAGACGCGAGCAGGGCTGGGCCGGGTCGTATTTGGCGACCTCGCCTTCGGAATGCTCGGGGTTCAGCCGCAGGCCGATCTCGAAGGTCTCGCCTTCAGCCCGCGCGGCGGCGATCAGGTCGGCGAAGCGCGTCACCTGATCCGGCGAGTTGAAGATGACGTGGTCGGACAGGCGCAGGATCTCGGGCAGATCCTCGGCCTTGTAGGCGGGCGAATAGGTGGTCAGCTCGCCCTTGTAGAACTCACGCGCCAGCCGCGCCTCCCACAGACCGGAGGCGCAGACGCCGTCGAGGTACTCCCCGACGACGTCCGCCAGCGACCACATGGAAAAGGCCTTGAGGGCCAGCAGCACTCGAGCGTTGCCCCGGTCACGCACGTCTTTCAGCGTGGCCAGATTGCGCCGCACCGCGGCCTCGTCCACCACGAAGGCGGGCGAGGCGACGCGGTTCAGATCAAAATGAGCAAAGGCTCCGGGATCGCCGGCCTGGGTTTCCATGTCGTCTTTTACTCAGGTCTTAGAAAGCGAGAGGAGCGTCCAGCTCTTCGACGGTCCACGGCAGGCCATGCTTGTTCAGCATGTCCATGAAGGGATCGGGGTCCAGCTGCTCCATGTTGAAGACGCCGTCGCCCTTCCAGGCGCCAGTCAGCATCATGGCCGCGCCGATCATGGCCGGAACGCCCGTGGTGTAGCTGACAGCCTGGTTGCCGGTTTCGGCATAGGCGGCTTCGTGGTCGCAGATGTTCTTGACGTAGAAGGTCTTGGCGACGCCGTCCTTTTCGCCGGTGGCGATGGTGCCGATGTTCGTCTTGCCCTTGGTGATCGGACCCAGCGACGAGGGTTCCGGCAGCAGGGCCTTCAGGAACTCGATCGGGATGATCTCGCGGCCCTGGAACATCATCGGCTCGATCGAGGTCATGCCGATGTTTTCCAGCACTTCCAGGTGCTTCAGGTAGCTGTCGCCGAAGGTCATCCAGAAGCGGATGCGTTTGATTTCCGGGTAGAACTTGGCCAGGGATTCCAGTTCCTCATGGTACATGAGGTACATGTTCTTCTGACCCACGCCCTCGAAATCGAAAGCCTGCTTGTGCGACAGGGCCGGGCCCTCGACCCACTGGCCGTTTTCCCAGTGACGCGAGTTGGCGGTCACTTCGCGCAGGTTGATTTCCGGGTTGAAGTTGGTGGCGAAGGGCAGACCCGTGTCGCCGCCGTTGCAGTCCAGGATGTCGAGCGTGTCGATCCGGTCCAGCAGGTGCTTCTTGGTGTAGGTGGCGAAGACCGACGTCACGCCCGGGTCGAAGCCCGAGCCGAGCAGCGCCATCAGGCCGGCTTCCTTGAAGCGCTCCTGATAGGCCCACTGCCACTTGTATTCGAACTTGGCTTCGTCGCGCGGCTCATAGTTGGCCGTGTCGAGGTAGTTGACGCCGGCGGCCAGGCAGGCGTCCATGATCGACAGGTCCTGATAGGGCAGGGCCAGGTTGACCACCAGAGCCGGCTTGACCGACTGGATCAGGGCCGTGGTCGCGGCGACATCGTCGGCGTCGATGGCCGCCGTGTCGATGGTCACGCCAAAGCGCGACTTCACGGATTCAGCGATGGCGTCGCACTTGGACTTGGTGCGGCTCGCCAGGGTGATATGCGAGAAGATGTCCGCATTCATCGCCATCTTGTGGACCGCGACGGAGCTGACGCCGCCTGCACCGATAACCAGCACCCTGCTCATGTGTGGCTTCTCCCGAAGTCTGAAACTGCTTTGGCGACACCGCCGCCGCTATAAAGGGCGGGGCTCTTAACACGATGATGACAGGATCGCTAACGGTCGCGTGTCGCAGGGGTTGCCGGGCTCAGCCCTCGGCCTTCTCGGCGATGGCCATCAGGGCGTCGTGCAGGGACTTGCCCTTGGCGTCGACGACGTCGGCGATGCGCCACATGGGGCCTTCCCTGACCAGCTTGAGCGTCTGCTGATGGGTCTGGCCGTGGTTGGTGAAGGCCACTTCGGCGGTGGCCGCCTTGTCGCCGTCGGGCGTCATCTTCAGCGCGGTCAGGGCGAAGCCGTCGGCGTCCTGACAGGCGCAGATCGGATCATAGTTCAGATAGGGGACTTCGTTCTTGGCCTCGGCCTCGCGGAAGTCGACGCCGATCAGGGCGTTCATGGTGCGCGAATACAGCGGGTCGCGACCGGGGCTGATCGCCGCCGCGGCGGGATCGTTGGCCACAGGCGCGGCGGCGTCTGCATAGAGGGCGCGGGCGAAAGCCTCGGCGCTCTGCTCGCCGGCGGCATAGATGGTCGCCCGCCCGGTCAGCGGCGCTTCGGCCGGGGCGGGCGCCTTGTCCTCGGCGGGAGAGCAGGCCGTCGCCGTCAGGGCCAGCACCGTCGCCGTCACCAAGACTTGAATACGCATGCCAACGGCTCCTTGCCTGTCATTTCCTGGACGACGCGGTGACCGCAGGGTCGCTAGTGATCCTGGCAATAGATGTCATGCATGACGGCGCCCATGTTCATGGTGAAGGCGCTGACGCCGATTGTCCCGGCCAGCAGCCACAGCGAAAGGCTCACGCCCCAGAGGGCTTTCGAGCGGGGTGTCGTCGCAGTCCGGACCATTCAAAGCCTCCCGTCAACCTCGAGTGAGGACTATCCGGTCAGCCGCGCCTAAAGACAAGCTTTGGCCGCGCGGGGATGGCGCGCGGGTGGCCTCCTCTGCTAGACGGTTTCAACCATGACCGTTCGCGTGATCCGTCCGATTTCGATTAGCCGCCCGGCGTAGCGCCAGGGCTGGTCAGCCCCGCGCACGTCGGGATCGAATATCGCCGATGCCGTTCAACGGCCTTCACGCTAGACTGCGTTCGCGCCGCCTCCTCGGCGCCCGCGCAAAAGACAAAGATTACCCCATGGCCGACGCCACCAACGACACCGCCTCCGACGCAGCTGGCCGCGACTATCGCGACACCGTCTTCCTGCCCGAGACGCCCTTCCCCATGCGGGGCGGCCTGCCCAAGAAAGAGCCGGAAATCCTGGCCCAGTGGGGCGACCTCTATGGCCATCTGCGTGCGACGCGTCAGGCCCAGAAGGCGCCGCTCTATGTGCTGCACGACGGTCCGCCCTACGCCAACGGCGACATCCACATCGGCCACGCCCTGAACAAGACGCTGAAGGACTTCGTGGTCCGCTCGCGCTTCCTGCTGGGCTATGACGTCGACTACGTGCCGGGCTGGGACTGCCACGGCCTGCCGATCGAGTGGAAGATCGAGGAGCAGTTCCGCGCCAAGGGCCGCCGCAAGGACGAGGTGTCGAAGGAAGAGTTCCGCACCGCCTGCCGCGAGTACGCCGGAAAATACATCGACCTGCAGCGCGACCAGTTCCTGCGCCTGGGGATCACCGGCGACTTCGCCAACCGCTACGCCACCATGGACTTCACGTCCGAGGCGGCCATCGTCGCCGAGTTCCACAAGTTCAAGAACACGGGCCAGCTGTATCGCGGCTCCAAGCCCGTCATGTGGTCGCCGGTCGAGCGCACGGCCCTGGCCGACGCCGAGGTCGAGTATCACGACCACGTCTCGCCCACGATCTGGGTCAAGTTCCCGGTGGTCGGCGCGACCGACAGCCATCCGGATGACCTGCTGTCCTTCCGCGCGGCCACGCCCTCGGTGGTGATCTGGACGACCACGCCCTGGACCATCCCGGCCAACCGGGCCATCAGCTACGGCCCCGAGATCGCCTATGGCCTCTATGAGGTCACGGCGCTTGAGGAGGGCCTGGACTACGAGCCCTGGGCCAAGCCTGGTGACCGCTTCATCATCGCCGACAAGCTGGCCGAGGACGTGTTCAAGGCCGCCAAGATCAGCGGCTTCACCCGCGTCGACGCCATCAACCCCTCGGGTCTGGAATGCGCCCACCCGCTGGCGGCGCTGGACAGCGGCTACGGCTTCTCGGTGCCCCTGCTGGCGGGCGACCACGTCACCGACGACGCCGGCACCGGCTTCGTCCACACCGCGCCGGGCCACGGCGCGGACGACTACGCGGTCTGGCTGGCCCACGGCCACCGCGAGGTGCCGGAGACGGTCGATCCCGACGGCGCCTATTACGACCACGTCCCCCTGTTCGCGGGGCTGAAGGTGCTGGAAACCGAGGGCAAGAAGACCGGAAAGTTCGGTCCCGCCAACGGCACGGTGATGGAAAAGCTGATCGAGGCCGGCAATCTGCTGGCGCGCGGCCGGATGGAGCACTCCTATCCGCACTCCTGGCGTTCGAAAGCCCCGATCATCTTCCGCAACACGCCCCAGTGGTTCATCCGAATGGATGAACCACTAAACTCCAAGAATTCGGGGTTCATCCGCATGGATGAGGCGCTGGACGACGACAACACCCTGCGCGACCGGGCCCTGAACGCCATCGACGCCACCGCCTTCCACCCGGCGGCGGGCAAGAACCGCATTCGTTCGATGGTCGAGGGCCGTCCCGACTGGCTGATCAGCCGTCAGCGCGCCTGGGGCACGCCCCTGGCCATGTTCGTGGACAAGCAGACCGGCCAGCCCCTGCACGACCCCGAGGTCGACGCCCGCATCGTCAAGGCCGTGGCCGAGGGCGGGGCCGACGTCTGGTTCTCGGCCCCCGACGCCGACTTCCTGGGCGCGCACGATCCCGAGCGGTTCGAGAAGGTCACCGACATCCTCGACGTCTGGTTCGACAGCGGCTCGACCCACGCCTTCACGCTGGACCCGCGCACGGCGGCGAACGGCTATGCGGGCGACCGCCCGTCGCACTGGCCCGCCGATCTCTATCTGGAAGGCTCGGACCAGCATCGCGGCTGGTTCCAGTCGTCGCTGCTGGAAGGTTGCGGCACGCGCGGTCGCGCGCCGTTCAAGGCCGTCCTGACCCACGGCTTCACCCTGGATGAAAACGGGGAGAAGATGTCGAAGTCGCGGGGCAATACCACCGACCCCCTGACCATCATCAAGGAGTCGGGCGCCGACATCCTGCGTCTGTGGGTGGCCCTGGTCGACTATTCGGACGACCAGCGCATCGGCAAGCAGATCCTGCAGACCACGGTCGACGCCTATCGCAAGCTGCGCAACACCGTCCGCTATCTGCTGGGCGCGCTGAACGGCTTCGACGAGACCGAGCGCCTTGATCGTTCGGAGATGCCGCCGTTGGAGCAGTTCATCCTGCACCGTCTGTGGGAACTGGATGGTCAGGTGCGTCAGGCCTATGAGGAATACCGCTTCCAGGATGTGATCCGTCCGGTGCTGGAGTTCTGCTCGGGCGACCTGTCGGCGCTCTACTTCGACGTGCGCAAGGACAGCCTCTATTGCGACCGTCCTGACAGCGTCCGCCGCCGCGCCGTGCGCACGGTGATGGACGAGGTCTTCAGCCGCCTGACCGCCTGGCTCGCCCCGCTGACGCCCTTCACCATGGACGAGGCCTGGACGACCCGCTTCCCGGACGCCGGCACCAACTGCGCGCGGGTGATCCCGCAGACGACCGATACGTGGCGACATGATGCCGAAGCCCGTCGTTGGGCCGGGGTCAACACGGTGCTGGAAGTGGTCAACGAGGCGCTGGAAGCCGCGCGTCGCGACAAGCTGATCGGCGGCGCCCTGGACGCCTGGCCGGTGGTCACGGCCCCGGCTGAGCTGTTGGCGCCTTTCGAGGGTCTGGACGCCGCCGAGGTCTTCCGCACCTCGGGCGCTGAGCTTGTGGTCGGCGGCGACGCCGTCACCGTCGAGGTCAAGCTGGCCGACCATCCCAAGTGCGCCCGCTCGTGGCGCCGCGTGCCGGACGTCGGATCGGACGCCGACTACCCCGACCTGTCGGCCCGCGACGCCGACGCCGTCCGCTGGCTGGACGCGCAGAAGGCTTAAGGGATCAGGCCCCACCGTTTCGACGGAGGGGCCTTTTTCTTTCCTTCCCATTTCATGGGGAAGGGGGACCACGAAGTGGTGGAGGCGACGACGCCGCCCTCCTGTCCTGCATCGCGTAGCGCCGCCCCCTCCGTCACGTCGCTTTCAGCGCCGCGCCACCTCCCCATGGAATGGGGAGGAAAGAGGAACCGCGCGTTCCTCAACTCGCGTCATGAAAGATCAGCCCCAACGTAATCCGCTTGCCCGATCGCACCGTGCTGACGCCGTGGCGCATCTGCACGCGGTAGTCGCCGCGCGTTCCGGCGACGGGACGTTCGCGCACGGCGAAGATCACCGCCTCGCCCTGTTTCAGCGGCACGACATGGGCCTGTGACTGCGAGCGGGGCTTCTGCTCGACCAGCACGAACTCACCGCCCTCGAAATCGGCCGGATCGCTGAGCAGGATGGCCGCCTGCAACGGGAAGACCAGATCGCCGTAGAGGTCCTGATGCAGCCGGTTGTAGTCGCCGGGGCCGTAGCGCAGCATCAGCGAGGTCGGCCGCGTCTGGCCCGCCGCGCGGCATTGCGCGGTCAGCTCGTCGAGGCTGTCGGGGAAGCCCGGCCGATCCAGCCGCGCCGCCCAGTCGTTAGCGATGAGGGCCAGACCTTCATAGAGCCGCGCTCGCAGCCGGGGCAGGGGATCGGGCAAGGGGGTGGCGAAATACTGATACTCGCCCTGCCCGAAGCCGTGGCGCTGCATGACGATGCGGCTGCGGAACCGCTCGGGTTGGTCGTAGAGGGCTTGCAGGGCCTCGCAGGTCGTGGGCGTCAGCAGCGGTCCGACCACGGCCCAGCCCCGGGCGTTCAGATCATCGGCGATACGGGGCCAGTCGAGGGGAGAAGCAGCGTCGGTCATGGGCGCCATAGACAGCGACCCGCGCGGCCTGTCTGGCGGCTTTCGGCTGCGGGATCAGAACCGGCGGCGCTGCTCGGCCGACTTCAGCGTCGAACGGACGAACTCGGTGGGCGGGTCGGTCTCGGCAAGGACGGCTTCCTTGATGGCGCGGGGCTCGCCGAACAGGTGGCCCTGGCCCATGGCGACGTCCAGCTCGAGGATGTCGACGACCTGTTTCTCGCTCTCGACCTTTTCGGCGATCAGTTCGAGGCCGTAGCGGCGGGTCAGGGGGGCGAAGTCGGCGGCCTGGATGTCGGGCTGGGTGGCCAGGGGCGCGGCGCCGTCCAGATCCAGCAGCTGTTCGATCAGCAGGTCGGCGGCGATCTTGATGAAGCGCACGTCCGAGCGTTGCAGGTCGGCGAAGTCCAGATCCAGGGTCTGCACCTTGTCGATGGAGAAGCGGAAGCCCAGGTCGGCCAGCTTGGCCATGTTGCGGGCCTCGGACGCGCCGCGCGCTTCGAACGTCGCCTGGCCCAGCTCGAAGATCAGGGCGTCCTTCAGGTCGCGGTTCTGGCTGAGGAAGTCGAGGAACTGAGGGAAGAAGGTCTCGTCGCCCAGCGAGGCCAGGGAGATGTTGCAGAAAACCCCGACCTTGCGGTCCTGACGCGCCAGTCGGCGCACGATCTGGGCGCAGCGGAACAGCAGCAGGTTGTCGATGGCGGGCAGCAGGCCTTCGCCCTCGGCCACCGAAAGATACTCGGCCGGCATCATGACCCGGTTCGACGGGTCGCGCAGGCGGGTGAAGCTCTCGTAGAAGACGGTCCGGCGCTGCGGCAGGGTGACGACCGGCTGCAGATAGAGGTCGATGCGGTTTTCAGTCAGGGCGTCGTGGACGGTCTTCAGCAGGGTGTTCGACTGGACCTGACGACGGCCCTCATAGGTGTCGGCGGTGATGGGCGAGGAGGCCAGACGCTCGTCGATCGAGTCGCTCATCTGCTGGACCAGGCCCTCCAGCATCCGCACTTCGCCGGTCAGGGCCTCGGTCCTGGACAGGGCGCCGCTCTCGATGGCTTCGGCCAGCTCGGTCAGGGCGCCTTGCGTCGACTCCATGGCGTCGGCCAGCAGGCGGTGCGCCTCGCGGACCTTGGCGATCTCCTTGCGCAGGGCGCGGCGGTCCAGGATGCCGGCGATCACGGCGTGCAGCCCGACCAGAACCCCCAGTGCGCCCAGCACCCCGGCCGCGCCCGGGCCCGCGCCCAGACCGGCGCGCCAGATCGCCGCCCCGATGGTCAGGGCGATGAACAGGTAGCCGAAGAACAGAAAACCGCCGGTGATCTTGCGCATGGGGCCGGTGTCGAGCCGCCTTTCCCTTATGGAATCGGCCGAGTATCGGTCTAACTAGAGATAACGGCTAGGGTTGGGACACAGAAATCCGGCCCCAAGGGAGGTTAACGCATGGAATTGTTCGATCTGAGCGGCAAGGTCGCCATCATCACCGGCTCCTCGAAGGGCATCGGCAAGGCCATCGCCGAACGTCTGGCCGAGCACGGCGCCCGCGTCGTCATCTCCTCGCGCAAGGCCGGGCCGTGCGAGGACGTCGCGGCCGCCATCAATGACAGACATGGCGTTGGCCGCGCCATCGCCATCCCCGCCAACATCGCCTCGAAAGAAGACCTGCAGCGGCTGGTGGACGAAACCAACAGCGCCTTCGGCCAGATCGACATCCTGGTCTGCAACGCTGCGACCAACCCCTACGCCGGGCCGATGGCGGGCATCGCCGACGACCAGTTCGAGAAGATCCTTCAGAACAACGTCATCTCCAACCACTGGCTGATCCAGATGATCGCGCCGCAGATGCTGGAGCGGAAGGATGGCGCGATCCTGATCATCTCCTCCATCGGGGGCTTGCGCGGGAACGCCCTGATCGGCGCCTACAACATCTCCAAGGCCGCCGACATGCAGCTGGCGCGCAATCTGGCGGTGGAATACGGGCCGTCGAACGTGCGAGTGAACTGCATCGCCCCAGGCCTGGTCCAGACCGATTTCGCCAAATACCTGTGGGAGAACCCGGAACTGCTGAAGACGGTGACCGAGCCCGCCCCTCTGAAAAGGATCGGCCAGCCTGATGAAATCGCGGGCACGGCGGTCTATCTGTGCAGCCCTGCCTCGGCCTATGTGACCGGACAGACCCTGGTTGTGGACGGCGGACTGACGATTGCCTGGTGAGCGTGAAAACAAGGTCTCCTTCCTGCAGGACCTGAACTGGCGGCTGGAAGCCGTGGCTTTCAAGGTCCTGTTCGCCTTCCTGCGCGCGCTGGGCGTCGAGGGGGCCTCCGGTTTCGGCGGCAAGCTGCTGCGCTGGCTCGGGCCGCTGACCGGCACGCACAAGACAGTGACGCGCAACCTGCGCATCGCCTTCCCCGACATGGACCCCGCCGTGCGCGAGCGGCTGGCCGTTGACCAGTGGGAGCAGACCGGTCGCACCTTCGCCGAACTGGCGGTCATGGATCGCCTGACGCCGGAGAGCGGACGCATCGACATCGTGGGGCTGGAGCGGCTGCACGCCGTGCGCGACAGCGGCAAGCCGGTGGTCCTGATCTCGGGCCATCTGGCCAATTTCGAGGTCATGGCGGCGGTCATCATGGCGGCGGGCGTGCCGTGCCAGGTCACCTATCGCGCGGCCAACAACCCCTATGTCGACGCCCTGATCCGCCAGAGCCGCGAGCGTTACGGCATCAAGCTGTTCGCCCCCAAGGGCGACGGCACGCGTGAGCTGATGGCGGGGATGAAGCGCGGCGAGTCCATCGCCCTGCTGGTCGATCAGAAATACAGCCAGGGCCCCGAGGTCGAGTTCTTCGACCAGCCGGTCAACGCCTCGCCGGGCGCGGCAAGGCTGGCGCTGAAGTTCGGCACGGTGATCCAGCCGCTGTCAGTGGTGCGCCTGCCCGGCGTGCGTTTCCGCGTCACCGCGCATGAACCGATCACCGTACCGGATACCGGCGACAAGGCGGCCGACGTCGTGGCGGGCGTCCAGGCGGTCAACCGCTTCGTCGAGGAACGGGTGCGCGAGCATCCGGTGGACTGGTTCTGGGTCCACAAGCGCTGGCCGCCCAAGGTCTATGAGGCGCTGAAGGCTTCCTAGGGCTAGTCGATCACGGCGTCGTCGGCGCGTCGGAACGGGCCGGCGTAGTGTTCGCGCTGCGTGCGACGTCGATCCGGGCCGAAATAGTCGCCGCCCCGGATGAAGGCGCGGGGACGCATGATCACCGCCTCTATGCGAGCCAGAAGCGCCGGGGCGTTCACCGGCTTGGTGACGAACTCGGTCACGCCGGCGTCGCGCGCCTCGGTCACGTGCCGCTTCTCGGAATGGCCGGTCATCATGATGATGGGCAGGTAGGGGTTGGGGCTGTCCTCCGCCTTGCGGATCATCTGGGTGAAGGTCACGCCGTTCACCGGCAGCATGCGGAAATCCACGATGGCCAGGTCGGCGGGGCGAACCCTCAACGCCTCCAGGGCGGCTGAACCGTCCTCGACCTCGCGCACACGGCCCACGCCGATGGACTTGAGCATGGCCGATACGATGGCCCGCATGTTCGGATTGTCGTCGGCGAGGAGGATGTCGAGCGAGTTCAGGGCGGACATGGGAAATGACACGATCTGGCAGCCGACAGGCCGCCATGAGGGATAGGGGTTGTCGGGTTCAGGCGTCGCGGGCGGCGGCCATGAACTCCAGAGGGCTGGCGTAGGCCTCTTGCCGTTCCACTGACCAGTAGCGCAGGGCCGCCAGCGGAATGGGCACGCCGCTGACCGCGCAGGTCACATAGGCGCCCGGGCGCAGGACAGCGAACTCGCCGTCGCCGTAATGCAGGGTGGCGGGCGAGGGCGAAACGGGAGGCGAAGCAGGCGTCGTCATGACCAAATGATTGGCATGGCTCGCGACGCGAGACGAGGGGCGAATCGCTGTCATCTGAAAGAAGCGGACGAACGGAGACGCCGATGCCCCGCCGACACTCCCTGCCGACCGCCCTGGCCCTGTCGGGGATCCTGGCCGCCAGTCTGGCGACGGGGCCGGTCGCGGCTGAACCGGATCAGGCCCGGCCGACGATCCGCGACCTGGGTCGGGCGCCCGGCGTCCTGTCGCCGGGGCCGCTGAACGCCATCACCGACGTGGCGGGGGTGCGTGTGGGGCAGGTGACGCTGCGGTCGGGCGACAGCGTCCGCACCGGGGTGACGGCGATCCTGCCGCACGGCGGCGACCTGTTCCGCGACAAGGTTCCGGCGGGGCTGTCGGTGGCCAACGGCTTCGGCAAGCTGGCCGGGGCTACTCAGGTGCAGGAGCTGGGTGAGATCGAGACGCCCGTCGTCCTGACCAATACCCTGTCGACAGCGCGAGGGATCGACGGAATCCTCGACTGGACACTGAAGCAACCGGGGCACGAGGACATCCGCTCGGTCAACGCCGTGGTGGGCGAGACGAACGACGGCGGGCTGAACGACATCCGCGCGCGCGTCGTCACCGCCGCCGACGTGGTGCGAGCCATCGAGACGGCGACGCCGGGCCCGGTCGAGCAGGGCGCGGTCGGCGCCGGAACCGGCACCATCGCCTTCGGCTTCAAGGGCGGCATCGGCACCAGTTCGCGCAAGCTGCCCGCCAGCCTCGGCGGTTTCACCGTGGGCGTGCTGGTGCAGTCGAACTTCGGCGGGGTGCTGAGCATGGACGGCACGCCGATCGGGGTGCCCCTGGGCCGCTACTACCTGCGTCAGGAGATCGAGGCCGAGCGCGCCGACGGCTCGATCATGATCGTGGTGGCGACCGATGCGCCCCTATCGGATCGCAATCTGGAGCGGCTGGCCGACCGCGCCTTCGCCGGTCTGGCGCGGACGGGGGCGGCCTTCTCCAACGGGTCGGGCGACTACGCCATCGCCTTCTCCACCCATGAGGGTGTGCGGCGGACGCCGGAACGGCGGGCGGGTCAGGCGACAGTGGCCGATTGGCCCAATGACCGGATGTCGCCCCTGTTCGTCGCCGTGGTGGAAGCGACCGAGGAGGCCATCCTCAACTCCCTGCTCAAGGCCGAGACCACGACCTCGATCATCGGCGGCCAGACGGTGACGGTCGAGGCCCTGGACGTCGAGGCGGTGAAGGGGCTGTTGGCGGCGGGACGCTAGGTTTCCTCTACCTACTCATCCCCGCCTCCACGGGGATGAGCGGGAAGAGTCAGAACAGGTCGCCCTGGCCCGGAGGCGGCGCCTTCGGGCGCGACGCCGGCTTGGGCGGGGGCGGCGTGATCGGAGCCGAACGAGGCGTCGCCCCCTCGCCGTCGATGGTCGCGCCCTTGGCCCCGTCGCCGAAGACGATCCGCACCGCCTGCCCCGGCGACAGGGCGGCGGCCGAGGCGATCATGGCGCCGGCCTCATCCTCGATGCGGGCGAAGCCGGGCTTGGGCCGTTTGGGGTCCAGCGTGGCCAGGGCCCGTGACAGGGCGGCCAGCCGGGTCTCGTCGCGATCCAGCCGCCGCTTCATCGCCGGGCAGAAACGGTCGGCATAGGCCGCCAGACGGTCGCCGCGTCGTTCGATGGCCCGGTCCAGCAGACCCTTGGACAGACGCCCGCCGACCACGGCCAGCTGGCGCTCGTGCACGGCGACGTTGCGGTGCAGGCCTGAGCCTAGACGGCTGGCGGCATGGTCCAGACGTTGCTGCGGCAGGGCCAGCAGGTCCTCGGGCCGGGCGGGCAGGCCGCGCGCGGCGGCGCGCAGGCGGGTGCGGCGGTCCTCCAGCAGGCGTGAACCGGCCCGCGCCAGACGGCCCTCCAGATCGGTCAGGGCCCAGCGCAGGTCGGCCAGGACCGGGGTGGCGATCTCGGCGGCGCCGGTCGGGGTTGGGGCGCGGCGGTCGGAGACGAAGTCGATCAGGGTGGTGTCGGTCTCGTGCCCCACGGCCGAGATGATGGGGATGCGGGCCTCGGCCACGGTGCGGGCCAGGGCTTCGTCGTTGAAGCACCACAGGTCCTCGACCGAGCCGCCGCCGCGCGCCACGATCAGCAGATCGGGCCGGGGGATCGGCCCGTCCGGCCTCATGGCGTCGAAACCGCGAATGGCGTTGGCCACCTGACCGCTGGCGGCGTCGCCCTGCACCACCACGGGCCAGACGATGACGCGGCACGGCCAGCGCTCGGCGATGCGGTGCAGGATGTCGCGGATCACGGCCCCGGTCGGGCTGGTGATGACGCCGATGGTCGCGGGGAAGGTCGGCAGGGGCTTCTTGCGGCCCGGCTCGAACAGGCCCTCGTCGCGCAGGCGCGCCTTCAAGCGTTCCAGCTGGGCCAGCAGGGCGCCCGCGCCCGCCGGCTCCATGCTCTCGATGACGATCTGATAGGAGGACCGGGCCGGGTAGGAGGTGATCTTGCCGGTGACGATGACTTCCAGCCCGCTTTCCGGCTGGGCGCCCAGGCCCTTGACCACGCCCTTCCAGATCACGCCGTCGATGGCCGCCTTGTCGTCCTTGAGCGTCAGATAGACGTGGCCCGAGGCGTGGCGGTTCACCTTGGAGATTTCGCCGCGCAAACGAACGTGGCCGAAGCGATCCTCCAGCGTCCGCTTCAGCGCGAAGCTGAGCTCCGAGATCGACAGGGGCGGGTTGTTGTCGCGCGCGGCGGCCGGCGCCTCGGCAGGGCCTTCAAAAGCATAGTCGTCGTCGGAGATCATGGCCCGACCTTAGCCCGTCTTGTCGCAGGCGGGAACGGGGCGAGGGCGCACCCGTTAGCTTGACCATGGAACCTGCCGATCCGCCCGGAACCGACCCGACTGAGCGCGCCCCGCGTGAGCAGCAGATGTCGCGCCGCAGCAATGCGCCTTCGGTCAGTCCGTGGCTGATCCTCTTCGCCATCGTCCTGCTGGGGGCGGTGATCTACGTCCTGTCGGCGGTTCTGTAGGCCGCTAACCCTTTCCCCCGCTTGACCCGGACGGCGGGGGCGGTCATTGCGCGCGTATGAACATTCTGCTCGTCGGATCCGGAGGGCGTGAACACGCCCTGGCCTGGAAGATCGCCCAGTCGCCGCTGGTCACGCGGCTTGTCGCCGCGCCCGGCAATCCCGGCATGGCGAAACACGCCGAGCTGAAGCCGGGGATCAAGGCGACCGACGCCGACGCCCTGGCCGCCCTGGCGCGCGAGATGAAGGCGGACCTGGTCGTGGTCGGCCCCGAATCGGCCCTGGCGGAAGGGCTGGCCGACCGTCTGAACGCGGCGGGCATCCCCTGCTTCGGCCCGACGGCCAAGGCGGCGCAGCTGGAAACCTCCAAGGCCTTCTCCAAGGCCTTCCTGCAACGTCATGGCATCCCGACGGCGGGCTACGGCGTCTATGAGGACGTGGCCGAGGCCAAGGCGGCGCTGAACCAGTATTCGGCGCCCTATGTCATCAAGGCCGACGGTCTGGCGGCGGGCAAGGGCGTGGCCATCAGCCCTGACAAGGCGGACGCCGAGGCCGAGATCGAGCGGATGCTGGGCGGACGCTTCGGTTCGGCCGGATCGCGCGTCGTGATCGAGGAGTTCATGGACGGCGAGGAGGGCTCGCTGTTCGCCCTGTGCGACGGCCAGCGCGCCGTCCTGTTCGGCGGGGCGCAGGACCACAAGCGCGCCTTCGACGGCGACCTGGGGCCCAATACGGGCGGCATGGGCGCCTATTCCCCGGCGCCGGTCTTCACCCCCGAACTGGTGCAGCAGGCCGACGAGCGCGTGGTCCAGCCGACCATCCGCATGATGGCCGCCGAAGGCGCGCCCTATCGCGGCGTCCTCTACGCCGGCCTGATGGCGACGAACGAAGGCCCCAAGGTGGTCGAGTTCAACGCCCGCTTCGGCGACCCGGAATGTCAGGTGCTGATGATGCGCTTTGACGGCGACATCGTGCCGCTGCTGCTGGCCTGCGCGCGCGGCGACCTGACCAAGGCCCCGACGCCCCGGTTCAAGGACGGGGTGGTCATCACCGTGGTCCTGGCGGCCAAGGGCTATCCCGACAGCCCGCTGGAGGGCTCGGTCATCCGCGGCGCCGATCAGGACTTCGGCCCCCATGTCCAGGTCTTCCACGCGGGAACGAAGAAACGCGAGGACGGGGTTCTGGTCGCGGCGGGCGGTCGCGTGCTGAACGTTTGCGCTCGCGGCGCCGACATCGCCGAGGCGCGCGCTCGCGCCTATGAAGCCATCGCCAAGATCGACTGGCCCGGCGGTTTCCATCGCACCGACATCGGTTGGCGGGCGCTGGAGCCGCGTTAAGCGGCTCCGGGAGAAATGGAGGCCGCGTTAAGCGGCTTCTAGGTCATGGCGAACAGAAGCCGACCCTCGCCCATGCGCTCGCGCAAGGGAACGAGATCGGCGTGGGACACCGAGAAGCAGCCGTAGGAACGGCCCAGCTTGCCTTCGCGCGCCAGGAAGGCCGGGTCGGCGTAGTCGGCGCCATGGATGATGATGGCGCGTTCGCGGGCGCGGCTGTTGGAATACTCCAGCCCGTCCAGCAGGACGTTCGGCCCCTGCTGCGACCCCCAGTTGGCGCCGGCCGTGGCGTAGGCGCCTATGGACGACATGTGGCTGTCCATCTCGTTCGAGAACCGCTGGGCGAAGCCCGAGTGCGCCGGGTCCGAGCCGCGACCGTGGCTGGTGCGATAGGCCGTGACCCAGCCGCCTTCCAGATCGACCTCATAGAGGCGGTCCTCGCCCGAGAACTTCTGAAAATCGACCAGGTACATGCGGTCGCGTCTGGAAATCTTGTGGCCGTGGGTGTCCAGCGCGGCGTGGGCGCGCTCCATCAGGTCCTTGCGGACGACGCCGTGGGGATCGATGACGGGGCCGCTGACCCTGGTTGCGGCGACCGGTTGCGGCGTCGCGGCGGGAATCGGAAGGACGGGGAGGCTGGCAGGCGCGGCGCCGGCGAGCTGGAGGTTGGTGGTCGAAGCGGCGGAAGAACATCCCGCCAACAGGGCCGAACCGCCCAGGATCAAGCCACGTCTGGAAAGCCGCATGCGACGCCCCTCGCACGATTAAACAACTGTATCGGCTTGTTTCACAAAGCCCCGTAACGACGCAACCTGAGCCTTGGCGAAAGCCGTCGAGCCGCTAAGGTGCCGTCCGTAGTTCTGGGAGGGACCGATGAAGAAACTGGCTCTGATTGTGACCGTCGCCGTTCTGGCCGCCACCGCGGCGCAGGCGCAGCAAGCCCCTGCGGTCGCAGCCGTTTCCGCCGAACAGCCGACCACGTTCGTCCAAGTGGGGCGACTTCTGGCCGATCCGGCCAGCGGGCGGGTGCTGCGAGATAAAACTCTCGTGATCAGAGGGAACCAGGTCGTTGAAATCCGCGACGGCTTTGTCGGCGACGGCAAGGTGGTCGATCTGCGCGGGGCCTTCGTCCTGCCGGGCCTGATCGACAGCCATGTTCACCTGACCGGCCAGCAGAACCCCAATGGGCGTCTGGAGAACGTCACCGAGTCGAACGCGACCCAGGCCATGATCGGCGCCCGCTATGCGCGTCGCACCCTGAACGCCGGCTTCACCACGGTCGCCGACCTGGGCGCCAGCAACGAGGCCATCTTCGCCCTGCGCGACGCCGTGCGGCGCGGCGATGTGCCGGGGCCGCGCATCATCGCGGCGGGCTCAGCCGTGTCGGTCCACGGCGGTCACGGGGACATCAACGGCTATCGTGAGGACGTCATGCACGTCCTGTCGCCGGAAAGCGTCTGCTCGGGCGTCGAGGACTGCATGAGGGCCGTGCGCCTTCAGGTCCGCAGCGGCGCCGACATCATCAAGATCACCGCCACCGGCGGCGTCCTGTCCAACACGGCGGCGGGCCTGGCCCAGCAGTTCAGCGAGGACGAACTGGCCGCCATCGTCGCCTCGGCTCACCGCATGGGGCGCCAGGTCACGGCCCACGCCCATGGCGTCGACGGCATCAACGCCTTCCTGAAGGCGGGCGGCGACTCCATCGAGCACGGCACCTATCTGGACGACGAATCCATGCGGCTGTTCAAGTCGCACAACGCCTGGCTGGTGCCGACCCTGATGGCCGGCGACTATGTGGCCCG
Organism: Brevundimonas pondensis; assembly: GCF_017487345.1. Taxonomy (NCBI): domain Bacteria; kingdom Pseudomonadati; phylum Pseudomonadota; class Alphaproteobacteria; order Caulobacterales; family Caulobacteraceae; genus Brevundimonas; species Brevundimonas pondensis. The sequence continues at coordinate 2,540,782 of NZ_CP062006.1, read as the reverse complement.
CGTGGCCGCCAGCCCTGGAAACTTCTTCACCCCGGCCCAGACCGCCAAGGCGCTGGAGGCCGGCCCCAAGATGCTGGACATGGCGCGCCGCGCCCATGCGGGCGGAGTCCGCATCGCCTTCGGTACTGACTCGGGCGTCTCGGCCCACGGCGACAACGCCCAGGAGTTCGCGCTTCTGGTTCGCGCGGGTCTGACCCCGCTGGAGGCCATCCAGTCGGCCACGGTCGGCGCCGCCGAACACCTGAAGATCGCCAATGAGGCCGGGCGTCTTGCGCCGGGCATGCCGGCCGATCTGATCGCCGTCTCGGGCGATCCGCTGAGCGATGTGACCGAACTTGAGCGCGTCCGTTTCGTGATGAAGGGCGGCCAGGTCTTCCGTCAGGACTGACCGTCTTTCGACGGGCATGGCCCGCAAAGGTTGGACGGGCTAAGAACGGGTCATGGCCCGTTCTCCCATGCTCGCCTTGATCGCCGTCCTGCTCCTGGCGGGCTGCGCCTCTGCGCCTCGTGTCGAGGTCGTCGCGCCTTCGGCTTTCGCAGCCGAGGCGGCGACCTATCGTCTGGCCGACGCCACGTCCAGCGACGCAGTCGATGCGGTGAAGCGGCGCCTCGCCGCACGCGGCTGGCGTGAAACCGCGACGGCGCCCGACTGGATCATCGACGTGGCCTATGGAGTCCGCTCGCAAAGGACAGGCGCCTTTACCGATGAAGCGGCGCGCGAGGGCCAGTGGACGACCTCTCCGGTCCTGCCGCAGTGGTGGGCCAGGGGGCGCAGGCTGCATGTTCTCAGCCTGACCCTGAACAAGTCCGGCGCCGCCCCTGTCGTGCATGAGATCAGCGCCAGCACCGCCGTCAGCGACCGCAAGGCGTCGACGGCGCTGGAGGTCCTGGCCGAAGCGGTCGTCGCGGAGCTGCCCGCGGGGCTCTGAGGCCTAGGCCTCGGTCACGTGCGGCAGGACCAGCACGAAGACAGCCCCCTGGGCGTCGCCCTCATAGGCGACCCGTCCGCCGTGGCGACGGGCGACGGTGCGAACGAAGGCCAGACCCAGGCCTGAACCGCGATCATCGGCGTCGCCATGGCCGAAGGGCTGGAACAGGCGACGTTTCGCCTCGTCCGAGAGGCCCGGTCCCTGATCGCGGATGCGGACGATGCACACGGGACGCCCCTCTTCCTCTGCGGTGTCCAGGGTGCAGGCGATGACGCCGCCGGCCGGCCCGTACTTCAGGGCGTTGTCCAGCAGGTTGGTCAGCAGACGCCGCAGCAGGGCCGGATCGCCCTGAACCAGGTGCTCGTCCTCGCTCTCGGGCGTCTGGATGGCGACGCCCCGCGCCGAGGCCTGGGGCCACAGGGTGTCGGCGGCGTCCACCAGCACCTGACCCAGGTCGAGGACGAGGCTGCGATAGGGCTGGGTTTCAGCACGGGCCAGCTGGACATAGCCTTCGGCCAGATCCAGCGTCTGGCGGGCATAGTCGCCGATACGACGCTCGAAGGCGGGATCGGCGCGGTCCTGACGGCCTTCCAGAAGGGTCAGTATCGAGACCTGGGGCGCGCGCATGTCGTGGCTGAGCAGTTGCAGGGCCTGCTCTCTCTGACGTTCGGCGACGCGGACGCCGGTCATGTCGGCGAAACGAACAATGTGCCCCAGCGTCCGCCCCTCGGCGTCGGTCAGGCCGGCGGCCGCGACCTTCAGCACCTGGCCGGCCGGCGTCTGGATGTCGTCCAGTTCGTGGGCGTCGTCGGCGACGAAACGCCGCCAGGACGGCTCGCCCAGGATCAGGAAGAGGTCAGCCAGATGCGTCGTCGTCTCTTCTCCCTCGCTTTTCAGAGCTGAGCCGAACAGAGCCAGGGCCCGGTCGTTGGAAACCAGAACCCGGCCGTCGGGAGCGGCTACGACGGTGGCGTCGGGCAAACTGCGCAGGGCGTCGGCGATGAAGCGGTCCAGGTCCCGCAGCTGGCGCAGCGCGGCGCGCAGGGTGTCGACCTGGCGGGCCACCACGTCGCCTTGACGCGCGGTCGCGGCGACGGGGGCCAGCCCGGCGATCGGGATGGGGGCCGCCTCGCGACGGAAGGTCTCGACCTCGCTCTGCATATAGGCCGATGCGGCGGCAAGGCGTCGCCAGCTCCACAACGGATAGGCCAGGGCCAGGCCCGCCACGGCGGCAGCCGGCGGAAACCACAGACCCGCCATCAGGAAGGCGGCCGTCGTCAGCCCCAGCGTCAGGATGATCAGGCCCGCGCCCAGCATCATGTTGATCGCCGGACGCAGGGTCAGGAAGCCCCCCACCAACAGGCCCAGGGGCGCCAGGGACAGGATCAGCACCCAGACCGGGGAAACCGTGCGGGGGCCGCCCCCCTCCAGAAGGGTCTGCAACAGGGCGGCCTGGATCTCGACGCCGGGGCTCAGTTCGCCGTGCGGTGCGGCCGGCGTGGCGTAACGGTCGCCCAGGCCGGGGGCCGTCGCGCCGACCAGAACCAGTCGGTCTTTCAGAAAATCGGCCGGAACCTCGCCGTTCAGCACATCGACGAAGGACAGGGTGCGAAACCGGCCCGGCGGCCCGCGATAGGCGATGGCCTCGGGCGCGGCGGCGATCAGGGCGTCGCCGGGTTCGGGCCCGACAGGCGAAGAGGGCGGGGCGGCGCCCCCTGCCTCGGCCAGGGGCAGGATCAATTGCGCCCAACTGCGGGGGCCGGCCTGCATGTAGAGCGGCGCCCGGCGCACCACGCCGTCCCCGTCGATAATCATGTTGACGTGGCCCAGCCCGGCCGCCGCCCTGACCAGCTCGGGCGAAGGCTCGCTGACCTGCCAGGGCGCGCCGTTCTGGCCGGGGGCGTCGACCAGCAGGGGCAGGCGGACCCTGCCGGCGCGGGCCACGGCGGCGGCCAGGGCGGCGTCGCCAGCCTCTGGCTCGGTGAACAGGACGTCATAGGCGACGGCGCGGGGACCGGTTTCGGCCAGGCGGTCGATCAGGGCGGCGTGAACCTCGCGCGGCCAGGGCCAGCGGCCCAGGGCGTTCAGGCTGCGGTCGTCAATGGCGACGATGACGACGGATTCATTGGCTGGCCCGTCCTGAAGACGGATCAGGGCGTCGTACATCAGGTTGTCTGCGCGATCGGCCGTGGGGCTCAGGGACAACCAGCCGACCAGGACGGCGGTCAGCGCCGCGACCAGCCCCCATTCGATCAGGGCGCGCCGACCGGTCAGGCGCGCTCCCAGCCAGCCTTGCGCCTTCATGGCCTAGCGCCCGATGCGCAGTTGCTGCGGTTCCGACCAGACCTGCAGAAGGCGGCCGAAGCGATGGCGCGACCCCTGCACTCGCCATGTATAGACGCCTGGCGGCAGGTCGCTGAGCGTGAAGGCTTCCTCTGACACGCCGGGCTGATCAATCAGGGGCGGGCCTTCCGGTTGACCGTCGGCGCCCTCGCGCGACAGCTGAAAGCGGAAGCGGGCTTCGCCTTCGCCTTCGGCCTCCCAGCGGAAGCGGTAGAAGCGGCGTTTGTCGCGAGCCTCGCTGCCGACCGCCAGCCCGCCGACGCCGTTGCGGGCGCGAATGAAGCTGTAGGTCGTGCTGCGCCCCTCCAACCCTTCGCCGGACAGGGCGCTGAGGCGCAGGAAATAGGCGCCGTCAGCCAGTTCGGGATAGGTCAGACGCGCCGCGCCGGGGGCGCTGTCGGCTTCGGCGAAGGCGTCGATCATGCCGGCGTCCGTCGCCAGCCGTCCGCGATAGATAGAGGCGCCGTCCAGGGGCGTCAGGGCGAAGTCGATGACCGGACCCGACTGCACCGCATCCGGATCGTTCAGGGCCGGCGCGGGCAACAGCGGCAGCAGGCGGGTGTCGGCCGCGCCGCTGGAGACGCCCTGATCGGCCAGGGCGAGGGCCTCGCTGAGACCGTCGCCGGAATCGACCTCGACCACGCCCTCGATGACCTCGGTGGCGGAGCGGTCGGCGTCGTCATTGAACGAGACGCGGAAGTCGGTGCCGCGCACGGCCGAAACCGAGACCGGGGTGCGCACCACGAAACCACCGGGGCGACGGCGCGGCGTGACGCGGGATTCGGCGCGTCCGGCCTCGACGGTCAGGGCGTGATCGACGGCGCCGTTCAGGGCGTAACGGCGCAGGCGGCTGAGGCGCACCCGGCTGTTGGAGGGGACGACGACATGGCTGCCGTCCGACAGGGCCAGGCGGACGAAGGCGTTGGCGCCCGTGGTCAGGACGGCGTCCTCGATGACGGTCTGGCCCTGAACCGGCGTTGCAGCCCGCCCGCCCTGGGTCAGAAGCACCGCGCCTCGGAAGCCGGCGATGCGCGCCTGATCGGGATCGGCGCGCAACAGGGCGACCGGAATGGCCAGGCTGCGTCCAACAGCCATGCGACGCGGGTTGGTCACCCGATTGTCGCGCTGGACCTGGCGGTAATCCGCGGGCCGGTTCAGGTAGGCGACGGCCAGATCAACCAGGGTGTCGCCAGGCCGCACCACATAGTCGACGGTCTCGACCGGCGGCGTTGGCCGCGACTGGGCCATGGCGGGCGAGGCTGCGAGCAGCGCCGCCGTAAGGCCGACGACGGCCGCCCGGTGTCCATTCATGACTTCGCCTCTTACGCGTCCTCGCCCAGGGATTGGACGACTTCGCCGCCGACCGGATCGGCGTCGATCCGTTCCAGCCGGTATCCGTAGCTGTAGATGGGGGTCAGGCGGAAGCCCTGTTCAGGTCGCAGGTCCAGCTTGGTGCGGATGCGCGAGATGTGCATGTCCAGGGATCGGCTGTTCAGATTGGGCTCGTTGCCCCAGACCGTTTCGAGGATGTAGGTCCGCGACAGGGCGCGGTGCAGGTTGCGGAACAGCAGCCGGGCCAGGGCGAATTCCTTGGCTGTCAGGGTCACCGTCCTGCCGTTGCGGGTTACCGATCCGGCCGTTTCGTGGAAGGCGGTGTCGCCGTAGGTCTCCGGGCCGGGCGCGGCGGCCTGCGCATAGGCGCGACGCATCAGGGCCTTGATCCGCGCTTCCAGAACCACGGGCGACAGGGGCTTGGGCAGATAGTCGTCGGCTCCGGCGTTCAGCCCGGCGACAATGTCCTCGTCCTCGGCGCGGCTGGTGACCAGCAGCATGGGCGGAGGCGGCTTCAGATTCGTGCGGGCCCAGGCCAGAACCTCCAGGCCGGAACGGTCCGGCAGATTCCAGTCAACGATCAGAAGATCGAAGGTGTCCTTGCGCAGGGCCGAGATCAGCGCCTGGGCTCGTGAGAAGAGTGTTGGACGATAGCCAGCCGCTGTCGCTACGCCGGAAATGGCTTCCAGCTGGACGGGGTCGTCGTCGAGAACTGCGATCTTCATAACTACTGGACGCTCCGGGAGGTCGTCCGAGCATAACGCCTAAGGTCAGGCTTGGCGTCGCGCACACAGCCGCGAAATGTAAAATCTCGTCACTTTGATTGATGGATTCCGCTCCGAGCGGGATCAGGGGTGCGTAAAACCAAGTGTATTTACTAGGAAATTTTCCAGACCGGCCTCGTGCTCGAACCGCGCCCTGACCGGCCAGGCGGTGATTCGCATGCGCCATTCCGGCGACAGGCGCACCCAGTCCTTTTCCGTCGTCACCAGGCCCGCCCCGAACAAATTCGCCCGCTCGCTCAGGAACGCGAGGTCGCGATCCGACAGTTGGGCGTGATCGGGGAAGGGGACAAAGTCCTTCAGGTCGCAGCCGGCGGCGAGCAGCGAACGCTCGACCTTCCACGGCTTGGCGATACCGGCGAAGCCGACCTGCGGCCCGGACGGCGGGGCGGCGGCGGGCTCCAGCCGGGCGATGAAGACGGGCAGGGCGCCGAAGGTCGCGACCAGCTCGGGATCGGCTTCAGCCAGATCGGCGGGCAGCAGGATGACAACCGCGTCGGCGCGAGCAAGGCCCGCCTTCAGCGGCTCGCGCATCGGGCCGGACGGGAAGACCGAGCCGTCGCCGAAAGGCCATTCGTCGCCGCGCGTCTCGCCGTCGACGACGATCAGGCTGAGGGTCTTTTGCAGGGCCGTGTTCTGATGGGCGTCGTCCAGCACCAGGGCCTCGGCCCCGGCGGCGACGGCGGCCCTGGCGCCGGCCACGCGGTCGCGCGCGATCCAGGCGGGGGCATCCTGGGCCAGCATCAAGGGCTCATCGCCGACGTCGGCGGCGGCGTGGACGGCCAGATCGACCTGTACCGGCCCTTGCAGCGCACCGCCATAGCCGCGCGACAGGGCGGCGGCCTTGATCCCCTGGGCCTGCAGCAGACGCAGCACCTCGCGCGCGATCGGGGTCTTGCCCGAACCGCCGACGGTCAGGTTGCCGATGGAGATCACGGGGGCGCCGGGATCGACGGGCGCGGCGCGGGCGATGCGGCGCGCGGTGACTCCGGCCCAGATCCACGAGGCGGGCTTGAGCAGCATCCGCGCGACGGGCGCATGGCGACGGTCGCGGCTGTACCACCAGCGGGGCGTGTTCAGCTTCATCGGCGGCCTCGCGACGGGGCGGCGGGCAGATGGGCCTGAAGCGCCAGCCACAGGCGGTCCAGCCCGGCGGCGGCGGCCTCGGCGGCGCGGCGGGCACGCTCGCCCATGTCGCGCGCGGCGTCGGGATCGGCCAGCAAGGGGCCGACGACGCCCGGCAGTTCGGCAGGCGACAACACCGTGACCAGGCCGCCGGATTGCTTCAGCATCCGTGTCACAGCGGTCCAGTTGCTGGCGTCGGGGCCGGTGACGACGGGCTTGGTCAGACGCGCGGGCTCCAGCGGATTGTGGCCGCCGACGGCGCCGCCGCCGAGCGCAGGCGCGAACGAGCCGCCCATGACCACCACGTCGGCCAGGCGCATGAACAGGCCCAGTTCGCCGAGCGTGTCGGCCAGATAGATGTCGGTCTGATCCGTCACCGGCTGGCGCAGGCTGCGCCTGGCGAAGCTGTAGCCGTCCTGAGCCAGCGAGCGGGCGATCTCGTCGGCGCGGTCGGGATGGCGGGGCACGACGATCAGGAACAGGCGGTCGGCCAGATGATCCAGCGCCCCGACGATGGCCATTTCCTCGTGCTCGTGGGTGCTGGCGGCGACCACGACCGGGCGGTCGTCGATCAGGGCCGACAGGCGGCCGAACTCGCCCTTGTCATAGGGCAGGGGCTCGCCCGACAGCTTCAGGTTCACCTGACCGTCGACGCGGGCGCCCAGCGCCGTCAGCCGGTCGGCGCTGGCCTGATCCTGAGGCCAGACATGATTGAAGCTCGCCATCAGGGCGCGGGCCATGCCGGGGGCCTTCTTCCAGCCCTCGGCGGTCTTGCCGGTGATGCGGGCGCTGACCAGGGCCAGGGCGACGCCGCGTTTCCGGGCCGTCGTCAGCAGGTTGGGCCACAGCTCGCTCTCGACGAAGACGCCGACGGTCGGCCGCCAGTGGTCGAGGAAGGCGGCGACGGCGCCGGGGCTGTCCACCGGGGCGAACTGGTGGATGACGCCGGGCGGCAGACGTCCAGCCAGAATCTGCGCCGAGGTCAGGGTGCCGGTGGTGACCAGAACCGTCACGTCGGGGCGGTCCTTCCGGATGCGCTCGGCCAGGGGCAGGATGGACAGGGCCTCGCCGACGCTGACGCCGTGAATCCAGATCAGCGGCCCCTCGGGACGCGTCACGCCGGCCAGTCCCAGCCGTTCGTCGACCCTCTGCGGGTCCTCCTTGCCCTGCTTGACGCGGGCGTCCAGCAGACGCGGGGCCAGGGGCTCGATCAGCCGGGTCAGCAGGCGATAGGCGATCAGGGCGGGGCTGAAGATCACGGCCTAGACCCGTTCCAGTCCGGTGATGGCGTCGGCGCGGGCTTCGACGGCGGTCAGGCGTGCGGTCCATTCGGCGACGACATCAGCCATCTCGGCGCCTTCGGGAAACCAGGCCCTGTCCCACACGACGGCGCCCTTGCCGAAGGGCAGGGGCAGGACCGCCTCATCCCAGCTGTTCAGCCGGATGGCCGGCTTGCACGAAATGCCGATGAACAGGACGGGCGCGCCAGACAGCTTGGCCATCAGGGGCAGGCCCTCGGCCATTTGTCGCGCCGGGCCGCGCGGTCCGTCGGGAGTCAGGGCCAGGCCGCCGACCTTCAACTGTTTCAGACCGTCGCGCAGGGCCTGGGTGCCGCCCTTGGCCTGCTTGGCCTTGTCCTTGTTGCTGGATGAGCCGCGTACGGCGGGGATGCCGAGGCGTCCCACAGCCTTGGTGAAGAACTCGCCGTCAGGGCTGAGTGAAACCAGACCCTTGATCGGCTGGGCCCGCTTCATCGGCCAACTGGCTGGCGCAAGAGCCAGCCGCGAATGCCAGAAGGCGCACAGCACGCCGCCGCCGTCGTTCCAGACTTCTTCGGCGACCTGTTCGTTCTCATGCTCCCAGCGGATGGTGGCGTAGCAGAACCGCATCCATTCCGAGAGAATCCAGGCCATCGAGGTCTGGATGATCGGGTTGCGCAGCGGCCTCATGCGCCGGTCTCGTCGGGCAGGACGGAAGCGGGTGACGGGCCGTCCAGCGACTGTTGCCGGGCCAGGCGGGCGTAGAGGCCGCCCTTCTTGACGAGGGCCGCGTGAGCGCCCTGTTCGACGACGCGGCCGGCCTCGATGACATAGATGCGGTCGGCGTTCTGAACCGTCGACAGGCGGTGGGCGATCAGCAGGGTGGCGCGGCCGTGCATCAGCCGCTCCAGCGCCGCCTGGACCAGGGTCTCGCTCTCGGTGTCCAGGGCGCTGGTGGCCTCGTCCAGCAACAGGATGGGCGCGTCCTTCAGGAAGGCGCGGGCGATGGCGATGCGCTGGCGCTGGCCGCCCGACAGGCGCATTCCGGCCTCCCCGACGCGGGTGGCGTAGCCTTCGGGCAGGGCGGCGATGAAGTCGTGGGCGGCGGCGGATCGCGCAGCCTCGATGATCTGCTCGGCGCTGGCGCCCTTGCGGCCATAGGCGATGTTGGCCGCGATGGTGTCGTCGAACAGGAAGGGCTCCTGCGTCACCAGGGCGATGCGTTCGCGCAGGGAATGCAGCTTCAGCTCGCGAATGTCCTGTCCATTGACGGTCACGGCGCCGGCGGTGACGTCATAGAAGCGCGGCAGCAGCGACAGGATGGTGGACTTGCCGCCGCCCGACGGGCCGACCAGGGCGATGGTCTCGCCCGGCTTCACGCTGATCGAGACGTCCGAAAGGGTCGGCGGGGCGCCGGTCTCACGCGTGGTGTCATAGGCGAAGGAGACGTGGTCCAGCGCCACGGTCAGCGGGCCGTCGGGCAGGTCAGCGGCGTCGGCCGCCTCGCGGATTTCGGGTTCGATGTCGAGGGCGGTGAACAGACGGCGGGCGGCGGTCAGGCCCTCGCTCATCACCGTGGCCAGGTTGGTCACCTGGCGCAGGGACTGTCCGGCGGCCAGCAGCAGGCCGATGAAGGCGGCGAACCCGCCCACGGTCATGTCGCCCGACTGGGCGCGGAACCCGGCATAGGCCATGACGGCGGCGACCACGCCCATGGCCACCAGATCACTGGACGGGCCGGCGAAGGCGCGGGCGTCGGCGCCCTTGATGATGTGACGCTGGCGGCGGGCCACGACCTCGGCCACGCGGGCCTCTTCGGCCGCCTCGCGGTTCTCGATCTTGATCAACCGCACCCCGTCGAGGTTCTCCATCAGGGCGGTGGACAGGTTCTCGGTCTCGGTCATGGCCCCACGCGCGGCCTTGCGCGTCTTCTTGCCGAAGCGGCGCATGATCAGGCTGACGGCAGGGACGCCCAGCAGGACGATCAGCGTCAGCCGCCAGTCGATGAAGGCCATCGACGCGATCACGGCGATCAGGGTCAGGGCATGCTGGGTGTAGTTGACCACGCCGGTGGTGAAGGCCTCGCGCACCAGGTTGGCGTCGAACAGCACCGACGAGACAAAGGCGCCCGAGTGCTGGCTGCGCAGGCGCGCCAGGTCGGCGCGGATCATGGCCGCGAACAGCCGCACCTGGATGTCGCCGACGATGCCGTGGCCCAGTCGGTTGACCAGGGCGGCCTGACCCAGGGAGGCCAGGGTGCGGGCGAGGGCGACGGCGACGATGGCCAGGGGGATGAACAGCAGCGCCCGCTCGGGCGGAATGTCGAACAGGCCCCACAGGCGGATCGGCGCGCCTTGCTGCACGAACAGGCCGTTGACCGCCGGCTCCAGCAGTTTCAGCAGCACCGCCGACAGACCGCCGGCCAGGGCGGCGCACAACATGGAGATGAACAGGGCGGTCTTGTGCCGCGAGAGATAGTCGCGCCAGATCCGGCCCAGCAGGGGGCGAAGCGGTTCGGCCATGTCGGTAGCGGGCGTGGTCATCGGCTCTCGGTCGAACGGCTTGGGCGCCAAGTCAAGCCGCGTGGTGAAGCCTGCAGGTGACGCGGTGCGGTTTCATCGCTATCTGCGGCTTATGCAGCGCTATGATCTGACCACGGCGATGGGCCGATTCAAGGCGCATTGGTCCTATTTCTGGAAGGACCACGCCTTCCTGCGCACGGCCTTTACCAACGCCCACTGGCTGGGGCCGGATCTGGTGCGCACCAACCAGCCGTCGCCGGGTCAGCTGGCCTATTGGCAAAGGCGGGGGATCAGGACCGTCATCAATCTGCGCGGACAGCGGGACGAGGCCTATTACTGGCTGGAGAAGGACGCCTGCGAGCGGCTGGGCCTGACCTTGATCGACGCCCCGCTGGATTCGCGCGATGCGCCGGGCCGGGATCGCATCGACCGGGCGCGCGAACTGTTCCGCACCATCGAATATCCGGCCCTGATCCACTGCAAGTCGGGCGCGGACCGGGCGGGGATGATGGCGGTTCTCTATCGCCATTTCCATCTGGGCGAGCCGATCTCGGCGGCGATGTCGGAACTGGGCAAGCGCACCCTGCACAGCCGCGAGGGTCTGACGGGGATTCTGGACTATACGCTCGAAAAATACGTCGCCGAGGTCGAGCCGACCGGCGTCAGCTTTGAGGACTGGGTCGCCAGCGACGCCTATGATCCCAAGGCGATCCGCGCCGAGTTCAAGGCCGGCTGGTGGGGCAAGCTGGTCGTGGACCGCTTGCTGAAGCGGGAATAATCGGCCTCGGTCTTAGCCCCACGGGCCGCGCTTGGGGCCGTGCTGCGCTGTCTCGGCGTCGCGTCGCGCCTTGCGGTCGGCTTCCCACTGGCGGAACCAGCGGGCGTAGTTGCGCTCACGGCCGAGGACGATCAGCCACAGGGCCAGGACGCTGACCAGGGAAACGATCCCGAACAGCTGTTGTCCGTCGAGGGTCTGGCCGAACAGGGTCACGGTCGCGGCTCCGGATTGCGGGATGGATGATGATGCCCGGATTCGGCCGGGGTGATGGGGTCGTTCCAGGCCGTGTCCTGATCCTCGCCGGGGCGGGGCGTGTGCGCGGGGCCCTTCTTCACGACCCAGACGACGGCGACCACGGCCAGGATCACCAGCAGCAGGACGATCAGAGTGGGCGTCATGACGATCACCTCTTCAGAAACGCCAAAGGCGGCTGACGGGAAAGCGCGTCAGCCGCCTGTGCGGTTCCGTAAACCTCGCCGCGAGGCGAGGGCGGCGGATCAGACGTCCGAGCGCGGGTCGATCAGCTTGTGCGCGTGCAGGATGAAATAGCGCATGTGGGCGTTGTCGACGGTGGCCTGGGCGCGGGCCTTCCAGGCCTGCTTGGCTTCGTCATAGCTGCCGTAGGCGCCGACGAACTCGACCTGGGCCAGGTCGCGGAAGACGGGCTCGGCCGGGTGGCGCATCTCGCCGCCGATGACGAGGTGAAGCAGTTGGGGGTCGTGGGGGCTATGGAGGGCGTCAGCCATGGAGAGGGGGTTCCATTGCGAGAGAGGGGAGATCAGATCGCCAGCGGGATAGGCGCTGTACGCCTCACGATCAACGGGTGAAGGGCCGGCGCGGCGCAGATCAGGCTGGTTTGGCGCGGATCAGGGCGATTAAATCGCCAGGCGCGGCCCATATGATCGCTGACCTTGGCCCCCGCTTCCTCGGCGATCAGGGCGCCGGCGCAGACGTCCCAGTCCCATTTGGGGCTGATGGCGATGGCCGCATCGAAGGCCCCGGCGGCGACCAGGGCCATGCGATAGGCCAGGGCGTTGCGCTTGGTGAAGCGCATTTCGGGCCAGGGCTCGGCCCATTCGCGCGCTTCCATCAGCCGGGCGTCGGCCAGAAGCTCGGCGTCCTCCAGGGTATCCGTGTCCGAGGCGCTGATCGGGCGGCCCTGCAGCCGGGCGCCGCCGCCGAGCGTGGCCTCGAACATCTCGCCCAGCATGGGGGCGTGGATGACGGCGGCGACGGGGCGACCGTCCTCGACCACGGCGATGGGCACGCACCACCACGGCTTGTTCTTCATATAGGCGACGGTGCCGTCGATCGGATCGACGACGAAGATGCGCTTCCTGGTCAGGCGCTCGGGACTGTCCGCCGTCTCCTCGGACAGCCAGCCGTAATCGGGGCGGGCGCCCAGCAGCGTGTCGCGCAGCAACTGGTCCACCGCCAGATCGGCGCTGGTGACCGGCGAGCCGCCGTCCTTGGACCAGACCTTCAGTCCCGCCTCGCGATGTTCCAGCGCCAGCTTGCCCGCGGCCAGGGCCGCGTCGCGGATCAGTTCGAGGTCGGACAGAAGGTCGGTCATTTTCCGGCGATGGCCACCGCGTCGAACATCAGGGAGGGGCTGTTGAAGGAACCCCGGAACTCCAGATCCGATCCGCGCACCAGTCGGGCGTAGAGGTCGATCAGATTGCCCGCCACGGTCACTTCGCTGACCGGGTAGGCCAACTCGCCGTCCTCGAACCAGAAGCCGGACACTCCGGCCGACCAGTCGCCGTTGTTGGCGTTCAGCGACGGGCCGAACATGGAGGTGATCAGCAGGCCCGACCCGGCCACGGCCATCAGGCCCGCCTTGTCGCGCTCGCCCGGCGCCAGATGTAGGTTGTGGGTCGAGACGCCGGACGGTCCGGCCAACCCGCGCGAGGCGTGGCCGGTCGAGGCCATCCCCAGTTGCGCTGCGGCGGCGGTGTTCAGCAGCCAGGTGGTGATGACGCCGTCCTCGACGATGTTGCGCCGTTCGACCGCCACGCCCTCGTCGTCGAACGGGGTGGAGCCAAGACCGCGCTGGCGGAAGGGGTCGTCGATCATGTCGACGCCTTCGGGCAGGACGCGCTGACCCAGTTTGTCCTTCAGGAAGGAGCTGCCGCGCGCGATGGCCGGGCCGGAAATGGCGCCCAGCAGGGGCGACAAAACCTGGGTGGCGATGCGGTTCTCGAAGATGACCGGGGCGGTGGTCGAGGCGATCTTGCGCGGGCCGACGCGGGCCACGGCGCGCTCGCCCGCCTTCAGGCCGATCTCGGCGGCGCCGGGCAGGTCGGACAGGTGGCGCACAGCTCGGCTTTCGCCGCCGCGCTCCATGGCGCCGTCCTTTTCGGCGATGACGCCGACGCCCAGCGAGAAGGCGCTGCCTTTGTGACGCCCGTCAAAGCCGTGCGAGGTGACCAGACGCCATTCGCTGGCTGACCAGGAGGCGTGGCCGCCCTCGGACTTGGACACCCCTGCGACGGCCAGGGCTGCGGCCTCGGCCTCGGCGGCGGCGGCTTCCAGCGCCTCGGCGGTGCGCTCGGACGGGTCGAACAGGTCGAGGTCGGCGTGCGGGCCTTGCGCCAGCCGGTCCTGCGGGGCCAGGGAGGCGTAGGGGTCTTCGGGCGCCAGCTTCGCCATCGCCACGGCGCGCTCGACCAGGCGGGTGCGGGTGGCGTCGGACAGGTCGGAGGCGGACACTGTGGCCTGACGCCGGCCGATGAAGACGCGCAGGCCCAGGTCGCGGGCCTCTTCGCGTTCGACCTCCTCCAGTTCGGCGTTGCGCACGCCGACGGACAGGGAGGCGCGGTGGGCGGAAACCGCCTCGGCGGCGTCGGCCCCGGCCTTCAGCGTGGCGGCGACCAGATCGGACAGGATGTCGGGGGAGGGCGTCTTATCGGACATGCCCCGATATGGCGGACCCGCCCCCGCATCGCAACAAGTGGCTTCAGATCACCGACCAGGCGATCAGGCTGACGGCGGCGACTAGCAGGGCCAGCCAGGTCAGGACCATGCCCGTCACCCGGCCCAGCGACGGCCCCTTCTGGAACAGCAGGCCCAGGGCGTGGATGATCCGGCCCGCGAACAGCACCCCGCCGACGCCGTGGATCAGCAGGGGCGGCGCTCCGACGAAGGCCAGCAGGATCAGGCCGCACATGCCTGCCGGGATGTATTCAGCGGCATTGCCGAAAGCGCGGACGGCGGGCGTCATCTCGGGGTTTCCGCCGTCGCCGAACTCGATCAGGTGACGGCGGCGCCGGCTGACCACGACGCTGGACAGGACCAGCAGCAGCAGGATCAGCAGTCCGCCCCACAGGGTCGCGGCTTGAATCGACGGGACCATGCTCAGTTCTCCCGCCCGACCGGATAGAGGCGGAAGCGCTGATCATAGAAGGGCGTGCGCTCATAGAACCAGGCCAGACGCGCGTCGCCGTCGGCGGCGAAGGCGGGCTCGGCCGCCAGCTTGGCCTCGAACTCGGCCTTCAGCGCCGGATCGGCGGCCAGCATCTTCTCGGCCAGCGGGGCGATGGCGTAGGCTTCGATATATTCGACGCGGTTCAGCACCTCGGGGAACATGCCCCAGGCGAAGAAGCTTTCCGATGACTGCGGTTCCAGCAGCAGGATGGCGACGTCGCCCATCGGCTGATCGGTCGGCACGCGCACCGAACCGACGGGGAAGGTCCAGTCCTTGGCCTCGGCGCGGACCTCGCCGACCGTGATCGGCACATGGCCTTCGTTGGTGCGGGCCGAGACCTTGGGATCGACCAGGCGCAGCATGTCGACGGCGACCGTGCGCGGCGCAGCCAGCGTTTCCATCTGCACGCCGTGGGTCTTCAGCCGCTCGATGATGTCGGCGCGATAGGACGGCACCCAGTAGGCGGTGGGGCGCTTCAGCGTCAGGGTCGGGCTGGAACCGTAGTAGGGCACCTGCCACAGCACCGGGTCCGGCTGGCCCAGCCAGCGCAGTTCGGGCCGGCCCGAGGCGACGCTTTGATAGGTGTCGTAGAGGATGCCCTTGAAGGGGCGGATGCGCGTCGGCTGGTCGTCGCCATCGAAGTTGGCGGGCAGTTCGGCGGGGCGCAGGGCGCGGTCGGCGCTGATGGCGGCGCGCAGGGTCTGCGACTTCTCGGCCAGCAGCTTCAGCGCCTCCTCGAGGAAGACATAGGTTCCCAGAACTCGCTGCTCATGCGGTTTCAGGCTGTGGTTCTCGATCAGGATGGTCGGAACGTGGGCCGCCGAGCCCCAGCCGTTGGAATAGCGCTCGCCCAGACCGCCGTCGTTCATGCCCTTCTTCGGGTCGCGGTCGTCGATGGCGAAGACCAGTTCGCCGGGGATGTGGCCTTGCGCCTCCAGGGCGGCGTTCATGTCGGGTTTGAAAGCGTCGTCCAACCACTTTGCGATGGCCGGGCTGCGGCTCCAGACGCCGTCCTCGCCGTTGTAGCCATAGGTGACGTCGTATTGGTAATCGATGCCGTCGGTGACGTGGATGTCGACATAGAGGTCGGGCTTGTACTTGTGGATCAGGCCCATGACGGCCTGCATCTCGGCCTGGTCCAGCTTCATGAAGTCGCGGTTCAGGTTCTGGTTGGTCGCCGTGTGACGCCAGCCCTGATTGCGCGGTCCGCGCTGGTTGGGGCGGGAATAGGGGCTGGTCCGTTCATGCCCGTCCACGCTCAGGATCGGGATGAGGATCAGGTTGGCGCGGTCCAGCAGGCCGTCCTTGCCGTAGAAGGCCATGTCGCGCAGCAGCATCATGCCCGCGTCCTTGCCATCGATCTCGCCCGGATGGATGCCGGCCTGGGCCAGCAGGACGGGCTTGGACGGGTCCAGGGTCGCGTCGTCCTTGGACGCGATCACCGCATAGATGGGACGGCCCTCGGGCGAGACGCCGAACTGCTCGATGCGGATCAGGTCCGAGGCCGTATCCAGCCGGTCGAACCAGGCGCGGGTGTCGGCATAGGAGGGGCTGAAATCATGCGCCGCATCGGCCTCGAAGGCCGTGACCCAGGGATCGGAGGCGTCGCGCAGCAGGGCCTTGGACGCGCCGTTCCACGTCGGTGCGGGCGGCAGGAAGGCCTGATCCCACGGCGCGACGTTGGCGATTGGGGTCGGGGTCTGGGACATGGCGGGGCTCACACAGGCGACAAGGGCGGCCACGGCCGCCGCAAGGAAACAATCAGGGCGCATGGCTCTTCGTGGGCTGATCGTCATCGTCTGGCAAGTCTTCGGCAATGTTCTCAGCCCGTCCCGAAGACGGGGCCCCAGGCCGCCAACTCCGCCGCCGACCGGGCCATCTGCCACAGGCTGTAGAGCAGGACGACGGCGAGGGCCCCGACCGCCACCCGTCGCCAGGGCGCAAAGGCCGCCGTCGCCGTCCCGGCCACGAAGACGGCCATACCCGTCCACAGCGCTACGGAATTGGCAACCTTGGCGAAACCGGCGTCTGCCTGGCCCAGGATGATGACCATGAGCGCGACGATCAGATTGGCCCCCAGGATGCAGCCAAACACCAGCTTGCGATGGGCCCAGAAGTGGGCGTCCAGATCGACCCGCTCATGCGCGCCCTCGGCCGAGACGCGGGGGAAGGTGACGCTGGCCGCCACATAGAAGGTCGCGGCGATGCTCAGGCTGACCAGCAGGAGGAAGGTGTTGAACGGCGCCCCGCGAAAGATCACCCAGGCCTGGTTCCAGAAGGTGGCGATGTCGATGGCGACGAACAGGGCCAGAGCGGGCGTCAGCCAGCCGAAGCGGATGCGCTCGCGCTCGTGCAACACCCGCGCGAAGCCGCCGACCAGTTCGGCCACCGACAGACCCAGCAGCAGGCCGTAAAAGCTGAAAAAGAACTCGAACGCGCTCAAAATCGCCCCCCGGCGCTGCTAACGGCTCAGCCTATTTCCAGATCGGGGTCCCGTCACCTGGCAATCCGAGGCGGTCCCACAGGTCGTTGACCCGTTCGACCACGGCCTCGTCCATGCGGATCTCCTCGCCCCATTCTCGCTTCGTCTCGGGCTCCCACTTGTCGGTGGCGTCCAGACCGATCTTGGACCCCAGTCCGCTCTCGGGGCTGGCGAAGTCCAGATAGTCGATGGGGGTGTTCTCGATGACGGTGATGTCGCGCGCCGGGTCCATCTTGGTCGAGACGGCCCACATGACGTCCTTCCAGTCGCGGGCGTTGATGTCGTCGTCCACGACGATGATCCACTTGGTGTACATGAACTGGCGCAGATAGCTCCAGCAGCCCATCATCACGCGCTTGGCGTGGCCGGGATAGGCCTTCTTCATCGACACCACGGCGATGCGGTAGCTGCAGCCCTCGGGCGGCAGCCAGAAGTCGGTGATCTCGGGGAACTGCTGGCGGATCAGGGGGATGAAGACCTCGTTCAGCGCCTCGCCCAGCACGGATGGTTCATCCGGCGGGCGGCCGGTGAAGGTGGTCAGATAGATGGGGTCCTTGCGCATGGTGATGGCCGTCACCTGGAAGACCGGGAATTTCTCGACCGAGTTGTAGTAGCCGGTGTGGTCGCCGTAGGGGCCTTCGTCCTCGAACTCGTCCAGCAGGACGTGGCCTTCCAGCACGATCTCGGCCTGGGCCGGGACCATCAGCGGCACGGTCTTGCACGGCACCAGTTCGGCCTTGGAGCCGCGCATCAGGCCCGCGAACTGATACTCCGACAGGGTTTCCGGCACCGGGGTGACAGCAGCCAGAATGGTGCCGGGGTCGGCGCCCAGAACCACGGCGCAGGGCAGGGGCTCGCGCTTGCCCGCCTTCTTGTGCCGGGCGTAGTGCTGGGCGCCGCCGCGATGGGCCAGCCAGCGCATGATGGCCTTGTCCTTGCCCAGCACCTGCATCCGATAGATGCCCAGGTTGAAGTCATCCTCGCGCTCGTCCGACGGCCCCTTGGTCACGACCAGACCCCAGGTGATCAGGGGCGCGGGCTCGCCGGGCCAGCAGCCCTGAATGGGCAGGGCGGTCAAGTCGATCTGATCGCCCTTCAGCACCACCTCCTGCACCGGGGCCTTCTTCACTGTCTTGGGCCGCATGGACATGACGGTCTGGGCCAGGGGCAGCATCTCCATGGCGTCGCCCAGGCCGCGCGGCGGCGTTGGATTGCGCAGGAAGGCCAGCAGTTCGCCGACCTCGCGCAGCTCGCCCGCCGTGGTGCGGGCCTTGCCCTCCAGCGTGACGCCCATGGCGACGCGCTTCACCGTGCCGAACAGGTTGGCCAGGCAGGGGATGGGGCTGATCGAGCCGTCGGGCATGACCGGCTTCTCGAACAGGACCGCCGGGCCGCCGTTGCGCAGCAGCCGGGTCTGGATCTCGGTCATCTCCAGATGGGTGGAGACGGGCTCGGACACGCGGACCAGTTCGCCGTCGGCTTCGAGGGTCGCAAGAAAATCGCGCAGGGACTTGTAGGCCATGCGCTGACGCTTAGGCGGACGCGAGCCGTCTGTCACGCCGTCCGAAGGTGCGATCAACGGCCACGACGATCAGACCCACGATCAGGAAGAAGACCAGCAGCCCCGTGAAATAAAGCATGACCTTGCCCAGCCCCAGCTTGCCCACGTCCGTGAACCAGTAGGGCCACCAGCCGCTCAGCTTGCCGTGCAGCAAGGTCCAGCCGCCATAGATCAGCACCGGAACCACCCACTTCACCGGATCGATCCAGCGCAGTCGGCCCTTGGGCGTGAAGAACAGCCAGTCGGCCACGAAGGCGGCAGGCATGACGTAGTGCAGCAGATTATTGGCCAGAAGCGACCATCCCTGCGGCGCCCAGATCCCCGCCAGCAGGAAGTGATAGACGACGCCGACCACGACGATAAACATGGCCACCGCCGCGCGAACCCCCTCGCTGGCGGACCAGCGCCCCAGGCGGCTGTTCGGCGCCACGACCGGGGCGGTCAGGGCCAGGGCCGCCAGAATATTGCTCAGGATGGTGAAGTAGCTGAAGAAGTTCAGCGTCAGCTCGCCCGCGCCCATGTGCGGATTGCCGCTGATCGTCAGCCCATACTGCAGGATCAGGGCGAACCAGCCGACGCAGGCGAAGACGGCGCTATAGAGGCGGGCCATCAGTAGCCCGGCACGTCTGACACCAGCGCCCACACCGGCAGGCGAAGGGCGCGGGTGGCGGCGTCGATGCCGGCGGAATCCAGATGCTCGCGGCCCGCCTCGATACGGCGCAGGGCCTCGGGCGTCAGGTCGAGGGCGGCGGCCAGATCATCGGCCGCGACCCCCCTTTGGTCGCGCCAGCGCCGCATGCGGGCGCCGACGACGGCGTCCATCGGATCAATCCCCGGAAAGCCCAGAACCGAACCCATGGCGTCCTCCCCGACGCTGCGTCCTGTGACGCGACTGGATCAGCTATCCTGATCCCAATGGAAGGCCGCGTCCAGCCAGTCGCCCAGGCGACCCTCGGGACGGGCCAGGGCGTGGATGCGGGCCATTTCGTCCGCCGACAGTTCGAAGTCGAAGATGTCGAAGCTCTCGCGGGCGCGCTCGACCTTGGTGGTGCGGGGAATGGCGATCACGCCCTGTTGGATGAGCCAGCGCAGGGTGACCTGACCGTTGGACTTGCCGTGGACCTTGGCGATCTCGCCGATTACGGCGTCGTCCGCGATCTTGCCCTGGGCCAGAGGCGACCAGGCGGTGATCGAGGAACCCAGCTCGCGCGCCGTCTCGATCAGGGTCTTTTGCGACAGATAGGGGTGATACTCGACCTGATTGGTGATCAGCGGCGCCTTCGACAGAGCCGCCGCCTCGCGGAACTGAGGCGAGGGGAAGTTCGACAGGCCGATGTGACGGGTGAAGCCCTTGTCCTGCGCCTCGTTCAGGGCGTCGATCGTCTCCTTGAGCGACGGCGTCGGCTTGGGCCAGTGCAGCAGCAGCAGGTCCGGCGTCAGGCCCAGGCTGATCGCAGACTCCTCGGCCTGACGCAGCAGGGCGTCGCGATGGAAGTGCTCGACCCAGATCTTGGTGGTGACGAAGATCTCGTCGCGGGCCACGATCCCCTCGGCCACGGCGTCGCCGATGCCGTCGCCCACGGCCTTCTCGTTCTTGTAGATCCAGGCCGTGTCGATGTGGCGATAGCCGATGCGCAGGGCCTCATGGACCATGCGCCGCGCCTCTTCCGGTTCCAGCATCCAGGTGCCGAAACCCAGCAGGGGAATTTCCACGCCCGAGGCGATGACGGTCGGCTGATCGGAATAGGGCATGGGAGGCTCCGCGTGTTCAGGGAGCGCTCGATATAGGCGCCCGATCAGTTGTCGCCATTGTCCAGCCAGTGGAAAATCCGGTCCCACAAAGGCTCCATGCCCTTGCGGAAGGCGCCCTCGTGGCCGATGCGGCGCGCGCCGAAGTCGGCTGGGACGTGGACGCTGATTTCGGACGGGGCGCTGGGATAAACCGTCAGCAGGTCCCGTGCGGTGTTCGGCGTGGCGATGGGGTCGTCGGTGAAGATCCAGGACCGGATCGGCGCGGTCACCGCCTCATAATGATGCGGCCGCAACGTCGTCTCCAGCTCGCGCGAGAAGTACTCCCGCTTCAGGCACCAGCGCCGCCAGGTGGTGAAGACCCCGCGCGGCAGGTCGGTCCCGCCCCACAGGCCGCCGCCCTTGATATAGCCGTGCCGCATCAGGCTGAACGGCCCGAAGCCCAGCCAGAAGAAAAGCTCCAGCGGATTGTAGCTGCGGTGGTGCCCGCCCCACCAGCCAGTCCCGACCGATACGAAGGCGTGACGGTCGATGCGGTCCTGATTGGGCATGAAGCCCAGGAAGTGCCCGCCGACGCTGTGGCCGACATGGACGACGCGCAGGCCCGGCGCCGCCTCGATCAGGGCGTCCAGGGCGGCGGGCATGTCCAGCCGGCCCCAGTCGGGATAGTCCATCGCCATGGCCTTCAGGTCGTCAGGCCGCGACCCGGCTATGCCCCGGAAGTCATAGGTCAG
The DNA here is from genome assembly GCF_017487345.1 of Brevundimonas pondensis. Classification (NCBI taxonomy): domain Bacteria; kingdom Pseudomonadati; phylum Pseudomonadota; class Alphaproteobacteria; order Caulobacterales; family Caulobacteraceae; genus Brevundimonas; species Brevundimonas pondensis. Next base: position 2,519,759 of record NZ_CP062006.1, on the reverse strand, counting down.
CACCGCTGCGCCTCGCTCCGCCAGATAGCGGGCGAACCGTTCGTAGAAGCCCTTGGGGAAGCCGGTGCCGGAGGAAACCAGCACGGCCATTCGGGGTTCCGCCGCTGACACCAGCCGCATCGACAGCGGATAGCCGTCGGCGGCATGGCCGGTGAAATCGCGGGTCACGAGTTCGGTCATCGGGTCCGTCCTGTTTGGAAACGAACTCTAGGCGATTGACGCGGCGTCAGGTCAAGGCTTCACCGGCGGCGACGCCGTCACGGGGCCGAGGGCCAGCAGGCCGTCGAACCTGCCGTTCTGCTGGGGCGCCAGAACGACGCCGCGCGCGGCGAGGTCGTCCGTCGTCGGGATCGGCGCGGCGCCGCATTCGTCCAGGCACATCCAGGCCTCGCCGCCCTGATGGGCGAGGGTCAGGGACAGGGTTTCCTCGGGGCGGATATGGGCGGCGGCGGGCAGGCCCAGCGGCGAGCCGACACGGCGGACCTTTTCCGCATGGACCCGTCCGACCAGAGCCAGAACGCGAGCCTGCGGCCGCGCCATGGCCTGTCGCCCCCAGAGGACCGCGCGATCCATTTCCGAATAGGACTGGCGGAAGCCCTCGACGCGGGGGCTGTCCGGCACGGAGGCGACCAGGGTCAGGTCCTGGCCCGCCTTCGCCATGCCCCGCAGGCGCAGCAGCAGGTCCAGCATGGCGCCGCTGCCGCGCCCGTCATGATGGACGAAGGGGCCGTACCCATAGGCGGCGAGGGCGGCCCGCGCCGCCGTGTCGCTGTCGGCGGCCATGAAGGCGTCGAGCGTCGGCTGCATCTGCACCGGATACTCGACCGAGACCGTCACAGGCCCCTGTTCCAACGCCGCGCAGACCAGGTCGGCGAAGGCGGCGGGGGCTTCGGTCGTGCCGTGGGTTTCGCCGACGAAGACATAGCGGACGTCGTCGCGCCACAGGACTTCGGCACCCGGCATGGGGCGGCATTCGGCGGGGGCGTCGAGGGCGGCGGCGTGCAGGCTGGCGGCCAGAAGGGCGGCGATCATGGCGTCTTCCTCAAACAGGTCGGATCAATAGGCCAGGGCGTTGCCGTCCTTGCGCATTTCGGTCGCCGCGCCGTAGGTCCAGCGGCCCTGTTCGTTGATCTGCTTCATGACGTTCTGATAGCCGCCGAAGCCGCCGTCGGGCGGGCCGAGGTCCCAGCCCATGGCGGTCAGCTGCTGCTTGGTCGCTTCGGGCACGCCGGATTCCAGATGCAGCTTGCCGACGCCCTCTGCGGGCTGGCCGGTCGGCTCGGACGAGCCGTAGTGCTGCCAGCGCGGGCTGTCGCCGGCCTGTTGCGGGTCCAGGCCGTAGTCGACCATGTTGATGATGATCTGGGCTTGGCCCTGCGGCTGCATGCCGCCGCCCATGACGCCATAGGCCAACCACGGCTCTCCGTCCTTGCAGGCGAAGCCGGGGATGATGGTGTGGAAGGGCCGTTTGCCCGGCGCATAGACGTTGGGGTGGCCGTCGGTCAGGGCGAACAGCTCGCCCCGGTCCTGGAACATGAAGCCCAGGGTGCCGCCGTCGGGGCCGTCGGGCGTCAGGCCCGAGCCCATGCCGCGATAGTTTGACTGGATCCAGCTGACCATCATCCCGTCCTTGTCGGCCACGCTGAAATAGGTGGTGTCGCCCTGGGTCGGGGCGTCGCCGGGGAAGACGCGGTCCATGACGCGGTGCGGGTTGATCAGTTTCGCCCGCTCGGCGGCGTATTCCTTGGAGTTCAGCCAGGCGGTCGGAGCCTTGCTGAAACGCTCGTCGGCGAAGTAGCGGGCGCGGTCCTCGAAGGCCAGACGCTTGGCCTCGGCCTGGACGTGGATAGAGGCGGCGGACTGGAAGCCCATGGCCTTTAGGTCGAACTGCTCGCAGATGTTCAGGATCTGGTTGGTCGACAGCCCCTGGGTGTTCGGCCCCAGGGAATAGACCTCGACCCCGCGATAGGTGGTCATCAGCGGCTCGACCCATTCGGTGCGGTGGGCGGCCAGGTCGGCGCGGGTCATCCAGCCGCCGATGCGCTTGAAATAGCGCTCGATGTGGTCGGCGATGGCGCCGTCATAAAAGGCGTCGCGGCCGCCCTCGGCGATCATGCGGTAGGTGCGGCCCAGGTCGGGGTTGGCGAAGATCTCGCCCGTCTTCGGCGTGCGGCCGTGGGGGCGGTACACCTTCTTCCTGTTGTCGTTCTCCTCGATCTGGGCGGCGCTCCGGTCAAAACCGGCCATGTTGCGTTCCAGATACCAGGCGATGACCTCGGGCACGGGCACGCCCTGTTCGCACAGTTCGGCGACGGGGATCAGGACCTCCTTCCACGGCAGCTTGCCGTAGCGCTGGTGGGCGCTCCACCAGGCGTCGACCGTGCCGGGGACGTTGACGGTCACGGCGCCGTACTTGGGCAGGTAGCCGTCCACGGCCTTTGAGCGGGCGGTCGCCAGCGACAGGCCGCGGGGGCTGTTTCCCGAGCCGTTGAAGCCGACGACCTTCTTCTGCGCCGGGTCCCACATCAGGCAGAAGGCGTCGCCGCCGATGCCGTTGGCGGTCGGCTCCAGGAAGCCCAGGGCGGCGTTGATGGCGATGGCGGCGTCGATGGCCGAGCCGCCGCGCCTCAGGGTGTACAGACCGATCAGGGTGGCGGCGGGATGGGCCGTGGCCGCTGCGCCGTTGGCGCCCCAGACGGTCGAGCGGCCGACGAACTTCGGCCCTGTCACCCGGTCGCCTATGCCGATCCCGGCATAGGGATCTGCGGGGCGAGGCGAGGGAGCGGCTGCTGTCGTCGCCGGTGTCGGGCTTGTCGCCTGGGCGACGACCGAGCCGGCCCCGGCCAGAAGGGCGCCCGCAGGCAAACTGGACAGGAAGGTGCGGCGACGCATGACGGATTCCCCCGAAAACTGACGACCGCATCAAGGACCGGGAGCGGGGCGGGGGCAAGCGGGCGATGAAGCCAGGGCAAAGAAAAAGGGCCGCCCCCGGAGGAGCGGCCCTGATTCATGAGAGAGGAGGTTAAATCCTACTCGATGTCTTCGTTCAGCAGGCCGACCTTGTAGAAGCCGTTTTCCTGAAGCTTGTTCATGACTTCCATGAACTGGTTGTACTTCACTTCCGGCTGGGCGCGGACGAAGACGCGCTCTTCGCGGCAGTCGGTGGTCACGTTCTGGGCGGCGCAGACGTCGGCCGGCAGGGCGGTGATCGTGGTTTCCTTGTCGGCGATGTAGATGCCGCCAGCTTCCTGGATGCTGATGTACACCGGCTCCTTGGGCTTCTCGTTCGAGGGGTTCGGAACCGCCGGCGGCAGGTCCAGCTTGATCGACACGGTGGCCAGCGGCGCGGCGACCATGAAGATGATCAGCAGCACCAGCATGATGTCGACGAACGGGGTGACGTTGATCTCCGCGTTCTGTTCGATCGTTTTGCCGCCCTGGCCCGAGGGACCGGAAAGTTTAGAGCCCATACGCCGTCGTCTCCATCATGGCCCGCGTTCTTCGGCGAGCAGCACTCAAAGGTATGGATCGTCTCTTGGCGTCCCGCGTCGGGCTTGTAAAGCCGTCTTGCATGACGAATTCGCGTCAGCCGGCAATAAGATTGCATAACCGGCCGCTTCGCAGGTGCGAGACGACCGGTTCAAACCCTTTGGACTCAGGCGCGCGCCAGTTTCAGGAAACGGTCGGTCAGGGCCTGGTCGTCCTTGAAGGCGCCGGTGAAGCGGGTGGTGATGGTCGTGACGTGGCGGTGGTGCACGCCGCGCGTGGTCATGCACTGGTGCGCCGCGTCGATCAGAACGGCCACGCCGCGCGGCTGCAGGTGCGATTCGATGGCCTCGATGATGTCGTTGGTCAGGGTCTCCTGGTTCTGCAGGCGACGGGCGAAGATCTCGACCACGCGCGCCAGCTTGGAGATGCCCACGACCTTCTCGCCCGGCAGATAGGCGACATAGGCCTTGCCCAGGAAGGGGGCCATGTGGTGCTCGCAGTGGCTCTCGATCTCGATGTCGCGCAGGATGACCATGTCGTCATAGCCGGTCACGTCCTCGAAGGTGCGCGACAGCTCCTTGCCCGCATCGGCGTCATAGCCGTCGAACCATTCGCCATAGGCGTCGACCACGCGCTTGGGCGTGTCGATCAGGCCCGGACGCGAGGGATCGTCGCCGGCCCAGGCGATCAGGGTGCGCACGGCGTCCAGCGCCTGCTCGCGGCTGGGGCGCTGGGGGGCTTCCTCGTTGGCGACGAGAACGGGCTTGGCGGGCGTGGTGCTCATGAATCTGTCCAACGGCGGCGGGGGAGGGTCCGCTGCGGCTTACCTTTTACCAATGGGCGCAGGATGTGTAATCAGGCCGCTATATGGGACACGTTGTCCGTCCCGCAAGAAAACTCGCAAAAGACTGTCCACCATGCCGTTGCACATCCACGACACCCTTCGCCGTGAAAAGCGCGTTTTCACGCCGCGCGATCCGAACCGGGTGACGCTCTATGTCTGCGGCCCGACGGTCTATGACTACGCCCATATCGGCAACGCCCGTCCGCCGGTGGTGTTCGACGTCCTGGTGCGGCTGCTGCGCCGGACCTATGGCCCGGACAAGGTCATCTATGCCCGCAACGTCACCGACGTGGACGACAAGATCAACGCCAAGGCGGCGAAGGAAGGCGTGGCCATCGGCGAGATCACGGCGCGATATGAGGCCGCCTATCTGGCCGACATGGGCCTGCTGAACGTCAGCCCGCCGGACATCGCGCCGCACGTCACCGACTACATCGAGGCCATCACGGCTCAGATTCAGGCCATCATCGACGCCGGCAACGCCTACGCCGTCCATGACGACAAGGAGGGGGGCCACGTCCTGTTCGACGTCTCGTCCTATCCGTCCTACGGCGCGCTGTCGGGGCGCAATCTGGACGACATGATCGCCGGCGCCCGCGTCGAGGTCGCGCCCTATAAGAAGAACCCGCACGACTTCGTCCTGTGGAAGCCGTCCAAGGCGGACGAGCCCTCCTGGCCATCGCCCTGGGGCGAAGGTCGCCCCGGCTGGCATATCGAATGCTCGGCCATGATCGAGAAGGCGCTCGGCCTGCCCATCGACATCCACGGCGGCGGCATCGACCTGGTCTTCCCGCACCACGAGAACGAGATCGCCCAGGGCGTCTGCGCCCATGGTCACGCCCATGGCGATCAGGCGCACGACGAATACGCCCGCTACTGGATGCACAACGGCTTCCTGACCGTGGACGCCGAGAAGATGTCCAAGTCGATCGGCAACGTCCTGCTGCTGCATGATCTGGTGAAGGCCATGCCGGGCGAGGTGGTGCGCTGGGCCCTGCTGAGCGCCCACTATCGCCAGCCTCTGGACTGGAACCAGACCCTGCTGGACCAGAGCCGCAAGAACCTGGACCGTCTCTATGGCGTCCTGCGCGACGCCGACGCCCGGTTGGGCGACTTCGACCTCTCGACGCTGGACGAGGCCGAGATGGAGCTGGCCGAGAACGCCCTGGACCCGGTGCTGGACGCGCTGGAGGACGATCTGAACACGCCGGGGGCCATCGCCCAGCTGTTCGGTCTGGGTAATGCCCTGCGCGACCTGCTCAACGATCCCGAGGCTGACATCAATGATGTGGCCATGGCGCGCTGGACGCTGCAGGAGGCCGCCGGCCTGCTCGGCGTGCTGGCCCTGACCTCGGACGCCTGGTTCGAGGGCGGCGATCCGGCGCTCAAGGCCGAGGTCGAGGCCCTGCTGGAACAACGCGCCAGCGCCCGCGCTGAAAAGAACTGGGGCGAGGCCGACCGTATCCGCGATCGCCTGAATGAACTGAACGTTGTCGTCATGGACGGCCCCCAGGGCGCCACCTGGCGGGTGAAGGGCTGATCCCTCAGCGATAATCCGAAATGAAAAGCCCCGCTGTCGCCAGCGGGGCTTTTTGTTTGTCTAGGGGTCTTACCGCGCCCGTCGGATCAGCTCGTCCGCCAGCACGTCGGTCAGGTAGCCGTCCGCGACCCGCCCGTTGGCCTGCTGCCAGCGGCGCAGGGCGGCGCGGGTGTTCGAGCCGATGACGCCGTCCACGCCTTGTGTGTCGAAGCCCAGGCGCGTCAGGGCCGTCTGAGCGCCGACGCGCTGTTCGCGGGTCAGCGGGCCGTCGTTGGGCCAGGTCGCGGTCAGTGGCGGCTTGCCCTGCACCCCGTCGGCGATCAGGCCGATGGCCAGGGCGTAGCTGACCGAGTTGTTGTAGCGCCGGATCACATAGTGGTTGGGCAGGGCCAGGAAGACCGGCCCCTTGGCGCCCTGCGGCAGCAGGATGGTCGCGCCCTCGGCGGCTTCATCGGCGTTCAGCGCCGCGCCGTTGGCCAGACGCACGCCGCGTCCCGACCAGTAGGCCCAGTTGTGCTTGGGGCCCTCGGCCTGGCTGTAGTCGAAGTTGGCGGGCAGGATGACCTCATAGGCCCAGCCCTGACCGCGCTTCCATCCGGCCTGGGCCAGCAGGTTGGCGGCGGACGCCAGGGCGTCGGCGTCAGAGCCCCAGATGTCGACCTTGCCGTCGCCGTTCTGATCCACGCCCAGCTTCAGATAGCTGTCGGGCATGAACTGGGTCTGGCCCATGGCGCCGGCCCAGCTGCCCTTCAGGCCGCTGCGGGCGCGCTTGCCGTCCACGACGATGTCGAGGGCGTTCTTCAGCTGGTCCTCGGCCCAGGCGCGGCGGCGGCCGTCATAGGCCAGGGTGGCCAGCGAGCGGATGACGTCGAAGTCGCCCTGGACCTGACCAAAGGCGCTTTCCTGAGCCCAGACGCCCAGCAGGATCTCGGTCGGCACGCCGAATCTCTGGGTCACGTCCCACGGCACGCGATCGACGCGCTGGCGGGCCATGCCGATTCGGGCGGGGGCGGTGGCGCTCTGGATATAGGCGCCGGCGGGGCGCGAGAACTCGGGCTGGTTGCGGTCCAGGCGGATGACGCTGGCGTTGGGCGTGACGCCGTTCAGCTCGCGCGAGTATTCCCATTTCCGCGCCCCGCCGAGGCGGTCGAGGAAGCTCTTCTTCCACGCCTCGAAGCTGGCCTGATCATAGGCGTCGGACAGGTCCGTGGCCGCGGGCGGGGCGGTCGGCGCCGGCGTGGCGGGCGCGGGCTCCACGACGGCGGGCGGGGCCGGCTGCGGCTGAGGCGGCGTCGGAACCATGGGCGCACAGGCCGCAACGGAACCAATCAGGGCAAGACGATAGGCGATACGCATGACCACAGGCTAACGCCCCCGAATTCCACGACCAATCACAAGCGCGCGAAGCCGAAAGGGGTTTCCGTGAAAAGGGTTAAGTCCACGCTAACCATTTGCGACAGGTTGCTTTTAAGGAACGGTGTTTTACATTCCGGCTCCCTTGGACACGGCCTGGTGGCGGAGGGGCGACGCGCCGGACGTGCATGTCCGGAGACCCTCCGTTCGACTCGGAGGCCAGGCCTCCAGCGGAATCCCCGCGCGGAATGTTGACGAAAGGCCGGGGCCTCTCTATACGCACCGCTCCGCCGCAAGGTCCTGTCCGCAGGCTCTTCGCGCATTTGTTTTTGACCGCCCTCACGGGCCTCCAATTTTCGGGACGTCCGACCATGAAGGTCCGCAGCTCGCTCAAGTCGCTCAAGGGTCGCCATCGCGACTGCAAGATCGTTCGCCGCAAGGGCGTGGTCTATGTCATCAACAAGACCGACCCGCGCTTCAAGGCCAAGCAAGGCTAAGAACCGCGTCGGCGCCTGAACGGCGCCGCGGTTACGATGTTCAAAGGCTGCAGGCTTCGCCTGCGGCCTTTTTCGTGTCCGGCGTCAGGCTGCGGAATCGGACGCGATTCGTCCTTGCGGCCTGTTCAGGCGATTCCCTTCTTGCCCTGTCGGCCCCCGGTCTGCTTGAGAGTGGGGTCACGGTCGCCCGCCGGCCAATTCAAGTTTCGGAGCTTTCCTCATGGCCGACGACGCCCCCGCCTTTGACGCCTCTTCCGACGTCCTGACCGCCACGGCCCAGGGCCGTCTGCGCTCGATCATCGAGCGCCTGGAGCGTCTCGAAGAGGACAAGCAGGCCGTCATGGTCGACATGAAGGAGGTCTTCGCCGAAGCCAAGGGCGAGGGCTATGACGTCAAGGTCCTGCGCAAGGTCCTGCGCCTGCGCAAGCAGGACAAGGCCAAGCGTCAGGAAGAAGAAGCAATTCTCGACCTTTACCTGTCGGCTCTCGGCGAGATCTGAGGGAGGCGGGCCTGAAGCGCACGCCCTTCAAGCCCCCCAGCGACCGCCCTTCACGCTCCGACAGCCTGAAGGGCGGCGACGCATCGAAGCTGCGCTCCAGCGGGCTGGCGCGGGCCAGCAGCCTAAAAGCCAGTGGCGCCGACAAGCTGCGCTCAAGTAGTCCGAAGGACGGTAGCGCCCTCAAGACTCGCTCAAGTAGTCCGAAGGACGGTAGCGCCCTCAAGACGCGCTCAAGTAGCCCGAAGGGCGATAGCGCCACTAAAAAGAAGACGCTGCTGAGCCCTTGGGATCAGCAGCGTGAGGCCGCCAAGCGGTCAGCTCTGAACGCCCTGAAACGCGCCCGCCGCTCGGCCGAGAAGGCGGGCGTTTCGCTGTCCGAATGGGAGGGCGATTTCCTCGATTCGGTGGGCGAACGCATCCAGACCCACGGCCGCGCTTTCGCCGATCCGGAAAAGGGCGCCCCCGGTCAGGCCCTCTCGGCGATGCAGGGCCGCAAGCTCAAGGAAATCACCGCCAAGGCCAACGGCGAGGAAACCCGCCCCTGGATGCGCAAGGGGAAGAAGGCTGAGGAGTGAGGAGGCCACGGCTCAGTTTTTTCAATCGCCTCATTGTGAACCGCCACTTGTTCAGAGATGCTTCCGTGATGAGGACCTCGCTACTCATCGGGCTGTCGTCACTGATTGGCTTATCAGGGTGCGCTACAGGCTCAGCGGTGGAACGCTGTCAGGCGGCCGCAGCGAAACATGGCGTGATCCTTGAAGATTTCGGCCCGAGCACAACTGAACTTCTTGTCGATGCCGAGATGCTGACCGAACGCTGGCCGGAAACGGGAGATCGGCCCGCCGCCGAGTGTACGATCACTTCAAATCGACTGACTTACCTTCAAGTGGGCGATCGCGTGTTGATCCGACGTTGAGCCGTCATCCAAGTAATGGAAGGCGACTCCCGCGGATCCCCCATGGCGACTTTCAGCCCTTGCTGCTCCACGGCCGCACGGCCCCGCTGCGGACGCGGGCGGCCTGTTCGCGCTGGAAGCGGCCGCCGCGCGGGGGCTTGGGGCGGGCGGCGATGGCTTCCTGCTTTTCACGCAGGGCGCGCTGGATCGGGGTCTCGGTCGGCGCGGCCTCGGGGGAGGCAGGCAGGTCGTCGCTGTGATCGCTCATGACCACAGACTAGCACATCTTCGCAGATGACCCGGCGCGGCGTCCGACGTAACCCTGTCCCGCGAATGTGATTCTGCGGGGGGCGGCGAATGTCGGCGGTATGGGACGGTTTCAGGCGGTTGGCGGATTTCCGCGGGCGAGATCGGCGCGGGCGCTTCTGGCCCTATGCCCTGGTCGTGGCGGTCCTGCTCTATGTCGGCATGGCGGCGGCCATGATCCCGATGATGTCCGGCTTCTTCGAGGAGGCGACCCGATACGCCGCCGAGAACCCGGAGCAGGTGACGGTGACGGCGGGACCCGGTCAGTACTCGGTCCAGATTCACGATCCCGACGCCGAACTGATGCCCGACATGAGCGGGTTGTTCTGGGCGGTGCGGCTGGTGTTCGTCGCGGCGGGGGTCTTGCTGGCGGCGGCGGTGACGCGGCGGCTGCATGACACGGGGCGTCCCGGCTGGTGGGGGCTGCCGCCGCTGGTCTTCGCGGCGATCGCCTCCACCCTGTTTCCGATGGTCATGGAGCGTTTCATGCAGTCGGACGAGGCTGCGTTCGGCCCCTTCCTCCTGCTGTTCGCCAACAACGTATTCTACATGATCAGTCTGATCGGGTTGATCGTCCTGCTGTGTCTGAGGGGAACGCCCGGACCCAACCGCTACGGGCCGGAGCCGGGCTGAGGGCTCAGCCCGCTTCCTTCAGCTGCTCCTCCAGCCCCTGTTCGCGGACCTTGCGATACAGGGTCGAGCGGCCGATGCCGAGGCGCCGGGCGATCTCGCTCATGTGGCCGGAATAGACCTCGATGGCGTGCTGGATCAGGTCGCGCTCGATCTCTTCCAGGGTGCGGACATGGCCGCGCGCATCGATGATGCGGACAGGGCTGTCGGGCAGGGCCTCTGCGCCCTCGTCGCCGACGGGCGCCGAGGCCCGCTCATGCGAGACCACCGGGTTCAGCGGCATGGCGACGCCGGAAATGGCCGGGAAGTCGTGCGGCTGCAGCAGCGGCGAGTCGGCCAGGACCAGGGCGCGATAGACGGCGTTTTCCAGCTGGCGCACGTTGCCGGGCCAGTCGTAGCCTTGCAGCAGGGCCAGGGTCTCGGATGAACAGCCGGCGACGCGCTTGCCTTCCTCGACATTGAAGCGGGCGATGAAGTGCTCGACCAGGGCCGGGATATCCTCGCGCCGTTCACGCAGGGCCGGGGCCTCGATCGGGAAGACGTTCAGACGATAGAAGAGGTCCTCGCGGAAGGCGCCTTCCTTGACCTGCTGGGCCGGGTCGCGGTTGGTGGCCGAGACGATGCGGACATCGACCTTGACCGCACGCTTGCCGCCGACGGGATCGACCTCGCCTTCCTGCAGGGCGCGAAGCAGCTTGACCTGCATGTCCAGCGGCAGTTCGCCGATCTCGTCCAGGAACAGGGTGCCGCCGTTCGCCTCGACGAACTTGCCCGCGTGCTTTTCGTGGGCTCCGGTGAAGGCGCCCTTCTCGTGGCCGAACAGGATGGATTCGACCAGATTGGCCGGCAGGGCGCCGCAGTTGACGGCGATGAAGGGCTTGCCCGCCCGGTCCGAAGCGCCGTGCAGAGCGCGGGCGATGACTTCCTTGCCCACGCCGCTCTCGCCGGTGATCAGCACCGGGATGCCGGACTTGGCGGCGCGCACGCCGAGCGCCTTGACCATGCGCATGGGTTCGCTGTCGCCGACCATGTCGTCGAACGAGGTGCGGCCCGAGACGTGTTTCTTCAGGCGGCCGATCTCGGCGGACAGCTGGGTCAGTTGCAGGGCGTTGCGCACCCCGATCAGCAGGCGCTCCGGCCCGACCGGCTTGACGAAGAAGTCCTGGGCTCCGGCCTGCATGGCCTTGACCACGGTCTCGATGCCGCCGTTGGCGGTCAGGACGATGACCGGCACGGCCACGCCCGCCGTGCGGATTTCCGCCAGGGTCTCAAGGCCCGACAGGCCCGGCATGACCAGATCCAGCAGAACCACGTCGGCGCCGCCGCCCTTGGTCAGGCGGTCGATGGCCTCGCCCCCGCTCTCGGCGTGGACGACGGCGTAGCCCTCGCGGTCGAGCACCGCCTGAATCAGGCGGCGCTGCGTGGGATCATCGTCGACGACCAGAACGGTCTTGGCCATGTGAATACACCCTAAATCATCACCGTAGCGGCCGTCCTCATTGTGCGGGATCGGCTCGTTTCGAGACAAGTCCTAGCAGGCAGGGGGTGAAGATCGGGTTTCGGAGAACTGAGTCAGGGGTTAACGGCGACGGGCGGCGGGCAGGCTTCGTTCGGGTTCAGCCGGGCGGTTTCGACGCCCAGTTTCAGATCCGGCCATTCGGACGGCCTGGGGGCGACATCGGGTGACTTCAGCCGTTCGCGCGGATCATCGTTGCGCGAGCCGGGGCAGCGCCGCACCTGATAGTCGCCGCGATGGCTCCAGCGGCCATCGGCGTCGGCGGCGAACAGGGCGATGTTGAACCGCGTGGCCATCAGGATTTCCTCGCGGCCGTCGCCATTCAGGTCGCGCATGGTCGCGATGCAGCCATCCGATTGCCCGCAGGCGTATCGGGGGTCACCCGATGCGACAGGAGCGCTGAAGGAGGGCGGCAGGCGCCGACCCTTTGGCCAAGCCTCGATCGTCGGCGTGCGTGGCGGCACGCCTGTCTGATCCATGTCGTAGCGCGAGGTGGTGGTCTGGGCCTGCCGGGCCAGCCGCGCGATGCGGGCGTCCGGCGAGCGGGCCCGAGCGGCCAGGGCGACGCGGCCCGGCTTTCCGGCCTCGAAGCGCAGGAAGGCGTAGTCGAAGTCGGCGGCGGCCACCGCGCCACGCTTCAGTCGGGCGACCTGGTCCCCGACCGACAGGCGGGCAGGGTCCGCGAGGGGGCTGAACAGGGCCAGGATGACGCCGACCGTCAGGATGGCGGCGGCGACATTGGTGCGCTCCAGCGGCTTCATCCAGGCCATGCGTTTCAGGAAGGGGGCCAGCGCCGCCCAGCCGTAGCCCGCCGCATAGATGACGCCGACCAGGGCGCAGGCCGAGGCGATGATCCGGTCCGGCGTCAGGCCGTGCTGGCCGATGCGCAAGGACAGCCCCCAGATGGCGATCAGGATCAGCGGCGTCAGCAGGACGGCGGCGACCCGCACGGCCACGCGCAGCACCACCGGCGGCAGGTTGTCCTCGCGCCCGTCCTGATAGGCGGTGTTGATCAGGACGATGAGGGCCGCCGCCGCAGATAGCACCAGGGCCGTGGCGCTGCCCGTCTTCCACAGACCGTCCAGCCCGGTGAAGGGCAGGGCCGCAAGGAAGCCCGCCACCAGAACCGTGATGACCAGCAGCAGCCAGGACAGCAGCATCAGCGCCACGGTCCGCACGCCCCGGATCAGTCCGGCGCGCACATCGGTCAGTTGCACCGCGACGGCGAAGACCAGGCAGGTGACGGGGATGGAGAACCACTCTTCGCTGATCAGATCGGACAGGAAGCTGAGGCCGATGACCCGGAACAGCGCCGCGCCGAGGAAGAGCAGCAGCCAGAAGGCCCCGGTGAAGCCCAGCGACAGGGCCAACTGCACCCCAGCCTTCCACGCCGTGTCGAAATAGTCGTCGAAGTCCGCGATCCAGCGCCCCGCCGCGACGGCCGGGACGATCAGGTGATGGGCGATAAACAGGGCGGCGGCGCTGAAGGCGACCGCGGGGAAACGCAGATAGGGCGGTCGGAAATGGTCTTGCGCCTGCTGCGCCGCATCGTGCCAGCCTAGCAGGGCCAGAATCGCGGCGGCGCCTACGCCCCAGAGCGCCAGCGCCTTGATCGACAACCGTCCGACCCCCGCCAGCAGCATGACGGGCGTAAAGGCGCAGGCCAGAACCAGGGCCGCGAACAACGCCGGATGGGTCGCGGGCCAGGTCAGGGCGTCATGCGTCGCCATGCTGCGATAAAGGCCATAGAGCAGCAGCCCCTGAATCAGGCCGATGCCGAGGCGGACGGCGGCCAGTCCGCGGGCTCCGCCCAGCGAGGCGCGGCCGGTCTGGTCATGGAACGGGTCGGTCATGGCGTGGCCCTGGCAGCTTTGCAGGCAGGGTGGACCGGGACGCGATCGATGGGAAGCCTGCTTGACCCTAGGCCGGTCGCGAGGCGGCGGCCATGTAGCAGCCGCGTCGGGCGGTATGGATATGGATGGTCTGGATCGAGGAATCGGCCAGTCGTTCGCTGAGCCAGGTTTCGACGGCCTCGCCTTGCGCCACCTCGGCGTCCACCATCATCCAGTCGCGATCATAGGCGCGCAGGGATAGCAGGCGGCTGGCCAGAATGGCGGGCAGGGCGTTCACGACGAGCGGCGATTGAACGGCGGCTTCCCGCACGAAGATCGGTCCGTTCGCGCGATAGGGAGAGGCGGCCTCCGTCAGATGGGCGTGGTTGAGCAGGATCAGGCTTTCGCCCGGTGCGGCGTCGATCAGGGAGACGCGTCCCGGCGCGCTGTTCGGCGTCCCGGCGGTCATGCGGCGGGCTCCGCGCGCCAAAAGCGCCGCGTCGTCGAGAGCGAAGAACGGCTGGAAGGGCGCGAGCGGGAGGGGCGTGATGCAATAGGTCATGCGGCGTCATCGCCCGGCCGTCGGCGGGTGTCTGGCGTCTTTCGGACGTTGCGTCCCGGGCGCGACGTCCCCACAACAGAGACATGAACGCCCCCGTCAAGACGACCGAATTCGCCGACGCTCCCCTGTGGGACCTGTCCGACCTTTACGCCTCGCGCGAGGATGCGCGTATCAGCGCCGACCTCGACCGCGCCAAGGGGCTGGTGGATCAGATGAACGCCTTCCAGGGCCAACTGGTCGCCCGGCGCGGCGACGCGGCGGTCCTGGGCCAGGCGCTGGACGAAACCATCGCCCTCTATGAACAGGCGGCGGACGTTATGGGCGGGCTCGGCGCCTACGCCTTTCTTGCGGCCTCCACGGCGCGCGACGACGCGGGCGCGCAGGGCTTCGAGGCCGATATCCGCGAGAAGATGACGGTCATTGCGACTCCGACCGTCTGGCTGACGCTGGAGATCAACCAACTGGACGAGGCCGAGATCGCCGCGGCGCTTTCCGCCCATCCGGCCGCCGCGCGCTGGTCGCCGTGGCTGCGCCGGGTGCGGGCGATGAAGCCGCACGAACTGTCGACCGAGCTTGAGACCTTCATCGCCGAGCGCGGCCCCATTCAGGCCCAGTGGCCGCGCCTGTTCGACGAGACCCTGGCGGCGCTGCGGGCCGAGGCCGACGGCGAAAGCCTGACCCTGTCCGAAGCCCTGAACCGCCTCAGCGACGCCGACGGCGCCAGGCGCGCCTCAGCCGCCGAGGGCCTATCGCAAGCCTTCGCCGACAAGGCCCGGACCATGGCCATGGTCATGAACACCGTCGCCGCCGACAAGGCGCTGGAGGACAAATGGCGCGGCTTCAAACGCCCCGCCGACAGCCGCCACCTCGGCAACGAGGTCGACGGCGAAAGCGTCGACGCCATGGCCGAGGCGGTGGCGCAAGCCTATCCGCGCATCTCGCACCGTTATTATGCGCTGAAAGCCAAGGCCATGGGCAAGACGGCGCTGGATCACTGGGACCGCAACGCCCCCATCGAGGCCACGCCGCCGCGCACCTATGACTGGGCGCAGGCGCGCGAGGTGGTGCTGGCCAGCTTCGCCGACCTCGGCGGCGACTTCGCCGAGCGCGCGGCCTGGTTCTTCGACCGGCCGTGGATCGACGCGCGGGCGCGGCCGGGCAAGCAGTCCGGCGCCTACGCCCACCCGGTGACGGCGGACCGCCATCCCTATGTCTTCCTGAACTGGATGGGCGAGCGGCGCGACCTGCTGACCCTGGCCCACGAACTGGGCCACGGGGTGCACCAGACCCTTGCGGCGGCGCAAGGCTCGCTGTTGGCCGACACGCCCCTGACCCTGGCCGAGACCGCCTCCATCTTCGCTGAAGGCCTGACCTTTGACCGCCTGCTGGCCGAGGCGACGCCGCAGGATCAGCGAGCGCTTCTGGCGGGCCGCATCGAGGACGGGCTGAACACGGTGGTGCGCCAGATCGCCTTCCACCGCTTCGAGACCCGCTTCCACGACGAACGCGCGATGGGCGAGGTTTCCGTCGAGCGCCTCGGTGAAATCTGGATGGAGGAGCTGGGCGCCAGCCTCGGCCCGGCGGTGACGCTTAACGACGGCTATGAGAACTGGTGGGCCTACGTCAGCCACTTCGTACACTCGCCCTTCTATGTCTACGCCTACGCGTTTGGCGATTTGCTGGTCGCGGCCCTGATGGAGACGCGGGCCAAGGACCCGGCGGCCTTTACGCCCCTCTACCGCGAGCTGCTGTCGGGCGGTGGGGCCCGCACCTATGTCGAGGCGCTGAAGCCCTTTGGCCTCAACCCGCGCGACCCGGCCTTCTGGACCATCGGGACGAAGCGTCTGGAGCGTCTGGTCGATCAGTTCGAGGCGCTGGCCTAGCTGCGTCAGGCCTTGGTCTGACGTACGACCAGAACATCGGACGGCAGGCGCTTCAGCAGGTTGGACGCCTGGCTGCCCAGGGTCGCCTGCACCCAGCCGCTGCGGCCGTGCGAGCCGATGACGACCAGATCGGGTGCGTCTCTGGCGATGCGTTGATCCATCACCGTCTCCACGTCGCCCTTGGCGACGACCGTGTGCACGGCGCCGGAGCGCAGCGGGGCGGCGCGGGCGAGGAAGGCGGCCATTTCGGCCTCGGCCTCCGCGCGCGCCGCCTCGGCGACCTCATCGGATGGCATGCGCGACTCGAAGGGGACGCTGTAGGCGTTGACGACCTCGAAGGCGGCGTCGGGGAACAGACGCAGCGCAGTCTGGAAGGCGTGCAGCGCCCCGTCGGAATAGTCGGTCGCCAGCAGGATGGAACGATAGGGGCTGCTCGCCCGGCGTTTGACCACCAGCACGGGCTGGTCGGCGTGGCGCACCAGATGGTCCACCGCCGTGCCCAGGAAGAAGTCGCTCAGCCCGTTGTAGCGACCCGTTCCGGTGACGATGACGGCGGCCTTCTCGCTCGCCGCCAGATCGGCCAGGACACTGGGCGCGGCGCCGTGGTCGAAGACGACCGCGGCTTCGGTCAGTGCGGGCGGCAGGGAGGCGCGGACGGCGCGCAGGATCGCCTCGTCCTGTTCGCGGTCGAAGCCGGGGCCTTCGACGACGTGGGCGACGGTCACGGCGGCGCCGATCTGCTCGGCCAGCAGGGCGGCGCGATCCAGCGGACGGTCGCTGCGCGCAGTCAGATCGGTGGCGACGAGAACGGTCGGGGCGGGCATGAAGGCTCCTTGATCCGGCGGGACGTTCGCAGTCGCATCATGAAGGCTGATCGGCGTGCGTCAACGCGACAAGCTGGACGGCTTGTGATCAGCACCCTTGAGCAGCGCGCGCCGACCGCTATAAGAACCGTCGAAATCTCGACTCTTTTCCGGAAGACGCCATGGCCGACCCGCACGCAGACAACGCCGAACACGCCTATGTGCACGGCTCGATGGAAATCTCGGAACAGGTTTCGACCTGGCATCTGTTCGTCTTCCTGGCCAAGTGGGGCTCGCTGCTGACGGCCGCCATCCTGCTGCTGCTGACGGTCTGGTTCGCGGTTGGCGCGGGCTTCTTCGCGGGCTTCATCAGCGGCGCGGCCCTTTTCGTGGTCGGCTTCTTCGCCCTGCGTTCCAAGCCCGCTCACTGAGTTTCGCGTCGCGTCAGCGCCGTCGAAGGCTTGAAAGCCCGTCGAACCGCGTGTTCGACGGGCTTTTTCATGCGGCGCGAAAGTGCCTGTGGGTGGAAATTTGCGCGCATCGCGAAAAATTCCGCATGCGCTGCAACAAAATGTCAGGCGCGAGGGGTGTTTGCGCTTTGACGCGCCCTTTCGCTTCGTCCTAACGTCTCGGGGCTGAGGGATAAGGGAGGGATTCGCTTGGCTGTCGCCATCGCCGTGACCCGCGAACGCCGTGAAGGCGAGACGCGCTGCGCCGTAACGCCGGAGACGGTGAAGAAGCTGATCGCGCTCGGCGCGACTGTCTCGGTCGAGGCCGGGACGGGGATCGGCTCGTCAATTCCCGACGCCGACTACGCCGAGGCCGGGGCCACGGTGAAACCCGACACCCGTGCGGTGCTGGATGGCGCCGATGTCCTGCTGAAGGTGCGTGGTCCGACGGCGCAGGAGACCAGCGCCCTGAAGCCCGGCGCCATCGTCATCGCCATGCTCGATGCCTATCGGGAGAAGGATACGGTCGAGGCGCTCAAGGGCGCGAACGCCACCGCCTTCGCCATGGAGTTCGTGCCGCGCATCACCCGCGCCCAGGTCATGGACGTGCTGTCGTCCCAGGCCAATCTGGCCGGCTATCGCGCGGTGATCGAGGCGGCCTACGCCTTCGGCAAGGGTTTCCCGATGATGATGACGGCGGCGGGCACGGTCGCCCCGGCCAAGGTCTTCGTCATGGGCGTGGGCGTGGCGGGCCTGCAGGCCATCGCCACGGCGCGGCGCCTGGGCGCGGTGGTCACGGCCACCGACGTGCGGCCCGCGACCAAGGAACAGGTCGAGAGCCTGGGCGCCAAGTTCCTGGCCGTCGAGGACGAAGAATTCAGGAACGCCCAGACGGCGGGCGGCTACGCCAAGCCGATGTCGCCTGAGTATCAGGCCAAGCAGGCCGTCCTGACCGGCGAACACATCAGGAAGCAGGACATCGTCATCACCACCGCCCTGATCCCCGGCCGCGCGGCGCCGGTGCTGGTCAGCGCCGAACAGGTGGCCTCGATGAAGCCGGGCTCGGTCCTGATCGATCTGGCGGTCGAGGCGGGCGGCAATGTCGCGGGCGCCAAGGCGGGCGAGGTCGTGACCACGGCGAATGGCGTGTCCATCGTCGGCTACACCAACCTGCCGGGCCGCATCGCCGCGGACGCCAGCGCCCTCTATGCGCGCAACCTGGTCGCCTTCGTCGGGTTGATGGTCAAGGACGGCGCACTGACGCTGGATCTGGAAGACGAAATCCTCAAGGCCGCTGTCGTGACGCACGGCGGGGCCGTCGTGCATGAAGGAGTGAAGGGCTGATGGAACACGTCGATCCTACCGTCTTCCGGCTGGCCATCTTCGTGCTGGCGATCTTCGTCGGCTATTATGTGGTGTGGAGCGTGACGCCCGCCCTGCACACGCCGCTGATGGCCGTGACCAACGCCATTTCCAGCGTCATCATCGTCGGCGGCCTGATCGCGGCGGCGGCCATGAGCGCCCAGGCGGGCGGGCCGAACGCCTGGATCGCCAAGGGGGCGGGCGTGGCGGCGGTGACCCTGGCCAGCGTCAACATCTTCGGCGGTTTCATGGTCACGCGACGGATGCTGGCCATGTACAAGAAGAAGGAAAGGCCCAAGGCCTCGTGATTTTCTCGCCTGCCCTGTTCGCCTTCTATGTCTCCTGGGCCGTCACCGGTCTGGGCGTGGCCCTGTGGATATGGAGCTGGGTGCGGGTGAAGGACCCCATCGGCAAGCTGCGGTTTCAGGACTGCGGCGTGGTGCTGGTCTTCGCCGCCGTGCTGACCCGCATCGTCATCCAGAACCGCGAGATGACCGTCTTCGACTGGGCCATGATATTCCTGGGACCGCTGTTCATCGCCGCCGCTCTGTGGCGATTGAATCGCACCCAAGGCCTGACCAAACGCTGAGAGTAACTGTAATGAAGACCTCCCTGATTTTCGCCTCTGTTCTGACCGCCGCCGTCGCCGTATCGGGCGCCGCCTCGGCCCAGAAGACCGAAGAAGTCGGCCAGAATCCCTATAACGGCCTGCACTGGTCGGTGGCCGCGCCCCAGGGCGCCAGCTGGGCGCTGGAATGTCAGTTCGCCCCCGTCACCGTGCGCGGCATCCACTTCAACCGCATCAACCACACCGGCACGGGCCACATGGCGGGCCGTCTGCCGAGCGACAACGGCAGCTGCCGCGTGACCAAGACGGGCGGCGAGGGCGGCGTCGGCGTCGCCCTGGTCAAGAATGGCGTGGCCACCGCCGCCGGCACCAACGACCCGGCCAAGCCGGCCGTCATCAACGTTTTCTGACACGCTGAAACAACCCTGGGGGAGGGGATCCGATGAACGCATCCATAGCCGCGCTGGCCTATCTGGCCGCGGGGGTCCTGTTCATCCTCTCCCTTCGGGGCCTCTCCAGCCCGGAGACCAGCCGTCGGGGCAATACTCTGGGCATGATCGGCATGGCCCTGGCCGTCGGCGTGACCCTGCTGACGCTGGGCACGTCGGGCGCGTTGGATATGATGACCCTGGCCCTGATCGGCGGCGGGGTCGTGGTCGGCGGGGGCGCAGGCGCGCTTATCGCCCGACGTGTGCCGATGACGGCCATGCCGCAACTGGTCGCGGCCTTCCACTCCCTGGTCGGTCTGGCCGCCTGTCTGGTGGCGGTCGGCGCCGTCTATGCCCCGGACGCCTTCGGCATCATGACGGCCGAGGGCGGCATCAAGACCCTGTCGATCGTTGAGCTCAGCCTCGGCGTGGCCATCGGGGCCATCACCTTCACCGGCTCGGTCATCGCCTTCGCCAAGCTGGACGGCCGGATGAGCGGCTCGCCGATCCTGCTGCCCGCGCGGCACCTGATCAACATCGGCCTGGCCCTGGCGCTGGTCTTCCTGATCGGTGTCCTGATCGGCACCGGCGGCACGGCCATCTGGGCGTTCTGGGGCGTCTTCGCCATCGCCCTGATCCTGGGCGCGACCCTGATCATCCCCATCGGCGGGGCGGATATGCCGGTGGTGGTGTCGATGCTGAACTCCTATTCCGGCTGGGCCGCAGCGGCCCTGGGCTTCACGCTGGAGAACATCGCCCTGATCATCACCGGCGCCCTGGTCGGCTCGTCCGGCGCCATCCTCAGCTACATCATGTGCAAGGGCATGAACCGCAGCTTCGTCAGCGTCATCCTGGGCGGCTTCGGCGGCGGGGACGCGGCGGCGGCGGGCGGCGGCGTGGTCGAGACGCGCCCGGTCAAGCAGGGCTCGGCCGAGGACGCCGCCTTCATCATGAAGAACGCGTCCAAGGTCATCATCGTCCCCGGCTACGGCATGGCTGTGGCCCAGGCCCAGCACGCCCTGCGCGAAATGGCTGACAAGCTGAAGGAAGAGGGCGTCGAGGTGAAGTACGCCATCCACCCCGTCGCGGGCCGGATGCCGGGCCATATGAACGTCCTGCTGGCCGAGGCCAACGTCCCCTATGACGAGGTGTTCGAGCTGGAGGACATCAACAGTGAGTTCTCCTCCGCCGACGTGGCCTTCGTCATCGGCGCCAACGACGTCACCAACCCCGCCGCCAAGACGGACCCACAATCGCCCATCTATGGGATGCCGGTGCTGGATGTGGAGAAGGCGGGGACGGTGCTGTTCATCAAGCGCGGCATGGCGGCGGGCTATGCGGGCGTCGAGAACGAGCTCTTCTTCCGCGACAACACCATGATGCTGTTCGCCGACGCCAAGAAGATGGTCGAAGGGATCGTGAAGGCGCTCTAGACGGCGTGCGAACCGATCGCCGGCCGATGCGTTGGCTTGCGACGCTCAACCTGAGCCGTGGAGAGATCATGACCGTTGCCCGATATCTGAAAGCCGCCGCCGTTCTGGGTGTCGTGGCGGGACTGGCCGCCTGCGGGCAAGGGGAAAAGGCGCCCGCCAAAACCGACGCCGCCCCGGCCGGGACGGCGTCGGCCAGCGCGCCTGCAGCCGCGCCCGCCGCTACAGGCGAGGCTGTGTCGATCGATCAGATGTTGGGTGTTCAGGTCGCCTATCTGGAATCCAAATTGGGTCCCGCCCGCACGGTCCAGGACAAGGAACGGACCTATGAGATCGGCGACTGCACGGTCCGGGTTAGCGCCGAGGGCGGCGAGGTTGTCGGCTACGCCGTGCCGATGACGCCGGCCTGTTCGACCCAGGCCCTGGCGACGCTCAAGGACTATGATCTGCCGCAGAAGATCAACCTGACCATGGGCGAGTTCGCGGCGGCGCGCGGCAACGCCGACTTCAAGGCCGACTGCCTGACCCTGTGCGGCAATGCGGCCGACCCCTGGGTCTATCTGGAAAGCGCCGGTCCGCGCGCCTCGCCGGGCATCCGCGCCTCGGCCGTGATGGTCAGCGACGCCACGATCGACGCCTCCTTCCGCATCCGCGACGCCATCAAGGCGGCCAAGGGCGAGGACTATGTGATCGACACGACCTTCAACTGCAGCGCCGACTTCGACCAGATGGCTGTGCGCGAGCTGAAGAATGTCCGCATCGACGAGATCGAGGTCGGCTACATCCCCTACGCAGGGTGCTGAAACGCCGTGCGGCCTGGCGAGCGGGCGTCGCGCTGGTGGCGGCGGCGACCTCTATGGCCGCCTGTTCGGCCATGATTCCAGTCATTATCAGTGGTGATCCGGAGCGGCCGACTGCGAGCTTCGGCGCCGATCCGGCGCGTCCGGAAAAGGCCTGCCTTGGCGGCCTGGCCGTGCATGAGCTGTCCAACGCCATGATGCGGCCTGTCTGGTCGATCGAGGCGCGCGGCCGCGACTGCCGGGGCCTGCGCCAGATCGTCTATGGCGAGACGCCGGACGGGTTCGCAACGACGGTGTCGCCGGTCCCGCTGAAGCCCGGTGTGCGCTACGCCGTCGTCGGCTATGGCCTGACCGGCGGAGCGCTGAGTCGCATCCCCTGGCGCGGCGGCGGCGACTTCATCTTCGAGGACGGTCAGTGGCGTCCGGCCGCCGCCTTTTCGGCCGCGGCCGCGCAGGAGCCGTAGGCCTCGTTATAGGGGCGATCGAAGCAGGCGATGAAGCCGTCGAGGACCTTGAGGTTCGCGGGCCACTCCAGATCGAAACCATAGGCGGCTTTGAAACGCTGGGCCGCTTGATCAAAGTCGGCTGGCTTGGGCAGGGCGGCCAGTCGTTCTCTGGCCGCGATCAAGCCGGGGCGGTCCTGATGCAGGAAGGCGATGGTCCCAAGCGCGTAGTCGGAAAACCCGCTGCGGGACATTTCGGGGTTCACCCCGGCCATCATCAACCGCGTCGCCGCCTGCGTCTGGCCCAGTCCCGCGCGGAGTTGACCTTCATGCCAGTAGTTGGTGTGCAGTTCGCTTTGCGTCAGGTCGGCCCAACGGGCCTTGCGATAGGCGGCCAGCAGGTCGGCGGCGATAGCCGCGCACTCGGGCTTTTCGCCCAGGGGCCGCCAGCCCCCCTCCAGATCCTGGTCAAAGTCTGCGGGCGACAGGGCCAGAAGCGCCGCCCGGTCATGGGGGCAGGGCTCGTTGACGGAAACAGGTTCAACCTGCGCGATAGCCAGCGCCATGAGTGCGATAAACATCCGAAATCCCCCCGGTATTTCTGGTCATGAGAACGGCGTTTTGCGGCTGAAGTGCGGCCGGCCCCGTCGCGCCATTGGCGCCGCCCGCGAACAGCGCCATCAAGGCTCCAATGCGAAGAGGCTCAGGACAGGGAGGGGAAGTGGACTTCAGCGCCGACGAGATCATCGCCAACCTGTCGCTAAGCCCCCATCCCGAGGGCGGGCATTTCCGGCCGATGGCGCGCGATGCCGGGTTGGCGGTTTGCGGCTCGGAGGCTGCGACCGAATACCGGCTGCTGACGGCGGAGGATGCGGACGACTGGCGTCCGGTCGAGGCGACCGAGATCTGGGCCTTCTACATGGGGGCACCGCTGGAGATCGAGATCGCAACGGATCTGGGGCTGCGGCCGTTGGTTCTGGGTCCGGATCAGCGTCAGATCGCAGCGCCCGCCGGGGCGTGGCGTCGGATGCGCAGTCAGGGCGACTGGAGCCTGGCCGCCTGTTCGACGGCGCCGGGTCTGGCGATCGAAGCGGTGGAGGCGTCCCATGTCTGAGCCCAAGACCCAGCCCACGGAGGCCTCGGTCGAGGACTTTCTGGCCGCCGCCGAACCGGCGCGACGGCGCGAGGAAGGCCGTATCCTGTGCGCCCTGATGCAGGAAGTGACGGGCGAGGCGCCGGTCATGTGGGGACCGTCCATCGTCGGCTTCGGCCGCTACACCTACGTCAACACGAGCAAGAAGCCCGCTGACTGGCCGCGCATGGGCTTCTCGCCGCGCAAGGCGGCCCTGACCCTCTATCTGGCCTCGACGTCGCAGACCGAGGCGATGCTGACGCGTCTGGGGCCGCACACGACCAGCGTGGCCTGCCTCTACATCAAGCGTCTGGATCAGGTGGACATGGGCGTGCTGCGTGACCTGTGCGTCGCCAGCCGGGACGAGATGAACCGCCGCTATCCCTGATCTGCTTGCCGGGCGAGATGAGCGGCCTATAGCGGATGGTCATGCGCACCATCCTGATCGCCGCAGCCGCCCTCTTGTCCGCCTGCGCCACGGCACCCCTGACGGCCGTTGAAAGCCCGGTTGAGACCGTTGACCTGCTGCTGACCTCGGCCACGGTGGTCGATGTCGAGAAGGGGACGACGACGCCCGATCAACTGGTGGCCGTGCGCGGCGGGGACATCGTCGCTGTCCTTCCTGAAAGCCAGGCCAATCGCTATCGCGCCACGCGGACGCAGGACCTGGGCGACCGCTACGTCATGCCGGGCCTGTGGGACATGCATGTCCACTTCGGCGGGGGCGAGGCCCTGATCGAGGAGAACGCCGAGCTGATGCCGCTATACGTCGTGAACGGCGTGGTCGCGGTGCGCGACGCTGCGGGCGACCTGGCGCAGCAGGTGCTGGACTGGCGCGACAATCCGCCGATGCCCGACAGCCCGCGCATCTTCACCTCCGGTCCCAAGATCGAGGGCATCGCTCCCGTCTGGAAGGGCGTGATCGAGACCGGCGACGAGGCGGACGTGGACGCGGCCCTGGACCGGCTGCAGGCCCTGCGCGTCGACTTCGTCAAGATCACCGACAACACCCTGAAACCCGAGCTCTTCCTCTACGCCGTGCGCGAGGCGAAGAAGCGGGGCATGAAGACCTCGGCCCACATCCCGGCCAGCATCACCGTGCTGGAGGCCGCCGAGGCGGGCCTGTCGTCCATCGAGCACCTCGACTACGCCATGAAGGCGGGCTCGAAGGACGAGGCGGCCATCGCCGCGGACTATCTGGCTGGCAAGTACACCTACGCCCAGACCATGCGGCGCTATGCCGACACCTTCGATGTCGAGACGGCGCGGCGGGTCTATGCGCGGTTGAGGGAGCTGGGCACGGCGGTGTCGTCGACCCTCTATGGCTCGACCACGCTGGCGAACCTCGATCTGGACGACCACTCGCACGACGACGGCCTGGCCTATGTCGGGCCGGGCATCCGCGCCACCTATGCCTGGCGCGTCGAGCGGGCGGCCAAGGCCACGCCGCAGCAGGTAGCGGACCGCCACTTCGTCAAGGACGTCACCGCCCGCACCCTGCCCATGTTGCGCGACGCGGGTGTGGTCATCCTGACCGGGACGGACGCGGGCTTCCTCAACTCCTTCAACTATCCGGGCTTCTCTCTGCACGACGAGCTGGAGCTTTACGTCAAGCTGGGGCTGACGCCGCGCGAGGCCCTGATGGGGTCGGTCGTGGACGGGCCGCGCTTCCTGAACCAGGGCGAGCGCTACGGTGCGGTGGCGGCAGGCAAGTCGGCTGACCTGCTGGTGCTGGAAGTGAACCCTCTGGCGGACGTCAGCGCCACGCGCGACGCCGAGGCCGTGGTTCTGCGCGGCCGCCTGATCGATGCGGGCGAGCTGGAACGGATGCGCGCCGAGATCCGTGCCCGAGTCACGGCGCGCAACGCCCGTTTTACGCCTTCGCCAGCTTCCTGACCCGGAAGGCGACCCAGATCAGCAGCAGGCCGAACAGCACGGCCCAGGCCGCGATCAGCCACAGCAGACCCATAGCCCCCGCGCCCGGTGCGAAGACCAGGATCAGGCCGAAGATGACCGACAGGGCGCCGGCCAGGCCCAGGGACCATTCGTTGGGAATCTCTTTCCTCAGGCGGATGGCGCCGACGATTTCCAGAACGCCGCGCATGATCGACCAGAAGCCGATCAGATAGACCAGGACTAGGGCCGTCAGACCCGGCCAGACGAAGGCCAGTCCCCCGGCGACCAGGCTGGCGATCCCGCCCAGGGCCAGCCACCAGCGTGGGGCGACGCCGCCGCCGCGAATGGCCGCGATCAGGGCCAGAATGCCGTCCGCCACGGCGTAAATTCCGTAGACCAGGATCAGGCTGACCAGGCTGATACCCGGCCACACGAAGGTGGCGACCCCGAAAGCCACGGCGATGATCCCGCGCAACAGCAGCAGCCACCACGAGCGATGCAGAGCGGATTTGACGAGGCCTTCCAGCGAAGGCGCGGCGGTGTGGGACGATGTCATCGGTAGCTCCCCTCGAGCATGACCGGAATGGTCATGCTTCGGCGAACGTTGGATGGGGAGCCGGGTTCCCGTCTCGGTATTCTCACCAGGCCAGGCGTCAGGCCGCCATACGCCAGTCGGCATGAGCGGCTGCAGCGGGCGCGTGAAACTCGTCCCACAGGGCGTCCTCGTCCGAGTAGCGGCTGCTGGCCGAGGCCGAGATCACGTCCACGACCTGTTCTTCCTGGCGATCCCAGATGACGGCCAGGTCGCCCTCGGCCTCGCACGGCACGATCATGTAGCGGTCGGCGAAGGTCTTCTTGGCGGGCTTTTGAACCGTCGGGGTGCGGGCGAAGGCCATGTCGTGATCTCCTGAAGCGATTGCCTCTTGCTGATGTTGAGAGGATGCGACAGCATTGCGTCAGTTTCGGACGTAGTTCTGTGGAGAAGTTTCTTGCGGCATGACAAGGCGGCGATGGTCATCGATCTGGCGCGCGGCATGGCGGCCAGCGCCGAGGGCCTGACGCTGAACGAGATGGCGGGGCAGCTGCGGGTCGGGCGCCGCACCGCCGAGCGGATGCGCGACGCCGTCCTGATGCTGTTCCCGCAGGTCGAGGAGATCAGCGATCCGCCCAGCAAGCGCTGGCGCATTCGCGGCGGTCTGTCCGCCTTCGAGCAGGCGCCGACCGCGACCGAGATGCTGGAACTGACCAAGGCGGCGGCGGCGTTGCGGGCGGCGGGCGAACCGGCGCGGGCGGCGGCGCTGGAGGGGCTGGAGCGCAAGGTCAAGGCGGCCATGCGCTCGACCACCCTGAACCGCATGGCCCCCGATCTGGAAGCCCTGGTGCGGGCCGAGACCATCGCCGTCCAGGCCGGGCCGCGGCCCACCGCCGATGAGACGGTGCTGGCCGAGATCCGCGGCGCGGTTCTGGCCGAGCGGCCGCTCAGCTTTATCTACGCCCGCCCCGGCGCCGAGGCGCGCGGCCGCAGCGTGGCCCCCTGCGGCCTGATGTTCGGACGGGCCAACTATCTGGTGGCGGCGGATCGCGAGAGCGGGCGTATCCAGACCTTCCGACTGGACCGCATGAGTTCGGTCGAGGCGGGAGAGGGGACGGCGCGCCCGCCCGCCGACTTCGACTTAGCCGCCTTCGCCAGCCAGTCCTTCGGCATCTATCAGGACGAGATCGAGGAGGTGGTGCTGCGCATCGCCCCCGAGGGCGCGGCTGAGGCGCGCGGCTGGCGCTGGCACCCGACCCAGGCCATCCAGGATCAGGCGGACGGATCGGTTCTGGTGCGGTTCCGCGCCTCGGGGATGCGCGAACTGGCCTGGCACCTGTTCACCTGGGGCGAGCAGGCGACCATCGAGGCGCCGCAGCGGTTGAAGGCGGTCATGGCGGCGGAACTGGCGGCGGCGGGACGCGCCCTGTCCCGGGCGCAATCCTGAGCAATCCGTAAGCTGACGCCGCGCTGGTGGCGGCTATGTTCGAGCTGAACCGTATGGAGTCCGTCGCCTTGCGTTTGAAAGCCCTTGCCGTCTCGACTGTTCTGGCCGCCGCCTTGCTGGGCGCCTGCGCCGCCGCGCCCCTGCCGCCGGGGACCTGGGACGCCCGCGCCGCGCCGATGGTCGAGGTCACGCGCGACGGCGATCGCTGGACGGCGGACTACGTCTTCAACCGGGATGCGTTCGTCTGGGCCTTCATGGACTCGGCCCTGATGACGGACGTGCGTCAGCCCTGGCGGCCGACGCAGTGGGCGCTCGAGACGCCCGGCGTCGTCATGGAGCGGCGCGGCCATTACGACGTGATCCGCAGCCTGGACGGCGGTCCCGTGCCGCGTCACGTCCGCTTTTCGTTGAAGCCCAAGGCCGTCTATCTGGAGGCGGAGTATGGCACGCTGACGTTTTCCGATGGCGCGGTGGCCCTGCCGACGCGCCAGTTCGACGTCTTCGCCCTGCCGTCGGTCGAGGCGGCGGAAGCCATGCCGGCGGACCTGAACGGCGTTGATCTGGAAGGGGGAGCCTCCACCGTCACCTGGCGCGATACGGCCGGGCCGGTGCTGTTCAACGGCGAGCGTCGGGCTGACCTGACCACGACCGGCGAGCGCTCCTATGTCCTGCTGGGGCAGGCGCGGGTGACGCCGGGCAGGGGACTGACCACGGTCATAGACCCCAACCTGCCGCCGTGGATCGGCGAGGAGATCCGCAGCTTCGCCCCTCATGTCGGCGACTACTATCTGCGTCGTCTCGGCGCGCCGGGCGTCGGCAGCGAGACCTCGACCGTCATGGTCAGCTGGAACGGCCCGACCGAACGCCTGTCCAGCATGGGCGGCAGCGTCCTGCCCGGCCTGATCGTCATGAAGTTCGAAGGCGTGGGCGTGCTGAACCCCAGCCAGCAGGTGCTGGAACGCTCGCGCTGGTTCATCGGCCACGAGAGCGCGCACTTCTGGCTGGGGCAGGCGGTGCGCTATAAGTTCGCGCGCGACGCCTGGATCACCGAGGGCGGGGCCGACCTGATGGCCGTGCGGGCGCTGAAGGCGCTGGACCCGGCCTATGACGATCGCGCCGAACTGCAGACCGAGGTGGACGACTGCATCGATCTGGCGCGCCAGCCTGTGGCCGAGGCCGGCGACCGGGGCGAGCATCGGGCCTACTACGCCTGCGGCGCCGTCTTCGCCATGGCGGCTGAGGGGGCGCAGAAGCGGCGAGACGGCGGCGACTGGTTCGATTTTCTGCGTCCGGTGCTGGCGGCCAACCGCGACGACGGGGTCCTGAGCCGTGCTGAATGGCTGGACGCCCTGACCCGCGTTTCGGGCGATCCGTCGCTGGCGCAGACGGTCGAACGGATGCTGGATCAGGGCGCGACCGATCCGGCCGCCGAGATCGCCAGCCTGTTCCGCAGGGCCGGCGTCCCGCACCGGGTCGAGAACGGCAAGGTCGTGCTGGTCTGATCGTTGTTATTTGATCGGGATCAAGGACCGAACCTCGGCTCAGGCGTTCTATCGTTCTGGAACGAGAGGAGGTCGCCATGACCTGGTCCAGCCTGATCGTCTATGTCGATGACGAGCCCGACAACACGCAGCGGATCGAACAGGCCGCCGCTCTGGCCAAGGCGCACGGCGCTCATCTGATCGGGGTGTCGGCCTGCGCGCCCGAAACCCCGATGGCCGACGCCTATGGTGCGGGCATCCTTCTGGGCGAGGTGCTGAGCGCCCAGCACGAGCGGGCCGAGAGCGCGCTGAAGGGCGCCGAGGCGCGGTTCCGCGAGATCGCGACAAAGACTGGAGTGTCGTGCGAATGGCGCGCCGACGTGGGGGACCCGACCGGCTTGCTGGTCAAGCACGCCCGCGCCGCCGACGTGCTGATCGTCGGGCGCGACGCGGCCAACGCCAGCGGCTGGCGCGCGCCTGTTCCCTCCGACCTGACCATGCGGGCCGGGCGCTCGGTTCTGATCGTGCCGCCGAACCCGGCGCGGGCCGTCGCGGGCGCGCCGGTGCTGCTGGCCTGGACCGACAGCCGCGAGAGCCGGTTGGCCGCGGTGGCCGCCATCCCCCTGCTGCGCGAGGCCGAGAGCGTGCGCGTGCTGGAACTGTGCGATCCCGAGGACATGGACGGCGCCCGGCTGCGCACCGCCGACGTGGCCGCCTGGCTGCGGCGTCACGGCGTCAAGGCCGAGGCTGAGGCTCGCGCCCATGACGACCGCGCGGCGGGCCGTCGCCTGCTGGACTGCGCCGCCGAGATGAAGGCCGGCGCCATCGTCAGCGGAGCCTGGGGGCATGCGCGGATGCGTCAGTGGATCTTCGGCGGCGTGACCCAGACCTTGATCACCGAGAGCCCGGCGGCCCTGCTGCTGGCGCACTAAGATCATCCCTTCTCCCCTTGAGGGAGGAGGTGGCAGGCGAAGCCTGACGGATGAGGGGTGTGTGCGGCGCCTATCCGATGCTGGCCGTCACGTTGGATCGATACAAAATCTACCGGCTGCGCCGACACCCCTCATCCGGCCCTGAGGGGCCACCTTCTCCCTCAAGGGGAGAAGGGCGTCTTACGCGAACGGATACGGGCTGACCGACTTGGACCAGTCGTCGACGGTCAGGGCGCGGCCGACTGGCGGGGCGGCGCGTTCGGCGCAGGGGTGGCGTTCACACAGGCGGCAGGCGGGGCCGATGGGGGTGACCTCGGGCTCTTGCAGGTCCAGACCGCGCGCATAGATCAGCCGGTGGGCGTGCTTCAGCTCGCAGCCCAGGCCGATGGCCAGGTCCTGACCCTCGGTGAAGGCGTCCTGACCCTGGCGGTCCACGGTGCGGGCCAGGGTGAACCAGCGCGATCCATCCGGCGTCTCGATGATCTGCGTGACAACGCGGCCGGGCGTGCGGAAGGCTGAATGCAGCCGCCAGCGCGGACAGGCCCCGCCGAAGCGCGAAAATGGAAAGGCGCCGGAGGCGTACCTCTTGGAGACGTTGCCCGCCTGATCGACCCGCATCAGGAAGAAGGGCACGCCTCTGGCCGTTGGCCGGGAAAGCGTCGTCAGTCGGTGCGCCGCCTGCTCGAAGCCGACGCCGAAGCGGGCCTGCAGCCGGGCCAGGTCGTAGCCGGTCTCTTCCGCCGTGCGCTGGAAGGCGGCGTAGGGCATCAGGATGGCGGCGGCCAGGCTGTTGGTCAGCGAGGTCTTCAGCAGGTTGCGGGTCGGGGCGTCGGGCGCATTGGCCGCCTCGGTCAGGGCCTGAAGCTCGGCGCCATGCTCCATCAGGGCCAGCTGGCAGGCGACGGCGAAGGCGCGCGACGACGGGCCGAGCGTATCGGACAGCAGCAGACGGCCCCGGTGCGGATCGAAGCGGCGGGTCCATTCGACCATGACCTCGGCGGGCAGGGTGCGCACCGTCAGGCCGTGGCGGGCGAACAGGCGAGCGCGAGCCAGGGCCTCGAAGCTCTCGTCCGGCGAAGACGCCTCGGCCTTCAGGGCGTCGTGCAGGGCCTCGCCCAACGTATCCAGTTCGGGGACATGGTTGTGGCGGCTCTGAATGTATTCGCGCACCCATTCCGACGGGCTGTCGGCGGGGGAGGCGGCGCCCGCCACCTCGGCCTCGGCCCGGTCGCGCACGCGGCGGTCGGAAAAGGCGCGGTAAAGCCTCAGAATGGCGTCGGCGGCGGCGGGTTGATCCTCGGCCAGTTGCACGATCTCGTGGCGCGGCACGGCCAGGCCCTGGAACAGGGGGTCGGCGAAGGCCTCGGCCAGTTCCGCCTCGGAGGCCGGGCCGCCGGATTGGCCGAGGTTGCGCAGGTCCACGTCATAGGTCTCGGCCAGGCGCAGCAGCAACTGGGCCGAGACGGGTCGCTGATTGCGCTCGATATGGTTCAGATAGGAGGGCGAGACGCCCAGATCGCCCGCCATCGCCGTCTGCGACAGGCCGAGGTCGCGCCGCAGCCGCTTCAGGCGGCCGCCGAGGAAGAGTTTGCGATCGGCGGCGGCGTTCATGGCGCGATGATGTCACGATATGACTGATTGGCAAGTGTCATGATGTGACTGTTTGACTTGAATCGTGCGGATCGTGCTGTGTCAATCGTGACGGCGGCGTGTTCTGGTTCGGTGACGGCGGCTGCTGCCGCGCCCTTTCAAAGCCGAGACGAACATGACGACCTTCGCTGATCTGGTTCCTTCGCCCGCCGGCCGCTTCGACGGCATCGAACGCCCCTATACCCCGGAGGACGTTCTGCGCCTGCGCGGCTCGGTGCCGATCACCCACACCCTGGCCGAGCGCGGCGCCAATCGTCTGTGGCAGCTGTTGCACGACGAGCCCTTCATCAATGCCCTGGGCGCCGTCACCGGCAATCAGGCGATGCAGATGGTTCGCGCCGGTCTGAAGGCCATCTATCTGTCGGGCTGGCAGGTCGCCGCCGACGCCAACACCGCCGGGGCCATGTACCCCGACCAGTCGTTGTATCCGGCCAACGCCGCGCCGGAACTGTGCCGCCGCATCAACCGCACCCTGCAGCGGGCCGACCAGATCGAGCATGCCGAGGGCGGCGCCAAGCGCGAGTGGTTCGCCCCCATCGTCGCCGACGCCGAGGCCGGTTTCGGCGGGCCGCTGAACAGCTTCGAGATCATGAAGGCCTTCATTGAGGCCGGCGCCGCGGGGGTCCACTTCGAGGATCAACTGGCCAGCGAGAAGAAGTGCGGCCACCTGGGCGGCAAGGTTCTGATCCCGACCCAGGCGCATGAGCGCAATCTGGTCGCCGCCCGTCTGGCCGCCGACGTCATGGGCACCCCGACCATCACGGTCGCCCGCACCGACGCCGAAAGCGCCCAGCTGATCACCTCGGACATCGACGAGCGCGACCAGCCCTTCATCGACCGCGAAAACCGCACGCCCGAGGGCTTCTTCCGCCTGAAGGAAGGCACGGGTCTGGACCACTGCATCGCGCGCGGTCTGTCCTACGCCAACATCGCCGACCTGCTGTGGTGGGAGACCTCGCACCCCGATCTGGACGACGCCAAGAAGTTCGCCGAGGCGATCCAGAAGAAGCATCCGGGCAAGCTGATGGCTTACAACTGCTCGCCCTCGTTCAACTGGAAGGCCAAGCTGGACGACGCCACCATCGCCAAGTTCCAGCGCGAGCTGGGGGCCATGGGCTACAAGTTCCAGTTCGTGACCCTGGCCGGCTTCCATAGCCTGAACAACTCGATGTTCGAGCTGGCCGACGGCTACCGCGATCGCGGTATGGCGGCCTATTCCGAGTTGCAGCAGCGCGAGTTCTCGAACGAGGCCGCGGGCTATACCGCCACCCGTCACCAGCGCGAGGTCGGCACCGGCTACTTCGATCAGGTCGCCACGGTGATCTCGAACGGCCAGTCCTCGACCACGGCCCTGAAGGACTCGACCGAAACCGCCCAGTTCCACGCCGCATAGGAAAGGACAGAGACATGGAACCGATGACCCGTCCGCAAGCCATCATCGACTTCTGCCTGGCGCCCCTGGCGCTGGATGGATCGACCGAGGCCGAACGCGAGGTGCGCCGCCGCTTGGAGCATGTGCTCAAGACCTTCGAGGCCAAGGCCGCCAGGCCTCTGAGCGTGGATTTCTCGTCCATGCCCAGTCAGGTCATCAACGAAGCCGCCCACGGCTACGAGTAGGAGAAGAAGACCCTCAGGCCGCCGCGCTGGCGGCCTGAGGCGCGTCCGCCGTCAACTCGGCCACCATGGCCAGCAGGGCTTCGATGCTGAAGGGCTTGGCCAGATGGCGGTCGGCGCCGGCGTCCATCCCCGCCGCGATATGTTCGGGCAGGGCGTTGGCGGTCAGCATGACGATCGGGGTGCGGGCCATGCCCATGGCCACCTCGTGCAGGCGAATCTCGCGGGTAGCGGTCAGGCCGTCCATCACGGGCATCTGCATGTCCATCAGAACCAGATCAAAGGCGGAGGCGCGACACGCCTCGACCGCCTGGGCGCCGTCCTCGACGGCGACCAGTTCGACCGACGCCTGATCCAGGATCAGCTCGACCACACGCCGGTTGGTGGGGTGGTCGTCGGCGACCAGGATACGCAGGCGACGTCCCCCTTCGCCGCTGGAAGGGACCTCGACCGGGGGGGCGGCGGTCGGGGCGACGGGCGCCTCGGCTGGGCGCAAGGGCAGGGTCAGGATGAAGGCGGCGCCGCCGCCCGGCTCGCTCTCGCAGCCGAGGCCGCCGCCCATCATGGCCGCCAGTTCCTGGCTGATGGCCAGGCCCAGGCCCGAACCGCCGAAGCGGCGGGTGATGTCGCCGTCGGCCTGCTCGAAGCGGCTGAACAGCCGCTCGCGCGTCTCGGCGTCGAAGCCGATGCCGGTGTCCTGCACCACGAAGCGCAGGCCTTGGGGCCCGGCATCGACCGTCAGGCTGACGAAACCGGCGGCGGTGAACTTGACGGCGTTGGACACCAGGTTGGTCAGAATCTGTTTCAGGCGAACCGCGTCGCCGTGAACCCATATGCGGGCCTCGGGGGACACCTCGACGACGAATTGCAGACCCTTGTCGCGGGCGGCGGCGGCGTAGAGCTGGGCCGCCTCCTCGGTGGCGCGGGCCAGGTCGAAGGGCTCGTCGCCCAACTCCAGCCGGCCTGATCCGACACGGGCCAGATCCAGGATGTCGCTGAGCAGGGTCTGCAAGGTGCGGCTGGAGGAGTGGATCAGGTCCAGCATCTCACGCTGCTGCTCGTCCAGGTTGGTGCGGGCCAGGGCCTGAGCCACGCCGATGACGCCGTTCAGGGGCGTGCGGATTTCGTGGCTCATATTGGCCAGGAACTGGCTCTTGGCGCGGTTGGCGGCGTCGGCGGCGTCGCGCGCCTCGGCCAGGGCCTGGGCGTCGCGCTTCATGTCGGTGATGTCGGAGCAGACCGTGACCGTGCCTTTTTCAGCCGTGCGGCGGTCCTGAACCCTCAGCCAGCGATCGCCGACATTCTGCTCCATCGCGCCCTGGGGCCGACGCCGGTTGGCCATGCGTTCGGCGATCCAGGCCTGTTCCCGGCCCCTGGCGCAGGGATAGATGTCCGCTTTCAGCCCGGCTTCCAGGATTTCGCGGAAGGTCACGCCGACCTTGAGGGCGCTGGCTACCTCGGGGTTCACGTCGGCGTAGCGCTGGTTCCAGATCGCCAGCCGGTCGTCGGCGTCGTAGAAGCCGAGGCCGTCGGGCATGGCCTCGATGGCCTCGCGGAGCTGGCCCAGGGCGCTGTGGCGCGACCACCAGACCATCGCGGTCAGGAAGGCGGCGATGACGACCAGCAGGCCGACGCTGGCGCCGATCCAGACGGTCAGGGCGGTCTCGGCGAAGGCGGCGACCGGCAGCAGCACGCCGGGCGTCGGGGTGATGACCACGGCGCTCATGGCCACGAAGTGCAGCCAGCAGACGCTGAGCGCGCCCAGGGCGGTGGCGCCGATCACCCGCTTTATTCCGCCTCGCCAGGGCAGGAAGGCCATGGCGCCGACCAGGGCCAGACCGCCGACCACGGCGAGCACGACCAGAGGAGCGTTCCACGACAGCACGGCTCCCGACAGGCGCAGGGCGCCCATGCCGAGGAAGTGCATGGCGGCGACGCCCAGACCGCAAGTCAGGGCGGCGACGATTCGGCCGATGCGGCCCGCCTCGGCCAGGGCCAGATGCATGGCGATGTAGAAGGCGAAGACGACGATGAGCAGGGAACCGCCCGTTTCCCAGACCTCGTAACGGACCGGAACGCCGACGTCATAGGCCTTCATGGCGATGAAGTGGGTGCTCCACACGCCCAGCCCGGCCACCAGGGGAGCGGCGATCAGATAGACTCGCCGCGAGCGCCGCGCCACGCTGCGGGCGCGATCGAACAGGGACAGGGCGATCAGAAGACTGAAGACAGAGACAAGAAGGGCGAATGGCAGGATGCGCCAGTCGTGTTGCTGAACCAGGCAGTTCAGGATCGTATTCACGTCAGAAACCCCTCGGTCTGTCGTCGTGACTGCCGCAAATCGGTGAACAAACTAAGCTAAGCGAAAGAATCCCGACGCCCGGTCGATGACCCCGTATTTCTGACAGGTTAGGGGCTGTCGCTGAACAATGAGATAACGTCGATCCCTATGCCGTACGAGCATTCGCCTTCCCCTGTTGCGCCCACCGCCTCGTCCCGGCTCTGGACCGCCGGCGCCAGCGGCGGGGTGGCCATCCTGGTCATGGCGGTGCTGGCGGTGATGAAGCCGGAGCTGGCGGGCTGGCTGGCGGCGGGGGCGGCGGCTGTGGCGACGGCGACCTGGCTGGTCAATCGCCGTCCGCCGGCCCCCGTCAGCATCAGCGACCTGGACGGCAGCGTGACGGCCGATCTGGCGCCCGACGGCGCCCTGCTGGGCGATGTCTTCGAGGCCCTGGGCGATCCCGTTCTGATCGTCAGCGGTGGAGAGGCCGATGACATCGCCGGACGGCGAATCGCCCTGGCCAACGCCGCCGCGCGCGAGCTGTTCCGTCTGGACGGCGCAGGCGGCGGGCTTCTGGTCTCGGTGATCCGCGATCCCAAGGTGCTGGAGGCCGTGGACGAGGCCCTGTTCGGCGCCGTCAGCAATACGGTCGACTATGTGGGGGGCGGCGCCCAGGAAAGACACTGGCGCGCCTTCATACGGCCCCTGCCGGAGCGGGACGCCCATCTGTGGGGCGTCGGGGCCCTGGCCCTGCTGGCCCTGCGCGACGAAACCGACGCCCGTCGCATGGAGATGATGCGCGTCGACTTCCTGGCCAACGCCAGCCACGAGCTGCGCACGCCCCTGGCCTCCCTGTCCGGCTTCATCGAGACGCTGAAGGGCCACGCCAAGGACGACCCCAAGGCGCGCGACAGGTTCCTGGATATCATGGCCATCCAGGCTGATCGCATGGGCCGTCTGGTCGCGGACCTGCTGTCGCTGAGCCGCATCGAGCTGAACGAACACATCGCGCCCCTGGGACGTGTCGATCTGGCGCGTGCAGCCTCGGACGTGGTTGACGCCGTCAGCGTCATCTCGCGCGAGCGCGGCGTCACCATCAGGGCGAATCTCGGCCAGGGCGGCGCGACCGTGACCGGCGACCGCGACGAGATCGTTCAGGTGATTCAGAACCTAGTGGACAACGCTCTGAAATACTCCAGCAGCGGCGGGGTCGTCGAACTGTCCATCGATCGCGGCCGCACCCTGGATGAAGCCATGGCGGCGCGCATGCCCGAGGGGACGCGTCTGTCGCTGGAAACGCCGGACCGGGAGGCGGGGCTGAAATACGCCGTCGTCACCGTGCGCGACCACGGTCCCGGCATGGCGCGCGAGCACCTGCCGCGACTGACCGAGCGATTCTATCGCGTCGAGGGCCAGAAGAGCGGCGAGCGTCAGGGCACCGGCCTGGGTCTGGCCATCGTGCGCCACATCATCATCCGTCACCGGGGCGGTCTGAGCGTGGACAGCGCCCTGGGGCAGGGCGCGATCTTCGCCGCCTGCTTCCCCCTGGCGCCTGCGCGCGAGCTCGACCCGTCGGGCGGCGCAGGGTCCTGAGCCGGGGTGCGACATAGGCTGCGACACGGAGGACGGGCGTCGTAACAGAACTGTCACGCAGCCGTCTTATTCCGCTCGCCAATCACAGGCAGTTTCCCGGCCGAAACGCGCCGGACCCGGCACGTTAATGATTCACGCGTGCACGGACCCGGATGATCTGGATTTTCCTGTTACTGCTGATCGCCTTCTCCGGGCTCGCCTATCTGGGCGGGCGCGCGCTGGCGACGCGCCGCAGCGCGGGGGCGAAGGCCCATTCGCGTCCCGGTCAACACGGCCTTTACGCCCTGATCTGGGTCGGCATGCCGGCTCTGGTCATGTTGGCGGCCGCCTCCATCTTCTCGGCGCCGCTGGAGCGCCAGATGCTGGCCGCCGGCGCGCCGGAAAGCATCGTCCAGCTGGAGCCCTTCCGTCGCGAGGCCTTCTTTTCGGACGCTCGCCGTATCGGCCAGGGGCTTGAGGCCCAGCAGATCTGGCCCGCCCCCTATGCCGAGGAACTGCCCGCCGAAGGTCGTCGCGCCCACAGCATTTCGTCGGCCCTGAACTGGGGCGGCGGCGTCGCGGCCCTGATCGCGGCCGTCCTGGGCGGCGTCTTCGTCTTCGTTCGCATCCGTCCCGACCTGCGCGCACGCAACAAGGTCGAGGGC
Organism: Brevundimonas pondensis; assembly: GCF_017487345.1. NCBI lineage: Bacteria > Pseudomonadati > Pseudomonadota > Alphaproteobacteria > Caulobacterales > Caulobacteraceae > Brevundimonas > Brevundimonas pondensis. Next base: position 2,482,428 of record NZ_CP062006.1, on the reverse strand, counting down.
TGGATCAGCCTGGTCCTGTTCGCCTGTTCGGCGGTGGCGGTGCTGACGACGGTCGGCATCATCTTCTCCCTGGTGTGGGACAGCCTTCGCTTCTTTGCCTCTGTGCCGGTCACCGAGTTCCTGTTCGGGACCAAGTGGAGCCCGCAGATGGCGATCCGCGCCGATCAGATCGGCTCGTCGGGCGCCTTCGGGGCCGTGCCCCTGTTCGCGGGCACCTTCCTGATCATGCTGATCGCCATGCTGGTGGCGGGTCCGATCGGCCTGTTCTCGGCCATCTATCTGTCGGAATACGCCGGGCGCCGCACCCGCGCCGTGGTCAAGCCCATGCTCGAGGTTCTGGCGGGCGTGCCGACCGTGGTCTACGGCTTCTTCGCCGCCCTGACCGTCGGCCCGGCGTTCCGCGTCTTCTTCAACACCATCGGCGGCTGGCTGGTCGGCGGGCCGCTGGACGGCATGGGCCAATATCTGCTGCTGGTGCAGAACCAGATGGCCCTGGTGGCCGGCGCGGTCATGGGCATCATGCTGATCCCCTTCGTCAGCTCCCTGTCCGACGACATCATGAACGCGGTGCCGCAGTCCCTGCGCGACGGCTCCTACGCCATGGGCGCCACCAAGTCGGAAACGGTCAAGAAGGTGCTGCTGCCCGCCGCCCTGCCGGGCATTGCCGGGGCCTTCCTGCTGGCCGTGTCGCGCGCCATCGGCGAGACCATGATCGTCACCATGGCCGCCGGCCTGGCCGCCAAGCTGACGTTGAACCCGCTGGATACGGTCACCACCGTCACGGTGCAGATCGTCACCCTGCTGACCGGCGACCAGGAGTTCAACAGCCCCAAGACCCTGGCCGCTTTCGGTCTGGGCCTGACCCTGTTCGTGGTCACCCTGCTGCTCAACATCGTCGCCATGCGCATCGTGCAAGCCTATCGGGAACAGTATGACTGACGCCGCCCAGAATCCGAGCGCTGTCAGCCCGCGCACCCAGCGTCTGCAGGCCCGTCTGCGCGGTCGCTACGCCCGCGAGACCCGCTTCAAGTGGTATGGCCGCGCGGCCATCGGCTTCGCCCTGGTCTTCCTGGTGATCCTGCTGGGCAGCATCATCATGCAGGGCCGCACCGCCTTCTACAGCCACAGCGTCACCCTGCCGGTCCACATGGACGCGTCGCGTATCGACCGGTCCTATCCGCAGGGCGCGAACTTCGAGCAGATCGTCGCCGAACAGCAGCTGCGTCGCCTGGGCGTCCAGGACGACGCCTCAGGCTCCAAGGCCGCGGCCATGAAGGCCCTGTTCTCGTCGGAGCTGAAGTTCCAGGCGGCGGGCATGATCGCGCGCCAGCCCAGCCTGCTGGGCCAGACCGTTCCGGTCACCGCCCCCCTGTCCGACAACGCCGACCTCTATCTGAAGGGCGAGATCTCCAAGGCTACGCCCGAGGACCAGCGCCGTATCAGCAATGAGCAGATGGCCTGGCTGGACCGGATGAAGGCCTCGGGCGCCGTTCGCGCCCACTTCAACACCGCCCTGTTCACCAAGGGCGACTCGACCCAGCCGGAGCTGGCGGGCCTGCTGGGCGCTGTGGTCGGTTCGGCTCTGATGCTGCTGGTTACGGCCCTGATCGCCATTCCGGTCGGCGTCGGCGCCGCCGTCTGGTTGGAAGAATACTCGCCGCGCAACCGCATCACCGCGATCATCGAGGTCAATATCAACAACCTGGCCGCCGTGCCGTCGATCGTCTACGGCCTGCTGGGTCTGGCCCTGTTCATCAACTTCATGCACCTGCCGCGCGCCAGCCCGCTGGTCGGCGGTCTGGTCCTGGCCCTGATGGCCCTGCCGACGGTGATCATCGCCACGCGCTCGTCGCTGAAGGCCGTGCCGCCGTCGATCCGCGAGGCCGCCCTGGCCATGGGCGCAAGCCGCACCCAGACGGTGTTCGGCCACGTCCTGCCCCTGGCCATGCCAGGCGTCATGACCGGCTCGATCATCGCCATGGCCCATGCCCTCGGCGAGACGGCGCCCCTGCTGCTGATCGGCATGATCAGCTTCGTCCCCGGCGTGCCGCACGCCATCGACGAGCCGGTCGGCGCCCTGCCTTCGCTGATCTACATCTGGGAGAACGCCTCGGAGCGCGCGTTCCACGAGCGGACCGCCGCCGCCATCCTTGTGCTCCTCGCTTTCATGATCGTCATGAACGCCGCCGCGATCCTGCTGCGCCGGCGCTTCGAACGTCGGTGGTAGTCTTATGATGTCCAAAATCTTCCGCGCCCCCGAGGGTCTGGCCGACGGCGGTTCCGCCGGGGCCGCGCCCCTGACGACCGCCCCGACCGTGGGCGCCCATGCCTCGGCGCCCCTGGGGCCGATCAAGATCGCCGCGCGCGACGTTTCCGTCTTCTACGGCGAGAAACAGGCCCTGTTCGGCGTCTCGCTGGACATCCCGGACAAGACCGTCACGGCCCTGATCGGGCCGTCGGGTTGCGGCAAGTCGACCTTCCTGCGGACCATGAACCGCATGAACGACACCATTCCGGGCTGCCGCGTCACCGGCGAGATCGAGATGGATGGCGGCGACATCAACGACCGCAAGATCGACCCCGTGCTGCTGCGCGCTCAGGTCGGCATGGTGTTCCAGAAGCCCAACCCCTTCCCCAAGACGATCTATGAGAACGTCGCCTATGGGCCGAAGATTCACGGTCTGGCCTCAAGCAAGGGCGAGCTGGACGACATCGTCCAGAAGGCGCTGAAGCGCGCCGGCCTGTGGGACGAGGTCGCCGACCGCCTGCACTCGCCGGGCACCGGCCTGTCGGGCGGCCAGCAGCAGCGTCTGGTCATCGCCCGCGCCATCGCGGTCGAACCCGAAGTGATCCTGATGGACGAGCCCTGCTCGGCGCTGGACCCGATCGCCACGGCCAAGATCGAGGAGCTGATCGACGAACTGCGCGAGCGCTACTGCATCGTCATCGTCACCCACTCGATGGCCCAGGCGGCCCGCGTGTCGCAGCGCACGGCCTTCTTCCACATGGGCAAGCTGGTCGAGACGGGCGACACCGAAGAGATCTTCACCAACCCGCGCGAGCGTCGCACGCTCGACTACATCACCGGCCGCTTCGGCTAAGGGCGCGAGCATGAACCAGCATACGGTCAAGGCTTACGGCGACGAACTGAACCAACTGACGGCCGAGGTCGTCCGCATGGGCGGTCTGGCCGAGGCCCAGGTGGCGGACGCCATCGAATCCGTCGCGCGCCGCGATGTGGCGCTGGCCAAGGCGGTGGTCGAGCGCGACAACCGCCTGGACGCCCTGCATCGCGACATCGAGAAGAAGTCCATCCGCCTGATCGCCCTGCGTCAGCCGGTGGCGTCTGATCTGCGCCGGACGTTGGGGGCCATGAAGCTGGCCTCGGATCTGGAGCGCACCGGCGACCTGGCCAAGAACATCGCCAAGCGGGCGCTGATCCTGGCCGAGGGCGAACCGATGCAGCCCCTGACCCGCTCGATCGAGCGGATGGGGCGTCTGGTCTCGACCCGCCTGCGCGACGTGCTGGACGCCTATACGGCCTCGGAGGTCGAGCGCGCCCTGTCGGTGTGGAGCACCGATGACGAGGTGGACGAGCACTACAACGCCCTGTTCCGCGAGCTGCTGACCTACATGATGGGCGACCCGCGCACGATCACGGCCTGCACCCATCTGCTGTTCATGGCCAAGAACCTGGAGCGGATCGGCGACCACGCGACCAATATCGCCGAGACCGTCCACTATGAGATCACCGGCGAGGAAATGCTGGGTGAACGGCCCAAGGCCGTGCCTGGTCCAGGCGAAGAGCCCACGCCGACGCCGCACATCTCGACCCCGCCGTCCGATCCGACGGACGCCTGACTTCCCTTCCTGCTGACGACTTCGACCGACCGGAGAGCCTGACGTGCAACCCTATATTCTGGTGATGGAAGACGAGGACGCCCTGGCCACCCTGCTTCAGTACAATCTGGAGAAGGAAGGCTATGACGTGACCGTCGCCGCCGACGGGGAGGAGGGCCTGCTGCAGGTCGACGAGCGCCTGCCGGACCTGGTGCTGCTGGACTGGATGCTGCCGAAGCTGTCGGGCATCGAGGTCTGCCGTCGTCTGCGCGGCCGGGCCGAGACCCGCAATCTGCCGATCATCATGCTGACCGCGCGCGGCGAGGAAACCGACCGCGTGCGCGGCCTGGACACCGGCGCCGACGACTACATGACCAAGCCCTTCTCGATGACCGAGCTGACCGCCCGCATCCGCGCGGTGCTGCGCCGCATCCGTCCGGGCCTGGCCGACGACCGGGTTAATCACGCCGACATCGTCATCGACCGCGTCGCCCACCGCGTTCGCCGCGCGGGCAAGGAAATCCACCTCGGCCCGACCGAGTTCCGTCTGCTGGACCACCTGATGAAGCACCCCGGCCGGGTGTTCAGCCGTGAACAGTTGCTGGACGCCGTCTGGGGTTCGGATGTCTATGTCGAGGCCCGCACCGTGGACGTCCACGTCGGTCGCCTGCGCAAGGCCCTGAACGTCGAGGGCACGGTCAACCCGATCCGCACCGTGCGTTCGGCGGGGTATTCGCTGGACCTGAACAACTAGGCGTCCTCGTCTCGACATGGGAGGGGCGACATGTCGGGCGCAGGCGCGTATAGCCCCGCGCATGAAACCCTTCTGGGAAACCAAGACGCTGGCGGAGATGTCTCCGACCGAGTGGGAGAGCCTGTGCGACGGGTGCGGCCTGTGCTGCGTCATTCGCTTCGAGGACGAGGACACCGGCGAGATCATCCCGACACGGGTCCACTGCAAGCTGTTTGACACCGAGGCCTGCGCCTGTTCGGACTACGCCAACCGCAAGGCGCAGGTGCCGGACTGCATCAAGTTGACGCCCGGCAATATCGAGGCGCTGGAGTGGATGCCGAAGTCGTGCGGGTATCGGCGTATCCATGAGGGGCGAGGCCTGGCCTGGTGGCACCCTCTGGTCTCTGGCGATCCGGAGACCGTGCATACGGCCGGTGTTTCGGTACGGCGTCAGACGGTGTCGGAACTGGCGCTGAAGGAGGCGGAAGACGCCCTGGATTTCGAAGCCCCGGAATGGCGGACAGAGCGAGGCGGCGACGCTAACGAATAATTCGTCGGGCGCGGGGATAAGGGGCGGTATGGCGATCGTGGTTACGCAGACGGGATCGGGTGAGACGGGCGGACGGGATGCGTTCGACCGGCTGACCGCTGTGGCCTGTGCGGCCTTTGACACGCCGCACGCCATGATCGCGGTGCTGGACGACGATCTGGCCGTGTTTCGCGCCGGCGTCGGTCTGGATGAGACCAGCGTGCCGCGGCTCGAGAGCGTCAGTCATGTCCTGGTGGGCATGGGGCCGGGCGCCGTGGTGGTCGTCGAGGACGCGCTGGCGCATCAGGACTTCTGCAAGCATCCGATGGTCGTGGGCCCCCCCTATGTGCGGGCCTTCCTGGGCGCCACGGTCTGTACGCCGGACGGCGCGCCGGTCGGCGCCATCGGCGTCATGGACGTCAAGCCGAGGTCGGCGCCCACCGAGGCGCAGGTGCGGTTGATCCTGGAGCTGGCGGGCCTGGCGGGGCAGCTGGTGGAACACGCGGAAGCCATGCGTCAGGAGGCGGCGCGTCTGGAAACCCTGCGCCTGGCCGAAGACATGGTCGGGGTCGGGCGCTGGCGCTATGAGGTCACGTCGGGCGACGTGAGCTGGTCGGATGAGATCTATCGCATCCACGGCGTGGCGCCGGGGGCGTTTTCACCCTCGCTGGAAGATGTCTTCGGCCACTATCACGCCGATGATCGGGCCGAGATCCAGCGCCTGGTCGAGCGGGCCTTGCAGACGGGCGAGGGCTACAGCTTCAAGCTGAGGCTGATCGGGACGGACGAGGTCGAGCGGGTGGTCGCCGCCGAGGGCGCGACCGAAAGGGATGCGACAGGCCGGGTCGTGGCCCTGTTCGGGGTCCTGCAGGACGTGACCGAGCGCGAGCGCCTGTTGCGGGCCGCCCAGACCAATGAGCGGCGCTATCGCCTGCTGGCCGAGAACACCGGCGACGTCATCACCCGCGTCAAGATGGACGGGTCGAGCAAGTATATTTCGCCGGCCATCCAGCAGCTTCTGGGCTGGACCTTCGAGGAAATGAGCGGCCAGTCGACCGACTATGTCCATCCCGAGGACGGGCATCTGGTGCTGGGGGCCATCGGCAAGGCGGTGAAGACCGGTGAGCCGACGCGCCTGGAGCACCGCGCCGTGCACAAGAACGGCTCGGTCGTCTGGGTCGAGTGCACCTTCAAGGCGTTGAGGGACGAGAACGGCCACGTCGACGACGTGGTGGTGGTGATCCGCGACATGACCCAACGCAAGGCCCTGGAAGCCGAGGTGCTGGAGGCCAAGGAGACGGCCGAGGCGGCGGCGCGGGTGAAGAGCGAATTCCTGGCCAACATGAGCCATGAGTTGCGCACGCCCCTGACCAGCGTGATCGGCTTCTCGGGCCTGTTGCAGGCGTCGGAGGCCCTGCCGGACGAGGAGCGGGTCTATGTCGAGCGGATCGCCACGGCGTCGGAGGCCCTGCTGGGGGTCATCAACGACATCCTCGACTATTCCAAGCTGGAAGCGAACGCGATCGAGATGGACCCCGAGCCCTTCCAGGTCGCGGCCCTGGTCGACGGGGCCGCGGCCATCGTCGAAGGGCAGTGCGTCGCCAAGGGGCTGAACCTCAAGGTGGTGGTTGATGCGGCCATGCCTGAGGTGCTGACCGGGGACGCCGGGCGGCTGCGCCAGGTCATGCTGAACTTCCTGTCCAATGCGGTGAAGTTCACCGGCAAGGGCGGGGTGACGTTGCGGGTTGGCGGGACGGCGGACTCCGAAGGACGCTGGCGGTTGCGGGTGGCGGTGACGGACACCGGCATCGGCATTCCGGCCGAGAAGATCGAGGTCCTGTTCCAGCGGTTCTCGCAGGCCGACGCCTCGACCACGCGGGTCTATGGCGGCACCGGCCTGGGGCTGGCGATTTCGCGGCGGCTGATCGAGATCATGGGCGGCGAGATCGGCGTCGACAGCCAGCCGGGCGAGGGGGCGACCTTCTGGTTCGAGGCGCCCTTGACCGAGGGCGGCGCGATGGGCGGGGCGGTCGGACGGCTGGTCAGCGGCGACGAAGATCTGGTGGCGCCGGGCGGCATGGACGGACGGCGTATCCTGATGGCTGACGATGCGCCGGGGAACCGGGAGCTGGTCAGCGCCATCCTGCGCGGGCTGGGGCTGGAGATCGACACCGTCTGCGACGGCGCCGAAGCGGTGCAGGCGATGCAGACGGGAACCTATGACCTGGTGCTGATGGACGTGCACATGCCGGTCATGGACGGGCTGACGGCGACGCGCGAAATCCGGCGGATGCAGGCGGGGACCGGGCATCGCACGCCGATCCTGGCGCTGACGGCCAACGTCCAGGCGGATCAGGTGGCGCGCTGCCTCGATTCCGGCATGGACGGGCATCTGGCCAAGCCGATCCAGATTCCCGAGCTGGCCGGGGCCCTGGCCCACTGGCTGGCGGGTGGCGATCCGGCGGCGCTGGCGAGCTGATCTGACGCTATCGTCTAACGGCTGTCGCAGTCGGCGGGCGCAAACCCCGTAATTTGCCGGGATTGATCCGTGCTGGCGGCTGTTCGCCAGCCTGAGGACGCTGCTCGGCTATGGTTCAGGCATGGCGGGAAAAGCGGATGAGACGGAGTGGCTGGAGGCGGTTTTCGACCGGCTGAAGGCCCTGACCGATCAGGCGATCGCGGTTGTGGCCGCCGCCGAGGCGCCGGCCGACGTGGCCGAGGCCGAGAAGCGGGCGCGGGCGATCGGCGTGATGGCGCGGACGGCCAAGGCGGTGGCGGCGTTGACGCTGAGCCCGGCCCGCAAGAACCGGAACCCCGAAGAGGATGAAATGAGCGAAGACGATCGTGATGTCAGCGACGCCGAACTGGTCGGGCTCCAGGCCGAATTCTTCGCCCGTATCGATCATCTTGTCGGAGGGTTCGAACGCAAGTCCCTTGCTGCTGGACTGGCTCGAGAGCCTGCCGCGCGAGAAGAAGATCCGGGCGCTGAGGGCGGGGATCAGGGCGGCGCCGAGGCTGGCCGAGGATCAGTTCTGGTCGCGTGACAGGGACTGGCGCACCTGGGTTCTGTTGGGCGGGCGGGGGTCGGGCAAGACCTTCGCCGGGGCTTCTGGCTGAACGAACTGGCGCGGGGCAAGGACCGGACCTTTGCTCTGGTCGGGCCGGCGCTGCACGACGTGCGCGAGGTCATGGTCGAGGGGCCGTCGGGGCTGAAGGCGCAGGCGCCGCGGGACAACCGGCCGCGCTGGGAGGCGGGAAGGCGACGGTTGATCTGGCCGAGCGGTTCGGCGGCCTATGCCTTCTCGGCGGAGGACCCGGACAGTTTGCGGGGGCCGCAGTTTCATGCGGCCTGGGCGGACGAGTTCTGCGCTTGGCGACACGCGGAGGCGACGTTGTCGAACCTGAGGTTTGGATTGCGGTTGGGGGCGGACCCGAAGCTGGCGATCACGACGACGCCGAGGCCGATTGCGGCGCTGAGACGCTTGCTGGCCGAGCCGGGGGTGGTGAAGGCGCGCCTAGCGACGAAGGATAATGCGGACAATCTGGCGCCGGGCTTCCTGTCGCATCTGAAGGCGCTTTACGCCGGGACGCGGCTGGAGGCGCAGGAGATGGAGGGGCTGATCGTCGAGGCCGACGGCGCTCTGTTCCGGGCCGAGGACTTGGCGCGGGCGCGAGGGAGCCGACCGGCGCGATTCGAGCGGGTGGTGGTGGCGGTGGACCCGCCGGCCAGCGCCCACGGCGACGCCTGCGGCATCGTGGCGGCGGGGCGCAAGGATAAGACGGGATACGTGCTGGCGGACCGTTCGGCGCGGGGGTTGTCGCCCGCCGGGTGGGCGCAGCGCGTGGCCGAGACGGCGAGAGAATTTGAGGCCGACCTGGTGCTGGCCGAGGCCAATCAGGGCGGAGAGATGGTGCGGACCCTGCTGGGCCAGGCGGACTGTCCGGCGCAGGTGAAGCTGGTCCACGCCAGCCGATCGAAGAAGGCGCGGGCCGAGCCGGTGGCGGCCCTCTATGAACAGGGGCGGGTGGTCCATTGCGGGGCGTTTCCGGCGCTGGAAGAGGAGATGATGGCGCTGGGGAGCGAGGCGGCGGGGGCGAAAAGCCCCGACCGCGCGGACGCCCTGGTGTGGGCGCTGACGCACCTGTTGCTGGTCGGGAAGACGCAGCCGAGGCTGCGGGCGCTCTAGCGCGACATTCAAAGGAGAACCACATGGATTGGCGACGACCGTTCGGTCGGCGGCGCATCGCTGCGCCTGAAACCAAGGATAGTCGGGCGGGGCCGCTGATCGCCCTGACCGGCGCGGGTCGGGCGCGGTGGACGCCGCGCGATTATGCGCATCTGGGCGTGGGACCGGAAGGCTTCTGGCGGCTGTCGCTGAAGGAGTGGCGGATGCTGACAGGGGGGCCGGTTCAGGCCGCGCCGCTGGGGCGCGGAGAGCTGGAGCGGATGAAGGAGATGTGGCCGGATGACTGACAGTTTCAGGCCGGACGGGATCGACGCTGTGCCGGTGAAGGCGGCGGAGGCGGCGCAGGCTCTGGAGGGGTTGCGGGAGCCGGCAGAGCGGGCGGCGGCCTCGATCGAGGAGGCGTTCGGCCGGGCGGGCGAGAGCCTGACGCGGTCGCTGACGCGGGCGGCGGCGGACGGTGAAGTGACGCTGGCCGAGCTGGCGCGGGCGGTGCTGAACGCGGTCAATGCGGCGGCGGGATCGGGCGGCAAGGGCGGGCTGTCGGACGCGATCTCCGCAATCATGAGCGGTTTCGGCGGGGCGCGGGCTGAGGGCGGGCCGGTGCTGGGCGGGGGCGCCTATCTGGTCGGCGAGCGCGGGCCGGAGGTGTTCCGGCCGGCCGGTACGGGAAGCATCGAACCGATGGGCGGCGGTGCGGGGGTCACGGTCAACGTCAGCGTGGACGGCGGGGCGCAGGGCCTGTTGCGATCCGAGGCGCAGATCGCGCGGATGCTGGCGCGGGCCACGGCTCTTGGCGCGCGAAGGATGTAGCGAGAAGGGGCCGAGCGAGACCCAAGTCAAAGGCTCAAGCAGCAAGAGCCGCGCGGGACGATAGCCTTCAAAGGAAAGGGGCGCTCCGAAGAGCGCCCCTTGGTTTTATTCGCCCTTTGGGTTGGGGCCGAAGCGGTTGTCGCCACGCTCGCTGTCGGTGATGCCGATCCAGAGCAGGAAGGCTAGGTTGACCAGGAAGAGGACGGCGATGCCGCCCATCATGGAGCCGAACATGGCCAGTACGGCCGAGGGATCTTCGTTTTCGAAGGCCTGGGGATTGGTGATGATCGACATGCCGACAGCGCTGATGATCATGACGATGCCGACGATGTTGGCGACCCAGGGAATGACGGCGAACCAGCCGGTCTTGCCCATGTCGTGCAGGCGTTTGACGGTGATGGCCACGTTCGGCCAGATCAGAACCAGGCCGATCAGGCCGCCGATAATGGGGATCAGGCCGGTGACGAAGCCGGCGCCGAACAGGATCAGCCAGCTGATCCAGAAGTGCTGGCGACGCAGGCGGCCGTTGAACGAGAACATGGCGCTGGCGAAGTCGTAGCCGCCGCCTGTGTCGCGGGCGACGTAGGAGCTGTTCGCGGCCTGGCCGAAGGCGGCGGCGGCGGGTGAACCGCCCAGAACCATGATCTGGGTCGCTTCAAGGCCTTCGGGCACGAAGTCGACGCGGGCGCCCACGGCGATGACGCCGCCAGGCTGGATCGCTGAACGGCCAAAGCCGTAGCGGAGGCTGTCGTCGCCGCTGATCAGGCCAGTGCCTGACACATCATCGTAGCTGAGAATTTCACCGCGCACTCGCAAGTCTCCCTGGATCTGAACGGCCCCCGGCCGTCTGGACGCGAGCATGGCCGAGCAGCGGTTTCCAGACAAGTCGAAGCGTGACCTTAGGTGCGGATTTTAAGAACGAATCTCAAATCGGGTCAGAAGCGTCGCGGCGCCGGACCATAGGCGTTGGGATGCGGCTGGGAGGGAATGCAGCCGATGACCAGCATGAACAGGCCCCCGACATAGGGAATGAAGGTCAGAAGATAGAGCCAGCCGCTGAGGCCGACGTCGTGCAGGCGACGCACCGCGACGCTGATTCCGGGAATGGCCAGCAACAGCATCCATCCGAAGACGAGCAGCAGAGCGAACATGGTGGTGACGGGCGGAGTGTCTCCATCGAAGCCGCCGAGAAGCGCCGTGACCATGAAGATCGTCAGCATGGCCCCGGTCATCGTCAGCCAGGCGAACAGGACGAAGGACCAGTATTCCAGACGGCGGGCGCGACCCTCGCCGTCGACATATTTCTGGCGGATGCAGCGGACGAAATAGGCCCACATGCCCAAAGGCGCCTCGCCCGGTGCGAAGGCCGAGGCGGGCAGGCCGCGGTCCTGCACCTGAAGCAGGATGATCTGCGAAGCGCGCTCTTCGAGCGGAATGAAGTCGACGCGCAAGCCGGGGACAGGCTCTTCGCGGCCGGCGACGTCCGCGCGCGAGAAGCCGTAGCGCATCAGGTCGTCGCCGCTGATCAGACCATGATCGGTGATGGCGTCATAGCTGAGAACTTCACCGCGCATGCCGGCTCCTCCGACGCGATCGGAGCGACCGCTTCTGGTCCCTGAACGGGCCGTTGCTGAAAATCAAGAGAACGGGAGTCTTTGATGGCCTTTCATGAGGTGCGTCTGCCGACACGGCTGGCGTTCGGATCGACCGGCGGGGTCGAGCGGCGGACGGAGATCACGACCCTGGGGTCTGGGTTCGAGCGGCGCTCGACGCCCTGGGCCGAGGGGCGACGGCGCTATCTGATCGGGGCGGGGCTGCGGTCGCTGGACGACATGGCGGCGCTGACGGCCTTTTTCGAGGCGCGACGCGGGCGGCTGTACGGGTTCCGGTTCCGGGACTTCGCTGATTTCAAGAGCTGCGCGCCGGGCGAGGCGGTTTCGGCGACGGATCAGGGGATCGGCGTCGGTGATGGGACGCGGCGGAGCTTTAGACTGAGCAAGGCCTACGGCGACCATGAACGGCGGATTGCGAAGCCGGTCGAGGGTTCGGTGCGGGTGGCGGTCGGGGGCGTCGAGACGACGGGGTTTGAGGTCGATCACACGACGGGTGAGGTGACGCTGGCGGCGGCGCCAGGCTCGGGCGCGGCGGTGACGGCGGGGTTTGTCTTCGACACGCCGGTGCGGTTCGACGCCGACCGGATCGAGGTGACGCTGGAGAGCTTCGGCGCCGGACGGATGGTCGCCATGCCGCTGATCGAGGTGCGAGTCTAGGCATGCGCCATATACCGGAGGAGATGGCCGCCCGCATCGAGAGCGGGGCGGCGACGCTGTGCCATGCCTGGGTGCTGAGGCGGGTGGACGGCGCGGTGATGGGGTTCACCGATCATGATCGGGACCTGATGCTGGAGGACGTGGTCTGTCGGGCGGGCAGCGGCTGGACGGCGGGCGCGGGCGAGGGTGAGGCGGGGCTGACGTCAGGCGGACTGTCGGCGTCGGGCGGACTGGACGACGAGGCGATCACCGAGGCGGATATCGCTGCGGGTCTCTATGACGGGGCGCAGATTGCGCTGTGGCGCCTGGACTGGGCGCGACCGGATCTGGCGGTGCGGCTTTGGGCCGGCGCCCTGGCGCGGATCCGGCGGGACAACGGAGCCTTTGTCGCCGATCTGGACGGGCCGATGGCGGCGCTGGAGCGGGTGGTGGGGCGGACCTATGGCCGGACCTGCGACGCGGTTCTGGGCGACGGGCGCTGTGGGTTGAGCGCGGCGACGATTGGCGGGCGGAACTGCGACAAGCGGTGGGCGACCTGAGTCGGGACCTTTGAAAACGGCGTCAACTTCCAGGGCTTTCCCGACATTCCGGGCGACGACTTCCTGACGGCGCGACCGGTGGAGAGCGCACGCAACGACGGCGGGAGCCGGCGATGAGGGGGGATGTGGTGGCCGCCGCGCGCGGATGGCTGGGGACGCCCTATCGGCATCAAGCCAGCGTGAAGGGCGAGGGGGCGGACTGTCTTGGCCTGGTGCGCGGGGTGTGGCGCGAGCTGGTGGGCGAGGAGCCCGAGGCGCCGCCCGCCTATCGCGCCGACTGGGCCGAGGTCGGGGGCGAGGAGATGCTGTTGCAGGCGGCAAGGCGGCGGCTGGTCGAGATTCCGCTGACGACGGCCCAGGCGGGGGATGTGTTGCTGTTCCGCATGAGCGCGGGCTGTCCGGTCAAGCACTGCGCCATCCTGTCGGCCCATGACGGCCCGGAGTGGAGGATGATCCACGCCTATTGGGGGCGGTCGGTGGTCGAGAGCTGGATGGGGCCGTGGTGGCGGCGAAGACTGGCCGCGGCCTTCCGCTGGCCGGTGATGAAGGAGACATAGATGGCGCAGGTGGTTCTGACGACGGTCGGCGGGTCCATCGGCGGGCCGGTGGGCGCCTTTGTCGGCGCGACGATCGGGCGGGCGATCGACAATCGCGTGATCGCCAGCCTGTCGCCGGCGCGGCAGAAGGGGCCGCGGCTGGAAGGCTTGAGCCTGCAGTCGTCGGCGGACGGGGCGCCGATGGCCTGTGTGTTCGGGCGGGCGCGCGTGGTGGGTCAGGTGATCTGGGCTGCGCGGTTTCTGGAGACCAAGCACAAGCGGTCGGGCGGCAAGGGCGGGCCGAAGACGGTCGAGTACGAATACTCGCTGAGCTTCGCCATGGGGCTGGGCGAAGGCGCGATCGACGGGGTCGGCCGTGTCTGGGCCGACGGTCAGCCGCTGGACCTGACCGGGGTCACGATGCGGGTGCATCGCGGCGCGGCGGATCAGACGCCCGATCCGTTGATGGAGGCGGTCGAAGGGGCGGCGTCGGCGTTCCGGGGCACGGCCTATGTAGTGTTCGAGGACCTGCCGCTGGGGCCGTTCGGCAATCGGGCGCCGCAGCTGGCGTTTGAGGTGTTTCGTCGGCCGAAGGGCGCCGAGCGGCGGCTGGAGGACCGTCTGGAAGGGGTCTGTCTGATCCCCGGCGCGGGGGAGTTCTGTCTGGCGACGGAAGCGGTGATGCGCCGCGAGGGGCTGACGAAGAGCACGGCCGAGAACGTCAACAATGCGGAGGGGCGGGCCGACATTGAGGTGTCGCTGGATCACCTGATGGTCCAGGCGCCGAACCTAAAGCGGGTGAGCCTGATCGTCGGCTGGTTCGGCGACGATATGCGGGCGGGGCATTGCCGCATCCGGCCCGGCGTGGACCGGCGCGACAAGGTCACGAAGCCGCTGGCCTGGAGCGTGGCGGGGCTGGAGCGGCATGAGGCGCATCTGGTGTCCCAGGTGGACGGCGGGCCGGCCTATGGCGGGACGCCGTCGGACGAGAGCGTGCGCCAGGCGATCCGCAGCCTGAAGGCGCGGGGGCTGGAGGTGACGCTGTATCCCTTCGTCTTCATGGACTGCCCTGGCTATCCGTGGCGCGGGCGCGTGGCGGGAACGGACGGCGCGGGGGCGGCGGCTGAGGTCGCCGCCCTGTTCGGGACGGCGGAGGGCTGGGGGCTGAGGCGGCTGGCGCTGCACTATGCGCGGATGGCGGCGGAGGAGGGGGCGGACGGCCTGCTGATCGGCTCGGAGATGCGGGGGCTGACGGGGACGCGCGATGCGGGCAGCGGTTTTCCGGCTGTGGCGCAGTTCCGGGCTCTGGCGGCGGAGTGTCGGGCCATTGTCGGGGCTGAGGTGAAGCTGAGCTACGCCGCCGACTGGTCGGAGTATTTCGGGTTCCACAAGGACGGCGAGGTCCGGTTTCATCTGGACCCTTTGTGGGCCGATCCGAACATCGATTACGTCGGCGTCGACTGGTATCCGCCGCTGGGTGACTGGCGGGCGGGCGATGGCGGGCTGGATGCAGCGGCGTTCGAGGGGGCGTCTGATCCGGCCTATCTGGCGGCGCAGGTGGCGGGCGGCGAGCATTTTGACTGGCATTATGCGAGCGCCGCGGATCGGACGGCGCAGGTGCGCACGCCCATCGTCGATGGGGCGCACGGCGAGGACTGGCTGTATCGACCCAAGGACCTGAAGGGGTGGTGGTCGAACCCGCATCATGAGCGGGTCGCGGGCGCGCGGTCGTCGATGCCGACGCCCTGGGTTCCAGGAATGAAACCGATCCGGCTGACCGAGTTCGGCTGTGCGGCGGTGGACCGGGGCGGCAATGCGCCCAACCTGTTCCAGGACCCCAAGAGTTCGGAGAACGCCCTGCCGCCGTACTCGAGCGGGGCGCGCGACGACCGGATGCAGCGGCGGGCGCTGGAGGCGGTGCTGACGCATTTCGAGGATGTGCAGAACAATCCGGTGTCGAGCGTCTATGGCGGGCGGATGGTCGAGGGGGCGGACGCCTGGTGCTGGGACGCGCGGCCGTTTCCGGCCTTTCCGGCGCGGGGCGAGGTCTGGGCCGACGCCGGGGCGTGGCGGGCCGGACACTGGCTGAACGGGCGGATGGGCGGCGAGGCGGCGGATATGGTCGCGGCCCTGTTGAAGCGCGGCGGGTTGGAGGAGGAGGCGTTCGAGATCGGGGCGCTGGACGGTGAGATCGCCGGCTATGTGATTGACCGGCCGATGCGGACGCGCGACGCGCTGGAGCCGCTGCTGGCGGGGCTGGGCGCGACGGCGGCCGAGCGCGGCGGGCGGATCGCCGTGCTGGGCGAGATGGCTGCGGGGCTGACGCTGATGGCGGCGGCGCTGGCCCTGCCGGACGAGGGTGCGAGCGTCGTGGCGGATCGGTCGCTGGAGCCGAGGCCGGGCGCGGCGCGGGTGCGGTTTATCGACGAGGCGGCGGATTATCAGACCGGGTCGGTGGTGGTGCGCGGCGCGGGCGACGGTGGCGGAGTTGATCTGGAGCTTCCCGCCGTGTGCGGGGCGGGCGTGGCCGGGGCGCTGGCGCGGCGGACGCTGGCGACGACGGGGGGCGAGACGGATCGGCTGACGGTGAGACTGGGGCCGCTGGAGGCGCTGCGGCTGGAGCCGGGCGAGATCGTCCGGGTGGAAGGCCGGGCCGGCGACTGGCGCGTGACGCGACTGGACGTGGATGAGCAGCCGTCGGCGGTGCTGGAGCCGGTGGTGGTCGTGCGGGCCGACGAGGCGCCGACGGACTGGCGGCCGGGGGACGGTCCAGCGGTGATCGGCGCACCCTTCCTGAGGTTGCTGGATCTGCCGCCTCTGCCCGGGGCTGAGGAGGACGTGCGGCCGGTGGTGGCGGTCGCCGCCGACCCCTGGACGCCGATGGTGGTGCATGGAGGGGAGAATGCAGCGGTTCTGACGCCGCGCGCCATGGTGGAACGGTCCGCGACGGTCGGGGTGCTGACCGAACCGATCGGGCGGGGCGTGGTCGCGCGCTGGGACGAAGCCAACGCCATAATGACGCGCATCGAAGGACGGGCGCCGGAAAGTCTGGAGCCGAAAGGGGTTCTGGGGGGCGGGAACAGCCTGGTGCTGGAGACGGCGGCGGGATGGGAGCTGGTGCAGTATCGCCGGGCGGAGCTCATGGGAGGCGGCGTCTGGCGGTTGACGGGCTTGTTGCGGGGACAGCAGGGAAGCGAGGCGGCGACGGCGGCGGGCGCGGCAGCCGGCGCGGTTCTGGTGTTTCTGGAACGGGACATGCCGCGCGCGGACGTAGCGGCGGCTGAACGGGGGCTGTCTCGGGTCTGGCGGGCCGGTACTGCAGGCGCGCCGCCGGGCGGGAGCGGTTCTGCCGAGGTCGATTTCGTCTGGCGTGGTCGAGCGGTGCGGCCCTGGCGGCCAGCGCGGCTGCGGGTGCTCGCAGCGACGGGTGGCAGGCTGATCTCCTGGACGCCGCGTGTGCGGGTGCACGGCGAGGGCTGGGACGTGGAGCAGGCCGAAGTCGATCCGCGCCAATTCCGGGTGCGTGTTCTGGACGGTGCGGTCGAGAAACGGGCTTGGGAGGTCGAGGGGCTGGAGACCGTCTATTCGGTGGCGCAGATGGCGGCGGACTGGCCCGGCGGCGTTGGCGAGGGCGCGCGGTTCGCCGTGGCGCAGTGGGGGGATGGCTATGGCTGGGGGACGGAGGCGGTCGCACGCCTAGTCTAAACCATATCAACCCCTTCCAGCGGGGGGGCGCATGGCTTAACTGACGCTCTGGTCTTTTTCTGATCTCGGAGTGAAGCGAACGTGGCTGGCGATCCCTACAAGGAACTGGGCGTTGCCAGAGGCGCGAGCGCGGACGAGATCAAGAAGGCGTTCCGCAAGCTGGCCAAGGAACTGCATCCGGACAAGAACCCGGGCGACAAGGCCGCCGAGGAGCGGTTCAAGCGCATCACCGCCGCCTTTGACCTGCTGGGCGACGCCGAGAAGCGGGCCAAGTATGATCGCGGCGAGATCGACGCTGACGGGCGTGAGCAGTTTCGCGCGCCGCCGGGGGGCGGCGGTCGCTCGGGCGGTTTTGGCGGGTTCGGCGGTTCGGGCGGACGCGGCGGCTTCGAGGATATCGATCTGGAAGAGCTGTTCGGCGCCTTTGGCGGCGGCGGGCGCACGGCGGGTCGCGGCGGTTTCGGCGGCGGCAAGGGCCAGGACGTGCGGGCGACGCTGGACATCAGTCTGGAAGACTCCATCGCCGGGACGACGCGCCGCATCCAGTTCTCGGACGGACGGATGCTGGACGTGGTCATTCCCAAGGGGGCGTCGGACGGGCAGACGATCCGGCTGAAGGGCCAGGGCGCGCCGGGACGCGGCGGTCAGGCGGGCGACGCCCTGATCGAGCTGAAGATCGCGCCGCACCCGGTGTTCAAACGCGACGGGGCGGACCTGACGATGGACCTGCCGGTGTCGGTGCCCGATGCGGTGCTGGGCGGCAAGATCCAGGTGCCGACGCCCGAAGGCGCGGTGATGATGACCATCCCCAAGGGCTCGAACAGCGGCAAGGTGCTGCGGCTCAAGGGGAGGGGCGCCTATGCCGGCGGCAAGCGCGGCGACCTGCTGGCCAAGCTGGCGGTGACCCTGCCGGAAACGCCGGACGACGAGCTAATCCGGTTCGCGACCGAATGGCGCGAGAAGCGCCCCTACAAGCCCGGACGTTGAGCCGACCTTCTATCCTTCTCCCCGAGGAACGACGCCTATGACTGCCAAGCCTGACGCCAAGCCTGCTCGCCCGTGGTTCTCCGCCGGTCCGACGGCCAAGCGTCCGGGGTGGTCGCTGGCGGGGCTGCCGACCAATCTGCTGGGACGGGGCATTCGCGCGCCGGAGGTGGTGGAACGGTTCGCTTATGGCTTGCAGCTGACGCGCGAGGTGCTGAGCCCGCCGGAAGACTATGTGCTGCTCTATACGCCGGGATCGGACACGGGCGCGGTCGAGGCGGCGCTGTGGGGGATGCTGGGCGAGCGGCCGGTGCAGGTCGTGGCCTATGAGAACTTCGGCCAGGTCTGGGCGACGGATGTGCGCGACCATCTGAATCTGGAGCCCGAGGTGCTGACGGCGCCCTGGGGCGAGTTGCCGGACATGACGCAGGTCGATCCCAAGAAGGACGTGGTGTTTCCGTGGAACGGCACGACCTCGGGCGTGCGGGTGGATAACGCCGATTGGGTCGCCGACGACCGCGAGGGTCTGATCATCTGCGACGCGACCTCGGCGGCCTTTGCAATGGACCTGCCGTGGGACAAGCTGGATGTGACCACCTTCAGCTTCCAGAAGGCGCTGGGCGGCGAGGCGGGCATCGGCGTCATGGTGCTGTCGCCGCGCGCCGTGGCGCGGCTGGACAGCTATCGGCCCGAGCGGTCGATCCCCAAGGTGCTGCGCCTGACCGACAAGACCGGCTTTGACCGGACCTTGGCGGACGGGGTGGTGATCAACACCTTCTCCATCCTGACCATCGAGGACTGGATCGACGCCCTGGAGTGGGCCAGGGGCGCGGGCGGCTTGCCCGAATTGATCCGGCGCACGGAGCGGAATTATGCGGCCCTGGCGGAATGGGTGGAGCGGACGGACTGGGTCGCTTTCCTGCCGGATCGGCCCGAAATCCGTTCGACCACCTCGGTCTGCCTGCAGTTCACCGATCCGCGCATCGCGGCGATGGACGAGGCGGGGCAGAAGGCCTTTGTGAAGCGGTTCAAGGCTTTGCTGGAGACCGAGGGCGCGGTTTATGACATGGAGCCGCACCGTTATGCGCCGCCGGGCCTGCGTCTGTGGTGCGGCTGCACGGTCGAGACAGCGGACGTGGTGGGTGCAACGCCGTGGCTGGAATGGGCGTTCCAGACGGCGGTCAGTGAACTGGCCGGATAATTCTGCGCGTTCGGGGCGACTCCGGACGATTCAGGGGGTATAGGCTCCCACCGCATTCTGGATTGCGGAGAAACGATCTTGGCGAACGTCGCGGTAGTCGGCGCCCAATGGGGCGACGAGGGCAAGGGCAAGATTGTGGACTGGCTGTCCAATCGCGCCGACATGGTGGTGCGCTTCCAGGGCGGCCATAACGCGGGCCATACCCTGGTCGTCGACGGCAAGGTCTACAAGCTGGCGCTGCTGCCGTCGGGCGTGGTGCAGGGCAAGCCCTCGATCATCGGCAACGGCGTGGTGGTGGACCCTTGGCACCTGGTCGGCGAGATCGAGAAGATCCAGGCCCAGGGCGTGGCCATCACCCCCGACATCCTGACCATCGCCGACAACGCCTGCCTGATCCTGCCGATCCATCCGGCGCTGGACGTGGCGCGCGAGGCCGCCGCCAGCGCGCCGGGCGCCAAGATCGGCACGACCGGCCGGGGCATCGGCCCGGCCTATGAGGACAAGGTGGGCCGTCGCGCCATCCGCGTCTGCGACCTGGCCAACGAAGACGATCTGAAAATCAAGATCGATCGCCTGCGCTCGCACCACGATCCCTTACGCGCCGGTCTGGGGCTGGAGCCGATCGACCCGACGGCCCTGCTGGCGCAACTGCTGGAGATCGCGCCGAAGATCCTGCCCTATGTGAAGCCGGCCTGGCGCGTGCTGGACCAGGCCCAGAAAGAGGGCAAGCGCGTGCTGTTCGAGGGGGCGCAGGGCGCCTTCCTGGACGTGGACCACGGCACCTATCCCTATGTCACCAGCTCCAACACCGTGGCCGGACAGGCGGCGGCGGGTTCGGGCATCGGGCCGCGCGGCGTCGGCTATGTGCTGGGCATTGTGAAGGCCTATACGACGCGCGTGGGCGAGGGCCCCTTCGCCTGCGAGCTGAATGACGAGGTCGGCGAGCATCTGGCGGTCGTGGGCCGCGAGGTCGGCGTCAATACGGGCCGGGCGCGTCGCTGCGGCTGGTTCGACGCCGTGCTGGTGCGTCAGTCGGTGGCGATCAACGGCATCGACGGCATCGCCCTGACCAAGCTGGACGTGCTGGACGGCCTGAAGACGCTGAAGATTTGCGTCGGCTATCGCATCAACGGCGAGGTGCTGGATTACCTGCCGTCGAGCCTGAAGGATCAGGCTTCGGCCGAGCCGGTGTTCGAGGAGCTGGAAGGCTGGAGCGAGAGCACGGGCGGCGTGCGGACCTTCAAGGACCTGAACGCCCACGCGCTGAAATACGTGCGCCGGATCGAGGAGCTGATCGGGGCGCCGGTGGCCCTGCTGTCGACCAGCCCCGAGCGGGACGACACCATTCTTATGAGAGACCCGTTTCAAGGGTAGGCCTTGAAACAGGGGCCTGATGCACGACCCCTTCCAGGGTTGAGGTTGAGAGGCGCGGCGTCCCGATAAGGGAAACCGCGCCTTAACCCCCTGAGTTTACCTTCCCGGTTCCAGATGGAGCCGAGCCTTGTTCGCTTTAGACGCCAAGACGATGCAGAAGATCGCCCCGGTCGTGCGCCGGGTGCTGATCGTCGATCCCAATCCCGCCGCGGCGCGGCTGTTGTCCGACCTGTTGAAAGGCTTTGGATCGCGCGATGTCGCGGTCGAGGGCGACGAGGCGCGGGTGATCGATCTGGCGCGTGAGATGGAGCCGGGTCTGATCCTGACCGAGCGGACCGGGCCGAAGCTGGACGGCGAAGCCCTGGCGCGACGTATCCGGCGCTCCAGCCTGTCCTGCCGCCGCGTGCCGATCATCATGGTCACCGCCGAGGCCACCGCCAGCACTATCAAGGGCGCGCGAGATTCCGGCGTGCACGAGTTTCTGAGGAAGCCCTTCACCAGCGGCGACCTGTTCCGCCGGGTCGAGAACCTGGCCACCAAGCCGCGCGACTGGGTCGAGGCCGTGGGCTACATCGGCCCGGATCGCCGCCGCTTCAACTCCGACGACTACGCCGGGCCGGGCAAGCGCAAGGCGGACAAGCCGGCGTCGGCGGCGGAAGCCGTGGTGGCGGTCAAGGATCAGGCGATGCGGATTCTGGCCTCGGCCCTGACCCAGTTCGACACTGATCCCATGCAGGCGGTGCGGGCCATCAAGCAGCAGGCCGAGACGCTGAAGGCCCTGGCCATCAAGACCGGCGACGCTTCGCTGGCCATTGCAGCGGCGGGTCTGGAGACGAATCTGGCGGCGGGTGCGCCGACCAAGGCGACCCTGGCCGGGCCAGTGGGGGCCGTGCTGGCCCTGGCCTCGCCCGAGAGCCTGTCTCGGGCGGGCTGAGGCTCATCTTTTTTGCGCTACCGCCTTCGGCTGCTTGAGCGCGATCAGGCGTCGACCAGGTTCCGTTCTTCGGCGGCGGCGCGCATGGCCTTCTGCAGCTTCTCGAAGGCGCGGACCTCGATCTGACGCACGCGTTCACGGCTGACGCCGTATTGGCTGGCCAGTTCTTCCAGCGTGACCGGATCGTCCTTGAGGCGGCGTTCCGTGAGGATGTGCTTCTCGCGGTCGGTCAGTTCCTGCATGGCTTCTTCAAGCAGGCTCATGCGGATGGACTTTTCCTCGGAGTCGGCCAGGGCCGTTTCCTGGGACACTGCATCGTCGTCGGCCAACCAGTCCTGCCACTCGCTTTCGCCGTCGGCGCGAAGGGGCGCGTTCAGCGAGGCGTCGCCGCCGAGGCGGCGGTTCATGTTGGTGACTTCTTCTTCCGTCACCCCTAGCTTGGTGGCGATGGCGGCGAGGTGCTCGGGGTGCAGGTCGCCTTCCTCGAAGGCCGAGATCTGGCTCTTGGCCTTGCGCAGGTTGAAGAAGAGCTTCTTCTGGGCGGCGGTGGTGCCCATCTTCACGAGCGACCAGGAACGCAGGATGTATTCCTGAATGGACGCGCGAATCCACCACATGGCGTAGGTGGCCAGGCGGAAGCCCTTGTCGGGATCGAATTTCTTGACGGCCTGCATCAGGCCGACGTTGCCCTCTGAGATCACTTCGCCGATCGGCAGGCCGTAGCCGCGATACCCCATGGCGATCTTGGCCACGAGACGAAGGTGAGAGGTGACGAGGCGGTGGGCCGCTTCGGGGTCCTGGTGCTCGCTCCAACGCTTGGCGAGCATGAACTCCTCGTCCTTGGTGAGCATCGGAAACTTGCGGATTTCCGTGAGATAGCGCGACAGTCCCTGTTCAGGCGACATCACCGCGAGTGTCGAGTTAGCCATTAGACGTGGTCCCTCCGACCGAAAACACAGAGCAGGCGTCGCGGCTCTGACCACATGCGTGCGCCATCGCCTCACCCCTCAACCGATCCAGATGGGTATGGGTTGCCGCCTTGTGTAGGGGCGGATCGTCACACGAAGGCGTGACTGTGGCTCCCAAGCCACCCGTTTCGGGTGAAGGCTTATTAGCACAGTGTGTGTTGCGGATCAAATCCGGTGGTGGAAGGGCGTCAGAGCTCGGCGAGAAGCTCCTCCAGCCGGCGCATGTCCTCGGGCGGGGCGGTCTCGAAACGCAGGGCTTCTCCCGTCACGGGATGGACGAAGCCGAGGACGGCGGCGTGCAGGGCCTGGCGGGTCAGACCGGCTTCGGCGACGGCGGTGCGGACCGGCGTGGCGGGGCTGCCCGAGCCATAGACGGGGTCGCCGAGCAGGGGCGAGCCTTTCGACGCCATGTGGACGCGGATCTGGTGGGTGCGTCCGGTGTGCAGGGTGCAGGCGATGCGGGCGGCCATGGGGGCACCGGACGCCTTGGCGGGCTGGCCGAAGGTCTTTTGCACCACATAGTCGGTGACGGCCTCGCGCCCACCCCCCTTGAGCACGGCCATCTTCTTGCGGTCATGGGGCGAGCGGCCGATCAGGGTCTGGATGCGGCCTTTCTCAGGCGTAGGCGCGCCGCGCGTCAGGGCGATATAGGTGCGCTCGATGTCGTGGGTGGCGAACAGGGCGGACAGGCCCTGGTGGGCGCGGTCGGTCTTGGCGGCGACCATGACGCCCGAGGTGTCCTTGTCCAGGCGGTGGACGATGCCGGGGCGGGCCACGCCGCCGATGCCCGACAGACTGTCGCCGCAGTGGGCCAGAAGGGCGTTGACCAGGGTGCCGGTCTCGCAGCCCGGCGCCGGGTGGGCGGCCATGCCGGGGGCCTTGTCGATGACGATCAGGTCGGCGTCCTCGTAAAGGACGGTCAGGGGGATGGCCTCGGGCAGGGGCGTGGCCGGGACGACGGGCGGGAGGATGACGGCGTAGAGGCCCGCCTGCGCCTTGGCCGAGCCGCTGGTGATCGGCTGGCCGTCGCGGGTGACGGCGCCCTCGGCCAGCAGGGCCTGCAGACGCGCGCGTGACAGGGTCGGGAAGGCGGCGGCCAGGGCCTTGTCCAGACGGACGCCGGGCGCGTCGATCCGCGCCTCGAGCATTTCCGCGTCGTCGTCTTCCGTCAGCAAAGGTTCATCGGCCATGGGGCGAAATAGCATGGCTTGCGGGACGAGGCCTCATCTGTCCTTGGTCGCAGCGTGAAACGCCCCGGAGAGGACGAAGATGAAGTTTCTGATCGCCGCCGCCGTCGCCGCAACGGGCGTGGTCCTGCTGTCCGGCTGCGCCACCATGAACGAGGATCAATGCCTGGTCGGAGACTGGGGCGGTCAGGGTTGGCGCGACGGGGCGGCCGGGCATCAGACCAGCCGTCTGGACGACCATGCCAAGGCCTGCGCCAAATATGGCGTGGCGCCGAACATGAGCGCCTACCTGTCGGCGCGCGAGGACGGGCTGCGGACCTATTGCACCTGGGAGAACGGTTTCCGGCAAGGGCGGCAGGGGAATAGCTACGGCGGGGTCTGCGCGCCGGCCGAGGAGCGTGACTTCCTGCCGGCCTATCAAGACGGGCGACAGATCCATGCGGTCGAACAGGCCGTGTCCTCGGCGGAGAGTGCGCTGAACTCGGCCATCAGCCGCATTGACGATCGTGAGGACAAGCTGGACGCCAAGCAGCGCGAGCTGCGGCAGGACGGGCTGACCGACGAGCAGCGCCAGCGTATTCGCGAGCGTATCCGAGAGGTGCGCGGCGAGCTTCAGGACGCGCGCCGCGATGCGCGCCGGGCCGAGGAGGAGCTGCGTTATGCCGAGATCGAGGCGCGGGCGGTGATCGGGGCCGTCGGTGGAAGGTATGGGGTGTGGTGAAAATGAAGACGCCCGCCTTCGGCAAGAAGGCGGGCGTTTCAGTCAGTCTGACCTGTTGAGGCCGATCAGCCGATGCGCGGATCCAGGTCGCCAGCGGCGTAGAGCTTGGCCATCTGGGCGGTGGACAGGGGCTTGATCTTGGAGGCCTGCCCCTCGCAGCCGAACTGCTGGTAGCGCTCGATGCACAGCTTCTTCATGGCTTCCTTGGCGGGCTTCAGATAGGCGCGCGGGTCGAACTCGCTGGGCTTCTCGGCCAGAACCTTGCGGATGGCGCCGGTGATGGCCATGCGGTTGTCGGTGTCGATGTTGATCTTGCGCACGCCGTGCTTGATGCCGCGCTGGATTTCCTCGACCGGCACGCCCCAGGTCTGGGGCATCTGGCCGCCGTAGGCGTTGATGATGTCCTGCAGGTCCTGCGGCACCGAGGACGAGCCGTGCATCACCAGGTGGGTGTTGGGCAGGCGACGGTGGATTTCCTCGATCACGTTCATGGCCAGGACGTCGCCGTCCGGCTGGCGCGTGAACTTGTAGGCGCCGTGCGAGGTGCCCATGGCGATGGCCAGGGCGTCGACCTTGGTGGCCTTGACAAAGTCGACGGCCTGATCCGGGTCGGTCAGCAGTTGCGAGTGGTCCAGCTTGCCCTCGAAGCCGTGGCCGTCTTCGGCCTCGCCCATGCCGGTCTCCAGTGAGCCGAGCACGCCCAGTTCACCCTCGACCGAGACGCCGCAGCTGTGGGCCATTTCGGTGACGCGACGGGTGACGTCGACGTTGTATTCATACGAGGCGGGGGTCTTGGCGTCTTCTTCCAGCGAGCCGTCCATCATCACCGAGGTGAAGCCGTACTGGATGGCGGTGGCGCAGGTCGCCGGGCCGTTGCCGTGATCCTGGTGCATGCAGACCGGGATGTGCGGATACAGCTCGGCCAGGCCGTCGATCAGCTTGGCCAGGATGATGTCGTTGGCGTAGTTGCGGGCGCCGCGCGAGGCCTGGATGATGACCGGGGCGTTGACCTCGTGGGCCGCCTCCATGATCGCCAGACCCTGCTCCATGTTGTTGATGTTGTAGGCGGGCAGGCCGTAGTCGTTTTCCGCCGCGTGATCGAGCAACTGTCGCAGCGTGATGCGCGCCATGGGTAGTCTCCTGAGCCAATATTATTTTGCGGAGGCTTTAGCCCGGAGGCGGATGGAAGTCACGCCGTGTAACAGGACCAATCCGGTGTTCTGTAAAGCCTGTGGCAAAGAAAACCCCGTCTCTGCAAAGAGACGGGGCTGAAAGATCCGGAAAAAGGTCAGGTCAGGCGCGCAGGGCCTCGACGCCCGGCAGGACCTTGCCCTCCATCCATTCCAGGAAGGCGCCGCCGGCGGTGGAGACGAAGGTCATGTCGTCGGCCACGCCCGCGTGGTTCAGGGCCGCGACGGTGTCGCCGCCGCCGGCGACGGCGACCAGCTTGCCGGCCTTGGCCAGTTCGGCGGCGTGTTTGGCGGCGGCCACGGTGGCCTTGTCGAAGGGCGGGACCTCGAACACGCCCAGGGGGCCGTTCCAGATCAGGGTCTTCGACAGGTCCATGGCGCGGGCCAGACGGGCGACGGTTTCAGGACCGGCGTCCAGGATCAGGTCGTCGGCGGCGATGCGGTCCAGGGCGCGCACGCCCGACTCGATGCCCGGCTTCACGCCCTTGGCCACGACCACATCGACCGGCAGCAGCAGCTCGCAGCCCTTCTGACGGGCTTCCTCGATGATCTCGCGCGCGGTGTCGGCCAGGTCCTTCTCGCACAGCGAACCGCCGACATCGACGCCTTGCGCGTGCAGGAAGGTGTTGGCCATGCCGCCGCCGATGGCCAGGTAGTCCAGCTTGGCGACCAGGTTCTTGAGCAGGTCCAGCTTGGTCGAGACCTTGGCCCCGCCGACGATGCCGATGACGGGCTTTTGCGGAGCGCCCAGCGCAGCGTCCAGCGCCTGAAGCTCGCGCTTCATGGCCTCGCCGGCATAGGCGGGCAGCAGGCGGGCCAGCCCCTCGGTCGAGGCGTGGGCGCGGTGGGCGGCCGAGAAGGCGTCGTTGACGTAGAGGTCGCCCAGTTCCGCCAGTTGCGCGGCGAAGGCGGGGTCGTTCATTTCCTCGCCCTTGTGGAAGCGGACGTTCTCCAGCAGCAGCACGCCGCCGGCGTCCAGATCGGCCACGGCGGCCTTGGCCTCGTCGCCCACGCAGTCGTCGGCGAAGCGGACGGGGCCGTGCAGCAGCAGCTCCAGCGGCTCGACCACGGGGCGCAGGCTCATGGAGGCCACGCGCTCGCCCTTGGGACGGTCGAAGTGGGCCAGCAGGACGACCTTGGCGCCGGCTTCGCGCAGGCGGTGGATGGTGGGCAGGGCGGCCTTCAGGCGGGTGTCGTCGCTGACCTTGCCGCCCTCCATCGGCACGTTGAAGTCCACGCGGACCAGAGCGGTCCGGCCGGACAGGTCAGCGGCGTCGTCGAGGGTGCGGAAGGTCATGGGGAGCAGTTCCAAGTCTTCCTTCTCCCTGTGGGAGAAGGTGGCCCGCAGGGCCGGATGAGGGTCGAACGTATCAGTCGGCGTAAGCCGTGGTCAGGGCGTGATCAAGCCGCGTGCGCGCGAATGGCGGCGGCGATGAGCTCGGGCTCGCTCAACACCTGGGTGTTGGTGAAGCGCAGGACGGTCCATCCCAGGGCTTCGAGCTCGGTCTGTCTCAGGTGGTCGCGGGCTACAACGCCGTCTTGATCGTGAATGCCGCCGTCGATCTCGACCACCAACCGCAGGTGGTCGCAGGCGAAATCCGCGACATATCGGCTGATCGGATGCTGGCGACGGAACTTGTGCCCGTCGATCCGGCCGCTGCGTAACAAGGCTCAGACGCGCTGTTCGGCAAGGCCGGACTTTTGTCGAAGCGTGCGGGCGAACGCGGTGCGTTCCACAGTCATGGCCGCCGACCCTCACCCTTTCGCGCAGCCAATCGCCTTCGGCTCTTGGGCGCTCAAGCCCTCTCCCAGCGGGAGAGGGCTCAGCATTTCGCTTTTAGAGGAACTTGGCCATCACCAGGGCGGTGTCGGCCATGCGGGTCGCGAAGCCCCACTCGTTGTCGTACCAGCTCAGGACGCGGGCCAGCTTGCCGTCGATGACTTGCGTTTGCGGCAGGGCGGCGGTCGACGAGGCGGCGATGTGGTTCAGGTCCGACGAGACCAGCGGGTCGGTCGTGGTGAACAGGACGCCGTTCATCGGGCCGTCGGCGGCGGCTTGCAGCGCGGCGTTGATTTCCTCGACGGTGACGTCGCGGGCGGCGACGACCTTCAGATCGACGACCGAGACGTTCGGGGTCGGGACGCGGATGGACGAGCCGTCCAGCTTGCCCTTCAGTTCCGGCAGGACCAGGCCCAGGGCCTTGGCGGCGCCGGTCGAGGTCGGGATCATGGACAGGGCGGCGGCGCGGCCGCGGTACAGATCCTTGTGCATCGTATCCAGCGTCGGCTGGTCGCCGGTGTAGGCGTGGATGGTGGTCATGTAGCCGCGCTCGATGCCGAACAGGTCGTTCAGCACCTTGGCCACCGGGGCCAGGGCGTTGGTGGTGCACGAGCCGTTCGACACGACGATGTCGTCGGCGGTCAGGGTCTCATGGTTGACCTTGAAGACGATGGTCTTGTCGGCGTTGTCGGCGGGGGCAGAGACCAGGACGCGCTTGGCGCCGGCCTTCAGGTGGGCCGAGGCCTTGTCCTTGGAGGTGAAGATGCCGGTGCACTCAAAGGCGATGTCGACCTTCAGTTCGGCGTGGGGCAGGTTGGCCGGATCGCGCTCGGCGGTGACCTTGATCTTGCCGGTGCCGACGTCGATCCAGTCCTCTCCGCTCGTCACGGTGCCGGGGAAGCGGCCGTGCACCGAGTCATAGCGCAGCAGGTGGGCGTTGGTCTCGACCGGACCCAGGTCGTTGATCGCCACGACCTCGATGTCCTTGCGGCCATGCTCGACGATCGAGCGAAGCACGAGGCGGCCGATGCGGCCGAAGCCGTTGATGGCGACGCGAACGGTCATGGGGAGGTCTCCTGAGCGAGGGCGGTTATGATTGGCGCCTTAGTGGGACGGAGCGCGCGCGGTTGCAACCCCGTCGCCGTAACAAGGTGTGATCGCCTGTAACGGAAAGCCGACCTAGGCGGCGCGGCGCAGCAGGCGGCTGAGGCCTGTCTGGCTGTCCAGGACCTCCAGCGCCGTGACACGGCCCGCCTCGTCACGGACGAAACGGATGCGGCGATAGGGTTCGTCCACGTCGAAGAAGAGGTCGGGGGAGAGGGGACGCAGCCGCCAGGCCGGACGGCGCTCGTTCTTCCACGTCAGGCCGTCATCGCTGGCCTGGACCACGGAACCGCCGTAGGCGCCGAGGTAGGGGGCGAGGTCGAGGGCTGCGGGGTTCGCGTTCAGGGCTTCGCGGACCCAGGCGGCTTCGGTCGCGGCGGCGGGCGCAGCGCTTGATTGAGCTGCAAGGGCGGCCTTCCAGGCTGTGTCCAGCGCGTCCTCGGCGGGGACGGCCACGTCGGGGCGGACGCCGATCTTCTCCCAGTTGCCGCCGGTCAGGGGATTGGTCGGAGAGCCGGTGGAGATGAAGGCGCGATAGCCCGAGGGCGTGAAGACGGGACCGCCCGGATTGGCCGCGCCGCCCGAGGTCTCGCCAACGATGGTCGCGCGCTTGGCGGCTTGCAGCGTGTAGGCGAAGGCTTCCGCCGCCGAGCCGGTGCGGGCGCTGATCAGGACATAGACCGGCACGTCCACACGCGGCGCGGCATAGGGATGGGCCGGGGCCTCGCGGCTTTCACCCTGGCGGGAATGGAAGCGGTTGTAGACATCGGCGTCCGGCCCGACGAAGGCGCTGACCAGATAGCCGACCATGGCGGGCGAACCGCCGCCGTTGTTGCGCAGGTCGATGATGACGGCGTCGGTGTTGGAAACCAGCTGAAGCGCGGCGTCGACCTGTTTGCGGGCGGGATCGTCGGGCCCGTCGAAGTTGGCGAAAAAGCGCATGTCGATCAGGCCGACATTGCCGGGCAGGATCTCAACTGCGCGGAAGCCTTGCCCGGTGCGGGCGGCGACCACGGGGAAGGGCGCCGGGACGAGGCTTGATGACGCGGACGCCGATGGTGCGGCGGGCGTTGAGGGCGCGGGGCGGCCCACGCTGAAGTGTTGGTCCCAGGGTTCCAGCCGCGCGGTCAGCGCCGTTTCCAGATCGCGTGGATCGGTCAGCCCGTCGTAGCGGCCCTGTGCGGCCTCGGCCTCCAGCGCGGCGGCGATGGTCTCGGCCTTGGCGGGGTCGAAATAGGCGTCGCGGATGGCGGCGGCGATCTGGTTGACGACCACGCGGGGCGCAGCGGGGGCCTCGGCCTGTCGCGCCAGCGCGGGCGAGGCGGCGAGCATCAGGGCGGCGACGAGGCTGAGGGCGGGGGCTTTCATGCCCTCAGCTTATGCCGTCGCCCCGGCTTGACGAGTGAACTCGCGGTAAGGTCGTCTCAGCAGCAGCGGAAAGCCCCGCCGGACCCGAAACGCCGCGCTTCGTGCAGGCGGAAGAAGGCGGTGCGGTCCAGCGGCGGCTGCTCGGGGTGCGTCGCCTCGGCGTGGGCGACATAGACCTCATAGTCGGGCTGGCCGACCATGAGGCTGGCGGTGCGGCGGGCGTCCTTGCCCCACCGCACCAGAGTGTCGCGGCAGACGCAGAGCAGGTCTGCGCCGCCAGCCGGTTCCGGGGGGACGGGCGAGGACCTAGCCACGGGCCATGTCCATGGCTTCGTCTTCCAGCGTCAGCTCGTGGGCGGCGGGCTGCTCGACCACGGTCGGGTGGTTGATCTTCCGGGCCTTGAGGCAGGCGCGCACGCCGTAAACCACCATGGTCAGGACCACGAACAGGAAGCCCGCCGTCAGGGCCGAGTTGACGTAGTCGTTGATGATGATCCGGTGCATGTCGCCCGCCGTCTTGGCCGGAGCCAGCAGGTCGCCAGCGGTCAGGGCGTCCTGATACTTCCGCGCATGGGCCAGGAAGCCGATCTTGACGTCGGGGTGCAACAGCTTCTGGAAGCCCGCCGTCAGGGTGCAGATCAGCAGCCAGACCGCCGGAACCGCCGTGGCCCAGGCGAAGCGCTCGCGCTTCATCTTGAACAGGACCACGGTGCCCAGGATCAGGGCGACGGCGGCCAGCATCTGGTTGGCGATGCCGAACAGCGGCCACAGGCTGTTGATGCCGCCAAGGGGATCGACCACGCCGGTGTAGAGGAAGTAGCCCCACAGGCCGACCGTCAGGGCCGTGGCCACGACGTTGGCGGTCCAGGACTTGGTCTCGCGCATTTTCGGCATGGCGACGCCCAGCAGATCCTGGATCATGAAACGGCAGACGCGGGTGCCGGCATCGACCGTGGTCAGGATGAACAGGGCCTCGAACAGGATGGCGAAGTGGTACCAGAAGGCCATCATGGCCTTGCCGCCGATGATGCCCGACAGGATGTGGGCCATGCCGACGGCCAGGGTCGGGGCGCCCCCCGCGCGCGACAGGATGGAGTGCTCGCCCACGTCGCGGGCCAGTTGCTCCAGCTCGCCGGGGGTGATGTGGAAGCCCCACTGGGCCACGGCGGCGGCGGCCGAGGCCGCGTTGTCGCCGATGATGCTGACCGGGCTGTTCATGGCGAAATAGACGGCCGGGTCCAGCACCGTGGCGGCGATGAGGGCCATGATGGCCACAAAGCTTTCGCACAGCATGGCGCCATAGCCGATCAGCGGGATCTGGTTCTCGTTCTCCAGCAGCTTGGGCGTGGTGCCCGACGAGATCAGGGCGTGGAAGCCCGAGACGGCGCCGCAAGCGATGGTGATGAAGAGGAAGGGGAAGAGGGCGCCGGAGAAGACCGGGCCGCTGCCGTCGATGAAGGGGGTGATGGCGGGCATCTGCACGTGTGGGCGCACGATCAGGATGCCGACGGCCAGGGCCAGGATGGCGCCGATCTTCAGGAAGGTGGACAGGTAGTCGCGCGGCGCCAGCAGCAGCCAGACCGGAATGACCGAGGCGACGAAGCCGTAGGCCATCATGGCGATGGCCAGCGTCGTGCCCGACAGGGTGAAGGCCGGGCCCCAGAAGGGATCAGCCGCGATATGACCGCCGCCGATGATGGCCAGGATCAGCAGGACCACGCCGATGACCGAGACCTCGCCCACGCGGCCGGGCCGCAGGTAGCGGGTGTAGAGGCCCATGAAGACGGCGATGGGGATGGTGGCGGCGACGGTGAAGGTTCCCCACGGGCTCTCGGCCAGGGCCTTGACCACCACCAGCGCCAGAACCGCCAGAATGATGACCATGATCATCAGCACGCCGACCTGGGCGATGATGCCGGGGATGGGGCCCATCTCGGTGCGGACCATGTCGCCCAGCGAGCGACCGTCGCGGCGGGTGGACATGAACAGGACCATCATGTCCTGCACCGCGCCCGCCAGAACGGCGCCGACGAGGATCCACAAGACGCCGGGCAGATAGCCCATCTGCGCCGCCAGCACCGGCCCGACCAGTGGTCCCGCGCCCGCGATGGCCGCGAAGTGGTGCCCGAACAGGACGTTGCGGGGCGTGGGCACATAGTCCAGCCCGTCGTTGTGCCGCACGGCCGGCGTGGGCCGTTTCGCGTTCAGCCCCATGACCTTACCGGCCAGATAGCGGGCGTAGAAGCGGTAGGCGATGGCGTAGACGCACAGCGCCGCCACCACGATCCACACGGCGCTGATGCTCTCGCCCTGGTGCAGGGCGATGACGGCGACGGCCACCGCCCCCAGTATGGCGATGGCGCCAAAAATTAGCGCGGTCTTGAGCTTGCCCATGGCGAAACGGTCCTCCGGGCCGACTTGGTGCGACCTTTCGTCATTTCTGGACCCATTAGGGCCCGGGCGCCAACCGACTAAAGTCGAAGGTTAGCCGCTTTATTTACAATCAGGGCAAGCTTTGCGGCGGCGCAGGCGCTGCTTTCCTCCCCATTTCATGGGGAGGAAAGAGGCATCAGGGCCTGATGACCCGAACCCTGCCCGCCGCCTCGGTCGCGCGCTGGCGGGCCTGATCCGTGTCGGCGCCGCGGGCCAGGGCCACACCCATGCGGCGACGCTCGAAGGCCTCGGGCTTGCCGAACAGACGCAGGTCGGCGGTCGGCACCGACAGGGCCTCGGCCACGCCTTCGAACACCACGCCCTCGGCCTCCAGGCCACCGTAGATGACGGCGCTGGCGCCCGGCTCGCGCAAGGACACGTCCACCGGCAGGCCGAGGATGGCGCGGGCGTGCAGGGCGAACTCGCTCATGGTCTGGGTGGCCAGCGTCACTAAACCCGTATCGTGCGGACGCGGCGAAACCTCCGAGAACCAGACCTGATCGCCGGTGACGAACAGCTCGACGCCGAAGACGCCGAGGCCGCCCAGTGCCTCCGTCACCTTGCCCGCGATGTCTTGCGCCGCCTTCAGTGCGGCCTCGCTCATGATCTGCGGCTGCCAGCTCTCGACGTAGTCGCCCTTCTGCTGGCGATGGCCGATGGGGGCGCAGAAGTCGGTGCGGACGGCGCCGTCGCGCAACGACCGCACGGTCAGCAGGGTGATCTCATAGTCGAAGTCGATCTTGCCCTCGACGATGACCCGGCCCCCCGCGACCCGGCCCGAGGCCTCGGCATAGGTCCAAGCCTCGGCGACGGCGGCCGCGCTCTCGACATAGGACTGGCCCTTGCCCGACGACGACATCACCGGCTTGACGAAGCAGGGGAAGCCGACGGCCTCGGCCCCCGCCGCCAGTTCTTCGGCCGATCCGGCAAAGGCGTAGGGGCTGGTCGGCAGGCTCAAGGTCTCGGCGGCCAGACGGCGGATGCCCTCGCGGTTCATGGTCAGTTGGGTGGCGCGGGCGGTGGGGATGACGCGGGCCAGGCCCGCCGCCTCGATGGCCGCCAGGGCGTCGGTGGCGATGGCCTCGATTTCCGGCACGATGATGTGCGGGGCCTCGGCCATGATGATCCCGTTCAGCACCTGAGGATCTGTCATGGGGATGACGTGGCTGCGGTGGGCCACCTGCATGGCCGGGGCGTTGGGATAGCGGTCGACCGCGATCACCTCGGCGCCCAGACGCTGCAGCTCGACAGCCACCTCCTTGCCCAGTTCGCCCGAGCCGAGCAGCATGACGCGGGTGGCGTGGTCGGTAAGCGGCGTGCCGATCTTCATGGCTCAGACTCCGGTAGCGGGTTCGATCAGGTCCCAGGCGTTGCCGTAGAGGTCTTCGAAGACCACCACCTTGCCATAGGCTTCGTGACGGGGCGTTTCGCGGAAGACGACGCCGGCCTCCAGCCAGGCGGCGTGATCACGCATCAAGTCGTCGGTATAGAGGAACAGCCAGACGCGGCCGCCGGCCTGATCGCCGATACGGGCCAGTTGTTCCGGCGTCGCGGCGCGGGCCAGCAGCAGGGAGGTCTGGCCGCCTTTGGGCGTGACCCGCACCCAGCGTTTGCCGCCGCCCATGTCGGTGTCTTCGCTGAGGTCGAAACCCAGCTTGCCGACGTAGAAGGCGATGGCCTCGTCATAGTCGCGGACCAGCAGGCTGACGGCGCCGAGATGGCTCATGGGGTGGTCTCGGGCGCCGGCACCGCATAGAAGCGGCGGAAGGCGTCCAGGGCGGCGCCGTGATAGATGCTGGCGTGGGTCTCGCTTGGGCGCGGGGTGAAGTCCCATTTGACGCCGGGCAGGGCGTGGTCGCGCAGGTTGGCGGTCAGTACGTCCATCGGCGCCTGCATCTCCTCGCCCTCGTCGCCGAGCGTCAGGATCAGGGTGTGCGGGTCATTGGAGTGGTCGCGCAGATGCGCCCCCGACTGCCGCGCCAGCTTGCCGCCGTCCCACCACAGGCTGGGGCTGACGGCGACATAGGCGTCGAACATCTGCGGCTCTTTCAGGAAGGTCTCAACCACGAACAGCCCGGCCAGGGACTCGCCCATCAGGGCCGTCTCGCCGCTGGTGCGGAAGCGGCCCTCGATGAAGGGCATGACCTCGTCGGAGACGAAGCGGCGGAAGCGTTCGGACTGTCCCTGCGTCGGGTAACGGGCGATCAATTCGGCGTTCTCGGTCGGCAGGGCCAGCTCATTGCGGCGGTCGACCGAGGCGATCCCCACGACGATGACGTCGCGGGTCGTGCCGACGATGGTGCCTAGCTGGGCGATGCCCGAGATGTGGTGGAAGTCCTGATCCTGACCGCCGTCGAGGACATAGAGGACGGGATAGGTTTGGCTGCCTTTGTCATAGCCGGGCGGCAGCCAAACGTTGATCTCGCGCGTCTGGTTCATGACGGCTGAGGGCAGGGCGTAGGAGCGGCCGATGACGACGGGCGTCTCGACCACGGGGGCGACTTCGACCGTCTCGGCGAAGGCGGTTGCGCCGCCCGCCATCGACAAGCCGAAGCTGAGGACGAGGGCGAGGCGGCGCATCAGGCTTAGAGCCGGGCCTTGGCGGCTTCGACCACGGCCTCGGCGGTGATGCCGAACTCGCGGTAGAGGACTTCGGCCGGGGCCGAGGCGCCGAAGCCGGTCATGCCGACAAAGCCGCCGTCCTCGCCGATGAAGCGTTCCCAGCCCTGCTTGATCGCGGCTTCCACGGCGACGCGGACGGTGCCGCGGCCGATGACGGCGTCCTGATAGGCCTTGGGCTGCTGCTCGAACAGTTCGAAGCAGGGGACCGAGACCACGCGGGTCGGCACGCCTTCGGCCTCCAGGGTCTCGGCGGCCTTCAGCGCCAGGGCGACTTCGGTACCGGTGCCGAACAGGGTGACTTTCGCCACGCCGTTGGCGGCCTTCAGCTCATAGGCGCCCTTGCGCGACAGGTTCTCGCCGGCGTCGGTCAGGCGGACCGCCGGGGTCTTCTGACGCGACAGGCACATGCCCGACGGCGTCTTCTTGTGCTGCAGGGCGACCTGCCAGCACTCCAGCGCCTCGACGGTGTCCGCAGGGCGGAAGACCATCAGGTTGGGAATGGCGCGAAGCGCAGCCAGGTGCTCGACCGGCTGGTGGGTCGGGCCGTCTTCGCCCAGACCGATGGAGTCGTGGGTCAGGACGTGGATCGCGCGCACGCCCATCAGGGCGCCCAGGCGGATGGCCGGACGGCTGTAGTCCGCGAACGCCATGAAGGTGCCGCCGTAGGGGATGACCCCGCCGTGCAGGGCCAGGCCGTTCATCGCCGCGGCCATGCCGAACTCGCGAATGCCGTAGTTCAGGTAACGGCCGGCGTAGTCAGGGGCGTCGAGGATCTGGGTGTCCTTGACGAAGGTGTTGTTCGAGCCGGTCAGGTCGGCCGAGCCGCCGATCATCTCGGGGATGGCGTTGAACACCGTCTCCAGAGCCTCGCCCGAGGACTGGCGGGTGGCCAGCGCAGGCTTGTCGGCGACCAGTTGCTTCAGCTTGGCGTCCAGCGCCTCGAAGGCGCCGGTGGGCAGGTCGCCGGCCATGGCGCGGGTGAAGTCGTCGCGCTGGGCGTGGTTCAGCAGGCGGGCTTCCCAGGCCTTGCGGGTCTTGGCGCCCTGTTTGCCGACCTTGGCCCAGGCCTTCTGGATGCCTTCCGGCATTTCGAACGGGGCGAAGGGCCAGTGCAGGGCCGTGCGCGTGGCGGCGATCTCGGTCGCGCCCAGGGCGGCGCCGTGGGTCTTGTGGCTGCCTTCCATGGTGGCGGCGCCCTTGCCGATCTTGGTCTTGCAGGCGATCAACGTCGGCTTGGACTGCTTGGTCGCCCAGGCCAGGGCCTTCTGGATCTGCTTGTGGTCGTGGCCGTCAATGGCCTTGACCGCCCAGCCCGAGGCCTTGAAGCGGGCCAGCTGGTCGGTGGCGTCCGACAGCGAGACCTTGCCGTCGATGGTGATCTCATTGTCGTCCCACAGGACGCAAAGCTTGTTCAGCTTCAGGCGGCCGGCAAGTGCAATGGCCTCCTGCGACACGCCTTCCATCAGGCAGCCGTCGCCGGCGACGACCCAGGTGCGGTGATCCACCAGATCCTTGCCGAAGCGGGCGGCCAGATGGCGCTCAGCCAGGGCGAAACCGACCGAGGTGGCCAGACCCTGACCCAGGGGGCCGGTGGTGGTCTCGACGCCGGCCAGGTGACCATACTCCGGGTGACCGGCGGTCCTGGAGCCCCACTGGCGGAAGTTTTCCAGCTGTTCCTTGGTGGCTTCCTTGTAGCCGGTCAGGTGCAGCAGGGCGTAAATCAGCATCGAGCCGTGGCCGGCCGACAGGATGAAGCGGTCGCGATCGGCCCAGTCGGGGCGGCTGGCGTCGAACTTCAGGAATTTCGAGTAGAGGACGGTAGCGACGTCGGCCATGCCCATGGGCATGCCGGGGTGGCCGCTCTTGGCCTTTTCGACGCCGTCCATGGCGAGGACGCGAATGGCGTCGGCCATCTGCTTGGGCGAAGGTTTGGCGAATGCAGCTTGGGCGTCGGTCACGGCGAGACCTTTCCTCAGGAACAGGATAAAGCGGGGGCGCGCCGCCTTTACCCCGACGCGCGCACAGGTTCTATACGGAATCTGGACGAAAGGACCCCAATGGACGCCGTTACGGCCGCAAAGACACGCATCGACAAGGCCCTGGCCCTGCTGGAACGCAGGGTGCTGGAGCTGAAGGCGCGTCCGGCCACCGCCCCCGCCATCACCGACGATGACCTGTTCGCGCCGCGCCCGTCGAACACCGCCGACCTGGTGCGCATCGCCGAACTGGAAGCCGCCGGTCGCGACGCCGCCGAGGCCCTGGGCCGCGCGGCCGAGGCCGTGCGCGAGGTTCTGGCCGAGCAGGAGGGGCGCTGATGGCGACCGTTACAGTCGAGGTCAATGGCCGCTCCTACGCCGTCGGTTGCGCCGACGGTCAGGAAGAGCGCGTCGCTATCCTGGCTCGCCAGTTCGACACCCATGTACGCCAGATCGCCGGAGACGTGGGCCATGTAGGCGACCTGCGCCTGTTCCTGATGGCCTCGCTGATGCTGGCCGACGAACTGCATGAGGCGCGACAGCGCCTGGAGAACGGGCAGGGCCCGGTGGTCGAGGACGGTCCGAAAAAGGCCCCGCCGCCCCCGCCTGGCGACGGCGTGGCCGAGGCCCTGAACGCGGTGGCCGCCCGCATCGAGAAGATCTGCCAGACGATTTAAGCCTCTTTCCTCCCTGTTCGCGAAGCGAATGGGGAGGTGGATCGGCGGCGTAGCCGACGAGACGGAGGGGGCGACTCCACGTCTGCCGTCCGTGCCGCCCCTCCACCGCTGCGCGGTCCCCCTCCCCCACGAGTGGGGAGGAAAGAGTGAGCGTTCGCCATTG
This sequence comes from Brevundimonas pondensis, assembly GCF_017487345.1. Lineage (NCBI taxonomy): Bacteria > Pseudomonadati > Pseudomonadota > Alphaproteobacteria > Caulobacterales > Caulobacteraceae > Brevundimonas > Brevundimonas pondensis. Next base: position 2,444,597 of record NZ_CP062006.1, on the reverse strand, counting down.
TTGAAACGCCCCGGACCGCCTATCTTGTCCGGCGGCGGGTCCTGCTGCGGCTCACGTCGAAGACAACATATCCTTCTGACCTTAATTCACTCATAGGGATCTGTCCCTGTCCGGGCTCGAGGGCCTGGGCATATGGAGCCCACCTGGCTACCCAGGTCGAGAGGATTTAAACCGTCTTCACGGTTCACGCGGCGCCGCCACCCTCTCATTTTTGTGCGCTATGCTTGCGACGCGGTCGCTCGCGGCTTGAGCGCATTTTGCGCTATCGTTCTCCTGCTCAATCCATTTGCCGTCATCCTCGGGCTTGACCCGAGGATCGGGTTGCGCGACGCGCTCAACCTGTCCGGCCTTTAGCGTGCTGGTCGGCTCGATCCTCGGGTCAAGCCCGAGGATGACGGCGGAAGGCAGGGTCCATGACCTCCAAACACGAACTCCGCGCTTCCATGCGCGCCCTGCGCAAGCGGCTGGCCGAGGTCGATAACGAGGCCGCCGAGCGCGCCGCTGGGCACGCCGGGGCCCTGCCGACAGGCGACGCCGTCGCTCTCTATCGCGCCATGGGCTCGGAGCTGGACACGGACGCGCTGGCCGTCGCCCTGCATCAGGCGGGACGTCGCCTCTGCCTGCCGGTGGTGATCGAGCGCGACGCGGCCATGATCTTTCGCGCCTGGGCGCCGGGCGAGCCGCTGGAGCTGGACGCTGCCGGCTGTCCCGCGCCCCTGCCGCTGGCGGAGGCCGTGACGCCCGACCTGATCCTGACGCCGCTGCTGGCCTTCGACGCCCACGGCGGGCGGTTGGGGCAGGGCGGGGGCTATTACGACCGGACCTTTGCGGTCCTGCCCGGCGCCGTGCGCGTCGGCTTCGCCTACGCAGGGCAAGAGGTCGAGCGGCTGGCGCTGGAGCCTCATGACATGCGTCTGCATGGCGTTTTGACCGAGAAGGGCTATAGAGCCGTCCAATGAGACTGGCATTTTTCGGTGACGTGGTCGGCAAGTCCGGGCGCGATGGCTTGACGGATCATCTTCCGGGCTTGAGGCGCGACCTCAAGCTCGACTTCGTGGTGGTCAACGCCGAGAACGCCGCGGGCGGCTTCGGCATCACCGAGAACACCGCGCGCGAGATCTTCGCCGCCGGGGCCGACGTCCTGACCCTGGGCAACCACAGCTGGGACCAGCGCGAGGCCCTGACCTATATCGTGCGCGAGCCGCGTCTGATCCGTCCGGCCAACTATCCGCGCCTGATGGATGCGCCGGGCCGGGGCGCCGACGTCTTCGTCACCGAGGACGGCCGCCGGGTGCTGGTCATCAATGTGCTGGGTCGCGTCCACATGGACCCGATGGACGACCCCTTCAGCGCCGTGGAGCGCGAGCTGGAGGCCGCGCCGCTGGGCGTGGTCGCCGACGCCGTCATCGTTGACATGCACGCCGAGGCGACCAGCGAGAAGATGGGCATGGGCCACTTCTGCGACGGCCGCGCCAGTCTGGTGGTCGGCACCCACACCCACGTCCCGACCGCTGACGCGCAGATCCTGCCCCACGGCACGGCCTATCAGACCGACGCGGGCGGCTGCTGCGACTATGACTCGGTCATCGGCAACGACAAGGAAGAGCCGCTGCGCCGCTTCACCACGCGGCTTTCCGGCGGGCGCTACACCCCCGCCAGCGGCCCGGCCACCATCTGCGGCGTTTTCGTCGAGACCGACGACCGCACGGGTCTGGCCAAGCGCGTCGAGGCCATCCGCGTCGGCGGCCGGCTGAGCCAGGCTATCCCGCAGGTCTAGGCGCCGGGCTGATCCCGCCGCGCCCTCAGCCGCAGCCGCATGGTTCGGCTGCTGCGCAGGGTCACCTGATGGATGGGGCGGGGTTCGACCGGGGTGATGGCCTCGACCTCGGCGGCTTTCAGGATTTCAGCCAGGGCGATGATGGCCTCCTGCATGGCGAAGGCGGCGCCGATGCAGATGCGCGGGCCGCCGCTGAAAGGCAGCCAGGCGTAGCGGTCGATCGACTTGCGGTTTTCGGGCAGGAAGCGTTCGGGGTGGAAGGCGTCGGGCTCGGCCCACAGCTTCTCATGCCGATGGATGACCCAGGGCGCGATCAGCACGCTCTGGCCGGCCTTCACCTCATGACCGCCGATCACGTCGTCTTCCAGGGCCTGTCGGATCATGGCCGGGGCCGGCGGGAACAGGCGCATGGCCTCTTCGATCACCGCCCGGTGCCAGATCAGGTCGCGCAGACCCCCGGCGCTGCGGTCCCAGGCGTCGGCCTCGGCCTTGAGGATATCGGCCACGCGACGGTCGCGGCTGATCAGGTGCAGGGTCCAGCCCAGGGTCCGGGCCGTGGTCTCATGTCCCGCCAGGATGAAGGTCAGGATGTTGGAGGCGACCTCGTGGTTCGACAGGCCCGAACCGTCGCCTTCCTCGTCACGGGCGCTGAGCAGGGCGGTCAGCAGGTCGTCGGGCGCGTCCCCTTGTTCCAGTCGCGCACGGCGACGGGCCACCAGGGCGTTGACCCTCTCCTTGAAGAAGCGCGCGTCGCCGCCGGACGCCACCCGGCCGAGGCGGGGGATCCAGTCGGGCGCCTTCAGGGCGTCCAGCGGGCTGATCCGGGCGCCGACCGCCAGGAAATGGTTCAGCGCCTTCTCGAACCCCGCCGCGTCGCCGTCCAGATCGTCCGAGAACAGCGTGGCCGACAGGATGTCGAAGGTCAGGCCGCTCATCTCGCTGTCGATGTTCAGCACCCGCGCGCCGTGTTGCAGCCGCCAGCCCTCGACGCGGCGCCGACAGACCCTGTCCATGGCCTCGACCGTGCGCGTCGTGTGGGCGGGGGTGAACAGGGGGGCCATGATGCGCCGCGCGCGCCGCCATTGCTCGCCCTCGGTCAGCAGAAGGCCGTCCGCCAGCATGGGACCCAGAACCCGTCGTTGCAGGTCGCCCTTCACATAGTTGGCGGCGCTGTCGGTCAGGACATGGCGTACGCCCGCCGGATCACTGACCACCAGGGATCGGCCCAGCGGCGACTGGCCCGAGATGTAGAGCTCCTGGAAATGCGCCTCGCCCCAGATGGCGAGTGGATCGCGCCAGCTCTGCCACAGGAAGGGCAACAGGCTGAGCCTTTCCGTCCGGCGCGGCGGCGTCCAGGGCCGAAAGGTCGAGGCGGCGGCGGTCATGGAACGCTCCTTCTCAGGTCCGCTCCATAGTTATTGACGATGATGTCAAAATAAAGGGGCGGCTAGTCGCGCACGGCCCTGACCATCTGGCGGCGCAGCGCATCCAGTTGGGCGGCGCGACGTTCGGGCGCGTGGGTCTCCAGCACATGGGTCTGGGCCGCGCGCGCCATGGCGAGGCGACGGGCGGGGTCGGCGATCAGGCTTTCGATCGCATCGGCCAGACCCTGCGGCGTCAGGTCGTCGACATACAGGGCATGCGGACCACTGGCCTCGCGCAGGCCGCCACGTCCGGAAGATATCAGGGCGGCGCCAGCCGCATGGGCCTCGAGCGCGGTCAGACCCAGGGGTTCGGCCCAGACCGAGGGCGTCAGGGCGATTGCGGCGCGCTGCATGACGTCGCGCACCTCGGACAGCGGGGCCGAGCGCATGACTGTGATGCGATCGCCGTAGCGCGCCAGAGGCTCCACGTGGGGGGCGGCCCAGTCGGCGTGCATGCTCCAGTCGTTCAGCATCAGGACCGCACGCCAGTCCGGGTGACGGTCCAGTACGCCGGGCAGGGCGGCGCAAACCAGATCCAGGCCCTTTTCGGCTATGGCGCGTCCGGCGAAGGCGATGACCGGTTCGCGCTCTTCCGGCGAAGCGCGCCACAGGGGGGTGTCGATGGGGTTGGGCACGGCGTGGGCGCGTCGACCCAGATCAGGATAGTCGCGCAGGAAGTTCAGGCGCTCGGACTCGCTGACGAAGACCAGTCCGTCCATGCGGCGATAGTCGCGGTGGTAACGCCACCGGTTGACCGGGTTGCGCGAGGTCTTCAGCGCGTTGTGGCGATAGAGGATGAGCGGGGTTTGGGGAAAATGCGGCGCGATCTGCGCAGCCTGTCGCACCTGCTGGTGGAATTCGATCAGGTCGGGCTGAAAGGCCTTGAGCGCGGCCAGAAGGGCCTTCAGTCGCGGGCGACGGCGCTGCGGCAGGGTGTGAACGGGCAGGTCGCCATGATCCTCGGCCCCGGCACAACAGAAGACGCGCAGCGTGTCGTCCCCTGCGTAGGCATGGGCCAGAGTGCGGACCACAGTCTCCATGGAGTTGGGCTGGGCCTGGGAGAACCGGCTGCCCGGAGGCAGGACAATGGCGATCTTCACGCGCTTTTCCCGTCGCCCGTCAGCGACCTGCGTCGTGCGCGGTCGCCGACGCCATATGTCGCCCTTCCAGGACCTGAAGTCGTGCTTCCTCAGCTTTGAGATCGCTGGCCAATTGGGCCTTCAGGGCAGGATCGGTGGTGGCGGCCAGCAGGGCGCGGGTGTCCTCGACGGCACGGCGACGCGAGGTGATCAGGCGCGACAACTCGTCGTCCTCAGCGGGCGCGGCGCGTTTGGCGGCGGCCGCCTGTTCTTCTTCGGTGGTCTTCAGCGCGGCGGCTTGCCGGGCGGCCGCCGCGTCGCGCAGGGCGTGCTGGACCGGGTCGCCGCCCTCGAAGTCGCAGGCGGCCAGCAGGGCCGCGCCGGCGACGACGAAGACGAGGACGCGCAGGTGCATCAGCCCTCGATCCAGTTCGGCATCCAGCCTTCGTGGATCTCGCGCAGGTGGGCGACGGGGATGCGGTAGAGCTCGCCCTTCGGACCCGAGGAGGCGAAGTCCGCGCCCTTGGCCACGCCGACGACCGAGGCGTGCAGACCGGCTTCCTGAGCCTTGGCGATCAGGCCCTCGGCGTCCGGGACGGCGACCAGATAGCGGGCCTGGTCTTCGCCGAACAGGAAGCCGTGGGCGTGGGCGGCGCTGGAGGCGTTCAGCTCGATGCCGACGTCCGAGGCCAGGGCCAGGTCGGCGGCGGCGCCGACCAGACCGCCGTCCGACAGGTCATGCACGACCGTCAGCTCGCCCGTCTCGATCAGACCGCGCACGAAGTCGCCGGTCTTGCGTTCCAGCTTCAGGTCCACCGGCGGCGGGGCGCCGTCTTCACGGCCCAGAACTTCGCGCAGATAGATGGAGGCGCCCAGCTCGCCGTGCGTCTGGCCGATCAGGACCAGCGTGTCGCCCTCGACCACGCCGCCGAAGCCGGTGACCACGTCATAGTTGGTCAGCAGGCCGACCGCACCGACCGTCGGGGTCGGCGGAATGGCGACGCCGTTGGTCTCGTTGTAGAGGCTGACGTTGCCCGAGACGACGGGGAAGTCCAGTTCACGGCAGGCCTCGGCCATGCCGTCGGTGGCGCGGACGATCTGGCCCATGATCTCGGGGCGCTGCGGGTTGCCGAAGTTGAGGTTGTCGGTGATGGCGATGGGACGCGAGCCCACGGCGGTCAGGTTGCGCCACGCTTCTGCAACCGCCTGCTTGCCGCCCTCATAGGGGTCGGCCTGGACATAGCGCGGGGTGCAGTCGCTGGTCACGGCCAGGCCCTTGTCGGTGCCGTGGACGCGGACCACGCCAGCGTCGGCGCCGGTCGAAGAGTCCTGCAGGGTGTCGGCCATGACGTGGCGGTCGTACTGTTCCCAGATCCAGCGCTTGGACGCCATGTCGGGGCAGGCGATGACCTTGATGACCGCGTCGTTCCAGCTTTCGGGAGCGGGGACTTCCGCCGGGTCGAGGCGCGGTTGCAGCTCAGGTTGAACCCAGGGGCGGTCATACAAAGGCGCGTCGTCGAACAGCGGGGCCAGCGGCACGTCGCAGACCACCTCGCCGTGATGCTTCAGCACCAGATGGCCGGTGTTGGTCGTCTTGCCGATGATGGCGAAGTCCAGGCCCCACTTGGTGAAGATGCGATAGCCGACGTCCTCGAAGCCGGGCTTGAGGACCGCCAGCATCCGCTCCTGGCTTTCCGACAGCATCATCTCATAGGCGGTCATGCCGGTTTCGCGCTGGGGCACCTTGTCGAGGTCCAGCTCGACGCCGACGCCGCCCTTGCCGGCCATCTCGACCGACGAAGAGGTCAGACCCGCCGCGCCCATGTCCTGAATGGCGGCGACGGCGCCCGAGGCCATCAGCTCCAGCGTGGCTTCGATCAGCAGCTTCTCGGCGAAGGGATCGCCGACCTGGACGGTGGGGCGCTTCTCTTCCGAATCCTCGGTGAACTCGGTCGAGGACATGGTGGCGCCGTGGATGCCGTCGCGGCCCGTCTTGGAGCCGAAGTAGACCACGTCGTGGCCGGCTTCCGGCGCGGCCGAATAATAGATCTCGTCGGCGCGGGCGAGGCCCACGCACATGGCGTTGACCAGGATGTTGCCGTTGTAGCCCTTGTGGAAGTTGGTCTCGCCGGCCACCGTCGGCACGCCGACGCAGTTGCCGTAGCCGCCGATGCCGGCGACCACGCCCTTGACCAGACGCTTCGACTTCTCGTGCGACGGATCGCCGAAGCGCAGGGCGTTCAGCAGGGCCACCGGGCGGGCGCCCATGGTGAAGACGTCGCGCATGATGCCGCCCACGCCCGTCGCCGCGCCCTGATAGGGTTCGATGTAGGAGGGGTGGTTGTGGCTCTCCATCTTGAAGATGCAGGCGTCGCCGTCGTCGATGTCGATGACCCCGGCGTTCTCGCCCGGGCCGCAGATGACGCGCGGTCCCGTGACCGGGAACTTCATCAGCTGCTTCTTGGAGGATTTGTAAGAGCAGTGCTCGGACCACATGACCGAGAAGACGCCCAGCTCGACCTGGTTGGGCTCTCGACCCAGCCGGTCCAGCAGGACCTCATACTCGTTCGGAGCCAGACCGTATTCAGCGGCCAATTCTGCGGTGGTCTTTTGCGGAGCGCTCATGGGCGGGGCTTCTAGCCGGGTCTGAGCCTCCTGTCAGCCCGTCCCTTCAGTGGGGCCGCTCGATCCCGCGTTTAAGGCCGAAGACGAGGATGACGGAGGCGACCACCAGCAGGAAGGCGGCGCCCAGGGCTGTGAACCCAAGTATCGGATTCCGCGCCTGTTCCGCCACGAAGGCCCCGGCCAGACCCCAGGCGATCGGCAGCGAATAGGCCAGGGTCCGCAAGTAGAGCGTGACCTCGATGGCCACCAGAACCACCACGACAATCGCGGCGATGGCCCAGCCGGTGGGTGACAGGAAGCCGGGCAGGGCGTCGAACGCCGTCGCCGTGGTGATCAGGTTCAGAGGCGCGGCGATGGTCAGCCACCCCGCCAACGCCGCCAGCGGCCAGATCAGGAACCAGCGGTCGCGGTCCATGACGCCGGTCGTGCGGATGGTCTTGCCCAGTGCCAGCAGGGGAACCAGCAGGGCCAGCAGGGAGGCGAAGATGACGGCGACGCTGGCCGCCTTCAGGTTCAGCGCCGCGACCACGATCCACAATCCGATGCCGAACATGGCCACCGCCGAGGGCCAGCCCAGGCGGTTGATCAGCACGCTCTCGCCCGTCTGGGGCAGGGCTTGTCGTCCGGCGTAAGTCAGCAGGCCGAGATACAGCAGGCCCCAGATGGAAAAGGCGTAACCCGCCACCTGCAGGGTCTGGTCGCCGTCCGCCGCGAACTCGGCCTGTGACAGACCGAAACCGCCCAGACGCTGAACGATCGGAACCACAACGGCGAAGACAGCTGCGGCCAGCACGACCAGGCGACGGGTCCGCTGGCGCGGCGTGGGGCGTTCGATGGCGGACATACCTGTGTCTCCGGCTCAGCTTCACCGTACATACGCATCGGGCGCCGGTTTGGTTCAAGGGGCGGCGACGGAACCCTCGGCGGGTCGCCTCGATTAGGTCAGGACAGACCGCTAGCTCAGGAGAAGCGCCATGGCCGACCCCGACGACCTGCCGGACGATCCGGCCCTCGACACCGAAGAGGTGGAAACCAACCGCGCTCTTGAACAGGGGCTGGGCGTCGGCGCCCGCGAACTGGCCGCCATTGGCGAATCGGGGGCCGCGGGCACGTTGGAGCGCCCGTTGGACGAAGACGGCGAACCGGTCGAGGAAGAGATCGAAGTCGACGAAATGGGGCGCAGCGCCAGCGTTCTGGATCGCAAGGGCAAGGCGTCTTCAGAAGACTAGCGCGTAGCCGCGCATCAAGGATCGACGCGCCGCCCCGTGTCACAGGAGCGGCGCGTCCGGACTAGGTCGTGGGCTTTTCTTCGGTGTCGGTGTCGTTGATCGCAACGCGTACCGTCCCGTCGTAGGAGAAGGTGCGCATCTGCTTGGCCTCGGTGCCTGTCTGTATGACCGCGCTGTAGAGGCCGGTTGTCACGACGGTGCTGGCGACGCCGATCTGGATGGCGTCGTACTGCTGGCCGACAAGGTCATGCGCCGCGGTCACCAGCAGATAGGCTTCACCAGGACGCGGGCGGAACTGCACGGAATAGACCGGGCCGCGATAGAAGTACTCGCGCCGCTCGAAGGTGCGAATGACGTTGCCCTGACCGTCCAGAATTTCGACGTTGGGAGCGAATATACGCATGTGCTCCAACGTCGAGCCGACGTTCAGCGTCTTGTCGCCGAAATCCGCCGGAAGAGCATAGAGCACATAGGGCGCGGCGACGCCGGCGCGAACAAGACATGAGGTTTCCGGCCCGACGGGCGAGGCCACCAGATGAACGGCCCGTTCCTTGTCGGGTGTCAGGCTGACGGCGGTCGACAGATCAGGCGTCGCAGAACAGTCCTGTCGAGCATAGGTCAGGGCTGGCGGCGGCGGGGGCGCGGCGGTAGCGCAAGCCGCCGCCGTCATCCCGAGCAGACCGACAGCCCCCAGGGTGCGAAGGCGTGTCATCAGCCGTCCTATTGCAGCAGACGGGCGGCCGTGTCGGCCACCTGGTTCAGCGCGTCTTCGATCCCGGCGGCGAGGCGGTCGGGGTTTTCGAGCAGTTCGGCGCGATTGGAGAAAACGTACTGCGGGTTGGGCGGCAGGGTGATGACGCCTTCAATCGGGGTCAGCGGATTGTAGACAATGGTGTTTTCCATGAGGGTCGATCGATCCGACACCTTCACCAGCCGTACCTCCGCGCCGACGCTGGGGCGGAAGGGCTGGCCCGCGCCGGACGACATGTAGCCGTAGTGCGTGACCGAGACGTCGAGATAGGCGTCGACTCCTTCCGCGGCCGCCGGATAGGTTTCCAGCAGGTCACGCTTGGCGCGAGGTTGATCGGTCAGCGGCGCGACCTTGTAGCCATGACCGGCGAGGGCCGAGACCAGGCGGGTCTCCAGCTTGTCCTCGGCGTCGAACTTGGCGCCGATCAGGGCGTCATTGACGGCGTCCTGACGGCTGGCCTGGATGCCGGCGTCCACCAGAGCGCCGATCAGCCCGAAGTTGGAGCCGACCGATGCGACTTCGTAGGCGATGGCTTTTTCAGGCAGCGCGTCGTCCATCATCGTGATGGATTGCACATTGTGCGCCGCTCGGTCGTACGGCGTGGCGACATAGGGCGACGCGCACGCGCCCAGCGACAGGATCGCAGCGATCCCGAGAATTTTCTTGATCATGAAAGCCCCCCTTGGCTGCAGGCACAGATGCCGTGCAGTCGCCGGGGCGTCAAGATTGGAAAACGACGTTCGCCTTGGTTCGGTTAGGCTGCGGCGTAGATGCTCTGGAACAGGGTGGCGCCGTCGGCGCTGCCCAGCTCGGCTTCAAAGGCGCGGTCGGGGTGGGGCATCATGCCCAGGACATTGCCGCGTTCGTTCTGAATGCCGGCGATGTCGGCGACCGAGCCGTTGGGGTTGTCGACGTAGCGGAAGACCACCTGGCCCTGGCCCTCGAGGCGGGCCAGGGTCTCGGCGTCGGCGAAGTAGTTGCCGTCGCCGTTGCCCTGGGTCATCACGACTTCGCGTTGGCCCTGATAGCCCGAGGTGAAGCGGGTCTGGCCGTTGGCCACCGTCAGGCTGATCGGCTTGCAGACGTATTTCAGGCCGGCGTTGCGCAGCAGGGCCCCCGGCAGCATCCCGGCTTCGCACAGGACCTGGAAACCGTTGCAGATGCCCAGAACGGCGACGCCGTCGTCGGCGGCCTTCTTGACCGCCTGCATGATGGGGGCCTGGGCCGCCATCGCGCCGCAGCGCAGATAGTCGCCGTAGGAGAAGCCGCCCGGCAGGACGATCAGATCGAGGCCCTTCGGCAGCTCGGTCTCGGCGTGCCAGACCATTTGGACCTGTTCGCCAGTGGAACGTTCGACGGCGACCTTGCAGTCGCGGTCGCAGTTGGAACCCGGGAAGACGATGACGGCTGCGCTCATGGGCGGGCCTCCTAGCATCAATTGTTCAGGATGTCAGGCGTGGCTTTGTCCTGTCTTGCGGCCGGTCAGCCAGGCGACCACCCAGACCGCGAAACCGCCCAGCGACAGGGCCACGCCGACCCAGCCGGTCGAGGTCCAGCCCCAGCCCGCCGCCACGGCCATGCCGCCCAGCAGGGGGCCGATGGCGTTGGCGGTGTTGAAGGCTGAGTGGTTCAAGGCGGCGGCCAAGGTCTGGGCGTCGCCGGCCACGTCCATCAGGCGAGTCTGCAGGATCGAGCCCAGCCCGCCCCCGCCGCCGATCAGGAAGACCACGATCAGCATGGCCCACAGGTGCGGGGCCGCGAACGGATAGAGCGCCAGCGCCGCCGCGCTCCACAGCAGCAAGCCGCCCGCCGCCTTCATGCCGTACCGGTCGGCGGCCCAGGCGCCCAGCAGGTTGCCGCTCATCATGCCCAGGCCGAACATGGCGAAGACCCAGGGCAGGACCTCAGGCCCCACGCCGGTCACGGCGGTCAGGGTCGAGGCCAGATAGGCGTAGACCGCGAACATCCCGCCAAAGCCGATGGCCCCGACCCCCAGCGTCAGCCAGACCTGCCCGCGCTTCAGGGCGCCCAGTTCCCGCAGGGGACTGGCGTCGGCATGGGCCGGATCGCGCGGCGCGAACAGGGCCACCAGGGCCATGGTGACGACGGCCAGGACGCTGACGATGGCGAAGGTCCAGCGCCAGCCGAAACTGTGGCTGACGGCGGTGGCGATCGGCACGCCGATGACGGTGGCCACGGTCAGGCCCAGAAGAATGGTCGAGACGGCGCGCGTCCTGAGCCTGAGCGGCACCAGAGACGCCGCCACCAGGGCCGCCACGCCGAAATAGGCCCCGTGCGGAATACCGCTGAGGAAGCGGAAGGCCAGCATCCACTCATAGGTCGGGGCGAGGGCGCTGAGCGCATTGCCGACCGCGAACAGGGCCATGAAACCGATCAGCAACAGCCAGCGCGGCAGGCGCGCGCCCAGCACGGCCAGGATCGGCGCGCCCACCACGACGCCGGCGGCATAGGCGCTGATGACGTGACCGGCGGTGGGTTCATCGACACCAAGGCCCGCCGCGAAGTCGGGCAGGACGCTCATGGCCGCGAACTCGGTGACCCCGATGGCGAACCCGCCCATGGCCAGGGCCAGCAGGACCAACGCCACCTTGCCGGGGGCGGCGACCGTCTCCATCGCGGGCGACGGCGCGCAGGCGCGGTCGTCGATACAGACGGCGGTGTCAGTGGGGGCCATGAACTATCGCAATGCAACAAAATTACTGTGCGTCGCAAAATAGGGGCCGGGGTCGAGGGCGCAACCTTGGCCGGACGATCAGTTCATCACGCTTTGTTTGCGACCAGATTGGGCGGAGCTCAGGCGGCGGCCAGTTCGGCACGGACCTTGGGGTGCGACACCGACAGGCCCAGGGTTTGGGCGGCGTAGAGCTCCAGCAGCAGCCGGTCGTGACTATCGTGCACGCTCAGCCAGCGGGCCTTGATCGGCTTGCGGCGGCCGGGACGCGGCGCGGGTTCGCTGACGCTGATCCGGGGGGCGCCGATGCTCGGCTTGTGCATCCGTGCGGACAGCGCCAGACGCAGCGACGGCGCCAGCATCCGCTCCTCCAGATGGGGAGGGCTGCCCACATGGACCGGCTCGTCCTCCTGATAGAAGACATAGACGGCGCCCTGCGCAGGCAGGCGCGCCCGGGTCAGGGCCTTGAGCGGCTGGGCCATCAGGCGGCGGAAGAGGTCGGGAACCGCCGCCAGCCTTTGATCGTGATCAGGCTTTGTCGCCGTCACCCGCCGAGGTTCTCGTAGGTGGCGGTGATCGAGGCCTTCGCCAGCGTATGGAAATGCAGGTTGAAGCCGAAGATGGCGCCCGAGTTGTCGGCGCCCACCGGCAGATGGTCCACGTCCACGGCGAAGACGGTGAAGATGTAACGGTGCGGGCCGTGGCCGGGGGGCGGAGCGGCGCCGCCGAAACCGGCCTCGCCATAGTCGGTGCGGCCCTGAACCGCGCCTCTGGGCAGATTGGCGCCGCCGACGGCGCCTGCGCCCGTCGCCAGTTCAGTCACCTTGGCGGGGATATTGGCCACTGTCCAGTGCCAGAAGCCGGACCCGGTCGGGGCGTCAGGGTCGAAACACGTGACGGCGAAGCTCTTCGTGCCCTCCGGCGCGCCGGACCACGACAGTTGGGGCGAGGTGTCGCCAAGGGCCTTCACCTGGGCGTCAGGCAGGACGCCGCCGTCGCGGATATCGGCGGAGGTCAGGGTGAAGGTCATGACGGTGCTCCCATGCATCTGGTTCGCGAACGGAACGGTCGGGCTTCCACACCGTTGCGCTGCGACAGACTGTTCCTAGCCAAGCTTGTTCCTGGTTCAAAGCGCGGAGCGCCGGATGCTGCAAGCCCTTCTCGACCAGACCTTTCTGACGCGGGCCATTCGGGTGCGCCTGCCGGACGGTCGCGAGCTGACGGCGGGGCCGGGAACCCCGGAGCTGACGGCCGAGATCACGAACATGAAGGCGGCCTTGGCCATCGCCGCCAATCCCGATCTGGCCCTGGGCGAGGCCTTCATGGACGGGACCTTCCGGGTCGAGGGCGGCGACATCTACGACTTCCTGCAACTGACGACGTCGCAACTGGCGATCCGCCCGCGCGCAGGACGACTGACCTTGTTGCAACGGCTTCGGCGGGGTGCGGAGCAGGCCAACGACCGGTTGCACGCCCGCAGCAACGTCCACCATCACTATGACCTGACGGTCGACTTCTATCGGCTGTTTCTGGACGAGGACCTGCAGTATTCCTGCGCCTTCTTCGAGACGCCCAACGCCACCCTGGATCAGGCGCAGGTCGCCAAGAAGCGGCGCCTGATCGACAAGCTGCTGCTGACGCCGGGCCAGAGCGCGCTGGACATCGGCTGCGGCTGGGGCGGGCTGGGCCTGTCGATGGCCGAGCGCGGGGCGCGCGTCACCGGCGTCACCCTATCGACCGAACAGCATCGCACCGCCAATGAACGGGCGGTTGCGCGCGGCCTGTCCGACCGGGCCGAGTTTCGGCTGCAGGACTATCGCGACCTGAACCAGACCTTCGACCGCATCATCTCGGTCGGCATGTTCGAGCATGTCGGGACCCCCAATTATCAGGAGTATTTCGATGGGGTGGCGCGGCTGCTGGCGGACGACGGGGTGGCGGTGATCCATTCCATCGGCCGCAAGACACCGCCCAGCCGCACCCAGCCCTTCATCCGCAAGTACATCTTCCCCGGCGGCTATATTCCGGCCCTGTCCGAGGTCTTGCCCGCCATCGAGCGATCGGGTCTGTGGGTCACGGATATGGAGGTGCTGCGCCTGCACTACGCCGAGACCTTGCGGCATTGGCGCGAGCGGTTCCTGGCCCGGCGCGACGAGGCCCTGGCCCTGTACGACGAACGTTTCTGCCGGATGTGGGAGTTCTATCTCGCCGCCAGCGAGGTCGCCTTCCGCGAACTGGGCCACATGGTCTTCCAGTTGCAGTTGACGAAGAAGCAGACGGCGGTCCCGTTAAGCCGGGATTATCTGTGCGAGTGAGCTCTTCCTCCCCATCAAGTGGGGAGGGGGACCACGAAGTGGCGGGGGTGGGACAGTGGAACCAAGCAGCCCCTCCGTCACGTCGCCTGAGGCTCCGCGCCACGCAGTGGGGAGGAAAAGAAAAAGGCCGCTCTTTCGAGCGGCCCTGATCGTCTGATCTGTCTTCGCCTCAGGCGACTTCGATCCGGTAGCTTTCGATGACCGTGTTGGCCAGCAGGGTGTCGCACATGCGCTTCACCTCGGCTTCCTTGTCGGACACGCTGTCGTCGAGGTCGAACTCGATCAGCTTGCCGACGCGGGCGTTGGCGACGCCGGCCCAGCCCAGGCCCTGCAGGGCGCCTTCGACGGCCTTGCCCTGAACGTCCAGGACGCCGGGCTTCAGGAAGACGTGAACCTTAACCTTGGCCATTAGTGCAGTCCCCCTTGGATCACGGTCGGCATGTCCTTCATGATGCCGAGGCGGCGGGCCACCTCGGTGTAGCTTTCGATGACGTCGCCCAGGTCGCGACGGAAGCGGTCCTTGTCCAGCTTTTCGCCGGTGGTCGAATCCCACAGGCGGCAGCTGTCGGGGCTGATCTCGTCGGCCAGGATGACGCGGGCGAAGTCGTTCTCCCACACGCGGCCGAACTCGATCTTGAAGTCCACCAGGGTGATGCCGACGGCGCCGAACATGCCGCACAGGTAGTCGTTCACCCGCACCGTCATGGCCAGGATGTCGTCCAGTTCCTGCGTGGTGGCCCAGTTGAAGGCCGTGATGTGCTCTTCCGTCACCATCGGGTCGTTCAGCTCATCCTTCTTGTAGTAGAATTCGATGATCGAACGGGGCAGGGGCGTGCCTTCTTCCTGACCCAGGCGGGTGGCCAGGCTGCCTGCGACGATGTTGCGGCAGACGACTTCCAGCGGAATGATCTCGACTTCACGGATCAACTGCTCGCGCAGGTTCAGGCGCTTGATGAAGTGGTTGGTCACGCCGATGCCGTTCAGGCGCGACATGATGAACTCGCTGATGCGGTTGTTGATGACGCCCTTGCCTTCCAGGGTCGCCTTCTTCTGCGCATTGAAGGCGGTCGCGTCGTCCTTGAAATACTGGATCAGCGTGCCGGGCTCGGGACCCTCGTAAAGGATCTTGGCCTTGCCCTCGTAGAGCTTCTTGCGCTTGGTGTTCATCAATCGGGTCCCGAACGGGAAGAAAACGGACGGCCTCAAAACGAAAAACGCGCGGCCCTGGCCCAAAGGTCAACCGGGGGCGGCGCGGTCCTGAATCGACGGCGGCTATATAAGACCGCACGCCCTTTAACCGAAGGGCGTCTGTGACACAAATATCCTCCTGTAACCTAGCGTCAGGGGCGCGACCGCGAGTCTGGTTGCGTTCGTCTGCGAGGGGGCTATAGACGGCGATGCGGGCCCTGCTTTTCGTCCGCGACTGGAGTTACGACGCGCATGACGACCTTCGACGATCGGGAAAAGGGCTACGAGACCAAGTTCGCCCTCGATCAGGAACAAGAGTTCAAGGCCATCGCGCGTCGCAACAAGATGCTGGGCCTCTGGGCGGCCGAGAAGATGGAGCTGTCGGCTGACAGCGCCGAGCAATACGCCGCCGCCGTGGTCCGCGCCGACTTTGAACAGCCGGGCGAAGAAGACGTCTTCCGCAAGATCGCCGGCGACTTCAAGGCTTCGGGCCTGACGGTTTCGGAAGGTGAACTGCGCTCCAAGATGGACGAACTGGCCTCGATCGCCCGCGAACAGATTCGCGCCGGCGAGTAGCTCCGGGTTCATCCGACCGAATTCAGAAGGGCCGCTGCCGGTGACGGCAGCGGCCCTTCTTTCGTTTTCGGTCGGTCTATTTCGGCATCAGCACGGTGTCGATGACATGGACGACGCCGTTCGATTGGCCGACGTCGGCCTGGGTGATGGTCGAGGTTCCGCCCTTGGCGTCGGTGATGGTCCACTTGCCGCCGCCGGCGTCCCTGACCGTCAGCTTCTCTCCCTGAACCGTGGTCAAGATCGCGGCGCCGCCGCCTTTCTGGGCCTCGGCGGCGATGTCGGCGGCGGTCAGGCGGCCGGGCACGACGTGATAAGTCAGAATCTTGGTCAGGGCCGCCTTCTGGGCCGGTTGCATCAGGCCCTCGCGCGTGGCGGCGGGAATCTTTTCGAAGGCGGCGTTGTCGGGGGCGAAGACGGTGAAGGGGCCGGCGCCCTGCAGGGTCGTAGCCAGACCGGCGGCCTGAACGGCGGCGACCAGGGTGGTCAGGTTCGGCGCCTTGGAGGCGTTGACGACGATATTGTCGCTCGGGTTCATGGCCACGCCGCCGACCATGGGCTCGGTGGAAGCCGGAGCCATCGCGGCGGAATCCGCGGGCATGGCCTCGGTCGGGGCCTTCTCGACCTTGGCTTCGTTGTTGCCGCAGGCGGCCAGCGCCAGCAGGGCGGCGGCGGATACGGTGGCGAGGCTGGCGGTTCGGATCATCTTCATGGCGTGTCTCCATCAGCGCCGCTCGAGGGGGCGGCGGCGTCGGGGAGAACTACGGGCGAGCAGGGCAAATGGTTCAAATTTTCCGGCGCGACGCGTGATCGCCGTGCGCCTGCTTCAGCTCAGGAAGGGCGCCAGCACCGCCCAGGCACGGCGCTTCTCCGCCAGGGGCCGGGCGTGGGCTGGACTGGAGGAGGGCAGGTCGATCAGGGCGACACCCTGCAGATTGGTCAGGATGCGACGCCCCAGCCTGGCCGCCAGCCCGCCGTTGAAGGCCACGGCGCGAAGGTCGGGCAGGCTGTTGGCTAGGCCGCGCAGGTCGGCGGCTTCGGGCGAGCGAATGGCGCCGTCCAGGCTGCCGGCGCGTTCGGCTGAGGCGATCACGTCCCATAGGCCGACGCCACGCGCCTTCAGCCGATTCAGTCGGGCGTCATAAGAAAGTGCGGGCAGGGCCTCGCCCAGCAGACCACCCATCAGCGGCCAGAAGCTGTTGCGCGGGTGGGCGTAATACTGGGCCGCCTTCAGCGAGGCGTCGCCAGGCAGGCTGCCCAGGATCAGGACGCGGGTGTGGTTGTCGACAACAGGCTCGAAGCCGACGCTGCGGGCGTTCATGGTCTTTGGGGTTGGCCCTTGCGCGCCCGATCATACTCTATGTCGGTCTGCCAGGTCCGTCCGCCGAGGCGGAAACTGACGTTCTCCCCCACGGCCGCAGAACCATCTTCGTAGTGGAAGCGCATATTGGACGCCATGCACTGGAACACACGATCATGACGG
The DNA here is from genome assembly GCF_017487345.1 of Brevundimonas pondensis. Lineage (NCBI taxonomy): Bacteria > Pseudomonadati > Pseudomonadota > Alphaproteobacteria > Caulobacterales > Caulobacteraceae > Brevundimonas > Brevundimonas pondensis. The sequence goes on along the minus strand of NZ_CP062006.1, from coordinate 2,427,461 downwards.
CGCGAGGCGGCGGTGGGATTCACTACGGCGCAAGCCTCGGGCCGCCCATCCTCACCGACCAGGCATTGCATGGTCAGGGAGAAACCGACCATGCCGTTCAGGCAGCGTCCGGCCGCCGCCTGATCAACCGTGCGCGTAATCGTACGATAGCCTGACTCAGGTTCCGCATCGTCCTGCAGGTGGGCGCCCGGAAGGCTTCCCAGCAAGATGAGGCTCAGCAGCGCCTTGATCATGCCTCGCCGAAGACCCGTTTGAACACCACGTCGACGTTCTTGGTGTGGTAGCCGAGGTCGAACAGGGCCTCGAGCTGGTCGTGGGGCAGGGTGACGCGGGCGTCGGCCTTGAGGAAGTCGAGGAAGGCGCCTTCGCCGCGCCAGACCTTCATGGCGTTCTCCTGAACCGCCGCATAGGCGTCTTCACGCGACACGCCGGCCTGGGTCAGGGCCAGCATGACCCGTTGCGAGTGCACCAGACCGCCCAGGCGGTCGATGTTCTTCTGCATGTTCTCAGGGTAAACGTTCAGGCGCTCGACCACGCCCGCCAGACGGTGCAGGGCGAAGTCGAGGTGGACCGTGGCGTCGGGGCCGATGCCGCGCTCGACCGAGGAGTGGCTGATGTCGCGCTCGTGCCACAGGGCGACGTTCTCCATCGCCGGGGTCACGGCCGAGCGGACCAGACGGGCCAGGCCGGTCAGGTTCTCGGTCAGGATCGGGTTGCGCTTGTGCGGCATGGCCGACGAGCCCTTCTGACCCTTGTCGAAGAACTCCTCGGCTTCGAGGACTTCGGTGCGCTGCAGGTGGCGGATTTCCACGGCCAGGCGCTCGATCGACGAGGCGACGACGCCCAAGGCGGCGAAATAGGCGGCGTGACGGTCGCGTGGGATGACCTGGGTCGAGACGGGCTCGACGGCCAGGCCCATCTGGTCGGCGACATATTGCTCAACCGCCGGATCGACATTGGCGAAGGTGCCGACGGCGCCCGAGATGGCGCAGGTGGCGATCTCTTCACGGGCGGTGACCAAGCGGCGCTTGGCGCGCTGGAACTCGGCGTGATAGCCGGCCAGCTTCAGGCCGAAGGTCACCGGCTCGGCGTGGATGCCGTGCGAACGACCCACGGTCGGGGTGTATTTGTGCTCCTTGGCGCGGGCTTCCAGCGCGGCCAGGACGCGATCGACGCCGCCCAGCAGCAGGTCGGTCGAGCGCGCCAGCTGCACCGCGAAACAGGTGTCCAGCACGTCCGAGGAGGTCATGCCCTGGTGCAGGAAACGGGCTTCCTCGCCGACGATTTCCGACACATGGGTCAGGAAGGCGATGACGTCGTGCTTGGTGGTGCGTTCGATCTCGTCGATGCGGTCCGCATCGAAGGTCGCGTCCTTGCCCTTGGCCCAGATGGCCTCGGCTGATTCCTTGGGGATCACGCCCAGTTCCGCCATCTTGGTGGCGGCGTGGGCCTCGATCTCGAACCAGATCTTGTACTTGGTCTCTTGCGACCAGATGGCGACGGCTTCGGGGCGGGTATAGCGCGTGATCATGGACCGGTCGTGTCGTTCGCGACGGCCCGCGAGTCAAGGTTCGCCATTGACTTCTCGTCCCCTTGTCCCAGATAGGGGCCTCAGAGGACGACCTCTCCCTTCTTTGGGCATGACTGCCGGGACGACCCGGCTCGCCATGCAAGGGAGTAGCGTCATGGCCTGGATTTTCCTTCTTCTCGCCGGTCTGTTCGAGATCGTCTGGGCCTTCCTGATGAAGGCGTCGGACGGGTTTTCGAAGCCGTGGCAGACGATAGGCACCATCGTCTTCATGATCATCAGCTTCGGCCTGCTGTCGATCTCGATGAAGACCCTGCCGCTGGGCACCGCCTATGTGATCTGGACCGGCATCGGCGCGGTCGGGGCCTTCGTGGTCGGCATCGCGGTTCTGGGCGAACCCATCACCCCCATGCGGATCGGCGGCGCGGTCCTGATCATCTCGGGCCTGGTTGTGCTGAAGCTCTCCTCCAGCCATTGATGGGCGACAGCCCAACAGGAGCGACGACCATGGAACTGGTGATCGGTGACAAGCTCTATTCCACCTGGTCGTTGCGGCCCTGGCTGGTGCTGAAGCGCTGCGGCGCGGACTTCACCGAGACGGTCATCCGTCTGAACCGCCCCGACACCGCCGAGCAGATCGCGCTTCATTCGCCCGCCGGGCGCGTCCCGGTGCTGAAGGTCGATGGCGAGACCATCTGGGACAGCCTGGCCATCTCGGTCTGGTGCGCCGAACGCTATCCCGAGGCTGGGCTGTGGCCCGCCGACGCCCATGCGCGCTGGCAGGCCCGGTCGGTGGTCTGCGAGATGCATTCCGGCTTCATGGCCCTGCGCAACGAGTGCGCCATGGCGCCGGACCATTCCATGGTGGGCCCCGACCGCAGCCCGCCGCCGAAGGGCGAGGATACGGCCGCCGACATCCGCCGTCTGGTGCAGATCTTCCGCGAGGCCCGCGCCCGCTTCGGCGCTGGCGGCGACTATCTGTACGGCGAGTGGTCGATCGCTGACGCCTTCTTCACCCCGGTCGCGGCGCGGGTGCGTCATTTCCAGATCGATCTGGCCGCGCACGGCGACACGGATGGCGCAGCCCGCGCCTATGTCGACGCCCTGCTGGCCCAGCCTGACTTCATCGCCTGGGGCGAGGGGGCTCTGGCTAACGCCGCTTAAGCCTGGTCGAAAACCGGTGATTAACGAGTGATGTTACAATCTGTCCTTGCGGCGTCGGGCCGTGGGGGACAGGCGATGCGGACGATCAGTCGCAACACCAACTGGGGCAAGGTCGCCCGCGGTTATTTTCTGGCTGGCCTGGCTTTCGCCTTCGTCTGGGCCATGCTCCTGTCCAGCCTGGTCTGAGCGAGTTCTAGCGGGTCCCGGCGGTCGGGGCGGCCTCGGCCACCTGCATCGGTGCAGGCGCGACAGGCGGCGGCGCGACGTAATCCAGACGGATCGGCACGGTTTTCGCGCCTGACGCCACGGCGTCCAGCGTGTTCAGCGGCGCCCCCAGCATGCGCTGGTAGATCCAGTAGGCGGCCACGACCTTTTCCACGTACTCGCGGGCCTGTGGCACGTCGATGGTCTCGATCAGCAGCAGGGGATCGGCGTCCGGTCCCAGTTTCCGCACTGCGGCCAACATCGGCCCGGGTCCGGCGTTGTAGGAGGCCACGGCCTTCAGCAGATCGCCCTGGAAGGACTCGATCTGGAACAGGCGGTTCACATAGTCCTGACCCAGCTTCAGGTTGGTCGCGGGGACGAACAAACGCTCGGGGCTGCGGACATAGCCCTGATCCCCGGTCATATAGGCGGCGGTCGTAGGCATGACCTGCATCATGCCATAGGCCCCGGCCCCGGAACGGGCGGTGGCGTTGAAGTCGGTTTCCTTGCGCGCGATCGCATAGACCAGCGCCTTCTCGATGGTGAAGCCGCCCTCGGGCGCCAGCTCCGGCATGGGATAGCGGGTCGCGTCGATGCGGCTGGCTTCGGACTGGGCCGCGCGGTTCGGGGCCACGGTGCGGTAAAGTCCGGCCCACAGGCGCCGTGCGGCGTCGTCGCCGGCCGAGCGCATTCCGGTGCGGGCGGCTTCCTCGGCCTCGTTGCGGCGACCGACCTCATAAAGGGCGACCGTGCGGCGCGCGGTCTCGTCGGACCGGATGAAGGCGTTCAGTTCGCGGGCGTCCACGCCGGTGGGCTCGGGCGTGAAGGCGGCGCGCTGCATTGTCGCCGCGCCATAGGCGCGTGGGCCCATGTTCTCGATGACCGGCTCTTCGCCCAACTGGCGCAGGGCGACCTGGCCGTAGAAGGTGGCGGGCCAGCGCGCGCACAGGCGCAGATATTCGGTCACGCGATCCTGGCGGCCCGACCGGGCGGCGGCGCGGGCGGTCCAGAAGGCGGCGCCGGCGCGGACCCAAGGGTCTTCCGTCGGATCTTGAGCCACGCGCTCGAAGGCGCGAAAGGCGTCGGAGAACTCGTTCATGCGCCAGGCGGCCAGGCCGGCGCTCCACCAGTCGCCCATCTCGGCCCCGGTGCGCCAGGCGCCCGCCAGATCGTCGTTGTTCAGAGCGACGCGCGCGGCCTTGGCCGGGTCGGTGACGCCGCCGCTTCCGGCCCCGGTCACGCTGGCCCAGGTGCGTTCCAGCAGGTTGCCGGGACGTTTCGGCTCGGGCGCGCCGTCGGGAATGCGGCGCATGGCCAGGGTATAGACCCGCTGCGCCATCGGCAGGTCGGAATAGGTCTCCAGCCAGGCCGCCAGTTCGTCATAGGTGGCGACGTGGGTGGGGTGGAACAGGCGCTCGAACTCGACCTGACCCAGCAGGATGCGGTCCTGGGCCTGACGCGCCGAACTGCGCGCCAGCTCCAGATCGCCGCGCCGCAGGGCGTCGAAGGCGGTGGTGTAGCTGAGCCGATCGGAACTGCTCAGCGCCGTCGGCGTTCGATCCGAGTCGTTCGCGACATAGGATGTTCCGCCGTCACCGGCTCCATTGTCAGCGGCCAGGGCTGCAGGCGCAATCGTGGCGCAGATCGCAGCAACGAGCAGGGGCGCGAGGGTCGCGCGGTGGAAAAGGTACATACGCGGCGGCCCCCTTCGTCGGCGCCGCTCCCGTCTCGACTCGGGATTGTCAGCGCTCTGTGGACTGGTCGTCAGCCGCTAACCATGCCTGAATCAGGCCTTCGGCTCAACCTGGGCCGTATCCAGACGCGCCGCCAGCGACAGGATGTCGGCCCAGGCGGCTCGCTTGGCCTGGGGCTGACGCAGCAGGAAGGCCGGGTGCAGGGTGGTCATGACGGGGGCCGCAGCCGTCCCGTCATCAAGCCGCCATTCGCGCCACTGACCGCGAATTTTCATCAGGCCTTCCTCGGTGTTGAGCACCGATTTCGCCGCCGCCGCCCCGACCAGAAGCACGGCCCTGGGCTGCATCAGAGCAAAGGCCCGTTCCAGGAAGGGGGCGCAGGCGGCCTGTTCCTGCGGCGTCGGCAGGCGGTCGCCGGGCGGTTTCCAGAAGACGGTGTTGGTCATGAAGGCCTGATCGGCCAGACCCGCAGCCGCCAGCATCCGGTCCAGAAGCTGACCGGGCTGACCGACGAAAGGCTCGCCGCGCAGGTCCTCGGTCTCGCCGGGCGATTCGCCGATCAGCAGGACGGAGCCCCTGGGATTGCCGCGAGCGAACACCGCCTGACGCGCCCCCATGGCCCGCAACGGGCAGCCCTGGAAGGCGGCGATGGCCTCGCCCACTTCATCCATGGTCGTGGCGGCGGCGGCGACACGGCGCGCCTCGGCCACGGCGTCGGCCCCTGACATTCCTCCATGCAGGGCCGTGACCGTGGCGGCGGCCTTCTGCATCACCTGCGGCGCCGGCGGGGCGACAAAAACCGTGCGATCGACCGGCGCGTCCAGATAGCAGGCGTCCACCCCCGCATCGCGCCAGAAGGCGAGCAGGGCTTCGGTTGCGGCGGTGTCGAGGGGCTGGGGCGTCATTCCGTGACAGGGATAAGCCTTGACCGCCGCTGCGTCACCTCATGATAAGGCGGATAACCACGACGATAACGAGGATTCAGGGGAAGATGGCTGAGCAAGCGATCGAAGGCGGCGCAATCAACGCCTGGCAGGAAGCCGTCATCGACAAGCTGCCGCCGGCCGAAGCGCTGGAAGGCGTCGAGCGCGAGGTCATGGAATATGACGTCGTCATCGTCGGCGGCGGCCCCGCCGGTCTGTCCGCCGCCATCCGCCTGAAACAGCGCGCCGAGAAGGACGGCAAGGAGATCTCCGTCGCCGTTCTGGAGAAGTCGGCCGAGATCGGCGGCCACATCCTGTCGGGCGCCGTGATCGATCCCAAGGCCCTGAACGAGCTTTTCCCCGACTGGAAGGAACGCGGCGCGCCGCTGGAGACCCCGGTCAAGACGGACAAGTTCCTGGTGCTGGGTCCGCAGGGGCAGGCGTCCCTGCCGATGTTCGCCATGCCGCCCTTCATGCACAACCACGGCTGCTACATCGCTTCCCTGGGCAATGTCGCGCGCTGGCTGGGCGAGCAGGCCGAGGCTCTGGGCGTCGAGGTCTATCCCGGCATGGCCGCCAGCCACGTGGTCTGGGACGAACCGTCCGGCCGGGTGAAGGGCGTCGTCGCCGGCGTCTTCGGCATCGACCGCGAAGGCAAGCCGACCGGCGACTTCCAGCCCGGTCTGGAACTGCACGGCAAGTATGTCTTCATCGCCGAGGGCGTGCGCGGCTCGCTGGCCAAGACCATCATGGCCCGCCATGACCTGACCGCGAACTCGGACCCGCAGAAGTTCGGCATCGGCCTGAAAGAGCTGTGGCAGATCCCGGCCGAGAAGCATCAGCCCGGCCTGGTCCAGCACACGACCGGGTGGCCCCTGGACGACAAGACGGGCGGCGGGTCCTTCCTGTACCACTTCGGCGACCGCTACGTGTCCGTCGGCTTCGTGGTGCACCTGAACTACCAGAACCCCTTCCTGTCGCCGTTCGACGAGTTCCAGCAGTTCAAGCACCACCCGGCCATTGCCGAGCATCTGGAGGGCGGCACGCGCGTCTCCTACGGCGCTCGCGCCATCACCGAGGGCGGTTTCCAGTCGGTGCCTAAACTGGCCTTCCCTGGCGGCGCCCTGATCGGTTGTTCGGCGGGCTTTGTGAACGTGCCGCGCATCAAGGGCAGCCACAACGCCATGAAGACCGGCATGCTGGCCGCCGACGCCGCCTATGAGGCCGTGATCGCGGGCCGCGAGGGCGACGTGCTGGACGCCTACGAAGAGGCCTACAAGGCGTCGTGGGTCTATAAGGAGCTGAAGATCGTCCGCAACGCCAAGCCCATGCTGTCCAAACTGGGCACCATGATGGGCGGCGCGGTCAGTATGTTCGACATGTGGGTCAACCACCTGACCGGCGGCTTCTCCTTCTTCGGCACGATGAAGCACACCAAGACGGACGCCGCCTCGACCGGTCTGGCCAAGGACTTCAAGCCGATCACCTATCCCAAGCCGGACGGCAAGCTGTCGTTCGACAAGCTGTCCTCGGTCTTCATCTCGAACACCAACCATGCTGAGGATCAGCCGGCCCACCTCAAGCTGCTGAATCCCTCGGTGCCGATCGAGGTCAACCTGCCCAAGTATGGCGAACCGGCGCGGCTCTATTGCCCGGCGGGCGTCTATGAGGTGCTGACCGACGAGCAGGGCCAGAACCCGCGCTTCCAGATCAACGCCCAGAACTGCGTCCACTGCAAAACCTGCGACATCAAGGACCCGTCGCAGAACATCGTCTGGACCACGCCGGAAGGCGGCGGCGGCCCCAACTACCCGAACATGTAAGGCCTAGGGGTTTCAGCCCCTTGCGGGCGGAAGGGAAAGCGTGAAGGGTCCGCCCATGCGCTTCGCCTTCCGCCGCTCCGCCCTGTTCGCCGCCGCCTCGCTGATCGCGTTGGGTCTGGCCGCGCCGTCTCTGGCGCAGGAGGCGACGCAGACGCCGCCGGTTCAGGCTGAAGATCCTGCCGAGGCCGCCGCGCGAGAAGCCGCAAAGGCGGCCGGTGAAGCGGCGAACAGTCCGGATCAGACGGACGATTTCGATGGTGAAGCCATTGTCATCACTCCGCGCGGCGACGTCGACAGCCAAGACCCCGAAATCATCATCGCGGATGCGGCGGAGACGCCTGCGGTTCCCCCTATCCCGGCGATGTGGGCTCCGATCCCGACCGACGCCGAGGGTCGCAGCGCCTACGGCTACTACCTCGCGGGTCGCAACGCCCTGACCAGCGGCGAAGCCGAAGCGGGCGCTGACTATCTGGCGCGAGTTGAAAGGCTGACGCCCGAGCAGCCGCGCGTGCGGGAGCAGGCTTTCACCGCCGCGCTTCTCGCTGGCGACCTCGACGACGCGGGGCGGATCGCGCCCGACGGAGAGGGCGTGTCGCCCGTCATTGTTCAGGCCGGGCGTCTGGTCGCGGCGGTTCAGGCCTTCGTTCATGGCGATACGCGCAAGGCCGACGCCATGTTGAAATCCAGCCCCATTGGCGAACCTCATGATCGCGCCGGGCTATATGTTCAGGGCTGGATCGCGGCGGCGGTCGGCGACTGGGATCGGGCGCTGGCCTTGCCGCCAGTCGAACTGGATCCGGTCAGCACCCTGGTGGCGCGGTCCAATCGCGCCAAATTGCTGGAACGACGGCGCCGTTTCGATGAAGCCGACGCCGAATGGCGGGATCTGACCAGCCACGCTATCGCGTCGCGCCTGTTCCGGCTGCCATACGGCGAGTTTCTGGAGAGGCGCGGCAAACGTGATCTCGCTCTGGTCCAATATGACGCCGCCATAGCCGCGGGGGCGAACGACCGCGCCACGACGCAGGCGCGCGCCCGCGTCCTGGCGAAGGGGCGCGCGCCGGCGTTTCCCTCATGGCGACAGGGGGCGGCCCAGGCGCTGCGGATCGCCGCCGATCAGGCCATCGCCCAGCGCGCGCTGGAATTCGGCGTGGTCTATCTGCGTCTGGCGCTGAACCTTGCGCCGGACGACCAGACGCGTCTGATGATCGGCCAGACGCTGGAACAGGCAGGACTGGAGGCGGCGTCGCGAGCAGCGCTTGGCGCGATAGGGCCGCGGGACGTCGAGCTGTTTACCGCCGCCCGGGTGCAGAGCGCCCTCAGTCTCGAGAAGGATGGTCAGTCGGAGGCTGCGCTTTCGGAGTTGCGTCATGCGGCCGCCGCGCGCCCGGACGAGGCCGGCGTCGCCTATCTTCTGGCCGGTCAGCTGGTGCAGATGAAGCGGTTCGACGAGGCGCTGACGGTTCTGAACGGCCCCTTGCTGAACGTCGCCGACCAGGGGTTCGAGGTGAATTTCCTGCGCGGCGCCGCCTATGAGGCGCTGAATCGCAAACCTGAGGCTGAAGCCGAGCTGTGGGCCGCCCTGCAGAAGCAACCCAACAATCCGACGGTGTTGAATTATCTAGGCTATCTGTGGGTCGATAGCGGCGCGCGCGTGCAGGAAGGCGCCGAGATGATCGCCCGCGCCTTCGCCGCCGATCCGTCGGACGGCAATATCCAGGATTCTCTGGGGTGGGCCCAGTATCGCCAGGGACAGTTCGAGGCGGCGGTCGAGACCCTGGAGCAGGCCGTGGCGAAGGAGCCCGCCAACGCCGAGATCAACGATCACCTGGGCGACGCCTACTGGGCCGTGGGGCGTCAGCGCGAGGCGGGCTTCCAGTGGAACCGCGTCCTGACGCTGGAGGTCGAGGCCGAACGCAAGGCCGAGGTCGAGACCAAGCTGCGCGACAAGCTGGGGCAGGCGCCGACCGACGACAGCGGCGCGGGCGTTTCGGACTGATCTGGTGACGCTGAGCGGCCTGGCTCCGGCCAAGATCAACCTTTTCCTGCACGTCGGGCTGGTGGCGGCGGACGGCTATCACCCCCTGGCCAGTCTGGTCGCCTTCGCCGACGTGGGCGACGGGGTGACTGTCACGCGGGCGGATCGCCTGTCGCTGGACGTGACCGGGCCGTTCGGCGGCGCTCTGGCGGGCGAGGGCGACAACCTGATCCTGCGCGGCCTGCGGGCGCTGGGCGAGGCCGCCGGGATCGGCGCGCCGCCGGTGGCGGTGACCCTGGACAAGCAGCTTCCCATCGCCGCGGGTCTGGGCGGCGGGTCGGCCGACGCGGGGACGGCCATGCGTTTGGCGGCCCAGCTTCTGGACCTTGATCTGGACGAGGCGGCGCTGGAGGCCGTCGCGGGGGTGGTCGGGGCGGACGGCCCCATGTGCCTGCGCGCCCGTCCGGCCTGGGCGACGGGAAAGGGCGACGACCTGACCGACGAACCGCGCCTGTCGCCGCTGCACGCGGTCCTTCTGAACCCCGGCCTGCCGTCGCCGACGGGAGCGGTCTATCGCGCCTATGACGACGCGCCCGCTGGCGAAGCGAACTGTCCGGAAGCGCCCATCGACTGGTCGCCAGCCGCCGTGATCGAGTGGCTGAAGGGCCAGCGCAATGATCTGGAAGCGCCCGCCCTGCGCGTCACGCCGGGCATAGGCGAGGCCTTGTCGGCCATGAACGCCGCGCCGGGCTGTCGCCTGACGCGGATGTCCGGCTCGGGCGCGACGGTCTTCGGCCTGTTCGAGGATGCTGCGGCGGCGGAAAACGCTGCGGTCACGCTGCGACGCCCCGGCTGGTGGGTGCGATCCTGCCTGTTGGGAAATCCTGGGTCCGGTTGAACTCGGCCCCGCCGCCCTCTAGGGTCCGCGCTCAAATTTTGCGCTGCGAAAACGAGCCGCCGTGACGACCGAACCCCTATCCTTCCAGGACCTGATCCTGACCCTGCACAAATACTGGGGCGACCAAGGCTGCGCCATCCTGCAGCCCTACGACATCGAGGTCGGCGCCGGCACCCTGCACCCGGCCACGGTGCTGCGCGCCTTGGGCCCCAAGCCTTGGAAGGCCGCCTATGTCCAGCCGTCGCGTCGTCCGGGCGACGGCCGTTACGGCGAGAACCCCAACCGGCTGCAGCATTATTACCAGTATCAGGTCATCCTGAAGCCGAACCCGGACAACCTGCAGGAGCTGTACCTCGGCTCGCTGGCCGCCATCGGCATCGACCCCAAGCTGCACGACATCCGCTTTGTTGAGGACGACTGGGAAAACCCGACCGTTGGCGCCTGGGGCCTGGGATGGGAGGTCTGGTGCGACGGCATGGAGGTGACGCAGTTCACCTATTTCCAGGGCGTCGGCGGCATCGAGGTCGATGTGGTCTCGGGCGAGCTGACCTACGGGCTGGAACGTCTGGCCATGTATGTTCAGGGCGTCGACAACGTCTATGACCTGAAGTTCAACAAGGAGGGCCTGACCTACGGCGAGGTCTTCCTCGAGAACGAGCGCCAGCAGTCGGAAGCCAACTTCCACGGCTATGACGTCGCCGCGCTGAAGCGCCGCTTCGAGGACATGGAGCGCGAGGCCGCCCACTTCCTGACCATGAAGGGGCCGCAGGGCCAGCCGCTGGTCCTGCCCGCCTATGATCAGGTGCTGAAGGCCTCGCACCTGTTCAACCTGATGGACGCCCGCGGCGCCATCGCCGTCGCCGAACGCCAGAGCTACATCGGCCGCATCCGCGACCTCTGCAAAGCCTGCGCTCTCGCTCAAGTCGAACACGAACGGGCGACCGCCTGATGCCCCAGCTTCTCCTCGAAATCTTCTCTGAAGAAATCCCCGCCCGCATGCAGCAGGGCGCCGCGCGCGATCTGGAGCGCATGGCCTCCGAGCGTCTGAAGGCCGCCGGTCTGACCTGGGAGGCGCTGAACGCCTTTGCCGGGCCGCGCCGCCTGACGCTGGTGATCGACGGCCTGCCCGCCGCCACGCCCGACCGCAACGAAGAGGTCAAGGGGCCCAAGACCTCGGCCCCGGCTCAGGCGCTGGAAGGCTTCCTGCGCAAGACCGGCCTGACGCAGGACCAGTTGGTCGAGCGCGACGGGATCTGGTTCGCCGAGATCAGCAGTAAGGGCCGCCAGACCACCGAGGTCTTCGCCGAGGCCGTGGATCAGATCGTCCGCAGCTTCCCCTGGCCCAAGTCGATGCGCTGGGGCGTGGGAACCCTGCGCTGGGTGCGCCCGATCAAGCGCATCATCGCCCTGTTCGACGGGGCGGTGGTCCCGTTCGAGATCGACGGCATCCAGTCCGGCGACGTGACCGAGGGCCACCGCTTCCTCGGCAGCGGCAAGCCGTTTGCGGTCAAGGACTTCGCCGACTACCGCGCCAAGCTCGAGAAGGAATACGTCCTGCTGGACGTGGCCGACCGCAAGCTGCGCATTCTGGACGGGGCCAAGGCCGCTTGCGCCGCACGCGGTCTGGTGCTGGTCGACGATGACGGCCTGCTGGACGAGGTCGCCGGTCTGGCCGAATGGCCGACGCCGATCCTGGGCGACATGGACCCGCAGTTCCTGTCCCTGCCGCCCGAAGTGGTCCGCCTGTCGATGAAGGTGCACCAGAAGTATTTCGCCGTGCGCGATCCCTCGAAAGACGGTCTGGCCCCCAACTTCCTCGTCGTCGCCAATATCGAGGCCACCGATGGCGGCAAGGCCCTGTCCGCCGGCAACAGCCGCGTCCTGTCGGCCCGCCTGAACGACGCCCGCTTCTTCTGGGACGAGGATCAGAAGGTCGGCTTCGACGCCTGGAACGACAAGCTGACGGGCGTCACCTTCCACGCCAAGCTCGGCGCCCTGTCCGAGCGCGTCGACCGCATCGCGGCGCTGGCGCGTGAGATCGCGCCTCTGGTCGGCGCCGACGCGGCGCAGGCCGAGCAGGCCGCGCGCCTGTCCAAGGCCGATCTGGCCTCGGGCATGGTCAGCGAGTTCCCCGAACTTCAGGGCATCATGGGCGGCTACTACGCCCGTCTGGCCGGCTATCCCGACGCCGTGGCCGACGCCGTGCGCGACCACTACAAGCCGCAGGGGCCGGGGGACAGCGTCCCGACCGCCCCGGTTACGGTCGCCGTCGCCATCGCCGAGAAGCTGGACACCCTGGTCGGCTTCTTCGCCATCGACGAAAAGCCCACCGGCTCGCGCGATCCCTACGCCCTGCGACGCGCCGCGCTGGGCGTGATCCGGCTGGTGCTGGAGAACGGTGCAAGACTGAAGCTACGCGACCTCTTGCCTGACATCTGGCGTGTCTATTTTGAGCAAGCTTGGGTCCGTTCCAACCCGCAAAGCGCGCTGGGTCGGGCTGAGCAGCGTCGCTTTTACGCCGAATTGGATATCGCTGCTCAGCAGGAAGACATCGAGCGCTTTGCCCAGCTTTCTCGTTCTGAGGGGAGGCTTGAGGGATGGTATGAAACGTCAGAGGCCCTCCTCGCCTTCTTCGCTGACCGCCTGACCGTCCTGCTGCGCGACCAAGGCCAGCGTCACGACCTCGTGGCCGCCGTCTTCGCTCTGGGCGACGACGATCTGGTGCGGATCGTGCGTCGGGTGGAGGCGCTGGCCGCCTTCCTCGCCACGGACGACGGAGCCAACCTGCTGGCGGGCTACAAGCGGGCGTCGAACATCCTCAAGGCCGAGGAGAAGAAGGGACCGCTGCCGCAGGGCGCTGTCGCCACCGGCCTGGCCAACCAGCCGGCGGAAGAAACTGCGCTGGCCTTCGCCGCCGCCGCCGCCGCGACTGCCGTGGACGCGGCGCTGGAGACGGAAGACTTCGCCGCCGCCATGACGGCCCTGGCCGCCCTGCGTGGCCCGGTGGACGCCTTCTTCACCGCCGTCATGGTCAACTCCGACGTGGCCGAGGAGCGGGACAACCGCCTGAAGCTGCTGGGTCAGGTGCGCGGCGTCATGGGTCGGGTGGCGGACTTCGGTCAGATCGCGGGGTAGGGCTCTCTCCGAACCGACCGTCGCGTCGCCCCCTCCACCGCTTCGCGGTCCCCCTCCCCACAAAGTGGGGAGGAAAGGGGCACGTGTCTTTCCTCCCTGTCGCGTAGCGATGGGGAGGTGGATCGGCGGCGGAGCCGACGAGACGGAGGGGGCGGCGCAGACGGCTGAAAATCTGCATCCCGATACATCCTCTCACGGATTGTTACGTCCTCGGCCTCGCCTTCGCAGGTGCAGCGCGCTAGTGAGTGCCACCGTACGCGGGACTCAAAGATCCTGCGGCGACAGACCACGGCTCAGGGACTGCAAGATGACCAAGTGGGTGTACGGCTTCGGCGGGGGCTCCGCTGACGGCGATGCGTCGATGAAGAACCTTCTCGGCGGCAAGGGCGCGAACCTCGCGGAAATGTCGTCGCTGGGCCTTCCGGTGCCGCCCGGCTTTACGATCACGACGGAAGCCTGCGTCCACTATTACTCCAACGGCGAGACCTATCCGGCCGAGCTGGCCGATCAGGTCGCCGCCGGTCTGAAGACCGTCGAGGGCATCGTCGGCAAGACCTTCGGCGACGCGTCCAACCCCCTGCTGGTCTCGGTGCGCTCGGGCGCACGGGCCTCGATGCCGGGCATGATGGACACGGTGCTGAACCTGGGCCTGAACGACCAGACGGTCGAGGGTCTGGCCGCCCTGTCCGGCGACCGCCGCTTCGCCTTCGACTCCTATCGTCGTTTCATCACCATGTATTCCAACGTGGTTCTGGGCATCGGTCACGATCAGTTCGAGGAGGTTCTGGACGACCACAAGGATCGTCTGGGCGTCTCGGTCGACACCGAACTGACCGCCGAGAACTGGGAAAAGGTCGTCGCCGACTATAAGGTTCTGGTCGAGCGTGAACTGGGCCAGCCCTTCCCGCAGGACCCGCATGACCAGCTGTGGGGCGCCGTCTCGGCCGTCTTCGCCAGCTGGATGAACGATCGCGCGAAATTCTATCGCCGCATGCACGACATCCCCGAGAGCTGGGGCACCGCCGTCAACATCCAGTCCATGGTGTTCGGCAACATGGGCGAGACCTCGGCGACGGGCGTGGCCTTCACCCGCAACCCCTCGACCGGCGAAGCCAAGCTGTACGGCGAGTTCCTGATCAACGCCCAGGGCGAGGACGTGGTCGCGGGCATCCGCACGCCCCAGTCCCTGACCCAGGCGGGCCGCGAGGAGATGGGCGAGACCGCGCCTTCGATGGAAGAGGCCATGCCGATCGTCTTCGCTGAGTTCGTGGACGTCGTGAACCGGCTGGAAAGCCACTATCGCGACATGCAGGACATCGAGTTCACGGTCGAACAGGGCCGCCTGTGGATGCTGCAGACCCGCAACGGCAAGCGCACCGCCAAGTCGGCGCTGAAGATCGCCGTCGATCTGGCCTCCGAAGGCGTGATCTCGCAGGAAGAGGCCGTGTCGCGGGTCGAGCCCGCCGCTCTGGATCAGCTGCTGCACCCGACGCTGGATCCCAACGCCGCCCGCACCGTGGTGGCGGCGGGCCTGCCGGCCTCGCCCGGCGCGGCCACCGGCAAGATCGTCTTCGACGCCGACGAGGCCGAGCGCCTGTCGCAGGTCGGCGACGCCGTCATCCTGGTGCGCGAGGAAACCTCACCCGAGGACATCCACGGCATGCATGCGGCGCGCGGCATCGTCACGGCGCGCGGCGGCATGACCAGCCACGCCGCGGTCGTGGCGCGCGGCATGGGGCGTCCCTGCGTCTCCGGCGCCGGTGAAATCTCGATCAACGAGAAGGCCGGGATCTTCACCGCACGCGGCCGCACCTTCAAGGCCGGCGAAGTCATCACCATCGACGGCGGCAAGGGCGAGGTCCTCGATGGGGCCGTGGCCATGATCGAGCCGGAGCTGACGGGCGACTTCCAGACCCTGATGGCCTGGGCTGACGGCGTGCGCCGTCTGAAGGTCCGCGCCAACGCCGAGACTCCGCTGGACGCCAAGACCGCGCGCGGCTTCGGCGCCGAGGGCATCGGCCTGTGCCGCACCGAGCACATGTTCTTCGACGAGGCCCGCATCGCCGCCGTGCGCGAGATGATCCTGGCCGACGACGAGCAGGGCCGTCGCGCGGCCCTGGCCAAGATCGCCCCGTTCCAGAAGTCGGACTTCGTCGAGCTGTTCACCATCATGAGCGGCCTGCCGGTGACGATCCGTCTGCTGGACCCGCCGCTGCACGAGTTCATCCCGCACACCGACGCCGACATCGACGCCCTGGCCGCCGTCTCGGGTCTGGACGCCGCCAAGCTGAAGCGTCGCGCCCGTGAACTGCACGAGACCAACCCCATGCTCGGCCACCGCGGCTGCCGCCTGGGCGTCGCCTATCCCGAGATCTACGAGATGCAAGTCCGCGCCATCCTCGAGGCGGCGCTGGAGGTGAAGAAGGCGTCGGGCGTGGCCCCGATCCCGGAGATCATGCACCCGCTGGTCGCCCTGGGTCTGGAGATGAAGTATCTGCGCGAGCTGACCGACCGCACCGCCAAGGCCGTCTTCGCCGACGCCGGCGACAGCGTCGACTACCTGGTCGGCACCATGATCGAACTGCCGCGCGCGGCCCTGCGCGCCGCCGATCTGGCTGAGTACGCCGAGTTCTTCAGCTTCGGCACCAACGACCTGACCCAGACCACCTTCGGCATCAGCCGCGACGACTCCGGCCACTTCCTGCAGGCCTATCTGGACAAGGGCATCTTCGAGACCGATCCCTTCGTGCGTCTGGATCAGGACGGCGTGGGCGACCTGATCCGCATCGCCGAGGAACGCGGTCGCGGGGTCAAGTCGGACATGAAGATGGGCATCTGCGGCGAACATGGCGGCGATCCGTCGTCCATCGCCTTCTGCGAGAGCGTCGGCCTCGACTACGTCTCCTGCTCGCCCTACCGGGTGCCGATCGCCCGTCTGGCCGCCGCCCAGGCCGCGCTGTCGGCCCGTTCCGGCGAGGAGCGCGAAAAGGACCGCTAGAGCGAAATCGGTTCAGATGCGCGCATCTGAACCCAGATGTTCGCTCCAGCATCAATCCTGGAGCCTGATCTACCGATCAGGCTCTAGAGGCCTGTTTCAGGTCTGAGCGTGCAAAGGCGGTCCCTCGGGGCCGCCTTTTTCGTGCCGGAATAAGGTCACGATCAATGTAACGACGTATGTGTCCAGGCGCACACGGTTGCGCCTGTGTATCCGCATGCCTCTGGAACGGATAGGCGGGATGCCCATTTAACTCCGTGCTGGATGGGGCCGGTGACCGCAGAAGTCACCGCATCTAGTTTTACTAGGAGTTATAGAAACAATGCGTAACATTCTTCTCGCCGCCGCCGCCATTTCTGTTTTCGCTGCTCCCGCGTTCGCTCAGTCGGGTCCGGACGCCCGCGGCTATGGTTCGCTGGGCTACACGCATGTTGAAGGCGACAACGCCATGACCGGCGCCGTGACCGGCCGCCTGGGCGTCAACCTTAACCGCTACCTGGCCGTCGAGACCGAGGCCTCGGTCGGCGTCAAGGACGACGACTTCACCGTCGCCGGCGTCGATGGTTCGATCAAGCATGAGTGGGACGCCGCTGGCTATGTAGTCGGCAAGTATCCCGTGAGCGATAAGCTGGAGCTGTTCGCCCGCGGCGGTTACGGCCACACCGAGCTGAAGCAGGAGATCGTCGGCGCCAATACCGACGTGGGCGGCGACAGCTGGAACTACGGCGTCGGCGCCAACTACTATCTGGACGGCGTCAATGGCGTGCGCGCCGACTGGACCCGTCGCGATTTCCGCGACAACGCCGGTGAAGCCGACGCCTATTCGGTCAGCTATGTCCGTCGCTTCTAGGCGCTGGTGATATGAAGGGGCCGTTCCGTAGGGAGCGGCCCCTTTTCACCTGCCGATGGTATGTGTTGCAATTGTCACGAATGGCGCACGACCATGCAGCGCTCTGTCGCGCGTGTGGAGGAACGGCGAAATCTAGGATAGATACCAGCCTAGTCTGGCTATCCGTAGGGGGCGAGCCAGTTTGCACTTAGGAGAAGACATGGTTCGGTCATTTGCCGCCGCTGCAGGCGTGCTCGCGTTCATGGGTGTGGCTGCTTCGGCCCAGGCTCAGAGCGCTTTCGAGCCGACGCCTTACGCCACCATCGGTTACACGTCCTTTGACGCCAAGGATTCGGGCGTCAACGTTGGCGCCATCACCGGTCGCGCCGGCGTTCAGCTGCATCCCAACTTCGCCACCGAAGGCGAGCTGTCGTTCGGCGTCCAGGATGACGATGTTCGCGAACAGGGCGTGGACGTCAACATCAAGCACCGCTTCGACATTGCCGCCTATGGCGTGGCGATCCTGCCTCTCGGCGATCGCGCTCAGCTGTTCGCTCGCGTGGGCTTCGGTCACACCGAGATTGAAGCCAAGGCTTCGGCTGCCGGCGCCGCCGCTTCGGTTTCGCTGGACGGCAAGAGCTGGAACTACGGTGTCGGCGGCCAGTATTTCCTGGATGGCAAAAATGGCGTGCGTCTGGACTGGACGCGCCGCGATTTCACCGAAGACCAGGGCGAGGTCGATGTTTACAGCATCAACTACGTCCGTCGTTTCTAGAGTCTGACGGCTCTTACGACGAAGGCCCGCTCCGAAAGGAGCGGGCCTTTTTCGTGTGGCTCGGATGGTTTGTGGGTCAGGCCAGGTCCGGGGCGAGGGCCCAGCGCAGAGAGTTCTCGCCGAAGGGCTTGATGAAGAAGTCGCGATAGCGCTCGAACACCTCCACGATCCTGGCCTTCAGATCCTGGGTCACGGACTCGCCGCGTTGACGTTTCAGCGCCGCCACGCAGTTGACGACGATGTCCTGATGGGCTGATCCGCCCATATGTTTCAGCACCGTGGCCACGTCATGGGCCAGCGGATCGTTGAGCTTTTCGGTCCACGGTGAAACGGTCTGAGTCATACGGGCGCCATCCCCCTCGCTCTCAACACCTGTTACGGTTTGCAAAAAAATCCGAACAGTGCAAGCGCCGCCGGAAATAATGATTCCCGTTATCTGGCTTCAGGGGCGTTTTTGCACAAAAACCGTGCCCGCCGAGTAGCCGGCGCCGAAGCTGCAGATCAGGCCCGTGTCGCCCGGCGCAAAGCCGTCATTCTTCAGGTGGAAGGCGATGATCGACCCCGCCGAGGAGGTGTTGGCGTAGTCGTCAAGGATGATGACATTCTCGCTCGGCTCCGGCTCGCGGCCCAGCACCTTTTTGCCGATAAGGGTGTTCATGTTGATGTTGGCCTGGTGCAGCCACATCCGCTTGAGCCCGTGCGGGTCCAGGTTCAGCTCGGCGGCGTGGTCCAGGATCATCTCCGAGACCATGGGCACCACCTCCTTGAAGACCTTGCGACCCTGCTGGACGAACATCTTGTCGGTCAGGCCGTCGGACGACACGGGCTCGCTCGCGCCCGTCGGCAGGGCGGCGCGGTTCAGGAAGCCGAAATTGTTGCGGATGTTGTTCGAGAAGCTGGTCTTCAGCTTCGTGCCGACGATGTCCCAGCCGCCGGGGCCGGCCTGATCCTCGGCCTCGATGATGACGGCGGTGGCCACATCGCCAAAGATGAAGTGGCTGTCGCGGTCCTTGAAGTTCAGGTGGGCCGAGCAGATTTCCGGGTTGACCATCAGCACGGCCTTGACCGAGCCCGAGGCCACGAAATCCGCCGCCGTCTTGATGCCGAAGGTAGCGGAACTGCACGCCACGTTCATGTCGAAGGCGAAGCCCTCGATCCCCAGCGCCTGCTGCACCTCGATGGCCATGGCGGGGTAGGGGCGCTGCATGTTGGACGCGGCGCAGATGACGGCGCCGATCTCGCTGACGGGCTTGCCCCAGGCCTTGATGGCGTCCTGCGCGGCCTTCACGGCCATCTCGGCCAGGATCGACAGTTCGTCGTCGCCGCGCGCGGCCAGATTGGGCAGCATCCGCTCGGGGTCGATGATGCCGGCCTTGTCCATGACGAAGCGGGACTTGATGCCTGAGGCCTTCTCGATGAAGGCCTCGGACGAGGGCGTCTTCAACTCTAGTTCGCCTGCGGCGATGGCCTCGGCGTTTTCGGCGTTCCAGGCCTCGGCCCAAGCGTTGTAGGCGGCGACCAGTTCGGCGTTCGAGATCGATTGCTCCGGCGTGAACAGACCGGTGGCGGAAATGACGGCTTGGGGCACTGGCTTCTCTTTCCCTCTCGCCCGGCGCCTCGTTGAATGAGGGGCGTCCGTTGCGATGACGAACCCCCTCAATAGGCCGGTGGAAGGCTGCGGTCGAGACTGGCCTTGATGCCACGCCACCAGCGATTGATCCGCCCACGCGGCGGCGCGGGCAGGGGATGGTCGCGCGCGGCGATCAGGGCCTCGACCAGATCCTCGGCCTCGCACGGCCAGCCGTTTGGCGTGACATAGACCGGATAGCCGATCAGGGCGGCGTGGATCAGGCTCTGCAAGCTGGCGCGGCGGGAGCGGTGCTCGAACGTCAGCCGGTCGTCGGTCAGGCCCCACCCCGCATAGAAGGGGCGGCCATAGACGCTGACCGGCTTGCCCCGCATCAGGGCCTCGAACCCGGTCAGCGAGGTCAGCGTCGCCAGCCGGTCGCAGGCGTTCAGGCAGTCGATGATGTCGAGGTCGTCAGCCGAAGCGTCGACCTCCTCCATCGCCGCATGGTCCAGCAGGCCGGGGCGGTTGCCCGCCGTCACGTCCGGGTGGTTGCGATAGATCAGGAAGGCGTCCGGATGATCCGCCCGCGCCGCCTTCACTAGGCCGGAGTTGGTGCGCAGGTCAGGCCCGCAGCCCATCATGATCGAGCGGTCGTTTTCGACCTGACCCACGACCAGCAGGATGGGCCTGTCTTTCGGCCAGGATGCCGGGACGCCCGCCCCCTTCAGATTGTATTTCGACAGGCCCGCCTCGACCACGCGGGCGCGCAAGCGCTCGGCCCGCGCCGCCTGATCCGGCGAGGGCTCGCCCGCCTCGATCAGGCTTTCCAGACGGCTGGGCCGGGTCGGGTCGTAATAGACGCCCTGATCGTCCAGCGCGACCGACAGGGCGCCGAAGAAGTCGGAGCCCAGGCCGCGCGAGCGGATGAAGCCGTCCTCCATCCGCACGACGGGGCCTTCAAAGGCGTCGGCGGCGGCGCGGATCTGCGGCGTCTCCTTGCCGGCCCACCAGATCAGCTTGCCGCCCGTCGCCCGCGCATGGGCGACGGCGGCGCCGGAGCGCCAGAAATAGCGGACGCGGCTCTTGGGCGAGTTCAGCAGGCGGCGCACCGGCGGCCGCTTGGCCGGGGCGAAGCCGACGGCGGCGAAGGCGCCCGCCAGCCGGTCGGCCCGGTCGCGCAGGGCGATCAGCCGTTCCAGCGCCTGTTCCGCCTCGCATCGCTGGCCTGTCACCGGATCGACATAGCGGCTGTAGGCGATCAGCGCCGCCGCCGCGATCTGCTCCAGATCGCGCGCCTCGCCGCGCCGTCCGGTCTCGACCGCATCCGTCGTCAGGCCCCAGCCGGAATAGAAGGGGGCGCCGAAGCAGCGCACCGGCAGGCCGCGCAACAGAGCCTCGAACCCCAGGGCCGAGGTCACGACATAGACCGCGTCCACCGCCGCCAGCAGGTCGGCGGGCCGCACATCCGTGTCAATCAGGGTGACGCCGTCCAGTTCGTCGGCGGGGATACAGCCCTGCTTGCGCCCCGCCGCCACCGCCGGGTGGCGCTTGACGATCAGCTGGGCGTCCGGCTCGTCGCGCCGCGCCGTCGCCAGCATATCCGAGAAGCTGGCCTCATTGGCCAGTCCATAGCCGATGGAGGCGTCGCCGAAGGTCTGATCCACGATCAGCACCCGGCGGCCGGGCTTCAGCAGGCCGGGGTCCAGCGGCCCGCCCATATTGGTTTTGGACACGCCGGAGGCGACGATGCGGTCGATCAGGCCGCGCGCACGGGCCTTCATGGCGTCATCGCACCAGTCGGGCGCGGTCTGGATCAGATGCTCCAACCGACTGGGTCGGGTGGCGTCGTAATAGACACCCAGATCATCGACGATCAGGCTGAGGCTGGTCGCGCCGCTCTCGCCGATGCCGACCGAGCGCAGGAAGCCGTCTTCCAGCGCCACATAGGGTTTGCCGTGTTTCGCCGCCCAGCGCCGGCCCGCCTCCGCCGTCGGCTTCATGCCCCAGCCGAGGACGGCCTCGATCGACGATCCGGGCAGGGCGGACAGGTCGTAATCAGGCAGGAAGGCGGACAGGAACGGCACCTTCAACACCCCCGGCGCACAGACCCAGGCGCGGGTTTTCGGCAGGGGTGGAAGCGGTGCGGTCATGGGGGTTGTCTAGGTTGAACGCGAGCGGCGCGCCACCCCGCACTTCCTTCTCCCTCAAGGGGAGAAGGAAGTTAGAGGACGGACAGCAAATCCTGCGCCTGATGCAGGTGCAGCCGCTCCACCATCTCGCCCTCGACGCGGATGACGCCCAGCCCGGCGGCCTCGGGCGCGGCGAAGGCGGCGACGACCTTGCGCGCCCATTCGATCTCGTCGGACGAGGGACCGAACGCCGCGTTGGCGCCCTCGATCTGCGAAGGGTGGATCAGGCTCTTGCCGTCGAAGCCGTACAACCTGCCTTGCGCGCACTCGGCCGCAAACCCCGCCTCGTCCTTGATGCGGTTGAACACGCCGTCGATGACGCTCAGGCCATTGGCGCGGCCGTGGGCCACGACCGCCGCCAGCCAGGGCTTCAGCGGCTCCCGGTCCGCCGAGGCGCCCGTCCTCAGATCCTTGGCCAGATCATTGACGCCCAGCATCAGGCCGCTCAGCGCCCCGTCCGCCTCGGCGATGTCTTTCAGGTCCACCAGGGCGCGCGGCGTCTCGATCATGGCCCACAGATCTGCGTCGGGGCGAAGCGCCGCCGACAGGGCATGGACCATGGTCGCGCTCTCGACCTTGGGCGCGACGATCAGATCGACAGGCGCATCCCGCAGGGCCTTCAGGTCGTCGGCTCCCCAGGCCGTGTCCAGGCCGTTGATCCGCACGCCGAGGCGCGGGCCGAAGCCGCCTTCGCGCGCTGCTACGATCGCCGCCGCGCGGGCCTCTGCCTTCATTTCCGGGGCGACCGCGTCCTCGAGGTCCAGAATCGCCACGTCGCAGCCCAGGCCGCGCGCCTTTTCTACGGCGCGCGCGTTGGAGGCGGGCAGGTAGAGGACGCTGCGGGCGCGCCTCATGCGGTGAAGACCCCGGCCATCAGACGTTCCAGCGCCGCGGCGTCCACGGCGTCGAAGGCGGCCTTCTCGGTTGCGTCCACGTCCAGAACGGCGATCAGCTCGCCCGCCGCGTCCAGCACCGGTACGACGATCTCGCTGGCCGATCGGCTGTCGCAGGCGATGTGGCCGGGGAAGGCGTGGACGTCTTCGACCACCTGGGTCAGCCGGTCGCGCGCCGCCGCGCCGCAGACGCCGCGCCCGAAGGGAATGCGCAGGCAGCCCAGCGTTCCCTGATAGGGGCCGACCACAAGTTCCTCGGGCTTGGCCTCGTCCACGACGTAGAAGCCGGTCCAGAAGAAGACGGGAAAGGCGTCAGCCAGCATCGAGGCCACGGTCGCCATCCGTGCTGTCCGGTTCGGTTCGCCATCCAGCACCGCCAGAATCTCGGCCTCGACTTCGGCGTAGCGTTCGGCCTTGTCGGCGGGGCGGTCGTCGCGGGCGACATAGGACATGGCGGCTCTCCTTCTCGAGACCGCCATATAGGCTGCGGCCTTGCTGTACAAAGGGGCGGGCGCTGCGGATCGAGAAAATAGAACAAAGAGCGAACAATTGACTTGAGAGTGTCACGAGCCGTGCGTAGCTTCCTTCATGCCTGTCTCGGCGGGCTGTTTCGGGAGAGTGGGATGAGCAGTGCATCGCAGGCGGACGAGAACTTCGCTCGGCAACTGGCGTGGCTGGATCGCGAATTGGCCCTGAAGGTCGAAGAGGCTCGCGCCGGCGATCCCGGCAACCGGGCTCTGGCCGTGGGTTTGTTGATCGGCCTGGTCGCAGGCATGACGCGAGGCGGATCGACCTCGTCATGAGCATGATGCCTAAGGTGTCGCTGGAGCGTCTGCTGGAGGGCGTCGACTGGTCGCGCTGTTCCGGCCGCGAGCTGCACCGACTGGCCGAAGGCGCGGCCCAGGCGGCTGTGCGACAAGAAAGTGGTAGGCCCGGAGGGACTCGAACCCCCAACCAGACCGTTATGAGCGGTCGGCTCTAACCATTGAGCTACAGGCCCCCGAAGCAGGGAGGACGTGCCTAGCAGGGGATGCGTCCGCTGCAAAGCCGCCCCGGACCTGTCGTGCTTTTCATGCTGATGAACGGAACCTGCACGGGGGTCTTTTGCGTTCGTTCAGCTTGAAACGGCCAAGGTAGGGTCGTGGCTGGCGAAGACGCTTGGCCGATTGATTTCGACGGAGACTATGATGACCCGCACCGCACGCGCCCTGATGCTGGGCACGGCCCTGATGACTCTGGCGGTTCCCGCCATCGCCTCCGCCCAGACGGGCGCTTCTCCGATGCAGGTGCACGCCATGGCGCAACAACCCGCCCTCAACCTGTCTGCCTTTGGCGAGGTCAAGGTCGCCCCGGATCAGGCCACGATCAACTTCGGCGTCGTCACCGAGGCCGCCACGGCCCAGGAAGCCATGACCCAGAACGCCCAGCAGATGACGCGCGTCGTCGCCGCCCTGCGCCGCGCCGGTATCGCTGAGCGCGACATCCAGACTTCGGGCCTGAACCTGTCGGCGCAGTACGACTATCAGCAGAACGAGCCGCCCAAGCTGCGCGGCTATCAGGCCCAGAACCGCGTCACCGTCGTTATCAACGACCTGACCAAGGTCGGAACGACCGCCGACGCCGTGGTCGCGGCGGGCGTCAACCAGATCGACGGCATCAGTTTTGGCCTGAAGGACGCCAAGGCCGCCGAGGACCAGGCCCGTCAGCTGGCCGTGCGCGCCCTGCAGGACAAGGCGCGTCTCTACGCCCAGGCCCTGGGCGTCCAGTTGGGCGGGGTCCGCACCCTGACCGAGGGCGGCGGCTATATGCCGGAGCCGCCGCGTCCCATGTACGCTCGCGCCATGGCCATGGACGCCGGCGGCGCCTCGACCCCGGTCTCGGCTGGCGAACTGACGGTCCGTATCGACATCAGCGGAACCTACGACATCGGCCGCTGATCGGCTGAGCGATCAGACGGGGAGGGCTCGCCGGCGACGGCGGGCCCTTTTCCCATTTCATTACCGCGCCTTCATTTGACGCTGTCCGCACGCGCCCTATGCTCGCGGCAGGCCGCGCGTGGCCACTGACGGGACGGCCGCCTTTTTCATGAAACAGTTCTTCCTGACCATGCTCGGCGTTTTCGCCGGGCTCGTGGCCTTCTTCATCGTCCTGCCGATCGCGGCGCTTCTGTTCTTCGCCGCCGCCGCGGGCGCCTCCAAACCGACCACGCCTGCCAATTCGGTGCTGGAACTGGACCTGCGCGAGGGCCTGACCGACCAGCAGCCGACCAATCCTTTCGCCGCCTTCAGCGGTTCGGGCCTGTCGGTGATCCACATCGTCGACACCCTGGCTCAGGCCGAGAAGGACGACAGCGTCAAGGTTCTGCTGGTCCGCGCGCCGGAAGGCGGCATGAACCCTGCCGCCGCTGACGAGGTGCGTCAAGCGATCAACCGCTTCCGCGCCTCGGGCAAGACGGTTATCGCCCACAGCCAGGGCTTCATGCCGATCGGCGCGGTGGTGTCCAGCTATATGGTCGCGGCCAGCGCTGACCAGCTGTGGATGCAGAACACCGCCAGCTTCCAGGCGGTCGGCCTGTCCAGCGACAGCCTGTTCCTGGGGCGCGCCTTCCAGAAATACGGCGTCAAGCCCGAGTTCGAGCAGCGTTACGAGTACAAGAACGCCGTCAACGAATACACGCAGAGCGACTACACCGGCCCGCACCGCGAGGCGATGACGGCCTGGATGACCTCCATCTACGACAGCGCCCTGGCCAATGTGGCGCGCGACCGCAAGGCCACGCCCGAGGCGCTGAAGGCGACCATCGAGGCCGGTCCCTATTCCGCCGAACAGGCCCTGTCGCTGAAGCTGGTCGACAAGATCGGGCAGGTCGAGGAAGCCGAAGCCGCCGCCAAGGCCAAGGCTGGCAAGGACGCCAAGATTATCAAGTTCGGCGACTATGCCGCGTTGCAGGGCGCGCGTAACGGCTCGGGCAAGTCGGCCATCGCCATCGTGGGCGGCGAGGGCGCCATCACGACCGGGCGCGGCCAGAGCGCCTCGCCCTTCGGCTCGGGCTCGGACATCCGCTCGGACGACACGGCCAGGGCCATCTACGACGCCATCGAGGACAAGGCGGTGAAGGCTATCGTCTTCCGTGTCTCGTCGCCGGGCGGCTCGCCTGAGGCGTCCGAACAGATCCTGGCCGCCGTGCGCGCAGCCAGGGCGGCGGGCAAGCCGGTGGTGGTGTCCATGGGCGCCTATGCCGCCTCGGGCGGCTACTGGATCAGTTCGGAAGCCGACTGGATCGTCGCCCAGCCCTCGACCCTGACCGGCTCCATCGGCGTCTTCGGCGGCAAGTTCGTGCTGGCCGACGCCCTGGGCCGTTTCGGTCTCGACATGCGCGGCCTGTCGGTCGGCGGCGACTACGCCGACGCCTTCTCGCCGGTGCAGGGCTTTGATCAGGGCCAGCGCGCCGCCTTCGCCGCCTCGATGGATCGGACCTACGAGGAATTCGTCGCCCGCGTCTCGATCGGTCGCAAGTTGCCCGTCGAGCGGGTGCGCGAAATCGCCAGGGGCCGCGTCTGGACCGGGGCCCAGGCCAAGGGCCTGGGTCTGGTCGATGAACTGGGCGGTTTGAACGAGGCCATCATCAAGGCTCGCAAGCTGGCCAATATCCCGACCAGCGAGTCGGTCCGCTTCAAGCGATTCCCCACGCCGCAGTCGCCGTGGGAGGCACTGGCCAGCGCCTTCGGCGCTTCGGGCCAAGCGGCTGACGCCATGATCTCGGTCGGGCGCGTCATGGGCGATCCGGCGGCCCAGGCCATGCTGAATCGGGTCGAGGCCGAGCGCCTGCGCAGCCGCGGCGCGGTGGTGCTGGCCGACCAGCCGGCATTTTGATGGCGAAAATCCTGACTGATGCGTGATGTCGCAGTCCATTGACCGTTCAGGTCGATGGACCGACATTGGGTTTCAGGCGTTCCTTCATCGGCGCGCCGCGAAAGGCAGTTCCATGATCCAGTCCGACCCCTTTGTTCAGATCGGCCTCAACGCCCGACGTCGCACCGGCGGCGGCTTGCTGGCGCCCTTCGTCTGGCTCGGCGGTCTGATCGCCACGGCCTTGGCCGTGACCGTTGGCGCAGTCCTGGCCGTCCTGACCGCAGCCGCCGTGGCGGTGATCGCCCTGATCGCCGGCGTGGTGGTCTTCTTCGCCGGCTTCGCCTTCCGCGCCCGGCGCGCCCGCGCCGCCACGGCCCGTCGTGACGAGGGCGTGATCGACGCCCAGAAGGTCGGCGACACCTGGGTCGCTTATGGCTGGGAACGCGAAGGGCGCTGATCGGGCGCCATGCTGAACTTCATCGACGCCCCGTCGCCCAACTTCAACGCCCGGCGCGGCCCGCCGGACATGCTGGTCCTGCACTACACCGGGATGCAGACGGCGGACGAAGCCGTCGCTCGGCTGCGCGATCCGGTCGCCGAGGTCTCGGCCCATTACGTCGTGAATGAAAACGGCGTTATTCTGCGGCTCGTGCCGGAGGAGCGCCGCGCCTGGCACGCCGGTCGGGGCGTCTGGCAGGGCGAAACCGACGTCAACGCCGCCTCGATCGGCATTGAGATCGTCAATCCGGGCCATGAGTTCGGCTATCGCGCCTTCCCGGAAGCCCAGATTGCGGCGGTGATCGAACTGGTCGCTGACATTCGCTCGCGCTGGACCATTCCCGACGCCCGTATCATCGGCCATTCCGACACGGCGCCGGACCGCAAGCAGGACCCGGGCGAGCTGTTTCCATGGAAACGTCTGGCCGAGGCCGGGCATGGTCTGTGGTTCGATCCCGCGCCCGAGCGCGTCGCCGCCCTGGGCGCCGACCTGTCGCCGGGCGACGAGGGGCTGGGCGTCATCGTCCTGCGCTCGGGCCTGCACCGGCTGGGTTACGGTCTGAAGCCGGGCGGCGACTACGACGACGAAACCCGCCTGACCGTCGAGGCTTTCCAGCGTCACTGGCGGCCCGACCGTATCGACGGGATCGCCGACGGCGAGACCCGCGCCCGCCTGGTGGGCCTGCTTCAGTTGGCCTCGGCCGAGAGCGTTACCGGCGTTCTGGATTGACGCGCGGGCCGTTCGCGCGCACTTAGCCCCCGCCAGACGGCCGGGCGGTCGCGGCGAGAGCTTGCTCTTGTCGAGGAAAGTCCGGGCTCCACGGTGAAGAGGCGGCGGGTAACTCCCGCCCGGGGCGACCCGAGGGACAGCGCCACAGAAAGCAAACCGCCTGGGCTCCGGCCCGGGGAAGGGTGAAAGGGTGGGGTAAGAGCCCACCGCGTCGGCGGCAACGTCGGCGGCATGGCAAGCCCCGCCTGGAGCAAGACCGAATAGGGACGTCGCGCGGTTTCGGCCGCAGGGTTCACCGCCCGAGACGTCCGGGTAGGTCGCGAGAACCGCTCAGCAATGGGCGGTCCAGAGGAATGATCGTCGCCGCTTTCGGGCGGAACAGAACCCGGCTTACAGGCCGTCTGGCGTTTTTGTTTGGGCCTACCGGCCTTCGGCCTACTTGAGGCCCGTTCAGCTTCTCCCTCTCCCGGCGGGAGAGGGCTTGAGCCTCGGAGAGCGAAGCGATCCGCAAGGCGAAAGGGTGAGGGGCCGCGCTGTCAGTCGGCGGAAGCCGCAGCGCGACGGCTCACGCCGACGGCGCCCGAGCAACCCTCATCCGGTCCTGCGGACCACCTTCTCCCATCGGGAGAAGGGACGAACCGTTGCCTTCAGGGCTCGCCATTAACCCCTGCGTTGAAAACATGGCGGAAAAAGCCGTCCACAGGCTGTGAATACTCTTGATGTTGCTTGTATGTTCTCATTTTACACTTGGTTTCAGGTTCGGCGAACTGCAAATTTGGTTAAAGGGTGTCAACTAATCCCATTGAGACCCATCTGATCCCATGCTATCCCACAACCTCATGAGTAGGGGCTGTCGCCCGACGCGTGGTGTCATCAACGGATTTCAGGGGCGGGCCGAGGGGCTCGATTGGGGCAGGGCGTGTTTCTCTCGACCTATGAGAAGCAGCTGGACGGCAAGCGCCGTCTCCTGATCCCTCAGGAATTCCGCACGGCTGAAAACGGCGCTGAACACGGCGTCTTCTGCTTCCCCTCCATCGAAGCCGACTGCCTGGAAGCGGGCGGCGACAAGCTGTTCGCCGAATACCGCGCCGTCATCGAAAGCCTGCCCTTCGGCGATCCCTATCGTTCGGCGCTGGAAGCCTCGATCTTCGGCGAGCAGAAGCCGCTGTCCTATGACTCGGCGGGCCGCATCACCCTGCCGGAGCACCTGTGCGCCGAGGTCGACCTGTCGGACACGGTCGTCATCTACGGCGTCGGCGAGCGCTTCCAGATCTGGAACAAGGACAAGTGGGCCGCGCACCGCGCCGAGCAACGCCGCATGGCGCGTGAAGGCCTGAAACAGTTCGGTGAAATGCGCCGTCAGGCTTCGGCGGTGAAGGCCGGGGGCGCGGCATGACGTCTCCACACGCCCCCGTCCTGCTGGCCGAAGTCCTCGAAACCCTGAATCCGCAGCCCGGCGACGTCGTCATCGACGCCACCTTCGGCGCTGGCGGCTACACCCGCGCCATTTTGGAACGCGGCGCTCAGGTTATCGGTCTGGACCGTGATCCGACCGTCCAGCCGCACGCGGACGCGGTCGCCGCCGCCTATTCCGGCCAGTTCCAGCTGATCCGCACGCCTTTCGCCGGTCTGGCTGAAGCTTTCGCCGAGAGCGGCAAGGCGCAGCTGAACGGCGCGGTCTTCGACATCGGCGTCTCGTCGATGCAGCTGGATCAGGTCGAGCGCGGCTTCTCCTTCATGCGTGACGGGCCGCTGGACATGCGCATGGGCGATACGGGGCCGACCGCCGCCGACATCGTCAACACCTGGGATCACGGGCCGCTGGCCCATATCTTCAAGCAGTACGGCGACGAGCGTCAGTCGGGCCGGGTGGCGACCGCCATCCTGCGCCGCCGCCTCGAGCAGCCCTTCAGCCGCACCCTGGATCTGGCGGAGGTGGTTGAAAAGGCTCTGGGCGGTCGTCGCGGCGCGCCGATCCATCCCGCGACCCGCGTCTTCCAGGCCCTGCGCATCGCCGTCAACGACGAGCTGGGCCAGCTAGAGCGCGGTCTGGAAGCGGCCGAGGCGACTCTGGCGCCCGGCGGGCGTCTGGTCGTCGTCACCTTCCACTCGCTGGAAGACCGCATCGTCAAAGCTTTCCTGACCGAGCGCACCGGCAACGCGCCGGGCGGTTCGCGTCACGCCCCGGTCGCGGTCGAAACCCGCAAGCCCAGCTTCGACCTGATGTTCAAGGGCGCGCGTGAGGCCGGCGAGGCCGAACTGGCCGCCAACCCTCGCGCCCGCTCGGCCCGGCTGCGCGCCGCCGTCCGCACCGAGGCTCCGGCCTGGGGCGCGATTGGAGGGAAGCGGTCATGATCGCCGTTCCCGTTCCGGTGAAGCGCCTGTTCGACTGGAAGGTCCGCGGCGTGCGCTGCGTCGAGATCATCGGCGTGGTCTGCGTCGCCGCCTTGGTCTTCTCGGTCTACATCGCCAAGGCCGCCGCCGCTCGCGAAAGCGCCGAGATCAGCCGCATCGAGGGCGATATCCGCGAGAACCGCGAGCGCGTCCGCCTGCTGCGCGCCGAGGCGACCCGGCTGGAGCAGCCCGCGCGGCTGGAGGCCTTGTCGCGTGAAATCGGCCTCGGTCCCGTCGACGTGAAGAAGCAGGCGGTCGAGACCGGTCTGCCCGCCATCGCCCCGCCACCTGCGGTCGCCGCCGCGCCCGCTGTTGAACCCGTCGCCGGGGAGAGCCTGCATTGAGCGTGCATGATCACCACGGCATGGACTATCGCCGCCCCGCGCCGGGCCGCCAGCAGCCGCGCCCGCAGGGCCCATCGGTCGGCGGCCTTTTCGCCGCCTGGGGCCGCTGGGTCGCCAACTGTGTCTGGTGGCTGGAGCACTCGTTCGAGCGCGCCCGCGCCGACGGCCGTCCGGAAGAAGACACCCGCGTCCGCATCTTCCTGATCCTGGCGGTCTTTTCGGCCGTCTTCGCCTGCCTGGCTCTGGGCGCGGCCCACGCCGCCCTGTTCGCGCCGCGCGGCGGCTCGGGCGTGGGCTTCAACCCCAACGCCCTGACGCGCGCCGATCTGGTGGATCGCAACGGCCAGCTGCTGGCCACCAACATCACTCACTACGGCCTCTATATCGACCCGCGCGAGATCTGGGACCCGGCTTCCGCCAAGGCCCAGCTGCGCCGCGCCCTGCCGCGCGTCTCGGCCAAGCGTCTGGATCGCGTGTTGGACGGCGAGCGTCGCCTGCTGGTGCTGAACGGCCTGACCCCGTCCGAGCGCGGCGCGGTGCACGCCCTGGCCCTGGGCGGCGTCTCGTTCGAGCCCGAGGATCGTCGCGTCTATCCTCTGGGCACCTCGGCGGCCCACCTGATCGGCCGCGCCGACACGGGCGGCGAGGGCGTGTCGGGCTCCGAACTGGCCTTCAATCAGGAAATCCGCGCGGCGGGTGCCGCCGGCGAGGACTTCCAACTGTCGATCGACCTGCGGGTGCAGGGCGTGGTCGAGAATGAACTGGCCGCCGCCGCCGAGGCCGCCGGGGCCAAGGGCGCGGTCGCCGTGGTCACCGACGTCCAGACCGGCGAAGTCCTGGCCATGGCCAGCTGGCCGACCTACGACGCCAACCGCCGCAACAGCGCGCCGGAAGAGGCGACGCTGAACCGCGTCACCTCGGGCCACTATGAAATGGGTTCGGTGTTCAAGAGCTTCACTGTCGCCGCCGGCATCGACACGGGCCGCGCCGACATGAACACCCTGTTCGACGCCTCCCAGGCCCTGCAGATCGGCAAGCGCCGCATCAAGGACTTCCACGCCACCAACAAGGTGCTGACGCTGGAGGAAGTCTATCTGCACTCGTCCAATATCGGCACCTCGCGTCTGGCCGTCGAAATGGGCGGCGACGTGATGCGCGACTACTTCCAGCGGCTGGGCCTGTTGGACGCCGCGCCGATCGAGTTGAAGGAATCGGCCCGTCCGTCACACGTGCGCAAGTGGGACGACAGCACCCTGGCCTCGCTGTCCTTCGGCTACGGCATCATGGTCACGCCGATCCAGTACGTGGCCGCCTACGCCTCGCTGGCCAACGGCGGGCGCTATGTGCCCCTGACCCTGCGCAAGGGCGGTCTGCCCAACGCCCGCACGCGTCAGGTCGTCTCGCCCGAGACCTCGGCCACCATGCTGGACTTGATGCGCCGCAACGTGACGCGCGGTTCGGGCCGCTTCGCTGACGCCCCTGGCCTGCGGGTCGGCGGCAAGACGGGTTCGGCCAACAAGCTGGTCAACGGCCGCTATGATCCGACCCACGCCGTCGGCTCCTTCGCCGCCGTCTTCCCCGCCGACGGTCCGGTGACGGCCAAGCGCTATACGATCTTCGTTCTGGTGGACGAGCCGTCCTCCTATCCGCGCACCGGCGGCTATGTCGCCGCGCCCGCCGTCGGCAAGATCGCCGACCGCATCGCGCCTTTCCTCGGCGTCGAGCGCAAGGCCGACCGCTGGTCCACCGCTCTGGGCGAAAAGATCCCCGAGTTCCAGGACGTCGAGGGCGACGGCCGATGAGCGCGCTTCGTCTTTCTGAACTGCTGCGTCGCGACGTCAGCTCGGACCCCGAGATCACCTCGGTGACGTCCGACAGCCGCAAGGTCGCGCCGGGCGCCCTGTTCGTCGCCCTGCCGGGCTCGGCGGCGGACGGCCGCGCCTTTATCCCGCAAGCCCTGGCTCGGGGCGCCGCCGCCATTCTGGCCCCGTCCGACACCCCGGCCGGCGCCGCGCCCCTGCTAGTCACCTCGGGTGACGTGCACCGAGCCTATGCGCTTGCCGCACGCAGCTTCTACGGCGCACAGCCCAAGACCTGCGTCGCCATCACCGGCACCAACGGCAAGACCTCGGTCGCCAACTTCTGCCGCCAGATCTGGGCCGGCCTCGGCCACAAGTCGGCCAGCATGGGCACGCTGGGCGTGGTCGGTCAGAAGGGCGACAAGACCTACGCCCTGACCGGCCCCGGTCTGACCAGCCCCGACGCCGCCGATGCCGCCCGCCTGCTGGCCGAACTGGCCGCCAAGGAGGTGACCCATCTCGCGCTCGAGGCCTCGTCGCACGGCATCGAGCAGCGTCGTCTGGACGGGGTGGCCATCCGCGCTGCGGGCTTCACCAACCTGACCCAGGACCATCTCGACTATCACGGCACCATGGCCGAGTACCGCGCCGCCAAGCTGCGCCTGTTCGAAGCCTTGCTGCCGCGCGGCCGCACCGCCGTCCTGAACGCCGACTCCGACGCCTATTCGGCCTTCGCCTCGGCTTCGATCATGGCCGGACTGGGCGTCATGGGCGTGGGCGAGCGCGGGCGCGACCTGTCGTTGCTGGCGCGCCGGGCCACGCCGGAAGGCCAGCGCCTGACCATCGACGCGCGCGGTCGTATCCACGACGTCCTGCTGCCTCTGGCCGGCGGCTTCCAGGCCTCGAACGCGCTTGTCGCGGCGGGCCTGTGCATCGCGGGCGGCGAAGATCCCGACCGGGTCATCCCGGCCATGGCGTTCATTCGCGGCGCCCAAGGCCGTCTGCAACGCATCCCTGGCGAAGGCTCGCGTGGCGGCGAGGTCTATGTCGACTACGCCCACACGCCGGACGGTCTGGAGACGGTGCTGAACGCGCTTCGTCCCCACGCGACGGGCCGCCTGATCGTCGTCTTCGGCGCCGGCGGCGACCGCGACCGCGCCAAGCGGCCGATGATGGGCGAGATCGCCGGTCGTCTGGCCGACGTGGCCATCGTCACCGACGACAATCCGCGCTCGGAGGACCCCGCGACCATCCGCGCCCACGTCCGCGCCGGCTGCCCCGATGCGCTCGAGATCGGCGACCGCCGCGAAGCCATCCGCCACGCCGTATCGCTGATGCGCGAAGGAGATGTGGTGGTGATCGCCGGAAAAGGGCATGAACAGGGACAGATCGTCGCCGGGGTCGTGCATCCCTTCGACGACGCCACCGAAGCGACTGAAGCCCTGCGCGATCATGCCTGACACCCACACGCCGCTCTGGACCGCCGAAGCCATCGCCTCGGCGACCGGCGGCCAGCTCCACGGACCCGACGCTGACGTCGCGGGCCTGACCTACAACAGCCGTGAAATCCAGCCGGGCGGCCTCTTCCTGGCCCTGCACGGCGCGCGCGACGGGCATGAGTTCGCCGCCGCCGCCTTCGCCGCCGGCGCCACGGTCGCTCTGGTCGACCGCCCGGTCGAGGGCGGGCCCTATGTCCAGGTCCCCGACACCCTGAAGGGGCTGGAGGCCATGGGCGTCGCCGCGCGCGATCGCGCCCGTCTGCGCGGCGCCGTCACCGGCAGCGTCGGCAAGACCAGCGTGACCCAGGCGATCAAGGCCGGTCTCGATCTGGCCGGGTCCAGCCACGCCTCGATCAAGAGCTACAACAACCACATCGGCGTGCCGTTGACCCTGGCGCGGATGCCGCACGGCACCGACCGCGCTGTGTTCGAGATCGGCATGAACCATCCGGGCGAGATCGGGCCGCTGTCGGCCTTCGTCCGCCCCCACGCCGCCTGCGTCACCACGGTCGGCCCGGTCCACATTGAAGCCTTCGCCGACGGCGAGGCGGGCGTGGCGCGCGAGAAGGCGGCTATCTTCCAGGGCCTGATCCCCGGTGGGATCGCCGTGGTCAACGCCGCCGACGCCCACGCCGACATCGTGCGCCAAGGCGCGCTGGACGCCGGGGCCGTGGTCCGCACCTTCGGCCGCGAGCCGGGCTGCGACGCCCGCCTGCTGAACTTCACGCCCGACAGCGAGGGGGCGACGGTCGTCGCCGAACTGGATGGCCTGCGCATCGAATATCGACTGGCCCAGTCGGGCGTGCACTGGGGCCTGAACAGCCTGTGCGTCATCCTGATGCTGCAGGCGCTGGACGTGTCGTTGGACACCGCCTTGCAGGCTTTGGCTGGCTTCCAGCCTCTGGCCGGACGCGGGCAGATGAAGACAGTCGCCATCCCCGGCGGCGCCTTCACCCTGATCGACGAGAGCTACAACGCCAATCCCCTGTCGATGAAGGCGGGCTTCGTCAGTCTCGGCGCCAAGCCGGTCGGGCAGGGCGGTCGCCGCGTCGTCGTCCTGAGCGACATGCTGGAGCTGGGCGACCACAGCCGCGCCCTCCATGAAGGTCTGGCCCCGGCCATTGCGGCGGCGGGGCTGGACGTCGTGCACACGGCGGGCCCGCAGATGCGCCAGCTTTACGACATCCTGCCGCCGTCGCTGCGGGGCCAGTGGCGCGAAACCGCCGCCGAACTGGCCGCCGAGGCCGCCAGCCTGGTCCAGCCCGGCGACGTGGTCATGGTCAAGGGATCGAACGGGTCGCGAGCCGCGCTGGTCGCGGCCGCGCTTGCAAAACTCGGCGCCGCCGATCAAGGCAACAACCCCTCAGACAGCGGCGCGCCGCGCGCGACGCGATAGGGTCTAAAGAATGTTCTACCTGCTCTATCTCTATTACGCGGACATCGCGCAGGAATATCCGCTGCTGCACCTGATCCAGTATCAGACGGTGCGCGTCGCCCTGGCCATGGCGACGGCCATGATCGTCGCGGTCGCCATGGGCAGCCGCTTCATCAACTGGATTCGCGCCAAGCAGGGCCGGGGTCAGCCGATCCGCGAGGACGGCCCGGTTTCGCACCTGTCCAAGGTCGGCACACCGACCATGGGCGGCCTGATGATCCTGGCGGGCATCGGCGTCGCGGTCTTCCTCTGGGGCGACCTGACCAACCCCTACATCTGGATCGTCTCAGGCGTGACGGCGGCCTTCGGGGTGCTGGGCTTCATCGACGACTACGCCAAGGTGACCAAGCAGACCTCGGCGGGCCTGACATCCAAACAGAAGCTGGCGGCTCAGGCGGTCGTGGCCGTGATCGCGGGCGTGCTGACCGTGGTCTGGATGACCTATTCCCCGACCTCGCCGGGGCTGGAAACCTCGATCGCCTTCCCCTTCCTGAAGGCCATCCTGCTGAACATCGGCTGGTTCTATGTGGCCTTCGCCGCCTTCACCATCATCGGCTTCTCCAACGCCGTGAACCTGACCGACGGTCTGGACGGCCTGGCCATCGTGCCGGTGATGATGGCGGCGGGCGCCTTTGGCATCATCTCCTATCTGGTCGGCAACTTCGTCTTCGCCGAGTATCTTCAGGTCCACCATGTGCCCGGTTCGGGCGAGCTGGCCATCTTCTGCGCCGCCATGATCGGCGGCGGCATGGGCTTCCTCTGGTACAACGCCCCCCCGGCCAAGATCTTCATGGGTGACACCGGCTCGCTGGCCCTTGGCGGCGCGCTCGGCTCCATCGCCGTGGCCACCAAGCACGAGCTGGTGCTGGGCATCGTCGGCGGCCTGTTCGTGGTCGAGGCGGCCTCGGTCATGATCCAGGTCGGCTACTTCAAGCTGACCGGAAAGCGCATCTTCCTGATGGCGCCCATCCACCACCATTTCGAGAAGATGGGCTGGCCGGAATCGACCGTCGTCATCCGTTTCTGGATCGTCGCCGCCATGCTGGCGCTGCTCGGTCTGGCCACGCTGAAGCTGCGCTGATCCCATGATCCCGGTTCCCGGCTTCGAGGGCAGGCGGGTCGCGGTCTTCGGCCTGGGCCGATCCGGGATCACCGCCGCACGCGCGCTTCAGGCCGGCGGCGCCGTCCCGGTCCTGTGGGACGACGGCGTCTCGGGCCGGATGCAGGCCGAGGCCGAGGGCTTCCTGGTCGAGGACCTGACCCGCGCCGACTGGTCGGGCTTCGCCGCCCTGGTCCTGTCGCCGGGCGCGCCGCTGACCCACCCAAAGCCGCACTGGACCGTCGAGCGCGCCCATGCGGCGGGCGT
Organism: Brevundimonas pondensis; assembly: GCF_017487345.1. NCBI lineage: Bacteria > Pseudomonadati > Pseudomonadota > Alphaproteobacteria > Caulobacterales > Caulobacteraceae > Brevundimonas > Brevundimonas pondensis. The sequence goes on along the minus strand of NZ_CP062006.1, from coordinate 2,390,946 downwards.
GCCGGTCATCGGGGACGTCGAGCTGTTCGCTCGCGCCCTTCACGCCTTGCCTGAGGGGCGGTGCCCCCGTGTCGTCGCCATCACCGGCACCAACGGCAAGTCCACGACCACGGCCCTGATCGGCTGGGTGCTGAAGTCGGCGGGGCTGACCGTCCACATCGGCGGCAACATCGGCATCGGCGTTCTGGCCCTGCCGGCGCCGACGCAGGACGCCGTCTATGTCATCGAGGTCTCGTCCTATCAGCTGGACCTGACGACGAGCTTCGCCCCCGACGTGGCCATCCTGACCAACATCAGCCCCGACCATCTGGACCGCCACGGCGGCATGGAAGGCTATGTCGCCGCCAAGCAACGCATCTTCCAGGCGCAGGGGCCTGAGGCGTTGGCTCTGGTCGGCGTGGACGAGGCCTGGGGGCAGGGGATTGCAAACGACCTGCGCACGCAGGGGCGACGCGTCTGCACGGTTTCCACCCTCTCCGTCATCCCGGGGCCGGATGCGCAGCGTTCGGAGCCCGGGACCCAGGCGGCTGAGCCTGTCGCCGAGGCCTGGGTTCCGGGTTCGGCTGCGCCGCCCCGGAATGACGGCATTGAGGCGGCCCCCGGACTGCTGAGCCTCAACGGTCAGCTTGTCGCTAACCTTTCCGCCGCCCGCTCGCTGCCGGGACGTCACAACGCCCAGAACGCCGCCTTCGCCTATGCGGCGGCCCGCGCGCTCGGCGTGTCGCATGAGGCGGCGGTCGAGGGTCTGCTGAGCTTCCCCGGTCTGGCGCACCGCATGGAGGCCGTGGGCCGTCTCGGCGGCGTGCGCTTCATCAATGACTCCAAGGGCACCAACGCCGACGCCGCGCGTCAGGCCCTGGCCTCCTACCCCTCCGTCTTCTGGATCGCGGGCGGCAAGGCCAAGGAGGGCGGCATCGACAGCTTGCGCGACCTCTTCCCCCGCGTGACCAAGGCCTATCTGATCGGCGAGGCCGCCGACGCCTTTGCCGTCACCTTGGCCGACACCCCCCACGTCGTGGCCCACACGATGGAGCGCGCCGTCGAACTGGCCGCCGCCGACGCCGCCAAGGCCGAGGGCGAGCAGGTCGTTCTGCTGTCGCCCGCCTGCGCCAGTTTCGACCAGTTCCCCGACTTCGAGGTGCGAGGCGAAGCCTTCCGCGCCGCCGTCCTGTCGCTGGGCGCGAAAGCGGAGCCCGCCGCATGAGCCAGAGCTACAGCCACCCCTTTTCGCGCAACGATCAGAGCCTGATCGCGCGCTGGTTCTGGACCGTGGATCGCGGCCTGCTGGGCGCGGCCCTGACCCTGGTGGCGCTGGGCGTGTCGCTCAGCTTCGCCTCCAGCCCCGCAGCCATCCTGGCCGATGAATCCATCACCGATCCCTTCCACTATTCGTGGCGGATGATCGTCTGGGCCGGCATGGGTACGACCCTGATGCTGACCACTTCGCTGCTGTCGCCGCGCGGGGTCCGGCGGATCGCGGTCCTGGCCCTGTTCGGGGCCATCGTCGTCATGGCGGCTCTGCCCTTCATAGGCGACACGGTGAAGGGCGCCGCGCGCTGGGTGAACCTGGGCCCGTTCAGCCTTCAGCCGTCCGAGTTCGCCAAGCCGGGCCTCATCGTCTTCGCCGCCTGGATGTTCGCCGAGGCCCAGAAAGGGCAGGGGGTGCCGGGCGTCAGCATCGCCTTCGGCTTCTGGGCCCTGACGGTCGGCCTGCTGCTGATCCAGCCGGACATCGGCCAGACCCTGCTGATCACCACCACCTTCATGGCCGTCTTCTTCATGGCTGGGGTGCCGCTGAAATGGGTGGCCGTCATCGCCGCCATGGGCGCCGGCGGGGTGGTGTCGCTCTATTTCACCTTCAGCCACATGCGCGACCGCCTCAGCCGCTTCCTGTCGCCCGAGACGACCGACACCCATCAGATCGACAAGGCGTCCGAGGCCATCCGCGCGGGCGGTCTGGTCGGGCGCGGCATCGGTGAGGGCGTGATGAAGCGCTCGGTCCCCGACCTGCACACTGACTTCATCTATTCGGTCGGCGCCGAGGAGTTCGGTCTGGTCCTGTCGTTGATCCTGATCGGCCTCTACGCCTTCATCGTCATCCGCGGGATGAAGAAGGCGATGAAGCTGAACGACCCGTTCGAGCAGACGGCGGCGGCGGGCCTGTTCATGCTGATCGGGCTGCAGGCCTGCATCAACGTGGCGGTGAACCTGAACCTGATCCCGACCAAGGGCATGACGCTACCCTTCATCAGCTATGGCGGCTCGTCGATGATGGCCATGGGCCTGACCATGGGCTTCGCCCTGGCCCTGACGCGCCGTCGTCCGGGGGCCTATGAGCCGGGCTCCAACATCTCCCCGCCGCGCCGTCGCCTGCTGCCGTAAGAGAGTATCGTCTATGACCAAGGTTTGCGTCGTCGCCGCCGGGGGCACTGGCGGCCACATGTTCCCCGCCGAGGCTCTGGCCCGCGAACTGGCCGCGCGCGGCTGGCGCGTGGTGCTGGCCACCGACGCGCGCGGCGAGCAATACGCCCACGCCTTCCCCGCCGAGGAACGTCTGGCGCTGGACGCCGCTACCGGCAGCGGGCCCATCGGGATGCTGAAGGCGGGTCTGGCCATCTGGCGCGGCGTGGGCCAGGCCAAGTCGGCCTTTGACCGCACCGGCGCGGATGTGGTCGTCGGCTTCGGCGGCTATCCGTCGGCCCCGGCTCTGGTCGCCGCCATTCTGCAGAAGCGCCCGACCCTGATCCACGAACAGAACGCCGTGCTGGGCCGCACCAACCGGATGCTGGCCCCGCGCGTCGGCGGCGTGGCCTCGGCCTTCCCGACCCTGGGCCGCGCGCCCGAGGCGGTGAAGGCCCGCGCCCAGGTGGTCGGCAACCCGGTTCGCCCCGACATCCGCGCCCTGTTCGACCGCGCCTATGTCGCGCCCGAAGGGGACGGCCCGATCCACGTGTTGGTGACCGGCGGCAGCCAGGGCGCTCGCATCCTGTCCGAGACCGCGCCGCGCGCCCTGGCGGCCCTGCCCGAGGCCATCCGCAGCCGCCTCAAGGTGCAGCAGCAGTCGCGGCCTGAGACGCTGGAGAGCGCCCGCCAGATCTATCTGGAGGCCGGCATCGCCGCCGAGGTCGCCCCCTTCTTCCGCGACATGGCCGACCGCCTGTCGAAAGCGCATCTGGTCATCGGCCGCGCCGGGGCCTCGACCTGTTCGGAACTGGCGGTGACGGCCCTGCCGTCCGTCTTGATCCCGCTGAAGATCGCCATGGACGACCACCAGACCCTGAACGCCCGCGCCCTGTCCGAGGCCGGCGCCGCCCGCGTCATCGCCGAGGACGATCTGACGGTGGACAGCCTGACCGCCGTCCTGACCGAGGTTATGTCCGACCCGGCGGCGCTGACCGCCATGTCCGTCGCCGCCCGCTCGGTCGCCATCCCCGACGCCGCCGCGCGTCTCGCCGATCTGGTCGAAGCGGCGGCGCGCTGAAGCGCCGCATGGCCTTGGGTCGCGCAGCGAAGCTGTCTAGGCTGCGGCTATGCCCCAGTTCGTCGTCGATCTGACCAACAACGTCTTCGCCCTGTGGAACCAGTTCTACTGGTTGCCGGAATGGGCCGTGATCACGATCATCACCGCCGTCTTCGTCTTCATTGGCTGGGCGGCCAATCAGGTGGTCTTCGCCCTGCTGAAGCTGGCGGTGCGCAATCGTGACGTCTTCTGGAAGGGGATGCTGGGCCGCGCCCGGCTGAAGGTGCGGATCGCGGTGATGATCATCGCCCTGGCCCTCGCCGTCACGGTGTCGCCGCTGGACCCGGAGCCGTCGTTGTTCATCCGGCGCACCCTTTTGTTCGGCTTCATTCTGGTGTGCGGCTGGATGATCGCCGGGGCGGTCGACATGGGGGCGGTCGTCCACCTCAAGAAGTTCAACATGGACTCGGAGGACAACCTCCTGGCCCGCAAGCACGTCACCCAGACGCGCATCCTGCAAAGGGTCGCCGCCATCCTGATCGGCCTGATCACGCTCGGCTTGGCCCTGCTGACCATTCCCGGCGTGCGGCAATGGGGGCTGTCGCTGCTGGCCTCGGCGGGGGTGGTTGGCATCGTCGCCGGTCTGGCGTTGCAACCCTTCCTGACCAACCTGCTGGCCGGCATCCAGATCGCCACGGCCCAGCCCATCCGTCTGGACGACGCCGTCATCGTCGAGGGCGAATGGGGGCGGGTCGAGGAGATCACCTCGACCTATGTCGTGGTCAAGCTGTGGGACTGGCGGCGGATGATCCTGCCGCTGACCTATTTCATCCAGAAGCCGTTCCAGAACTGGACCCGCGACGACAGCCGCCTGATCGGCGTCGCCTTCCTCTATGTGGACTATGAAGCGCCCATCGATCGACTGCGGGTCAAGCTGGAAGCCATCGCCCACGCCTCGCCCCTGTGGGACGGCGACGTGGTGTCCCTGCAGGTCACCGACATCACCGCGCGGGTGGCCCAGGTTCGCTGCCTGACCAGCGCCAAGAACGCCTCGGTGGCCTTCGACCTGCGCTGCGAGGTGCGCGAGAAGATGCTGGCCTTCATGCGCGATGAATGCCCTCAGGCCCTGCCGCGGGATCGGGTGGACCTGGATCGTGCCATGCCTTCCGTCGCCGGACCCGCCGAGGGCCGCTGAACCATCTCCCGCCGTCATCCTCGCACGACGTCAGCAAGGTCGAGGCCGCCTCCACGCCCGATCCTCGGGTCAAGCCCGAGGATGACGGCATATGGGGGACGGAGAGGAGCGCCCCTCAGTCCTTCATCCGTTCGCGCCCGATCCGCACAGCTTCCGCCGCGCTGACCGCATCCGCTGTCCGCGTCTCCGCACCGCAGGCCACGGCGGCCAATTCCGCCGCATCTCCGCCCGGCGTGATGGCGTAGGGCGCTGACTTCGTCGGTGTGATCGGCCCCTCGACGCCGTCAGCGCGCAGCGAGGCGAAGTCCAGCCGGTCCGCCGTCTGCGCCGCGCAGTCGAACCGCCACCAGGACCAGCCGCCGGCATAGGCGACGTCGCCGATGACCATGTCCTCCTCGTTGATCTGCAAGGACCGCATCCGCACCCCGTCTCCATCCGGCGTCAGCGAGGCCGCGTCGGCGAAGACGGCGAAGCGCCCGATCCCGGTCAGGACCAGGGCGTGATCCTGGGCCATGGCGGACGTCGCCAGCAGGAAGAAGGCCGCAGTTGCGAGGAAGGCGCGTTGCATTTGATGGTCCCGTCGTTAACCGCATCCGCAAACCACGTATTGAGACGCGGCGTCTAGAACCAAGCCATGTATCAGGAACCGCACGGAGCCGACGCCGCCATCGCCCCGCCCGACCGGCGGGCGCGCGACCGTCGCCCGTTCCGCCAGCAACGCCGCCCGGAAGAGCGCGTCCGCATCCTCGGCGAGACCGTCGACCTGATGCGGCCTGAGGAAATCCTGCTGCACGTCGAACGCTGCATCGAGGCGGGCCAGCGCAGCATCATCGCCAACCACAACCTGCACAGCCTCTACCTGCTGCCGCGCACGCCGGGGATGCGGCGGCTCTATGAGCTGGCGGACGTGGTCGAGCTGGATTCCACGCCTCTGATCCACTTCACCCGGTTGCTGGGGCTGCACAGCCGGCCCTTCCATCGTTGCACCTATCTGGACTGGCGCGACCAGTTCTGGAGCATGGCCAACCGCAAGGGCTGGCGCGTCCTCTACGTCGGCGGCGCCGACGGGGTGGCGACGACGGCGGCGGAACGTCTGAGCGCCCGTTATCCGGGGGCGGCCATCGAGGGACTGTCCGGCTATTTCGACGCCACGCCGGGATCGTTGGGCAATACCGCCATCCTGGCCGCCGTGCGTGACTTCCAGCCGAACGTCCTGTTCGTCGGCATGGGCATGCCGCGTCAGGAGCTGTGGATCGCAGACAACATCGAGGCCCTGCCAAACGCAGTCATCCTGCCGGTCGGCGCTGCCTTCGACTATGAGGCGGGCGTCCAGAAGGCGGCGCCCCGCTGGATGGGGCGGCTGGGCGTCGAGTGGCTGTTCCGCCTGTTCGCCGACCCCAGGCGCCTGTTTGCGCGCTACTGCGTCGAGCCCTGGTTCCTGATCGGCCCGGCGCTCGGCGACGTACGGGCTGCGGTGCGGCGGCGTAAGGTTGAGCCTTAAGCCGCCACGATCTGCTCGGCCTGTTTCAGGTTGACGCTGACCAGCTGGCTCATGCCGCGTTCCGGCATGGTGACGCCGTACAGGCGATCCATCCGGCTCATGGTCACCGGGTTGTGGGTGATGACGATGAAGCGGGTGTCGGTGCGGCTGCGCATTTCATGCAGCATCCGGCAGAAGCGGTCGACGTTGGCGTCATCCAGCGGCGCGTCCACCTCGTCCAGCACGCAGACGGGGGCCGGGTTGGCCAGGAAGACGCCGAAGATCAGCGCCGCCGCCGTCAGGGCCTGTTCGCCGCCGCTCATCAGGCTCATGACCGACAGGCGCTTGCCGGGCGGGCAGGCGTAGATCTCAAGGCCGGCTTCCAGCGGATCGTCGCTCTCGACTAGCTTCAGCTCGGCCTGACCGCCGCCGAACAGGGCCTCGAACAGGGCCTTGAAGTTGGCGTTGATGACGTCGAAGGCCGCCACCAGCCGCTCGCGGCCCTCGGCGTTCAGTTCGTCGATGCCGTCGCGCAGCTTGGCGATCGCCTGGGTCAGGTCGATGCGTTCGGACTTCATGGCGCCCAGGCGCTCGCCGTACTCGGCGGCCTCTTCCTCGGCGCGCAGGTTGACCGCGCCCAGGGCCTCGCGCTCGCGCTCCAGCCCGGTCAGCAGACTCTCGGCGCCGGCCGTGTCCGGCGGGCGGGCGATGGCGTCGTCGATCAGCTTCTGGCCCAGTTCGTCCGGCGACATCTGCGCCGTCTCGCGGACATTGGCCTCGGCCTCGGCCAGACGCTCGCTCGCGGCCTCTGCGCGGGCGGCCAGACCAGCGCGAGCCTCGCGCGCGGCCCCGGCGGCGGCCTCGGCGGCGCGGCTGGCGCGGTCGCTCTCGCCCGCCGTGCTCTCGGCCAGCGACAGGGCCTCGGTGGCGGCGCTCTTGCGCGTCTCGGCGGCGATCAGGGCGTCCATCAGGGTGCCGCGCTGTTCGGCGAAGCCCTGCGGCGCGATCTCGGCCTGCAACAGCTGCGCGGCGGTCTTGTCGGCGTCCTTGGTCAGAGCCGTGACGCGGGCGGCGCTTTCCTTCGAGCGCCCGGCCCAGCCCTCGTGGGCGCGGGTCAGGCTGCCCAGACGCTGTTCGCGTCCGGCGCGGTCGCGGGCCTCCTCGTCGCGGGTCGAGCGGGCCGTCTGCGCCGCTTGCCGCGCCGCATCCGCCGCCACACGAGCGGCGGCCAGTTCGTCACGCAACCCGGCGATGGTTTCCGACGGGGCCTCGACGCTCTGCGCGGCCTCCAGCGCGGCCTGGGCCTCGGCCACCTCGCCGTCCAGCCGGGCGACGGTCTCGTCCAGGGCCTGGGCGCGGGCCTCGCGGCGGGTCTGGTCGCGCATCAGGCTCTCGACCCGGTCGCGCGCGACGACCACGGCCTTGTCGGCGGCGAAGGGCTTGAGGCGGGCGGTCTTCACCGCCTCCTCGGCGGCGCGGAAGGCCTCGGTGGCGCTCTTCTGAGCGGCCTGGGCCGCCTCCAGCGCAGGCTTGCCGGTGTCGATCTCGGCTTCCAGCTCGGCCAGACGCGTGCGCTGGGCCAGTCGCACGGCGGCCGGGCGTGGGGCCTCGGCGCGGCTGACGAAGCCGTCCCAGCGATAGAGGTCGCCCTCGGCCGTCACCAGGCGGGCGCCGGTCGGAAGGGTCTTGGCGAGGCGCGGGGCTTCGGACTGGCTGGCGACGACACACAGGGCCAGACGCGCGGCCAGTTCGGCGGGCGCGGTCACATGAGCCGCCAGCGGCGTTACGCCTTCAGGCCAGACGGGCGAGGGGGCGTTCGCCCATTTTTCGAGCTTGGCCCAGTGGGCGGCGGCGCGGGCGTCCAGCGCCGCGTCCAGATCGTCGCCGAGGGCCGCAGCCAGCGCCGCCTCATAGCCCTTGGCCGCCGACACCTTGTCCAGCGCGGGCGGATGGTCGCGCTTGCCGGTGACCAGCAGCTGGGCCAGACCCCGCGCCTCGGTTTGCAGGCGGCCCAGCCGGTCCTCGGCGGCGCGAGCCGCCGTGCGGGCTTCGGCCTCGACGCGGGCCAGATCGCCGCGCGCGGTCTCGGCGGCCTCGACGGCTTCGCGGGCGGCGGTCAGCTCGGCCTGCGCCGTCTCCAGTGCCGTGCGGGCGGTCGCCAGTTCCGGCGTTTCGAGCGGGCCGAGCGCCTCTCGTTCGCGTTTGGCCTGATCGTGCTGGCCGACGACGCGGGCCAGCCGGGCCTCGGCGTCGCGCTTCCTCGCGCTCTCGGCGTTGGCGCGGGCCTCGACGGCGGCCAGGGTTCCGGCCAGTCGCTCGACCTCGGCGTCGGCGGCCTTGCGGGCGTCCTCGGCGGCCAGAAGCGCCTTTTCCAGTTCCGGGCCGCGCTCGGGGGCGGCGGCGATCTCGGCCTTCAGCTTCGTCAGTTCGTGGTCCAGCCGGTCCAGCTCGCGCTTGGCGTCGGCGGCCATACGTTCCTCGCGCTCGACGTCAGAGGCGATGCGGGTCGCCTCGGCCTTCAGCCGGTCGACCTCGGCGCGGGCGGCCTGTTCGGCCATGTCGAGGCGGTCGCGTTCCAGCGTGGCCCGGTGCAGCAGGGCGCCGGCGACGGCGTCTTCCTCGCGCGCGGGCTTCATCGCCTCCTGCGCCTTCAGGGCGTCGGCCTCGGCTTTCGTCGCAGCGGTCGTCGCTTCGACCACGGCGCGGTCGGCGTCGCGCAGTTCCTGAGCCGCGACCTCAGCCGCCGCCTTGGCGTCGTTCCAGCGCACATAGAGCAGGGCGGCTTGCAGGGCGCGGATCTCGGCTGAGATCTTCTTGTACTTCTCGGCCTGCCGCGCCTCGCGCTTCAGCCGGTTCAGCGCCGTCTCCAGCTCGCGCCCGATGTCGTCGAGGCGGTCCAGATTGGTCTCGGCGGCCTTCAGGCGCAGTTCGGCTTCGTGACGGCGGGTGTGCAGACCGGCCACGCCGCCCGCCTCTTCCAGAATCCGCCGACGGTTCTGCGGCTTGGCGGCGATCAGTTCGGAGATCTGGCCCTGACGGACCAGGGCCGGACTGTTGGCCCCGGTCGAGGCGTCGGCGAACAGCAGCTGGACATCGCGGGCGCGGACCTCCTTGCCGTTGATGCGATAGGTCGAACCCTGGCCCCGGTCGATGCGGCGCGACACCTCCAGCACCGGGCTGTCGGTAAAGGGCTGGGGGGCGCGCTTCTGGGCGTTGTCGATGGTCAGGACGACTTCGGCGTGGCTGCGCGGCGGACGGCCCGCGGCCCCGGCGAAGATGACGTCGTCCATGCCCTGACCGCGCATGGCCTTGGCCGAGTTGGCACCCATGACCCAGCGCAGGCTTTCCAGCACATTGGACTTGCCGCAGCCGTTGGGGCCGACGACGCCGGTCAGGCCGGCCTCGATCTGGACTTCCGCCGCGTCGACGAAGGATTTGAAGCCGACGAGCTTCAGTCTCTGGAATTGCATCGGCGGGGGCTTAGCGCCCCTTGAGCAGCGGGTCTATGGCCGCCGCCAGGGTTTCGAGCGAGTGGTCGGCGGTTCGACGCCCATTGACGAAGAAGGTCGGCGTTCCTTCAACGCCCGCCGCCACAGCGGCTTCGATGTCGCGCTGAAGGGCTTGGCCGGTGGCGGGGTCGGCCAGGCAGGTCTCGATCTGCGGCTGAGTGCGTCCACTGACGGCGACGGCGTCCATGTACCATTGGCGGGCGTCGCCGCTGGCGAAGGCGGCGGCCTGACCAGCCATGAAGTGATGGGCGACGTCGAAGAACTTGCCCGGGGCCGCGCAACGGCCGATGGCGGCGGCGGTGGCGGCGACCTGGACCGGTTGGGTGGGCATGTCGCGGAACACGAGCCTGACCTTGCCGGTGTCGATGTAGCGGGCCTTGAACGTCGGCAGGACGTCGTTGGTCCAGTGGGCGCAATGGGTGCAGGTGAAGGAGGCGTATTCAATCACCGTCACCGGGGCGTCGGCGCGGCCCAGGATGCGGTCAGCGGCCGTCACGGCCGGTACGGACGGGGTGGCGGGCAAGCGAGCCGCCGCAGCGTCGGCCGCCAGGGCCGGTGCGCCGGTCGTCAGCACAGCGGTCAGGGCCAGGGCGGTCCAGAGGCTTTTCATCTTCATTTCGCCGTCAGAAGAGGATCAATGCTTTGGGACAGGCTCTCCAGCGAGCGGTCGCCGACAACCTGGCCGTTGACCATGAAGGTGGGCGTGCCGGTGACGCCCGCGTCCTGGGCGGCCTTGATGCGTTTCTCCATCGCCGCCACCCCGGCCGGGTCCGAGATGCAGGTTTGGAACCTGGCTTCGCTCAGTCCGGCGTCGCGCGCCGTGCGCAGCAGAATGTCGCGTGGCGGCGTGCCGGAATGAAGCTCAGGCAGAGCGCGCATGATCTGGTCGATCACATGGAAATACTTGTCCTCGCCCGCGCAGCGCGCGATCAGGAAGCCAGCCACGGCGACATCCTGTGGCGGGGTGGGGAACTCGCGGAAGACGTAGCGCACCTTGCCGGTGTCCACGTATTTGGCCTTGAACTGGGGCCAGACTTGCTCGTTCCAGGCGGCGCAGCCGGAGCAGGTGACGGAGGCGTATTCGATCACCGTCACCTTGGCGCCTTCGGGCGCGCCCAGAGCCATGTCGCCCTCGGCGGGGGCTGCGTCCTTGCCGCTACAGGCCGCCAGGGCCATTGCGACGCTCAGGGCCGCAGCCCCTGCCAGCTTCCTCAACATGTCCACGCCCCCCTCTGGTAGAAGTTATTTCTTGGCCAGTTCCGCGTCGATGGCTTGCGACAGGCCCGACAGACTGCTGTCGGCGACCTTCGTGCCGTTGACGATGAAGGTCGGCGTGCCGGTCACGCCGGCGTCGATGCCGGCCTTGATGCGGTTGCTCATTTCTTCGATGGCGGCCTTGTCGCGGATGCAGGCCTCGGTCTGTTCCTGGCTCAGGCCGGCGGCCGCAGCGGCGCGGAAAAGGGTGGTGCGCGGCGCCACGCCCGCCATCCATTCCTTCTGGCTGGCCATGATGTCGTGGACGACGTCGAAATACTTGTCCGGCCCGGCGCAACGCGCGATCAGGAAGCCGGCGACGGCGATGTCCTGCGGCGGGGTGGGGAACTCGCGGAAGACATAGCGGACCTTCTTGGTGTCCACATACCTGGTCTTGAATTCCGGCCAGACTTCCTCGTTCCAGACGGCGCAGTGACCGCAGGTGACTGAGGCGTATTCCACGACCGTCACCTTGGCGTCCGCACCGGCGCCCATGGCCATGTCGCCGTCGGCGGCGCCGCCCGACTTGGCGGTGCAACCGGCGACGGTCGCCATGGCGGCCAGAGCGGCGGCGGTCAGGGCCGCGCGGCGGCTCATCGAAGCGTAACGGAACGTAGCCATGAGGCGTCCTTAGGCGAGAGTGTGACTCAAAAGGATGGCGCGATTCCCGTGAGCGTGCGCGATCCACATACTTGTCGAGAACAGGTGCGGCGAAGGTTTGTCAACGGCGCTCGTTTTCGAGAGGCTGCGACAGCACCGCCCGGCCCAGCTTTCTGAGCGCGGCTTTCAGGCTGTCGGGAGCGTCCTCGACAGCGGCGGCCAGTTCGGCTTCGACCGAGGCGGGCAGGGGCGGCAGGACGGCCTTGCCGCGCGCTCGCGGCTTGGCGCCCGCCACGGGCAGGGGCTTCACCGGCCCCTGGGCGATGCGCAGCTTCTCGACAGATCCGGCGCCGAGAAACAGGTTCACCCGCTGGATGATGTCCTCGGACTGATGCTGCACCAGCAAGGCGGCGGGACCGGCCACGCGCAGCTCCAGCGTGCCGCCGGCGCCGCCGCGACCCTTGGTCAGCTTCTGCGGGCGGGTGACGCGGGCCAGGCGTTCGCCGACGATCTCGACCCAACGCGGCTCCAGGGCGCTTGCGCCGCGTCCGAACTGGGCGTCCAGCTTCTTGATCAGCGGGGCCAGCGAGCGACCGGCTGGGGGCGGCGGGCGCAGTTGCGGGCGCGTCCGGCGTCGGGCCAGGATTTCGCGGGCTTCGCTTTCAGTGGGCAGAGGACGACGCATTCGTTCTATATAGCTCGCCCCATGCCCGACGTCTCTTCCCTCCGCGCCGCCTTGCTTGATTGGTACGACGCCCATGCGCGGACCCTGCCATGGCGCGCGCCGCCGGGGGCGCGGACGCGCACCGAGCCCTATCGGGTCTGGCTGTCCGAGGTCATGTTGCAGCAAACGACGGTGCCGCACGCCGCCCCCTATTTCGAGCGGTTCACCACGCGCTGGCCGACGGTCAGCGATCTGGCGGCGGTCGAGGACGCCGACCTGATGGCCGCCTGGGCGGGGCTGGGCTACTATGCCCGGGCCCGCAACCTGCTGGCCTGCGCCCGGGCGGTGGCCAGCGAACATGGCGGCGTCTTTCCTGACACCGAAGCGGCGCTGCTGGCCCTGCCGGGGGTGGGCGCCTATACCGCCGCCGCCGTAGCCGCCATCGCCTTCGATCAACCCGCCAATGTCGTCGACGGCAATGTCGAGCGGGTCATGACCCGCCTGTTCGCGGTCGAGACCCCTCTGCCCGCCGCCCGGCCCGAGCTGAAGCGACTGGCCGCCCTGTTCGTCAGCGGCGAGCGGCCCGGCGACTGGCCCCAGGCCCTGATGGATCTGGGCTCCGGCGTCTGTCGGCCCAAGTCGCCGTCGTGCGAGCTCTGTCCTCTGGCCTTCGGTTGCGAGGGGTTGAAGACCGGCGCGCCCGCCCGTTATCCGCTGAAGACTAAGAAGGCCGAGCGTCCGCATCGCCATGGCCACGCCTTCGTCCTGCGTGACGGGGAGGGGCGGATCGGCCTGGTGCGCCGGCCGGACAAGGGGCTGCTGGGCGGCATGCTTGGTTTGCCAACATCGGACTGGAGCGCGACACCCGTCTTTGATCCCCCTTCGACGGCGAACTGGACCGAGGCGGGGGCGGTCGAGCACGTCTTCACCCACTTCAGCCTGACCCTGACGGTCCATTTTGGCGCGGGCGATGGCGATTTCATCTGGACCGAGGCGGATCAGGCGCTGGCCGCCTTGCCGACGGTGTTCCGCAAGGCGCTGGAGCGCGGGCTGGCGGCCTAACCTGTCACCCTCAGGCTGACCGTGCCCCGTCGTTCGCGCGGCATGACGACGACGTGGTTGTTCAATCTCTGGAAGGTCAGGTCGATGGCGCTGTCGCCGACCTCGAGGTCCAGGATCGACATCTGGTGAAGTCCTGTCGGCATGGCGGGGTTGGACACCTCGACCAGCCCCTCGGCGGCGTTGATCGACACGCCGAGCACGGCCTGCAGCATCAGGAAGACCGACCCCGCCGCCCAGGCCTGAGGCAGACAGGCGACCGGATAGGCGATGGGCGGCTCGCCCGTCTCGCGCACGAAGCCGCAGAACAGTTCCGGCAGGCGCAACTGGAAATGGGCCGCCGCGCCAAAGACCTCGCCCAGCAGCATGGAGACGGCCTGCCGTTCGCCGTAGCGAGCCATGCCCGCCGCCGCCATGGCCGTGTCATGCGGCCAGACCGAGCCGTTGTGATAGCTCATGGGATTGAAGCGGGCCTGACCCTTGGCCAGGGTCCGCAGGCCCCAACCGGATCGGAATTCCGCCGTCAGCATCCGCCGCGTCACTAGTCGGGCCCGCTCAGGCGAGGGCAGGCCGCTGAACAGCAGATGCCCGGCGTTGGAGCCGATCGCCCGCATCTGCCGCCCGTTCCCGTCGAGGGCTACGGCGTAGAAGTTCTGATCCTCCATCCAGAAACGGTCTTCGACCAGGACGCGCACAGCCTCGGCCCGCGCCCGCCACTGTATGGCGCGGTCATCACCCAGGCGTGCGCCGATGTCCGCCAGGGCCTTCCAGGCGGCGAAGGCGTAGCCTTGGACCTCGAGCAAGGCGACGGGCCCCTGAGGGAAGCAGCCGTCGCTGTCGAAGATGGAGTCCTCGCTATCCTTCCAGCCCTGGTTGGACAGGCCGGTCTCGGCGGCGCGGGCGTAGTCGATCAGGCCGTCGCCGTTGCTGTCGCCATAGTCGCTCATCCAGCCCGCCGCCGCGATCAGGTGGGGCCACAGGGCGCGGATGGTTTCCATGTCGTTGGTGCGACGGGCGTAGGCGCCGGCCAGGGCGATGAACAGGCAGGTGGTGTCGACCCCGCCGTAATAGAGGCCGAACGGCACTTCGCCCAAGGCGCTCATCTCGCCGCCGCGCGTCTCATGCATGATCTTGCCGGGGGCGGAATCCATGAAGGCGTTGACCTCGGTCGCCTGTCGCGCCGCCAGATAGGTCAGCACCCCCTTGGCCAGGCTGGGGTCGATCCACAGCATTTGCCAGGCGGTGATGATGCCGTCGCGCCCGAACGGGGTCGAGAACCACGGCACCCCGGCATAGGGATAGGGGCCGGTCGGAAGATCAGTGGTCAAAAGGGCCACGTCCGTTCGCGACTGTCTCAGCCAGTCATTGACGCGGGGATTGCGCGCCGCCTGAACGCTGGCTCCCCGCCGCATCCGACGGCGCATGGCCAGACGCGCCTGAATGGAATTCCAGCGCCAGCGCGCCTGATCGGGGGCATCGCAGGCGTCCAGACCGCATTCGATATAGAGATCGAGCTTCTTGCCCTTGGGCAGGCTGAACATGAACTCGGCCCGGTTGGCGCTGAGGCGGGCGGGCGGCTCGGAAAAGGCCAGGCAACTGGTCCGCAGCACCTGATCCAGCCCGGTGTAGCTGAAGCTGACGCGGCGGCCGTCCATGACGGGGGCGTGAATCTCACCGCGCGCCGCCCGCATCGTGCCGCGCACCTGAAAGATGTCGGCGAAGTCGGCGGCGAATTCGAACGACAGCGGCAGCAGGATGTCCTCGATGCCGTGGTTGACCATCCGCACCCGCTCGAACAGCCGCTTGTCCCAGAGAAAGCGCCGCCGCTCCAGATGCAGCACCCCCGCCGGGGCCGAGCGCCCGCCCATCGGCGGCAGGGGGCGGTTGGTCGAATGGCAGGTGAAGAAGACATTGTCCTCGGTCACGCCGGAACTGAGCCGCGAGGGCCGGCACCGTCCCACGGTCAGGACGAAGTGCGACAGCAGGCGCGTGTCCCGGTCGAACAGGCCGTCGGCCCCGCTTTTGACGTCGCCCCAGTGGTCCGCCACCAGAAAGGTGTCGGCGTCCTTCAGCGCCATCAGGGTCTCGAGGCCGTCCTGATCGCTGTTGTCGGCGGCGGTGGTCTGGACCGAATAGGCGTCGTCCATGGTCTGCCTCGCTTCTGACGAAGATCGCTCAGCCGCCCTTCAGGGAAATGGGTGAACCGGCGAAGGGTTCAGCCTATGGCCGCGAAGCTGCGATCCTCGCCGGCGATGCGGACCATGGGTCGCGCTCCGTCCAGCACATGGGCGGCATAGGGGCGCCGGGCCAGCAGGTCGCCGTAGACGTCGAGATAGCGCCGGGCCATGGCCGTGGCCGAGAACCTCAGGTCGAACCGCGCCCGGATCGCCTCGCGGTCCAGCGCCTGCGCTTGCCCGGCGACGGCGACGGCCTGATCCATCGTCTCGACCAGAAAGCCAGTGGCCCCATCCTCGATGATCTCGGGCGTCGAGCCGCAACGGAAGGCGACGACCGGCGTGCCGCAGGCCATGGCCTCGATCATCACCAGGCCGAAGGGCTCCGGCCAGTCGATAGGGAAGAGCAGGGCTTCGGCCCCGCCGAGAAAGGCCGACTTCTGCGCGTCGCCGATCTCGCCGACGAACTCGATCAGGGGATTGCCCTCGACCAGGGGCCTGATGGCCGTCTCCCAATAGGCCTTGTCCGCCGCATCAACCTTGGCCGCCATCTTCAGCGGCTTGCCCAGACGCGTGGCGATCTCGATGGCCCGGTCGGGGCGCTTCTCGGGCGAGATGCGGCCGAGGAAGGCCAGATAACCCTCCGACTTCGGCGAGAAACGATAAAGGTCGCCGGGCATCCCGTGATGCACTGTCGCCTTCCAGTTGGCCTGGGGCAGGGGGCGGCGCTGATCATCGGAGATGGAGACCAGGCCGAACTCTGACCACTGAGCATAGACCTCGGGCAGGTCCTTCAGGTCCAGCCGCCCGTGCAGGGTCGTCACCGTCTTGTCCGCCAGATCGCGGAAGAACGGGAAGTGCACCATGTCGGTATGGAAATGGATGACGTCGAAGTCGTCGGCGCGGTCCAGCACCTGGGCCAGCATGGTCATGTGGGCGGCCAGGTCGGACTTCAGCGGCTCCGGGTCCAGCCGGATGGCCTGATCCCGCACCGGGATCAGCCGCGCCCGCGTCTCGGCCTCGGCGCTGGCGAACAGGGTGACCTCGTGGCCCAGTTCGACCAGGGCGTCGGTCAGGTGGGCGACGACCCGCTCGGTGCCGCCATAAAGGCGCGGCGGCACCGCCTCATAGAGGGGCGTGACCTGGGCGATCTTCATCATCCGACTCCCGCGCCCCCGCAGACGCACTGGAATCGTCAACACGGGTCGGTGACCGGGGTTCCAGCTTGGCTGGAACGATAGTCGCAAGCCTTACAGTGGCTTGTGGCTACTGCATCCCGGCGCGGATCTCGGCGCGCAGGGCGTCGATGGGGCGCAGGCCCGTGTCGGTCTTGAAGCGCCAATAGGTCCAGCCGTTGCAGGCCGGGGCGTTTTCCAGCAGGGCGCCGAGCTTGTGGATCGAGCCGGTCATGGAGCCGGACACCAGCGAGCCGTCGGCGCGCACGCGGGCCTCATGGTCGCCCTTGGGGCAGTAGAGCTTGTCGCCGGGCGCCAGCAGGCCGGCCTCGACCAGGGCCCCGAACGGCACCTTGGGTTCGGCCTTCTTGGAGCCGGTGACGACCAGGTCCTCGGGCGCGGCGGGAATGACCGCCTTGATGCGCTTCTCGGCCAGTTTGGCGTAGGTCTCGTCGCGTTCGATGCCGATGAAATGGCGGCCCAGGCGCTTGGCCGCGGCGCCGGTGGTGCCGGTGCCGAAGAAGGGGTCCAGGATGACGTCGCCGACGCGGCTGGCCGACAGCAGCACGCGGTGCAGCAGGGCCTCGGGCTTCTGGGTCGGATGGGCCTTGTCGCCGTTGTCGTCCTTCAGGCGCTCGTTGCCCGTGCACAGGGCGAGCGTCCAGTCCGAGCGCATCTGGGTGTCTTCGTTGAAGGCCTTCAGCGCGTCGTAGTTGAAGGTGTAGCGCTTCTGCTCGCGCGATTTGGCGGCCCAGATCAGGGTCTCGTGCGCATTGGTGAAGCGCGTGCCCTTGAAGTTCGGCATGGGGTTGGACTTGCGCCAGATGATGTCGTTCAGCACCCAGAAACCCAGGTCCTGCATCGCCGAGCCCAGGCGGAAGATGTTGTGATAGCTGCCGATGACCCAGAGCGAGCCCTCGTCCTTCAGCACCCGGCGGCACTCGGTCAGCCAGGCGCGCGTGAAGGCGTCATAGGCGGCGAAGCTGTCGAACTTGTCCCAGTCGTCATCGACCGCGTCGACTTTGGAATTGTCGGGACGCAGCAGGTCGCCGCCCAGCTGCAGATTATAGGGCGGGTCGGCGAAGACCATGTCCACTGACTTGTCCGGCAGGCCCTTCAGCACCTCGATGCAGTCGCCACGCAGGATGACGTCGGTCTTCAACTCGGACATGGAAAAGCGGCCCCGGACAGATGAGACGCTTATGGTGAATCCTTACGGTTAAGGCGGAGTAACCAAACTTAAGATCCCGACAGATCGAGAGAATCCTTTGGCTGGCAAAGATGGTGCAAATCGCATCCCGTCTGAGCTATGACGCGCATATGATCGCACGCCTTCGCCCCGTTCCGTTCGCCCTCGGGCCTGTCCACTTCGTCGGTATCGGCGGCATCGGCATGAGCGGCATCGCCGAGATCATGCTGAAGATCGGTTATCAGGTGTCCGGCTCGGACGCCAAGTCCAGCGCCAACACCGAGCGGCTCGAGAAGCTGGGCGCCCGCATCTACATCGGCCACGACGCCGCCCATGTGACCGAGGGCGTCTCGGCGGTGGTCTATTCCACGGCGGTCAAGGCGACGAACCCGGAGCTGGTCGTGGCGCGCGAACGCCGCATTCCTCTGGTGCGTCGCGCCGAGATGCTGGCCGAGCTGATGCGTCTGCAATTCTCGGTCGGCGTCGGCGGCACCCACGGCAAGACGACGACGACCTCCATGGTCGCGGCCCTGCTGGACGCCGGTTCGCTGGACCCGACGGTGGTCAACGGCGGCATCATCAACGCCTACGGCACCAACGCCAAGGTGGGCGAGGGCGACTGGATCGTGGTCGAGGCCGACGAGAGCGACGGCTCCTTCCTGCGCCTGAAATGCACGGTTGCGGTCATCACCAATATCGACCCGGAACACCTGGACCACTACGGCGACTTCGACGCGGTCAAGAAGGCCTTCTGCGACTTCATCGAGGACATTCCCTTCTACGGCTTCGGCGTGGTCTGTCTGGACCACCCGGAAGTGCAGAAGCTGGCGGCCCAGATCGATAACCGTCGTCTGGTCACCTATGGCCTGAACCCTCAGGCCATGGTCCGCGCCGAGAACGTGCAGATGTCGCCCGACGGCTCGCGTTTCGACGTGGTCATTCAGGGGCAGGGTCTGGCCGCCCTGGACGAGCCGACGCGGATCGAGGGCCTCTATCTGCCCATGGCCGGCTGGCACAATGTGTCGAACTCTCTGGCCGCCATCGCCGTGGCGCGTGAGCTGGGCGTGGACGACGACTCGATCCGCCAGGGTCTGGCCGGCTTCGGCGGGGTCAAGCGCCGCTTCACCACCACGGGCGTGGTCGGCGGCGTGCGCGTCATCGACGACTACGGCCATCACCCGGTCGAGATCGCCGCCGTGCTGAAGGCCGCCCGTCAGGTGGTCCAGTCCGCCGACAATCCCGGCCGTGTCATCGCCGTGGTCCAGCCGCACCGCTACACCCGCCTGCGCGACCTGATGCAGGACTTCTCGACCTGCTTCGCCGACGCTGACAGCGTTCTGGTCGCCGACGTCTATCCGGCGGGCGAGCAGCCGATCGAGGGCGTCGACAAGCACGCCCTGGCCGAGGGCATTCGCCGCTATGGCCACCGTAACGTCGCCGCCTTGGAAAACGCCGCCGTCCTGCCGCGCGTCATCAAGGATGAAGCCAAGCCCGGCGATCTGGTCGTCCTGCTGGGCGCCGGCGACATCACCAGCTGGGCCTACGCCTTGCCGGCGCAACTCGAAGCCCTGGGCAACTGAACCATCATGGTTCCGTATGCCTCTGAACTAGCCCGCCTCTATGCCGAGATCGATCGGCTAGCGGCTATCGGCGATGTTCGAGAGTTCTGCCCTCGGGTCGAAAACCATCTACGCGAAGATCGCTGCTGGATCGTTGAGAAGTCTGCTGGCTGGTTCGTCGAATATTACATGGAGCGGGGGCAGGCATCCGTCGTCGTTGAAGGTGACTACGATACGGTGCTGTTCGACGTCATGCGTTCGGCTGCCCAGAGCCGCGCGACCCAAATTGAGTTTCAGAAGAGAGTCGCAAACTCGGATTCACGCCGCCAGTGGTATGCCATTCAGCAAGATATCATGGCGCGCATGAAGCCTGAGTGGGCCGACAAGATCGTAGAACATCAGGCTGTGGTTCTGGCCCAGCATCCCTTTCGAGACGACGATGACCTGGACTGACAACCTCCCGACCGTGCGCGGCAAGCTGCTGCTGAACGAGCCGCTGGGGCCCTACACCTGGTTCCGCGTCGGCGGGGCGGCGGACGCCCTGTTCATTCCGGCGGATGCCGAGGATCTGGCCGATTTCCTCAAGGCCCTGCCGGAAACCGTGCCTGTCACCATCATCGGCGTCGGCTCCAACCTGATCGTCCGCGACGGCGGGGTCGAGGGCGTGGTCATCCGCCTGGCCGGACGCGCCTTCGCCGCCATCACGACCGAGGGTCAGACCATCACGGCGGGCGCGGGCGCGCTGGACTCCATGGTGGCCAAGGCGTCTGCGAAAGCGGGCATCGCCGGGCTGGAGTTCTACGCCGGCATCCCCGGCACCATCGGCGGCGCCCTGACCATGAACGCGGGCTGCTATGGCTCTGAGACCAAGGACGTTCTGGTCTCGGCCTGGGGCCTGACCCGTCAGGGCGAGCGGGTCGAGTTGGCCTTGGCCGACTTCGGCTACACCTACCGCCATTCCAACGCCCCGGCGGGCGTCATCTGGATGGAGGCGACCTATCGCGGCGTGGCCGATGCGCCCGAGGCCGTCGCCGCCCGCATCAACGAGATCACCAGCCGCCGCGAGACGACCCAGCCGATCCGCGAAAAGACCGGCGGCTCGACCTTCAAGAACCCCGAGGGTCATTCCTCATGGAAGCTGGTCGACGGGGCGGGCTGGCGCGGCAAGCTGCGCGCGGAAACCGGCGGCGGCGCCAAGTTCAGCGAACTGCACTCCAACTTCATGATCAACCCCGGCGAAGCCACCGCCGCCGACATCGAAGGCCTGGGCGAGGCGGTTCGCGCCGATGTGCTGAAGAAGACCGGCGTTCAGCTGGACTGGGAAATCAAGCGCATCGGCCGGAAGTAGCAGCCCTTCTCCCCTTGAGGGAGAAGGTGGCCCGTCAGGGCCGGATGAGGGGTGTCGGCGCGACATTTCCATCCAATCGACAACCCAGTTTCCGCGCACCCCTCATCCGTCTTGCTCCGCAAGCCACCTTCTCCCTCAAGGGGAGAAGGAAGGCGCTTAAATTCCGTCTCCGACCCGCTATCGTTTCCAACCGGTTAACCGTATTCAGTCCATAGGGGCGGGCTAGTAGTCGGATCGTCCCATGCGCGCGCCCCTGAACACCCTTCACGTCGCTGTCCTGATGGGCGGCCTGTCGTCGGAACGCGAGGTTTCGCTGTCGTCCGGTCGCGGCTGCGCCGACGCCCTGGAGGGGCAGGTCGCCAAGGTCACGCGCGTCGACGCCGGTCGCGATCTGGCCCAGGTGCTGACCGCCCTGAAACCCGACGTCGTCTTCAATGCCCTGCACGGCGAATGGGGCGAGGACGGCTGCGTCCAGGGCATCCTTGAGACCCTGCGCATTCCCTACACCCACTCCGGCGTCCTGGCCTCGGCCCTGGCCATGGACAAGGACAAGTCCAAGGCCGTGCTGCGCGCGGCGGGCGTCGTCGTCCCCGGCGGCGGCCTGTTCGACCGCAAGGCGGTGGCGGCGGACCACGTCATTGCGCCCCCCTATGTCATCAAGCCCAACGCCGAGGGCTCCTCGGTCGGCGTCTATGTCATCCAGCCGGGCGACGCGCCCTGCGCCATCGTCGGCGACGACAGCTGGACCTATGGCGATCTGGTCATGGTCGAGCCCTTCATCGCGGGCAAGGAACTGGCCGTCACGGTGCTGGGCGAGGCCGACGGCCCGCGCGCCCTGACCGTCACCGACATCACCCCGACCAAGGGCTTCTACGACTACGAGGCCAAATACGCGCCGGGCGGCTCCAAGCACGTCCTGCCCGCCGAGTTGCCGGCCCATGTCTTTGACAAGGCTTTACGTCAGTCAGAGCTGGCCCACACGGCCATGGGCTGCCGCGGCGTGTCGCGGGCCGATTTTCGTTATGACGATGTTAACGACGTTCTCGTTCTTCTGGAGGTCAACACCCAGCCCGGCATGACGCCGACCTCGCTCAGTCCCGAGCAGGCCGCCTATGTCGGGATGGCGTATCGTGATCTGGTTCGGTGGATGGTGGAGGACGCCTCATGCCCGCGGTAGTGCGCGGCGGTCGGCGACAGGGCGCGACGAAGGGCAGGGGGCAGGGCTCCCGCAACGCTCCGGCCACGCCGGGCAAGGTCGCCGCCATCGGTCGGCTGGACCTGTCGCCGCGCGCCGTTCTGATCTCCATCGTGGCGGGCGTCGTGGTGCTGGGCGGGGTCCTGGCCACCGGCGCTCGGGCCGAGCGCATCTCCAACTCGGTCTCCAACAAGTTCGACAGCGTGACCTCGGGCATGGGCCTGAAGGTCAAGCAGGTTCACGTTACGGGCGCCTCGCCCGAGGCCAAGGCGGCGATCCAGCAGGCCGTTGGCGTCAGCGCCGACCAGCCCATCGTCAGTCTGGACCTGAACGCCGTGCGCGACCGAGTGCAGGCCGTGGGCTGGGTCAAGGAGGCGCGCGTGGTGCGCCTGCTGCCCGACACCCTGATCGTGGACGTCAAGGAACACGACCGCCTGGCCGTCTGGCAGACCGCCGGCCACGCCTATGTCATCGACAGCGGCGGCAAGGTCATTCCTGGCGCCGACGCGGGCCGCTATCCCAAGCTGCCGCTGGTCGTCGGCAAGGGCGCCGATCAGACTGCGTCCGAAATCCTGCCGCTTCTGGCCCAGCGCCCCCGCCTGATGGCCCGCATCGAGGCTCTGGTTCGGGTGGACGAACGCCGCTGGGACCTGCGCCTCAAGGACGGCAGCCTGATCCAGCTGCCCGCCGTTGATCAGGACAGCGCCCTGATCCGCCTTGATGCGCTGGACCAGCGCGAACGCCTTCTCGATCTGGGCTTCGCCCGGGTCGATCTCCGCACGCCCGAGGAGGTCGCCGTCCGGCCCTCCGAAGGCGCTGTCTGACACGACTATTCAGGATACGACCATCATGGCCGGACGCAGCCGAGACACGAACACGGACCAAGCCAAGGGCGCCCCGCGCGCTCCGGCCGTGGCCGCGCTCGACCTGGGCCAGTCCAAGGTCGCCTGCTTCATCATGAAGCCTGAGGGCGTGCGTCACGCCGACCGCACCATCCGCGTCGCGGGGGCCAGCCACGTCCAGTCGCGCGGCGTGCGCGGCGGGGCGATCGTCAACATGGACGAAGCCGCCCAGGCCATCGGCCACGCCGTTGAGCGCGCCGAGCGCGCGGCGGGCTCGCCCGTCTCCGGCGTCATCGTCACCACGGCCATCGGCCAGATGGCCAGCCACCGCGTTCAGGCCCGCGTTTCGCTCGGCGCCCATCCGATCAGCGACGGCGACCTGGCCCGCGCCATCGGCATGGCCCTGGCCCAGATCCGTCTGCCCAATCGCCGCCCGATCCACGTCCTGCCCATCGCCTGGTCGGTGGACGGGGCGCGCGGCGTCCACGATCCGCGCTCGATGCGCGGCGGCTCGCTCGGCCTCGACCTGCTGGTCGTCTCCATGTCCGAAGGCTCGTTCGGCGCGCTCAGCCACTGTCTCGAACTGGCTCATCTGGACCTTCAAGGCGTCGCGGCCGCCCCCGTCGTCTCCTCGCTCGCCGCGCTGGAAGAGGACGAGATGGAGCTGGGCAGCGTCTGCATCGACATGGGCGGCGGCTCGACCTCGGCGGCCGTTTGGGGCGGGCGCAGTCTGCTGCACATCGAATCGCTGAACGTCGGCGGCGATCACGTCACCGCCGACATCGCGCGCGGCCTGTCGACCTCCAAGGTCGGCGCTGAACGCCTGAAGACCCTGCACGGCTCGGCCATGGCTTCGGCCAACGAAGACCGCGAGATGCTGGAAGCCCCGCCGCGCGGCGAGGACCCATCCGCCGGTCCCGTTATCGTCCCGCGCGCCATGCTCAAGACGGTCATCGCCCCGCGCGTCGAGGAGACGCTGGAGCTGCTGCGCGACCGGCTCAAGCACGCCGGCGTCGGCATGGACCCGGGCGCGGGCATCGTCCTGACCGGCGGCGCCAGCCAGCTGAACGGCGTGCGTGAACTGGCGGTGCGCGTGTTCGACCGCCCGGTCCGCCTGGGCAAGCCGCAACGCGCCCCTCACTTGGCCGACGCCGCCTCCGGCCCGGCCTTCTGCTCGGCCTCGGGCGTCCTGCTGCGCGCCGCATACGGCCCGCGTGAGGCCGTCTCCGCCCGCAAGCTGATGTCGCGTCAGATCACCGCCGCCGACGCCCCCAAGGTGCACCGCGGCGGCATGGTGGCCCGCGCTGCGGGCTGGTTGCGCGACAACCTGTAAGGCGTTTGTCGCAGCCGCCTGGGCGGGCCTGATGCGGCTGCATCTTGTTGCTCGCGCATGCGTGCGCGCCGTACGGCGAACAACAACATTACCGACGTTACATAAATGCATCATTTGGGGCGGAATGGCGCCGCAATCGCCACGAGTGTGGCGGAAATGGGTTTTCCGTAACGGCGGCTTTCGATAACGGTGACGTAGCAATGACACTATAGCCGTCCCGCGTCGGGATCGGCACGGGGGCAAAATATGTTGAAGCGGCGTCATCTTTTCGGCACCACGATTCTGACTGGTCTGCTTGTTGCGGCGTCCGCACAGGCCCAGGCGCAATCGTCGAACGACACTCGGCCTCAGTCGAATGAAGCCACGACCCAGGTGGAAGAGGTTGTCGTCACCGGTTCGCGCATCAAGCGTCCGCAGTACGAAGGTGTCATTCCTGGCGTCCAGGTCAGCTCGCAAGACATTTCGGAGCGCCTGTTCACCAACGCCGGTGACATCCTCAACGATATTCCCCTGGTCGGCGGCGGCGCCAGCCTGTCGGGCACCAACGGCGGCCAGACGGCTTCGCTGGGCGTGACCTATATCGACCTGCTGAACCTGGGTACGGCGCGTACCCTGACGCTGGTCAACGGGCGTCGCTTCGTCTCGAACAACTCGGCCACGATTTTCGTCGCCGGCAACGAAACGGGCTCGCAGGTTGACGCCTCGTCGATCCCGGTGGCCCTGATCGACCGTGTCGACATCCTCACCGTCGGCGGCGCCGCCGCCTACGGCGCTGACGCCGTTTCGGGCGTCGTGAACTATGTCCTCAAGGATGACTACGAAGGCGCCGAGATCACCATCACCGGCGGTCAAACCTTCGAGTACGAAGACGCTGGCCGCGTCGCTGTCAACGGCGTGTGGGGCAAGAACTTCCTCGACGGTCGCCTGAACGTGGCGATTTCGGGCGAATACTCGAAGATCGACGCCCTGCTGGGTTCGGAGCGCGACTTCCGCTCGGACAACCCGGGTCTCATCTCGAACTGGATGAACGGCGGCGTTCGCAACTCGGCCTTCGTGCCGGGCGGTACGGGTGCAGCGGCCACGGCCTTCCTGCCGACCACGGCTGACGGCATCACCCCGTCGCTGTTCCGTCGCAATCTGCGGACCAACAGCACCTGGTTCGGTGGCGCCATCTTCAACCCGGTCCTGTCGAACGGTGCGGCTGAAAACCCCGCCATCGCCAATCTGGCGACGGGCAGCTCGCTCCCGGTCGGCCCGGCCTTCTTCCAGCCGGGCAACGTGTTCCGTAATCCCGGTTACGCACAAATTTCGCCCTTCCAGTACAGCTTCATCAACGGCGGCACGCTGCAGATGGTGCCGGGCGTTCCCTTCGGCGCCTGTATCGCGAGCGCGTCCGACGTCTGCGCCTTTGCGCCCGCCAGCATGACGGCCGCCCAGACGACCGCCGCCCGCACGCGCTTCAACCTGCCGGCCTCCTATACGGCGGCCCAGGTTCTGGCCGTGGTTCAAGCCAATCGTCCGACCGCCCGTGAGTACTTCGCGGCAAACCCGACGATCGACATCAACAACTTCCTCGGCACCTTCCTGCCGGGTCTGCCGGATGTCGCAAACACTGACAGCTATTCGGCTGTCCTGGCGCGCAAAGCCGTGCCGATCCGCTTCGACTCGAACGGCAATATCGTCCGTTGGGACTTCGCGGGCGCTCTGGCCGGTGATCCGAGCCAGCCGGGCACCTTCGCGACTTCGGTCAACGGCGAGGGGCAAAACCGTCAGGACACCGCCGTTCTGCGCATCCAGCAAGAGCGTAGCGTCGGCAATGTTCTGGCCAACTACCAGATCACCGACAACATCCGCTTCTTCACGGAAAACCTGTACTCCGACGCCACCGTCATCAACCCCATCTCGACGGGCGGCCTGTTCAACGGCGTGACCTCCAGCTCGCCGGAGAACGCGGGTATTCTGGTGAACGTCAACCATCCCTTCCTGACGGACGCCAACCGGGCTTCGCTGGCTCAGGCCGGGATCACCGGCAACTTCATCCTGTCTCGTAACAACGAGGACATCGTCAACGACCTGTCGCAACGTTCGACGATGGAGACGTTCCGGACGGTGAACGGCTTCGACGGCACGTTCGACCTGTTCGGTCGCAGCTTCGGCTGGGAACTGTCGCACACCTACGGCAAGGCCGAGACCCACGTCGAGTTCAGCGCGATCAACGACGTCGCCTTCGCGCTGGCCATTGACGCCGTCAACGACAACGGCGTTCTGAAGTGCCGTGTTCAACGTGACGGCCTGGCCAACTACCTGGCCAGCTTCGGTGGTGCGAACAACAAGGCCATTCCGGGCGCGATCCCGCAGCCGATCAGCCAGATTGGCGCCGACGGCGTGCGCGAGCAGGTGATCTTCACCCCGACCGTGACGCAGGACATGGCCAACGCCTGTCAGCCGCTGAACATCTTCGGTGAAGGCCGTGCTTCGCAGGCGGCTCGCGACTTCGTCAGCGTCCGCAACTTCTTCAACAACGAATCCACGCAGAACTTCACCCAGGCGGTGCTGACGGGTGACATCATCACCCTGCCGGCCGGCCCGCTGCAGTTCGCCCTGACCGGTGAACTGCGCAAGGAAGAGCTGTCCTATACGGTTGACGAGATCACCCGCCAGGGTCGTACCCGTTCGGCGCCTTCGGCGACGACCAATGCTGAGGTCGAAACCCGCGAAGGCGGCATCGAGCTGCGCATCCCCGTCTTCGGCGGCGATTACCAACTGCCGTTCGTGAAGTCGCTCGAGTTCAACCCGTCGGTTCGTTACACGCGTCAGAAGGGTTCGGCCGAGAAGTACCGCAACCTCTCGGGCGTTCTGACGGCCCCGACCTACAGCGGTGAAACCGAAGAGGTTTATACCCTGGCTGCGACCTGGGAAGTGAACGATCAGCTGCTGTTCCGCGGCAACATCTCGAAGTCGGTTCGCAATCCGTCGATCGTGGAGCTGTTCCTCGGCAACCAGGCCTTCTTCACCTCGTCGGCCGATCCCTGCTCGCCGGTCAACATCGCTGGCGGTCCCGCCGGCGGCGTGCGTCGCAGCAACTGCCGCGCCGAAGTCCTGCGTGTCGCCGCCGCCAACAGCGGCGTGCTGCTGCAAGCCAACGGCACTGCGGTTCAAGTCACCAACGCGGCTGAAGCAGACGCCTTCCTGGCGCTGTATCAACCCTCGGGCGCGTCGTTCACCGGCGTGATCTCGGGTCGCCAGACGCTGCAGCCGGAGAAGGGCGACTCGTTCACCTTCGGCTTCGTGGCTCGCCCGAAAGTGATCCCGAACCTGATCGTGGCTGCCGACTACCTGGAGATCACGGTCACCGACGCCCTGGGCCCGCTGCTGGCGCAAAGCGCAGCTGTCTACTGCTACGATAGCTCGGCTTACCCGGACAACACGCCGGACATCGGCGTCAACAGCTGCGCCGGCATCCAGCGCGACGGCGCCTTCAACTTCACCAACGGCTTCGAGCTGCCCTTCTTCAACCTGGGTGGAACGCGCGTGAAGGCGATCAACGCTAACATGAGCTACTCGATGGACCTGGCCGACGTGTTCACGGCGGACGCCGATCTGGGCACGCTGGGCTTCCGTGCGAACGCCTACTATCTGCTTGAGTACTCGTCGTCGGGCATCGGTGACTTCTCGGACTCCATCGCGTCTGAAAACTCGCTGGGCAACCCGACCTGGAAGACGCAGTTCAACGTCCTGTACAACCTGGGTCGCTTCAATGCGCGCTGGAGCACCTCGTTCCAGGACGCTTCGATCGTCCGCGGCACGGGCAGCCTGCAAGCGACCTTCGAGCAGACCCCGGTCGTCCGCTACGATGGCTACATGACGCACAGCCTGTCGCTGGGCTATGACGTGACCGATAAGGCTTCGGCCCGTATCGTGATCGACAACGTCACGGACGAGGACACCTTGGGCTACAACGGCCTGCAGAATGGCGTCTATATCGACAACATCGGTCGTCGCTGGACTGCATCGCTGAGCTATCGCTTCTAAGCGGGTCAGCACTGCTCGTTCTTCGAGCATGAGATCGGGGCCGGACGGAAACGTCCGGCCCCTTTTTCATTTCCGGTGGTCTGCTTCAAGAAAACCGCAGCTTGGCCGTGGGTTATGGCTCCCAAACCGACCGACTCAGATTATCGCAGTAACACTCCGTTAACGCAGAAGGGGTTTTCCTTAACGCGCTCATAACCAATGCGATTCGGCGGGGATTTCGTATTGGGGTTAACGGGCAGGGTCGGAAGGTCGGAACAAGAACATGTCTCTCTCGCTGGTGAAGCCGCAACATACGGAACTGAAGCCTCGCATCGTCGTCTTCGGCGTCGGCGGCGCGGGCGGAAACGCCGTCAACAACATGATCGACGCCGGACTTGAAGGGGTCGAGTTCGTCGTCGCCAACACCGACGCTCAGCACCTGAGCTTCGCCAAGACGGATCGTCGTATCCAGTTGGGCGAGACGATCACCCAGGGTCTAGGCGCCGGCGCTCACCCCGAAGTCGGCATGAACGCCGCCGAAGAGAGCGCTGACGAGATCCACGCGCACCTGGACGGCGCGCACATGGTCTTCATCACCTGCGGCATGGGCGGCGGCACCGGCACCGGCGCGGCCCCCGTCATCGCCAAGTGCGCGCGCGATCGCGGCATCCTGACCGTCGGCGTCGTGACCAAGCCCTTCACCTTCGAAGGTCGTCACCGCATGCGTCTGGCGGACTCGGGCGTCGCCGAGCTGCAGCGCTATGTCGACACCCTGATCGTCATTCCGAACCAGAACCTGTTCCGGGTCGCCAACGAGCGCACGACCTTCGCCGACGCCTTCGGCATGGCCGACCAGGTGCTGCACTCGGGCGTCCGTTCGATCACCGACCTGATGATCCTGCCGGGCCTGATCAACCTCGACTTCGCCGACGTCCGCGCCGTCATGTCCGAAATGGGCAAGGCGATGATGGGCACGGGTGAGGCCACGGGCGACGACCGCGCCCTGCTGGCCGCCCAGAACGCCATCGCCAACCCCCTGCTGGACGAAACCAGCCTCAAGGGCGCCAAGGCCGTGCTGGTCAACATCACCGGCGGTCTGGACATGACCCTGCTGGAAGTGGACGAGGCCGCCAACGCCATCGCCGCCGAAGTGGACGGCGACGCCAACATCATCTTCGGCGCCGCCTTCGACCCGGCCCTGGACGGCAAGATCCGCGTCTCGGTTGTGGCCACCGGCATGGACGAGGCCGTCATCCAGAAGATCGAGCCTCAGGGTTCGGCCTTCTCGGACCGTCGCCCGGCCACGGCAGCCGCTGCGCCGCGTCAGCCCGAGGTCCGCATCGAGCCGGTCCGCGAGCCGGTCCGCGCGCCTGAGCCGGCTCCGGTCTATGAGGCCCCGGCCGCTCGCGCTGCGCCCGAGCCGCGCCCGGAACCCGTCATCCACGACGCGCCCCGTAACCTGGAGCCGATCGTCGATCCCTGGGTCGAGGAATACGAATCCGGCGCCGTCCGCGCTCAACCGGCCGCCGCTTCAGCCGAGCAGGGCGATCTCTACTTCGACCGCGGCCAGCAGCAACCGCAAGCCCGTCCGGCCCCGCGCCGCGAAGAGGCTCCGGTCGCTGAAGAGGAATACTACGACGACCGTGATCATCGTCGCAGCGGTTGGAGCCTGTTCGGCAAGAAGCGCCAGCAGCCGCAACAACAGCAGCAGCCGTCCTATGCGCCGCCGCCGTCGTCGAACCGCACGACCCAGCAGCTGCGCCAGTCCCAGTCGGCTCAACCGACCCAGGACTTCCAGGCCGGCCACGCAGAAGACGACGACCTGGAAATCCCTTCCTTTCTTCGCCGCCTCGCGAACTGATCGGAAGAGACCCTGATCAATGCGCCCCGGAGCCTGGCTCCGGGGCGTTTTTCGTTGTCATGGCTGTCGCCAGACCGAAACAATCCGAAACCCATCTTTCATTTCGGGCTTGAGCCGTCGTGGTTAAACGACAGGTGAGGCGAACTCCGCGCGACTGTGCGGACGCGCAAAAGAGAGTTTTCAGCTTGTCGGTCCGCAACGACCATCACGAACAGACCATCGTCGCCCCGGCCATCTGCGCCGGCGTCGGCGTTCATACCGGCCAGCGCGTCAAGCTGGTCGTGCGTCCGGCTGCGCCCGGCGCGGGCATCGTCTTCGTGCGCACCGACATCACCGACCGCGATAACCGCATCCCCGTCTCGGGCGAGGCTGTCGTCGACGCCCGGCTGAACACCATGATCGAGAACGCGGCGGGCGTGCGCCTGTCGACCATCGAGCACCTTATGGCCGCCCTGTGCGCCCTGGGCGTGTCCAACGCCGTGGTCGAGGTCGATGGCCCCGAACTGCCAATTCTGGACGGTTCGGCCCTGCAGTTCGTGCAGCTGCTGGATCGCGCCGGTTTCCGCCGCCAGGAAGCCCCGGTCCGTTACATCGAGATCCTCAAGCCGATCCGGGTGGAGGAGGGCGACAAGTCCGCCGTCCTGCTGCCCTGCGACCGCTATGAGATGCGCTTCGAGATCGACTTCCCGACGCCGGTTATCGGCAATCAGGTGGTGGACTTCGTCGTGGACGAGGCGACCTTCCGCTCGGACATCATGGCTGCCCGCACCTTCGGCTTCGCCCATGAGGTCGAGGCCCTGCGTCAGGCTGGTCTGGCGCGCGGCGGTTCGCTGGAAAACGCCGTGGTCATCGACGGCGACGAGATCCTGAACCCCGGCGGCCTGCGCATGGAACGCGAGTTCGTGCGCCACAAGGCCCTGGACGCCATCGGCGACCTCTACGTCCTCGGCGCGCCCCTGCTGGGCCGCTACGAAGGCGTCAAGGCGGGTCACGCCCTGAACAACAAGCTGGTCCGCGCCCTGCTGGCCCAGCCCGACGCCTGGCGCGAAACCACCCGCGTCCCCGACATGGCGATGGCGGGCTAGTTCAGCCCAGGCTGATCGTCGAGATCAGCCGCCCGAAATCCGGTTCTCCCGCCAGAAAGGCCCGACGGTTCGAGTAGAACCGCGCGGCGTCCGCACGCGTGTCGTCGCCGGTCCAGGCGGCGTCGCCTACGCCGGCCTGTTCCAGTCGCCACAGGACGAAGCCGGGCAGGTCGAACAGGCGTTTGTCCTCGGCCGCGCCGGGGGCGAAGAAGCGCTCGCTGCCAGGGTCGTGGTGGGCGAAGCGCTCCTGATAGTCGGCGCCGACTTCATAGCTGGCCTGCGCGATGCAGGGGCCGACCACGGCGACCATGCGTTCGGGCCGAGCCCCCATGGCCTCCATGGCCGCCACCGTCGAGTGGATGATGCCGCCCAGCGCGCCCTTCCAGCCCGCATGGGCCGCGCCCACCACCCCCGCTTCGGCGTCGGCGAACAGGACCGGCGCGCAGTCGGCGGTCAGGATGGAGGCAATGGGCCCGCGCATCGCGCTGACCACGGCGTCGCCCTCGGGCCGCTCGCCCGCCCAGCCCGCCTCGGCCACGCGGGCCACGGCGGAATGGATCTGATAGCAGCCGCACAGGTCGTCCAGCCCGCCGCCCATCCATTCGGCGACGCGGCGACGGTTCTCGACCACCCGCGCCGGGTCATCCTTCGACCCCACGCCGGCATTCAGCCCGGCGTAGATGCCCTCCGACACGCCGCCCTCGCGGGTAAAGAAGCCGTGGCGCACCCCGGCCTTGTCGAGCAGGGGGTGGGTGATGGGGTTCAGGCTCATGCGGTCTCCAGCGAGCTACGGGCGGCGGCGACAGCGGCTTCGACGGCCTTGCGGGCCTGGGGGCTGTTCTTCCAGCAGGTCGAACCAACACTGACGGCGGCCCCGGCGCAGACGACGGCGGGATCGGCCTGGGCCAGCCGCTCAAAGGCGCCCAGACCCTGTTCCTCTAGACGCTCGACCACCTTGGGGCCGACGCCCTTGACGGCCAGAAGCACGGCCCGTTCCCGGTCGGAAAAACGCATCGTCACACTCCCTGCGGAAACCTTCCGCAGTCCTCAGAAGCCCGGCAGGGCCAGCGAGCGGGGCGAGAAGACCGCCGCCGCCTTGAACAGTTCGCCCATCTGGTCTGGCGCGGTCAGGCGGTCCAACTGGCGTTGGATGACTGGCGCGGCGTCCGGACGGGCCTGCATCAACCGTTGAGCGCGGGCTTCGATCCCCAGGGCCTTGAGGAAGGCGCCCTGACCGACGCAGCCGGTCACATCGGCGCCGCTGCGGACGGCGGCCTCCAGCACCAGCGGAAAGTCGGCCCATTGCGTCAGGTCAGCCTCGCCCGGCGTCGTCAGCGGATCGACCTTCTGGTGCCGTCGCAGGCCCTGCAGGGTGTCGCCCGCACCGGGTTTGGCGCGGCCATAGTCGATCAGCAGGGCGGCGCCCGAAGCCGCCTTGACCAGGGTGGCCAGATCGCGGGCGAAGGCGGCTTGCTGTTCCGAAATCTCGACCACCTGGCCGGGTTCCACCTCATACTCGGGGCGGTCGAAACCGCCAGAGATGGCCACCAGGCCGAAGGTCAGTTCGTTGTCGTCGGTCACGCCGACGCGGCGCTCGGCCCAACCGCCTTCGGTCTTCATGAACTGGCGCGCGGGCATACAGTCCAGCACCTCGTTGCCGATCAGGATGACCGGGGCGTCAGTTTCGATCTGGTGCAGGGCGCTGAGCCAGCGCGGGTGGACGTCGGCGTCGGCCAGCCGCCGCGCCTGCTCGGCCCGCAGAGGCGCGCTGGGCTCGATCAGGATCAGGTCGACGGCTTCAAGGAAGCCGGGAACCAGCCGTGCGGCCCTCAGGGCGTCCGAAATCAGGGTCCCGTCGCCCGGCCCGACCTCGACCAGCCGCACCCGCTCGGGCGCGCCCAGACGGCTCCAGACCTCGACGGCCCACAGGCCGATCAGCTCACCGAACATCTGGCTGACCAGGGGCGCGGTGATGAAGTCGCCGCCTTCGCCGAGCGCCGGACGGGTCGAGTAATAGCCGTCCCTGGGGTCGTGCAGACAGCGCGTGACATAGTCCGCCACCGTCATCGGCCCTGTCAGCACGATCTCGCGGACCAGCCGGTCCTTGAGGGTCTCTGTCATGACCGTCTTACGCCTCCGCGACGACCGGTTTCTTCAGCGCCCGCCAGATCAGCCAGGCGCCGACCAGCATCATCGGGATCGACAGGATCATGCCCATGGTCAGGCCCAGCGGCAGGTTCTCCAGCCCGGCGTCGGGTTGACGCACGTTCTCCAGCGCGGCGCGGCAGACCCCGTAGCCCAGCAAGAACAGGCCGGTGACGAAGCCCGGACGTTTCAGCATCCGCCACTTCCAGATCGCCAGCGACAGGATGACGAACAGCAGCAGCCCTTCCAGACCCGCTTCATACAGCTGGCTGGGGTGGCGCGGCTCGTTGCCGGCGGGGCAGAAGCCATACATCTGTTCTATGCGGGCGTTGCAGAAGCGGATGGCCCACGGAACCGTCGTCTCGCGGCCCCACAGCTCGCCGTTGATGAAGTTGGCGATGCGGCCGAAGAACAGACCCAGCGGCGCGACTGGGGCGATCAGGTCGCCCAGGCTCAGCGGATTGATCTTTTGGCGGTTGGCGTAGATGGCGATGGCGATGACCACGCCCAGGAAGCCGCCGTGGAAGCTCATGCCGCCGGTCCATAGCTGCAGCAGTTCCAGCCGTTCGCCCCAGCTGTCGCCGGTGAACACCTGGGCGAACATGGCGGGCTTGTAGAAGAGGGCGTAGCCGAAGCGGCCGCCCAGGATGACGCCGAGCGTGATCCACAGCACCAGGTCGTCCAGTTGCGGTCCGGTGACGGGCGGCTTGCCCGGCGACCACAGTCGCTCCGTCTTGGCCAGACGCGAGGCGTACCACCAGCCCAGCACGATCCCGGCGACATAGGCCAGGGCGTACCAGCGGATGGGCAGGGGGCCGAGATGGATCAGAACAGGGTCGAATTCGGGGAAGGGCACAGGGCCTCCGTCAGCGCCGTTTGGAACCCGAAATCATCTAGCAAGCGAGACTGCATTCGTCGCGCGCTTTTCCAGCGAAGCAGTTTATAGCGGTTCGGACGGCAAGGTTTCGTTCACCAAATTTACGACGCCATTAACCATATACTGGTGCGGCAAAGACGCGAGATTTGATCATGCAGACGCGCAATCCCCTTCTGGACGAGTTCGCCAAGCTGACCACCGGCGCCATGGGCTTGGCTCAGGCCGCTGGCGACGAGGCCAAGGCCGCATGGCGCGCCCAGACCGACCGTTTCGTCGCCGAGATGGACCTGGTCCGCCGCGACGAGTTCGACGTGCTGAAGGACGAGATCGCCGCCCTGCGCGCCGAGATCGCAGAGCTTAAGGCTCAGAAATCGCCTGCGAAAAAGGCAAATGTCGGAACGTCCACAGCTGCGAAGCCTGACGCTGACACCGCCGGTTGAGCCGAATCTGCGAACACGTTTACCGTTCGTTTGCAGGTCGTGAGTCGCGACCCCTCGAGTGAAGATTGTGAACCCCTGATGGATGCAGCCCGGCCCGAAGAGGTCGACGTTCCCTACGACCCTCTGGATGTCGTGGAGCACGTTCTCAACGCGGAGAACCTGCCGTTCGACCGCACGGACGACGGCGACCTGGCCTTCGCCCTGGCGGGCGACTGGAAGGACTATGAGCTGTGGTTCGCCTGGCGGCCCGAGGGCGACTGCCTTCAGCTGTGCTGCGCGCTGGACCTGCGGGTCATGAAGACGCGCCGCGCCGCCGCTTATGAACTGGTGTCGATGATCAACCAGCGCACCTGGTTGGGTCACTTCGAGATCTGGCCGGACGAGGGCGAGATCGTCTTCCGCCATTCGCTGGCCCTGCCGCACAGCGAGCGTCCGACCCTGGCCCAGGCGGCCTCCATGATCGACGCCGCCATCGAGGCCGCCGACCGCTATTATCCCGCCTTCGACTTCATGGTGCGCGGCTCCAAGAAGGCGCAGGAAGCCATCGACGCCTGCCTGTTCGAAACCGTGGGCACCGCCTGATGACCAAAGGCGGGAAGATGGGGCCTGTCGTCCTGCAAGGCGTGGGACGGCTGGGCTCGGCCATCCTGGAAGGCTGGCTGAAGACCGGCGCGGTCGATCCCGTCGACCTCATCATCCTGACCCCGTCCGAAAAGCCCGCCGCCGAGGCGGCGCGGGCCCTGGGCGCCCGGATCAATCCGCCGCTCGAGGCTCTGGCCGACACGCGCGCCTTCGTCATCGGGGTCAAGCCGGCCAAGTGGTTCGAGGCCTCTCGCTCGCTCCTGCCGCATCTGGCCCCCGACGCCGTGATCGTCTCGGTCATGGCCGGGGTGAGGGGCGAGACGATTTCCAAGGGCTTCAACGGGCGCTCTGTTGTCCGCATCATGCCGACGACCGGGGTGGCCCAGGCCCAGGGCGTGGCGACCATCTGGGCCGCCGCCGCCGCCGCTCGCGCCGTGGGCGAGGCTCTGTTCGCTCCCATCGCCGAGACCGTCCATCTGGACGACGAAGCCGCCATGCACGCCGCGACCGCCGTGTCCGGCTGCGGGCCTGCCTATTATTTCGCCTTCACCCGCGCCCTGGCCCAGGCCGGGATCGAGGAGGGCCTGTCGCCCGAGGCCGCCGTGCGTCTGGCGCGCGCTACCCTGCGCTCCGCCGCGGCGGGCGTTGAGGGGGCCGAGGCTCTGGACGCCCTGATTGACCGCGTGGCCTCGCCCGGGGGCGTGACCCAAGCCGGTCTTCTGGCCCTGAACGCAGACGGCGCCCTCGACCAAGCGGTCGAGAGCGCCGTTCAGGCGGCCGTGGCCAAGTCCACCGAACTCAGCGGCTGACGTAGCGTCCCGCAGCCAGGTTGCGCGCTAGGCGGTCATAGGTCGTGCGGGCGTCTTGCCAGGTGGAATAGCCGCGAACGTCAGCGAGGCTGGGGGAATAATAGTCATACTTGACCGGGTGCACCTCGCCGGAGGCGGTCGTGATCATGCCCTCGATCGCGGCGCCGCCGATCGAGATGCTGCGCATTGGGTCCAGACCCGGCTTGTCGAGCGTCTGCTGCATGGTCGGGCGGTTGGGCTTCAGGTCAGTGATCGTCAACTCGATACGAGCCCCTTCCAGGGCGTGACGATCAGTCAGGACGCGTGTGACCGTGGCGGTCAGGTCTTCGACCTGTTGCCGGACGTCGCGCTGGCCGAGTTCTTCGGCAGTCTTGGCGAAGTCGGGGCTGACGGTGACGATAACGGCGGAGGGTTGGGCGGCAGCGGCGCCGGCGATGGCCAGCGTGGCGGCGAGCGGTGCGAGAAATGCGAAACGACGCATCATGCGGACTCCTGATCCAGGCCCCCCTGGAACGGGATCAAGATGGCGATGATTTTACAGTCACGCCAGAGGGCCGCGACGATTTATCCGGGCAGACGGATCGAGGCCTTAAGGCCGCCCAGATCGCTGCGGCTCAGCGTGATGTCGCCGCCGTGGCCGCGGGCTACGTCGCGGGCGATGGCCAGGCCCAGACCGACGCCCTTGCTGTTCTGGTTGCGCGAGGCGTCCAGCCGGGAAAAGGGCCGGAAGGCCTCCTCGTGCATGTCGTCGGGAATGCCAGGGCCGTCGTCCTCGACGGCGATCTCGAGCCCACCCGAGGGCAGGGGGCGAGCCGAGAGCCGCACGTGCTCGCCGTGAACGGCGGCGTTGCCGGCCAGGTTGTTCAGGGCGCGACGGAAGGCGAGGGGGCGCAACATGGCGTCGAGGTCATCGGGCGTTTCGACCGTGACCTCGGCTCCGGCGCGGCGAGCGTCTTCGGCGGCGCGACGCAGCATTTCGGGGACCGAGACGGCCTGCATGGCCTCGCCTGCCTCGCCGCGGGCAAAGGCCAGGTATTCGTCGATCATG
Source organism: Brevundimonas pondensis (assembly GCF_017487345.1). Taxonomy (NCBI): domain Bacteria; kingdom Pseudomonadati; phylum Pseudomonadota; class Alphaproteobacteria; order Caulobacterales; family Caulobacteraceae; genus Brevundimonas; species Brevundimonas pondensis. The sequence continues at coordinate 2,354,052 of NZ_CP062006.1, read as the reverse complement.
TGCTCCATCTCGTCCAGATCACCCTTCATCGCCTCGGCCCGTTTGAACGGCGGCGCCAGGGCCAGCTCGAGCCGCAGGCGGGTCAGGGGCGTTCGCAGGTCATGGCTGACCGAGGCCAGCAGAGCCGTGCGCTGGTCGATATGACGCTGGATGCGCCCGCGCATGTCGAGGAAGGCGGTGGCGGCGGCTCGCACCTCGCGCGCGCCATGAGGCTTGAAGCGGGGCACGCTCTCGCCCCGACCGAAGGCCTCGGCGGCGTCAGCCAGGCGCTCGATGGCGCGTACCTGATTGCGGATGAACAGCACCGCCACGCCCAGCAGCAGGACCGTCGCGATCGTCAGCCACAGGACGAAGATATGGGCCTGGGTGGCCACCGCCCGTTCACGCGGGGCGATGACGCGCAGCACGCCGCCCGGCTCCTGGACGCGGATGTCGACATAGGCGGGGTAGCGGGTGGTGTCGTACCAGAAGGGTTGATCCAGCCGCGAGGCCAGGGCCCTTTCCAGCGTGCGATCGACAACGCCGAGCGCGCCGCGCCGACGTTCCCTGGGTAGGACCGCGCCTTCCTGGAAGGCGATGGACAGTTGCATCGACCGTTCAGCCCTGTCGGCGATGACGGTCAGGTTCTGCGGCGTCGGCTGGTCCCGGTAGCTTTCCGCGGCCCAGGCCACATCCCCCGCCAACCCCTCGGACAGACGCGCGGTCACGGCTTGCCAGTGGGCGTCGAAGAAGGCCCAGGTTACGGCCCCCTGCATGATCAGCACGGGCAGGACGATGATCAGCAGGGAGCGGCCCCACAACGAGGTCGGCAGGCGGCGCTTGATCATGCGCGCCCAGACGTTGAGAGGCGGCAGCCGCATGTCGGCTCAGTCCGGCGCCAGCATGTAGCCGATTCCGCGCACGGTCTGCAGATAGCGCGGGTTCTTGGGGTCTGACTCCAGCTTGCGGCGCAGGCGCGTCACCTGCACGTCCACCGCGCGGCCGGTGATGTCGGCCGTATCCGGCGACAGGTTCATCCGCTCGACCGGCGAGTGGGCGTGAATGGCCAGGGTTTTCAGCAGCTGCGCCTCGGCTTCGGTCAGGCGCTGCAGCGCTCCGTCCCGAGTCAGCTCCAGCCGCTCCATGTCGAACACGGCCGCTCCCATATGGATTTCGCGCGGCGTCAGCGGCTTGCCGCCGGTACGCCGCAGGATGGCTTCGATTCGCAGCGCCAGTTCGCGCGGATCGAACGGCTTGGACATATAGTCGTCGGCGCCGCGCGACAGCCCCTCGATCCGGTCGTCAGGATCGCCCTTGGCCGTAAGCAGCAGGACCGGGGTTTTCGACAGCGCTGCCTGGCTGCGGATCCAGCTGGTCAGGTCGAAGCCGCTTTCACCCGGCATCATGACGTCCAGGACGATCAGGTCGAACTCGATCAGTTCGACCAGGCGCCGCGCCGCGCCGGCGTGGGCGGCGCCGGTGACGCGATAGCCTTCGCGCGCCAGGAACTCTTTGAGCAGTTCGCGGATTCTGTCGTCGTCGTCGACGATCAGCAGGTGGCGACCCGTGCCGGGGGCTGCGATGGGGCCGGAGCGGCCGTTCGAACGCGTATCAGTCATGTCTTAGGCGATCCTGCCGAACGCAAAGGCGTTGACGGCGGCGGGAGAGAAGAGTGTAACCGGACCACATCCCGAGGAGACGTTATTCAATGGCCTTCGTTCCTTTCGACGATCGTGACGGCTGGATCTGGTTTGACGGCGCGTTCGTGCCTTGGAGGGACGCGAAAACGCACGTTCTGACCCATGGCCTTCACTACGGCTCGTCGGTGTTCGAGGGTGAGCGTATGTACGGCGGCGAAATCTTCAAGCTGACGGCGCACAGCCAACGGCTGAAGCGCTCGGCCGAGCTGCTGGACTTCGACATTCCCTACAGCGTGGCCGAGATCGACGCCGCCTGCAAGGAAACCTGTGAAAAGAACGGCATGACGGACTGCTACATTCGTCCGGTGGCCTATCTGGGCGCCGAGCAGCTGAGCGTCTCGTCGCTGAACAGCAAGGTCCACCTGGCCATCGCCGCCTGGGAGTGGCCCAGCTATTTCGACCCCGAGGTCAAGAAGAAGGGCATCCGTCTGGAGTGGGCCAAGTGGCGCCGCCCCGACCCGGCCACGGCCCCGTCGACGGCCAAGGCCGGCGGCCTCTACATGATCTGCACCATGTCCAAGACGGCGGCCGAGAAACGCGGCTACGCCGACGCCATGATGCTGGACTGGCGCGGCTACATCGCCGAGGCCACCGGCGCCAACGTTTTCTTCGTCCAGAACGGCGCCCTGCACACCCCGCGCGTCGATCACATCCTGGACGGGATCACCCGCCAGACCGTGATCGAGATGGCCCAGGCCAAGGGGATCGAGGTGGTGATCCGCGACATTCTGCCGGAAGAGCTTGCGGACTTCTCGGAATGCTTCCTCACCGGTTCGGCCGCAGAGGTCACGCCGGTCAGCGAGATCGGCGACTACCGCTTCACGCCGGGCGAACTGTCGCTGACCCTGATGGACGACTACGGCAAGCTGGTCCGGGGCCAGCTCTGACCCACCTCCCCATGCAATGGGGAGGAAAGGAAAGTGCGATCAGGCGGAGGGTTCGCCCTCCGCCTTTTTCTTGCGCGCCGCGCGTTTCTGACGCCACCGCCACCCCAGCCACGTCAGAGGCGCGATCACCAGCAACAAGGGCAGGGCCCCGGCCAGCAACATGATCAGCGCCCCCAGCGTCGACATGAAGAGATAGGCGGCCTGGCCCAGGGCGTCGGTCACCGGCCGCAGGGCGCTGTCGGGCGCCAGTTGCCCCGCCGTGCTGTAAGTCACGTCCAGCTTCGAGGTCTGCACCCGCGTCCGCATGACGGCCAGGGCCGAGCGCGTCGCGTCCAACTCGCCCTGAACGCGCGCCAGTTCGCGCTCGACCTGCAGGAGCTGTTCCAGCGTGCCGCTGCGGGTGGTCAGAAGCTGCTGAAGCCGGTCTCGCAGGGTCTCCATCGCCCGCATCCGCGCCTCGGTGTCGACCAGTTGGCGGGTCAGGTCCTCGCTCTCGACGGCCTGCTGAGCCACGCGCCCGCCTGAGTCTCTGGCTTCGCCGTCCAGCGCCGCGCGGAAGCGGGCGACATAGGCGGACGTGGCCCGCATCTCGAGGCTGGCCTGGACGGAATCACGGCCGACGCGGTTGGAGTTCGAGCCGATCACCTGACAGGCCGAGGGACCAGCGGCGATGCAGGCCTGTTCGTGTCGCCCCATGACGGTCGGCACCGCGTCTGCCGGAAGCTCCAGCCCGAAACGATAGGCGTAGGCGATACTGGGCGCGACGATCGGCGCGACGGCGCTGCTTGACGCAGTCGCCGCGGCGCTAGCGGGCGGCGCCGGTTCCATCAAGGCCATGTCCACCGACTCGTCGGCTTGCTGGCGCGACGCGTCCTGACACCCCGCGAGCAGGGCGCACGTCGCCGCCGCCCAGATCAGTTCCCTGCGCATCCGATCTCTCCCCGTTGATGACGTAACGGTGATTGGCGTCTTGCATAACGGCGAAGTTTAGGCTGCGGCGAGGCTTTGGCGCGGCAGGACGCCGCATGCGCTCTTGACCAGAAGGCGCGCGGTAGCGTTCAAGCAGGTTTTAAAGGCGGCCCTCGGCCGTCGGTCGGTCGCGGAGCCGCCTTTTCCCATGTTCAGCCTTCTGAACCTGCAAAGCCTGTTCGGGCTGGTCGTCATCATCGCCGTCTGCTGGGCGATGTCCGAAAACCGCAAGCTCTTCCCGTGGCGTCTGGCCATCGGGGCGGTGCTGGTGCAGGCGGCGCTGGTGCTGGCGACCTTCGCTATTCCCGGCTCGCAGGTGGTGCTGGACGGCGTCAACAACGCTGTGAAGGGGCTGGAGCTGGCCACCGAAGAAGGGACCAAGTTCGTCTTCGGCTATCTGGCGGGCGGGGACCAACCCTATGCCGTCGCCAATGAGGGCGCCCTGTTCACCTTCGCCTTCAAGGTTCTGCCGCTGATCCTGGTCATCTCGGCCCTGTCGGCCCTGTTGTGGCACTGGAAGATCCTGAAGTGGATCACGCTGGGCTTCGGCTTCCTGTTCCAGCGCACCATGGGTCTGGGCGGCGCCTCGGCCCTGGCGGTGGCGGCCAACGTCTTCCTGGGCATGATCGAGAGCCCCATCGTCATCCGCGCCTATCTGGACAAGCTGACCCGCTCGGAAGTTTTCCTGATGATGGTGGTCGGCCTGGCCACCGTCGCGGGTTCGACCATGGTGGCCTACGCCACCATCCTGGCGCCGGTCCTGACCAATGCGGCGGGCCATGTCCTGGTCGCCTCCATTGTCTCGGCCCCGGCGGGTGTTCTTCTGGCCCGCGTCATCATCCCTGAAAAGCCGGGCGAGGGCGGGGCGGTAGCCGACTACAACTCGGCGCTGAAGTACGACAGCGCCGTGGACGCCATCGTCAAGGGTACGTCCGACGGCCTGATGGTGGTGCTGAACATCTCGGCCGTGCTGATCGTCTTCGTGGCCCTGGTGGCCCTGGCCAATGTCATGCTGGGCGCCTTCTGGATCGGCGGTGAACCGCTGAGCGTCGAGCGCATCCTGGGCGTGCTCTTCTCGCCGGTCGCCTGGCTGATCGGGGTGGAATGGGCCGACGCACAGACGGCCGGCTGGCTGCTGGGGGTCAAGCTGACGCTGACCGAGTTCGTCGCCTTCATCAAACTGGGCGCCGTGCCGGACGGCGAGATGACCGAGCGCACGCGGATGCTGATGACCTATGCCCTGTGTGGCTTCGCCAATATCGGCTCGGTCGGCATCACCGTCACCGGCCTGTCTGTGCTGATGCCGGAACGGCGCGAGGAAGTGCTGGGTCTGGTGTGGAAGGCGCTGCTGGCCGGCTTCCTGGCCACGCTGATGACCGCCTGCATTGTCGGGGCCATGCCGGCTTCGGTGTTCGGGCAATAGGGTTTGTCTGCAGGGTTCTGACCGCCATCGGAGGGCTGTGCCATGAAGCTGTATGAAAGCCGCCGCGCCCCCAATCCGCGCCGCGTTCGGTGGGTCATGGCGGAAAAGGGCGTCACCGACGTCGAAGGGGTTGAGATCGACCTGCTGGCGGGGGAGCACCGCACCGCAGCCTATCGCGCCAAGTTCGGCGTGCCGCATGTTCCGGCCTTGGAGTTGGCCGATGGAACCTGCATCTCTGAATCCATCGCCATCTGCCGCTATCTGGAGGCCCTGTATCCCGAGCCGAACCTGTTCGGCCGCGATCCGAAGGAACAGGCGCTGATCGAGATGTGGACGCGTCGGTGCGAAATGTACCTGGCCAATCCCATGATGCTGAACGTTCGCTTCAGCCATCCGGCCCTGGCCGCTCTGGAAGCCCCTCAGCCCCAGGTGGCGGAATACAGCCGCCTCGGCGCCGAGAAGTTCATGCACACCCTGGATCGCCAGCTGGCCGAGCATGAGTTCATCGCCGCCGACCGCTTCACCATCGCCGACATCGTCGCGGCGGTCGGTCTGGACTTCGCCCGACTGGTCAAATACCGGCCTCCCGAGGAACTGACCCATCTGGCCCGTTGGCTGGAGAGCTGCCGCGCGCGTCCAGCGGCTCAGGCGGGGGTCTAAGGCGTCTTTTCGGGCGGTGTCCGTCATGCCAAGCTGTGCGGTATGAACAGAGCTGTCACGATCACCCTCGTCCTCGGTCTTGCCGTATCGGCCGCCGCCTGCACGGAAAGCCGGCGCGCGCGCAATGACGCGACCTTCAGCGATCGCCCCGCCGAGATCACCTGCTGGAGCTATGGCGTTGAAATCTTCAAGGGTCGCTCGACCGGCAAGGTCGAGTACAGCGACGGCGGCCGGGTCGCCTTCGTGGACGCCGCGAACAATCGCTACACCACGGTCGATGGCGATTGCCGCGTGGTCTATTCGCCCGCGAAGTAGGGGTCAGTCGCGCGGCGTGAACTTTCTGATCACGCCCGAGAAGGTCATCAGCAGCCGTTCGCCGGTGGTGATCTGGCCGCGCACGAAGATCAGGCTCTTGCCGGCCTTGGTGACCTGGCCGGTCGCCTCGATCAGTTCGCCGACATAGGCGCCGTCGATGAAGGTGGAATCCAGCTGCACCGTCACGCCGGACGCCCCCTCCATCTCCTGATAGGCGATCTGGAACATGGCGATGTCGGCGAAGGTCATCAGGCAGCCGCCGTGCATCCGGCCGCCTGCGTTCATGTGCTTCTGTTCGGCGCGGAAGGCGCAGCGCATATGGCCGTCGGGGTCCAGCTTGCCGTAGAAGGGGCCGACCACCACGTCGAAGGTGTCGTGCAGATCGTAGGTCTGCCAGCCGGCGAACTCGCCTTCTGTTATGGTGATTTTCGCGACCATGCCGATTACGCCTTCTTTCCGATCTTGCGCTGCAGCATATAGACCCGATGAACGATCCAATCGAAGCGGCCATTTTTGAAAAACTGGCCAAGGCCGATCCCAAGAACGTCGGCGGCAAGAGCATCGAACCTTCGGACGTGGCCAAGGCGCTGCAGCCCGAGCAGTGGCAGCGCATGCTGCCCAAGGTGCGCGCCACGGCGCTCGGCCTGATGCGTCAGGGCAAGCTGACCATCACCAAGAAGGGCAAGGCGGTCGATCCGAACGCCTTCAAGGGCGTGATCCGTCTACGCCTGCCGACCGAGGCCGAGACGGCCGCGGCCCTGGCGGCCTTGCCGCCCGTCGAAAAATCGGATGACGACTTCGACTGAAGCGGACAACGGCCTGGCTGACGTCCTGGCCGAGATCCGCGCCTGCCGGGCGTGTCTGGGGCAGTTGCCCCACACGCCGCGCCCGGTGGTCATGGTCGCGCCCGAAACCCGGCTGCTGATCTGCGGTCAGGCGCCAGGGCGGCGGGTGCATGAGAGCGGCCTGCCCTTCACCGATCCGTCCGGCGATCGTCTGCGCGACTGGCTGGGCGTGGATCAGGCGACCTTCTATGGCGACCCGCGCCTCGGCGTCGCCGCCCAGGCCTTCTGTTTTCCCGGCACGGACCCAAAAGGCGGCGACTATCCCCCGCCGCGTCGTTGCGCCGAGCTGTGGCGGCCTCGTCTGCTCGCCGAACTGCCGAATGTCGAGCTGACCCTGCTGGTCGGCGGCTACGCCCAGGCCTGGGCTCTAGGCGACCGGGCCAAGGCCAGCATGACAGAGACGGTGCGCGCCTGGCGTGATTACGCCCCCGCCGTCATACCCCTGCCGCACCCGTCGTGGCGCAACACGGCCTGGCTGAAGAAAAACCCGTGGTTCGAGGTCGAGGTTCTGCCCTACCTTCGCCAGAGGACAGCGGAGATTCTGGCGTGAGCATTTGGCGGAGCGGACTGACGGCAGGCCTTCTGGCTCTCTCCCTCGCCCTGTCCGCCTGCGCCACGCCGCATCTGCAAGGCGCGCAGACTCCGCCCAACGGCTTCCATGGCTCGCGTATCGAGGCCGGGACGCTGGGACGCGGCGCCTTTGTGGTTCAGGACGGGGCGCGGCTGCCTTATCTGCGCTGGAGCCCCGAGGGGCAGGAGCCGTGGGCGGTCATCGTCGCCCTGCACGGGTTCAACGATCACTACGCCTCCTTCCGGCTGGCCGGGCCGTGGTGGGCGACGCGCGGCATCGAGACCTGGGCCTATGACCAACGCGGTTTCGGCCTGTCGCCCCATCGCGGCGAGTTCGCACAGGAAAGCCTGACCAGCGCCGACCTGCGCACCATCGTCGCGCTGGTGCGCGCCGAGCGCCCCAACGCCTTGATCGTGGTGGCGGGTGAAAGCATGGGCGGCTCCTCGACCATCGCCGCCTTCGGAGGCGAGACCCCGCCCGACGCCGATCGGGTCGTCCTGCTGGCGCCCGGCGTCTGGGGCTGGTCGAGCCAGAGTCCGTTCAATCGGGCGGGTCTTTGGGCCGCCGCGCGCTTGATGGGGGACAGGGCGGTTGAGCCGCCAGCCTTCGCCGTCCGCAACATTCGCGCCTCGGACAATACGCTGGAGCTCATCCGCAACGGCCGCGATCCGCAGAGCATCATCTCCACCCGGTTCGATTCCATGCATGGCCTGGTCGACCTGATGGAGGCGGCGTCGATGCGTCTGGGCGCGGTCGAGAAGCCGACCCTGCTGCTGTACGGCGGTCATGACCAGATCGTGCGCAAGGGGCCGATGCGGCTGGCGCTGGAGCGTGCGGGCGAACGGTCCAACCTGCGTACGGCCTATTATCCGAATGGCTGGCACATCCTGAATCGCGACCTGCAGGGCGAAGTTATCTATCGCGACGTCGAGGCTTGGCTGCGCGACGCCGCCGCGCCCCTGCCGTCCAGGGCCCAACCGGTGCTGCCCATCCTGGAAGCCGACCCCAAGGCACGCTGACCCTTTTCCTGACGCGAAACCGTCATGCTTGCCGTTTAGGCGGGCGCGGCGTATCTCCTCGCGCAATAAAAAATACCCCAGGAAAGGCCTGTCATGGGCAAGACGCTGTTTGATTCCCCCTCTTTCGCGAACCATGAAGGCGTCCACGCCTTCCACGACGAGAAAACCGGCCTGAAGGCCATCGTCGCGGTTCACTCCACCGCGCGCGGCCCCGCCGTCGGCGGCACGCGCATGTGGAATTACGCCACCGCCGCCGAGGCCCTGGAAGACGTCCTGCGCCTGTCCAAGGGCATGAGCTACAAGAACGCCGTAGCCGACCTCGAAATGGGCGGCGGCAAGTCGGTCATCATCGGCGACAGTCGCACCCAGAAGTCGCCGGAGCTGTTCCGCGCCTTCGGTCGCGCCCTGAACGGCCTGGGCGGCCACTACTACGCCGCTGAAGACGTCGGCACCTCGGTCGAGGACATCGCCGAAGCCCGCAAGGTCACCGAATACGTTCTTGGCTTGAAAGACGGCCCGGAAGCCTCGGGCGACCCCAGCCCCGTCACCGCCGAGGGCGTGTTCCGCTCGAACCTGGTGGTGGCTCGCCGTCTGTTCAATCAGAACGACATGACCGGCCTGACCGTGGCCCTGCAGGGCGTGGGCCATGTCGGCGCCTATCTGGCCGAGATGCTGCACAAGGCCGGCGCCAAGCTGATCATCACCGACGTCAACCAGGCCAACCTGGAAGCCGTGGCCGCCAAGACCGGCGCCGAGATCGTGGCTCCGGACGCCATCTATGACGTCGCCGCCGACATCTACGCCCCGTGCGCCCTGGGCGCGACGCTGAACTTGCAGACCCTGGACCGCCTCAAGGTCAAGGCCGTCTGCGGCGCCGCCAACAACCAGCTGGCCACCGCCGACATCGGCGACGAGCTGTTCCGCCGCGGCGTGCTGTACGCCCCTGACTACGTCGTCAACGGCGGCGGCATCATCAACGTCGCCTCGGAAATGAACGCTCGCCAGTCGGGCGGCGCCTATGACGCCTCGTGGGTCGAAGGCAAGCTGTCGCGCCTGATGGAGACCTTCGAGGAAATCCTCGAGCGCTCGGTCGTCGAGAACAAGCCGACCCACCTGATCGCCGACGCCATCGCCGAAGCCCGCATCAAGGCGGCGGCGGACCAGAAGGCCGAGCTGCTGAAGGCGGCCTAAGCGCTCAAGCAGCCGGAAGGCTTTAGAGCGCAAGAATGCGTCCTTCTCCCATTGAGGGAGAAGGTGGGCGCCGAAGGCGCTCGGATGAGGGGTGTGAGCGCTGCCGTTTCCGGCAGAGCCGCACCCCTTTTTCGTGCCTGCTGCGCGCTGGGCGGTCGCTGATCGCGCCGACACCCCTCATCCGTCAGGCTCCGCCTGCCACCTTCTCCCTCAAGGGGAGAAGGGATCGGATTCCCTCAATCTTTAACGCATCTTAACGCGGCGTTTACCATCCACGCGGCACTTTCTGCCTAGCGGGGCAGTTCGCCCCGTCAGTGGATGGGCGGGGACGCGTGGGCGGCTTCACGGCGGCGTTGCAGAAGTTCGGTATCGGCCGTCTGGCCGCGGTGCTTGGCGTGGCCGCCGGCGTGGCCGCGGTGCTGGTCGCCGTCATGCTGCGTGTGGGCCAGGCGCCCGACGCTCTGCTCTATTCCAACCTTGACCTGCGCGAGGCCTCCGAGATCAGCGCCGCCCTGGATCAGGCGGGCATCAAGTACAGCTCCAAGGGCGACGGCTCGACCATCTTCGTCAGCCGCGACGAAGTCGGCACGGCGCGCCTGATGCTGGCGGGCAAGGGTCTCGTGACCTCGGGCAGCGTCGGCTACGAGATCTTCGACAACCAGTCGGTGCTGGGTCAGACCGAGTTCCAGCAGAACCTGAACGAGCAACGCGCCCTGCAGGGCGAGCTGTCGCGCACCATCATGTCGATGCGCGGCATCACCTCGGCCCGCGTCCACATCACCATGCCGCGCCGCGAAATGTTCCAGGCCGCCGCCACCGACCCGACCGCCGCCGTGGTCGTGGGCGTGGGCGGACGCGACCTCAGCGCCGATCAGGTCCGCGCCATCCGCAACGTCGTCGCTTCGTCCGTGCCGAACCTGAAGCCGGACAAGGTCACGGTGACGGACCAGTCGAATCGCACCCTGGCGGCGGGCTCGGAAGACACCGGCTTCACCTCGGCCAATGCCGAGGCGGCCAAGGCCACGACCGAGTCCCAGCTGCAGACCCGCATCAAGGACATCGTCGAGGGCGTCGTCGGCGCCGGCGCGGCCCGCGTTCAGGTGACGGCCGACATCGACCACAGCCGTTCGACCACCCAGGAACAGAAGTTCGATCCCGACGGCCAGGTCGTGCGTTCGACCTCGACCAACGGCTCGCAGTCGCAGGACACGACGGGCCAGGCCGACGGCGGCGTCACCGCCACAAACAACATTCCCGGCGGTCAGGCCCCCAACACCACGCCGATCGGCTCGACCAACTCGGAAAACACCGAGACGACCAACTACGAGATCTCGAACACCACCACGACGACGGTCAAGGAGCCGGGTGAGGTCAAGAAGCTGTCGGTCTCGGTCGCCGTGGACGGCAAGTACACCCCCGCCGCCGACGGCAAGGGTGCGCCGACCTACGCCCCGCGCACGGCCGAGGAAGTCCAGCAGATCAAGACCCTGGTGGCTGCCGCCGTCGGCATCGACGAGACGCGCGGCGACAAGATCGAGGTGGTCAACGTCCGCTTCAACCGCGAGCCCTCGGCGGCGCCGGGCGCGGACGAAGGCTCGTCGATGTTCAACTTCGACAAGAACGACATCATGCGCGGGATCGAGCTGCTGGTGCTGGTCATCACCGGATTCCTGCTGATCTTCTTCGTGGTCCGCCCCTTGCTGAAGGCCGCGACGGGCGGGGCGGCGACGCCCGCCCTGGTCGGCGCCAACGGCCTGCCGGTGACGCCGTTGGACACCCAGCTGGTCGGCGGAACCCTGCCGGGCCAGCCTCAGATGCTAGCCGGTCCCAGCGACATGGATCAACGGCTCGACATCGCCCGCATCGAGGGTCAGGTGAAAGCCTCCTCGATCAAGAAGGTCGCCGACTTCGTGGACACTCACCCTGAGGAATCGACCGCGATCCTCAGGTCGTGGGTGCATGAGAGCTAATGACCCGTCTCGTGAGCAAGAAAGCCGCAGTCGATGATGCCCGCAAACTGTCGGGGCCTGAAAAGGCCGCGGTGGTCCTGCTCTCCCTGGGGGAAGAGCACACGGTCCTCTGGCAGCAGCTGGATGACGAGGAGATCAAGGAGGTCTCCCAGGCCATGGCCGGTCTCGGCACGGTCACCGCCCATGTCGTTGAGGAAGTGCTGGTGGAGTTTGTCTCCGGCATCGGCGGTTCGGGTTCGCTGATGGGCAGCTATGAGCAGACCCAGCGTCTGCTCGCTTCCTTCATGCCCGGCGATCGCGTTGACGCCCTGATGGAGGAGATCCGCGGTCCCGCAGGGCGGACCATGTGGGACAAGCTCGGCAACGTGAACGAGGCTGTGCTCGCCAACTATCTGAAGAACGAATATCCGCAGACGGTCGCGGTGGTTCTCTCCAAGATCAAGCCGGATCACGCCTCGCGCGTGCTCACGGCCCTGCCCGAGGACTTCGCTCTGGAATGTGTGCAGCGCATGCTGCGCATGGAGCCGGTACAGCGCGACATTCTCGACAAGATCGAACAGACCCTGCGCACCGAGTTCATGTCCAACCTGGCCCGCACCTCCAAGCGCGACAGCCATGAACTGATGGCCGACATCTTCAACAGCTTTGATCGCCAGACCGAGGCACGCTTCATCGGCGCCCTGGAGGAACGCAGCCGCGATTCCGCCGAGCGAATCCGCGCCTTGATGTTTGTCTTCGAGGACCTGTCGCGCCTTGATCCGGGTGGCGTTCAGACCTTGCTGCGCGCGGTCGAGAAGGATCAGCTTGGTCTGGCGTTGAAGGGCGCTTCGGACGCCCTGCGTGAGATGTTCTTCTCCAACATGTCCGAGCGAGCCTCGAAGATCATGCGTGAAGACATGGATTCGATGGGCCCCGTTCGTCTGAAGGACGTCGACAGCGCCCAGATGACCATGGTCCAGGTGGCCAAGGACTTGGCGGCGCGTGGTGAAATCATGCTGGCCGGCCAGGGCGGCGATGACGAGTTGATCTACTGACATGACCGCAAACGCTCGCCCCTTCATTTTCGACACCGAGTTCGACGCCAATGGCGCGGTCGTGCGTCCGTCCGCCTGGCAGCCGACCAAGCGCTCCTTTGCGCCTGCCGAGGTCGACGCCCTGGTCGCCCAGGCTCGTCTGGAGGCCCGTCAGCAAGCTCTGGCCGAGGTGGAAGCCCTGCGGGCCGACGCCCTGTCGACCCTGGCGCAGCATGCGGCCCATGCGGCAGGCGCCCTCAGCAGCATCGCCGAGGCGCATCGGCGCCAATCCGCCGAACTGTCGGTCGCCGCCGCGCGCGTCCTGGCCTCGGCCGCCTTCGACCGTTTCCCGCGCCGCCCGCTGGAAGCCGCCATCGAACAACTGGGGCAGGAGATCGACGCCTCGCCCCGTCTTCTGGTCCGCGCCGCAGGACTGGACGAGGCGACCCGCGTCCATATCGAAGCCCTGTGCGCCGACGCCGGCTTCAGCGGCCTGATCGCCTTCCGTGAGGATATCGGCGCCCCCGCAGCCGCCTTCGCCCTGGAATGGGCCGACGGCCGCGCCGAGTTCGATCCCGAGGGCGTCGCCGCCCGCGTCTCCGCTGCGCTGGAGGCTGCGCTCGCGGCCGAGGCCGGCCATGCTGAATCCATCGACAGGAGCGCCTTCTGATGGCCACCGACGATCTCGCCCTTGAAGAGTTCGGCGACTCCACCGCCCTGAACCTCGCCGATGATGGCGGCGACAAGTCCGCCGCCGATCTGGCGACCGTCTTCGACGTGCCGGTCAATATCTCGGCCGTCCTGGGCAAGGCCCATATGTCGGTCGCCCAACTGCTGAAGCTGAACCGCGGCAGCGTGCTGGAGCTGGATCGCAAGGTCGGCGAGGCCATCGATATCTTCGTCAACAACCGTCTGGTCGCCCGTGGGGAGGTCGTCGTCGTCGAGGATCGCCTGGGCGTGACCATGACGGAAATCATCAAGACCGAGGACAAGGGCGCCTGAACGGCGACCGTGTTTTCGCAGTAGAGATCTAGAGGAGAAGACCCATGCGGCTTCTGGTGGTTGGCAGGCTCAGCGGACAGCTGGCGACGGCGGTGAAGATGGCCATGGCGCACGGCGCCAAGGTCCAGCACGTCGAGCGCGCCGATCAGGCGACCGAGCAACTGCGTCGCGGGCAGGGGGCCGACCTGATGATGGTCGACTACCGCATCGACATCGCCGCACTGATCGCCGCCAACGACGCCGAACGCATCCACGTCCCGGTCGTGGCCTGCGGCGTCGACGCCGACGCCCGTGAAGCCGCCGACGCCATCCGCGCCGGGGCCAAGGAGTTCATCCCCCTGCCGCCCGAGGCGGACCTGATCGCCGCCGTCCTGTCGGCCGTGGCCGATGACGAGCGGCCGATGATCTCGGCCGATCCGGCCATGAAGGCCGTCATCAGCCTGGCCGATCAGGTGGCGCGCTCGGAAGCCTCGATCCTGATCACTGGCGAAAGCGGCGTCGGCAAGGAGGTGATGGCCCGTCACCTGCACACGGGTTCGAAGCGCGCGGACAAGCCCTTCATCAGCGTCAACTGCGCCGCCATTCCCGACAATCTGCTGGAATCCGAGCTGTTCGGCCACGAGAAGGGGGCCTTCACCGGCGCCGTGGCTCGCCGCATCGGCAAGTTCGAGGAGGCCGACGGCGGCACGCTTCTGCTGGACGAAATCTCGGAGATGGACGCCCGCCTGCAGGCCAAGCTGCTGCGCGCCATTCAGGAACGCGTCATCGACCGCGTAGGCGGCTCCAAGCCCGTGCCGGTCAATATCCGTATCATCGCCACCTCCAACCGCGACCTGGCCAAGGCCGTGGCCGAGGGGACCTTCCGCGAAGACCTGCTCTACCGCCTGAACGTGGTGAACCTGCGCCTGCCGTCTCTGCGCGAACGTCCGGGCGACATCGCCGTCCTGTGCGACCACTTCATCCGCAAGTACGCCGCCGCCAACGGCGTGCCGCCGCGCCCGATCTCGGTCGAGGCCCGCCGCGCCCTGGTCGGCCACCGCTGGCCCGGCAACGTGCGCGAGCTGGAAAACGCCATGCACCGCGCCGTCCTGTTGGCGACCGGGGCCGAGATTGACGTTGACGCCATCCGCCTGCCGGATGGTCGCCCCCTGCTGGAAGGCGGCGCGGCGGCCCCGTCGCCCATCGCCTCGACCTATGACGCCGGCGTCGCCGGTCATGCGGCCCAGATGGCCGACGCCATGACCCGCAGCTTCGTCGGTCAGACCGTGGCCGAGATGGAAAAGACCCTGATCCTCGACACCCTGAACCACTGCCTGGGCAACCGCACCCATGCGGCCACCATCCTGGGCATTTCGATCCGCACCCTGCGCAACAAGTTGAACGAATACGCCGACGAGGGCACGCCCATCCCGGCGCCCCAGTCGGGTGTCGCGGCCGCCTACGGCGCGGCGGGTTAGGGCCATGCGCGCCGACCGCCGGACTGTTCTTCTGGGCGTCGGCGCCCTGACGCTGGCCGCCTGCTCGCGAGAAGTCGCGGCGGTGGAGGCGGACGTCGATGCGCCCGTCGAAACGCTGGAGCTCGACCTGTCGGATCTGGAAGCTCGTCATGGCGGTCGTCTGGGCCTGGCCATTGCTTCCGAGGGGCAGAACGCCGCCTGGCGCGGCGACGAGCGTTTCGTCTATTGCTCGACCTTCAAGATGTATCTGGCCGCCGCCACCCTGCTGCGCGTCCAGGCGGGGCAGGAGCGGCTGGACCGCGCCGTCCCGGTGATCGCAGCCGACATGATCAACCACGCCCCGGTGACGGAAAAGGCGGTCGGCTCGACCCTGACCATCGAGCAGTTGGTGAAGGCCACGGTCGAGGTCAGCGACAACCCCGCCGCCAATATCCTGATCCGCGAGATGGGCGGACTGGACGCCTTGCGCGCCTTCTATCGCGGCATCGGCGACGACAGCACCCGTGTCGACCGTCTCGAGCCCGAGATGAACCGCTTGGACGGCGACAAGGACACCATCACCCCGATCCAGTCGGTGCAGAATATCAGCCGTCTGCTGGTCGCACCCGACACCCCGCTGAACGCGGCGTCCAAGGCTCTGCTGATGCGCTGGATGAGCGAGACGCCGACCGGGCAGGGGCGGATCAAGGCGGGGGTTCCGGCTGGCTGGACCGTGGCGCACAAGACGGGCACGGGCGGTTATGGCCCGACCAACGACATCGGCCTGATCCAAAGACCTGGCGGTGGCGCGCCTATCGTCATCGCTGTCTATTTCCACGCCACGCGGGATTCGTCCGACGAACAGCGCGAAGCCATCATCGCCGACGCGACCCGTTTGGCGTTGAAAGCCTTCGAGCATGGCTGAGACCGCGCGAATCCTGTCATCAGGCGGGATGATCTTCGTCCGCCGCCATGGTTGATGCGCCTGTCCTGATGAAGGACGGCTATGCGCGCCCCACCGGGCGCGACGCGCTCGGCTGGCTGCTGCGCGGCGATGTGGGGCTGGCGGTCGGCGTGATCGCGGTCATCATGCTGCTGATCCTGCCGATCCCGAAGATGCTTCTGGATCTGCTGCTGGCGATCTCGCTGGTGTCCAGCGTGCTGATCCTGATGACGGCCGTGATGATGAAGCGGCCGCTGGACTTCGCCATCTTCCCCACGGTGCTGCTGGTTTCGACCCTGTATCGACTGGGCCTGAACCTGGCCTCGACGCGCCTGATCCTGACCCATGGTCAGGAAGGCCATGACAGCGCCGGTCAGGTCATCAACGCCTTCGGCGAACTGATGATGGGCGGCAACTTCATCATCGGGGTGATCATCTTCGCCATCATCCTGGTGGTGAACTTCGTCGTCATCACCAAGGGCTCGACCCGTATCGCCGAGGTCTCGGCCCGCTTCACCCTGGACTCCATGCCGGGCAAGCAGATGGCCATTGACGCCGACCTGTCGTCGGGCCTGATCACCGAGGACCAGGCCAAGCTGCGTCGCAAGGAGCTGGAGCAGGAATCCACCTTCTTCGGGGCCATGGACGGCGCCTCCAAGTTCGTGCGCGGTGACGCCGTGGCGGGCCTGATCATCACCTTCATCAACGCCATCGGCGGCCTTCTGATCGGGGTGACGCAGCACGGCATGCCGGTGGGAGAGGCGGCCAATACCTATGTCCAGCTGACTGTCGGTGACGGTCTGGTGACCCAGATCCCGGCCATCATCGTCTCGGTCGCCGCCGGCTTCCTGGTGTCGAAGGCGGGCGTTGAAGGCTCGGCGGACAAGGCCCTGGTCAATCAGTTGGCGACCAACCCCGTCAGCCTGGGCGTCGTCTCCGGCGCGGCGGGCCTGATCGGCCTGATCCCCGGCATGCCGCTGATCCCCTTCGCCGCCCTGGCCCTGGGCGCGGGCTTCATGGCCTGGAAATTGGGTCGTGATCGGTTGAAGCCCGCCGTGGTCGAGACTGTGGACCTGGCCAAACCGAAGGAGGATGTCGAGGAGCCGATCTCGACCGCCCTGACCATCGACGAGGTCAAGATCGAGCTGGGCTACGCCCTGTTGTCGCTCATCAATGATCTGGAGGGCCGCCGCCTGACCGATCAGATCCGCGCACTGCGCCGGTCGCTGGCCCAGGAATACGGCTTCGTCATGCCGTCGGTCCGTATCCTCGACAACATGCGCCTGCCCAATCAGGGCTACGCCATCCGCATCAAGGAGATGGAGGCCGGGGCCGGCGAGGTGCGCCTGTCGTCGCTGATGGCCATGGACCCGGCCGGCCGTCAGGTCGAACTGCCCGGCGAACACACGCGCGAGCCCGCCTTCGGCCTGCCCGCCACCTGGATCGATGAATCCCTGCGCGAAGAGGCCACCTTCCGCGGCTATACCCTGGTCGATCCTTCGACGGTGCTGACCACGCACCTGACCGAGATTCTCAAGGAGAACATGGCCGAGCTGCTGTCCTACGCCGAGGTGCAGAAGCTGCTCAACGAACTGAACGGCGAAGAGAAGAAGCTGGTCGAGGAGCTGATTCCAACCGTCGTCACCGTCACCACTCTGCAACGGGTGCTGCAGAGTCTGCTGCGCGAAAAGGTCTCGATCCGCGACCTGCCCGCCATCCTCGAAGGCCTGGCCGAGGCGGCGCCGCACACCACCAGCGTCACCACCCTGGTCGAGCACGTCCGCACGCGTCTGGCGCGTCAGCTGTGCTGGGCCAATCGCGGCGACGACGGGGCCCTGCCGATCGTCACCCTGTCGCCGGACTGGGAGCAGGCCTTCGCCGAGAGCCTGATCGGCCCCGGCGAGGACAAGCAGCTGGCCATGGCGCCCAGCCGCCTTCAGGACTTTATCCGCAACGTCCGCGACGTCTTCGAGCGCGCCGCCATGGCGGGCGAGAACCCGGTCCTGCTGACGGGGCCGCAGGTCCGCCCCTACGTCCGTTCGATCATCGAACGCTTCCGCGGCCAGACCGTGGTGATGAGCCAGAACGAGGTCCATCCCAAGGCCCGCCTGCGGACCGTCGGCACAGTCTGACCGCTCTCGAGGTTAACGGCTGGACTCAAGGGGTTCGGTCGATAAGTTGGGGGTCATGAAACGAATTCGGCCGGCCTTGCGGACCTTTGGCGCCTTTTTGCGCACGCCGACCCTCAGTCGTTCGATCATCGCCCTGCTGGCCCTGGCCATCCTGCTGTTGCTGGCGGTGAACGCCGCCACCTTCGTGATGATCCAGCGGACGACGGCCTATAACGACACGGTCGATCACAGCCAGCAGGTCCGTCTGGCCGCTAAGGACGTCTTGAACCTGGTTGTAGACGCCGAGACGGGGCAGCGGGGCTTCATGCTGACCGCGAGACCGGAGTATCTCAAGGTCCATGATCGCGCCGTCGCGGCCCTGCCGGGCGTGATGGCGCGCCTGGAGGGTCTGATAGGCGAAGACCCTGAACTGGCTCCCCGGCTCGATCTGGTTCAGGCGCTGTATCATGAGCGGATGCAGTTGATGGTCGACACGATTGAGCTCACCCGCACGGGGCGGATTGGCGAGGCCGTGTCGCTGATCCGGGGCGGGCGGGGCAAGACGCTGATGGACGCCATGCGTGTCGAACTGACGGCGATCGATGCGATCGAGGCCCGCCGCCTGGTCGAGCGCACGCGTCAGTCAGAGCGGGCTTCGGCGGTCACCGTCTCCGTCAACGCCCTGGCGGGAGTACTGATTCTGATTCTGGCCGGTATCAGCGTATGGCTGGTGCGACGCAACGTCGATGAAATTCAGGCCGCACACTTCGAGCTGGATCGGTTGAACGCGGGCCTGGAAGATCAGGTGCGGGATCGCACCGCAGAACTGACCCGCGCCAATGAGGAGATTCAGCGCTTCGCCTATATCGTCAGCCATGACCTGCGATCGCCGCTGGTCAACGTCATGGGCTACACGTCCGAACTGGAACAGGTCGGCAAGGTCTTCGATCATCAGCTGGCCCGGCTTGAAAAGTCTCACCCTGAGGCCATTGAGCCCGAGGCCATCCGCGCCGTGCGCGAGGACGTACCCGAGGCGGTCGGCTTCATCCGCGCCTCGACGGCCAAGATGGATCGCTTGATCAATGCTATTCTGAAGCTGTCACGTGAGGGGCGGCGGGCTTTGACGCCGGAGAGCCTGCCGATGACCGCCCTGGTTCAGGCCATCGCCGACAGCGTCCATCACCAGGTCGCAGAGACCGGCGGCGAGATCCTGGTGCGCGACCTGCCTGTGCTGGAGAGCGACCGGCTGTCGATCGAACAGATATTCGGCAACCTGTTGGACAATGCGGTCAAGTATCAGGAGCCGGGGCGTCCCGTCCGCATCGTGGTCGAGGGCGAGGTCCGGGACGATCAGCATGTCCACTACCGCATCATCGACAACGGCCGCGGCGTCTCTGAACGCGATCACGAGCGGATATTCGAGCTGTTTCGTCGCGCCGGAAAGCAGGATCAGCCCGGCGAAGGCCTCGGCCTGGCCTTCGTCCGCAACAGCGTCCGCCGCCTGGGCGGGGCGATCACCCTAGAGTCCTCCCTGGGACAAGGCTCGACATTCCATCTGAAATTCCCCACACGCTTGATGGTGCTGGGGACCGCAGGAGACAATCTATGAGCCACTCCGTGAAGATCGTCATGGTCGAGGACGACCATGGCCACGCCAAGCTCATCGAAAAGAACATCCGCCGCGCCAACATCGCCAACGACATCGTCCACTTCGACGAGGGCGGCGCCGCCCTGGACTATCTGTTCAGTGAAGAGGTGCGCGCCCAGGGGCCGCTGCTGATCCTGCTGGACCTCAACCTGCCAGACATGTCGGGCACCGACATCCTGGAGAAGGTGAAGTCGGACGAACGTCTGCGTCGCGCCCCGGTGGTGATCCTGACCACGACCGACGACAAGGTCGAGATCCAGCGTTGTTATGATCTGGGCTGCAACGTCTACATCACCAAACCGGTGGACTATGAAGCCTTCGCCGGCGCCATCCAGCAACTGGGCCTCTTCCTGTCCGTCATGCAAGCGCCCGAAATCTGACCCGCATGGATCAGATGGGGGCTGTCATTCGCCTGCTGTATATTGACGACGATCCGGGGTTGTCTCGTCTCGTCCAGAAGGAGCTGGCGCGTCATGGCTATCAGGTGACGTGCGCGCCTGATGCGGATTCCGGATACCAGGCCCTGCAGGCCGATCAGTTCGACGTCTGCGCTCTGGATCACTACATGCCAGGCCGCGAGGGACTGGACGTTCTGCCGGACATTCTGGAGCTGCCCAGCCCTCCGCCGGTGGTCTATGTCACCGGCGCCCAGGACGGGCGCATCGCCGTGGCCGCCTTGCGCGCCGGCGCCGCTGACTATGTCATCAAGGACGTGTCCGAGGATTTCACCGCCCTTCTGCGTTCGGCGGTCGAGGACGCCCTGCTGCGTCGTCGTCTGCAACGCGAAAACGAGGAGGCCCAGGAGGAGGTTCGGCTGGCCCGTGATCGCGCGGAGGCCATGTTGCGCGAGGTCAATCATCGCGTCGGCAACTCCCTGCAACTGGTGTCCAGTTTCATCGCTCTGCAGCTGCGCCAGTTGAGCGACGAAGGCGCTCGCTCGGCCCTGCGGGAGGCTCAGGTGCGGATCGAGGCCGTGGCCCATGTTCACCGTCGTCTCTACACTTCCTCGGACCTGGCCAAGGTCGCAATGGATGAATACCTGGCGGGACTGATTGAGGAATTGGCCCAGTCGGTCGGGCCGGACGGTGACGCGCCGCGTCTGATCCTGACCGCCGAGCCCATGCGGGTGACCACGGATCAGGCGGTGTCCCTGGGGGTCATCGTCACGGAGCTGGTCACCAATGCGGTCAAGTACGCCTATGCGCCGGGCGAGGGCGGCGAGATCCGCGTAAGGCTTGAAAAGGCAGACAAGGAACGTGCCATTCTGGTGGTCGAGGATGATGGTCCCGGTCTGGGCGAAGGGGCGCCGAAAGGCACGGGGCTGGGCGCCAAGATTGTTTCGGCCATGGCCGGGGGCTTGCGCTCGGCGGTAGAATTCGACGCTGACCACGCCGGCGTTCGCGCGCGGCTGGTCTTCGACCTCTAGCCCCTTTCGCATCGTCAGCGACGCGCGTTAGTCTGGCGTGATGAAGCTGCAGTTTGGAACGGCCCGACCTGGCCTCGACTATATTCACCGGCCCGCCGCCTTTGGCCTGGCCGAAAAAGACGGCAAACTGGCCTGTGTCCGCGTGGACCGGGGCGAAGGCAGCTATTTCGACCTGCCCGGCGGCGCTGTCGACGGCGAGGAGAGCGAACAGCAGGCGCTCATTCGCGAGTTTGGCGAGGAGACGGGGTTGATCGTCGAACCCGAGGATCGCCTGACCGAAGCGGCTCAGTATTTCCGCAAGACGGACGGTTCGCCGGTCAACAACGTGGGCGGGTTCTGGACTGCGCGCATCACTGGCTTCGACGCTTCGACCCAGTGTGAAGCCGACCATGAACTGGTCTGGCTGGAGCCGCTGGAGGCTGTTTCGCGCCTGCGCCACGAAGCTCATGCCTGGGCCGTGGCCAGGTGGCTGCGTGTGCGAACTTCGGGAACCTGACCGGTCGGGAATGGTTGTTTCTGTCGAAGCGTCGTCAGTCCGGCGGCGTCAGTACAGAGGGTTTCCCATGCCTGATCATGACCGTGTCGAAGGCGCCGCCAGGAACATCGGCGGCAAGATCAAGGAAGCCGCCGGCAAGCTGACCGGCGACGAAAAGCTGAAGGCCGAAGGCCGCGCCGATCAGGTCGCTGGCAAGGTCCAGAACGCCGTCGGCGGCCTGAAAGACACCCTGCGCAGCGGTCGCCACTAGACTGCTGTTCGCGCCGATCAGGCCGTCGTTCCCGAAAGGAGCGGCGGCCTTTTCACGTGCGTTTTAGCCGCGGACCGTGAAGGGGCGGATTTGTTGGAGATAGCGCAGCAGACATCCGGTGCGTTTGGTCATGGCGCCAGGCTAGGTCAAAATGCAAAGTCTGCAACGGGGCGATAGCCCTCTACCGCGTCAGCGCCCGCATGGCCTTGTCCAGCCCGTCCAGCGTCAGGGGGAACATCCGCTGGTCCATGACCTCGCGGATCATGCCGACCGACTGGGTGTAGCTCCAGTAGCGCTCGGTCACTGGGTTCAGCCAGACCGACTTGTCCCACTGCTGGCGGGCGCGTTTCAGCCAGACGGCGCCGGCCTCCTCGTTCCAGTGCTCGACCGAGCCGCCGGGCATACTCACTTCATACGGAGGCATGGTGGCGTCGCCGACGAAGATGGCGCGCCAGTCGCCGGGGTATTTGTTCAGCACGTCCCAGGTCGGAATCTTCTCGGTGTGACGACGCCGATTGTCCTTCCACACCCCTTCGTAGAGGCAGTTGTGGAAGTAGAAGAACTCCAGGTTCTTGAACTCGGTCTTCGCCGCCGAGAACAGCTCCTCGCACAGCCGGATATGGCCATCCATCGAGCCGCCGATGTCGAGGAACAGCAGGACCTTGATGGTGTTGCGCCGCTCGGGCCGCATATGGATGTCCAGCCAGCCCTGACGCGCCGTGCCGTCGATGGTGCCGTCCAGATCCAGTTCCTCGGCCGCGCCCTCGCGGGCAAAGCGGCGCAGACGGCGCAGGGCGACCTTGATGTTGCGGGTGCCCAGCTCGACCGTGTCGTCCAGGTTCCTGTATTCGCGCTTTTCCCAGACTTTGACCGCCCGGCCATGCTTGCCCGGCCCGCCGATGCGCACGCCCTCGGGGTTGTAGCCGCCGTGACCAAAGGGGCTGGTCCCGCCGGTGCCGATCCAGCGGCTGCCGCCCTCGTGCCGGCCCTGCTGCTCCTCCAGACGCTGTTTCAGCGTCTCCATCAGCTTGTCGAAGCCGCCGAGCGCCTCGATCTGGGCCTTCTCCTCGTCCGTCAGGAACTTCTCGGTCAGCAGCCGCAGCCAGTCCTCGGGAATGTCGGTGCTCAGGTCTTCGCCCGCACCGACCGTCTCCAGCCCCTTGAACACCTTGCCGAACACCTGATCGAACCGGTCATAGTGCTTCTCGTCCTTGACCAGCACCGCCCGCGACAGGTGATAGAAGGCCTCGACGTCGCGCCCGGCCACATCCTTGTCCATGGCCTCCATCAGATGGAGCCATTCCTTCAGCGAAACCGGAACACGGGCTTCGCGCAGGGCGGTGAAGAAGGGCAGGAGCATGGGATCAGAGTGGGCCGGGATCAGCCGCGCCGCAAGATGAACTCGTGGTCGTTCCAGGCGCCGACCGGATAGTCGTATTCGCCCGCCTTCTCGAAGCCGTAGGCGGCGTAGAGTTTCTGGGCTTTTTCGTTGCCGCTCCAGACGCCGACCCACAGGGGGCCGTCGGTGTTGGCCTCCATCCATTCGAGGGCCAGCTTCAGCAGCTTGGTGCCCAGGCCGAGGCCTTGGGCGTCGCGGCCGATGTAGAGGCGGCGCAGTTCGGCGTGGCCGGGCCGCGCGTCCGGATGGGGCAGGGTGTTGGGGCCGGTGTTGGCGAAGCCCAGGATCTCGCCGTCGCGGTCGGCCACCCACCAGGCGGCGCCAGGCTCGGCCAGCTTGGTCTGGATGGTCTCGACGCTGAAGCTCCTGTCGAGGAAGGCGGCCAGGTCGTCGGCGGGGTAGGGGATGCCGAAACCGGTGACAAAGGTGTCCACAAAGGTCTGTCGCCCAAGAACGGCCAGGGCGGCGGCGTCGTCGGGTCGGGCGGGGCGGATCATGGGCTCAGTCATGGCTTCGGCCATAGCGCCGTGGGAGGCGACGGTCGAGGCCGTAGAGGCTGCTCGCGAGCCTGTCATCGCTTGGTGGTTGCAGGGGCGCGCGGCGGGAGCTACCACCATCTTCCAAGGGGCGGACGAAACGCCTGCCCCGTCAACCGCAATCGGGGGGATTGAGGGACGCCAAAGCCTTGATTTCACAGGCCGCTCCCCGTGCTATGACGTCTCCCGCTCTCATGACTCACACCGAATCCGCCGCATCGACGTCTTCTGAGGCGCCCCGCGCCGCCCAGGCGGCGCCGGCCTTCGGCGCCATCATCCTGGCCCGTCACGGCGAACCGGCCCTGTCGCGCAAATGTCTGATCACCTCGGACGATTATCGCGACTGGTGGGGACGCTACGAGGTCGGCGGGCTGCGCGCCGGTCAGACGCCGCCCCAGGCCTTGCTGAGCGCCGCTGAGGGCGCGGGGGCCATCTACGCCTCCACCCGTCCGCGCGCCCAGGAAACGGCCCGCGCCGTGGCCCGCGATCGCGAGGTCCTGGTCGACGCCCTGTTCATCGAGGCGCCTCTGCCGCCGCCGCATTTCCCGTCGTGGATCAAGCTGTCGCCGCGCTACTGGGGCGTGATTTCGCGCTTCTGGTGGCACGTCTTCAACCACCACGAGGGCCAGGAAACCCGCGCCGAGGCCGAGGTCCGCGCCGACCAGGCCGCCCGCGTCCTGATCGCCCGCGCCTCGGAAGGTCATGACGTCCTGGTCCTGGCTCACGGTTACTTCAACCATATGGTCGGTCAGAAGCTGAAGGCCCACGGCTGGCGTCTGGCCCACAACCAGGGCTTCAAATACTGGTCCCAGCGTCGCTACGAGAAGCGCTGAACCTGAAAGGGTGGCGGGTGCGGCCCTTTCGTCGTTGATGCGTCGCGCGGGCGTCTCTAGGTTGCCCGCATCATGACCGACGCCTCCGCTTCCCCCGCCGTTTCCGCCGATCTCAGCTTCGAGGACGCCCTGTCGCGTCTGGAGGGCATCGTCTCGCGCCTGGAGTCCGGCCAGGCTCCGCTGGAAGAGTCCATCGCCCTGTACGAAGAAGGCGCGCGCCTGAAGGCCCACTGCGAGGCCCGTCTGAAAGCCGCCCAACTGCGGGTCGAGAAGATCGTCGTCGGCGCCGACGGCCAGGCCAAGGGCGTCGAACCCGCCGAGTTCGGCTGATGTCGGACACCGACCTGGCGCCATCCATCGGCTTCGACGACTTTCTGAAGGTCGATGTCCGCGTCGGCCAGATCATCAAGGCCGAACCCTTCCCCGAGGCGCGCAAGCCCGCCTACAAGCTGACCATCGACTTCGGCCCGGTCGTCGGCGTCAAGAAGTCCTCGGCCCAGATTACGCATCACTACACCCTCGACGACCTGCAGGATCGCAAGGTCGCTGCGGTGGTCAACTTCCCGCCGCGCCAGATAGGGCCGGTGAAGTCCGAGGTCCTGACCCTGGGTTTCCCCGATGCCGACGGCCACGTCGTCCTGGTCGGCGTCGACCGCGACCTGCCGCTGGGCGGGAGACTGTTTTGACCATGCTCGCCGCCAACTCCCCGGAACAGGCCGTCATCGACCGCGTGGCCGAGATCGCCGATCTGGTCACCGTCGCGCTTGATGAGCTTCTGCCGCGCGCGGACGGCCCGGAATCGCGCCTGACCGAGGCCATGCGTTACGCCGCGCTCGGCCCCGGCAAGCGCCTGCGCCCCTTCTTCGCCATCGAGGCGGGCCGGATGCTGGAGGTCGAGGAGTGCGCCGTCCTGCGCGCCGCCTGCGCCCTGGAATGCGTCCACGCCTATTCACTGGTGCATGACGACCTGCCGGCGATGGACGACGACGACGTGCGGCGCGGCCGTCCGACCCTGCACATCGCCTATGACGAGGCGACCGCCATTCTGGCCGGCGACGCGCTGCAGACCGCCGCCTTCGACATCATTCTGGACGAGGACACCCACGACGACGCGGCCGTGCGCTGCGAGCTGGCGCGGCGTCTGTCCTTTGCGTCCGGCGCGCGCGGCATGGCGGGCGGACAGATGATCGACCTGCTGGGCGTCCGCGACGATCTGGGCGGGGTGGCCAGGATGCAGCGCCTGAAGACCGGCGCCCTGTTCGCCTACGCCTTCGAGATCCCGCTGATCATCTCGCGCGCCGACGACGCCGCTTGGCACGCCCTGACCAGCTTCGCCCACGACGTGGGTCTGGCCTATCAGATCATCGATGATGTTCTGGATGCGGAAGGCTCGGCCGAAGAGATGGGTAAGGCCGCCGGCGGCAAGGACGCCGCGCTCGGCAAGACCAATTTCGTCACCCTGCTGGGCGTCGAGGCGGCGCGACAGAGGGTCGCGCATCTGGCCGATCAGGCCCGCTCGCACCTTGACCTGTTCGGTCATGAGGCCGAAATCCTCAAGGCCAGCGTGGACTTTGTGCTTAAACGCCGGTCCTGATAGGAAACGCGCCCGCCTCCCGCGGGTTAGAATATGACGTCCTGCGTCAAAGGCCTCCGACACCCATGCCCCACACCCCGCTTCTCGACACCGTCAAGTTTCCCGCTGACACGAGGGGCTTGGACGTTCCCCAGCTGAAGCAGCTGGCGGACGAGGTGCGGGCCGAGACCATCGATGCGGTCTCCGTCACCGGCGGGCACCTGGGTTCGGCGCTGGGCGTGGTCGAGCTGACCGTGGCCCTGCATCATGTGTTCGAGACGCCGAAGGACATCCTGATCTGGGACGTCGGCCATCAGTGCTATCCGCACAAGATCCTGACCGGGCGTCGCGACCGCATCCGCACCCTGCGTCAGGGCGGCGGCCTGTCGGGCTTCACCAAGCGCTCGGAGAGCGAATACGACCCCTTCGGCGCGGCCCACGCCTCGACCTCGATTTCGGCGGCGCTCGGTTTCGCCGCCGCCCGCGACGCCAAGGGC
The DNA here is from genome assembly GCF_017487345.1 of Brevundimonas pondensis. NCBI lineage: Bacteria > Pseudomonadati > Pseudomonadota > Alphaproteobacteria > Caulobacterales > Caulobacteraceae > Brevundimonas > Brevundimonas pondensis. The sequence continues at coordinate 2,327,360 of NZ_CP062006.1, read as the reverse complement.
GAGAAGAACCGCGTCGTGGCCGTGATTGGCGACGGCTCCATGTCGGCGGGTATGGCCTATGAGGCGATGAACAACGCCGCCGAGGCCACCAATGGCCAGCTGATGGTGGTGCTGAACGACAACGACATGTCGATCGCCCCGCCGGTCGGCGGCATGAGCGCCTATCTGGCCAAACAGGTCTCGGGCGGCGCCTATCAGAACATCCGCAAGGTCGGAAAGAAGTTCGTCGACCACATGCCGCGACCCTTCCGCGACGCGGCGCGCAAGGCCGAGGAATACGCGCGCGGCATGATCGTGGGCGGCACCTTCTTCGAGGAGCTGGGCTTCTACTACATCGGGCCGATCGACGGTCACGACATGGAGAACCTGGTTCCCATCCTGAAGAACGCCGCCGCCATCACCGACCGTCCGGTGCTGGTCCACGTCGTGACCCAGAAGGGCAAGGGCTATGCTCCTGCCGAGAACAGCGCCGACAAGTATCACGGCGTGGTCAAGTTCGACGTGGTCTCGGGCAAGCAGAGCAAGTCGGTCTCCAACGCCCCCAGCTACACCAAGGTCTTTGGGACCGAGCTGATCAAGCACGCCCAGATCGATCCCACGGTGGTGGCCATCACCGCCGCCATGCCCTCGGGCACCGGGCTGGACCTGTTCGGTCAAGCCTTCCCGGACCGCACCTTCGACGTTGGCATCGCCGAGCAGCACGCCGTGACCTTCGCCGCCGGTCTGGCCGCGGACGGGATCAAGCCGGTCTGCGCCATCTATTCGACCTTCCTTCAGCGCGGCTATGACCAGGTCGTCCACGACGTGGCCATTCAATCCCTGCCGGTGCGCTTCGCCATGGACCGCGCGGGTCTGGTCGGCGCCGACGGCGCCACCCACGCTGGCAGCTTCGACATCGGCTTCATGGGAGCGCTGCCCGGCATGGTGCTGATGGCGGCCGCAGACGAGGCGGAACTGGCCGCCATGATTTCGACCTCGCTGGCCATCGACGACCGCCCCAGCGCCTTCCGCTATCCGCGCGGCGACGGCGTCGGCGTGGAAATCCCCGAACTGGCCGCCCCGCTGGAGATCGGCAAGGGCCGCATCGTCCGCGAAGGCACATCCGTCGCCATCCTGTCGCTGGGCACTCGCTTGCAGGAATCGCTGAAAGCCGCCGATATGCTGGCCGCGCGCGGCGTCTCGGCCACCGTCGCCGACGCTCGCTTCGCCAAGCCGCTGGACGCCGATCTGATCCTGCGTCTGGCGCGCGAGCACGAATGCCTGATCACGGTGGAAGAGGGCGCCATGGGCGGCTTCGGCGCCTTCGTCCTGCAACTGCTGGCCGAGAAGGGCGCGCTGGACGGCGGCCTCAAGATCCGCACCCTGACCCTGCCCGACGTCTTCCAGGATCAGGACAAGCCCGAGATCATGTACGCCCAGGCCGGCCTCGACGCTGACCACATCGCCGCGACGGCTCTGACGGCCCTCGGCGTCGATGCGAGCCGGGCCGCGCGGGCCTAAAGGCGACGCCCGGTGGCGCATAGCCGCCGGAAATCGACGATTTCTTCACGTGCGGACCGCCCAACCTCAGTCATACTGGGGCGGTCTTTCATGCGTGGAGCGGAATGATGACCAGTCTGACGAGGATGGAAATCGGTCGCGTGGGCCGTTTCTGGCGGGTCGGCCTCTGGGGGCTGATCGTCGTGCTTCTGCTGACGCCGCTGGTTGCGATGCAGTTCACCCGAGAAGTGGCCTGGGACGGTGCTGATTTCGCCTTTGCGGGTCTTCTTCTGGTCGGGGCGGGACTTCTGTTCGAACTGGCCGCCAGAGTGACGCGGAGCGTGATGTGGCGGATGGCTATCGGGGCGGTTCTACTGCTTGGCGTTCTGGTCATCTGGGCTGACGCGGCGGTTGGCGTTTTCTAGGTCAGCCGCCTGATGATCAGCCAAAGAAAAGGCCCGCTCCGGTTTCCCGGGCGGGCCTAGATCTTGTCAGCCGAGGCTGAAGCCGGTCAGCGCGGCGAGCGCGGCTTCGGAGCCGGCAGCAGGCCTTCGCGCTGGGCGCGCTTGCGAGCCAGCTTGCGGGCGCGACGGACGGCTTCGGCCTTTTGACGGGCGCGCTTTTCCGACGGCTTTTCGAAGTGCACGTGGCGCTTCATTTCACGGAAGCTGCCTTCGCGTTGCATCTTCTTCTTCAGGGCCTTGAGCGCCTGATCGACGTTGTTGTCGCGGACGAAAATCTGAACCAGGGTTATCTCTCCTTTGGCCGCCCGCCGCGTCCTTTCGAAGGGAGACGGGCAGACAAAATAAAAACCTCTCCCGAAAGACAGGGCTTTCGGATGAAGGCGCGCTGATACACGACGCGACGGGGCCTGTCCAGATCGTCACAGCCAATCGTGATGGCTCGAAATGCCAGCAGGAGCGGACTATTCTGGGGATATGACCCAGACCGCCGACGCCGCTCCCAAGACCGCCGCCCAGGAGGATTGGGCCTCCCGCATGGAGCAGGCCGTGCTGGACGCCGCCATAGAACGCGCACCCGGGCTGGGCTGGAACAGCCGACTGGCGCGCGCCGCCTGCGAGGCGAACGGGCTGTCGCTGGGGGACGAGGAACTTCTGCTGCCGAACGGGGCGCGCGACCTGGCGGTCCTGCTGTCGCGCCGTCACGATTCGCGGGCGCTTCAGGCGCTGGAAGCCGCGCCTGCCGCCACGATGAAGATTCGCGAGCGAATCGCCGCCGCCGTCTCGGCCCGGATGGAGGCGGGGGCTCAGGACATCGAGGCGGCGAAGCGCTGCGCCGGTTTCCTGACCCTGCCGACCAATGTGGATCTGGGCTTCAAGCTGGCGTGGGAGAGCGCCGACCACCTGTGGCGATGGGCGGGCGACACGGCGACAGACCAGAACCACTATTCCAAGCGTGCCATCCTGGGCGGCATCCTGATCCCCGCCCTGACCATGCGCTGGTTCGAAGGCCGAGAGGCCGCCGAGGCCTTCGTCGCCCGCCGCATCGAGAACGTCATGGCCTTCGAGAAGTGGAAGGCGGGCAAGGACTTCGACGCGCCGATCAAGGCCGTCACGGACGCCCTGGGGCGGTTGAGGTATGGGGCGAAGGAAGCGCCAACGACGTGACCTACCTCCGTCATTCCGGGCGCTCGTAGAGCGAACCCGGAATCTAGACGGCGAGGGCAGGCAGGAAGCGAGGGCTTTTTGAACAACACGTCTGGGTTCGGGGTTCCGACCTGGCGGTGGGCCCCGGAATGACGGAGGGCCTGTGTCAGGCGGCGCCCAGTACCCGGTTCACGTGCGCCATTTTCCGTCCGGCGCGGGCCTCGTGCTTGCCGTAGAGGTGCAGGCGGGCGTTCGGCTCGGCGGCCAGGGCGCGCCACTGGTCGATCTCGTCACCCAGCAGATTGGTCATCTCGATGCGGGCGTGGGCCTCGGTCGGGCCCAGCGGCCAGCCGACAATGGCGCGGACGTGCTGTTCGAACTGGTCGCAGACGCAGCCGTCCTGGGTCCAGTGGCCGGTGTTGTGGACGCGCGGGGCGACTTCGTTCACCAGCAGAACGCCGTCTCCCATGTCGAACAGCTCGATGCCCATGACCCCGACATAGTCGAGGCCGTCGAGCACCGCCGCGGCGATTTCCACGGCGCGAGCCTGGGTTTTCGCATCGACGGCGGCCGGGGCCAGATTGGTCTTCAGGACGCCATTGGCGTGGATGTTCTCGCCCAGGGGATAGACGGCGACGACGCCATCGTGGCCTCGGGCGGCGATCACCGACAGTTCGCGGTTGAACACGGCGGCCGCTTCCAGAACGGCGGGGCGGCGGCCGATGGCGTCGAAGGCGGCCTCGGCGTCGGCGGCGTCGCGGATCCAGACCTGGCCCTTGCCGTCGTAACCCTCGCGGCGGGTCTTCAGCACGGCGGGCAGGCCAAGCTTGTCGATGGCCTTGGTGAGGTCATCCAAGGTCGCGACGGCGGCGAAATCGGCGGTCACGGCCCCGACGGCGTTCAGATAGGTCTTCTCGTCCACCCGGTCCTGAGCCACGGCCAGGGCGGTCGGTCCCGGCGCGACCAGGGCGCCGGCCTCAGCCAGGGTCTCGACCGACGAGGCGGGCACGTTCTCGAACTCGAAGGTGACGACGTCGCACAGGCGACCCAGGGCCTGAAGTGCGTCGGGATCGTTGTAAGGGGCGGTGATCTGGGCGCGCGAGACGCGGGCGGCCGGGCAGTCGGGCTGCGGGTCGAGGATCACCACGTCGAAGCCGAGGCGCGAGGCGGCCTGGCTCAGCATCCGGCCCAACTGGCCCCCGCCGAGAATGCCGAGGGTCGATCCGGGGCTCAGGGGCAGTTGGGGCAAGTCAGTCCTCGACGGTTTCGGCGACGGAAGCGGTCTGGGCGGCGCGGAAGGCGCTCAGACGCTCGGCAAGGGCGGGGTCCGACAGGGCCAGGATCTGCGCCGCCAGGATGCCGGCGTTGGCGGCGCCCGCCTCGCCGATGGCCAGGGTGGCGACCGGCACGCCGCCGGGCATCTGGACGATGGAGAGCAGGCTGTCCATGCCCTTCAGGGCCTTGGACTGGACCGGCACGCCCAGGACGGGCAGGTCGGTCATCGAGGCGGCCATGCCGGGCAGGTGGGCCGCGCCACCGGCGCCGGCGATGATGACCTTGTGGCCTGCCGCCTTTGCATTGGTGGCGAAGTCATAGAGGCGCTGGGGCGTGCGGTGGGCGCTGACGACCTTGGCTTCCCAGGCGACGCCCAGCTGATCCAGGCGTTCAGCGGCCAGCTTCATCGTCGGCCAGTCGGATCGGCTGCCCATGATGATGGCGACGGGTGGCGTCGAGGCGGTCATGCGAAGGCTCCCCACACGGAAAGCGGCCCGTTACAGCACGCGCGTTGCGCCCGCAACCAAGGTCGTTAGAATCATCGGCGTCGCGAGGGCCTGAGTCGCCTGCGATTCGCGATCCCGGAGCCTGACTTGACCGACGTGGCCGAACCGACTGCAGAGATCGATCTGCACGCCGAGATCGAACGGCTGCGCGCCCAGGTCGCGGTTCTGACCGCGCGCGCCGAGACGGCCGAGGCCCTGGCGGACCACGACGTCCTGACGCCCGCGCTGAACCGGCGCGGCTTCATGAGCGTACTGAGCCGCAGCATGGCCTATTGCCGCCGTCATGAGGTCGAGGCGGCGCTGCTCTATCTGGACATGGACGGGTTCAAGGGTGTCAATGACGGCCTGGGGCACGCTGCGGGCGACGCCGCCCTGATGGCCGTCGCGGACCTGCTGCTGGCCAATGTGCGCGAGTCCGATGCGGTCGGGCGCCTGGGCGGCGACGAATTCGCGCTTCTGCTGATGAATGCGGGGGCGGACGAGGGGCGCGAAAAGGCCAGGCGCCTGTCGGAGGCTCTGGAAACCGAGGGCTTCGTCTGGGAGGGCGCGACCGTGGCCTTGGGCGGATCGTTCGGCGTCCGCGCCTATGCCGGGCAGACTGACCCCGAGGTCTGGCTGTCCGAAGCCGACGCCGCCATGTGGCTGAGGAAGAAGGCGCGTTGACGCCAGGTTGGCCTTAGCTGACCCATCCATGCGTCGGGCACGTGATGTCATGGACCAGTGCTCCGGCGTCAATGAGCAGGTTCAAGCTCGTGGCCATGGCCAGCGCGGCGATGGATAGGGCCAGTATCGTCAACTGAACGGAAATACGGGGCGAAGCTGAGGGGGCTTTCATCATTTCTGTTCCGTTGGCCCGATCAGATCAGGCGATGATGTCAGGCAGGATGCGGTCCTCGACCTTCACGATCTCGTCGCGCAGGGCCAGTTTCTTGCGCTTCAGGCGGGCGATGCGCAGCTGATCGGGGATGGGCATGTGGCCCAGGGCCTCGATCGAGGCGTCGAGGTCGGCGTGCTCCTGCAGGAGCGCTTTCAGCGTATCGCGAAGCTGCTTGTCCTCATCGGACAGGAAAGGTTGGTCGTCGTTCATGGCTCGCCCCGAAAGCCCCCTCTTATAGCCCACCGACCGTCAGGCGGGAAGGCGATCCGCCAGCGTCGTCAGCGCCGGACGCGGCACCACGCGGGCCCACAGCTTCGCGGTCTCGGCCAGGCCGTCGATGGCGCGGCGGGCGGCGCCTGACGGGGGCGGGGCCAGATCTTGCAGCTCCAGCATCAGGCGGCGCTCGGCGTCCAGCTCCAACGCCTTGACCTGCTGGCGCAAGGCTTCGCGGTGGTCATTATCGACGTCGGGTATGGGCGCCTTCAGTGTGCGCCGCACGGCGCGCAGGGGGGCGACGACGACGGTGTCGTAGGCGCGGGCGGCGTCGCAGGCGGCTTCGATAGTCTCCTCGTCCGGGCGGCGACCGGTGACGGCGACCCAGGCGGCCCACAGGAGCAGGGGCGCGTTCTGCTCGTTGTGGTCCTGCAGACTCAGGCAGGCTTCGGCCACGCCCGGCGCCTCATAGGCGGCGACGGCCCAGGTCCAGAGATCGCTCATGTATTGAGGCCTTCCCAGCGGCGCACCGCCGACCAGTCGAGGCCGAACAGGTCCAGGGCCCGACCGACCGACTGATCCACCATTTCGGCGACACTGGCGGGTCTGGCGTAGAAGGCGGGCAGGGGCGGGGCGATGGTCGCGCCCATTTCGGCCAGGGCGGTCATGGTGCGCAGGTGGCCCAGGTGCAGCGGGGTCTCGCGCACCATCAAGACCAGGGGGCGGCGCTCTTTCAGCACCACGTCGGCGGCGCGGGTCAGCAGGGTCGAGGTCACGCCGGTGGCGATCTCGCTCATGGTCCGCACCGAGCAGGGCGCGACGATCATGCCCATGGTGCGGAACGAGCCCGAGGCGATGGCCGCGCCGACATCGGCCAGTTTGTAGGTGACGGACGCCTTCGACATCAGATCGTCGGGGCTCAGATCCGTCTCCTGCGACAAAGTGAGCAGGGCGGCTTTTGTCACCACCAGATGGCTCTCGACGCCGAGTTCGCGCAGGGCGTCCAGCACCCGCGCGCCATGTATGACGCCGGAAGCGCCAGAGATTCCAACGACCAACCGCGGGGGCTTCGGGTTCCGTATGGTCGAGTTCACATCTTCGGCCATTTTGACTTCCACAGTCTCCGTGTTCGGAGCGACTCGGGGTCACCGCAATGTGATTCCACAGGCCGTCGTTCCGGGCGCTCAGTGTAGTGGTCCCTAAGACATGGAGGCGCAAGCCATGACGATCGAGGCTCGTATTCGCGAACTGGGAAATCGGCACAGGACGCTGGATGAGACCATCCAGCAGGAGACCCGCCGGCCCACCGCGGACCCGACACACCTCAGGGAACTCAAGCAGAGAAAGCTCAGGCTGAAGGAAGAAATCACTAGTCTGGAGGCCAGGGCTCACTAGGCCCGCCCCCGAAAACAAAACGGCCCCGAAGATTGCTCTTCGGGGCCGTTTCCATGTTCAGGTCGGAACGATCAGTCGTCGTTGCGGCCGAAGACCGATTCCGCGGTCGGCTCGGCGCCGGGGCGCACGCGCTCTTCGGGGACGAACTCGGGCTCTTCGGGCTCGGCTTCAATGGCTTGCAGCACGCCGCCGCCGTTCTTGGCGTCGTCCTTGGCCTTCTTGTCGGCGGCCTTCTTGACGATTTCGTCCAGCTGCAGCTGGCCGACCAGACCGAGGGTCACCGGGTCGACCGGCTTGATATTGGCCGAGTTCCAGTGGGTGCGGTTGCGCACGGTCTCGATGGTGGACTTGGTCGTGCCCAGCAGCTTGGCGATCTGGGCGTCGGTCACTTCCGGGTGGTTGCGCACGAACCAGGCGATGGCGTCCGGGCGGTCCTGACGACGCGACACCGGCGTGTATTTCGGGCCAGTCTTGGACGGCTTCAGCAGTTCGGCGTGGCGGCTGACCACGGCCTTCATGCGGTAGTCGGGATTGGCTTGCGCCTTTTCCAGTTCTTCGCGCGTCAGCTGGCCGCCGGTGACCGGGTCCACGCCGCGGATGTCGCGGGCCACGTCGCCGTCGGCGATGCCGCGCACTTCCAGCGGGTGAAGGCCACAGAAGGCGGCGATCTGCTCGAAGGAAAGCGAGGTGTTGTCCACCAGCCAGACCGCGGTGGCCTTGGGCATCAGGATGTCGGTCATGGGGCGTGCGTCCCGGCGTTTGCGGCCCGAAAACGGGCGTTTGAATCGGCGGCGCCCGACCTTTCGGCCGGGCGCGAGAACATCTGTATAGGCGATTTCCCGCCAAATGAAAACGTCGTCTGACCTTGCCGTACAGCCAAGGTTCATCGTCAATGTTGAACTGTGTGGCTTAGGGCGCGTTGTGCGCCGTGGGATCAGCGGAGGAGACCGTCCCATGAGAAGGTTCTTGATTGCAGCCGCGAGTGTGGTCGCCGCGACTGGCGGCCTGTCCACCGTTTACGTCACGTCCGCCGAGGCTCAGGCCCAGATGCGCGGCGCGCCGCGCGGCAGCTACGCCCAGAGCTGTTCGGGCTCCTATGTGAACCAGGGTCGACTGTACGCAGATTGCCGGGATCGACGCGGGCAGGTGCGTGAAACCTCCATCGAGCTGGCGCGCTGCTCCAGCAGCGAAATCGGCAACGACAATGGTCTTCTGGTCTGCGGCAATCACCGCGGCGACTATGAGGACAGCGGTCGTCCCGGCGGTGGCTGGGGTGGAGGAAACGGCGGCGGTTGGGGCGGTGGTAATGGCGGTGGCGGCGGCTGGGGCCAGGGCGGGATCACCGTCTATCGCGACTCCGACTACCGGGGGCAGTCGATGACCTTCAGGCAGGAAGTTCGCGATCTGCGAAACAGCGGTATGAACGACGCTATCAGCTCGGTTCGCCTGGGACGTGGCAGCTGGGAAGTGTGCGAGCACGCCAACTTCCGAGGCAACTGTCAGGTGATCGACGGCGATCTGCGTGATTTCAGGCAGATCGGTCTCAATGATCGGGTGTCTTCGTTGCGCCCCGCACGTCGCGGCGGCAACTGGTAGGTCGATGAAACGGGAGGCTGCGGCCTCCCGTTTTTCTTTGCGCGATCTTAGAGTGTCAGGACGATGTTGCCGATGTGCTCGCCGGCTTCCAGCCGCTGATGGGCGGCGGCGGCCTGTTCCAGCGGGAAGATCGCCTCGACCTTGGCTCGAACCTGGCCCGATGCGACCCAGGGCCAGACGGTCTGCTCGACGGCGGCGGCCAGGCGCGCCTTTTCATCGGCGGGGCGGCTACGCAGGGTCGAGCCGGTCAGGATCACGCGCTTCAGCATGACCCGCATCAGGTCGATCTGGGCCAGGGCGCCGGTCAGGGTGGCGATGACCACCCAGCGCCCGCCGGGTTTCAGTGCATTCAGGTTCAGCTCGGCATAGGCCGCACCCACCATGTCCAGCACCACATCGGCGCCGCCTTCGGCCTTGACGGCCTCCAGCAGGTCGCCGGTTGTGGCGTCCAGGCTGATGTCGGCGCCCAGGGCGCGAGCGGCCTCAGCCTTGGCGGCGCCGCGCGAGGTGGCGATGACGCGGGCGCCCGCCGCCTTGGCCATCTGGATGGCCATGACGCCGATGCCGCTGGTGGCGCCGTGGATCAGCAGGGTCTCGCCCGCCTTCAGACCCCCGCCCTCGAAAACGTTGGCGAAGACGGTGAAGGCGGTCTCGGGCAGGGCGGCTGCCTGTATGAAATCAAGATTTTCGGGGATGGGCAGGGCGTGCCGGGCGTCCACCACGGCGTATTCCGCATAGCCGCCGCCGCCCAGCAGGGCGCAGACCCGATCGCCGACCGCCCACCGGGTCACGCCGTCGCCTATGGCGTCGATCTCGCCCGCGATTTCCAGGCCGAGCAAGTCCGATGCGTCGGGCGGAGGCGGATAGCGGCCCTCGCGTTGAACAATATCGGGACGATTGACGCCGGCGGCCTGGACGTGAATGCGGACCTGGCCCGGTCCCGGCGTCGGTTCAGGACGCTCGGCTGGCGTCAGCGCTTCGGCGGGACCGTGGCCGCCCATGATTTCGATGACCCGCATGAAGCCTCCACCGCTTGCAATCTCTGTCATTGGGGCGTTTTCATAGGCGTTCGTGCGGTCGCTGACCACGGAGGCGATGATGTCGTTCGAGGATCTTGAGCCCCGGCCCCAGGCCGGAGAGGCGCTGAAGGCGCTGGGACGCGAGGATCTGGATCTCTACGCCGTGGACGACCTGCACGAGCGGATCGCTGTCCTGGAAGCCGAGATCGCGCGATCCAAAGCCGCCATTGACGGCAAGTCGTCCAAGCGCAGCGCGGCCGACGCCCTGTTCAATTTCCGCTGAACAGCCCCTCCCGTCTTTTCGTAATCCGTGGCATGACGATTGCAGTTCCGGTCCGTGCGGAGTCGTTCTGATCCGCGAGTTTGACGGACGCGCGTGACCATTCATGGGTAGAACCGAGTTGACCGCCATCGACGCTGACATGGTCGGATTGCGTTCGCGCAGCGCGGAAGTGCTGGATTTCGCACGTTCCGAGTTGTTCGACCGCACCTTCAGGGAAGGCATGGAACTGGTCGAGGAGACTGCGGCCTATCTGGACGGCGATGGGCGTCAGGATTCGCGTCTGCTGTCGCGCGCGGCGGCCCTGGCCTATGCGGGCGAAAGCATGAAGCTGACGACGCGGCTGATGCAGATCGCGTCCTGGCTGCTGGTCCAGCGCGCCGTGCGCGAGGACGACATGAGCGCCGACGCCGCCTGTGAGCCGCGCTATCGCCTGGGTGACCGAAAGGTCGAGAGCGAGCCCAGCCATCGTGAACTGCCCATCGCCCTGATCGAATATGCTGTCCGGGCCGAGAAGCTCTATGATCGGGTTTTGCACCTGGACCGCCGCATGTATCTGGACGGACCGGAAGATCAGCCCGTCAATCCGGTGCAGAGCCAGCTGGATCGACTGCAGGCGGCCTTCGGGAGCTGAGTTTCAGCCCAGGCGAAAGCGAATCTCAAAGCGGACGCGACCCGGCACGGCGATGCCGTTCTCTTCGCGCGGCGCGGCGCTCGCCTTTTGGGCGGCCCTCAGGGCTTCCTGGGCGAAAGCATAGTCCGGCCTGGTGTCCGCAACGATCTGGCAATCCGAAAAACGGCCGTCAGCCGTCAGAAGGCAATCCAGCCGGACATCGGCCGCCTCGACGCCGTCCATGAGCGCCTTGGCTGGAAATTCAGGAACCGGCCTTGAACGCCACATCGGCGCAGGGGCCTGCACAGGCTCCTGCGTGACCAATGCGGCGGCGAGAATCATGGCCAGCATCGCGCCCGCCTACGGTCCGACGTCGTTGGCGTCGCTGGGGCCGTCGGCGATGACGCGGGGCAGGTTGACGGCGATGCCCAGGGCTTGAGCCAGCTTGGCGTCGCGCTGATAGACGTCCTCGCGGAAGGCGACCCGGCCCTGACCATCGACGAAGGCCGTCCAGTAGAGCAGGCGCACGGCGATCTCGCGGCCCGTGGTGACACGCGTGGTCTGGCGGTTGTCCTGGGCCGTATCGAACTGGGCCAGCTTGGCCGGATCGGGCTGCAGCAGCAGGCGGGCGAACTCGACCGCGTTCTGGACCCGGACGCAGCCGTGGCTGCGCTGGCGCACCGACAGGTTGAAGGCGCCCTTGGACGGGGTGTCGTGCAGGAAGATGGCGTAGCTGTCGCGCAGCTCGAACTTCACGTAGCCCAGGGACGACTGGGGTCCGGCGCGCTGCACCACCCAGCCGTCGGCGTTGACGTACATGTCATGGGCGGCCAGGTAGCCGGGACCCTTGGGCAGGATTTCGCGGCGGGCGATGCCCATGGGCACGGTCCACGGCGGGTTGGCCACGACCGAGGCGAAGGGTTTTTCCAGGCTGGGGGTCTGGTTCTCGACAGAGCCTACCACGACGCGGTTGGAGTGAACCGGCTTGCCGTCCTTCCAGTAGACCATGATGGCGGCGGCGGTGTTGACCTCGATCCGTTCGGGATTCAGGTCGCGCTTCAGCCAGCGACGGCGCTCCAGATTCAGGGCGATCTGGCGGGCGCGGTCCTCGGCCGTGGCGCCGAGCGAGCGCTGGGTGCCGGGGCCGATGCGGCCGTCCGAACCCAGGCCGTGGCGGGTCTGGAAGCTGCGAACCGCCTGTTGCAGTTCCGAGCCATAGGCCAGATTGCCCTTCAGGCGCTCGCCTGCCGAGGCGCTCAGGTCGCCTTCGGCCACCAGGCGCGCGACCAGGGCCGGGATGCGGTTGTCGCTGGTCCCCGGCTCGATGGTGCCGCCCTGACGGAAGGCGGGCCAGCCGCCGGCACGCGTGATGCGGCGATAGCGGGCGTAGCCGGCCGACAGGTTGGTGTAGCCGATGTCGGTGGGGGCCAGGTTGTCGAACCACTGGCTCAGCTGGTTGGCGCTGACCGCCTGGGTCAGGCCGCGCGGGATGTCCACGCTGTTCTTCTGCATCTCCCAGAGATCCTCGACCGTTTCGGGACGGACGCGGCCCTCGGCCAGGACGCGGGCGTAGGTCACGGCGGCGGCGGTGGTGCGGATCTCGGCCGAGCCGGGATCGGCGGCCAGGCCGACGAAGTCGAAGAAATCCCCGGCGGGCAAGGCGTGGCGCTCTGCACCGGCGGCGACCTCCTGAAGCACGCGCAGGCGGTCGGCGGTCCAGATCGGCTTGCCGCCGGTCAGCTGGTAGACGGCGCGGACGTCGGCCTGAACGGCCTCGGGCAGGCGGCCCGCCTGGGCGTCGAAGCCGGCGATAAAGACCTGGGGATCGACCGGTCGGGTCTGCGCCAGTGCGGACGAGGCCGCGCCAAGGGTCAGGGTCGTCGTTGCGACGCCAAAGCCCAATTCCCGTCGGTTCATTCTAAAGCTCTTCAAGTCCGGTCCGGCGCCAGACCCGTCGCCTGCGCCCCGAAGGATCGAACGCCCTCATGTTATCGACGTTCCGGGCAAACAAAAAGCGCCGGCCCATCGGACCGGCGCTTCTGTGGCGACTATGTCGCAGCCTGTAGGGCTTACTTCTTGATGAAGCCGCCGAACTTGTTGTTGAAGCGCGACACGCGGCCGCCGCGGTCCAGCATTTGGGCGTTGCCGCCGGTCCAGGCGGGGTGGGTCGACGGATCGATGTCGAGGGCCAGCGAGGCGCCTTCCTTGCCGTAGGTCGAACGGGTCTGGAAGGTGCTGCCATCCGGCTTCACAACCGTGATGAAGTGGTAGTCGGGGTGCGTGTCCGCTTTCATAGATCTGATCCGTCTCTGCGCTTCGACGATGCCGACCGTCAGTGCGCGTAAATAGAGAAACCCGCCGAGGCTAAACGGCGGGAATGAGCGGCGGCGTTTACACCGGGGGGCGTTCCGGGGCAAGAGCGCGGGCATGACCCAAGTTTCCTCGCCTTCCGTCCCGCAAGACGCCGCAGCCCGGGGGCGCCCCGGCGCCGGGGCCCTGCTGGCCGAGCAGATGGAAGAGGCGGGCGGCAAGCGCGCCAAGACCCGTAACATCAGGCCCCTGGCCCAGTTGCTGCCCTTCATGATGCGGCATCGGCTGGACGCGGCGATCGCAGGCCTGTGGCTGATCGGTTCGACCGTGGCCTCGCTGGCGCTGACGGCGACGGCGCGTGGAGCCATCGACAACGGTTTCGAGAACGGCGGCCGGGACATCAACACCTGGTTCCTGATTCTGGGCGGCAACGCCCTGATTCTGGGGCTGGCGACGGCCTTCCGCTATTTCTACGTGACCAAGACGGGCGAGCGGGTCATCGCCGACCTGCGCACGGCGCTGTTCAAGCGCATCCTGACGCTGGACCCGGTCTTCTTCGCCCATATGCGAACGGGCGAGGTGCTGTCGCGCCTGACGACGGACATCCAGCTGGTGGACACCCTGCTGACCACCTCGGTCAGCTATGCCCTGCGAAACTTCTTCACCCTGATCGGCGGGGTCATCCTGCTCTTCTTCGTCAGCCCCAAGCTGACCGGCTTCGTCCTGCTGATCGTGCCGGTGCTGATCGTGCCGCTGTTCATCTTCGGCCGTCAGGTGCGCAAGCTGACGGTCAGGTCGCAGGACACCTTCGCCAATGCTGTCGGTTTCGCCGGCGAGAGCGTGGACGCCATCGAGACGGTCCAGGCCTTTGGCCGCGAAAAGAGCGCCATCGGCCGTTTCGGCGCGGCGGTGGAGGAGGCCTTCGGCGTCTCTCTGACCCGCATGCGGGCGCGGGCGGTGATGACGGCCATGATCATCACCGTCATGTTCGGCGGCGTCACCCTGGTGCTGTGGCTGGGGGCGCAGGACGTGATCGCCGGGACCATGTCGCCGGGCGCCCTGCTGCAGTTCGTTCTGCTGTCGGTCTTCGCCGCCGGGGCCGTCGGCGCGCTGGGCGAAAGCTGGGGCGATGTGCAGAAGGCCGCCGGGGCTATGGAGAGGATCGACGAGCTGATGCGCGCCGTGCCGGCTATCGCGCCGCCCGCCAACCCCGTGGCCCTGCCGCAGCCGCCGTTGGGCGAGGTGTCGATGTCGGCGGTGGACTTCGCCTATCCGGGCCGTCCCGATCTGCCGGCGCTGAAGGGTTTCAGCCTGACCGTGCGTCCGGGCGAAACCGTGGCTCTTGTCGGGCCGTCGGGCGCGGGCAAGTCGACGGTCTTCCGCCTGCTGCTGCGCTTCTATGATCCGCAGTCGGGTCTGGTCTCGGTGGACGGGGTGGACGTGCGTTCGGCCGATCCGGTCGAGGTGCGCGATCGTTTCGCCTGGGTGTCGCAGGAGGCGCCCCTGTTTTCGGGCTCGGCGCTGGAGAACATCCGCTTCGGCCGCGAGGCGGCAAGCCTGGCCGAGGCGCGCATGGTCGCCGACGAAGCTCAGGCGCTTGGCTTCATCGAAGCCCTGCCGCAAGGCTTCGACACGCCTCTGGGCGAACGCGGCAAGAGCCTGTCGGGCGGTCAACGCCAGCGTCTGGCCATCGCGCGGGCCCTGGTCCGCGAAGCCCCGATCCTGCTGCTGGACGAGGCTACCAGCGCGCTTGACGCCGAGAACGAGCGTCTGGTGCAGGCGGCTCTGGATCAGGCCATGGAGGCGCGCACCACTCTGGTCATCGCCCACCGTCTGGCCACCGTGCTGCGGGCTGACCGCATCGTCGTCATGGACGGCGGCAAGGTGGTCGAGGAGGGCACGCACGCCGAGCTGACGGCGCGCGGCGGACTCTATGCGCGTCTGGCCAAGCTGCAGTTCCAGGAGGCGTGAGGTCTAGCGCGCCGCGACCGCCGCGCCTGGAAAGTCGCTGAACACGGCGTCGATGCCGAGGGCGTAGAAGGCCTTCAGATAGTCGTCGAGGTCGCCATGGTCGGCGGGGGCGTCGCCCCGGCGGCGCTCCATTGGCAGGAAGACGTTTTCGGCGCGGAAGGTCCAGACCACGACCTTCAGCCCCGCCGCGTGAGCGTCCTCGACCAGCGCGGTAGGGGGCAGGCTGCGGGCCATGTCGTCGCGCGGCAGGATCAGCCCGGTCTCGACCCCGATGGCGTCGGCGTAGGCGGCGATGGCGCCAAGGCCCTCAGGCGTGCTCATCGCGGCGTAGGTCAGGTCGGGACGGTCGGCGGGGCCGCCCGAGACGCTCATCAGTTGCAGCAGGGGCGCGTCGATGCGGCCCCTTAGTCGTTGCAGCGGCCCGATCTCGAAACACTGGATCAGGATGGGGGCGTCGGCGCCGGTCAGGCCGTGACGCTCCAGCGCGGCGACGAAGGCGTCCTCCATCGGCAGGCCGATACCGGCGAAATAGGAGGGGTGCTTCAACTCCGGCGCAACTCCGATGATGCGGCCGGAGCGGACGCTTTCCTCGCGGGCGAGGGCGACGACCTCGTCGAAGGTCAGGATGGGCTCCCGGTTGTCCCAGTCGGTGTTGCCAGGCCGCAGCAAAGGCAGGCGCTCGCGGGCGCGCAGGGTCTTCAGTTCGGCCAGGGTGAAGTCTTCGGTGAACCAGCCGACGACCTCGACGCCGTCGATGGCCTTGGTCGTCCTGCGGTCCGCGAATTCGAGCCGATCCGCCACGTCGGTCGTGCCGCCGATCTCGTTCTCATGGCGGACCACGAAATGACCGTCACGGGTCATGACCAGGTCAGGCTCGATGAAGTCCGCGCCCTGTTCCACCGCCAGTTGATAGGCCGATGCCGTATGCTCGGGCCGTTCGCCGGACGCCCCGCGGTGGGCGATGACCTTGGCGACGACGGGGGAAAGAGGCGCAGACATGGCCGGGGTTCCGCTGAGGAGGAGGGCGCGGTCAGGATGAGACGGATCATGACGCGAGGGTAGGGGGCGCGCACGACGCGGCTGTGAAGAGCGTAGAAAAAAGGCGGCGGGGCCTTCGCCGCGCCGCCCTGATTTCGGGGAGTGAAGCGGATCAGGCCGCTTGCAGCACCTTGCGCAGTTGCGGCTGTAGTTCCGGGTTGGCGGCGACGATCTGCTTGCCGTTCTTGGGGTCGCCGTCGATGTCGATGGTGGTGACCAGGCCGCCGGCCTCCGTGACCAGCAGGATACCCGCCGCCACGTCCCACGGCTGCAGGTTGCGCTCGTAGTAGGCGTCGAAGCGGCCTGCGGCGACCCAGGCGAAGTCCAGCGAGGCGGCACCCAGACGGCGGATGCCGGCGACGCGTTGGCCCACGGCGTGGATGTCCTTGATGGCTTGGCCGTGGCCCGTCTTGCCGATGAAGGGCAGGCCGGTGGCGATCAGGCTTTCCGACATGTCCTTGCGACCAGCGATGCGGATGCGCTGGTCGTTCAGATAGCAGCCCTTGCCCTTCTCGGCCCAGAACATCTCGTTCATGACCGGATTGTAGGTGACGGCGGCCACGATCTCGGACGAACCGTCGGGGTGGCGACGCTCCAGGCCCACCGTGATGGCGAAGTGGGGCATGGCGTGCATGAAGTTGGTGGTGCCGTCGATCGGGTCGACGATCCAGGTGTGCGACTTGTCGGTGCCTTCGACCATGCCGCGCTCCTCGCCGAGGAAGCCGTAGCCGGGGCGGGCCTTGAGCAGCAGCTCGAACAGGGTCTGTTCCGCCTTGACGTCGGCGGCGGTGACGAAGTCGCCGGGGCCTTTACGCGATACCTGGAGGTGCGAGACCTCGCCGAAGTCGCGAAGCATGGGGCGGGCGGTCTTGCGGACGGCGTCCATCATGACCTGGAGCAGGGCGGAAGCGAGGGCCATAGGCGGTTCTCCTGATCCGTCGATCCTCACAAGGCCGCAGCCCGGATGGACGGAGAAGCAAAAGGGGCGCGGACCATCCGCGCCCCTGTAGGCTGTTATAGCGCCCGACCTTGGCCGGGGAAGACGGCGTTTGTTAGTCCGCGCGGCGGACGTATTCACCCGAGGTGGTGTCGACGATGATGCGCTCGCCGGCCGACATATAGGGCGGGATCATGATGCGCACGCCGTTCGAGGCGATGGCGGGCTTGTAGGACGACGAAGCCGTCTGGCCCTTCACGGTCGGCTCGGTCTCGGCGACTTCCAGCGTGACCTGTTCCGGCAGTTCCAGACCGATCGGGCGGTCTTCGTGCATCTCGATGACGACCTTCATGCCCTCTTGCAGGTAGGGGATGCGTTCGTCGCCGACCCAGCCCTTTTGCAGTTCGATCTGCTCGTAGGTGGCGTCGTCCATGAAGACCAGGCTGTCGCCGTTGTCGAACAGGTAGGAGAAGTCCTTCTGTTCCAGGGTGACGCGCTCGACCTTGTCTTCCGAGCGGAAGCGTTCGTTCAGCTTGTTGCCGGTCTCGAGGTTCTTGGCCTCGACGTTGGCGAAGGCGCCGCCCTTGCCGGGCTTGACGTGGCTGGCCTTGGTGACGACCCACAGGCCGCCGTTGTGCTGCAGGACCATGCCGGGTTTGATGGTGTTGCCGTTGATTTTCATTGAAACCGCTGGGATCGAAGGGCTGGGGGCGGCCCGGCCGCTTCACAGGCGGGCGCGCGAAATCGCGGCGAGCCGTAGAGGAAGCGCGTAAAAAGGGCAATGGGGACGCTGATCGGCGATTGATCAGCCGTGCCTTTTAGTCCGCGTCGTCCCCACCGGGCGGTTCCAGATCGGCAGGGTCCAGATCATAGTCCAGCAGGTCGCCGGGGCGGCAGCCCAGGGCGGCGCACAGTCGGGCCAGGGTGCGAAAGCGAATGCCCTTCACCTTGCCCGATCGGAACAGGGACAGCTGGGTTTCGCTGAGCCCGACCTGGGCGGCCAGGTCTCTGGCCTTGATGCCTTTGGCGACGATCAGGGCGTCGAGGGTCACGCGAACCGCCATCAGATCATCTCGTCCAGTTCGGCCTGGACGGCCCCCGCCTGATCCACGACCCGACCCAGCAGGAACAGAGCGCCGCCGATCATGCCCAGGGTCATGCCTGCGACGTCAAAGTGCAGATAGCCGCCTTCAGTATGGCCGATCACCCGTAGCAGATTGGTGACGATGAAGACGCTGATCACCCCGCCGAAGCCGAGGGCCAGCCCGACCCGGCGCAGGGTCGAGGCGAGGGTGGCTTGGATCAGCCGCCCGCGCGCCAGTTGCCCCATGCCGCGCCCGATCGACCAGACGCCGAACAGGTAGCAGAGGGCGGGCGTTTGCCAGATCAGCGAAGCGGCGACCTCGCGTTCAAAGTTCGGCGTCGAGGCGCGCGTCCAATGCACGAACGGGGCGATCAGGTTGGCGACGACCAGCAGCCCGCCGACGCTGGCCACCATGAAGATCGCCAGCCAGCGGTACTGGCCGCACAGACGGCGGAAGCGGTTGAGATCGCGTGTCATGGGGTCCTGCAGGCTGAGTGATCTTTAATCTTGACTTAAAGTCTGACGCTTCGCAACTTTATCTAAGAGTTAAATGGAGGCGGCGATGGTCGATATGGTGCAGACGCAGGGGCTGACGCGGCGCTTCGGCGCGCGGACGGCGGTGGACGGGGTGTCGATGACCGTGCCGGATCAGGCGGTCTATGGCTTTCTGGGGCGCAACGGCGCGGGCAAGACGACGACGCTGAAGATGCTGTTGGGCCTGATCCGCCCGAGCGCCGGGACCGCGCGGATCGGCGGCGTCGATGTGGCGCGCGACCGGATCGCGGCGGCGCGCAAGATCGGCGCCCTGCTGGAGGCGCACGGCTTCTACGGCAATCTGACCGGGCGCGAGAACCTGGACGTCAGCCGTCGCCTGCTGGGCCTGCCGGTCAGTGAGATCGACCGGGTCCTGGGCGTGGTGGAGATGCGGGCCGACGGCGGGCGCCGCGTCGGCGGCTATTCCCTGGGGATGCGGCAGAGGCTGGGTCTGGCGCGGGCCATGCTGGGCGCGCCGTCGGTCCTGGTGCTGGACGAGCCCACCAATGGGTTGGACCCGGACGGCATCGCCGAGATGCGGCGTTTCCTGCGCGACCCGCCGGACCGGACCGGGGCGACGGTCCTCTTGTCCAGCCACCTGCTGAGCGAGATCGAGCAGATCGCCACTCATGTCGGGGTGATCCATCAGGGGCGGCTGGTGCTGGAAGGCGAGCTGGCGGCGCTGAAGGCGGCCGAGGCGCCGGTGCTTCATCTCAGGGTCGACGACCCCGAGCGGGCGGCGACGGTGCTGCGGCGATGGGACCTGAGCCTGTCCAAGGACGAGGTCGGGGGCGAGGGCGGGCTGGCGGCGCGGCTGTCGCCCGGCCAGACGCACGACCAGGTCGCTGCCGAGATCAATCGGGCCCTGGTGGAGCAGGGGATCGGCGTCTTCGCCATCGGCGCGCGCGAACGCTCGCTGGAGGGCCTGTATCGCCAGGTCACGGAAAACGCCCATCCCCTGTCGGAGGCCGCGTGATGCTGTCCGTTCTGTCTGTTCTGTCCGTCGAGGTTCGCAAGCTGAACCGATCGCTGGCCCTGCTGCTGGCCGTGGCCGCGCCCAGTCTGATCGCCGTCTTCACCTTCTTCATGATGCTGCGGACCAAGGAGGCCGGGTCCTGGGGCATGGTGATGGGCTCGGCCACGGGCATCTGGGCCTTCTTCATGATGCCGATGAGCGTGACGGCCCTGACCGCCCTGGTCGCGCACATGGAGCATGGGCCGAGGTCCTGGGACCACCTGCGCGCCCTGCCGATCCCGCGCTGGAGCCTGTATGGCGCCAAGGCGGTCTGCGTGATCGGCCTGGTGGTGTTGATGAGCGTGGGGGTTCTGGGGCTGACGGCGGCCTCGGCGTCGCTGGCCGCCGCGATCAAGCCCGCCGCCGCACCGACGGGGGCGTTTGAACTGGCCGACTACGCCAGGGTCCTGGGCTTGATGGTCGTGGCGGGGGTGTTGATGATCGCCATCCAGTTCTGGGTCGCCATGCGGTTCGCCAGCTTCGTGCCGGCCCTGATCGTGGGCATAGGCGGGACCTTCTTCGCCGTGGTGGCGACCTCGGCCAGGCAGGGCGTCTTCATGCCCTGGCAGATGCCGGTCAACATCCTGGCCGGCGAGGCGTGGCGATTCCAGACGGCCTTGGCGCTGGGCGGCGGGCTGGGCCTGATCGTCCTGATTTTGGCCGTGGCGCATCTGGCGCGGCGAGAGGTGCTGTAGCCAAGGAAAAGGGGCGGCCGATCGCTCGGTCGCCCCTCATGTCTGTCAGGCCCTTGGCGAAGGATCAGCCGCCGGTGGCGGCGCCGTCGGTCTTGATCTCGCTCATGGCGGACTGGAGGTAGTTCTGGGCGCCCAGCAGCTCGATCAGCTTGTGCTGGTTTTCCAGGAAGTCGACGTGTTCCTCGGTGTCGGCCAGGATCTTCATCAGCAGGTCGCGGCTGACGTAGTCGCGGGCTTCCTCGCACTGGGTGACGGCGTCGCGGGTCGTGGCGCGGCTGTCGATCTCCAGCTTCAGGTCGGCGCCCAGGCATTCGATCGGATCTTCGCCGACCTTGAGCTTGTGCAGGTCCTGCAGGTTGGGCAGGCCGTCGAGGAAGAGGATGCGCTTGATCAGCATGTCGGCGTGTTTCATCTCGCCGATGGATTCTTCGTAGATGACGTTGCCGAGGTGGCTGAGACCCCAGCTCTCGAACATACGAGCGTGCAGGAAATACTGGTTCACCGCCGTCAGTTCGTTGGTCAGCACCGCGTTGAGGGTGCGGATGATCGCCGGATCGCCCTTCATGGTCGTCGTCCTCTTGATGCGGCGGCGCTGGACGACGTCGTCATGACGTCGCGGCTCTGAACACCGCCCGTGAGGCGATTCATAGCACGGCTTTGAGGCCGTGGATTACTTGCGAGTTTTTATCACTGCATTGATAATGCGAGTGAAATCGACTTTCAGTTAGGCGCCTTACTCGGCCGCGAGGGCGAAGGCGGCCTGGGTGTCCTGAATCATCTGGCGCATTTCGCAGACGCACTTGGCGCACTGGGCAGAGCATTGATTGGACGCGAAAATCTCACGCGGGCGGGTGGCGCCCGCCTCGATGGCCTGGGCGACGTCACGCTGGCGAAGGCCGTTACAGTTGCAGACGTACAAGGCGAAAGGCCCGAAGCAGTTACTGAGAATGGCTCGCTATAGCATTTATTAAGGCGAGTGCAAATCGTTCGCATGGGGTTGCGACATTGACGCCCGGCGCGGGGACGGGCAGGGCGGGGACATGGCCCGTCAAACTGCGCTTCCGCCCCGTCCGCCCTGCCAGCTGTATCTGATCACGCCGCCGGCGATTGATGATCTGGAGGCCTTCGCCGGCCTGCTGGAACAGGCCCTGTCGGCGGGGCCGGTCGCGGCCCTGCAGATCCGGCTCAAGGAGGCCTCGGACGATCAGATCAGGGCCGTCGTGGCGCGGCTGGCGCCCATCGCCCAGGCGCACGGCGTGGCGGTGATCCTGAACGACCGGCCTGATCTGGCCAAGGCGACCGGCTGCGACGGGGTTCACGTCGGCCAGGACGATGCGCCGGTGGCCGAGGCGCGGCGCATCATGGGGCCGGACGCCATGATCGGCGCCACCTGTCACGACAGCCGTCACCTGGCCATGGAGGCGGCCGAGGCCGGCGCCGACTACGTCGCCTTCGGCGCCTTCTTCCCCACCGACACCAAGGCGACCACGCACCGACCCGAATTGATCGAACTGAGCATCTGGCAGGAGACGATGGAGACGCCCTGTGTCGCCATCGGCGGCGTCACGGTCGAGAACGCGGCCCAGCTCGCCGCGGCGGGGGCGGATTTCGTGGCCGTCAGCGCGGGCGTGTGGAAGCACCCTGAAGGGCCGGCGGCGGCGGTTCGGGCTTTTAACGCCGTTCTCACGACGGCCTTCTGACTTCAGAGGATGTTTAGGAAGCTCAGCTACATTGGGGTGTTAGTCGCGTAGCTGGACCTCGTCATGACTATGAGCCGTGCGCTCGAAAGACCTGAACCCATTCTCGACATCGCCTCCGCGGATGGCCTGGGGGCGGGCATGACTGCGCCCAATGCGGCCTTCTTCCGACAGCCCTTCGCACCGATCCTGACGGCGGTGGGCGTGACTATTCTTGTCGTAATGGCGATCAGCTTCGCCCGGACCAACGGTCTGGTCGCCGCCCTGTGGGGCGCGGGCGGTCTGGCCATGGCGGTGTGGCTGCGCGGTGGTCGCGGTCTGACATATGATCTGGGATTTGGCGTCCTGGTGATGACGGGCGTGCTGGCGGGCGAGTTCCTGGTCGGCAATGGGCCCGTGTTGTCCGGCCTGTTCATGGTGTTGAACCTGCTGGAGATTATTCTGGCGGTTGTTCTGACGCGGCGCTTTGTGCCTGGCCTGAGCGTCAATTCGGTTGAAGGGTTGGCGCGCTTCCTGGCCGTTTGCGTGGTTGCGCCCCTGCCGTCTGCGGTCATCAGCGCGATCGCGCTGCAGGTCATGGTCGGTTCAGACATGCTGGACGGGTTGCGGATCTGGTGGTGTGGTCACGCTCTGGGCTTCGCCGTGATTGGTTCCTTCGGTCTGTCGCTGCAGCGCCGGCACATGATGATCTTGCGTCAGCCCGCGCGCATGGTCGAGGGCCTGGGGCTGTTGGGGCTGATCGGCGGCGCTTGCTACGCCATCTTCTCGCACATGAGCCTGCCCTACGGCTTCCTGCTCATGCCGTTGTTGCTGATGATGGCCGTGCGTTTCCGGGTGGCGGGCATAGCGGCGGCCCTGGTTCTGGTGACCATCATGGCCATTGGCGGAACCATGGCGGGGCACGGCCCCTATCATTCGTTCGGCGCCGAAAACCGGGCCCTTCTGGCTCAGCTTCTTGTGCTCCTCGGCTATATGCCGATCCTCATGGTCGCCGCCCTGCTGGAGGAGCGTGATCGGCTGGCGGAGCGCGCCCGGGCGGGACGTGAGCGGGCCGAGCGGGCTTCGGCGGCCAAGTCGCGACTGCTGGCCAATGTGGCCCATGAGATCAAGAGCCCCGTCGGCGGCGTCATCGGCATTGGCGAGCTCTGGGCCGGCGGGCAGTTGGGCGCGACCACCACCGAGCAGGTCGAGATGGCGCAGATGCTGGTCAAGACAGCGCGCCAGGTCGAAGCCCTTGCCCATGACCTGCTGGACGTGGCCCGCGCTGAATCGGGGGCGGTCAAGGTCGAGTTGCGCCCCACTGACGTGGCGGGTCTGCTGGAGGACGTGCGCCGCGCCCTGGTCCTGAAGCCGGAGGCCAAGTCCCTGTCGGTCGAGGTCGCGCTGGAAGGCGACGCCTTGATCGTCCAGGCCGATTCTCAACGCCTGGCCCAGGTGATCGGCAATCTGGCGGGCAATGCTGTGAAGTACGGAGCCTCGGGCGGTCGGGTGCTGCTGCGCGGATCATGGGCCCATGATCGCGTGAGGATCGAGGTCGTCGACTTCGGTCCGGGTCTGTCGGAAGAAAAGCAGGCTCAGTTGTTCGAGCCCTTCAACCGGCTGGGTCTGGAGCGCTCGGCAATCGAGGGGCACGGCATCGGGCTGGCGCTGGCCAAGCGTTTGACCGAACTGCAGGGCGGCGACATCGGCGTGATATCGGCGCCGGGGCAGGGGGCGACCTTCTGGGTGGAGCTGCCGGCGGCTTGACCGCCATGCGGGCCGGGGGGCAAGGTTTCGGAATGAAAATCGTTCTGTTTGCTTTTGTCCTGCTCGGCGCCGCGCCTGCCGCGGCCCAGACACAGTCGCCCGGCGCCGCCGATCTGACGCGGGCTCTGAACAGCGGCCCGCCCGTTGCAGCTCGTCCCGCAGCGACCCCTTCCGCGCAGAGCCGGGACACGTCACCTGCGCCTGCGCCAGCGCCCGTGCCGCCGGCCGCTCCAGGACCCTCGTCGACCGCCTCGACGTCGCCATCTGCGGCTCCGGGCGCATCGCGCGTTTCAACCTCGCCTCAAGCCGCTCCGGTTTCGGCGCCTGTTGCGGTCCCGACGCCGAGCGCACCCGCACCGAGTCCTGCCGCGCTCAGCCCCGCGGCCATTGCAGCTCTGCCATTCCGTATCGACCTGCCGAGCGGTTTCCAACTGACGGAGAGCCGGGGCGGGCCTGACGCCAAGGTTTGGTCGGTTCGCAAGGCCGGCAAGACCTTCGTCATGATCTATGCCGGACCCGCGTCCCAGTTCCCCATTTATGACGGCGAGCAGGTGACGGCCGCCGGGCGTGTCTCGGTTGTCGTGCCGGACGGGGCGAGGCGTATCGCCATGGAACATCTGTTCCAGCGGTCTTCGGCCCCCGCCGAAATCCATGTCTGGCTGATGAGTCAGGACGGCGCTGACCGTGACGCCGCCGAGCGCATCGCCCAGTCGGTCGACCCTAAATAGGCCGCAGACCTATTCGGACCAGACGGCCAGGTCGTTGCCCGACGGATCGCGGAAGTGGAAGCGGCGACCGCCGGGGAAGGCGAAGATCGGGTGGGTGATCTCCCCGCCCGCCGCCTGAACCTTGGCCAGCATGGCCTCCAGGTCGTGGGCGTAGAGGACGGGCAGGGGCTTGGGCGTCATGGCCTCGGTGGTGAAACCGCCGTCCAGACCCTCGCTGAACGCCGCATAGTCGGGGCCGTAGTCCTGGAAGGCCCAGCCGAAGGCGGCCGCGTAAAAGGCCTTGTGCGCCGCCATGTCGGTGGCGGGCAGTTCGAGATAGTCCAGCTTGCCGTCTTCGCGCATGGCGACTCTCCAGAAAATGGAGGCGGACGCTTGCACGACCCGCGACTCTGCGCAAACCTGCGATTGGTTCGCAAATGCAGGAGTCGCCCCATGATCATCCTGAGCGCTGGATGCGCCTCGCTGGCTGCGCTCATGCGCGATGCGGAGACGCCGAATACGACACGGGCACCGGTCGAGATCGACCGACGCCCGCGCCTGATTTCAATGCACAGGTCTGATCAGCGCGCTGTCTGGGTCTCGCCCGCGCGCCAGACGCGATAGCGCACCTCGACGTCCGACGGGGCGTAGACCACGACCGGCAGGCGCGAGTTGTAGCGGATCAGCGGCTGCTCCTGCGTCGTGACGAAGGCCTGACGCTCCGAGCCGGGCGGGCAGCCCATCAGGGTGCTGGCGGCATTCCCCAGCGCCGGCAGGACGTAATAGTCATAGCCCCAGCCCTCCGCCGTGCGGGTCTCCAGACGACCGCCGAAGAACTGGCGGTTGCAGTCCACCGTCTGGGTCTTGCCGAGGATCAGCTCGACCTTCAGGGCGCTTTCGTCGGTCTGCGCGGGCAGGGTGATGACGTGGCGCGTCTGGCCCGCCGTTGCGGCCGGGAAGGCCTTGAGGGCGTCGGCGGCGTCGGTCTGGGCCGAGGGCGTGCTGTCGGTCATCGGGCTTTCCGCCTGAGCGGTGGCGCAGGCGCAAAGCGTCAGGGCGGCGACGCCGGCGAAGAGGGAGGGGAGGATTTTCAAGGCGTAGTCTCCACGGCCAAGGTTAGCGTGACCGTGGAGAACGCGATGGGATCAGACCAGTTCCACGGCCATGGCCACGGCTTCGCCGCCGCCGATGCACAGCGAGGCCACGCCCTTCTTGCCGCCGCGCGCCTGAAGCGCCGCCAGCAGGGTGGAAAGGATGCGCGCGCCCGAGGCGCCGATGGGGTGGCCGAGAGCCGTGGCGCCGCCGTTGACGTTCAGCTTGGCTCGGTCGATGCCCAGTTCCTGTTGGGCGATCATGGCGACGACGGCGAAGGCCTCGTTGACCTCCCACAGATCCACGTCCTCGACCGACCAGCCTGCTTTTTTCAGGGCCTTCTGCATGGCGGGAACCGGCGCGGTGGTGAACAGGGCCGGTTCATGGGCGTGGGCGGCGTGGGCGACGACGCGGGCGACGATGGGCAGACCAAGCGCCTTGGCCGTGCTTTCGCGGGTCATGACCAGGGCCGCGGCTCCGTCCGAGATCGAGGAGGCGTTGGCGGCGGTGATGGCGCCGTCCTTGGTGAAGGCCGGGCGCAGGGTAGGGATCTTGGCGGCGTCGGCCTTGCCCGGCTGCTCGTCCTCGCTGACCGTGACGGGGCCCTTACGCGTCGCGACCTCGACCGGGACGATCTCGGCCTTGAAGGCGCCCGAGGCAATGGCGGCCTGGGCGCGGGTCAGGCTCTCGATGGCGTATTCGTCCATCGCCTCGCGGGTGAACTGATACTGGGCGGCAGAGTCCTCGGCGAAGACGCCCATGGCCTTGCCGGGGGAATAGGCGTCTTCCAGACCGTCCATCATCATGCTGTCGACGATGATGTCGTGGCCGATGCGGGCGCCGCCGCGGTGCTTGTTCATCAGATAGGGGGCGCCGGTCATGGACTCCATGCCGCCGGCGACGATGACCTCGGCCGTGCCGGCCAGCAGGGCGTCGTGGGCCATCATGGCGGCTTGCAGGCCCGAGCCGCACATCTTGTTCACCGTGGTCGCCTCGACGTGCTTGCCCAGGCCCGCGCCGATGGCGGCCTGACGCGCCGGGGCCTGGCCCAGACCGGCGGGCAGGACGCAGCCCATGAAGATCTGCTCCACCTTTTCAGGGGCGACGCCGGCGCGCTCGACGGCGGCCTTGACCGCGGCGGCGCCCAGATCGGTGGCCTTCACCGGCGACAGGGCCCCCTGGAAGCCGCCCATGGGCGTGCGGGCGAAGGAGACGATGACGACGGGATCGGTTGCGGCGGTCATGGGGGCGTTTCCAGTATGAATCGTTTGCCGGGGGATTAGGGGAGGCGGAGGGCTGCTGGCAAGGTCACAGCAGCTTGCGACGCTGGCGCGCCAGGGCCAGGGGCCGCCCGTCGGCGCCCCATGCGGTCGCCTCATCCACCGACCAGCCCAGGCCGTGGTCCAGCAGCCGGTACTCGAAAAAGGCCCAGCCGTCGGGCGCGGTTTCCGGCGTCGGATCGGCCAGGAAGTCGTACCGCAGATCGACGCTCGTCATCATGGGCGGCGCCTTGAAGGCGGTCCAGGCGGGCGGATAGAGGGCGTCCAGCAGATAGGCCATCCGCAACTCGTCCAGCGGCGCGCCATCCCGGGTCCGCATCCACACGCGCTCGACAACGGGCTTGCCCTCGTTGCCGCCCAGAATGTTTGGGCCGCCGTTGAAGCGATAGTCGACGTGCTGCGAAAAGCGGGGGGCCATGGGGCCGCTGAGACCCGGCGCGTCCAGGTCCAGCGCGGGCGGCGGGGTCAGAAGCGGGCTGAGCGGTTCGGCGGTGTCGCCGTCGGCGCCATAGGTGGCGCTGGCGTGGTGGGTCAGGCGCGCGCCTTGCCCCCCTTCGACCACGGCATAGGCGACGTTGCGGCCGCCGCGCAGCAGGCGGGGGCGGAAATGGATCGGCTGGCCGTATTTGGCGGCGGCCAGATACTGGACGCTGAGGCTGCGCAAGGGCGCCTTGATCTCCAGCCCCTGACGCATGGCTCCGGCGCACAGGGCCGCCAGCAGGCCGCCGAAGGGGAAGCCCGCCTCGGGCGGTGCGGCGATGGGGCCATTGGAGAACTCGCCGGACAGGTGGGCCGCGAGCCCCTCGTCCGAAGGCGTCAGGGTCAGTGCGTCATGCAGCAGATCAGCTTCGGTCATCGGTCCACGCAACAGGCGAAAGAGGCGGGCGGAGACTGAAGCGTCGCCGCCCGCAAGTCGAGGAACGCAAGGACAGCAACAGGGGAGCCGCTAGTTCGTTGCCAAAAGAGACTGACAAACTGCGTCCCGATTGGCAACCCACTTGTCAAAAGCCTGACGCGGGGTCACTTTCATTCCCATGGGACGCACCGCCGACTATAGCCGCCAGAGCTGCTCGATCGCCGCCACGCTGGAGGTGATCGGCGACCCGTGGACCCTGCTGGTCATCCGCGACGCCTTCAACGGTGTCCGCCGCTTTGAACAATGGCAAGACCGGCTGGGCGTGGCCCGTAACGTCCTGGCGGCGCGACTGAAATCCCTGGTGCAGCACGGCGTCCTGGAGCCGCAGCTCTATTCCGAGCGCCCGCCGCGCAAGGAATATGTCCTGACCGCCAAGGGCAAGGACCTGTACGGCGTCCTCGTCACCCTGCACGCTTGGGGCGAGAAGCACGTCTATGGCGATGCTGACAGCGGCATCTCCATGGTTCACAAGACCTGCGGCCACGATCTCAAGCCTCGCATCGCCTGCGGCCACTGCAACGAGATCGTCAAACCCCGCGACATCGCCCTGACCTGGGCCGAAAACCGCCCGACGGTGGGCGACGTGCTGCCGAAGGACGAGGCGGCCTAGGGCTGTCGGAAGTCATCGCGCGCCTTGCCTGGGCCGTAGCGTAGCTGAAGGCCGGTCGCGGTCGTTCACTTCCCCGAAGAACACGGCAGCGAATTTGACACGCTCATTTATGAAATATATTGCGCAATATATTGTATAAATAGGAGCAGCGATGTTTTCTCGGACCTTCATCTCAATGCTGGCGGTCGCTGTCCTGGCGTCGGGATCGGTTTCCGCCCAAGCTCCGGATCAGCGGACTCTGGACCAACAGGCGCAGCGAGAGGTCGTCTCTGGCCTGGAGACGGCGTTGAAACGAAACTACGTCTTCCCCGATCGCATTCCCGCCATATCGGCGGAGTTGGGCCGGCAGGTCCGATCCGAACCGGTCGACGCCGACCAGTTCGCGGATCACCTTTCGCGAGGCATGATGAAGGCGAGCCGGGATCTGCATTTCTCGGTGGCCTTCGACCCTGAAGAGGTCGCCGCCAACCGTCAGGCCAAGGTCAGCGGAAACGCCACGACCCAGGCGCGGCGCGATGTCGAACGCGCGGCCAACTTCGGTTTCCGCGACGCGCGACGGCTGGAGGGGGATCTGGCCTACATCCGTTTCGACTTCTTCGCCGACCCCCAGTACGCCCAGGACACGGCGACGGGAGCCATGCGGTTCGCTGAAGGCGCCAAGGGGATCATCTTCGACCTTCGCTACAACAACGGCGGCGTGCTGGAGATGGCGCAGTTGCTGATGAGCTACCTGTATCCGGCTGGCAAGGAGCAGGAATTCTTCGACTACAACTACACCGAGGACGGCAAGAGGGTGGAGCGGGGGCAATGGAATCTGGCCGCCGTGCCGGGCCAGCGTTCAGGCGATGTGCCCGTCGTGATCCTGACCGGATCGACATCCTTCTCCGCCGCCGAATGGATGGCCTTTTCGCTGCAGCGGCTCGGCCGGGCGACCGTGATCGGCGAACAGACCGCCGGCGGCGCGCATCCGGTCACTCGCGTGCCGGTCGATGATCGGTTCATGCTGCAGGTGCCGATCGGCCAGATTCGGGACCCGATCAAGGGAGAGGATTTCGAGGGCGTCGGCGTGACGCCTGATCTGGCCGTGCCGGCCTCCGGCGCCCTGCTGGCGGCGCAGAAGTTCCTGCTGCAGAGCCGGGCGAACGCAGGCGACACGGACGCCACATGGGCTCTGGTCCCGGTGGAGTTCGCTATCTCTGGCTGGATTCCGACCGCCGCAGACCTGGATGAAGCGGCCGGCGCCTATGAAGGGCGGACCCTGGTCCGCACCCCGACCGGCTTGGCCTATCACTGGCGCGATCGCTTCGTTCTGGCGCTTGATCCGATCGGGAAGGATCTGTTTGCAGTTCAGGGATCGGATGACTACCGGTTCCGGCTGGTGCGTGCGGGCGGCGTCGTCACGGGGCTTGAGCGCGTTGAGAAGTCTGGTGAAACGAGCGTCTATCGTCGTCTGGATTGAGGAGTTGTCGGGCGTATGATCGAGTTGAACCGCACCTTCCTGGGCCGTCTCAGCGAGCAGTTGAGCGAGCTGATCGAGCAACAGTCCGCCGAGGTGTTCAAGCGCGCGGGATTGATCATTCCGGTCAAGTCGTCGTCCCTGATGGCGGCCGTTGCGAGGCTGGGTCCGGCCTCGGTCGCCGACCTGGGGCGGGCGCTGGACCGTTCGCACCAATTGATCCAGCAGAAGATCCCCAAGCTGGTGACGCTGGGACTGGTCACCCGCCAGCCTGATCCCGAGGATCAGCGGGTGAATCTGATCGCGATCACCGAGCGAGGGTGCGAGCAACTGGCCCTGCTCGACAGTCTGGATGGTGAATTCGAGCGCGCCTACGCCGAGATGGAGCGGGACGCCGGTCCTGTGTTCGACGGGATCAAACGGGCCATCCAGTCTCTTCAGACGCGCCCTTTGCTCGAACGCATGGATATCTGAGTGAGCGCCCTGTCAGATGCGCGTCTGGCGGTTGATCCGGGTGTTGAAGGACGTGATCTCGTCGGGACGTGGTGACGCACCCCGCAGCCATTCAGTTTCCGTCAACCCTCCGCCGTTAACCTTTGGGCCATGTTTCTGTCCCTGACGTCCAGGATCGCCGCCGTTGGCGCCCTGGTGGTGATCGCTTTGCTGGCCCTGGTGGCTTCCCTGGTCGACGCCTCGCGGCAAAGTCGCGAGAGCTTCCGCTGGGTGACGCATTCCGCCCAGGTGATCGAGGCCATGGAAGAGACCATGGCCGGACTGCGGGACGCGGAATCCGGTCAGCGTGGCTATGTTCTGACGCAGAACCCGGGCTACGCCCAGTCCTTTGACCGGCGGGTAGCGGACTCGCTGCAGTCCTTCTCGGAACTGGTGGAGCTGACCAGGGACAACCCGGCCCAGAAAGCGCGCGTCCAGTCCTTCGGCAGTTTGCTGTCGGAAAGGGTCGAGTTGATGCGTCAACCGCTGGAGTTGGCGCGTCAGGGCCGGTTCGACGAGGCCGAGGCGGCCATTGTCGGCGGACGCGGGCTGGATTCGATGGGCCAGGTCCTTCTAGCGTCGCAGGAGTTCCTGGGCGAGGAGCGCCGGCTGCAGATGGACCGGATCGAGGCGGCTGAGCGCCGTCTGGAGTGGGGCAAGCGGTTGGCCCTGATCGGCGGGCCGTTGATCGCTCTGTTCTCGCTTTCGGTCTCCGTCATGGTCATTCGCGGCATCCGGCGACCGGTGCGGGTCATCACCCGCGCCATGACCAGTCTGGGCTCGGGCGATCTGGATCAGCGCATCACCGACCGCATGGGCTCGCGCGAGTTCAATCGCCTGGCCCAGGGTTACAACCAGATGGCGGATCGCCTGGCGACGGCCTCCGACGACCAGAGGCGCAGCGAGCGCGAGCTGAAGCAGGTTCACCACGAGCTTCTGTCCAGCAGCCAGGTTCTGCGTCAGCGGGGCGAGGTGATCGAGCTTCTGGGCGGGATGGCTCACCGGATGCAGGCGGCCCGCACCGAGGCCGAACTGGCCCAGGTCATCCACGCCTTTGTGCCGCGCGTCCTGCCAGGGCTGCCGGGGGTGCTCTATGCCTACAACAACTCGCGCAACCTGCTGGTCCCGATCTCGACCTGGGGCGACCATGAGGGCGACGGCGACGCCTTTGGGCCGGACCAATGCTGGGCTCTGCGACGCGGCCAGAGCCATTTCGTCAGCGAGCCGGGGACCGACATCGTCTGCGACCACGTCGGGGACAAGGACCATGCCTATCACTGCGAGCCGCTGCTGGCCTCGGGCGAGGTCATCGGCGTCCTGCATCTGGACGGGGTGCTGGACGTTGAAAGCGGCTTCCGCATCAAGGTTCTGGTCGAGAACATCGCCTCGGCCATGGTCAACCAGCAGCTGCAGCGCGACCTGAAGGAACAGACGATCCGCGATCCGCTGACCGGTCTGTTCAACCGCCGCTACATGGAAGAGGCCCTGGCGCTGGAGGTGGCGCGGTCGGCCCGGTCAGGCAGCCCCCTGTGCGTGGTCATGTGCGACGTGGACCACTTCAAGCGCTTCAACGACGAGTTCGGCCACGACGCTGGCGATCTGGTGCTGCAGGCCGTGGCCGCTGAACTGGGGCATCGCTTCCGCGACGGCGACATTGTCTGCCGCTACGGCGGCGAGGAGTTCACCATCATCGCCCCCGGCACGACGCCCGAAGCCCTGCTGCAACGGATCGAGACCGTGCGTCAGGCCATCGCCGGCATATCCCTGCGACACCGCAATCAGGCCCTGGGCAGCACCAGCATGTCCTTCGGCGTCGCCAGCTGGCGGCCGGGTATGGACCGCGAGGGCCGCGCCGCCCTGCAGGCGGCCGACGCGGCCCTCTATCGCGCCAAGAAGGAGGGCCGCAACCGCGCCGTCCTCCATGTCGAGGAAGCAGCCTAGGCCCTAGTCGGCCTTGCGGACGTAGCGGTTGAGGAAGGCCAGATAGGCTTCCTGGGCGGTGATGCGGTTGGCGCGGCGCTGGAAGCCGTGGCCCTCGTCTGGGAAGACCACGTACTCGACCGGCACATTGTTGGCGCGGACCTTGTCCACCAGTTCGTCGCTCTCGACCTGAAGCACGCGCGGGTCGTTGGCGCCTTGCACCACCAGAAGCGGGCGGCGGATCCTGTCGGCGTGGAACAGGGGCGAGATGGCGCGGTGGCGTTCGGCGTCCACCGCCGGGTCGCCCATCTCGTCGTACAGGGCCACGCGCTGCGCGCCCCACCAGGCGGGGATGGATTGCAGGGTCCGCACCCAGTTGGTCACGCCGAAGATGTCGATGCCCGCCTCGAACTTCTCGGGGTGGAAGGCCAGGGCCGCGGCGGTGATGTAGCCGCCGTAGGAGCCGCCCATGACGGCGACCTGATCGTCGGCCACCCAGTCCTGGGCGCGCAGCCAGTCGCCGCCGGCGACGATGTCGCGCAGGTCGGCCTCGCCGTGTTTCTTGTCGTCCATGTGGAAGAAGGTCTTGCCGTAACCGGACGAGCCTCGGTTGTTGGCCCCCAGGACCGCATAGCCGTGATTGACCAGGTGCTGGACCATGGCGGAATAGCCGCGCCGCGTCTGACCGCCCGGGCCACCGTGGACCAGGACGACCGCCGGGGCCGGGTTGACGGCCGAGGCGCCCTTGGGCCGGTAGAGGACGGCTGGGACCATCACCCCGCCTTCGCCCGGGTAGCGGACGATGGTGGCCTCGACTAGATCGCTTTCCTTGATGGCGGGGTTCAGGGCCGAGGTCAGGCGGCGCGCCTGTCCGGTCGACAGATCGGCGACGAAGACGTCAGCGGGCGAGGTGTCGGACACGACGGTGAAGGCGGCCAGGTCCGCGCCGGGATCGAAGCGGACGCCGGTGATGTCGCCCTGCGGCAGGCCCGTCAGGCGGACAGGGGCGCGGGTCTGCGCATCCTCGATGGTCAGCTCGGTCGAGGCGTCGGCGTTGACCGCCGTGACGCGATATCGGCCGTTGGGCGAGAAGGCGACGTACATGACGTCCCAGTCGGCCTGGGTCGTGCGGTTGTGCGCCTTGTTGGCGATGTCATAGGCGTAGGCCTGGCTGAACTCGCCGTCCTGGTTGCTGGTGTAGATCAGGGTCGCGTTGAAGGGGCCGAAGCCGCTGACGTCATAGGCGACGTCGCCGGCGTGCTCGGTGATCAGGTGGGGCGCGCCGTCCGCCGATAGGTCGGCCAGATAGATGTCTGAGTTGGCGCTGGTGTGCGACTTGGTCAGGGCGACCAGCCGACCGTTTCCAGAGACGGCGGCGACGTCCATGCCGGGGTTCTGGAACACCAGCTTCCGCTCATAGGTGACGGCGTCATAGGCGTAGAGGTCGAAGACCTCGGCGTCGCGCTCGTTGCTGATGAGCCAGAACGTCTGACCGTCGTCGCTGAAGCCGACGAAGCCGGCCTTCAGCTTGTCGCCCGGCGTCAGGTCGCGCAGCGTCCCGTCGGTTTCGCGCACATAGATGTGGGTCAGTTCATTGCCGCCCTGATCCGCGGCCACCAGAACGCGGCGTCCATCGGGGAAGTAGCTCTGGGCGAAGGTGGCGTTGGCGGTCGAGGCGGTCAGCGGCACGGGATCGCCGCCCGCGACCGGCAGGGCGTAGGCGTTGAACACACCCGTCTTGTCCGACGAGATCAGGATGTGGCTGCGACCTTCGGAAAAGGCCAGACCGTCCGGGTTGGCCATCGAGAAGCTGGTCGTCTCGAAGAACTGAGCGGCGGTGTAGGGCGCGACGGCGGCGGACGCGGCCAGCGCGGGCGCGGCCGGTTCGGTCGCTGCGAGGGCAGGGTCGGCGGCGGCGAGCGCCAGGACGGAAACCATGCAGGCGAAGGAGCGCATTCTGAGCCTCGTGGGGTGCGTGATGACCTTTGGAGGCTTCACCATGCGCATATGGATGCGCTCTGTCGAAATCTTAATGAGCGTCGTTCTGTCACGCCGGGCCTGGAACGACGAAAGCCGGCCGCGCTTGCGCACGACCGGCTCCCGTCATCCCTTGACGCACACCACCTGACGCAGGGTGTGCACGACCTCGATCAGGTCGGCCTGGGCGGCGATGACGGCGTCGATGTCCTTGTAGGCCATCGGCGTTTCATCGATCACCTCGGCGTCCTTGCGGCACTCGACGCCTTGGGTGGCGCGGACGTGGTCTTCTACCGTGAAGCGGCGCTTGGCCTCGGTCCGGCTCATGGCTCGCCCGGCGCCGTGCGAGCAGGTGCAGAAGCTGTCCGCATTGCCCTTGCCGCGCACGATGAAGGATTTCGCCCCCATCGATCCGGGGATAATGCCCAGCTCGCCGTCCTTGGCCGACACCGCGCCCTTGCGGGTCAGGTAGACGTCCTGGCCGAAGTGCTTCTCCTTCGAGACGTAGTTGTGGTGGCAGTTCACCGCCTCCTGCGTCGTCGTCAGATCGGGCCAGATGGCCTTCAGAACGCCCAGCACCTGCTCCATCATCACCTCACGGTTGGCGCGCGCGTACTTCTGCGCCCACGACACCGCCCGGACATAGTCGATGAAGCCCTCCGTCCCCTCCGGGAAGTAGGCCAGGTCCTGGTCCGGCAGGTTCAGATGCCAGCGACGGGCTTCGTACTTGGCCCGCTCGATGAAGTAGGTCCCGAAGCGGTTGCCGACCCCGCGCGAACCCGAGTGCAGCATGACCCAGACGTCGCCCGCCTCGTCGAGGCACAGCTCGATGAAGTGGTTGCCGGTGCCGAGCGTGCCCAGGTGGCCGAAGCCGCGCGGGTGGCCCGCCTTGGGGTGCCTGTC
The DNA here is from genome assembly GCF_017487345.1 of Brevundimonas pondensis. NCBI lineage: Bacteria > Pseudomonadati > Pseudomonadota > Alphaproteobacteria > Caulobacterales > Caulobacteraceae > Brevundimonas > Brevundimonas pondensis. The sequence goes on along the minus strand of NZ_CP062006.1, from coordinate 2,292,120 downwards.
CACCACGGCGTCGTAGCCGGGCTTGAGTTCGGCCCAACGAGTCGCCGCCGAGGCCGGCGGTTCAACCGCCCAGGCGCCCTTGTCATTGCGTCCGCCGTTGTCGGTGCGGCCGTGCGGAACGGCGGCCTCGATGGCGGAGCGGATGCCCGACAGGTCGTCCGGCAGGTGCTCTGCGCGGATCGAGGTCCGCACCGCCATCATACCGCAGCCGATGTCCACGCCCACGGCGGCGGGGATGATGGCCTTCAGCGTCGGGATCACCGAGCCCACCGTCGCGCCCATGCCCCAGTGCACGTCGGGCATGACCGCGACGTGCTTATGGATGAAGGGCAACGAGGCCACGTTCTTCAACTGCTTCAGCGCCGCATCCTCGATGGGCACGCCCCGGGTCCAGGCCTTGATCGGCACGCCCGGGCTTTCGATTACGTCATAGCCACGCATGGCCGACGTCTCCTCTCCTGTCTGTGATCCTCCTGGACCGGACGGAGGGTTTCGCTTGCACAGACAAGAAACCCCTCCGGCCGGTGGCGGGAGGGGTTGCTGGAAAACCGAAGTCGAAAGACCGCCGGCTCTTCTACATCCCTCCCACGCACGCGCCTTTGCCTTCGACCGGCAGGCGGTCGACGGTCATGGGCCGTTGCGAAGGGTGAATATTGAAGAACATGGGTTTCTCGATTTCGGAGCGGGGCTTCTACACGCGGCCGCGGCGTCCGCCAATCCCGAAAATCAGACAGCGACCGCCGTTGTGCTGCTGATGAAGCCGCCGCCGAGGACGCGGTCGGGATCGGCCGGGTCGTAGAGGGCGCAGGCCTGGCCGGGGGCGACGCCTTCTTCGCCTTCATCGAAGACGACGGAGATGATGTTGTCGTCATCGAGGGATAGACGGGCGGGGGAGGGCTGGCGGGTCGAGCGGACGCGGGCCAGGACGGGGGCGCCGTCGCGGGCGGCTTCCTCGATCGTGGCCTGGTCGCCGAGCCAGTTGGTTTCTTCCAGCGCCAGGCTGGCGGTCAGCAGGGCTTCGCGCGGGCCGACGATGACGCGGCGGTTGTCGGGGTCCAGCTTGGTGACGAACAGGGGCTCGCCCACGGCGACGTTCAGGCCCCGGCGCTGGCCGATGGTGTAGTCGGTGATGCCGCCGTGCGTGCCCAGAACCCGGCCGTCCATGTGGACGATCTCGCCGGCCTCTCGGCCTTGCGGACGCAGGCGGTCGATCAGGGTGCGGTAGTCGCCGGAGGGGACAAAGCAGATATCCTGGCTGTCCGGCTTGGCGGCGATGCGCAGGCCCAGGGCTGCGGCCACACCGCGCACCTGGGGCTTTTCCAGATCGGCCAGGGGGAAACGCAGATAGTCGAGCTGATCCTGGGTCGTGGCGAACAGGAAGTAGGACTGGTCGCGCGAGTGGTCGATCGCCTTACGCATCTGCGAGCGATTGCCGACGGCGGCGCGGCGGACGTAGTGGCCGGTGGCCATGGCCTCGGCGCCCAGGTCGCGGGCGACGTCCAGCAGGTCGCGGAACTTGACCGTCTGATTGCAGCGGATGCAGGGGACCGGGGTCTGGCCCTTGAGATAGGAATCCGCGAACTGGTCGATCACGGCGTCCTTGAAGCGGCTTTCGTAGTCGAGGACGTAGTGGGGAATGCCGATGAGCTCGGCGGCCAGGCGGGCGTCGTGGATGTCTTGCCCCGCGCAGCAGGCGCCCTTTTTCTTGAGCGCCGCGCCGTGGTCGTAGAGCTGGAGCGTGACGCCGACCACATCATAGCCCGCCTTGGCCAGCAGGGCGGCGACGACGGTGGAATCCACCCCGCCCGACATGGCTGCGACCACGCGCGAACCGACCGGCAGGCCGACGGCCTGTCGCGCGCTCTCGATCGCGGCGTCCATGTCGGCGGCGCCGGACATGGGGGCGATGGTCGGAACGGGGCAAATGTCGTCAGCCAGGGTCATCGCCGCCATATAGAGGTCCCTGAGTTCGATTTCGAGGCATGGGCCGGAAATCCGTGGGCGGTGCGGAACGCAGGAACGACAAAGGCCGCCTCCGTCACCGGAAGCGGCCTTTATCCTTGGGCCTGTCGCGCTGCGCGCTACTTGAGGCCCATCAATCCCGGTAGCTCTGGATGCGCGTGGTGCGCAGGCCTTGCATGCCCCATTTGTCGATCGCCTGTTGCCAGGCGATGAATTCCTCTGCCGTCAGGCGATACTTCGCCAGGGCGTCCTCCAGGCTGATCAGACCGCCGCGAACGGCGGCGACCACCTCGGCCTTGCGGCGGATCACCCAGCGGTTGGTATCCGCCGGCGGCAGATCCCGCAGGGTCAGCGGCGTGCCCGTCGGGCCGACCACATATTGTTCGCCTCTACTATTAAGGCGTCGCTCTTGCAGCATGGGCTTAAGCCTCTTTCACCACCACCATCGACGCGTACCCTAGGACGCCCCCCGCTAAGGGGCGTTTAAGCGTCGTGGTGAAGGAATGGCTAAGACGCATCCTCCGTCCCCGGCGCATGGACGGCGCCGGAAACGAAGGATTCATCGAGTCTAACGGAGGCTTACTCATCGATTCCGGTTGGTCGATCAGCGCTTGATGTTGATCAGCTCCGCCAGCATCTCGTCGGCGGTGGTGATGATCTTGGATGAGGCCGAGTAGGCGCGCTGGGTGGTGATCAGGCCTGTGAACTCGGTCGACAGGTCGACGGTCGAGGCCTCCAGTTGCTGCGAGCCGAGCAGGCCGGCTCCGCCCGTGCCGGGGGCCTTCAGGTTGAAGGTGCCGGAGTTCTGGCTGACCCGGAAGGCGTTGCCAGACACCTCGGTCAGGCTGTCGGCGCTGGGGAAGGTGGCCAGGGCGACCTGGGCGATCTTGCGCATCACGCCGTTGTCGAAGATGGCGGTGACGAAGCCGGTCTCGTCAATCTTGACCTCGCTCAGGTTTCCGAAGGCGGTGCCGTTCGTATAGGTGGCCTGGACGATCGACGTGCTGTCGTACTGGGTCAGGCCGCCGGCGGAGGCGTTCAGATCGAAGGCGATGGTCTGAGCCGCGATGCCCAGCGAAGGGTCCCAGGTGCCGTCCAACGTTCCTGGCGTCGTGCCGTCCGATGCGCCCAGAGTGATGCTGGCGGCGGTGGGGTCGTCAAACAGGCCGGTGCCGGCTGCCCATCCCTGCATCTTCGCCACGTCGAGGCGGCCGTCCTGGGTGAAGGCGATGCGCCCTGACCTCAGCAGGCCGTCCGTATTGGTCACGGTCCCCGCGGGCGCGCGAATTTCCGCATACCATTCGTTGGCGGTTGCGCTCTTCAGGAAGGAAACCGTCACGTTCCGCTGACCGCCCTTGGAGTCGGACACGGGAATGGTGATCTCGAAGTCCGGCTTCACCCCGACACCCGTATCGGGGTCCCATTGCGCCATCGAGTTGGTCGTGGCGTTGTAGGCCAGCGGTCCGGGAGGAACCAGGGCGGCGTCCTTGGCGGCGTCAGAGACGGTCTGACTGGACTTGAGGTTGGCGTTCAGACCGACTCGGGTGGTCGGCTCCGCCGCGCCGCCGACCGAGCCGACATTGATGGTGCGCAGGCGGCTCATGTCCGAAGGATCGCTGTTGACGACCCCGTCCGCATCGACCGGCCAACCCTGCAGGTAGAGACCGGATGTATTCTTGAGGTAGCCCAGATCATCGATCTTGAAGGCGCCGGCGCGGGTGAACAGACGCGCATCCGACAAGGTCAGGTTCTCGGACTTTTCGGTGACGACGAAGAAGCCCTGACCCGAAATGGCCAGATCGGTGCCCGAGGTCGTACGCTGCAATTGACCGGCCTGGCTGATGAAGTGCCGCGCGGCCGCCTGGACGCCGCCGGCCGAGTAGCCGACGCCTTGCGTCTGTGAGTTCACGACGGTGGAGAATTCGGTCGAGGCGCGTTTGTAGCCGACCGTGTTCACGTTCGCGATGTTCTGGGAAATCGTCGACAGGGCCGCGGCGTTCGCGGTCAGGCCGGACACGCCGGCCAGCATGGCGCCATTGATGCTCATGACTGGGCTTCCTTACGAGAGAATGACGAAAGAATGAGAGAGGGGACGCGTGTCATCAGGCGTTCCCTGCGGGGGTTTCGGGCGGCGTGGTCGCCGCCTTTTGTTCTTCCAGCGCGATCAGGCTGGTGACGGGCATGATGGAGTTGCCGATGGTGACGAAGGCCTTGCCGTCGTACATTTCGACGCCGGTGACACGGCCGCGGATGATGACCTGGCTGTCCACATCCTTGCCGGCGCCATCCTTGGCGATGACCTTCATGGTGTAGACGCCGCCGTCGTCGACCTGACCGCCGCCGGTGGTTTTGCCGTCCCACTTGAAGTCATGCATGCCGTTGGTCTTGGCGGGGGCGTCGCCGCTCCAGACCACCTTGCCGCTGGCGTCCAGAACCTGGATCGTGGCCGAGGCGGCGTTGCCCCCCAATTCGTAGCTCCAGTTGGCCTCGCCGTCTTCATAGCGGGTTGTGGACCAGACCGCCGTGGCTTCCTTGCCGATGTACTGAGCTGCGCCGGTGAGACCGTCGCCCTGTTGGGCCTGCAACAGGCTGTTGAGCAGGGTATTGGTCAGCAATTGCTGCTCGACGCCGGCCATCTGGGTCAGCTGGGCCGTGAACTGGTTGGAATCGACCGGCGACAACGGGTCCTGGTTTTTCAACTGGGCGGTCAGAAGCGACAGGAAGGTCTCGAAATTCGAGGCCAGCATGGTCGAGCCGGTGTTGATCTTGCCAGCGGCTGCATTGGAAGAGACGGCGTCAACCATCGTCAGACTTTCAGATCGACGCGATCAGGCGTCAGTGAGAGTGAGGTCCAGGCTCCAGGCGGCGGAGCGGCGAGGTCGGCCTCGACGGCCAGGCGTGCGGCGCCGGCGAAGGCGCGACGGTCAGGGGCGCGGTCGAAACCGCCGCCGCCGCCAAAGCCGGACGATGGATTGCGTTCGGCGAACTCCAGCGAGTCTTGCGACAGCTGGAAGCCCGCCTCTTGAAGTTGACGGCGCAGTTCATCGGCGCGAGCGCGCAGATCGGTCGCGGCGGCCGGATTGTCGAAGGCCAGACGCGCGGTCAGGCGGCCGTCGGAATCAATGTCCATGCTGACGTCGACGTTGCCTAGACCCTCGGGCGTCAACACCATGTCGAAGCGGGTTGAGCGGCCGTCCAGCTTCCTGATGATCTGGGCGGCGATCTGGGCCGTGGTCTCGATCGTGGCGCGAGACAGCATCGACAGACCTAGGTCGCGGTTCGCGGCCGGAGCACCGGTCTGGCTTTCCAGAGGCGGCGGGGCGGGCGCCGCCGCGTCACCATCAGTCGGCACGGAAACTTCGCCGGGAGCAGCGGGAACGGCGGCCGGTTCGTCGCCGCGCGCGGGGGACGAGGCGAGACCCGTCGTCAAGGCGGGGCTGCTCGATGTCGTGGCTTCCGGCGTGCTGCTGACGTTGGAGGTCTGGGCGTCGTTCCCCGCGGTCACCGCTGCGTTGGACGGGCGATCCTCGCCGCGACCTTGTGGATCACGCAAGCGGAGGGGGGGCTGCGGCGCCGTCGGAACAGGGAGAGTGGAAGCTGATGCGTTCGTGGTCGTCTGAGGCGCGGCGGCTGGAGATGACTCCGACGCCTCCACCGACACGGTGTCGGTCGCATCCGTCGCCGCTGCATCGATGTTCGGTATCACGGCGGCCGTCGCTCGGCCGGCCGCAAGGGCGGCGGCTAGCCCTGTTGACGAAACGGGCGGGGGCGTCTGCGTCGTCTGGACAGGGGCGGCTGAAGTCCGGGTGTCTGTAGACGCTGCCGGTTGTTCCTGGTTCGACGCCGGGCGTTCGGGCGTGTCGGCCTGAAGTCCCGTCTGCGAGGGCGCGATGGGTTTTTCTGAACCGGAGGCGAGAACCGGAGACGGCGCCTCAACATCGACCGTCGGGGCCGCGGTGTCCGGGGACGGTGCGGCGAGGAGGTCCTGGGAAACCTTGGCGGCCAAGGCTTCATCCGACGCCGGCGCATCTGATTCCATCTGGGGGATCATGGGCGCAAGCACGGGTATCGGCGGCCAGGCCGGTGCTACAGCGTCAGCAAGTGAAGCCTCCGTGTCGGAGACGTCGGCGTCCAGCGACATCGGCGAAGACGCCTCAATCGGGGCGGATGGGATTGCTGTTGAGTCCGCCGCTTCAGAAAGGTCGGCCACCAGGCTCGCGAACAGGGCGCCGTCGGTCGTCGTGTCTTCAGACATGCCGGCGCCCGCCGCTGTCGAGGCGGCGGGGAGGATGACGGACATGACGCTTTGTGCGGACATGGGCGCAGGGCGGCTTTCAAGGGATCGGCGCCTGCTGCGCCCGGGCTATTCGACAGGCTCTTCGCAAGCCTTGGGCCAGATGTGTCGCTCCTTGTTATACTATTGAAATAGAAGAATTTTCTATCGTTCTGTCGGCGCATCCAGTTGCGGCCAGGTCGGCCCTTCTTGCCGCGCCGCTACGCTTTTTGCCGGGTGAGCCCGGCGCCGCCCGGCGTGGCCCGCGATTTGCCACTTGAGGAACGAACGCACAGAGGCTGAAAGTCTATGTTTATGAAAATCAATGGGTTGGCCAGAAGGCTGAACCGGAAAGCCGGGCAAGATTTGCGCGCAGGCCAGCAAGGCTTGCCGGGCGTGACCGTGCCGGTGGTCCCGTGCGGGGGGGGCTGCTGATGTCGCTCAGCTCGATCATGAACAACGCCACGTCGGGTATGAGTGCGGCCCAGACGCAGTTGCGGGTCATCTCGGACAACGTCTCGAACATCAACACGCCCGGCTATATCCGCAAGATCGCCGACCAGAAGTCCTATGCCAACCAGGGCGTCGGGGCGGGCGTCGAGATCGCGCGCATCCGTCTGGCCACCGACCGTTTCCTGCAGGCTGCCAGCCTGAACGCCGGCGCGGAGGCCGGCCGTCAGAACGTTCGCTATGAACTGTATGACCGTATCCAGTCGTTGTTCGGTGATCCGGGCGCGGACAGTGGCTTCTTCTCGCAGATCGACAGCATCTTCTCCGCCTTCGCCGCCTCGGCCGAGAACGCCACATCTGGGCCTCTGCGCCAGGACGCCATCTACAAGACCCAGGCCCTGTTCGATGAGTCCGCACGCATCGCCAAACAGATCCAGGCGGTGCGAGAGGACGCCGATGGCCGCATCCAGAGCGCGGTCGAACGCGCCAATAGTCTGCTGGAGCAGATCGAGAAGCTGAACGTCGAGATCGCCAAGGCCAAGGTGGTCGATGCCGACGCCACCGGAGCGGAGACGGCGCAACAGACCCTTGTCAATGAGCTGTCCGGGCTGATTGACGTGCGTATCACCACCCGCTCGGTCGGCGGGATCGAGATCCGCACCGGCGCCGGCATCCTGTTGGCGGGGCAGGGGGCGGCCAGGCTGGATTACAACCGTGCCGGCGCGGTGTCGTCCGAGACGAATTTCAATGAGATCTGGGTCACAGAACCCAATGGCCAGAAGAAAGCCCTGTCTGAAGGTCTGAGCTCCGGCGAGATCAAGGGCTTGATGGAGCTGCGGGACATCGAGGCCCCCGCTGCGGCCGACCGTCTGGCCGAGTTGATGACCCGGCTGGCGGACGAATTGAACCGGGCGCACAACGCCTCGTCGTCGGTTCCGGCGCCGACGGTTCTGAACGGCCGCAATGTCGGGCAGTCACTGGAAACGGCGCTGGCCGGCTTCACAGGCAAGACGACGGTGACGATCGTCAACGACCAGGGCGTGATCCAGAACCGGGCCGAGATCGATTTCTCGGGCGGGGCGATCACCATCAACGGCGTGGCGACCACGCCAGCGAACTTCCTGTCCGCGCTGAACGGCCAACTGGGCGGCGCGACGGCCAGCTTTGCAGGCGGGGTGCTGAGCATTAACGCTGGCGGAGCCAATGGCGTGGCCATCGCCGACGACGCCACGACGCCGAGCAACAAGGCCGGACGTGGCTTCTCGCATTACTTCGGCCTGAACGACCTGGTTTCGACTGACCGCCCTGCGCTCTATGACACTGGTCTGACGCCGGCTTCTCTGCATGGCTTTCCGACTGGCGACGCCCTGACCTTCCGGTTCACGGACGGCGCGGGTACCAAGATCCGCGATATACCCATCACCGTTCCCTCCGGCGCCGGTACGGTGGCCGAGCTGTTGACGGCGTTGAATGATCCGGTGACCGGAGCCGGTCGTCAGGGGACGTTCAGCATGAACGCGTCGGGCGAACTGATTTTCACCGGGCGCGGCGATCCGCCGCCGACCCTTTCGGTGCTGGAGGACCGTACAACCCAGGTTCCGTCCGGTGTTTCCATGAGCGAGCTGTTTGGCCTGGGGGGTGTGCGTGCCTCCCGCGCGGACGGCTTCACGGTGCGCAGCGACATCGCCAAGGATCCGGCGAAGCTGGCCCTGGCGCAATTGAACCTGGGGGCGGCCGCCGGTACGACCGCGCTGAGCAAGAACGACGGGCGCGGCGCCCGTCTTCTGGCGGGCGCAGATCAGACCGCGGCGGCCTTCTCCGCCGCCGGCGGCGCGGCCAGCGGCAATATGTCGGTGTCGCGTTACGCTTCAGAGCTGGCCGGGGAGATCGGCGGCAAGGCCACCATCGCCAAGAACCGGGCGACCAGCGCCCAGACCCTGTTCACCGAGGCGACCGGCAGGCGCAATTCGGTCGAAGGGGTCAACATGGACGAGGAACTGGTGCTGATGACGACATATCAGCAAGCCTTTAACGCTTCGGCGCGCCTTATCCAGGCGGCGTCGGAAATGTACGACACGCTGATCGGAATGGTGCGATGAACCGCGTAGCGACATTCGGAAATTACCAGTCGGCCTTGATGCATCTGATGGCGGCGCAGTCGCGCGGCGAGGAAGCGCAGAACAAGGTCAACACCAAGAAGAACGCCACAGACTTGGTCGGCTTTGGGCGCGGATCCGAGACGATCAGTGCGATGAAGTCCAGCCAGACGCGAATCCAGGGCTTCATCGACACTGCAAAGACGGTGGCCGATCGTCTGACGACCCAGGATCTGGCCATGGACCGGGTGGCCGACGCCGCCACAGCCGCCCGTCTGGCCATCGCCAACGCCATTGCCGCAGGGCGCCTGGACGGCCTGATGTCAGAGCTGGAATCTCAGTTCCAGATCGCCCAGGACGGGCTGAATGTGAAGCACCAGGGCAAGTATCTGTTTTCGGGGGGCTCGGTCGACCAGCGCTCGGTGGAGGTCGCCGACCTTTCCGCCCTGACGGCCCTGCCTGCGACGGCCGACGCCTTCAAGAACGATCAGCTCAAGCAGACGTCGTGGCTGGATGAGACCGTGACCATGGAGACCGGATTCCTGGCCAGCGATATCGGCCAGGGCCTGTTCGATGTTTTCCGCGACGTTCAGGCCTTTCATCAGGCCACGCCGTTGACCGGTCAGCTGACTGACGCTCAGCGCGCCTTCCTGACAGCCCAGATGAATCGCTTCGAAGCGGCGGCCAAGGGGATCGTCGAGATCCAGGCGCAGAACGGCGCCAAGCAGAATCGCGTTGAAACCCTGATTGAATCGCAGGAAACGCGAAAAATCTCGATCGACACCATCCTGTCAGGCAAGACTGACGCCAACATGGCGCAGGCGGTGACCGAGCTGGAAATGGCGCAGATCGCGCTTCAGGCTTCGGCCCAGGTGGTCAGTCAGCTGCGTCAGGTGTCGTTGCTCGATTATCTGCGCTGACGATTTCGGCGCGGCGCTACGCTGAACGAAACCTCGCGACCGACGTTGATAAAGCTGCGCCGTAGGCAGGGAGGGCGAGTTTGTCGGTCAGACCAGTGGGAAGTCATCGGACGTTGACAGCTGCGGCGCGGCTGGGTCTAAGCCTTGCCATGGGCCTTCTTTCGCCAGTGTCGAAGACTGATCAATGAGCCGGGCGGCACAGTATCAAATTCAGGACGGGGAAGAGCAGGCGGCGATCCTGCGACTGTCGGGCGACTGGTCTACGACCGGCATCGGCCGGCAGGGCGACCGTCTGGAGAAGGATCTGGCTGGCCGCGCCGTTGTCGCGCTGGACCTGACCGAGCTTGGGCGTTTTGATACGGCGGGCGCCCTCGCGCTGGCCCAGGCGACGGGTCAGGCCATCCCGGAGACGGCCTGGAGCGAGCGCCCCGAAGCGGGCCGCATCTACGCCATGGTCGAGAAGCTGGACCGTGAATCCTGTACGCCGCCGCGTCGCTCGCATCCGGTGACGCGCACGTTCGCCAAGATCGGCCTGGGGGTTTATGACTTCCTGGCGGAGGCCATGCTCTCCTTGGCCTTCCTGGGGCGCTTGATCGTTGCTGTGGGCTTGGCGCTCAGGCAGCCCGGCGCTATCCGCTGGCCAGCCTGGTTCAGCCAGGCCGAGCGGGCGGGATTGGACGCCATCCCCATCATCGCCGTGACCAACTTCTTTATCGGCGCCGTCATCGCCTTCCTGGGCGCCAACCTGCTGACCCAGTTCGGAGCAGGCGTTTTCACGGTTCAGCTGGTCGCTGTGTCGGTGCTTCGCGAATTCGCCGTGGTCATCACCTCGGTCCTGCTGGCAGGACGATCGGCGTCTTCGTTCGCTGCGGAGATCGGCTCGATGCGGATGAATCAGGAGGTCGACGCCATGCAGGTCATGGGCGTGGACCCCTTCCAGGCCCTGGTGATTCCGCGTCTGGCGGCCATGCTCATCATGCTGCCTCTGCTGACCTTCGTCGGCATGGTGGCGGGGCTGTTCGGCGGCGCTTTGGTGACCTGGAGCGAGCTGGCCTATGGCCCGGCCTTCTTCATCCAGCGCATCACCGAGGACCCGATGATGGACACCCATCTGATGGTCGGCCTGGTCAAGGCGCCGGTCTTCGCCGTGGTGGTGGCTGCTATCGGCTGTCGTCAGGGCATGTCGGTGGCCGGGGATGTAGAGAGCCTGGGACGCCGGGTGACGGCGGCCGTGGTGCAGGCCATCTTCGCCATCATTTTCCTCGACGCCGTCTTCGCCATGATCTTCCTGGAGCTGAACCTGTGACGCCGCGTCAGGAAACGTCGAAGCGCGACAATGTCATCGAGGTGCGCGGCCTGTTGAGCCAGTTCGGGGATCGGGTCATTCATCAGGACCTCGACCTGGACGTGCGGCGTGGCGAGGTGCTCGGCGTCGTCGGCGGCTCCGGGACCGGCAAGACGGTGTTGCTCAACTCGATCATCGGCCTGAAGCAACCCGAGGGCGGCACGGTCAAACTGTTCGGCTATGACCGCGACGCGATGACCAAGGCCGAGGCCGCCGAGGTCGAGCGGCGCACCGGCGTCCTGTTCCAACAGGGGGCGCTGTTCTCTTCGCTGACGGTGCTGGACAATGTGGCCTCGCCCCTGGTCGAACACACCAATCTGCCGCGCAATACCATTCGCGAACTGGCCGAGATGAAGATCGCCATGGTCGGTTTGAAGCCTGAGGCCCTCTACCTGAAGCCGGCGGAACTGTCGGGCGGGATGCGCAAGCGGGTTGGTCTGGCTCGCGCCCTGGCGCTGGACCCGGAACTGATCTTCCTGGACGAGCCGACGGCGGGGCTGGACCCGATCGGGGCGGCGGCCTTCGATCAGTTGATCCGCGATCTGTCGGACGATCTGGATCTGACGGTCTTCATGATCACCCACGACCTCGACAGCCTTTACGCCATCTGTGACGAGGTGGCGGTCCTGGCCGACAAACACGTCGTTGAAAAAGCCACGGTTCAGGAACTGGAGCGTTCCGATCATCCGTGGATCAAGGAATACTTCCTGGGGCCGCGCGGACGCGCCGCTCACCAGAGCGCCGCCTGAGGAGAGCGGGACGAGATGGAAAGAGACGCCCACTACGCCGCCGTCGGCATCGCCACAGTCGCCCTTTTGCTGGCGCTGGCCGTGTTCACGATCTGGTTGGCCCGCCTGCAGTTCAACAACGACTACGATGTCTATGACATCGTCTTCTACGGTCCTGTGCGCGGCCTGTCCGAGGGCGGCGAGGTGCACTTCAACGGCATCCGCGTCGGCGAGGTCACGGCCCTGAACCTGGACCCCAAGAAGGGGGATCAGGTCATCGCCCGCGTGCGTCTGAACGGCACCACCCCGGTGCGCGTCACCTCGCGCGCGCAGCTGGAGCCTCAGGGTATCACCGGTCTGAACTACATCCAGATCACGGCCGGCGAGCCGAGCAGCCCCCTGTTGAAGACCCAGTACCCCGACAACGTCGTGCCGGTGATCCAGAGCCAGCCCAGCCCCATCGCCGAGCTGCTCAGCGGATCGGGCACGGTGCTGGCCCAGACCGTTGACGCCCTGAACCGGATCAACCGGGTCATGTCGGACGACAACATCCGCAGTTTCTCGTCCAGCGTGAAGAACGTCGAGGCCCTGACGGCCGAGCTGGAGGCCCGCAAGGGCATGTTCCAGCAGCTTGAGGAGACGATCACCAAGGCCAACGCGGCAGTCGGCGAGTATCAGGCCCTGGGCGTCAGCGCGCGGCAGATGATCGACGGCGACGGCAAGCAGGCCATCGCCAACATCAACGCCGCCACGCGCGAGGCCCAGGCCGCCATCGCGTCGATCAACCGCTCGGCCACGGGCCTGGAAGGCCCTCTGGGCGACTTCGGAACGCAGACGGTGCCGCAGTTGAATGACACCATCCGCCAACTGGATCAGGCGACGCGCTCGTTGCAGTCGTTGGTCGACAATGTGCGAGAAAGCCCGCGCGATTTCATCGCCAAGGCGCCGTCCAAGGAAATCGAGGTGCAGCCGTGATCCGTTCTTCTCTTCTGATCGCTGCAGCGTCGGTCGCATTGTCCGGGGGCTTGGCCGGTTGCGCCCTGCTGGCCTCGCCTGATCCAGTTCAGCTCTATCGCTTTGGCGGGGCTTCGGCCTATGCCGGAACGGGCGCGACCTCGGCCTGCCCGGACGTCCATGTCTCCATGCGGCGGGTGGACTTCCCCGAGGCCGCGCGCGGCGACCGCATCCTGGCGGTGACCGGGGCCGAGGCGGCCTACATCAAGGGCGCGCGCTGGGTGTCGCCGGCTGAGACCCTGTTCGAGGAGGCCCTGCGCAACGCTTTCGCCGATGGCGGGACCTGCACGGTTCTGAGCGGCGGTCCGTTGACGCGCGACGGGCTTCTGCTGAGCGTGGACGTGCGGCGTTTCGAGGCGGCCTACGCCGCGCCGGGCGCCGTGCCGGACGCCAACATCGTGGTGCTGCTGCGCCTGATCCGACCGGGTGACCGCACCATTGTGGCCGAGGACCGCATCTCGGTCAGCGAGAGCGCCGGCGAGAACCGCCAGTCGGCCATTGTCGCCGCTTTCGATCGCGCCACCGCCGAGGCCAGCCGCCAGATCGTCCTCTGGACGGACCAGCAGGGTTTCCGGGCGACGCGGGACTAGTTTCCCCCTCGGGCGACGCGGGACTAAAGAAAAACCCCGGCGGCCTCGCGGTCGCCGGGGTTTCGCTTTTCAGGCGGCCAAGTCGGCCGGGCGCGGTTCAGCCCAGATTGGCCGCCACCGTGTAGTTGGCCTCGGTCTTGGCCGCGACCTCGTCCAGGGTCACGCCGTCAGCCAGTTCAATCAGCTCCAGGCCCGAACCGTCCGGCTTGACGTCGAAGACGGCCAGGTCGGTGATGATGCGGCTGACCACGCCCGTGCCGGTCAGGGGCAGGCTGCATTCTTTCAGGACCTTGGACTGGCCGTGCTTGTTGGCGTGATCCATGACCACGACCACGCGCTTGACGCCCGCGACCAGGTCCATGGCGCCGCCCATGCCCTTCACCAGCTTGCCGGGGATCATCCAGTTGGCGATGTCGCCGTTCTGGGCCACTTCCATCGCGCCGAGGATCGACAGGTTGATGTGGCCGCCGCGGATCATGGCGAAGCTGTCGGCGCTGCTGAAATAGGCCGACTCGGGGATCTCGGTGATCGTCTGCTTGCCGGCGTTGATCAGGTCGGGGTCTTCTTCGCCCTCATAAGGGAAGGGGCCCATGCCCAGCATGCCGTTCTCCGACTGCAGGGTCACGACCATGCCCTCGGGGATGTAGTTGGCCACCAGGGTCGGGATGCCGATGCCCAGGTTCACGTAGAAGCCGTCCTGCAGCTCCTTGGCGGCGCGTTCGGCCAGTTGTTCGCGGGTACGGGCCATCAGACGGCTTCCTTCTGACGAACAGTGCGCTGTTCGATGCGCTTCTCGGACACGGTCTGGATCAGGCGGTCGACGTAGACGCCCGGAGTGTGGATGTGGTCAGGGTCCAGCGAGCCGACGGGGACGATTTCCTCGACCTCGACGACCGTGACCTTGCCGGCGGTGGCCATCATCGGGTTGAAGTTGCGGGCCGTCTTGCGGAACACCAGATTGCCGCGCTCATCGGCCTTCCAGGCCTTGATGATGGCCAGGTCGGCGACCAGGCCGGTCTCCATCACATAGTCGCGGCCGTCGAAGTTGCGCACTTCCTTGCCCTCGGCGACCAGGGTGCCGACGCCGGTGGCGGTGAAGAAGGCGGGGATGCCCGCGCCGCCCGCGCGGATGCGCTCGGCCAGGGTGCCCTGGGGGTTGAACTCCAGCTGCAGTTCACCGGCCAGATACTGACGCTCGAACTCCTTGTTCTCGCCGACGTAGGACGAGATCATCTTGGCGATCTGCTTGGTCTCCAGCAGCTGGCCCAGGCCGAAGCCGTCCACGCCTGCGTTGTTGGAGATGACGGTCAGTCCCTTGACGCCCGAGGCCTTCAGGCCCGCGATCAGGTTTTCGGGAATGCCGCACAGGCCGAAGCCGCCGGACATGACGGTCATCCCGTCAAAGGTCAGGCCCTCCAGCGCGGACGTGACATCAGCGTAGATCTTGCGCATCGCTCTCCCTTTTTCACCGTCTGATGAATATTGCGGTCTTACCCGTCCATAAAGCGGGCGAGGGCGGCGGGCAAGCGTCTGTAAGGCAGACAGCTCTTCCCGGCGGCGCTTTACAGTTGACCCTTGGGCAAGCCGCCCCCTAGACCAGAGCGCCGCGATAGTTTCCGGCAGCAAGAAACTCGGGGGAAACGTCCATGCGTCGTCAACTGTTGAAGCAGGCCCTGCCTGCTCTGGTCATCCTGGCCGCCGTGCCGGCCCTGGCCATGCCCGCCGCCGCTCAGGCGCCCGCTGCGCCGACCTATCAGCAGCCGCCGCAGCCAATCGCCCAGATCCTGGATTCCAAGCCCAATCCGACGGCCAGCCTCAGCCCGGATCGCAAGACCCTGTTGCTGCAAGATCGCTCCAGCCTGCCGAGCATCGCCGAACTGGCCGAGCCCATGCTGCGTCTGGCCGGGTATCGCATCAATCCGCAGAACAACGGCCCCGCCAACAGCCGGGTGACCTGGCTGACGGGGCTCAGTTTCCAGACCGTCGAGGGCGGCGCGGCCCGCCCTGTCGCAGGTCTGCCCGCCAATGCGCGCCTGACCAATGTCAGCTGGGCCCCGACCGGCAAGGCCGTGGCCTTCCTGCTGAACACGCCGAGTGGACTGGAGCTGTGGACCGCCGACGTCGCTTCGGCCCAGGCGCGGCGCCTGACGGGACCGAGCGTCAACGCCGCCGCCGGTTCGGGTTTCAGCTGGCTGCCTGACGCCTCGGGTCTGCTGGTTCAGGCCGTGCCGGCCGGTCGTCGCGCCGCCCCCGATGTGACGCGCCCGCCCTCGGGCCCGACCGTGGCCGAGACCGGCGGCCGAGCGGCCCCGGTGCGCACCTATCAGGACCTGCTGTCCGACGCGGGCGACGAGGCCCTGTTCGATCACTACTTCACCAGCCAGCTGACCATCGTGCCGCTGAACGGTCGCGCGCGAACCCTGGGTCAGCCTGGCGTCTTCCTCGGCGCCTCGGTGTCGCCGGACGGCCGCTTCATCCTGCAGACGCGCGCCAAGAAGCCCTATTCCTATGTCGTGCCCGCCAGCCTGTTCCCGGCTGACGTGGTCATCACCGATCTGAACGGGCGCGAGGTTCACCGCGTGGCTGATCTGCCGCTGCGCGACAATGTTCCGACGCCGTTTGACGCCGTGGCCCCCGGCCCGCGTTCGGCCCAGTGGCGCGCCGACGCCGACGCCACCCTGGTCTGGGTCGAGGCCCAGGACGGCGGCGATCCGCGCAACGCCGCAGAGGTGCGCGACCGTGTCTTCATGCTGCCGGCGCCCTTCAATGATCGCCCGCGCCCCCTGATCGATCTGAAGGAGCGTTATGCTGGCGTGCAGTGGGGTCGCGACGACGTGGCCATCGTCAACAGCCGCTGGTTCAACACCCGCCACGAGACCCGCACCCTGGTCGATCCGTCGAACCCCGGCGCTGGCCGCATTCTGGTCGATCGCAATTATCAGGATCGTTACAACGACCCGGGCGCGGTGGTGGTCGAGCCGAACGCACGCGGCCGTTCGACCATCCGCTTCACCGCCGACGGCTCCAGGGTCTTCGTCGAGGGCGACGGCGCAACGCGTCAGGGCGAGTATCCCTTCCTCGACACTCTGGATCTGAAGACCGGCGAGACGGAACGCGTCTGGCGCTCGGCCCAGGGCGAATATGAAACCGTCGTCGGCATCCTGGACGACGCGGGCCGCAAGCTGGTCACCTATCGTGAAAGCCGCACCGATCCGGCCAACCTGCGTCTGCGCGATCTGGACGGCGGCGTGACGCAGTTGACCCAGTTCCCCGATCCAGCGCCGCAACTGGCGGACGTGAAGCGCGAGCTGATCACCTATACCCGCGAAGACGGGGTCCAGCTGTCGGGCACCCTCTATCTTCCCGCCGGTTACGACAAGGACCGCGATGGGCCGCTGCCGCTGGTGATGTGGGCCTATCCGGCGGAGTTCACCGACGCCGCCGTGGCCGGTCAGGTGGTCGATACCGAGAACCGCTTTGTGCGTCCGACGGGCATCAGCCATCTGTTCCTGCTGACCCAGGGCTATGCGGTTCTGGACAACCCCTCCATGCCCATCGTCGGCAAGGACGGGGCCGAGCCGAACGACACTTACATCGAGCAGCTGTCGGCCAGCGCCAAGGCGGCGGTCGATGCGGTGGTGGCTCTGGGCGTCGCCGACCGCGACCGGATCGCCGTGGGCGGTCACTCTTACGGCGCCTTCATGACCGCCAACCTGCTGGCCCACACCGACCTGTTCAAGACGGGGATCGCGCGGTCGGGCGCCTATAACCGCACCCTGACGCCGTTCGGCTTCCAGGCCGAGCAGCGTTCGTATTGGGAGGCGACCGAGACCTATACGGAGATGTCGCCCTTCACCTACGCCAACAAGGTCAATGAGCCGATCCTGCTGATCCACGGCGGGGCCGACGACAACTCCGGCACCTTCCCGGTGCAGTCCGAGCGCTTCTATGCGGCGCTGAAGGGCAATGGCGCGACGGTGCGCTACGTCGTCCTGCCGCTGGAAGCTCACGGTTACCGCGCGCGGGAATCGGTCGGCCACACCCAGTGGGAAATGGTCACCTGGCTGAACCGCTATCTGAAGCCGACGACGGCGGCGGCGCAGTAACCTAGACCCTTCTCCCCTTGAGGGAGAAGGTGCCCCGGTAGGGGCGGATGAGGGGTGTCGGCTCGACGCTGGATTAGGAGTCGCCAGCCCAGTTTCCTCGCACCCTTCATCCGTCTTGCTTCGCAATCCACCTTTTCCCTTAAGGGGAGAAGGAAGGGGTTACCTGTCCCATTCTGGCACATCGCCGTACAGGCCGGTCAGAAAGTCGATGAAGGCCCGCACCCGGGTTTCAGCCCGCGCCCGTCCGGCGGTCAGGGCGAAGACGGCGACGTCGGACGCCCCGGCATATTGCGGCAAGACCCGCAGCAACCGCCCGTCGCGCAGTTCATCCCCCACGTCCCAGGTCGAGCGCAGGGCGATCCCGGCGCCAGCCAGCACCAGTTCGCGCGCCACCTCGGACGAATTGGTCCGCACCCGGCTGCGGGCGCGGAAGGCGACGGGGCCGTCGGGGCCTTCCAGCCGCCAGGCGGACTGGTTTTCGGCCGCCAGTTGGGCGTGGTGGCGCAGGTCGTCCAGCGTCTGCGGCGCTTGGTGTTCAGCCAGATAGGAAGGTGCGGCGCACAGGACGCGGCGGTTCGGGGCGAGGCGGTGCATGGCGGGGTCAGTGGCTTCATAGCTGCCGATGCGCACGGCCACGTCCACATCCTCGGCCATCAGATCGACGAAGGCGTCGCTGAGGTTCAGTTCCAGCGTTAGTCGCGGATGGGCGTCGAGGAAGGGCGTCAGTAGCGGGGCCAGCCGTCGCCGCCCGAACGAGGTCGGAGCCGAGACCCGCAGCAGGCCGCGCGCCTGGGTGGTGCGGCGCGACACCAGGGCCTCCAGATCCTCGACCCCGTCCAGCAGCTGCATCGCCCGGTCATAGACCAGCCGCCCGGCCTCGGTCGGGGCCAGTCGCCGCGAGGTGCGCTCGATCAGTCGCACGCCCAGCCGGTCCTCCAGTCGCGCCAGCCGCCGCGAGGCCACGGCGGGCGACAGGTCCAGCCGTCGGGCGGCGGCGGACAGGCTGCCTTCCTCCAGCGCCCGGACGAAGATCTCATACTCGGCCAGCATGGCGCGGTCTCATCGTTGCGATTTATGCAAAGATAGCCGTCGATCTTCGCCGTGGCTAGGCGGCGGGCTGACCGCTAGGGTTCGGGCTCAAGGAGAAGCCGCCATGACCACCACCTATGTCCGCCACGGAAGCCTGAGCGTCGCCGCCGAACTGGACGCCTTCGTGCGCGACGAGGCGGCGCCCGGCACGGGCGTGACGCCCGACGCCTTCTGGGCCGGGCTGGAAGGGCTGCTGGCGGATTATGCGCCCAAGAACCGCGCCCTGTTGGCGCGCCGCGGCGAACTGCAGACCCAACTGGACGACTGGCACCGCGCCCATCCGGGGCAACCGGACCCCGACGCCTATCAGGCCTTCCTGCGGGAGATCGGCTACATAGAGCCCGAGCGGGCCGACATCCGCGCCGAGACCGCCAATGTCGATCCCGAGATCGCGACCATGGCCGGGCCGCAGCTGGTCGTGCCCCTGACCAACGCCCGCTATCTGCTGAACGCCGCCAACGCCCGGTGGGGCAGCCTGTACGACGCCCTCTACGGCACGGACGCCCTGGGCGAGGCGCCCAAGCGCGGCGGCTATGACCCCGAGCGCGGGGCGAAGGTCATCGTGCGCGCCCGCGCCCTGCTGGATCAGGCGGCGCCTTTGGCCGAGGGCGGTCATGCCGAGGCGGTGGAGTATCGCATTGAAGGCGGGCGACTGGTCGTCGCCCTGTCCGGCGGGCGGACCACGGGCCTAGCCGATCCGGCGGTCTTTGTCGGCCATGCGGGCGAGGCGGCGACGCCGTCGGGCGTGCTGCTGCGCCACAACGGCCTGCATCTGGAGATCGTCATCGACCGCGGCCATTCGATCGGGCGCACCGATCCGGCGGGCGTCGCTGACGTAGTGGTCGAGGCGGCCCTGTCGGTCATCGCTGACGCCGAGGACAGCGTTGCGGCGGTGGACGCCGAGGACAAGCGGCTGGTCTACGCCAACTGGCTGGGCCTGATGCGCGGCGACCTGTCGGCGGGCTTCGTCAAGGACGGCCAGACGATGCAGCGGCGCATGAACGGCGACCGTATCTATACGGCGGCGGACGGTTCGGCCCTGACGCTGAAGGGCCGCAGTCTGCTGATGGTCCGAAACGTCGGCCTGCATCTGACGACGGACGCGGTGCTGGACGGGGAGGGGCGCGAGGTTCCCGAGAGCCTGATCGACATCGCCATGACCGGCTTGATCGGCCTGCACGACCTGAAGCGCCCGGCGGATCAGCGCAACAGCCCGGCGGGCTCCATCTACGTGGTGCGGCCCAAGATGCATGGCTCCGAAGAAGTCGCCTTCGCCGACGCCGTGTTCGGTGCGGTCGAGAAGATGGTCGGCCTGCCGCCGCTGACGCTGAAGATGGGCATCATGGATGAGGAGCGTCGCACCAGCGTCAACCTGGCCAACTGCATCGCGGCGACGAAGGGGCGGGTGGCCTTCATCAACACCGGCTTCCTGGATCGCACCGGCGACGAGATCCATTCGGTGATGGAGGGCGGGCCGGTGGTCCGCAAGGAAGCCATCCGCAATACCGGCTGGATCAAGGCCTATGAGGACCGCAACGTCGACATCGGCCTGAAGGCCGGTCTGTCGGGCCGCGCCCAGATCGGCAAGGGCATGTGGGCCGCGCCCGACCGCATGGGCGAGATGCTGGCGACCAAGGCGGGCCATCCGCGCGCCGGGGCCTCGACCGCCTGGACGCCGTCTCCCACGGCGGCAACGCTGCACGCCCTGCATTATCACGAGGTCGACGTCTGGAGCCGTCAGGCCGAGATCGCGCAACGTCCGGCTACGGGCCTGACCTCGTTGCTGACCCCGCCGTTTGCGACCGAGGCGCCGTCGGCCGACGAGATCCGGCAGGAGCTGGATAACAACGCCCAGGGCATCCTCGGCTACGTCGTGCGCTGGATCGATCAGGGCGTCGGCTGCTCCAAGGTGCCGGACATCCACGACGTCGGCCTGATGGAGGACCGGGCCACCCTGCGGATCTCCAGCCAGCACCTGGCCAACTGGCTGCGCCACGGCGTGGTGACGGAAGGCGAGGTGAGGGCGGCGCTGGAACGGATGGCTGTGGTGGTGGACCGCCAGAACGCGGGTGACGCTGCCTATCGCCCGCTGGCCCCGGCTTTCGACGGCCCGGCCTGGAGCGCGGCCTGCGACCTGGTGTTCAAGGGGCGCGAGCAGCCCAGCGGTTATACCGAGCACCTGCTGACCGCCTGGCGGCGCCGCGCCAAGGCGCGATAAGGCCTGGACGCATACCGTCGCTGTCCCAAAATGAAGCGAAAGCTTGTCAAAGCTTGCCGATGACCGTAGAACGTCGGTCGTTAACGTTTCATTAACCCTTGCGGCTAGGGGCTGACGCCGTACCTGTAGCGAGGGTGTGCCAAAATGGGATGGCACATCTCTTGGAACGCTGACCAACGAACCCCCTCCTGGTGGCGGGGGCGCCGCAAGAGGGCGGCTGTGGGAGGCGAATGGTGGGCTGGTTTCTGACCACTTCCAAAGCGGAGTGCGCGAAGCGCGTCCGAGACACCGTGCGGACTTGCGCGGTTGTCGGTGTCGTCATGGCGGCGATGGCGTCTGGCGTGGCGCGCGCGGACTCGATCGAAAGCACCTCGGGCTTTGATGTGGCCGTGACCGGCCGCATCGTGGCTGATTGCCGTCTATCCGGCGGCGGCACGATCGATCTCGGCGAACTGACGGGCAATGAGGTCATTTCGGCTGACTTCGGCCTGCGTTGCAACGTGCCCTTCGATCTCAGCTTTGAATCGGCGCACGGTGGTCTGGCGCATGTCACCAAGCCGCGCGGCGAAGGACCTTTCGCCGGCACCCTGGCCTATACCCTGAATGTCGCGGTGCCGACCCTGGCGCCGCAGGACGGCATGATGAGCGCGGCCTATTCCAGCTCCGACCTGACCGCTCGCAAAACCCTGACCAGCGGCGAAGCCATCGCCGCCGGCGGCGGTCGTCTGCAGATCCGAACCCAGAGACCGCAAGGCGCGGGTCTTCTGGCCGGCGAATACGTCGAAACCCTGAACGTCACGCTTCAACCTAGAGTTTAGGTTGTTAAGTTGATCGATCAGTAGTCGGTCTTTTTGTCAGACTTTGTAAGTTCATTTGTATCTGAGTATTTTCCCCTGGTGGGCGAATATATTGAATTTACAATAAAACATTGTTTTTTTAGTTGACGTAACTTTTTACATTTCGTTAGTATCTCGACCAGATCGAGGAGGTTTCTCAATCTCGGTCGACAGAATTGTCAAAACCTCGCTTGGAGAACTTGTTATGAAAATCGCTACCCTGCTGGCCGGCGTCGCCGCCGTCGCCCTGACCGCCTCGGCCGCTTCGGCCGACACCATCAACCGCGGCCAGTTCGGCGGTAACGGCCCCCTGGCCGTGAACGTCCAAGGCGGCACCTTCCTCGGCGACATCGCCGCCGGCCTGAACCGTATCAACGCTCAGTCGGCCGGTTCGCCGATCTCGGCCTGGCACGCCTTCGGCGGTTCGCAAGGCGACAACGGCACGGCCGCGAACAACGACGGCGCGACCTTCACCCTGAAGGGCGTGGTTTCGACGGACTGCGCCTACTACTCGGGCAGCAGCAACTCGCAGACGATCGACTTCGGCACCATCGGCATCTTCGCTTCGGACAACACCGGTCCGGCCGCCGCCTTCGACATGACGGCCCCGGCCAATGTCACGATCGACAGCAACCTGGCGGGCTGCAACACCTCGAACACCGTGACCCTGTCCAAGTCGGACATCCGCGGCCTGGTGAACAACAGCTCGGCTGGTTACGACACCAACGTCTTCCAGGCCAACCTGCCGTTCTCGGTCACCGCCAACTACACCGCTGGCGCCGTCGGCGTGGCGGGCGCGGCTTCGCCGACCTCGCTGGTCCTGACCGCCGCTTCCAACAGCGTCAGCGCCCAGCACGGCGCCTGGAAGTCGGCCATGGCCCTGAACGTCAACATCCCGGTCCCCTCCAAGTCGCTGCTCGCCGGCAGCTACCAGGGCGACCTGACCGTCAACATCGCCGCCTTCTAAGCGACTGACGCCTTGCGGAGGGGCTTCGGCCCCTCCGTCTTCGGCGCCGTCCGCAGAACCTCAGGAAAATTCAGATGAAAACTGTTTCGCTTCTCGCGGGCGTCGCCGCCCTCGCTCTGTCCGCCGTCTCCGCTCAGGCTGGTGAAGTCTATCACGCCACGGCCACGACCGGCGCTCTGCCTGGGCCCACGGTCAACATCCCTGGTCTGGGCATGGGTTTTCTGAACCCCAACTCGACCATCAATGAAACTTACGCCCAAGGCGGCGTGCCGACTGTCGGTCGCGACTACCTGCAGGGCATCAGCCCGCTGGTGATCAACGACTCCAACGCCAATGTCTCGATGATCGAGATCAAGGGTCTGTCGGCTGACAACAATGGCACGGCCTCGCTGTCGGACGGCGCGACCTTCACCCTGAAGGGCGCTGTGTCGACGGACTGCGCCTACTACTCGGGCAGCAGCAACTCGCAGACGATCGACTTCGGCACCATCGGCATCTTCGCTTCGGACAACACCGGTCCGGCCGCCGCCTTCGACATGACGGCCCCGGCCAATGTCACGATCGACAGCAACCTGGCGGGCTGCAACACCTCGAACACCGTGACCCTGTCCAAGTCGGACATCCGCGGCCTGGTGAACAACAGCTCGGCTGGTTACGACACCAACGTCTTCCAGGCCAACCTGCCGTTCTCGGTCACCGCCAACTACACCGCTGGCGCCGTCGGCGTGGCGGGCGCGGCTTCGCCGACCTCGCTGGTCCTGACCGCCGCTTCCAACAGCGTCAGCGCCCAGCACGGCGCCTGGAAGTCGGCCATGGCCCTGAACGTCAACATCCCGGTCCCCTCCAAGTCGCTGCTCGCCGGCAGCTACCAGGGCGACCTGACCGTCAACATCGCCGCCTTCTAAGCGACTGACGTCCAATAGGGATTGCGCGCGGGGCGGCTTGGGCCGGCCCGCGCGTTTTCCTTTCAGTGATCATTGGTCGTTAGGGTTTCAGGGGTTTCGCCCTTGGCGCGAAGTTTGCGTGAAACGGCCAGGTCGCCATGGGGGCGGCTGGAATCGGGACGTCGCCTCAGGCGACGGATATGGGGAAGAGTTCGGTGATGGTGCGACGGGGCATGCGTTTCCCGCGGATGACGCGGTTCTTCGGCGGCATGGCGGCGCTGGTCGCGGGCCTGCTGTTCATCACGGCGGCATGGGCCATGCGGGTTTCCCCCATGGTGTCCGAGCTGACGACGTCAGGCGCCGGTTCGGCTGCCCGGATCGAAGTCGGCAACGTCGGAACAGCCGCTCTGCCGTTCGAGACCCGCATCACGCGCATGGACATCGACGCCGACGGCAATATCGTTGAAACCCCCGCCGATGAGGACTTCCTGGTCTTCCCGCCGCAAGGCCTGGTTCCTGTCAGCGGCCGCCAGGTCGTACGCGTCCAGTGGATCGGCGATCCAACCATCGAAGTGTCGCGCGCCTACTATCTGTGGGTGAAGCAGCTGCCGGTCGCCACCGACCCCAACGTGCCGGAAGGCGGCGGCGCGGTGGCGGTGCAGGTGCTCTACACCATGAAGGCCCTGATCGTGGTCGCGCCTCCCGGCGCGGAACCCAAGGTCGAGGTCGTATCGGTCAAGCCCGCCATGGTGACGCCGCCCGCGCCCGAGATCGATCCCTCGCTGACGGGCGGACAGCCTGTCGCCCAGCCTCCGGCCGAGCCGGGCGTTGAAATCGTCGTCGCCAACAGCGGCAAACGCTACGCCCTGATGAGCGGCGCCACCTGGGTGATCGAGGGCACGGACAAGGCGGGCCAACCTTTCCGCCGCGAATACACCAGTGACGAAGTGTCCAAAACCGTCGGCGTCGGCTACCTGGCGCCCGGCGGCGGCCGTCGGACCTTCAAGGTGCCGACCGGCGTTGAACTGGATCCCGCCAAACCTGTGAGCCTGCGGTTCGCGCGATGAGGAAGCGGGGGGAAACCATCAGGGGAACGGCGTCCAGCATCGCTCTGGTCGCGGCCATGCTGGCCGGGGCTGGGGCCGCGCGCGCTGAGAACGAACAGAATCTGGCAGGCGGCACGCCGGTCGATGCAGCGCAGCAGCGCCCGAACATCAACCCGTATGATCGCGACATCGCCATGACGGTGCCGCTAAACTTCAACCGGCGCGTGCTGGGCGAGATGCCGGTGCTGCTGACGCGCGACGACCGCTTCATCGTCGAAAGCGCGGGCTTCAAGCGTCTGATCGATCCCTTGCTGACGCCGGAGGCCCAGGCTGAACTGGCGGCGCGCCTGGAGGGGGTGGAGTCCTTCGCACCCGAAGAGATCAACACGACGGGCATCCGTCTGGAATACGACCCGGACCAGTTGGCGGTTCTGGTGCTGCGGATCGATCCGACCAAGCGGTCCATCGAGTCCCTGTTCCAGGGTGGTCGCCCGGACGAGCCCGGTGTCGCGCCCGAGGATTTCTCGGCCTATCTGAACACCAACATGCTGGTGCAGCGCCGTAATTCAACGGGCGATGTGGCGACGCCGAGCGTCTATCTGAACGGCGCTGTCCGTTTCAAGCACCTGGTCTTCGAGACGGATATTCAGGGACGCGAGGACCTGTTCACCGGCGACTATGAAGTGGATCGCCGCTACGCCCGCTTTGTCTATGACGAGCCCGAGGCCTTCCGTCGCTGGTATCTGGGCGACATGGATCCCGAAACGCGCGGACGCCAGGGCTATATCCAGATGGGCGGCGTTGGCGTCGCGCGTCAGCGCCAGCGGTTCGAGAGTTTCCGCAACAACGTCCTGGCCGGCGGTCGCCAGTTGGTGTTGCAGGAGGCCTCGACGGTTCGCGTGTTGCGCAACGGGGTCTTCGTGCGCGAGTTCCGTCTGGACCCGGGTCAGTACGACCTGTCCAACCTGCCGCTGGAAACCGGGTCGAACGACGTCCAACTGGAAATCCAGAACGAGTCCGGTCGTACCGAAACCGTCGCCTACAGCGCCTATCTGGACGCCATCGACCTTGAACCAGGCGATTATGAGTACGGCGCCTATCTGGGCGTGACCAATACGGGTCTGTTCGGATCGCCCGAGTACAATGACGGCGAGCTGGCCTTCACCGGCTACTGGCGCAAGGCCTTCGAGAATCGACCGGCCCTGGGCATTGGCCTGCAGGCGTCGGAGCAGGTGCAGAACCTGACCGGTCAGAGCCAGATCATCCTGAAGAACGGCGCGCGCGCGCGTCTGGACGCCTCGGTCAGCAACAGCGATCGCGGCGGCGGCTACGCCTACGCCCTGAGCTACGATCTGGCGGTCGATCAGGGCGACACCTACGACAGCTGGACCTTCGTGGCGGATTACACGTCCGAGGACTATGCCAGCCTGGGCAACGCCACGGCGCAGAATCCGATCTCGTGGATCTTTACGGGGGCCTATTCGCACAGGTTCTCGGCCGATTGGCTGGCTAACGCCACGGCCTCCTATCGTATGAGCCGCAGCGCCTTCCTCGATGATTCCTATACCCTCGGCGCGACGACCACCTATCGCGTGACGCCGGAGTGGGGACTGCAGTTCGGGGCCGAATACACGGATTACGGCAATACCTTCGGCACGACGCGCGACGGTTTCGGCTTCACGGTCGCCCTGATCTGGTCGCCACGCTACGATCGTCGTGGCGAGGCGCGCTACAGTTCGGCGCGCAACACCGGCAGCGTGCGCTTCCAGCAGTCGAGTGAGAACCGTGTCGGGTCGTGGGGCTATTCGGTCCAGTCGACCTATGACGACGGGCCCGGCACGGTGTCGGGTCAGGTCGACTATGTCGGCAATCGCTTTGACGCCAGCCTGTCGCACACCACCTTCGGCCAGTCCTTCAGCAATATCACCGAGGAACAGGTCACCACCTTGCGGCTCGGCAGCTCGATCGCCACGACGGGCGGCAAGGTCGCGATGGGGCGCAACATCTACGACAGTTTCGCCATCGTCTATCCACACGAAACGCTTGGCGATCACCCGGTCATCGTGGGCGAGTCGTTCGCGCGCGGGAACTACACCGCCCGCAGCGGCGCCCTGGGGCCGGCTCTGTCGAACACCCTGACCTCCTATGTGAACCAGTCGGTACGCTATGATGTGCTCGATGCGCCGCTGGGCTACGACATCGGCGAAGGCATCCTGCGCGTTCGGCCGACCTACAAGAGCGGCTATTCCGTCCAGGTCGGCAGCGACGCCTTCGTTTCGGCGCTGGGCCGCATCGTCGGCAACGGCGGTCGCCCGGCGGCCCTGCTGTCGGGGCGGGTTCGTCCGGTCGACGAACCGAACGCCGAGCCGGAACTGTTCTTCACCAACTCGGTCGGCCGTTTCGCCGTTCAGAAGCTGAAGCCGGGCAAGACCTATCGCGTTGATCTGTTCACCAGCCCGTCGGCCGGGTTCGAGTTCTCGGTGCCGGCGGACAACGAAGGTCTGCTGGACATGCAGACCGTCACCCTGCCGATCGACGTGCCGGAAGAATGACTGGAAGGAAGATGACCATGATCTCCGGATCCCTTCGCACCACCCTGACGGCGGCCGCCGTCGCCTTCGGCGCCCTGGCGCTGGCGGGTCAGGCCTCGGCGCAGGCCAAGTGCAACCTGACTCTGGACCCCGGCGCCGACCAGTGGATCATTCGCTACAATCCGCTGGAGGACGACTCTGCGGTGCGCGATTTTGATCTGGCCCTGATCAACAGTGGTCAGACGCCCTGCAACGGTCGCTTCAACGTCTCGCTTCGCGGTGAGCCGTACGGCCTGGGCGCGCCCGGAACGCGGGTGCGCGTGCCCTACGTCATGCGTGACGAGCAGAGCGGCGCGGATCTGACGCCGCGGTCGGGAACCAGCGGCATCGTCACCGGCTCCCAGATCCACGTGCCGAAAGACGGACGGGAACTGGCGCGCATTCGTGTCGCCGTGCAGCCGCCGGCCAATCTGCCCTACGGCCGCTATACCCAGACCGCCTACATCGCCTTGCAGGCCGCCAGTGGCGACGTGCATGCCGAGCGTCCGGTGACCCTGGTGCTTGAGGCCGCGGCGGCCACCATCATCGGCCTGAAGGGCGAGTTCACTCGCCAGAACGGGATTCCGACCATCAGCCTGGGCGAATTGAGCGAGGGGACGCGCGCGCTTAACACCTCGGTCTATGTTCACAGCACCGCTGGCTACCGCGTGTCGGTTACGTCCCAGAACCTGGGCCGCCTGCGTCAGGCCGGTACGCCCTGGTATATCGACTATGGGCTGCAACTGGGTTCGCGGAACGTCAACCTGACCGCGCCCTACAGCTTCGACGTGGTTTCGGCCCAGGCGCGTCGGGACGACTACCCGCTGACGGTGCGTATAGGCGACACCTCGGGCAAGCGGGCAGGGGATTACAGCGACATCCTGACCTTCACCGTCGCCGCGATCTGATCGCGGCGGCGCCAGCCGCCTTGATGTTTGCCGAATACGAAAACGCCCCGCAGATCCTGCGGGGCGTTTTTGTTGTCGGAGATCAGGGGATCAGATCGGCTGGATGGTCAGGGCCAGGATCAGGGGCTCGTCCAGTTCGACCTCGTCGAAGCGATAGTCGACGGTGCGGATGGTCGCCATATTGGAACGGCGCAACTCCAGCATCCCGGTCTTGGCCAGGTCCAGGGCGCGATCACCGTAGATGATCCTGGCCTTTTCGCTGGTGCCGAGCGGGCGGTATTGAGCCGAGACGGTGAAACCGCCCGGGCTGTTGCAGGCCTCGACGACAGAGCCGGTGCGGCCGGTTTCGGCCATGACCGTGCTGCTGGGGCGCACCCAGCATGACACGGGCACTGTCGCTTTCAGGCGATAGGAATAGCCCGCGGTCGGGCCGGCCGAGGCGACTTGCGGCGCCAGCATGGCGGTCAGGCCGGCGGCGAGCGCCAGCAGGGTACGGCGTTTTGCCGACTTCAACTTGGTCATGACGTCCTCATCACCCTTGATTTCAAGAGCGACGATACGCAACGCCTCTTAACTTCAGGCGATCAGACAGGCTTAGCGGGGACTGAAGCCTTATTGTAAACTGGCGATAACCTTGTTGACCTGAAGCGCGCATGAAAAAGGGGCGGAACCTGCAGGTCCGCCCCTTTTCCGTTTCTCATGAAGGTCTGACCATCAGGTCTTGGCGCCGGCCCGGCCGCGGCCTAGTTCGCGGTTCAGCCACAGGGCCAGCAGGGTGCAGACGGCGCCCGACAGCAGATAGCCGCCGCCCGCCACCAGGCCGAACTTGCCGGATAGGGCCAGAGCCGCCAGAGGGGCGAAGCCCGCGCCGAACAGCCAGGCCAGGTCGGAGGTCAGGGCCGAGGCGGTGTAGCGGTTCCCCAAGCTGAAGCTGGAGGCGATCGAGCCCGAGGCCTGGCCGAACGACAGGCCCAGCAGGACGAAGCCCAGGATCATGTAGGCCAGTTCGCCCATGGGGCCGCCGTCCAGCATCTGCGGCGCGAAGCCCGAGAAGGCGGCGATGCCGGCGGCGGTGACGGCCAGCAGGGCGCGACGGCCGTAACGGTCGGCCAGCCAGCCTGAGGCCAGGATGGCGATCAGGCCGAAGACGGCGCCGACCAGTTCGATCATCAGGAAGCGGCTGGGGGATTCTTCCGTGTAGAGGAAGACCCAGGACAGCGGGAAGACCGTCACCATGTGGAACATGGCGAAGCTGGCCAGAGGAGCGAAGGCGCCGATGACGATGCCGCCGCCTTCTTCGCGCACGGCCTTGGTGACCGGGGCAGGGTGCAGTTCCAGCGTCTCGAAGGCGGCCTGGAAGGCGGGCGTCACCACGATGCGCAGACGGGCGAACAGGGCCACGACGTTGATGGCGAAGGCCACGAAGAAGGGATAGCGCCAGCCCCAGTCGAGGAAGTCGGCGGCCGACAGCTTGCTGAGGAAGTAGGCGAACAGGGCGCTGGCCACGATCAGGCCGAAGGGCGCGCCCAGTTGCGGCACCATGGCGTACCAGCCGCGACGGTTCTCAGGCGCGCTGACGGCCAGCAGCGAGGCCATGCCGTCCCAGGCGCCGCCCAGAGCCACGCCCTGACCGATGCGCAGGACGATCAGCATGACCGCCGCCCAGTGGCCAACCTGATCATAGCTGGGCAGGAAGCCGAGGCAGACCGTCGATAGGCCCAGCAGGAAGAGGGCGATGGTCAGCTTGGTCCCGCGCCCGAAGCGTCGGTCGATCTCGATGAACAGGGCCGTGCCGAGCGGGCGGGCGATGAAGGCCACGGCGAAGACGGCGAAGGACAGCAGGGTCCCGCCCAGCGGTCCCGCATAGGGGAAGACCAGCTGCGGGAAGACTACGACCGAGGCGATCGCATAGACGAAGAAGTCGAAGAATTCCGACGTGCGACCGATGATCACGCCGATCGCAATTTCTCCGGCGTCGATTTTGCCGTGTCGCGCGTTGATCTGGCTGGCGTCCCGTTCGAGGGACTCTGAAGAAGGCGCGCCGCTGGTGGCGTTCATGACCGATGACGTTCCCTGGACCCGAGCGCGACACGCGCGCCGACATGGTAAGAATGACGAAAGCGGCCATTTGCTCCCGATCCTCGTCGGGGGGGATAGGACGGATTGTCCAATGTCGCCATTTGGCGGGCGGCGCTACGGGCCGCGCACGATGACCGAGCCAGCACCCAATTTCCGGACAGGAGCCTTCGTGCGCCGCCTGCGACCTCTCTTGCTATTGCCGCTCCTGGCCCTGCTGCCGGGCTGTGAAGCTGTTGTCCTGTCGCCCGCGGGCGACATCGCGGTGCAGCAGCGCGATCTTCTGGTTTGGTCGGTGGTGCTGATGCTGATCATCGTCATCCCCGTGATGGCCATGATCATCTTCTTCGCCTGGAAGTACCGGGAGTCGAACAAGGAAGCCCGTTACGAGCCGGACTGGGATCACTCGACCCATCTGGAACTGGTGATCTGGGCTGCGCCGCTGCTGATCATCATCTGCCTGGGCGCGATCACCTGGTCGGGCACCCACCTGCTGGATCCCTATCGGTCGCTGGACCGGGTCAACAAGGGGCAAGCCGTCGCCGAGGGCGTCGAGCCGCTTCAGGTCAACGTCGTCGCCATGGATTGGAAGTGGCTGTTCATCTACCCGGAATACGGCATCGCCACGGTCAATGAACTGGCCGCGCCGGTGGACCGGCCGATCCGTTTCCACATCACCTCGACGGGGGTGATGAACTCCTTCTACATCCCCGCCCTGGCTGGTCAGATTTACGCCATGCCGGGCATGGAGACCAAGCTGCACGCCGTCATCAACCATCCGGGCGAATACGTCGGCTTCTCGGCCAACTATTCCGGCGACGGCTTCTCCAACATGCGTTTCGCCTTCCACGGTCTGGATCAGGCGGGCTTTGATCAGTGGGTCGCCGGCGTGCGCGCCGACAGCAGGAGCCTGGACCGTGAAACCTATCTGGAGCTGGAAAAGCCCAGCGAGAAGGTGCCGGTCATTCACTACGCCTCGGTCGACGAAGGCCTGTTCGACGCCGTGCTGAACATGTGCGTCGAGCCGGGCAAGATGTGCATGGGCGAGATGATGGCCATCGACAAGAAGGGCGGCCTGGGTCTGACCGCCGTCCACGCCACCTGGCCCCTGGTCCACGACAAGTACGCCCGCCGCGGCCAGGCCGTCCTGGGTTCGGGCGAGTCCTACGTCATGGCCGTCTGCACCCCGCTGGAGGCCGAGAAGGCCGCAGTGGACGCCGCCCGCCGCCGTCAGGAGCTGGCCGTGCAGATGACTCGTTCGGCTCCGAGCGAACAGATCATGGGCATGGGGCTGGCCCGTCCGGGGCAAGCCGCCCGCACCGAAGTCGCCGCCACCACCGGCTGGCCCTTCGCTCCCCGTATTCCTGCGCCGACCGCGGCCGACGCCTCCGCGTCCCAATCCTGAGCGCCTGACCGACATGTCTATTGAGCAAATCGCATCCATGATCTTCGGCCGGCTGGACTGGAACGCCCTGCCATTCCACGAGCCGATCCTGGTCGTCACCTTCGCCGTCGTCGTGCTGGGCGGCCTGGCGACCCTGGGCCTGATCACCCGCTACAAGCTGTGGGGCTACCTCTGGACCGAGTGGTTCACGACGGTCGACCACAAGAAGATCGGCATCATGTACATGATCCTGGGGATCATCATGCTGCTGCGCGGCTTCGCCGACGCGGTCATGATGCGTCTGCAGCAGGCCATGGCCTTCGGCGGGGCCGAGGGTTACCTGAACGCCCACCACTACGACCAGATCTTCACCGCTCACGGCGTGATCATGATCTTCTTCGTGGCCATGCCCCTGATCACCGGTCTGATGAACTATCTGGTGCCGTTGCAGATCGGGGCGCGCGACGTCTCCTTCCCCTTCCTGAACAACTTCAGCTTCTGGATGACGACGGCGGGCGCGGTGCTGGTCATGGCCTCGCTGTTCATCGGCGAGTTCGCGCGCACGGGCTGGCTGGCCTATCCGCCGCTGTCGGGCATCGGCTACAGCCCCGGCGTCGGCGTGGACTACTATATCTGGGCCCTGCAGATCGCGGGGGTGGGGACCACCCTGTCCGGCATCAACCTGATCGCGACCATCGTGAAGATGCGCGCGCCGGGCATGGGCCTGATGAAGATGCCGGTCTTCACCTGGACCTCGCTGTGCGCCAACGTCCTGATCGTGGCCTCCTTCCCGGTGCTGACGGCGGTTCTGGCCCTGCTGACGGCTGACCGTTACGTGGGCACCAACTTCTTCACGAACGACTTCGGCGGCAACCCGATGATGTACGTGAACCTGATCTGGATCTGGGGCCACCCCGAGGTCTACATCCTGATCCTGCCGCTGTTCGGCGTCTTCTCGGAAGTCACCTCGACCTTCTCGGGCAAGAAGCTCTTCGGCTATACCTCCATGGTCTATGCGACGGTGGTTATCACCATCCTGTCCTACCTGGTGTGGCTGCACCACTTCTTCACCATGGGCTCGGGCGCATCCGTGAACTCCTTCTTCGGGATCACGACGATGATCATCTCGATCCCGACAGGGGCCAAGTTGTTCAACTGGCTGTTCACCATGTACCGCGGCCGCATTCGCTTCGAGCTGCCGATGATGTGGACGGTCGCCTTCATGCTGACCTTCGTGATCGGCGGCATGACGGGCGTCATGCTGGCTGTGCCGCCGGCGGACTTCGTCCTGCACAACTCCCTGTTCCTGATCGCCCACTTCCACAACGTCATCATCGGCGGCGTGCTGTTCGGTCTGTTCGCGGCCATCAACTTCTGGTGGCCCAAGGCCTTCGGCTTCAAGCTGGACAAGAAGTGGGGCCTGGTCAGCTTCTGGTGCTGGGTGGTCGGCTTCTGGGTCGCCTTCGCCCCGCTCTATGTCCTGGGCTTCATGGGCGTGACGCGGCGGATGCGGGTCTTCGACGATCCGTCCTACCAGATCTGGTTCATCATCGCGGCGGTCGGCGTTGGCATCATCGCCGTCGGCATCCTGGCCATGCTGATCCAGTTCGCCGTCTCGATCCTCAACCGCGACAAGCTGCGCGATGAGACGGGCGACCCCTGGCACGGTCGCACCCTGGAGTGGTCCACCTCCTCGCCGCCGCCGGATTACAACTTCGCCAAGACGCCGATCATCCATGACTCGGACGCCTGGTGGGACATGAAGACGCGCGGCTATGAGCGGCCGACCGACGGCTACAAGGCCATCCACATGCCGTCCAACACGGGGGCGGGCGTGATCCTGGCCGGTCTGTCGACGATCGTGGGCTTCGCCCTGATCTGGTACATGTGGTGGCTGGCGGCGCTCGGCTTCTTCGCCCTGATCGCCTACGCCATCTTCCACACCTTCAACTACAAGCGCGACTACTACATCCCGGCCGAAACGGTGCAGGCGACGGAAGACGCGCACACCAAGGCCCTGGCGGCCGCAGCGGCGAAGGGATGATCCGATGAGCCACGCAGCTTCCCTGAACCCTGACTACGTCGACGAGGCCGGGCGGCCGATCTACCACCCGGTCGAGGAGCCGCATCACCCGGAAGGCCACAGCACCATGCTGGGCTTCTGGATGTATCTGATGAGCGACTGCCTCATCTTCGCGATGCTGTTCGCTGTCTATGCCGTGATCGGCGGCAACTACGCCGCCGGCCCCGCGCCCAAGGACCTGTTCGACCTGCCGCTGGTGGCGCTGAACACGTCGATGCTGTTGCTGTCGTCGATCACCTACGGCTTCGCCATGCTGGCCATGGTCAAGAACCGCACGGCCCAGATGCAGACCTGGCTGGCGATCACCGGCGTCTTCGGTCTCTGCTTCCTGGGGATCGAGCTCTATGAGTTCGCCCACATGATCCATCTGGGCGCCACGCCCCAGCGCAGCGGCTTCCTGTCGGCTTTCTTCTTCCTGGTCGGCACCCACGGCCTGCACGTCACCTTCGGCTGCATCTGGCTGGTCACGCTGATGGTGCAGGTGTGGCGCAAGGGTCTGATCCCGGCCAACAAGCGCCGGCTGATGTGCCTCAGCCTGTTCTGGCACTTCCTAGACGTCATCTGGATCGGCGTCTTCACCTTCGTCTATCTGTTCGGGATGCTGCGATGAGCGTCGAGGCCCACAACGACCACGCGGTCGATCATCATCACGACGATCATCACCACGGCGACGACCACGATCACGGCTCGTTCAAGACCTATATGATCGGCTTCCTGCTGTCGGTCGTGCTGACGGCGATCCCGTTCTGGCTGGTCATGACCGAGGCCCTGGCGCCTCAGACGACCGGTCTGGTCATCACGGCCTTCGCCGTGGTCCAGATCATCGTGCACATGGTCTTCTTCCTGCACATGAACCACAAGTCCGAGGGCGGGTGGAACATGCTGGCGCTGATCTTCACCATCGTCGTGGTGGTGATCGCCGTCGCCGGTTCGGTCTGGGTGATGTATCACCTGAACACGAACATGATGCCCACCCACGACATGCAGACCATGGGCTGAGCCTGACGGCCAGCAGGGGAGAAGCGCCATAGAGCCGACGTCGCGACCTGTCCGGCCGCCGCGCAGCATGACCGTCCTGATCCTGGGCGCGGTCATGTTCGCGGTTCTGTTCGCGGGCTTCTCGGCGCTCGGCGTCTGGCAGGTGCAGCGGCTGGCCTGGAAGCAGGACCTGATCCGTCAGGTCGACGCGCGCATCCACGCCGCGCCCGTCGCCGCTCCGCCGCCCGATCAGGTCGTCACGCGTCAGGCCGATCAGTATCGTCGGGTCGTCGTCAGCGGCCGCTTCGATCATTCGCGCGAGGCCCTGGTGAAGGCCGTGACAGACCTTGGCCCCGGCTACTGGGTTGTCACGCCGCTGACGACCGACCGGGGGTTCACGGTCCTGATCAACCGGGGCTTCGTCCCGTCTGAGCGTCAGAAGCCGGCCGATCGTGCAGAGGGCCAGATCGAGGGGGAAGCCACCGTCGTCGGCCTGCTGCGCCTCAGCGAACCGGACGGGGGCTTCCTGCGCGCCAATGATCCCGCGGGCGACCGCTGGTTCTCGCGCGATGTGACCGCAATCTCCAGGGCGAGGGGGCTGACCGGGCCGGTGGCGTCCTACTTCATCGACGCCGATGCTGCGCCCAATCCCGGCGGCTGGCCGCGCGGCGGCCTGACCGTGGTGCGTTTCGCCAACAGCCACCTGATCTACGCCCTGACCTGGTTCGGGCTGGCCCTGATGTCGACGGCGGGCTTCGTCCTGTTCTGGCGTGAGGAAAAGCGCCGGAGAGCGGCGCGATGAGCGCGGCCGGTTTCGCGCGAGGCCTTCTGGGCCTGGACGACCGGGCCGAGACACCGGTGTCGCCGGGCGCGGCGGGGCGGCGCAACATGTTGCTGCTGATCCAGTTACGCTGGCTGGCGGTCATCGGGCAGGTGATGACCATCGCCGTGGTTCACTGGGGGCTGAAGATTCCCCTGCCGCTGGGGATGCTGCTGCTGGCGCCGACTGGGCTGGCGGTGATGAATCTGGCCAGCGCGCCTGTGACCCTGCGTCGGCAGAGCGTGACCGACCCGGAGCTGATGCTGGCCCTGTTCGTGGATGTGGCCGCTCTGACCTGGCTGCTCTTCTTCAGCGGCGGGACCAGCAATCCCTTCGCCGCCCTTTATCTTATGCAGATCGTGCTGGCGGCGGTGCTGTTGCGACCGCCCTACGCCTGGGGCTTCGTGCTGGTCACCAGCGGCTGTCTGGCCTTTCTGGCGATCTGGCACCAGACGCTGTTGTTGCCGCCGGACACCGACGCCCACATGGGCCTGATCCAGGCCGGCGCCCTGGTCAACTTCATCCTGATCGCCGTGCTTCTGGTCGCCTTTGTCACCCGTACGACCCAGAACGTGCGCGCGCGCGACGCCTATCTGGCCGACGCCCGCCAGCAGGCGGCGGAGCAGGATCACATTGTCCGCATGGGGCTGCTGGCCTCGGGCGCCGCGCATGAACTGGGCACGCCTCTGGCCTCGCTGTCAGTCATCCTCAGCGACTGGAAGCGGATGCCGGTCCTGACCGCCGACGCCGACCTGACCTCCGACATTGTCGAGATGCAGGCCGA
This sequence comes from Brevundimonas pondensis, assembly GCF_017487345.1. Taxonomy (NCBI): domain Bacteria; kingdom Pseudomonadati; phylum Pseudomonadota; class Alphaproteobacteria; order Caulobacterales; family Caulobacteraceae; genus Brevundimonas; species Brevundimonas pondensis. The sequence continues at coordinate 2,255,993 of NZ_CP062006.1, read as the reverse complement.
GGTCGAGCGCTGCAAGACCATCGTCACCGGGATCCTGATGTCGGCGGGCGAGGCGCGGGGCGAGGCGCCGACCGTCACAACCCTGGGCGGCTTCCTGTCCGAGATCGTCGCCGACTGGCGCGAGAAGTCCAGCGACGCCATGGCCGTGGTGCTGAAGCCGCCGACGCCTCGTGATCCCCGCATCATCGCCGATCCGGCCCTGAAGCAGGTCTTCAGCGCCCTGCTGGACAATGCGCATGAGGCGGGGGCCGAGCGCATGGTGATCGCTGCGACGCTGGAAGGCGACCTGCTGTCGGTTGAGTTCAATGACGACGGCCCGGGCTTCACGCCCGAGATCCTCGAGCGCCTGGGCCAGCCCTATCAGTCGACCAAGGGCAGGGCAGGGGCGGGGCTGGGGCTCTTCCTTCTGGTCAATGTGATGCGCAAGCTGGGCGGCGGCGTCGTCGCCGCCAACCGACGCGACGGCGGCGCCAATGTCCGCCTGACCCTTCCCCTGGAGGCTTTGGCTCCGAAATGACCGACCTGACCGACGCCCCTCGTCAATTGCTGATCGTCGAGGACGACGAGGCCTTCGCCAAGACCCTGCGCAAGTCGTTCGAGCGGCGCGGCTATGAAGTCGTATCGGCCCGCAGTCACGAGCAGCTGGTCGAGTTGCTGCAGGTGCATCATCCCCGTTACGCCGTGGTGGATCTGAAGCTGGGGGCGGCTTCGGGCCTGACTTGCGTCCAGACCCTGCACGCCTTCGATCCCGAGTTGGACATCGTGGTCCTGACCGGGTTCGCGAGTATCGCGACCGCCGTCGAGGCGATCAAGCTGGGCGCGCGCCACTACCTGGCCAAGCCCGCCGGCACGGATGAGATCGAGGCCGCCTTCGCCCGTCAGGACGGCGACCCTGACGCCGCGCTCAGCGCCCGACCCACCTCGATCAAGACCCTGGAGTGGGAGCGCATCCACGAGGTTCTGGCCGAGACCAATTTCAACATCTCGGAGACCGCGCGTCGCCTGGGCATGCATCGCCGCACCCTGGCCCGGAAGTTGGAGAAGCGTCAGGTCACCTGACGCCGACTGGCTAGTGCGCGCCCCGCCCGAATAGCCGCAGGACCTGATGCAGCAGGACCGCGAGGACCCCGCCGACGACCAGGCCCAGAAGGCCTGACAGCAGGGCCGTGGTCGTCCAGCTTGCCGCGCCGGCCAGCGGCCCGGCCAGGGCGCCGACCGCGTGGGCCAGATGCTCGACCGGCTCCGCCGGCCAGGCCAGACCCAGCGTGTGCGTGCCGTGCACCAGGATGCCGCCCCCGACCCACAGCATGGCCACGGTGCCGATGACGGACAGGGACGAGAAGACGCCCGGCATGGACTTGACCAGGCCGCGCCCGATCGCGCGGCTGGACTTCGAGGCGCGCCCGGCCATGTGCAGACCGATGTCGTCCAGCTTCACCAGCAGGCCGACCGCGCCATAGACGGCCACGGTCATGGCCAGGCCAACCACGATCAGCACGCCGGCTTGCGTCGCCAGCGGCGCATCGGCGACGTCGGCCAGGGCGATGGTCATGATCTCGGCCGACAGGATCAGGTCCGTGCGCACGGCGCCGGAAACCGTGGCCTTTTCCAGATGGGCGGGGTCGTCGCTGACCGGCTTGTCCTCAACCTCGTGCCCGGCGAACATCTCCATCACCTTTTCGGCTCCCTCGAAACAGAGGTAGGCGCCGCCGCACATCAGCAGGGGCGTGATGGCCCAGGGCGCGAAGGCGGTCAGCAACAGGGCGACGGGCAGGATCAGCAACAGCTTGTTGCGGATGGAACCTACGGCGATCTTGCCGATGATGGGCAGTTCGCGGCTGGGCGACAGGCCGGTCACGTATTTCGGCGTCACGGCCGCGTCGTCGACCACCACGCCCGCTGCCTTGCCGGCGGCCTTGCCCGAGGCGGCGCCGATATCGTCGATGGAGGCCGCCGCCAGTTTGGCGATGCCCGCGACATCATCGATCAGGGCCATAAGTCCAGAGGGCATGAGGCGCACCAGAGGGGGAGGGAGAAACGCAGAGCTTTCTTCCTGCCTGCGACAAGGCGTCTTGGAAAGAGGCTGAACTCCGTCTTCTCGCCAGGCTGAGACCCGCGCAGGAGCTTTCCCCGGAAAGGGAACAGTTCGCCTGAAGCTGGATGGAGAGACGATGGTGGGTGATCACAGGTTCGAACTGTGGACCCGCTGATTAAGAGTCAGCTGCTCTACCAACTGAGCTAATCACCCGTACCGTCGTCTGCGCCCTTGGTATGGCGCCGGTCCTTCGCGGAAGGCGCTGGGCCGCCGGAAGGGCCGTCCTAATACTCAGGATGCCGGGGACGCGCAAGGGCTGATTGTGGGATTTTCTAAAGTTTGTTCTGCGCGCTAAGGTCGCGGCCGGAATCAGCCGCCGAAAGACGCGGCACGAGGAAATTACACATATGGCGTTCTGGAACCGTCGGCGGTCGATCGATGCGATGCTGGCCCCGCATGAAGGGCCGGCGCTGAAGAAAACCCTCAGCTGGCCGCACCTGATGGCCCTCGGCGTCGGCGCCATCGTCGGCACCGGCATCCTGACCCTGATCGGTGTCGGCGCCGGTCTGGCAGGACCGGCCGTGCTGATCAGCTTCGCCCTGGCCGGTCTGGTCTGCGCCTGCGCCGCCCTGGCCTATGCCGAGCTGTCCACCATCATGCCCGCCTCGGGCAGCGCCTATACCTATTCCTATGCCTCGCTGGGCGAGATCTTCGCTTGGGTCGTGGGGTGGAGCCTGATCCTGGAATACTCGCTGGTCGTCTCGGCGGTGGCCGTGGGCTGGTCGGGGTACGCCATTCCCTTCCTGGCCGGGCTGGGCATTGACCTGCCGCTGGCCCTGACGGTCGGCCCGCACGTCGAAGGCGGTCTAATCAACCTGCCGGCCGTCTTCATCATCGCCGTGGTGACGGGCCTGCTGCTGATGGGCACCAAGGAGAGCGCGACCTTGAACGCGGTGCTGGTGCTGGTGAAGATCGCCGCCCTGGTGGCCTTTGTCGCCATCGCCCTGCCGCACTTCGACGCCGCCAACTTCACGCCCTTCATGCCGCATGGCTTTGGCGCGCCCTTCGTCCAGACGGGCGTCATGGCGGCGGCGGCCATCATCTTCTTCGCCTTCTACGGCTTTGACGCCATCGCCACGGCGGCTGAGGAGACCAAGAAGCCTGAGCGCGACCTGGCCATCGGCATCATCGGCTCGATGGTGGTCTGCACCGTCCTCTATATCGTCGTCGCCGCCGCCGCGATCGGCGCCGCGCCCGTCGCCAGCTTCTCGGACAGCCCCGAGCCTCTGTCGCTGATCATGCGTGGTCTGGGCCAGGGCGTCGCCGCCCAGTGGATCGCCGCCGCCGCCGTCATCGCCCTGCCGACCGTGCTTCTGGCCTTCCTGTTCGGCCAGAGCCGCATCTTCCTGGGCATGGCCCGCGACGGCCTGCTGCCCAACCGTCTGGCCAGGATCTCTAACCGCGGCGTGCCGACCGTGGTCACGCTCTTCACGGCCATCGTCGTGGCCATCCTGGCCGGGATCATGCGTCTGGACGAACTGGCCTCCCTGGCCAACGCCGGCACCCTGATGGCCTTCATGGCCGTGGGGATCAGCCTGATCGTCCTGCGCGTCCGCGAGCCGAACCGCGAGCGCAAGTTCAAGGCGCCGCTGTGGTGGCTGGTCGGTGGCGTGGCCATCGTCGGCTGCATCGTCTTCTTCTTCAGCCTGAAGGCCTCGACCCAGCTCTACTTCCTGCTGTGGAACCTGTTCGGCCTGGCCATCTATCTGCTGTGGTCGTCGAAGAACGCTCGCCTGGCCAAGAGCCCGGAAGCCTGATGGCGCGGCGCGATCTGACGGGGGCGGTGGACTTCGCCGTCCTCGAGGCCATGACGGGTGGCATGGACGACATCACCGAGGAGGTGTTGGGCCTGTTTGCACAGCAGGCGGCGCTGTGGGCGCCCATGCTTGATCCGACGTTCGAGGGGTGGCGCGATGCGGTTCACACCATCCGTGGCGCGGGCGCGGGCATTGGCGCGCATGAGTTGGCGACGGTTTGCCAGAGTGTCGAACACGGTGAACAGGCCCTGGCGGCGGTGGGCCTGGAAAGGGTGAAAACCGCGCTGGACGCGGCCCTGGCCGACGTGGCCGCCTACCGTCATGAACTGATGCTGCGCGGCTTGAAGGGCTGAGGCGCGGTGCGCGCACCATGCGCGTGAACGGCTTTCTTTATATGCGCCTTATACGCGGCCAGATTTTCCGCATGGCCCGCTTACGCTGTTAAGGCGTCTCTTCCGGCTCTAACTGAGCTGGAGGCTTCGGCATGGCCGATGTGATCTTTCTGGCGATCGGCGGCGGGGCCTTTCTGGTCTTCGCCGCCCTCGCTGTTGCGTTGAAGAGGTTGTGATCATGTGGCTGAACGTCCTGTGGGGCGTCGGCGCCCTGGTCATCGCCGGCTACATGGTCGCGGCCCTGCTGCGCCCCGAGCGGTTCTGAGCGGAGCCGCCATCTCATGAATATTCAAGGTTGGGCGGAAATCGCCCTGACCCTCGGTCTCGCCGTCGTGCTCGGCTGGCCGATCGGGGTCTATATGTCGCGTGTCTGGAACGGCGAGCGCACCTGGCTGGACCCGATGCTGAAGCCGGTCGAGGGCCTCTTCTATCGCGCCGCCGGGGTTGATCCGGGCCGCAGTCAGGGCTGGCTGGGCTATGTCGGCGCCCTGCTGGTCTTCAATCTGGCGGGCTTCCTGCTGCTTTACGGCCTGCTGCGGCTCCAAGGTATTTTGCCGATGAACCCGCAGGGGTTCGACGGCCTGAGCCCGCATCTGGCCTTCAACACCGCCGTCAGCTTCGTCACCAACACCAACTGGCAGAGCTATGGCGGCGAGACGACCGTCTCGACCTTCACCCAGATGGTGGGCCTGACGGTGCAGAACTTCGTCTCGGCGGCCACCGGGGCGACCATCGCCGCCGCCCTGGCCCGCGCCTTCATCGCCAATCGCGGCGAGGGACTGGGCAATTTCTGGGCCGACCTGACGCGCACCAGCCTCTATGTCCTGCTGCCGATCGCCTTCATCGTGGCGGTGGTTCTGGCCGGTCTGGGCGTGGTTCAGTCGCTGGCGGCCTCGACCCAGGCGACGACGCTGGAAGGCGGCTCGCAGACCATCAGCCTGTTCCCGACCGCCAGCCAGCTGGCCATCAAGCAGCTGGGCATCAACGGCGGCGGCGTGTTCAACGTCAACTCGGCCCATCCGCTGGAGAACCCGACCCCTCTGACCACCCTGATCACGGCGGTCTGCATCAACGTCATGGGCTGGGCGGCCTTCTTCGCCTTCGGCCGCAGCGTCCTGGCCAAGAAGGACGTTCGCGCCCTGGCCGTCGCCGCCGTCATTCTTCTGGGGGGCGCGGCCTCGGCCCTCTATGTCATCGAAAGCCAGCCCGCGCCCGCCTTGGTCGCCGCTGGGGTCGATACGTCCGCCGGAAACATGGAGGGCAAGGAGGTCCGCTTCGGCGTGCCGTCCTCCGTCGCCTGGGCGGCCCAGACGACCGGCGCCTCGAACGGCTCGGTCAACTCCATGCACGCCAGCTATATGCCGCTGGGCGGCGCCGTGACCATGTTCCTGATGCAGCTGGGCGAGATCCTGCCCGGCGGGATCGGTTCGGGCGTCGCGGTCATGGTGCTGATGGCCATGCTGGCGGTCTTCGTGGCGGGCCTGATGGTCGGCCGCACGCCGGAATACCTGGGCAAGAAGATCGAGGCGCGCGAGATCCAGTTCGCCATGCTGGCGGTCCTGGTCGTGCCTTTATCGGTGCTGGGTTTCTCGGCCGTCGCGGCGGTCCTGCCCGAGGCTCTGGCCGGTCTGCTGAACAAGGGGCCGCACGGCCTGTCCGAGGTCCTCTACGCCTATACCTCGGCGACGGGGAACAACGGTTCGGCCTTTGCGGGTCTGACCGCCAATGCCCCCTGGTGGAACACCACCCTGGGTCTGGCCATGCTGCTGGGCCGGTTCGTGCCCGCCGTCGCGGTTCTGGCCGTCGCCGGGGCTCTGGTCGCCAAACCGAGGCTGGCGCCCTCGACCGGCACTCTGCCGACCCATGGCCCGCTGTTCATCGGCCTGTTGATCGGGGTGATCCTGATCCTCGGCGGTCTGCAGTTCTTCCCCGCCCTTTCCCTGGGTCCGATCGTGGAGCATTTCGATATGCTCCAGGTCGTGGCCCGGTTCTGATCGGATATCCGTCATGACCCAAGTCACGCTCGATCCGTCGAGCTCCCCATCCTCCCCAAGAGTGTCCTCTTCGCCCGTCGCGGGCGGATTGACCGGGGCCATGCTCGGCCGGGCGCTCGGCGACGCCGTCGTCAAGCTGAACCCGACCAAGCTGCTCAACAACCCGGTGATCTTCGCCACCTGGATCGTCGCCCTGCTGGCCAGCGTCTCGGCGGTCGCCGCCGTGGCGACGGGCCAGGCGGCGGGTTTCGCCGTCCAGCTGGCCCTGTGGCTGTGGGCCACGGTCCTGTTCGCCAATGTCGCTGAAAGCATCGCCGAAGGGCGCGGCAAGGCGGCGGCCGACAGCCTGCGCGCCACCCGCGTCACCACCAAGGCCAAGCTGATCGTCGATCCGAAGACCGGAACGGTGGTCCCGACGCCGGCGGGGGAGCTGGAGATCGGCTCCATCGTCCTGGTCGAGGCCGGGGACGTCATCCCCTCGGACGGCGAGATCATCGAGGGCGTCGCCTCGGTCAACGAGGCCGCCATCACCGGCGAAAGCGCCCCCGTCATCCGCGAAAGCGGCGGCGACCGCTCGGCCGTCACCGGCGGCACCACCGTGGTGTCGGACTGGATCAAGGTCCGCATCACCTCGGCCCCCGGCGCCACCTTCCTCGACCGCATGATCGCCATGGTCGAGGGCGCGGACCGTCGCAAGACGCCGAACGAACTGGCCCTGTCCGTACTCCTGGCAGGATTGACCCTGGTCTTCCTGATCGCGGTGGCCAGCTTGCTGGGTCTGGGCGCCTATACGGGGATCAAGCTGGACCCCATCGTCCTGGGCGCCCTGTTCATCACCCTGATTCCGACCACCATCGGCGGCCTGCTGTCCGCTGTCGGCATCGCCGGCATGGACCGGCTGCTGAAGGTCAATGTTCTGGCCACCTCGGGCCGGGCGGTGGAGGCGGCGGGCGACGTCGACACCCTGCTGCTGGACAAGACCGGCACCATCACCTTCGGCAACCGCATGGCCACGGAAGTCATCACCGTGCCGGGCGTGCGTCCTGACGCAGTGATGCGGGCCGCGGTCATGGCCTCCCTGGCCGATGAGACGCCGGAAGGCCGCTCCATCGTCGAACTGGGCCGCAACGCCGGGGTGACGGGCGACCTGCCTGAAGGGGCTAAGACCATTCCGTTCAGCGCCGTGACCCGCCAGTCGGGTCTGGAGGCGGGCGGCCAGTCGTGGCGCAAGGGGGCGGTCGACGCCGTGCTGAAGTCGCTGGGTCTGGCCGAGGCGGAGGCTGCGCCTGAGTTCCGCGCCGCTGTGGACCGCATCGCCCGTTCGGGCGGCACGCCCCTGGCCGTGACCGAAAACGACGTCCTGGTCGGGGTCATCCACCTGAAGGACGTGGTCAAGCCGGGGGTGAAGGCCCGCTTCGCCGACCTGCGTCGCATGGGGCTGCGGACCGTCATGATCACCGGCGACAACCCGGTGACGGCGGCGGCCATCGCATCCGAGGCCGGGGTCGACGACTTCCTGGCTGAGGCCACGCCTGAGGACAAGATGCGCCTGATCAAGGCGGAGCAGGCCAAGGGACGCATGGTCGCCATGTGCGGCGACGGCGCCAATGACGCGCCTGCCCTGGCCCAGGCCGACGTCGGCGTGGCCATGCAGACCGGGGCCCAGGCCGCGCGCGAGGCCGGCAACATGGTCGATCTCGACAGCGACCCGACCAAGGTCATCGAGATCGTCGAGGTCGGCAAGCAACTGCTGATCACGCGCGGCGCCCTGACCACCTTCTCGATCGCCAACGACGTGGCCAAGTATTTCGCCATCATCCCGGCCATGTTCGTGGTCGGTCTGCCGTCGCTGGCGGCGCTGAACGTGATGAAGCTGTCCAGCCCGGAGAGCGCCATCCTGTCGGCGGTCATCTTCAACGCCCTGGTCATCATCGCCCTGATCCCGTTGGCGCTGCGCGGGGTGAAATACCGCGCCGTGGGGGCGGGCAAGCTGCTGGGCCGCAACCTGCTGATCTACGGCCTGGGCGGTCTGATCGCCCCCTTCGTCGGCATCAAGCTCATCGACATCGTCATCTCCGCCCTCGGCCTGGCTTGAAGCCCGCCCTGAGCGACCAAGGAAAAACCGTCATGCGTAAACGTAACCTCTCCAAAGCCTCGGGCTCCAACGACGCCCTGTTCGGCGGCGCCTGTCTGGTCGCCATCATCGCCCTGGGCCTGTGCAGCGCGCCGGCCAAGGCCGAGGAGAAGGCGGGTCCCGACTTCGCCTTCAACGCCGCAGTCGCCAGCGACTATGTCTTCCGCGGCGTCAGCCAGACCGAAGGCGATCCCGCCGTCTCGGCCGGGGTCGATGTGACGCAAGGAGCCTTCTACGCCGGGGCCTGGGTCGGAAACGTCGCCTTCACCGGGGACGCCGACACTGAGGCCGAGATCGACCTCTACGCCGGGGTCCGGCCCGAGTTCGGCGGCTTCAACTGGGACTTCGGCGTGGTCAGCTACTTCTACGCCGGCCAGCCGGACGGCGCCGACTACGACTATGTGGAGCTGAAAGCCGCGACCTCGCGCGCCGTCGGCCCGGCGACCCTGGGGGCGGCGATCTACTACTCGCCGGACTTCTTCGGCGCGTCCGAGGACGAGGCGACCTATGCCGAGATCAACGGCGCGATCAGCCCGGCGGACAAGTGGACGATCTCGGCGGCGGTGGGCCGTCAGTGGGTGTCGTCCGACTTCGACTACACCACCTGGAACCTGGGCGCGGCCTATCAGCTGACCGATCATCTGGCGCTGGACGTCCGCTATTTCGACACCGATGAGCACGGCTTCGGCTCCAGCTATGACAGCCGCGTCGCAGCCAGCCTGAAGGCGGTCTTCTGATGTTGAGCCATATCCGTCCGGCGGTCGTGATGATCGCCCTGTTCACCGGTGTCCTCGGCGTCGCCTATCCCCTGGCCGTGACCGGCGTGGCCCAGGCCGCCTTCCCGGATCAGGCGAACGGCAGTCTGGTTCGCGACAAGGCGGGCCAGGTGGTCGGCTCGGCCCTGGTCGGCCAGACGTTCAGCCAGCCCGGCTATCTGCACCCGCGCCCCTCGGCGGCGGGCGACGGCTATGACGCGGCCGCCTCGTCCGGCTCCAACCTCGGTCCGCTGAACCCGGACCTGATCGCGCGGGTCAAGGCCGATGCTGAAAAACTGCGGGTCGAGGCGGGCAAGGCGGTCGTCCCCGCCGACGCCGTGACGACCTCGGCCTCGGGCCTCGACCCGCATATCTCTCCGGCCTACGCTAGGTTGCAAATCGCCCGCATCGCCAGGGCGCGCGGGATTGGAGAGGCGCAGGTGCGCGAGGTGGTCGAACAGCACGTCGAAGGCCGCACGTTCGGCGTTCTGGGTCAGCCGCGCGTCAATGTGCTGCTGACCAACCGGGCGCTGGACGCTCGCTTTGCGCGCCCTGCCGCGGAGGGCTGATGGCGCCGTCCATGCTCCCGACGGACAAGACCCCGGCCGCCCCGCGCAAGCGTGGGCGGCTGAAGGTTTTTCTGGGTATGTCGCCCGGGGTCGGCAAGACCTATGAGATGCTGCGCGCCGCCCGCCGCCGAAAGGCGGAAGGCGACGACGTGGTCGTCGGCGTGGTCGAAACCCATGGCCGCAAGGAGACCATGAGCCTGCTGCGCGGGCTGGAGGTCATGGCCCGCAACCCCATCGCCTATCGCGACCGGACCCTGCTGGAGTTCGATCTCGACGGCGCCGTGGCGCGCCGCCCCGGCCTGCTGCTGGTCGATGAATACGCCCACTCCAACGCCCCCGGCTCGCGCCATCCCAAGCGCTGGCAGGACGTGGAGGAGATCCTGGACGCCGGGATCGACGTCTGGACCACCTTGAACGTCCAGCATCTGGAAAGCCTGTCGGACGTGGTGCTGCGTATCACCGGGGTGCGCCAGCGTGAAAGCGTGCCCGACAGCGCCCTGTCGCGCGCCGACGACATCGAGGTGGTGGACATCACGCCCGAGGAGCTGCGGAAGCGCCTGGCCGAGGGCAAGGTCTATGTGCCCGAGACGGCGCGTTTGGCTTCGGACAACTTCTTCAAGGTCGAGAATCTGACAGCTCTGCGCGAACTGGCCCTGCGCCGCGCGGCCCAGACGGTGGACGATCAACTGGTGGCCCGCCTGCGCGAACAGGGGGTGCCGGGGCCGTGGGCGGCGGGGGAGCGGATCCTGGTGCTGGTCAGCGGCGACGCCATGGCCGCCCCCCTGGTCCGCGCCGGGCGGCGGTTGTCGGACATGATGATGGACGCGCCCTGGACCGTGGCCCACGTCGATCGGCCCTCGGGCGCACGCCACGGCGTCGGCTCGGCGGGCAAGCTGTCGGATGCGCTGAAGCTGGCGGAGCAACTGGGCGGGCGCACGGTGGTCCTGAGCGGCGACGACGTGGTGCGCGCCGTCATGGACCACGCCCATCAGAACAACATCACCCAGATCGTTCTGGCCAAGGGCCGCGACAGCCGCCTGTCCGAATGGCTGGGCCGGTCGCTGGCCGCCGAACTGCTGCGCCAGGCGCGCGGGGTGGCGGTCCACGTCATTACCGATGGAGCCGATCTGGAGGAGAAGACCCTGCGCGAGCCGCGCATGGTCCTGACCGGCGGCTGGCGCGGCTATGCCGTCGGCGCGGCCTGTGTCGTCGCGGCGACGGGCCTCGCCCTGCTGCTGGACCGGACCTTCGAGCGGGTTGATCTGGGCGTCATCTACCTGTCGGCGGTGCTGGCGGCGGGGGTGCTCTATGGCCTGCGTCCGGCGCTGGCGGCGGCGACGCTGGCCTTCCTGACCTACAACTTCCTGTTTCTTCAGCCGCGCTACAGCTTCGCTATCGGCTCGCCGACCGACCTTTTGACCCTGATCGTCTTCTGGGCCGTGGCCCTGACGACCGGCGTCCTGGCCGGGCGCGTGCGCGAGCAGGCCAGGGCGGCCCAGCGCCGCGCCTCGGCGGTCTCGGCCCTGCTGGCCGCCAGCCAGAGGCTGACCGGGGTGGGCGACCGCGCCGCCGCCGCGCGCATCCTGGCCGAACAGACGGCGGCGGCGGCCGGAGCGGGGGCTGTGGTCCTTTTGCCCCTCAACGACGAACTGACCCTGATCGCGGGCGCGCCGACCAAGGCGGCGCTGGACGCCGAGGCCATGGCCGCCGCCCGCTGGGCCTGGGAGAAGGGCGAACCGGCGGGCCACGGCACCGGAACCCTGCCGCAGGCGCGCTGGACTTTCCGGCCCCTGCAGGGCGTGCGCGACCGGGCGGGCGTGGCGGGGATCGAGGCGGCGGCCCTGTCGCCCGGTTCGGACGAGGAAAAACTGGCCCTGGCCCTGCTGGATCAGGGCGCCGTGGCGGTCGAGCGCGCCGACCTGGCCGGGCAGGCGGTCGAGACCGAGACCCTGCGTCGCACCGACCGTTTCCGGGGCGCGCTGATGAACTCGGTCAGCCATGATTTGCGGACGCCCCTGTCCACGGTGCTGGGCGCCTCGACGACGCTGATCGACCTGGGCGACAAGCTGACGCCGGCCGTGCGCGCCGACCTGCTGCTGTCGATCCGCGAGGAGGCCGAGCGGCTCAGTCGCTATGTCGGCGACCTGCTGGACATGACCCGGCTGGAGGGCGGCGGTCTGAACATTCGCGCCGACTGGGTCGACGTGCGCGATGTGCTGAACGCGGCGGGCAAACGGGTGGCGCGGCGTCTGGGCGGGCGGAAAATGACCCGCGACTTCCCGGCCCAGCTCAGCCTGGTCATGGTGGATCAGGGGCTGCTGGAGCAGGCGCTCGTGAACATCCTTGAAAACGCCGTGGCCTACAGCCCCGACGGCTCGACCGTCGAACTGGCCGCCTATGAGGACCGGGGTGCGGTGGTCATCTCCATCGAGGATGAGGGCCAGGGCATCCCCACCGCCGAGCTGGAGCGCGTCTTCGACAAGTTTCGCCGCATGGAGGAGCCGTCTGACCGGAGCAAGGGCGCAGGCCTCGGCCTGGCCATCGCCAAGGGCTTCGTCGAGGCCATGAACGGCCGCATCGCCGCCGCCAGCCCGATTCAGGATGGAAAAGGCACGCGCATCCTGATCAGCCTGCCCAAGGCCGTCGTCACCCACCCGAGCCTGCTCTAGACTTCGCCAATGGCCGCTGTCCGTCCCCAGATTCTCGTCATCGACGACGAGCCCCAGATCCACCGCTTCCTGTCCCCGGCGCTGGACGCCGCCGGCTATGAGCCGCGCCGCGCCGACAGCGGGCAGGAGGGCCTGCGCGGCATCGCCCTGTGGAGCCCGGACGCCGTGGTGCTGGATCTGGGCCTGCCCGACATGGACGGCAAGGACGTGCTGGCCCGCGCGCGGGAGTTCTATTCCGGTCCCATCATCATCCTGTCGGCGCGCGACAAGGAGGCCGAGAAGATCGCCGCCCTGGACCTGGGGGCTGACGACTATGTCGAAAAGCCCTTCGGCGTCGGCGAACTGCTGGCCCGGGTCCGCGCCAACCTGCGCCAGGCCGCCCCGCGCGTGGAGGCCAGCGGGCCGTTGACGGCGGGGGAGGTGGTCATCGACCTGGAGCGCCGCCTGATCACCCGCGCCGAGGCCGCCGTGCGCGTGACGCCCAAGGAATACGACGTCCTGGCCCATCTGGCGCGCAACGCCGGCAAGGTCGTCGGCCACCGCGACCTGCTGACCGCCGTCTGGGGCAAGGCCCACGCCGACGACACCCAGTATCTGCGCGTGGTCATCGGCCAACTGCGTCAGAAGCTGGAAGCCGACCCGGCTCAGCCGCGCCTGATCGCGACAGAACCGGGTGTCGGTTATCGACTGACGGCCTGAGGTCGCTTTTGCGATGGTTGACCTGACCGGCGCGCGGCCCTACTGCCACCGACGCGTCAGGTTCCCCGAAAGGGGATCAAAAGGGAACGGAGTGTGAGACTCCGGCTGTTCCCGCAACTGTAAGCGGTTAGCCCGCGCGTCATACGCCACTGGCGGTCCTGAAGGCCACGGCCTGAACGACTTCTGGGAAGGCGACGCGCATCGGCCCTGATCCGCAAGCCAGGAGACCTGCCTGTCGCCGTCGTTCTCTGCGCGGTCGGGATGTGCCGGGCGGTCGAGGTGACTCGTGTGACGACAAGTGAAAACCTGCCGCGCTCGCGGCCGTTTTCGTGCGTCTGTACGGCGCCGGAAGCAGCCACGACGCGGCGTCGTCAATGGAGCCGCCGGATGAACCGGATCGCCTATGCTACCCTCGCCGCCGCCAGTCTGTTGGCGGCCTTCCCCGCCGCCGCCGTTGAAACGGACCAGCAAGCCGCCGCGCCCGACGTCGCCGGCCGCGCCGCCGCCACCCAGGTTGAAGACGTAGTCGTCACCGCCAACCGTTCGGCTCAGCCGATCGAGCGCGTCGGCGCCTCGGTCACGGTCTTGACCCAGGCCGCTCTGGAAAACCGCCAGACCACGGCCGTGGTCGAGCTTCTGGCCGAGACGCCGGGCGTCAGCTACACGCGCAATGGCGGCGTCGGAACGGTCAGCGGGCTGAGAATCCGGGGCGCGGAAAGCTACCACACGGTCGTGCTTCTTGACGGGGTCAAGATGAACGATCCGACCTCGACGCAAGGCGGCTACAACTTCGGAAACCTGCTGGTGGGCGACACGGCGCGCATCGAGGTGCTGCGCGGCGCCCAATCGACCCTGTGGGGCAGCCAGGCCATCGGCGGCGTGGTGAACATCGTCACCGCCGAACCGACCGAAGCCCTGCAAGGCAGCCTGGACGCCGAGGCCGGCGCGCGCGGCACGACCTATTTCCGCGGCGGGGTCGGCGGCGCCGGCGAGCGCCTGAACTGGCGCCTGGCCGCCAGCCGTTATTCGACGGACGGCTTCTCGGCCGACGCCACCGGAACCGAGGACGACGGCTATGCCAATACCGGTCTGTCGGGGCGTGTGAACCTGAAGCTGACTGACGCCGTGTCGCTGGACCTGCGATCGGTCTGGTCGGATGGCCGGGTTGATCTCGATGCCTGGAACGGTGATGCGCGTCGCTACGGCAATACGCGTGAACTGGCCGCCTACGCCGGACTGAATTTCGATCTTCTGGGCGGGCGTCTGCGTAACCGTATTGGCCACGCCTGGACCGATACCGACACGCAGTATTACGATCCCGACGTACATGTTCAGCCCCTGACCTATGATGCTCTCGGCCAGAACCAGCGGTGGGAATATCAGGGCGTATTCGCCGTCAGCGAGACGCTGAACGCCACCTTTGGCGCCGAGAGCGAACGTTCGGAGATGAAGGTTCGTGTGCCGGATGCCTGGGACCCGAACCCCGCCTACACCCGCGGCAAGGCCGGTATCGACAGCGTCTATGGCCAGGTCCAGTGGACCGCACTGGATGGCCTGACCCTGACCGGCGGCCTGCGCTACGACGATCATGAAGTCTACGGCGGCAAGGCTCTGGGACAGGCTGCGGCGGCATGGGCGCTGAACGAGGGCGACACCGTCCTGCGCGCCAGCTGGGGACAGGGCTTCCGGGCACCGGGTCTCTATGAGCTCTACAGCAACCTTGGCAATCTGACGCTTCAGCCTGAAGAATTCGACAGCTGGGAAATCGGCGTCGAGCAGCGCCTCTTTGATCGCGCCGTCGTCTCGGCCGTCTACTTCAATCGTCAGGCGGACAACGAGATCCGTTACAACAGCTGCGATGTCGGCACGACCGATCCGCTTTGCGGCGGCGTGAACCGTTGGGGCTATTACAAGAACCTGCAGAAGACCGAGGCTCAGGGCATCGAGCTGATCGGTCGTGTGGACGTGACCGACCGCCTGAACCTCAGCGCCAACTACACCTGGACCGAGGCGCAGAATGTTGAGGGCGACTACAACGGTAAGCAACTGACCTATCGGCCCGAGCATACGGCCAATCTGGCGGCGGATTACGCCTGGGTCTTTGGTCTGAAGACGGGCGTGTCGGTGCGCTATGTCGGCGAGCGTTTCACCACCGCGAACAATTCCGCTGACCTGGACGCCTACACCCTGGTCGATATTCGGGCTTCGTATCCGATCAATGATCACCTGGAAGTCTATGGCCGTGTCGAGAACCTCTTCGATGAAGAGTATCAAACGATCCTGAACTACGGCACGGCCGGACAGGGCGCCTTCGGCGGCGTTCGCGTTCGCTTCTGACGCCTGTCTGTTGACGGCCGCATCGGGTGCGGACGGCAATCGTGAGGGGGCCGGCGATCATTCGCCGGTCCCTTTTGCGTTTCCGGGCGGCGGCCCTGAATTGAGCCGCCGCCTCGGGATCAGCTGAGCACGACGATAGCGACGCGACGGTTCTGGGCGCGGCCTTCGCGCGTGTTGTTCGGCGCCACCGGCTTGGTCTCGCCATAGGAGATGGTCGCCATGCGGTTCAGGGCGATGCCCTGGTCGCTGAGGAAGCGGCGGACGGCTTCGGCGCGGGCCTGGCCGAGCATTTCATTGGCGTGGGTGTCGCCCGACGAGTCGGTGTGGCCCTGGATTTCCAGATAGACGTTGCGGTTTTCGGCCTTGAGGCGCTGGACCAGTTCGGACAGGCGCTGTTCGGCCTCGGGCGAAAGGGCGTCGCGGTTGACCGGGAATTTCACCGAGTCATCCGACAGCACGACCTCATACAGGAACTTGCCTTCAGCCAGCTTGTGGGCGGCGTTGGCGCGGTTCAGGGCTTCGCCGGCAGTGCCTTCGACCTGAGTCAGATGGTTGTCGACTTCGGTCACGCGGCCATCGACCACGGCGACATTGTCGCGCACGAAACGGTGGCTGGCGCAGCCGCTGGCGGCCAGGCCGCCGATCAGCACGACGCTGGTCACAGCGATCGCGCGAGAGGTCAGTTTGATCAAGTTCAGTCTCCTTCGTTCCGGAGCGCTATTCCCGGATGCATGCGCAAGCAGTCCTGTTTGCGCAGGAACGGCGCGGTAGAGACGCGTGACGAAAGAAAAGGTGCCAGCTTAACTATAGAAAAATTTAAGATATCTGCGTTTTTTGCGCTTCTCGAACGTTATGCTTCGAGCACCTTGATCCTGACACGAGCAGATGATTTTCAAAGTAATGGTCATATGCCGTGAGATCGACTTCGGAACATCAATGTCGAAGCTTCGCCATACTGAAATTGAAATATCGCGGGTTGTCGCTGAATGAGTGGGCAGCACCGTCGGCGAAGGATCGTAGGACCGGCGACCGTGGCGTTCAGTCTTCTGACGCACGCCCTTGTGCTGGCCGTCATTCTGTTCGCGCCGGTCAAGGTTCCCGTCTATCCGCCGGAGCGACCGGTCATGGAGGTGGAGCTGATTGAGCTTCTGCCGCCGCCGCCCGCGCCGGAACCGGCGGCGCAGGAAGCCGGAGGCGGCAAGCCGGCCGCAGCCCCGACGCCCGAGCCAAAGCCTGCGCCCCCGCCGACCCCGGTGAAGACGCCGGTCAAGGCCGCGCCTGCGCCGCCTGCGCGTCCTGCGCCGCGGCCCAGCCGTCCGGCGCGGCGGCCGCCGACGGTGGAGCCTGTGCCGATCTCGGCGCCGGAGCCCAGCGTCTCCTACGTCTTTCTGGGCGACGCCGCCCTTGCAGGGGCGATGACAGCCGGGGGCGGCTCCGGCGTCGGCAGCGGCGCCGGTAGTGGTACGGGCACGGGATCCGGCAGTGGTTCCGGCTCAGGCTCCGGTTCGGGATCGGGAGGGGTCTGCAACATGATCGAGCGTCTGCAGAACGCCCTGCGCGACGACCCGCGCATCCGGGCGCGCCTGACCGAGGCCTATCGCGACTCCGGCGCGCGTGGCCGGGCCATTGTCATCTGGAACGGCGATTGGGTGCTGAGCCCCGGTCAGGACGGCAAGGGACTGGCGGGCGTGCGTCAGGCCGTGGCTGTGGTGGTCGGCTTCTCGCCCCGTGAGTGCAAGTCCCAGGCGGTGCGCGGCTATGTGGTTGTGACCCTGAGTGATGATCCCGGCGCGCCCAAGCTGGCGCTGGGGACCGGCCAGTGGCGCTGGTCGGACCTGTTGGGGCTCTAGTAGGGCGACAGACGCGCCGCCGTATTCTGGCACAGGCTCTTGATCCAGCGCCGCGCCGCTTTCAGCCGCGCCGTGCCGTGAACCTCGCGGTGGGTGCTGAGCCAGAAGCGGCGCTCGATCAGCACCTGATCGGGCAGGACCCGCATCAGCCCCTCGGCCAGAAAGCAGGGCAGGACCCCGATGCCGCCGCCCGCCGCGATCATGTCCCGCTGCGCCCGGATCGAGGATGAGGCCAGGCGCGGCCTCAGGTTGGGGCGGATCTCGTCCAGATAATGCAGCTCCGGCGCATAGATCAGGTCGTCGACATAGCCGACGATGTCGAAGTCCGGCAGGTCCTCAACACGCTGCGGCGCGCCATGCCGGGTCAAGTGCTCGGGCGCGGCATAGAGGGCCAGTTGATAGGGCGTCAGCGGCTCGACGATCAGGCGCGGGCTGGCCGCGGGGCTCAGGGTGATGGCCATGTCCACCTCGCGCCGGCTGGGCGACAGGAAGCCGGAGCTGGCGGCCAGTTCGATGTTCAGGCCGGGGTGCGCCGCCAGCAACGCGGGCAGGGCGGGGGCTAGGACCGCGCCGCCGAAGCCCTCGGAGGCGCTGATCCGCACCGTGCCGGCGATCAGGTCGGGCCGCGTCACCCGCTCAGCGGCCTCCATCGCGCTTTCGGCGTCCAGCGCCGTCTCCAGCAGTTGCGCCCCCGCCGCCGTCAGCAGCAGGCCGGACGCCGAGCGCACCACCAGGGTCGATTTCAGCGCCGTCTCTAGCCGCGCCACGCGCCGCCCGACCGTGGCCGCGTCTATGCCCAGTCGCTGCGCCGCCACAGCCAGCGAGCCCGCCCGCGCGGCGGCGATGAAGATGCGAACGTCGTCCCAGTCGAACATTGCGCGAATGCACAGCATAGGATGCAAGATTGCAATGGGTGGCGAGCCCTTCGTCTGCTAGGCCATGCTGGAACGAACAACGACATCACAGGGAAACGCCTTCATGCGCGACATTCGCCACTTCATCGACGGTGCGGCCTTCGACGGCGCATCGGGCCGTTTCGGCGACGTGTTCAACCCCAACACCGGCGAGGTTCAGGCCCGCGTCCAGCTGGCGACCGTCGGCGAGATGGACCGCGCGGTTCAGGCCGCTCAAGCCGCCTTCGAGGGCTGGTCCTCGACCAACCCGCAGCGCCGCGCCCGCGTCATGTTCGAGTTCAAGCGCCTGGTCGAGGCCAATATGAACGAGCTGGCCGAGCTGCTGTCCTCGGAACACGGCAAGGTCATCGCCGACTCTAAGGGCGACATTCAGCGCGGCCTGGAAGTCATTGAATTCGCTTGCGGCATCCCGCACGCGCTGAAGGGCGAGTACACGCAAGGCGCCGGGCCCGGCATCGACGTCTATTCCATGCGCCAGCCGCTGGGCGTCGTGGCGGGCATCACCCCGTTCAACTTCCCCGGCATGATCCCGATGTGGATGTTCGGCATGGCGATCGCCGCCGGCAACACCTTCATCCTTAAGCCGTCCGAGCGTGATCCGTCGCTGCCGGTGCGTCTGGGGGAACTGATGATGGAAGCCGGCGCGCCCAAGGGCGTGCTGAACGTCGTCCACGGCGACAAGGTGGCGGTCGACGCCATCCTGACCCACCCTGACATCCACGCCGTCAGCTTCGTCGGCTCGTCGGACATCGCCCACTACGTCTATCAGATGGGCGCCCAGCACGGGAAACGCGTCCAGGCCATGGGCGGCGCCAAGAACCACGGCATCGTCCTGCCCGACGCCGACATGGATCAGGTGATCAAGGACCTGACCGGCGCGGCCTATGGCTCGGCTGGCGAGCGCTGCATGGCCCTGCCGGTGGTGGTGCCGGTCGGTCAGCGCACCGCCGACGAACTGCGCGAGCGTCTGGTCTCGGAGATCCCCAACCTGCGCGTCGGCGTCTCGACCGACGTCGAGGCCCACTATGGCCCGGTCGTCACCCAGACCCACAAGGACAAGGTCCTGGGCTGGATCAACAAGGGCGTCGAGGAAGGCGCCGAACTGGTCGTCGACGGCCGCGAGTTCAGCCTGCAGGGCCACGAGAAGGGCTTCTTCATCGGCCCGTCGCTGTTCGACCACGTCAAGCCCGAGATGGAATCCTACAAGGAAGAGATCTTCGGCCCGGTGCTGCAGATCATGCGCGCCGCCAGCTTCGAGGAGGCCCTGAGCCTGCCGAGCAAGCACCAGTACGGCAACGGCGTAGCCATCTTCACCCAGAACGGCCGCGCGGCCCGCGACTTCGCCGCCCGCGTCAACGTCGGCATGGTCGGCATCAACGTGCCGATTCCGGTGCCGGTGGCCTATCACTCGTTCGGCGGCTGGAAGCGTTCGGCCTTCGGCGACATCAACCAGCACGGCATGGAAGGTCTGCGCTTCTGGACCAAGACCAAGACCGTCACGGCCCGCTGGCCTGACAGCGAACTGGAACACGCCGACAGCTCCTTCGTCATCCCGACAATGGGCTGATGAGACCGGAACCCGACCTCAGACGCTGAGGTCGGGTTTTTCTTTGTTAGCGGCGGATGGCCTCGAACCCGCCGGTGAAGACGGCCTCCATGGCGTCGCAGATGGCGCCCATTTCCGAGGACTTGCACAGGCCGCCGGACAGGACGTCGATACGGCCCGTCTGGGCCAGCGACAAAGTCAGCGACCCCGACAGCAGGTGATAGAACCAGTAGATCTGGCGCGGTGGCGTCTCTGGCGCGATGCGTCTCAGCACGCCGATGAAGCGGTCGATCACCGGGTCGAAATGTTGGTGCATGGTGTCGCCGCCCCAGACGGGGGTGTTGTTCACCTGGGCCACCAGGGCGGCATAGTTCAGCCAGGCCTTGTCGCCCTCGTCGAACAGGACGAATAGCGGGCGCAGGAAGGCGTCGATGGCGCCGCGCACCGTCATGGCGTCGCCGTGCTCGGCCTCGTAGCGGTCCAGACTGTCGAGGCGCAGCCGGTTCACCACCTCGGCGCGGCGGCCGAAGACGGTCGAGAACAGCCGGTTCTTGTCGTCGAAATAATAATGCAGCAGGGCCGTATCGACGCCCGCCTCCTTGGCCACGGCCTTCAAGGTGACGCCGTGCAGGCCGTCGCGCGCGAACAGGGCCTCGGCCACGTCGAGGATACGGGTCGTCGTCTCCTCGCGGCGCTGGGCCTTGGGCTTGGGCGCGGGCTTGGCTTTCGCCCTGGGGCGCGGCTTGGTCTCGGTGGCGGTCATCGAGTCACTTTAGCCGAGAACAGGGTTCTCAGGCGATCCCGCGCGCGCAGCAGCAGGATTAGCAGCTTCCCTTTGCGGCCGTGGTGGTCCAGCGCCGCCTTCCACCAGCCGCGCTTGACCTCGCCGCCGGGCGTGTCGTTGAACACCATCCAGGCGTCGTCGGCGGGGACATAGGCAGGCCAGTCCGCGCCGGGCGCGCCCGTTCTGGCGAAGTCGATCCAGCGGGCGTGCATGGCGGCGCTGACGACGCGGTCAGCCTCGGTCGCTGGCGGGGCGCCGTCGGGACGGTGATCCAGGGTCTCGAAGACGTGGAAAATTTCGGCGGCGTGGTTGGCGCGCGGCATGGTCTCGCGCCGGGCTTCCTCCACATAGTCAAAGGCGTAGAGCCAGGCCTTCGACCGACGGGGGCGCGACACGACCCAGCGCGCCGGGGCGGCGAAGGCGAAGTCGCGGAAGCCCAGGCGGATCAGCTGTTCCTCGTCGCCGTTCGCCTGCGGATAGAGGGCGGCCAGCTTGGCGTTCGGCTTGATCAACTGACCGAAGCGTTTCAGCCCGCCGCCGTAGTTGAGCAGGGAATCCTCGCCGCTGTTGACCCCGATCATCATCGGCACGTCGGCGAAGTCGCCGCGCGCAAAGGCGCTGATCGGGTCGCGATCCAGCAATCGACCGTCGATGACTGGCCCGAAGGCGCCTTCGACAGTCGTCAGTTGCTCGGGCGCCAAGGCGCGCAGGGCGGCGGCGTCAGGCTGGGTCAGGCCCAGCGCAGTCGCAGCCGCGACGCCGCGCTCCTGCGCCGTCTTCAGCGGCGTGGCGGGCAGCCAGCCGCCGCCGGACTGGACGATCGCCTTGTGGAACAGGCCGCGCGCCCGCCTGGCCGTCATCAGGGCGAGGATGTCGAGGCCGCCGGCGGACTCTCCGAACAGGGTGACATTGGCCGGATCGCCGCCGAAGGCGCTGATGTGGTCGCGCACCCATTCCAGCGCCGCGATCTGATCCAGCAGGGCCTGATTGCCGAGCGCTTCGCCGGGCGCGGCCTCGGCCGTCAGGGCCGGATGGGCGAAGAAGCCGAGCTGACCCAGGCGATAGTTGACGCTGACCAGCACCACCCCGTCACGGGCGAAGGCGGCGCCGTCGTAAAAGGGCAGGGAGCCCGCTCCCATTCGGTTCGATCCGCCGTGCAGCCAGACCATGACCGGCGCGGGCGCGGCGGCCTCGGCGGGCGCCCAGAGGTTTAGCGTCAGGCAGTCTTCGCCGGTCGGCTCGGGCGCGCCGCCGATGGCGACGATGTCGGCCACATCGGACGGCCCGGCCTGAGGAGCCGAAGGGGCGAACGTCGCCGCATCGCGCACGCCATCCCAGGCCGGAAACGGGTGCGGCGCCTTCCAGCGCAGGTCGCCAACCGGGGCGGCGGCATAGGGTACGCCGCGAAACACATTGGCCGGACCTTCGCGACGGCCGCGCAGGTCGCCGGACGGGGTGTGCGCGACAGGCGAGGTCGCGGCCAGATTGACCTGATTCATCATTGCTTCCTCCAGGCGCGATCTTCGCCGCACTCGTTCATTTCAGAATGAACAACGCTCGCCTGGCTGTCGAGCCGCCGAATGAAGTTTCATTCATGCAAGAATGAATGATGTTGACAGCGGGGCCGTTCGCGGACCACCGTCGGCCCAACACAGATCAGCGGCGACCAAACGACCGCGCGTGGAGAGGAAACGAGAATGCGAACGACAGGACAGTTGCGTCTGGCGCTGATGACCAGCGTCTTCATCACGGCCTCGCTCTGCGCGGCGCCGAGCTTCGCCCAACAGGCGGATACCGAGCAGGCCTCCAGCGTCGACGATATCGTCGTCACCGCCCGCCGCCGCGAGGAGAGCCTCAAGGACGTGCCGGTCGCCGTCACCGCCGTCAGCTCTGAGCGCCTGGAACAGACCGGCGCCGCCGACATCACTACCCTGCAGCAGCAGACGCCGAACGCCACGGTCCAGATCGCGCGCGGCACCAACTCCACCCTGACCAGTTTCATTCGCGGCGTCGGCCAGCAGGACCCGCTGTGGGGCTTCGAGCCCGGCGTCGGCCTCTATGTCGACGATGTCTATGTGGCCCGTCCGCAGGGCGCGGTCCTGGACATCTTCGACATCGAACGGCTGGAGGTCCTGCGTGGACCGCAGGGCACCCTCTATGGCCGCAACACCATCGGCGGCGCGATCAAGTACGTCACCAAGCGCCTGAGCCAGGACCCGGAACTGACGCTGAAGGGCGCCTATGGCAGCTATAATCAGGTCGACCTGATCGCCTCGGGCTCGACCCCGCTGAATGACACCCTGCGGATCGGCGGCGCAATCGCGCGCTACACCCGCGATGGCTATGGCACGAACCTGACCACCGGCGCCGAACACTACAACAAGGATGTCACGGCGGGGCGTCTGAGCGTCGAATGGACGCCCAGCGACAACCTCTTCTTCCGCCTTGCCGGCGACAGGACCACGGACGAGTCCAACGCCCGTCACGGCTATCGGCTCAAGGCGCCGATGACCGACGGCATCTATGACACGCGCGCCGGCATCGGCGACGACGGCTACGTCCGTACGCGCGGCCTCTCCTTCACCGGCGAATGGAACGTCAGCGACGCCCTGACCTTCAAGTCGGTCACGGCCTGGCGCGACGGCGACACTGCGGGCGACGGTATCGACTTCGATGGCCTGCCCCAGCCGATCCTCGACATCCCGGGCTATTACGCCGACAGCCAGTTCACCCAGGAATTCCAGCTGTTGTTCGAGGGCGAGCGCTGGCAGGGCGTGGCTGGCGTCTTCTACATGGACGCCTCGGCCGAGGGGGCCTTCGACACGGTCGTCGGCCTGGCCAATCTGACCACCTTCACCGGCGGCAAGGTGGACACCGAGAGCTTCGCCGTCTTTGCTGATTTCAGCTACGATCTGACTGACCAGCTGTCGCTGTCGGTCGGCGGTCGCTGGACCAAGGACAAGAAGAGCGTCGATCAGCTGCGCCAGAACTATCTGGGCATCAAGAGCCCCTTCTTCCACAATCTCTCGGCCATTCCGCTGGGCGCGCCTCTGACCGACTACACCAACTCGGACGACTATTCGGAGTTCACGCCGCGGATCAGCGCCAGCTACAAGTTCACGCCGGAACTGACCGGCTACGCCTCCTACGGGCGCGGCTTCAAGTCGGGCGGCTTCGACATGCGCGGCGACGCCAGTCTCTATCCCGAGACGATCAACGGTTATCAGCCGGAACTGGTCGATACCTATGAGATCGGGTTGAAGGGCTCGCTGCTGGATCGCCGGATCAACTTCGCCACGGCCCTGTTCAAGTCGGACTACACCGACCAGCAAATCACATCGCAGTTCTTCATCCCGCCGACCTCGGTGGTCAGCTTCGTCGACAACGCGGGGTCCAGCGAGATCTGGGGCTGGGAGCTGGAAGCCAGCGCGCGGATCACCGACAGTTTCGTTCCGCGCCTGACGCTCGGCTACCTGGACGCCAAGTTCAACGAGTTCGTCACCTTCAACCCGTTGACCGGCAAGCGCGAGAACATGGCCGATCAGCGCCACTTCCAGAACACGCCGGACTGGACCGCCAATATCGCTCTGCCCTACAGTGTCGATCTGGGCGACCGCGGCTCGGTGATCTTCACGCCGATGGCCTCCTATCGCGGCGCGACGCAGATGTTCGAGACGCCGATCCCGCTGCTCGATCAGGGCGCCTACTGGCTCTATGACGCCACCCTGATGTGGACGGCGCCTGACGCGCGCTATCGCGTCAGCCTGGCGGGCCGCAACCTGTCGGACGAGCGCTATCGCGCCGGCGGCTATAACTTCCCGGCGGCGATCACCGGGGATTCCGTCATCGGCTTCTACGGCGCGCCGCGCACCGTGACGTTGAGCGTGACCGCCAACTTCTAGGGTTTCCAGCCCCGGAAAAACTGAAGCCCCGCCGGTTCGCCCGGCGGGGCTTTCTTTGGCCTCTAGCTGAGGGTGTAGGGGATAACGCCGCGCTCGTTGTCCGGCACGCGCAGGGTCCGGTCGATGGGCGGGAAGGCCCGCTGGGCGCAGTCGGTGCGCTCGCAGATGCGGCAGCTGACGCCCATGCGCGTCGGCGGGCCGTTCAGGTCGAGACCAGCGGCGTAGACCAGCTGATCAGCATGCTCGATCTCACAGCCCAGGCCGAGCGCATAGCGGCGGTCGGGCTCCAGATAGGACCCGCCCGGCTTGGACACGCTCTTGGCGATGCAGATGTAGCGCGAGCCGTCCGGCATCTCCGACAGATTGACCAGGATGCGGTCGGGCGCGCCGAAGGCCTCGTGCACGTTCCACAGGGGGCAGGCGCCGCCGAAGCGGGCGAACTGGAAGCGCGTCGCGCTGTGCCGCTTGGTGATGTTCCCGGCCATGTCCACCCGCGCGAAGTAGAAGGGCACGCCGCGCCAGCCGGGACGCTGAAGCGTGCTCAGCCGGTGGCAGACCTGCTCGAAGCTGACGTGGAAACGATTGCGCAGTCGGTCCACGTCGTGCCGCAGTTCACGCGCGGCCTCCAGGAAGCGGCGATAGGGCAGCAGCAGGGCCCCCGCCGCATAGTTGGCCAGACCGACCCGGCAGACATCACGCGCGGCGGGAACGTTGAAGGCGGCCCGGTCCAGTTCGTGCTCGATCAGGTCGTGGAAACGCAGCAGCACCAGCTGGTGCGCCATCAGGAAGGACCGCGTGGCGCCGGGCAGGCTGGCGTCGACATAGAGGATGCGCGCCGCCGGATCGAAACGCCGCATGGCCCCGCGTCCTTCGCCGGTGGCCAGGCGCACTCCGCACAGGTCGTTCAGCGCCGCCTCCAGATCGCGTTCGGGGTGGCCGCCCGCGCCGAGGCCTAGCTGTTCGGCCAGCACTTCGGCCGCCTGATCCAGCACGTCGATGTAGTTGTCGCGATAGTGGAAGAAGTCGCGCACCGCCTCATAGGGCAGGGCGGGGGCTGCTTGCGCCCGTTCGTCCCGGCCAAGCGTCTCGTTCAGCGTCTTCAGCCGTTCGTCGAGGCGGCGATAGTCCTGATGCAGGGCCAGGAACTGACGCGCCAGCCGCGGCGTGGTCGTCACCGCCTGCTTCAGCTCGACGGGCGAGGGCGCCTCGGCGTGACCGGCCACGTCGGTGACGGCCTCGCGCAGGTCGGCGATCAGGCGGGCGTCGCCGTCCAGATCGAACAGGCTGGCGTCCACGTCGAAGGCCCGTGTCAGGGCGATCAGAACCCGCGCCGTCGCCGGGCGTTGATTGGTTTCGATCTGCGACAGGTAGCTGGGCGACAGGGCCAGCCGTCCGGCGCAGGCTTCCAGCGTCCAGCCGCGCGCCTCGCGCAGCTTGCGCACCTTGGCCCCGAGATAGAGTTTTTCCGCCATCGCAACTTTGCAAAACAGCCCGTCGACCTTGGCAGGCTTACGCACTTACGCCCCTTTTGCAAAGTTGCGATTGCCTTTTTGCAACGGAGCGTCTTGGTGATCGTCAAAGATTGCAGGGAGTCGCCCACACCATGAGCCAGGCCATCCTCGAGGAACTGGAGCGCCGCCGCGCCGCCGCCAAACTGGGCGGTGGCGTCAAGCGCATCGAGAGCCAGCACGCCAAGGGCAAGCTGACCGCGCGCGAACGCATCGAAGTGCTGCTGGACGAAGGCAGCTTCGAAGAGACCGACATGTTCGTCGAGCACCGCAGCCACGACTTCGGCATGGACCAGCAACGCATCCCTGGCGACGGCGTCGTCACCGGGCGCGGCACCATCGGCGGTCGTCTGGTCTATGTCTTCTCGAAGGACTTCACCGTCTTCGGCGGCTCGCTGTCGGGCGCCCACGCAGCCAAGATCGTCAAGATCCAGAAGATGGCCCTGACGGCCGGCGCGCCGATCATCGGCCTGTTCGATGCGGGCGGAGCCCGTATCCAGGAGGGCGTGGAGAGCCTCGCCGGTTACGCCGACATCTTCCTGCAGAACACCCTGGCCTCGGGCGTCATCCCGCAGATCTCGGTCATCATGGGCCCGTGCGCGGGCGGCGATGTCTATTCGCCGGCCATCACCGACTTCATCTTCATGGTGAAGGACACGTCCTATATGTACGTGACCGGCCCGGACGTGGTGAAGACGGTCACCAACGAGGTCGTCAGCCACGAGGACCTGGGCGGCGCCCGCGTTCACGCCGGCAAGTCGGGGGTCGCCGACGGCGCCTTCGAGAACGATCTGGAGGCCCTGTCCGAAGTCCGCCGCCTGATCGGCTTCCTGCCCCTGTCGAACCGCGAAAAGCCGCCGGTCCGCGACAGCTATGACGAGGCGGATCGCGACGAGGCCTCGCTGGACACCCTGGTCCCGACCAATCCGAACCAGCCCTACGACATGAAGGAGCTGATCCTGAAGACGGTCGACGAGGCCGACTTCTTCGAGATCGGCGCCGACTTCGCCAAAAACATCGTCTGCGGCTTCGGCCGCCTGGACGGCCAGACCGTCGGCATCGTCGCCAACCAGCCCCAGGTGCTGGCGGGCGTTCTGGACATCGACAGCAGCCGCAAGGCCGCGCGCTTCGTCCGCTTCTGCGACGCCTTCCACATCCCTCTGGTGACCCTGGTGGACGTGCCGGGCTTCATGCCGGGCACCAAGCAGGAGTACGGCGCCCTGATCAAGCACGGCGCCAAGCTGCTGTTCGCCTATGCCGAGGCCACCGTGCCCAAGCTGACGGTCATCACGCGCAAGGCCTATGGCGGCGCCTATGACGTCATGAGTTCCAAGCACCTGCGCGGCGACGTCAACTACGCCTGGCCCACCGCCGAGATCGCGGTCATGGGCGCCAAGGGCGCCGTCGAGATCATCTTCCGCAAGGAGGCTGGCGATCCCGAGGCCCTGGCGGCGCGCGAGGCCGAGTACAAGGAACGCTTCGCCAATCCCTTCGTGGCGGCGGGCCTCGGCTACATCGACGACGTCATCATGCCCCACGGCACCCGCCGTCGCCTGATCAAGGCCCTGAAGACGCTGAAGAACAAGACCCAGGAAAATCCCTGGAAGAAACACGACAACATCCCCCTGTAAGGCCCAGAAATGTTCAAGAAAATTCTGATCGCCAACCGGGGCGAGATCGCGGTTCGCATCATCAAGACCTGCCGCAAGATGGGCATCAAGACGGTGCTCGTTTACTCGGACGCCGACGCCGGTTCGCTGGCCTGCGAGATGGCCGACGAGACCATCCACATCGGGCCGTCGCCCGCCGCACAGTCCTATCTGATCCAGGACAAGATCGTGGACGCGGTGCGCCAGTCGGGCGCCGAGGCGGTTCACCCCGGCTTTGGCTTCCTGTCGGAAAACCCGGTGTTCGCGCGTCGTCTGGAGGCCGAGGGCATCACCTTCATCGGCCCGAACCCGCACGCCATCGAGGCCATGGGCGACAAGATCACGTCCAAGAAGTTCGCCGCTGAAGCGGGCGTCTCGACCGTGCCGGGCCACATGGGCCTGATCGCCACGACCGAAGAGGCGGTGAAGATCGCGGGCGAGATCGGCTATCCGGTCATGATCAAGGCCAGCGCCGGCGGCGGCGGCAAGGGCATCCGCGTCGCCCATTCCGACGCCGACATGGCCGAGGGCTTTGCGGCGGTGAAGGCCGAGGCCCTGACCGCCTTTGGCGACGACCGCGTCTTCCTCGAGAAGTTCATCGTCAATCCGCGCCATATCGAGATTCAGGTGCTGGGCGACAAGCACGGCAACATCGTTTCGCTGTTCGACCGCGAATGCTCGATCCAGCGCCGCAACCAGAAGGTCATCGAAGAGGCCCCGTCGCCCCTGCTGGACGACGCGACGCGCAAGGCCATGGGCGATCAGGCCGTCGCTCTGGCCCGCGCCGTGAACTACGACTCCGCCGGCACGGTCGAGTTCGTGGCAGGGCAGGACCGCAGCTTCTACTTCCTGGAAATGAACACCCGTCTGCAGGTCGAGCACCCGGTGACGGAGCTGATCACCGGCGTCGATCTGGTCGAACAGATGATCCGTTCGGCGGCGGGCGAGACCATGGGCTTCAAGCAGGAAGACCTGTCGATCAACGGCTGGGCCATCGAGAGCCGCATCTACGCCGAGGACCCCTATCGCGGCTTCCTGCCGTCGATCGGTCGTCTGGTGCGCTATGAGCAGCCCGAGGAAGGCGATCAGGGGGACTATACGGTCCGCAACGATTCCGGCGTCCGCGAGGGCGACGAGATCAGCATGTTCTACGACCCCATGATCGCCAAGCTGTGCGCCTGGGGCGAGACGCGCGACGCCGCCGTCGAGGGCATGGCCCGCGCGCTGGAAGACACCCACCTGTCGGGCGTCGGCCACAACGTGCCCTTCCTGTCGGCGGTGATGGATCAGGACCGCTTCAAGTCCGGCGAGCTGTCGACCAGCTACATCAAGGACGAGTTCCCCGAGGGCTTCCACGGCCTGGAACCCAGCGAGGCGCAGAAGGACATCTTCATCACCGTGGCCGCGGCGATGAACGAGGTCCTGGCCGAGCAGGCGGGCGATCCGTCGGAACGCACCGACTGGACCGTGCTGATCGACCGCGAGGCCCACGAGGTGTCGTTGTCGTATGACGAGGCCGAGGATCTGGTCATCTCGCTGGACGAGCGCGACCTGACCCTGTCGGAAATCGACTGGCGTCCGGGCATGGCCCAGTTCCGCGCCGTGCTGGACGACGAGCCCTTCACCGCCGAGGTGAAGCGCGCGCCGGACGGCTTCGACATCCGCCACCGCGCGGCGAAGGCCCGCGTCCGCGTCCTGACGCCGCGCGCCGCCGACATGTATCAGCGTCTGCCTGAAAAGGTCGCCGCCGACACCTCCAAGCTGGTGCTGTCGCCCATGCCCGGTCTGGTCGTCGACATCCCCGTGACGGTCGGCCAGGAGGTCAAGTCGGGCGAGACCGTCGCCATCATCGAAGCCATGAAGATGCAGAACATCCTCAAGGCCGAGCGTGACGGCGTGGTGAAGGCGGTCGGCGCCAAGGCCGGCGATCCGGTCGCCGCCGACGACGTGCTGGTGGAGTTTGCGTAAATGACGACCTTTCCCACGCCGAGCCCGCTGGAATGGCGGGAACAGGCCGAGAAGGCGCTGAAGGGGCGGGCGATCGAAAGCCTGCTGCACCTCGACGCCGACGGCCTGATCATCCGGCCGCTCTATGCCGACGCAACCGGGGTGCAGGCGCTTCGCGCGCCGCGCACCACGGACGCCGAGGGGCGGGCGTGGGACCTGCGCACCCTGGTCGAGGGCGACGAGGCGGCGGCGATCAACGCCGCCGTCCTGACCGACCTTGAAAACGGCGCCGCCTCGGTGGTGCTGAAGGGCGCGTTCACGACTGACGAGGCGGCGCTGGCCGCCGCCCTCGACGGCGTGGCTCTGGAACTGGCGCCGGTGGCGCTGGACGCGGGCTTTGACGGCGTGAAGGCCGCCGAGGCCCTGTCGGCCGTGGCCAAGGGTTCGCCCCGGGCGCAACTGCAATTCCACCTCGACCCCATCTCGGCCTTTGCCGAGGCCGGTGAGGGTGAGATTGACGCCGCCGTGACCGAAGCCGCCGAGGCCGCTTCGCGTCTGGCCGTCGCCTATCCTGAGGCCAAACTCTTCCTCGCCTCGGGCCGCGTGGTGCACGAAGCCGGCGGCTCGGCGGGGCAGGAACTGGCCTTCGCCGCCGCCAGCGCCGTCGCCTACGTCAAGGCCGCCGTTCTGGCGGGACTGAGTACCGAACAGGCGCTGAAGGGCGTGGTTCTGGGCGTCTCCGTTGACGCCGAATATTTCGACGCCCTGGCCAAGGTCCGGGCCATGCGCCTGATCTGGGCCAGCGTCAGCAAGGCCTTCGGGCATGAGACCCCCGCCGTCATTGAGGCCCGTTCGTCGCGGCGGATGCTGTCGGCGCGCGATCCCTGGCCGAACCTGCTGCGCCTGACCGCCGCCGGTTTCGCCGGGGCTGTCGGCGGCGCCGACGTGGTGGTGCTGGACGGCTTCACCCGTGCCGAGGGTCGTCCCGACGCCTTCGCCCGCCGTCAGGCCCGCAACACCCAGCTGGTGCTGATGGAAGAGGCCAATCTGGGTCGGGTCGACGACCCCGCCGCCGGCTCCTGGTTCCTGGACAGCCGCACCCGCGATCTGGCCGAGGCCGGCTGGACCGAGTTCCAGTCCATCGAAGCCGAAGGCGGCGTGGTGGAGGCCCTGAAGCATCACCTGATCCAGCCGCGCGTCGAACGCGCGCGCGGCCAGTTGGAAGCCGCGCTGAAGGACGGCGCCCGCCACATGGTCGGCGTCACCAAATACGTCGATCCCGATCCGCGCCCGGCCCCGGTCGAGGCCGCCGATCCCGTCGATGCGCCGGTGCGCCACGGCGCCCTGACCCCGGTGCGCTTCGCCGCGCCCTTTGAAGTCGCGTCCGAGGAGGCCGCCCAATGAGCTTCCCCGACTTCTCCAAGGTCGACCTCGACCTGACCACGACCGGTGAAGGCCCCGCGCGCGACCCGTGGCTGACGCCCGAGGGCCTGACGGTCGAAACCGCCTATGGCCCTGAGGCTCTGGAAGGCCTCGACGCCATCCACGGCCTGCCGGGCTTCGCCCCCTATATGCGCGGACCCTATCCGACCATGTACGCGGGCAATCCGTGGACGATCCGCCAGTATGCGGGCTTCTCGACCGCCGAGGAGTCCAACGCCTTCTATCGTCGCAACCTGGCGGCGGGTCAGAAGGGCCTGTCGATCGCCTTCGACCTGGCCACCCACCGCGGCTATGACAGCGACCACCCGCGGGTGAAGGGCGACGTCGGCATGGCCGGCGTGGCCATCGACAGCATTCTGGATATGCGGACCCTGTTCGACGGCATCCCGCTGGATCAGATGTCGGTGTCCATGACCATGAACGGCGCCGTCCTGCCGATCCTGGCCCTCTATGTCGTGGCGGCGGAAGAGCAGGGCGTGCCGCACGCGGCCCTGACCGGAACCATTCAGAACGACATTCTGAAGGAGTTCATGGTCCGCAACACCTACATCTATCCGCCCGCGCCCTCGATGCGGATCATCTCGGACATCTTTGCCTGGACCGCGCAGGAGACGCCGAAGTTCAACTCCATCTCCATCTCCGGCTATCATATGCAGGAGGCCGGGGCCTCGGCCGAGATCGAGCTGGCCTACACGCTGTCGGACGGTCTGGAATACATCAAGGCCGGCGTCGACGCGGGCATGGACGTGGACCGCTTCGCGCCGCGCCTCAGCTTCTTCTGGGCCATCGGCATGAACTACTTCATGGAGGTGGCCAAGATGCGGGCCGGCCGCCTGCTGTGGGCCGAGAAGGTCGCCGAGAAGTTCTCGCCCAAGGACCAGCGGTCCCTGTCGCTGCGCACCCACTGCCAGACCTCGGGCTGGAGCCTCGCCGCGCAGGACGTGTTCAACAACGTCTCGCGCACCATGGTCGAGGCCATGGCGGCGGCGGGCGGTCAGACCCAGAGCCTGCACACCAACGCCCTGGACGAAGCGCTTGCCCTGCCGACCGACTTCTCGGCCCGGATCGCGCGGAACACCCAGATCCTGCTGCAGATGGAGACGGGCCTGACCCGCACCATCGACCCCTGGGGCGGCAGCTTCTACGTCGAGCGCCTGACCCATGATCTGGCCAACCGGGCCCGCGCCCTGATGGCGGAGGTCGAGGCGGCGGGCGGCATGGCCAAGGCCATCGAGGCCGGCATTCCCAAGCTGCGCATCGAAGAGGCGGCGGCCAAGACCCAGGCCCGCATCGACACCGGCAAGCAGACCGTGGTCGGCGTGAACCGCTATCTGAACGACACGCCCGACGACATTCCGATGCTGAAGGTCGATAACGCCGCCGTTCTGACCGCCCAGATCGACAAGCTGAAGAAGCTGCGCGCCGAGCGCGACCAGGCCGCGACCGACGCCGCGCTGGAAGCCCTGACGGCTGGCGCGCGCGGAAACGCCAACCTGCTGGAACTGGCGGTGCAGGCCGCCCGCGCCAAGGCCACGGTGGGCGAGATTTCCGACGCGCTGGAGGCGGCTTTCGGTCGCCACATCGCCACCGTGAAGACCGTCTCGGGCGTCTATGGCAAGGAAGCCGGGAACGATCCCAAGGTCGCCCGCGCCCGGGACATGGTCGCGACCTTTGTCGAGAACGACGGCGGCCCGCCGCGCATCCTGATCGCCAAACTGGGCCAGGATGGTCACGACCGGGGCCAGAAGGTCGTCGCCACCGGCTACAGCGACATCGGCTTCGACGTCACCGCCGGTTCGCTGTTCCAGACGCCCGCCGAGGCCGCCAAGGATGCGGTCGAGAAGAACGTCCACGCAGTCGGCGCCTCGTCGCTGGCGGCCGGACACCTGACGCTCGTACCGGAACTGCGCGCCGAACTGGCCAAGCTGGGCCGCGAGGACATCATGATCGTGGTCGGGGGCGTCATTCCGCCGTCGGACGTGCAGCCCCTGCTCGATATGGGCGCGGCGGCTGTCTATCCGCCTGGCTCGGTCATCGCCGACACGGCGGCGGACCTGATTGAAAAGCTGAACCTGCGTCTGGGCTATGCCCAACCGGCGCCGGCGGAGACCAAGTGATGATCGGCAATCTGAACCACGTCGGCGTCGCCACGCCCTCGATCGCGGACTCGATCAGGCTGTATCGCGACATCCTGGGCGCGACCAAGATCGGCGAGCCGTTCGACCTGCCGGCCCAGGGCGTGAAGGTCTGCTTCATCGACACGCCCACGGCCCAGATCGAACTGATCGAGCCCTATGACGAGACCAGCCCCATCACCGGCTTCCTGGCCAAGAACCCCAAGGGCGGTCAGCACCACGTCTGCTTTGAGGTGGTCGACATCCACGACGCCATCGCCCAGATGCGCGCCAAGGGCATGACCATTCTGGGCACCGGCGAGCCCCGCATCGGCGCCCACGGCACCCCGGTCGTCTTCCTGCATCCCAAGGAGATGGGGGGCGTCCTGATTGAACTGATGGAAACGCCCAAAGAGGCGCACTAAGTCAAAAGGCCCGGTCGCGATGACCGGGCCTTTTTCTTATCAGAACAGGATCTTGCGGAAACTGACCCGGAAGGTCCGGCCCAGCGGGTCCAGATAGTCGGGCTGGTAGGCTAGCGGCGTCTCACCCAGGCCGTTCCGCACGTCCAGCTTCTGGTCGAAGATGTTGTCGATGCCGACGCTGACCCGCGCCCCCTTCAGCCACGGATACTTCGCCACCAAGGTCTGACGCGACGACAGGTCGGCGAACAGGTTCAGGTTCACCGTCGTCAGATCCGAGAAGGTCAGGTCGCTGGCGTCGTCGCCGCCGTTGATCCGCGTGGACTCCTTCCAGTTGGCGTTCAGGAAGCCGCCCATGCCGCTCTTGAACAGGCCCATCTGGAACTGGACTTCATTGCGCGACTGACCGCCGCGTGCGCCCGTGGCCGCGCCGTCCAGCAGGTCGAGCACCGGCAGGCCGTCGCGGATCGTGATCTCGTCCTGGATGCGATAGGTGTGGTACAGCGAGACATTGAAGCGGCCCTGGCCGGGCTGCATCGCCGGGCCGCGTCCGCCGCGTCCTCCGCCGCCCATCTGCATCCGCATGCCGCCGCCGGGCGGAGGGCCGCCTTCGACGCGCATGGTGACGGGCCCGCCGCCACCCGGACCACCGCCGCCCGGGCCGCGCTGACCCATCCGCGCCGCCGCCGCCGGATCGGGCTTGCCAAACGGGGTCGAGAAGTTCAGGCCCCAGCGGATTTCCTGCTGCTCGGCCTTCTGGAAGTTCAGCGGGCGGGCGTCGATGGACTGCAGAACGCCATTTACGCGCGTGAAGCGCTCGGGCAGGGCGGCTTCCAGTTCCGGGGTGATGGTCGGGAAGGCGGCGATGGATCCCTCGACCTCGGTGCGGCTGTAGTTGGCCGTCAGGCGTAGGTCCTTGTCCTTCAGCGGCGTGAAGTTGAAGCCCAGCTTCAAGATGCGCTTGGTTTCCTCGGACAGACCCGCGTTGCCGCCCTCGATGCGGGTGATGTTGACCGACTGGCCGGTGGCGAAGTCATAGACCGGCACGTTTGGGGTCGAGATGGTCGGGTCGTTCAGTTGCGACATCGATGGAGCATTCTGCTCGTCCGACCAACTGGCGGTGAAGCTGACCGGGCTCCAGGGCGACCAGTTCAAGCCCAGTGTATAGGCGCTCAGGCCGCCGAAATCGGACAGGTCCTGATAGGCCAGGTTCAGGTTGGCCGACAGGTCGCCCAGAACGCCCAGGACCTCGCGGTCGCGGCTGGCGATGGGCAGGTTGAAGTTGCCCGAGGCGCTGGTCCGGTCGCGCGACAAGGAGCGCTCCGAGAAGACTCCGGAGCGCACGCTCTCGGAGTCCAGCGTCTGGGTGTCGAAGCCGACCTTGAAGGTCGAGGTCAGGGCCCCGGCCGGGCCCTCCCAGGCGGCGCCGTTGATGACGCCTTCGAGGTTGCCGCTGCTGGACACGGACCGGGCGGTGTCGAAGGGAAGGCGCGGCAACAGGTCTGCATCGCCGAACGGGTCGATCGTTCCCGCCGACACCCCGGTTTGCAGGGCGTCCTGATCCAGGCCGCGACCGGTGCGGGTCTTGGTTTCTGTGCGGTCGTAGGTTCCAGTCAGCGTCCAGCGCCAGTCGCCCAGGTAGCCGTCCACCAGGGCTCCGACCTTGCCCGCCAGGGTATCGGTGGTGCGCGACAGGGCGTCGGGCGCGTTCAGATAGAGTTGCTCCGTGACGGTGGACGGCGGCACGACCAACTGCACACCTGGCAGGCCTTGATAGGACAGTCGCGAGGTGTCCTCCAGGCTGGCGCTCAGCGTCAGGGCGGTGGTGTCGTTCAGGTCGCGCACCACCGAACCGGCGACCGAAGCCTGTTCCTGTTTGGGCAGAAGGGTGCGGTAGGCGGTGGGGTCGCCGTTTTCCCGCTGAATGTCACGCTCGGTTTCGTACAGCGGGCTGTCGTTCTCGTATTCGAGATCCAGTGTCGCGCGCTGTTTACCGGCGATGCGCAGGATGTTGCTTTCCAGATCGCTGACCGTGCGGCCGCCCTCGTCCGGGCGGCGGGCGCTGGCCTGAAGGGTCAGGGAGCGGAAATCGGCCTTGAGGACGAAGTTCACCACCCGCTGGTCGGCGCTGTAGCCGTAGGAGAGGGCGGTTTCTTCCGGCAGGATTTCGGTGCGCTCGATGGCCTCGGGCGGGATGCCGCGGATTTCCTGGAAGCCCGAGATGCGCCGGCCATTGACCAGGAAGACCGGCGAGCCGCCGCGCGAGCTGCGCGTCACCGGCTCAAGCAGGGTCATCAGCTCCTGGATGCTGCTGGCGCCATAGGCCTTGAGCTGCTCTTCATCCAGCACCAGTTCGGGTTCATAATCGCCAAGGGCCGCGCCGCGCCTCTTGGTCGATACGGCCTGGATCTCGCCCAGGTCATAGGCTTCCTGGTCCTCAATGGCCGGAACGACGGGGGTCTGGCTCTGTGTCGCTTGCGCGGTTGCCGGCGTTGTCGCGGCGGCCGGATCGAGAGAGGCGAGGGCAAGCAGCAGGGCGGCGGGTGACATGAAGAGTCCTGGTAGCGACCACGAAAGAACCGGTCCGCCTGTCTGGATACCGATGTGCGCCGAATGGTGACGCTTTCGCCCGTCAGGATTAAACCTTTGTAATGACGGGCCGGATCTGGACGAAGCCGACAGACCCTAAACGGCACGAGGGACGGAATCCGTCGGACCCGTCCCTCGCTTTTTTCGCCGATGCGAAATGAAATCAGAAGCGGGCGCGGACCCCCACCACCAGGTTGCGGCCCCGCTGCGGCGCGGTCTCTGCCAGGAAGGAGGCGTGGTTCAGCGCCAGTTCGTCCAGCAGGTTGGTTCCGCGCAGGAAGACCTGCGACTTCACCCCGGCCAGCTCGACGTCATAGGCCACGGTGGCGTTGACCATGTTGTAGCCCGGCGTCTCGCGCTCGAAGGCGGCGATGTCGTTCTGCTTGAAGGTGCGGCTGTATTCGACATCGCCGGACCATGGCCCTGAGAAGGCCTCGGCGCGGACGCCGACGCGGGCGGCGGGGATACGGGGCAGGGCGCCGCCGCCGCCCTTCAGCTCCCCGCGCACATAGTCGCCGAACACCGTGGCCGACAGCCAGGGGGTCAGCTGCTGGCGCACCTCGCCTTCGACGCCGGTGAAGGTCGCGTCGGCCTGGCTGTACTGGATCAGGCGGAAGTCCTCGAACTGGTCCAGCGTCCGGGCGAAGATGTAGTCGTCGTAGATGTAGTGATAGGCGCTGACCGAGGCGGTGGTCGAACCCGCCGTCTTGCGCAGGGTCAGCTCCAGGGCGTTGGCCGTTTCGACGTCCAGGCTGCTGTCGCCGATCTCATAGGTGTTGGTCGCCAGGTGAACGCCGTCGGCATAGAGCTCCTGGGCCGAGGGGGCGCGTTGCGAGCGCGACAGCGAGACGGCGCCGGTCCAGCCGGGCATGAAGTGCCAGACCGCCGAACCCGAGATCGAGAAGGGCTTGTGCTCGGTATCGGCCAGACCGATGGCCGAGGCCTCCTGCCATTCCTGACGCAGGGCGCCCTCGAAATGCCAGTCGCCCAGTTCGTACTCCTCCATCACGAACAGGCCGGTGTTTTTCGTCGTGCTGGGAGCCAGGAAACTCTCCTCGCCGACGGCGGCGAAGTCGCTCTTGCTCAGCTGCAAGCCGACCACGCCCTTGAACCCGGCGATCTCGCGGTGCTGGACCTCGATGCGGCCGTCGTAGCCCTCGTTGGTGAAGGTGGTCGAGACGACGCCTTCCTCCAGTTCCTGATGCTGGTAGTCGGTGTAGCCGGCGCGCAGGCGGACGTTCTCGATGCCGGGCAGGGGATCGCGCAGTTCGCCGCGCAGATCGAAGCGGCGGCTCTTCAGCCGGACCTCGGGCACGCCGTGGTCGTGATCGTGCTCCTCGCCCTCTTCGTGATCGTGGCCGTCGTGGTCGTGGTCGTCGTGGCCGCCGCAATGCAGGTGGTCGCCGTGCGGGTGGCAGCCCTCGTACTCATGGGTGTGGCCCGCCAGACCATAGCGGCTGGTCTGCTCCGTATAGGCCGCGCCCAGATAGCCGCGCGACCCGATCCAGGAGGCGCCGAGCGTCGCGGTCGAGGTCTCGTTGTAGGAACCGTCCAGACGCGGTTCGTCCCAGTCAGGGACCTTGTAGTCGTCGGCCTTGCGCGCCGCCGCCTCGATGCGGACGGCGAAGTGTCCGGCGCCGACCGTGGCGCCGACCACGCCGGCCTCTTCATTGTCGACCGAGCCGCGACGGTATTCGACCACGGCCTCGCCGCCGTTGGCCGGGACGCGGGTCGGGATCTTCTTGTCCAGCAGGTTGACCGCGCCGCCGATGGCGCCGCCGCCGTAAAGCAGGGCCGAGGGGCCGCGCAGGATCTCGATGCCTTCCAGCAAAAGGGGTTCGCCGGAGATGGCGTGGTCCGGCGAGACTTCGGAGGCGTCCATCAGGCCAGCGCCTTCGCTCAGCACCTTGACCCGCGGGGCGGCCTGACCGCGCACCACCGGGCGGCTGGCGCCGCCGCCGAAGGTGTCGGAGTTGACGCCGGGAATGCCGCTGAGCGTGTCGCCCAGGGTCGACTGACGACGGTGGACCAATTCGTCGCCGCTCAGCAGGGCGACGTGCGAGCCCACATCGTCGCCAGCGCGGCCCAGAGGCAGGGCGCGGACGACCACGTCGGCGATCTCGGTCGGATCATCCTGTTGCACCGTCTGGATCACGTCGTCAGCGGCGAAGGCGGAAGTCGAAAGGGCGGCGGCCCCGGCGGCGGTCAGAAGGAAGGTTTGAAGTCGCAAGGCACGCATCCCCGTTACAATGTCGGGAGTTTGATATGTTATAGTGTATCACTACGCAACCGCTCCGCTCGATTTCTTTGCAAGCGGAGCCTTTGGTCAGATGCGGCGTTGGGATCGGACCCACTCAGAGAGACGCTCATGACCCGTTCCGCTGTTGCGCTGTTGTCCTGTCTCAGCCTGACCGTGGCCGCCTGTTCGCAAGAGACGCCACCCGCGCCGACGTCGCCGGTGGAAGCGCCGATGGCCCAGACCGCCGCCGCTGTCGGCTATGCCTGCGAGAGCGGCAAGACCATCGCCGTGACCTATCCGGACACGGAGACGGCGCGCTTGTCATACGACGGGCGCGACTATGTTCTGACCAGCGCGGTCTCGGCCAGCGGCGCCCGCTACGCCGGGCAGGGGCTGGAATGGTGGACCGCCAGCCGAAATGGCCAGGAGAGCGGGATGCTCAGCCGACTGGGACCGAACGATCAGGCCGGCGGGGCGGTGATCGAGCGGTGCAGCCGTCCGGTCGCGGCCCTGGCCCCGGCGCCGGTTGGCCCTTGCACGGGATCGGATCTCAGGTTGTCGGTTGAGGGCGGCGACGCGGGCATGGGCAATCGTGTGACGGTCCTCGCCTTGCAGAATATCGGGGCGCGGGCCTGTAGCCTGACCGGCTATCCCACAGTGACCCTGGCCGACGCGAACGGCAGCGCCCTGACCACGGTCAAGACGGTGCAAGAGCCGGGCAACTATTTCGCCAAGGGGGTGGCGCCGACGCCGGTCGCCCTGGCGCCCCAGGCCAAGGCCTTCTTCGATCTGGCCTGGAACGTCGTGCCGCATGAAGCCGAGGGCGAGACGACCTGTCCCGAGGCCAAGACCCTGCGTCTGACGCCGCCCGGCGACACGCCTGGGGTCAGTCTGTCGTTCACCCTGACGCCGTGCGGGGGGCAAATTCGTGTCAGCCCGTTTCGGTCGGTCGTCGACGCCTCAGCCGGTCCTGCCCCGAGCGCCTGAAAACAGGGGTTCAAACCTGCCTGAATTCAGCGTAGCGGAGCAATCATGACCCAGAATACGAATTCGGTCTTCTACGACCGCATCTCCGCCGAACTGGCCGACATCGACGCCCAGGGGCTGACCAAGCCCGAGCGCGTCATCGCCTCGCGTCAGGGGCCGGTGATTTCGGTGAACGGCCGCGACGTCCTGAACTTCTGCGCCAACAACTACCTTGGCCTCGCCGGTGACGAGCGCGTCACCCAGGCGGGCATCAAGGCGATGGAGAAGTGGGGCGCGGGCACGGCCTCGGTCCGCTTCATCTGCGGCACGCTGGAGATCCACAAGGAGCTGGAACGCGCCATCGCCGACTACCTCGGCTTTGAAGACACCATCTTGTTCGCCGCCGCCTTCGACGCCAATGGCGGCATCTTCGAGCCCCTGTTCACCGAGGCCGACGCCATCGTCTCGGACAGCCTGAACCACGCTTCGATCATCGACGGCGTGCGTCTGTGCAAGGCCAAGCGCTACCGCTTCGCCACTTCGGACATGGCCGATCTGGAGGCCCAACTGAAGCAGGCCCGGGCCGACGGCGCGCGCGAGATCATCATCGCCACCGACGGCGCCTTCTCGATGGACGGCTACATCGCCAAACTGAAGGACATCCGCGCTCTGGCCGACCAGTACGGCGCCCTGATCATGGTCGACGACTGCCACGCTACCGGCTTCCTGGGCGAGAAGGGGCGCGGCTCCTACGCCTGGAACGAGGTCGAGGTGGACTTCGTCACCGGCACCTTCGGCAAGGCCCTGGGCGGCGCCATGGGCGGCTTCATCTGCGCCAAGGCTGATGTCGTGGCCCTGCTGAAGCAGCGCGCGCGGCCTTACCTTTTCTCCAACGCCCTGGCGCCCGCCGTGTGCGGTTCGTCGCTGGAGGCCATCCGCATCGCCGCGGGCGAGGAGGGCGACGCCCTGCGCGCCCAGCTGTTCGCCAACGCCGCGCGCTTCCGCTCGGCCATGACGGCGGCGGGTTTCACCCTGCAGCCGGGCGAGCACCCCATTATCCCCGTCATGCTGGGCGACGCCAAGCTGGCGCAGGACATGGCGGCGCGGATGCTGGAACTGGGCGTCTATGTCATCGGCTTCTCGTTCCCGGTGGTGCCGCGCGGTCAGGCTCGCATCCGCACCCAGATGTCGGCGGCGCACACCTTTGAACAGATCGACGCTGCCGTGGCGGCGTTCACGACCGCCGGTAAAGAACTGGGAGTGATTTGATGACCCAATCCATGAAGGCCCTGGCCAAGACCAAGCCGGGCGTCGGCCTTGAGATGATCGACGCCCCGATCCCCGTGGCGGGCGACGAGGACGTGCTGATCCGCGTCCACCGCACCGCCGTCTGCGGCACCGACATCCACATCTGGAACTGGGACGAGTGGTCCCAGAAGAATGTTCCGGTGCCCATGATCACGGGCCACGAGTTCGCCGGTGAGATCGTCGCCATCGGCAAGGACGTGGATCGCCGCCTGAAGGTCGGCCAGCGCGTCTCGGCTGAAGGTCACGTCATTGACCTGAACTCCGAAGCGGCCCGCGCTGGTCACTTCCATCTGGACCCCGACACCCGCGGCATCGGCGTGAACCGCCAGGGCGCCTTCGCCGAATACGTAGTGGCCCCGGCCTTCAACGTCATCGAGCTGCCCGACGACGTGCCCTATGAGATCGGCTCGATCCTGGACCCGTTCGGCAACGCCGTGCACACGGCGCAGCAGTTCGACCTGCTGGGCGAGGACGTCCTGGTCACCGGCGCCGGCCCCATCGGCATGATGGCCGCCGCCGTGGCGCGCCACGCGGGCGCCCGCACCGTGGTTCTGACCGATATCAATGATTTCCGCCTGGAACTTGCACAGAAGGTTGCGCCGGGCGTGCGCACGGTGAACACCACCAAGGAAGACCTGCGCGACGTCATGCACGAGCTGGGCCTGAAGGTTGGCTTCGACGTGGCGCTGGAGATGTCGGGCTCGCCCATCGCCTTCAAGCAGTGCGTCGACACCCTGATCATGGGTGGCGGCATGGCCCTGCTGGGCATTCCGTCCAAGCCGATGGAGACGGACTGGGGCACGATCATCCTGAAGGCCCTGACCATCAAGGGCGTCTATGGGCGTGAGATGTTCACCACCTGGCGCAAGATGCTGGGACTGTTGAAGGCCGGTCTGGACCTGACGCCGCTGATCACCCACCAGATGCCCTATCAGGACTT
Source organism: Brevundimonas pondensis (assembly GCF_017487345.1). Taxonomy (NCBI): domain Bacteria; kingdom Pseudomonadati; phylum Pseudomonadota; class Alphaproteobacteria; order Caulobacterales; family Caulobacteraceae; genus Brevundimonas; species Brevundimonas pondensis. Next base: position 2,214,471 of record NZ_CP062006.1, on the reverse strand, counting down.
CCAGCAGGGCTTCGAGGCCATGAAGTCCGGCCAGTCCGGCAAGGTCGTCCTGAACTGGGCCGACTGATCCGTTCCTGATGCGAACTCAAGGGCCCCCTGACCGCAAGGCAGGGGGCCTCTTCGTATCAAGCCAGGGCCGAGCGCTGGCTGGTGGCGCGGAAGACGATCGCCACGAACAGAACCATCGACAGCAGGGTCAGGCTGGGGCCGACCATCAGGCCCAGATTGGCGGCGGCTTGCAGGCCGGGGCCACCCAGCAGCTTGGCCGCCAGGGCGGGCATGAAGATCAGCAGGCCGACCAACGTGATCCAGAAGTGGATGGCGGGCAGCCACCCATGCGCCGCGCCCGGCTGAACCCGGTAGAACAGGCTATAGAGCGCCATGGACACCCAGCCCAGCAGGTTGATGTGGGCGTGGACCGGCGAAGCGGCGAACTGCTCGGTCGCCCCCATCCAGTAGCCCAGGCTCATGCCGATCAAGGCGAACAGGACCGCCAGTCGGAGAAAGCGGTTGGAGAGGCGATAGTCCATCGGCGTGTCCTCATTCCGACGCGTGTCTGCGCGAGGCGCGGCAATGACGCATAACGGCGGTGTGTCAAAATGAAACAAGCGTCATTTCTGTCGCGAGGCCAGGGCTTGACCCGGAGCCCGGACCGGGAGACGGAGCGGGCATGAATTATCGCCACAGCTTTCATGCCGGAAACTTCGCCGACCTGGTCAAGCACGCCCTGGTGCTCTGGCTGCTGAAGGAGCGGCAGGAGAGGGGACCGGTCACGGTCATCGACACCCATGCGGGCGCGGGCCTCTATGACCTGTCGGGCGACGGGGCCCGGTCGAAGGAAGCCGAGGCGGGCGTGGCGCGCTTGATGACCGTCGGGGACCGGCCGCCGCTGATCGAGGCCCTGGCCGTCGAGGTGGCGGCGCTGAACCCGGACGGCGGCGCGCGCTTTTATCCGGGGTCGCCGCTGCTGATCGCGCGGGCGCTGAAAGGCGGCGATCGCTACCTGGGGTTCGAGTTCAACCCGCCGGTCCAGGAGATGCTGACTGAGGCGCTGGCGGACTGGTCCGCCGCCGAAGGGCGCGCGGGCGACGGCTATGTCGAGGCGCTGAAGGCGGCCAAGGCGACCAAGGGACCGCTGGTCCTGATCGACCCGCCGTTCGAGCGGCCCGACGACTACGTGCGCTCGGCCGAGACCGCCGCCGCCATCCTGCGCCATGACCGTACGGCGACGGTGGCCGTCTGGACCCCCTTGAAGGACATGGAGACCTTCGACGGCTTCATCCGCCGGTTGGAGGAGGCCAGGATCGGTCGGGTTCTGGTGGCCGAGGCGCGCCTGCGTCCGCTGAACAATCCGATGAAGATGAACGGCTGCACCATGACGGTGATCAATCCGCCCTCGGGCGCGGAAGCCGCCGCCGCCGAGATCTGCGGCTGGGTGGCGGCGACCCTGGGCGAGGCGGGCGCGCGGGCCGAGGTCTGGCGCGCGGGCTAGGCTTCGACGACCTCGCCGGGTTCGTAGAGGTGGGGCTCGAAGGTGGCGAGGGCCAGGATCGGCCCCATGGCCGCCACGACGCTGGGATGACGGGTCATGACCTTCCAGTCCGTGGCGCTGGCCCAGACGGCGTGATTGGCCACAACCCGTCCGTTCAGCCCGCGATGCAGGGTGCCTGAGACGAAGCCGGGCAGGGCGCGCTGCACCTGGGCCAGGGCCGTCAGATGCTCGATCAACTCGTCCTGACGACGCGCGTCGCACTTGAAGACATTGATCAGGACGACCGGGGAATTGTCGTGCGCGTGGGCGGTCATGCAGGGCGGCCTCGTTGCAATCGCCCGACTTCTACCCCAATCCAGAGACAGACGCTTCCTTCTCCCCGCTGGAAAACGCCGAAATGACCCGTATCGCCATTCTGGAAACCGGCCACCCGCCCGAGCACTTGCGGGACGCCTTCGATGATTATCCGGCGCGGTTCCGCTATCTGCTGGGCGAGAACGTGCCGACGACGCGTTTCGATGTGCAGTCGGGGCACCTGCCGGACGACCCTTCGATCTTCACGGGCGTCATCGTCACCGGCTCGGCGGCGGGGGTCTATGACGACCTGCCGTGGATCGCGCCTCTGGTGGACTGGTTGCGAGCGGCGCGGGGCAAGACGCGGCTGCTGGGCATCTGCTTCGGGCATCAGGTCATCGCCCACGCCTTCGGCGGCAGGGTCGAGAAGTCGCACAAGGGTTGGGGTGTCGGCCTGCATCGCTATGATGTCGTCAGCCATGAGTCCTGGATGCACCCTCGCGCGCCCTCTATCGCTATTCCGGTGTCGCATCAGGACCAGGTGGTGGCGGTCGCCCCGGACACGCGAGTCATCGCCTCGTGCGAGTTCACGCCCTACGCCGGTCTGGCCTGGGGCGAGGACGCCGTCAGCTTCCAGTGCCACCCGGAGTTCCAGCCCGCTTATGCCGCGGCGCTGATCGAGGGGCGGCGCGGGCATCGCATACCGCACGATCTGGCGGACGAGGCCCTGTTGAGCCTGGAAGGGGCCAACGACCGCGCCGTGCTGACGGCCTGGATTCGCGCCTATCTGCTGCTCACTCCGCCGCCGGTCGAGGCGGACGGCAGCGGCATCTGACAACGGCGTTCGGGATGGCGGTCGAACGCTAAACCTTGGGCAACTTCTGCTGTGCCAATCTGAGGCGTCAGTCTGGAAGTGATATGTCGCCAATCAAAGCTGCGGTCCTCGCAACCGCCATCCTGCTGTCGCCAAGCCTGGCTCAGACCCAGGCCCTGGCGCAGACGCCCGCCCCGCGAGACGACTTGCTGCGGGCGGTGGAGGCGCGTGCCGGCGGGACCAGTTTCACCGAGCTGGAGGCCTTTGGGGAGGCGGCCTACAAGCGCCATGATCGGGAGGGGCTGAACCGCCTCTATCATGTCGTCTGGACGACGCAGAATCAGGGCGAGTTCGAACGCGCGGCCTTCTGGAACCGGCGACTGGAGGAGAAGGCGCGCGCGCAACGTGATCAGCGTTACATCCAGATCGCCCGCCTGAATGAACTGACCGCCCGCTATGACATGGGTGACCGGACCGTCGAGGCGGAGATGAGCCGCATGGCGGCCACCGGCGCCGACTGGTTCGTGCGCGCCCACGCCGCCCGCCTGACCGCCCTGAACCTGATTGACCAGGATCGGGTGGGCGAGGGGTTGAAACTGCTCAATCAGGCCGAGACCGACATTCCGGACGCCGATCCCTACGCCGCCACCGCCCACGCCGGACTGTGGGAGATGACCGGCATGGGGCTGATGAAGCTGAACGACGTGGTGGGGGCCACCATCGCCTTCCGTCGGTTCGAGATCGACTATTCCGACCCGACCTATCCGCGCCCGGACTTCGACAGCCTGTACAATCTGACCAAGATGGCGATCCAGATCGGCGATCTGACCAGGGCGCAGGAATACTATGCCGCGCATCATCGACTGAGTTTGCGGACCGGTCTGCCCAACCTGCTGGTCTATGACGCCGGCCTGTGCGCCCAGGTCGCCAACGCCCGGGATGAGCCGCTGGAGGTCCTGGCCTGTCTGGCGCCCTATGGTGAAGACCTGACCGCGGGGACCTATGTCCTGCTCGACAATCTGCCCATACGGGCCGTGGCGCGGGCGCGAACGGGCGATGTGGACGGCGCGCGGCGTGATCTCGACCGTTTACGCGCGTTCGCTCGTGATGGCGGCGTGGATTCCCGCGTCGCCCTGGCCGAGGCCGAGGTCCTGTTCGCATCGGGACGCCCGACCGAAGCCTATGAGGTCCTGCGCACCTATCAGAGGGACCGCGACGTTCAGAGCGCCCAGCGCTTCAGCGCGGGCATTCGCCAGGTCACAGGCGACATTCAGGAACAACTGGACCGCCGTCGCCAGCAACTGGAGACTGCGCGCGCCAATACCGAGCTGCAACGTAGGGTCATCCGCTGGCAGAACTGGATCGTGGGCATCGGGGTGGTCTTCATGCTCTCGGCCCTGCTGACCCTGCTGTGGCAGTGGCGTCAGGCGGGAGAGCTGCGTCGCGCCCGCCGTCGCGCCGAAGAGGCCAGCCGGGCCAAGAGCGAGTTTCTGGCCAATATGAGCCATGAGATTCGCACCCCCCTGAATGGCGTAGTGGCCATGGCCGACGCCCTTGGACAGCGCGATCTGAATGCTGACGAGCATGAGATGGTCGAGGTCATCCGCTCGTCCGGGGCCACGCTGGAGCGGCTGTTATCCGACATTCTGGACAGCGCCCGCATCGAGTCCGGTCAGGTCACGATCGAGACGGCGCCCTTCCATCTGGGGCGGGCGGTCCATGATGTCGCCGCCCTGTGGCGAGTTCCCGCCGAGGCCAAGGGTGTGGCTGTGGCGGCCCACGTGGAGACCCGGCTGGATCGTCTGGTTGACGGCGACGCCGTTCGACTGCGTCAGATCCTGACCAATCTCGTCAGCAACGCCTTGAAATTCACAACGGAAGGCGAAGTCAGCCTGACCGTCGAGCCAGGTGTAGAGGGCGACGTCCGCTTTACTGTCACCGATACCGGCGTCGGCTTCGACGAAGAGCAGAAGGCGCGCATCTTCGGTCGTTTCCAGCAGGCGGACGGTTCGATCACACGGCGCTTCGGCGGTACGGGGCTGGGCCTGGCGATCTCGCGAGAATTGGTTGAACTGATGGGGGGATGGCTGGAGTGTGAAAGCACGCCGGGCGAAGGTTCGCGGTTCTGGTTCGAAATACCCCTGCCGCCGGTTGAGGCCCCGGACGCGACGGTTCCCCTGTCACAGCCGATGGGCGATGTCCGGGAACAGCCGTTGCGGGTCTTGCTGGCCGACGACCATCCGGCCAACCGCAAGGTCGTCGAGATCATGCTGGGCGCGACGGCGATGGAACTGGTCGCGGTCGAGGACGGGGCGCAGGCGCTGGACCTCTTCAAGCGCGAGGCCTTCGACCTGGTGTTGATGGACATGCAGATGCCAGTGATGGACGGCCTGACCGCCACCGCCGCCATCCGGGCCTTCGAGATGCAGATGGGCCGCGGCCGAACGCCGATCCTGATGCTCACCGCCAACGCCATGACCGAGCATGTTGAGGCGGGGCAGGCGGCGGGTGCGGACGGCCATCTCACCAAGCCGCTGACCCTGACCGCCCTTTTCGACGGGATCGCCGAGGGTATGGCGCGACATCAGCGCGCTGAAGTCGCTTGAAGTCGGGTTCGCCCCTTCCTCAGGGCCACTTCACCACGGGCGGCATGGAACTGAGGATCGAATCCACGTTGCCGCCGGTCTTCAATCCGAAGGTGGTGCCGCGATCGTACAGCAGGTTGAACTCGACGTAGCGGCCGCGACGGATCAGCTGTTCCTCGCGCTCCTCGGGCGTCCAGGCCTCGGTCATGCGACCGGCGACGATCTGGGAATAGGCCTCGAGGAAAGCCTTGCCCACGTCCTGGGTGAAGGCGAAGTCGCGTTCCCAGTCGCCGCTGTCGTGGTGGTCGTAGAAGATGCCGCCGGTGCCGCGCGGTTCGTTGCGGTGGGGCAGGAAGAAGTACTCGTCGCACCACTGCTTGTACTTGGCGTGCCACGAGGGGTCATAGGCGTCGCAGGCGCCCTTCATGGCGGCGTGGAAGGCCAGGGTGTCGGGGTGATCGTCGCGACGGTCAACGTCGAGAACCGGCGTCAGGTCGCCGCCGCCGCCGAACCAGGTCTTCGTGGTCGAGATCAACCGGGTGTTCATGTGCACAGCCGGCACGCGCGGGCTGACCGGGTGACAGATCAGGCTGATGCCGGTGGCGAAGAAGCGCGGGTCTTCTTCGGCGCCGGGAACATTCCTGGCGTAGTCGGCGGGGAAGGTTCCATGCACGGTCGAGCAGTGGACGCCGACCTTCTCGAACAAGCGGCCGTGCATCATGCCCATGACGCCGCCACCACCTTCCTGGCGGTCCCAGGGCGTGCGCACGAAGCGGCCGGCTTCGCCGGGGAAGAGGTCGGCGGGCGCGGCGTCTTCCAGAGCCTCGAAACCGGCGTGGATCTGATCACGCAGGGTTTCGAACCAGACGCGGGCGCGCTCGCGATGTTCGACCATCAGGGTGGGGGTCTCTTGGATCATCAGGGCTTCAACCATGACGGGCGGCCTTTGTGAACAGTGTGCGGTGCGGGCTTCATGCGCCCCGGCAAGAAAGAAGGCCTTGATCCAGATCAGACCCGGTTCCCATGCCGCGCCGCCTGTGTCAGCGTGGCTGTAACAGTTCTAAGGGGAAGTCCATGATCCGCACCGCCTTGCTCGCCGCCGTCTCGCTCGCTGTTCTGACCGGACCCGCCCTTGCTCAGGCCCAGGCGCGTGGTGATGCGGCGGGGCAGGAGCGGGTGCTGCAGATCCTGCGCCGCACGCCCTTGATCGATGGCCATAACGACTTGCCCTGGGCCCTGCGCCAGAGCTTCGGGAACGACCCCTACCGTGTTGATCTGGCGACTAATCTCGAAGCAACGACGCGCCTGCACACGGATATTCCGCGCCTGCGCGCGGGCGGTGTCGGGGCCCAGTTCTGGTCGGTCTATGTCCCCGCCAGCCTGGAGCCGGTCGAGGCCGCCAAGGCCACCTTCGAGCAGATCGACACGGTCAAGCGGATCGCCTCCGCCTATCCCTCGGTGTTCGAGATCGCCACCACCGCCGATGACATCGTCCGCATCCACAAGGCGGGCCGCATCGCCAGCCTGATCGGCATGGAAGGCGGCTATTCGATCGACGATTCCCTCGGCCTGCTGCGCGAGTTCTATGATTCCGGCGCGCGTTACATGACGCTGACCCACTCCAAGACCACGACCTGGGCCGACAGCGCCACGGACGCGCCCAAGTGGGGCGGCCTGTCGCCTTTCGGCGAGCAGGTGGTCAAGGAGATGAACCGCATCGGCATGATGGTGGACCTGAGCCACGTCTCGGAAGAGACGATGACCGACGCCATCCGTGTCTCGACGGCCCCGGTGATCTTCTCGCACTCGTCGGCGCGGGCTGTGACCGGCCACCCGCGCAACGTGCCCGATGCTGTCCTGCGCCAGATGCCGGCCAACGGCGGCATTGTCATGGTCACCTTCGTGCCGGGCTTCATCAGCGAGGCCGTGCGGGCCTCGGGCGCGGCGCGCGGGGCCGAGATGACGCGCTTGACGGCCCTGAACCCCGGCGATCCCGATGCGGTCAAGGCGGGCATGGAGGCGTTCAACGCCGCCAACCCGGCGCCCAAGGCGACGCTGGACGACGTGGTGGCCCATATCCAGCATGTCCGAGACGTGGCCGGCATCGACCATGTCGGTCTGGGCGGCGACTTCGACGGCGTCGACAGCCTGCCCGAGGGCGTCGAGAGCGTGGAGGCCTATCCGCGCATCCTGGCCGAGCTGATGCGTCGCGGTTGGAGCGAGGCCGACATCCGCAAGATCTCGGGCGAGAACCTGCTGCGCACCATGCGGGCGGTCGAAGCCGCCGCCACGGCTCAGCGCGGCGAACGCCCCAGCCTGGCGCAACTGCCCAACGACGGCGCGCCGGAGTAGGGGGAGCTCTAGAAGGGCTTCGCCTCACGTGTCCCCTCTCCCGCCGGGAGAGGGTGTCTAGCGGCTGGGCAACTCGCCCAACTGCCTCAAGCCTTCCCACAGGGCGATGCCGGCGCTGACCGACAGGTTCAGCGACCTCGTCTCGGGGCGGATGGGGATGAAGACCCGTGCGTCTGCGGCGGCGTGGACATAGTCGGGCGCGCCGGCGCTTTCCTTGCCGAAAAGCAGAATATCGTCGGGCCGGAATTCGAATTCTGTCAGCGGCGTGGCGCCCCTGGTGGTGAACAGGACCAGCCGTCCCGGTGCGCGGTCGCGCTGGAAGGCCTCCCAGTCGGCGTGGCGGGTCATGTGCGATAGCGGCCCGTAATCCAGCGCCGCGCGCTTCATGGCGCGGTCGTCGAAACGGAAACCGGTGGGCTCGATGACATGCAATTCCACGCCGAAACAGGCGCTCTGTCGGATACAGGCGCCCACATTCTGCGGGATGTCAGGTTGAAAAAGGGCGAGACGCATTCTAAGGCCGTCATACGCGCGGGGCGGGGTCTTGTCGCGGTCTTTGTTGCGACCGTTTCGCAAGTTGTGTCAGCAACTTGCGTGGAATGCGGTAAAACAAGGGCCGCAGGCATCTTCTGCCGTCTCGCAGGGACGATCCATGCCGACGACTAACCCCTTCCGGGGGCGGGCGATCGGGAGTGCAGAGGTGAGAGCGTGGCCGAATCGGTCGTGAATGCTGAAGGGCCTGAGGGCCAACACGGGGGCGGCGACGCCACCCGCCGCGATTTCATCCACATCGCCGCCGGCGCCGCCGCGGTCGGTGCGGGGGTGATGGTGGCCTGGCCGCTGATCAACCAGATGAACCCCGCCGCCGACACCCTGGCCCTGGCCTCGATCGAATTCGATCTGACCAAGGTTCAGGAAGGCCAGCAGGTCGTCATCAAGTGGCAGGGCAAGCCGGTCTTCGTGCGTTACCGCACCCCGGCCGAACTGACGCGCGTCATCGCCGACGACCACGCCTCGGATCTGAAGGAACCCCAGACCGACGCCGAGCGCACCAAGCCCGGCCACGAGAAGTATCTGGTGGTCATCGGCTCCTGCACCCACCTGGGCTGCGTTCCGACCTTCGGCTCGGGCGACTACGGCGGCTGGTTCTGCCCCTGCCACGGCTCGCACTACGACGCCTCGGGCCGCATCCGTAAGGGACCGGCGCCCAAGAACCTGGTGGTGCCGAACTACGAATACGTGTCCGACACCCGCGTGAAGATCGGCTGAGGACGGACAGAGGACCCATGAGCGATCACGAATCCACCTACGTCCCCAAGACCGCGATTGAGCGGTGGATGGACACCCGCCTGCCGATCATCCGTTTCGGCATGGACTACGCCAACCTGCCGACCCCCCGTAACCTGAACTACTGGTGGACCTTCGGCGGCATCCTGGCCCTGTGCCTGATGACCCAGATCATCACCGGCATCGTTCTGGCCATGCACTATACGCCGAACACGGCCCTGGCCTTCGAGTCGGTCGAGCGCATCATGCGCGACGTCAACGGCGGCTGGCTGATCCGCTATGTGCACGCCAACGGCGCGTCGATGTTCTTCATCGCCGTCTATCTGCACATGCTGCGCGGTCTCTATTACGGCTCCTACAAGGCGCCGCGCGAGATGATCTGGATCGTCGGCTGCGTCATCTTCTTCCTGATGATCGCCACCGCCTTCCTGGGCTACGTCCTGCCGTGGGGCCAGATGTCCTTCTGGGGCGCTGAGGTCATCACCAACCTGATCGGCGCCATTCCGGTCATCGGCGAACCGATCCTGATCTGGCTGCGCGGCGGCCCGGCGATCGACAACGCCACGCTGAACCGCTTCTTCTCGCTGCACTACCTGCTGCCGTTCGTCATCGCCGGCTGCGTGGTGCTGCACCTGTGGGCCCTGCACGCCGCCGGTCAGAACAACCCGGTCGGCATCCTGATCCCGAAGGACCGCCAGAAGAAGGACATGCTGCCCTTCCACCCGTATTTCACGGTCAAGGACGGCTTCGCGATCATCCTCTTCCTGATCCTGTTCTCGGTCTTCGTCTTCTATCAGCCGAACGCCCTGGGCCACGCCGACAACTATATCCCGGCCAATCCGCTGCAGACCCCGGCGCACATCGTGCCTGAGTGGTACATGCTGCCCTTCTACGCCATCCTGCGCGCCATCCCCGACAAGTTCGGCGGCGTGGTGGCCATGTTCGGCGCCATTGGCGTGCTGTTCGTCCTGCCCTGGCTGGACACGTCCAAGGTGCGCTCGATGCGTTACCGCCCGACGATGCGCACCTGCTTCATCATCTTCCTGTTCGTGTGCTTCGGCCTCGGCTGGTGTGGTGGTCAGCTGCCGGACGCCCCGGTTGTTCCGGGCATGCCCAGCTTCAATCTGATCGACGGCCAACTGAACTCCTACCTGTGGCTGACGCGTCTGTTCACGGCTTACTATTTCATCTTCTTCCTGGTGCTGATGCCGTTCCTCGGCCTTCGCGAGAAGCCGCTGCCGGTCCCGGCGACGATCTCCGAGCCGGTCCTGCCCGTCACCGAGCAGAAGGGCTGAGCGCGATGATTTCCAACGAGAAGAAAACCGTGTCCTTCCGCAAGACCCTGGTCGTTCTGACGGCCGCTCTGGGCCTGGCCGCCACCGCCGCTCCGGCGCTGGCCGCCGGGGGCGCCAAGCATCCGCGCAGCGGCGGCTTCAGCTTCGAGGGGCCGTTTGGCACCTACGACCAGGGCCAGCTTCAGCGCGGCTACAAGGTCTACAAGGAAGTCTGCGCCTCGTGCCACAGCATGAACCTGGTGCACTTCCGCAACCTGGGCGACAAGCACGGGCCGTTCTGGAACCCGGAGTATCCGAACCCGAACGACAACCCGGTCGTGAAGGCCCTGGCCAAGGAGTCTCAGGTTCCGGACATCGACAGCGAGACGGGCGAGGCGCTGATGCGCGACGCCACCACGGCTGACAAGTTCCCGAATCCCTATCCGAACGCCACGGCTGCGGCCGCCGCCAACGGCGGCGCGGCTCCGCCCGACCTGTCGGTCATGGCCAAGGCCCGTCACGACGGCGCCAACTACATCTACTCGCTGCTGTCGGGTTACGGCGCTCCGCCCAAGGGTCTGAAAATGACCTCGGCTCAGCACTACAACCCCTATATGGCCGGCGACCTGACCCCGTTCTGGGAAGGCGAGGGCCACGCCCCTCCGGGCGGCTTCATCGCCATGCCCGCGCCGCTGCGCGCCGGCCAGGTCACCTATGACGACGGCACCGAAGCCACCGTCGATCAGATGGCCAAGGACGTCGCCGCCTTTATCGCCTGGACCTCCGAGCCCAAGGCGACCGAGCGCAAGCAGATGGGCTTTGGCGTCATCATCTTCCTGCTGCTGTTCGCAGGGGTGACCTACGCCAGCTACCGCCGCATCTGGAAGGGCGTCGCCCACTAAGGCGAAACCTGTTCGAGACGAGATGACCCGCCGGAGCGATCCGGCGGGTTTTTTCGTGCCCGCAACCCAGCGCACCTGCATCGACTCGACCGATTTCGCCCTCTAGGGTCCGGGCCTCTGATTTGGTTGAGGGGTCTGTTTCCATGCGTCTGATGTCGTCCGCCGCCGTCCTGTTGTTCGCCGCCGCCATGGCTTCGGGCGCTGTCGCTCAGACGCCTGACTTTGATGCGGCGCGCATTTCCAACGACATCAAGGTCCTGTCGGACGACAGCTTCGAAGGGCGCGGCATCGCCACCCCGGCCGAGCAGAAGGTCATCGACTATCTGAGCCAGCAGTACGCCGCGGCCGGCTTCGCGCCCGGCGGCGAGAACGGCGGCTGGACCCAGGCGGTCGGCCTGAACCGCTTCACCGTCTCCAACGTCAGCGGCCAGATCAAGGTCGGCGACTGGACCCAAACCCTGGCCCAGGGCCAGCAGGCCACCATCACCACCCGCCTGCCCAGCGACGGCGTCGATCTGCGCGGCAAGCCCCTGGTCTTCGTTGGCTACGGCACCAACGCGCCTGAGCGCGGCTGGAACGACTTCAAGACCGATGTGCGCGGCAAGGTCATCGTCGTCCTGGTCAACGACGCCGACTTTGAAGACCCTTCGCTCAACACCTTCGGCGGTGAGGCCATGACCTACTACGGCCGCTGGACCTACAAGTACGAAGAGGCGGCGCGGCAGGGCGCGGCGGGCGTGCTGATCGTCCATGAAACCCGCCCGGCCTCCTATGGCTGGACCACCGTGGCCAACTCCTGGTCCGTGCCGCAGTTCGACATCGTGCGTCAGAACCCCTCAGCCGAACGCGTGCCGATGGAGGCCTGGATCCAGCGCGACGTGGCGGTCGAGATGTTCCGTCACGCCGGCCTCGACTTCGAGCAGGAGAAGGTCAAGGCCCGCAGCCGCGACTTCCAGCCGGTCGAACTGAAAGGCGCGACCATCGACGCCAAATTCGATGTGAAGACCGATCAGATCACCACCCACAACGTGCTGGCCAAGCTGGAGGGCACGACCCACCCGAATGAGACCATCCTCTACACCGGTCACTGGGACCACATCGGCATGGGCGAGCCGGACGCCAACGGCGACCGCATCTTCAACGGCGCCGTGGACAACGCCTCGGGCACGGCGGGCCTGCTGGAGCTGGCGCGGCAATGGGCCAAGGGGCCCAAGCCCGAGCGCACCATCGTCATGATCAGCTTCACCGGCGAGGAAAGCGGCCTGCTGGGCTCGGAGTTCTACGCCGCCAACCCGCTCTATCCGCTGGAAACCACGGTCGCGGGCTTCAACCTCGACGCCTCCAGCGTCCTGGGTCGGATGAGCAAGCTGGGCGTCACCGGCTATGGCCAGTCGGAACTGGATGAACGCGTCATCGCCCTGGCGGCGGCCCAGGGACGCGGCTTCGAGGGGGATGCGGGCGCAGGTGCGGGCATCTACTTCCGCTCGGACCACTTCCCCCTGGCCAAGCGCGGCGTGCCGATGGGCTATCTGTCCTCGACCGGCGATTATGTGGACGAGCCGATCGCCCCGCGTCTGGCGGCGGCCGCCGACTATCGCGCCAATCGCTATCATCAGGCTGCCGATGAATGGGAGCCGACCTGGGACTATCGCGGCATGATCCAGGATCTGGAGGTGGTCTTCGACGCCGGTCAGGCCCTGGCCAACAGCCGCGACTGGCCGCAGTGGAAGGCCGGTTCAGAGTTCGGCCCCGCCCGCACCGTCAGCGACGCGCAGCGCAAATAGGCTGGTCTGATCCCGCATTGCGGAAGATGACAAAAATGTAAGGGGCGGCCTCCTGCGAGGTCGCCCTATTACTTTGCGTGAAGCCCCGTGGGGAGGGCGAGGGAGTTTCCATGCATCGTCGGTTCATCAGCGGCGTCGCCGCCACCGCTCTTCTGCTCGTCGCGGGTTCGGCGGCGGCTCAGGACTTTTCGGCTCAGCGCCTGTCGGACGAGATCCGCACCATCAGCGCCGACGACTTCCAGGGCCGCTATCCCGGCACGGATGGCGAGAAGAAGACCCTGGACTGGCTGCAGGCCCAGTACGAAGCCATGGGCATGCAGCCCGGCGGCCCGAACGGCCAGTGGCTGCAGGTCATCGACCTGAAGCGCTACACCCCTGTCGCGGACGCTGCCCGGGCCAGCTGGACCGGCCCTGACGGTCAGGTCCACGCCCTGACGCCGGGAACCGACATCACCCTGCGGGCGGTCAGCAACGACGGTCAGGCGTCGATCACCAATGCGGGCGTGGTCTTCGCCGGCTACGGCATCCACGCGCCGGAGCGCGGCTGGGATGACTACGGCGGCCTCGACGTGGCGGGCAAGATCGTCCTGGTGGTTGGCGGAGAGCCGGACGGCGACCTGTTCAACGGCCCCTACGCCACCAACTACCAATCCGGCGCCTACAAGGCGGACGAGGCCAAGCGCCGGGGCGCGCTGGGCGTCATCACAGTGGCCAGGGTGGGCGCAGCCGACGCCGGCTGGACCCGGATGGCGCAGGGCAACGCCCGCACCCGCACCTTGACGCCGGGCGCGGCTGATCTGGAGTTCTCGGGCGCGATCAACACGGACACGGCCAAGGCCCTGGGGCTCGACATGGCCGAACTGATGTCGCGTGTGGCCACCGGCGACTTCCGCGCCTTCGTGCTGCCGGGCGTGACCCTGTCGGTCGCGACGGCGGAAGCCACCGACACCCTGCGCACCCACAACCTGCTGGCCAGGATTCCGGGCACGAAGCGTCCCAACGAGACCATCATCTATTCGGCCCACTGGGATCATGTCGGCGTCAATGAACACGCGGCCGGCAATGACAAGGTGTTCAACGGCGCCTGGGACAACGCTTCCGGGACCATCGGCGTGCTGGAGATGGCGCGTCAGCTGAAGGCCGCGCCTGCGCCGGACCGCACCATCGTCTTCGCCCATATGGCGGCCGAGGAAATGGGTCTGCTGGGCGCCTACGCCTATGCCGCCGATCCTGTCTATCCGCTGGAAACGACGGTGGCCGACATCAACATCGACATGCTGCCGCTGTCAGGGCCGACGAAAGACGTGCCGATCTTCGGCAAGGGTCAGAACAGCCTGGAAGACGACCTTCAGGCCCTGGCCGAGAAGGAAGGCCGCTATGTCTCCGACGACGGCCAGCCGGAGCAAGGCTTCTACTATCGCTCCGACCACTTCCCCTTCGCCCGCGCGGGCGTGCCGGCCCTGATGCCTTGGCACGGCGTGGACTGGGTCGAGGGTGGGCGTGAAGCCGGTCTGGCGGCATGGAAGGCCAAGTTCGGCGCCGACTATCACAAGCCCAGCGACGAATGGTCGGCGGACTGGGACCTGCGCTCGGCGGTCGAGAACCTGACCCTGCTGTATCGCCTGGGGCTGCAACTGGCCAATAGCGACGAATGGCCGACCTGGAAGCCGACCTCCGAGTTCGGCCAGGTCCGCGCCACCAGCGACGCCGCGCGCAAGTAATGTTGCGCCGACGGCTGCAGGAACTGACGGATCAAGCCAAGCAGAAACCCTTCCGCACCGCGCTTGGGATCATCGCGGTGATGGTTGGGGTTCGGATTCTGGGTGAGTTCGCTGCCGGCGTTATCGACGGACTAGTCGTGGGTTTCACCGACACCGTCTGAGGGTGTTGGCGTGGCCGCGTGATCGTAAGTGAAAAGGCCCTCCGACCCTTGCCGGGCGGAAGGCCTTTTGTTGGTGCTCGCCGGGGCGGGCGACCTCAGCGTTTCGTGGCGGCGTCGATGGTGGCGCGAGCCTGGACGATGGCGGCCTCGGTCGTGATCTCGCCGTTCTGGATCTTCTGGGCCAGATCCATCAGCGGCGGGCCGGTGACGACGCCGGTCTGGGCCTCTTCCTCGACATAGACGCCGTTGTCGCGGGCGATGGCGGCGTCCCAGGCGTCGCGAACGGCGGCCCAGTAGTCCTGCGTCGCCGCCCAGTAGTCGTCGCCGGCCTTGGGCGAGTAGCTGGTCGAGCGGTCGTAGGTGTTGACCACGTCTTCCTGAACGATGGCGACGGGCTCGCCGCCGGCCCGGCCGTTCATCTTCATATTGTCCTGGATATGGACCCAGCCGGTCGGCGTCAGGGCGTGGCGGTTGGTCCCCAGATAGCGGTCATAAACAGGGTTCAGCACCGCATCGCGACGCGCCAGCGGGCGCCAGGTCGGATCGGAGGTCCAGACGCTGAGGCCGTTGACGTAGGTCCAGCGCCCGACGCCGCCGTAGCGGGGGGAATCGTCCGTCTGCCACACCGTCTGCGACCAGGCGCCGGCGCGTTGATCGGCCGACACCGGCGTCAGGGCCCAGTGGTTCGGACCGGCGTAGGCGACGACCGTTTCCGGCTGATAGACCCAGTCCTGACGCCAGTGCTTGATCACGATGGCCTGACCGTCGTGCTCCATGACCAGGATGTGTTGCAGGCTGATGCGGTCGCCCTTGTCATAGACAACGCGCACGATCTCGCTGCCGCCCGACAGCTTGCCCTCCATCGGGTCGTAGTCGACGTTGAAGCTGACGTTCTCGCGCATGTCGAAGTGGACGCGGTACTGGCCAGCCTGGGCGAGGATCGACTGGCGGTCGCGCTCGAACGGGCTGGCGGGGGTGGTGGCGCCCTGAGCGGGAGCCTGAGCCAGGGCGGTCGCCGCCGGCGCGGCTCCGGTCAGCAGGGCGGCGGCGATGAGGATGGCGCGCATGGGGCGTTCCTTGGTTGGTATTTTTGTCATCGAGCTTCGTCGGTCAGTAGCGGACGTTCAGCGAGACGCCGAAGTTGCGTCCAGGCTGGGTGAAGGCGTCCAGGCTGGCTGGGGGCAAGGGATTGCCGATGTCGGCGGGATTGGCGCGCATCGACAGGCCGCGCACGTCGCTCCACCAGGCGTATTTCTCGTCGAAGACGTTGAAGACGCCGGCGCGCAGGGTGGCCTTCTCGGTCACGTTCCAGAAGGCGGTCAGGTCCAGGATGGCGAAGGCTTCGCCCGGCCAGCACAGGCCGCCGCCGCAGTCGTGGTTGGACTTGTCGTCCGACCAGGTGACGGTGGCGCCGCCGCCCCAGACGCCCGAGGGGGCGGCGTAGTTCAGGCCCGCGACGACCTTGATCGGATCGATGCTGGTCAGGGCGCCGCGCTCGCCGTCCGTCTCCTGCTCGCCGTCAGCGAAGGAGGCGGCGACGATGGTCGAGACGCCGTTGTCCCAACGAATGTCGCCGCGCGCTTCCAGGCCCCAGATCTTCACCTTGCTGAGGTTGACGTACTGATAAATCAGCGGATCGGAGCCGGGCACGCCCGTTCCCCGCACCACGATCTGATTGATGAAGTCGTCGTAGTCGGTGTGGAAGGCCGTGGTCGATAGCGACAGGTTCCCACCGAAGGCGTCGAGGTTGCGGAAGCGGAAGCCGCCCTCGATGCTCTCGCTGGTTTCCGGCGTCAGGTCGGGGTTGGGGATGGATTCGTAGCCGAACAGCGGGTTGTCGAAGAAGTTGTTCACCTGCATCGGCGAGGGCGCCTTGAAGCCCTGGGCGTAGTTGGCGAAGACGCCGAAGTGGTCGTCGGCCCAGAAGATGACGCCGACCTTGGGCGACAGGTGGCTGTCGCTCTGCCCCTCGGCGGTGACCGGGTAGAGGGCGTCGGGCTTGGGCGTCAGCTCGTACCAGTCGTAGCGCAGGGCCGGGATGATGCTGAGGCGGCCGCCCATCAGTTCGATCTCGTCCTGAACGAAGAGGCCGGCCAGATCATACTCGGTCTTGGGGAAGGGGCGGACGGGGAAGACCTCGCCCATCGGGGGCACGGTGCCGCCGCGGATGCCTTCCTGGCTGGTGCGCGACCAGTCGCCGCCGATGGTGACGCGGTGCTTCACCGACGGGCCGCCAAAGGTTTTCGATCCCTGTGCCGCCAGACCCCAGACGTTGTTGTCGAAGGTCACGTCGCGCGTGCGATCCACGGCGGGCGTGCGGTCCTCATAGGTGAACTGACGCGTCGTGGCGTCCTGCCAGTAGGCGGAGATCGATCCATCATCCAGGCCGAAGACGTCGTTGAAACGCCAATCCAGGCTGACACGGTCGCGCTGGGTCTCGTCGTGGGCGGTCAGACCGATGACGCTGGCCGAGTAGCTGCTCAGCGCCTCGCCATCCATCTCCTGATCGAAGTGGTCGTAGGTCAGGCGGACCGAGTGGTTGGCGTTGGCGTCCCAGACCAGCTTGCCCAGGATGGCGTTCGAAGCGAACGCCTGCGGGTTCGGCTGGGTGCGGGCCGAACCCGTGCCGCCGGTCTCGGCCATGTTCTCGGTCTCATGAGCGTCGCGGCGGGTATAGGCCAGCAGACCGGACAGCGAACCAGTGCGGCCTGCCAGCGCCAGACCCTCGGTCCAGCTGTCGTCTGACGAGTTGTAGCCGATACGGCCCCGCGCGCCGAAGCTCTCGCCGCGCGCGATGAAGTCGGCCGGGTCCTTGGAGGTGAAGCTGACCGCCCCGGCGATCCCGTCCGAGCCATAGAGGGCCGAGGCCGGGCCGCGCAGGATCTCGACGGACTTGATCAGGTCCAGATCGTTGTAACCGCCACGACCGACGCTCTGGGCGCCGAAGGCGAAGCCGTCGGGGACGCGCACGCCGTCCTGAATGATCAGGACCCGGTTGCCGCCCATGCCACGAATGGTGAAGCCCGAGTTGCCGTCGCGGCCCGCGCCGGACAGGGCGGCCGAGAAGCGGGCGGGGCTGGTCGGGACGCTGACGCCCGGCTCGAACCGGATCAGGTCCTTGATGTCGGTGACGAGGTTGTTCTCGATGGTGTCGGCGGTGATGACGCTGACGCTGGCCGGGACATCGTCCACGCGGCGCTGGGTGCGGGTGCCGACCACGGTGATCGGGGCGACGGGAACGGCCTGCTCCAGATCGGCGACCTCCTCGGCCCATGCGGGGAAGGCGGCGGCCGAAAGGGCGGTCAGCCCGGCGGAGAACATCAGAAACGAGCGCATGGTTACGGCCCCGGTTGGAGAGGGCTGCGCAATTACTGCGAATGATTATCAGAATCAACCGCATTTGAGGCGGCGTCGTGAAACCGAGCTGCAATGGCGGGCGTTTCCGCCGTCATGAGATGTCTTGTCGCAGCCTGTACCGCCGCCATCGCGCTCGTGGCCTGTGATCGAGACGGCGGGGTCAATCCTCCAACGGAGCCGGCGCAGCCCATTCAGGGACCGGCGGCTGCGGCTCCGCCCGCAAAGCCGCCGCCCGGCGCGGAAACCATGCTTTCTGGGGCGGGGCCGGTCAGCTTCGTCGGGCGCTGGGCGGCTGAGGCCGACTGGTGTTTCAACCCGCGCGGCGACCGCGTGCCGATCGAGATCACCACCACCGAACTGCGCGGCTATGAGAATCGCTGCGAGATTCAGCGCATCACCGAGATCAGCACGGGCTATGAAGCGGCGTTGAAGTGCGAATCCGAGGGCGAGGCGCGCTATGAGCGGCTGCGGATGATAGCCACGAAGCAGACCCTGGTCCTCACCTGGCTGGACCGCGGCGACCAGGCAGTCCGCCTGATCCGTTGCACAACCCTGGCGGACTGATGCACGAGAGCCAGCGACGATTGGTCCCCCGGCCAGTGTTTGTGCTGTGTGGTCGAGACGATGACGTTGCTATAGCGACGGGGATTGCAGATGGGGCGCAACCCTGGACGGCGGCGCTTCTTAGAACCTCAGCGAGGGCGGCAACCCATGTCCGACTGGTCGTCGCGCCCGGCGAACGGCGAAGCCGATGGTCTGATCCTGTTCGACGGGGTCTGTGTCTTCTGTTCGCGATGGGTCCGGTTCGTGCTGAAACGCGACCGCGAGGCGCGCTTCCGTTTTGTCGCGATCCAGAGCGAAGCTGGTCGGGCTCTGGCCGCAAGGTTGGGAATTTCAGTGGAGGAGCCACAGACCAACGCCGTCGTCTGGGGCGGCCGGGTCTGGTTCAAGTCCGATGCGGCCCTGACGGTCCTGTCGGTCCTGGGGCCTGCGCGGTTGCTGATGCGCGGGTTGCAGGCGACGCCGCGCCCGCTGCGAGACGCCGTCTATGACCAGATCGCGCGCAATCGTTATCGCATCTTTGGCCGCAGCGACGTCTGCATGATCCCTGATCCGGCGCAGGCCAGCCGGTTCATCACCTGATGCGCATCCTGTTGATCGGCGCGGCCGGGGTGTTTGGATCGCGGCTGGCCGAGGGGCTGGCGCGGTCCGGTTTCGATCTGATCCTGGCGGGACGCAGCCGTCCGCGCGCCGAGGCTCTGGCGGTTCACCTGCGCGCCGCATGGCCGCAGGCGCGGATCGACAGCCTGTCCCTGGATGTGGCGCAGGTGACGCCGCACATGCTCAAGGCCGCCGGCGCCGAGCTTGTCGTGGACGCCGCCGGGCCATTTCAGGGCGCAGAGCCGGTCGTGGCCCGCGCGGCCGTTGCGGCGGGCCTGCACTATGTCGATCTGGCTGATGCGCGGGATTTTGTGTCCTGTTTCAACGCTCTGGACGCCGCGGCCAGGGGCGCGGGCGTGGTGGCCCTGACCGGCGCCAGTTCTACACCCGCCCTATCGCACGCGGTGCTGGATGCGATGACGGCGGGTTGGACGCGCATCGACCAGGTCGAGGCCGCCATTTCGCCGGGTGCGCGGGCGCCGCGTGGTCCATCGGTCGTGGCCGCGGTGCTGCATTGGTTCGGACGGCCGGTCAGGGTGTTTGAGGACGGCGGCTGGCGCGAACAACCGGGCTGGGGTCGGGTCGTGCATCGCGATTTTGGCGCCGCCGGGCGTCGTCCCGTGTCTCTGAGCGAAACGCCGGACCTGGACCTGATGGTCGCCCGCTTCGCGCCGACGTCCGGGGCCGTCTTCATTGCGGGAATTCAGCCCGCGCCGTTGCACTGGGCGGCGTGGGCGACGGCGCGGCTGGTGGCGGCGACGGGGCTGGATGCTCATCCGCACTCGGCCCTTCTGAGTCGCCTGTCGGGGATGGGCGTCCGTTGGGGCGATGATCGCGGCGCCATGCGGGTCGAGGCGACGGGCGTGGATGCGGACGGCCGGGCGAAGCGCGCCGTCTGGGTCCTGATCGCGCCGCCCGGCGTCGGCCCCTGTACGCCGGGACTGCCGGCGCTGGCGACGATCAAGCGGATCGCGGCGGGCGGCATCGCACCGGGCGCTCGCGCGTGTACAGGAGAATTGGTTCTGACCGAGATCGAGGACGAGTTGGCGGTAGTCGGCATTGAAACCACCATGACGGTCGAGCCCGTCGCGCTGTTCCCGCGCGCCATCGGTTCCGCCTTCGACGTCTTGCCTGCGCCAATCCGCGACCTGCACGAGGCCGTGGGCGTCAGCGTCTGGAGGGGGCGTGCGCGAATTGACGGGGCGGCGGGTCCGATGGCGGCGCTGGTCGCGCGCGTCGTGGGGTTTCCGACAGCAGGGGGGACGGCAGTCGAGGTCGAGATCCAGGCCGACGGCCAGCGATCCGTCTGGCGGCGGCGCTTCGGCCGCCATCGCTTCCTCAGCATTTTGTCCAATGCAAGAGAGGGCGGACGCGTCACCGAGCGGTTCGGGCCTCTGTCATTCGACCTGATCCTGACGGTCAGAGACGGTTGGCTGCACTATGATGTCGAGCGCTGGCGAATGGGGGCGCTGCCCCTGCCGCGCTTCCTGATGCCCGGAACCGTGACCCATGAACAGATCGACGCCGAAGGCCGGTTCGCCTTCGACGTCGAAATCTCTGCACCGCTGGTCGGGCGGCTGGTGCGCTATCGCGGCTGGCTTGAACGCGAAGGCTAGATCAAGCCTTCGCGGTTTGGGCTTAGTTGTTGAACAGGAAGTGCATGACGTCGCCGTCCTTGACGACATACGCTTTACCTTCTGCCCGCATCTTGCCGGCTTCCTTGGCGCCCGCTTCGCCCTTCAGCGCGACATAGTCGTCGAAGGCGATGGTTTCACCGCGGATGAAGCCTTTTTCGAAGTCGGTGTGGATCACGCCGGCGGCCTGCGGGGCGGTGGCGCCGACCGGGATGGTCCAGGCGCGGGCTTCCTTGGGACCGACGGTGAAGTAGGTCTGCAGGCCCAGCAGCTTGTAGGCTTCGCGGATCAGACGGTTCAGGCCGGGCTCTTCCAGACCCAGGGTTTCGAGGAACTCTTTTTGCTCCTCGTCGTCCAGGACGGCGATTTCCGACTCGATCTGGGCCGAGATGACCACTGAGTTGGCGTTGTCCTCGGCGGCGCGCTTGGCGACCAGGTCGGACAGTTCATTGCCCTTGTCGGCCGAGCCTTCCTCGACGTTGGCGACGTAGAGGGCGGGCAGGGCGGTCAGCAGCTGCAGCATATCCCAGGCCTTCTTGTCCTCCTTGGACACCTCGGCCAGGCGCGCGGGCTTGCCGTCGCGCAGCTTCTCGAGCGCGGCGTCGATCAGCTTCAGCGTCAGCTGGGATTCCTTGTCGCCGCCCTTGGCGCGCTTCTCGACCTGAACGCGACGGCGCTCCAGGCTCTCGAGGTCGGCAAGCATCAGCTCGGTCTCGATGATCTCGAGGTCCGAGATCGGGTCGATGCGGTTCTCAACGTGGGTGATGTCGTCGTCGACGAAGCAGCGGGCGACGAAGGCCACGGCGTCGCAGTCGCGGATGTTGGCCAGGAACTGGTTGCCCAGGCCCTCGCCCTTGGACGCGCCTCGCACCAGACCGGCCACGTCGACGAAGGTGATCCGCGCAGGGATGATTTCCTTCGACCCGGCGATCTCGGCCAGGGTGTTCAGACGGGCTTCCGGCACGGCCACGTCGCCGGTGTTCGGCTCGATGGTGCAGAACGGATAGTTGGCGGCCTGGGCCGCCGCCGTCTTGGTCAGGGCGTTGAACAGGGTGGACTTGCCGACGTTGGGCAGGCCGACGATCGCGACTTTAAGAGCCATGGGATTCCTCGTGAGCGCGAGCCTTTAGCGGGTTCGGGCCCGTTTGTCAGGTGCGGCGGCGCCACGGCCCTTCCTCCCCATGTGGTGGGGAGGAAGGACTTGTGTCCGATTACTCCTCGCTATCCACCACCGGCGGCTGCTTGATCGCCGCGTGGACGCCGATGGCCGGGGCCTTCTCGAAGGTCAGGGTGAAGGAGGCCACGCCGCCGTCGACCAGCGGATCGCGCAGGCCCATCAGCATGACGTGGGTGGAGCCGGGCTTCAGCTCGACCTTCTGACCGGCGGGCAGGGGCAGGCCGTCCTTCAGCTCGCCCATGCTCATGACGCCGTTTTCCATCTTCATCTCGTGGACCTGGGCGCTTTCGGCGAGGGCCGTCGAGACGCTGAGCAGGCGGTCGTCGGAACCGGCCGTCAGGGTGACGTAGCAGCCGCCGACCTTGGCGCCGTTCGGCGTCGGGCGGCACCAGGCGTCGGCGACCGTGACGGTTCCGGGCGCGGCGGCGGTCTCAGCGGTCTTTTCGGCGGGCTGGCCGCAGGCGGAGAGGGACAGGGCGGCGAGTGCGCCGAGGATCAGGGTGTTTTTGGTCATCATGGGCTCCTTGATAGTCCAAATTAGTAGGCGAGGCGCAGGCCGACGAAAACGGATCGCCCTTCGCCCGGGAAGAAGACGCTGGTCGAGGCCGTGCGGGCGTCGGTCACGGCCGAGAACTCGCCGACGTAACGCTCGTCGGTCAGGTTTCGCGCATCGACATAGACTGAGAGGCCGTCACGGACGTCGAAGCCCGCCGTCAGGCCCAGCAGGGCGTAGTCGGGAGCCTTCATGGTGTTGGCGTAGTCAACATAGGGCCGGCTGATCCGCCACTCGATCGAGGGAGTGACGAAGACGCCCGATGCATGACGCCAGGTCAGCTCGGCCCGATACTGATGCTCGGGCACGACCGGCAGGCGGTTGTCGCCCCAGCGCAGATCGCCGTCGAAGCGGAAGTCGCTCCAGGTCCAGGTCTGGCGCAGCAAGAGGGAGCCGTTCGCGATCTCGACCGGCAGACGCCAGTCCAGGCCCGCCTCGATGCCTTGGTGGATGGTCTTGTCGGCGTTGAAGGTCGCCGCCGGGATGTCGGGTCCGACGATGAAGTTCAGCATCTCCCCTTCGATCTGGCTGCGATAGGCGGTCAGGTCCCAGGCCAGGGCACCATGCCGTCCGCGCGTGCCGATCTCGGCGGTCCAGGCGTCCTGAACCTGAACCGGGGTGAAGCCGGTCAGCGGGGCCTGCACCAGGGCGCCATAGGTCGGAGGCTCGACCGACCGGGTAACGTTGGCGAAGACTTGGGCACCGTTCTCGGCTTCCCACAACAGGCCCAGACGCGGCGAGAACCAGTCGTAGTCGATGCTGTCGTCGTTGGCGGGTTTCAGCCGATCGGTGTAGTCGCGTGTCGCTCGGCCCCATGACCCGCCCGCGACCAGCGCCATTCGTTCGGTGACGAACAGGCGGCCCTCGGCGAAGACGTCCAGCCCCGTGGCCTGTTGCAAGCCCTTGGCCGTCAGCGCGCCGCGCTTGCCGCCGACATTGACGTAGCGCAGGGCGTCCAGATCGCCATCGCGCCAACTGAAGCCATAGAAGGCGTCGGCGCGCAGGCCCGCGACTTGCCCCGTCCAGTCGATGCGGCCGAAGGCGCCCTTCGTCTGACTCTCCTGATCCACGACCTGGAAGATCGGGTGATAGAGCGACTTCTCCCAGCCCCAGATCGCGCCTTCGAAAAGGGTGGAATCGGTCAGACGCCAGCGGGTCTGCAGCGTCAGCCGCTTCAGCGTCTGGTCGCGGGCGTTGTCGTTGATGATGTTGTTGGCCGGAGCCGTGCGCAGAGTTTCCAGCGCCTGCTTCAGCGTCAGGGAGCCGGGGACCGACTGCTGGATGTCGGCGGCCTGGGCGATCAGGCGCACCTCGCGGTCCTGACCGAAGGACCGGCCGACATTGAGGGTCAGGCGGCCCTGCGACTGGTCGCTCTGCTGGCGATAGCCGTCGGTCTTCATGCCCGAGACGGCGGCGAAGGCGTCCCAGTCGCCGTGCTCGCGGGCCAGCTCGGCGTGGACGCGGTAGGTATCGTAGCTGCCGTTCTCGAACTGCAGCACGTTGTCATGCAGGGCCGTGCGGCCGGTTTGCGTCACCAGATTGATCGCCCCGCCCAGCTGGGCGCCGCCGAAGCGCAGGGTGTTCGCGCCCTTCCACACCTCGATGTAGCGGGCGCTCAGGGCGTCGACGCCCTGAAAGTCGGAAAAGCCGTCGGCGTCGGCGAAGGGGACGCCGTCCTGAGCCAGCAGGACGCCGCGCTGGTGGAAGCCCTGGGCGATGCCCGAGCCGCGAATGGAGAGGCGGCTTTCCTCGCCATAGCGCTTTTGGGCCATCACGCCGGGGACGTTCCTCAGCGTATCGGAAAAGCCCTGGGCGAAGCGGTCGGCGTAGCTCTCGGCCGAGACGACGGCCACGGCGCCGGGGGTGCGGCTGAGGCGGTCGCGCGCCTCAGCCACGACGGCGGGGTCTTCGGCGTTGCGGCGGCCGGTGACGATGATGCTGTCGACGACGGTAGCGGGGCCGTCAGCCTCGGAAGCATGGGCGAAGGTCGGCGCTAGGCAGGCGCCGATCAGCAGCGCGCACGGCGCCGCAGTGGTCTTGAAAGACATGGAAGGTCAAATCCTGAAAACAGAGGTGCGGTCGCGGGCGTCGTCGTTGGACGCGCGCGAGGCGGCAGAGGTTTCTGGCTTTCAGGCTCGAGGCGGGGCGGTGGACGGCGGGCGCGGCGGGGCGCGGGCCGGCGGCGGGGACTGACGCGGAAAGGGGAATAGGCGACCGGCGCGACCATGCGGACGGCCGGGGCGGGCGTCGGCGCGGGCGGTTCGGGCAGGGCGGCCAGCAGGGGCATGACGCAGGCCGCGCACTTTGCCCCCACATGCTTGTTGATCGGGCCGTCGACGCCGCCCGACTGGATGGTCTGCGGTCCTTCGGCCGAGCAGATGACGACGGGCTGGCCGGGAACCGAGGCCGCCAGCGCCGCGAACGGCAGCAGGGTTCCGATCACGATGGCGAACGTCGCGGCCAGGAAGGCCAGCGAGCGCGCAATCGACCAGTTTTCACTCTGGGACCGGGTCACGGGCCGGGGCTTAAACCTTCCCGCAATGTGAAGCTATAGCGACCGGACGCCGCGCACCCTCGACAACGCCTGTTTCTCCGTGTCAGCGTGGCTGCCGGACAAGCTCAGGGGGAACCCATGATCCGCGCACTCGGACCCTTCGCCGTCGCCATGCTGCTGGCCGCGCCCGTCTTCCCTTCTCAGGCATGG
Organism: Brevundimonas pondensis; assembly: GCF_017487345.1. Classification (NCBI taxonomy): domain Bacteria; kingdom Pseudomonadati; phylum Pseudomonadota; class Alphaproteobacteria; order Caulobacterales; family Caulobacteraceae; genus Brevundimonas; species Brevundimonas pondensis. The sequence goes on along the minus strand of NZ_CP062006.1, from coordinate 2,189,219 downwards.
GCGCAACAGGTGGAGGACGGGCCGGGCGGTCCCGACCGCGTCTCCCTGACCGTCTACAACCAGAACATCGCCCTGGTGGAGGACGTGCGGAACTTGAACGTGCCCGCCGGGCGCTCCCGTCAGGAGTTTCCCGGCGTGTCGGCCAGCATCCGGCCCGAGACAGTCGGTCTGTCGGGGCGCGGCCTGTCGGTGGTGGAGCAGAACTTCGACTATGACCTGCTGACGCCCGGCAAGCTGATGGAAAGCGCCGTCGGCGGCGACATCGGCATCGTCCGCACCAATCCCGGCTCGGGCGCCCAGACCACCGAGCGCGCCCGCGTCCTGGCGGCGAATCAGGGCGTGGTGCTGCAGATCGGAAACCGTATCGAGGTGCTGCGCGACGACGGCGTGCCGACGCGCGTCATCTTTGACCGGGTGCCGCAGAACCTGCGTCCCCGTCCGACGCTCAGCGTCACCCTGGACGCGGAAGGAGCGGGGCGGCGCGAGACGACGCTCAGCTATCTGACCTCCGGCCTGCAATGGAAGGCCGACTATGTCGCCCGCTTCGACGAGAAGGCGGGCAAGCTGGACCTGACCGGCTGGGTCACCATCACCAACAACTCCGGCGCGACCTTCAGCAACGCCCAGACGCGCGTGGTGGCGGGCGACGTCAATCTGATCAATCAGGGCGGTTACAACCCCTATAACCAGCCGTCGCGTTCTCGCGGCAACGGCACGCAGACGGGCGGGCAGGGCGCGTTGGCCGACGTCTATGTCTATCCGCTGCCGGAAGCCGTCACCGTCGCCAACAACCAGACCAAGCAGGTCGGCCTGATCGACGCGGCTGGCGTGCCCGCGAGCAAGCGCTATCTGAACGTCATCGACGGCTTCCAGACCTTCGAGGAGCCGGTCGCGGCCGAGGTCGGGGTCATCTTCGCCAACGGCTCGGGCAATGCCGCCCGCGCCCTGCCGGCGGGCGTCATGCGGGTCTATGTGAAGGACGCGGCGGGCGAGCCGCGCTTCATCGGCGAGGATCAGGTCGACCACTCGCCCGCCGGCTCCGAGATCGTGGTCACGACCGGCGACGCCTTCGACGTGACAGTGCAGCCGCGTCTGGTCTCGTCCGAGCGCACGTCCAAGCGCCTCGTCGACTATTTCCGCACCCGCTATGCGATGGAATACACCGTCCGCAACGCTCGGCCCGAGCCGGTGACGGTCGAGGTGCGCCAGCGCGGTCTGGGCCGTGACACCGAACTGAGCGAGCAGAGCATCGAGGGCGAGATGCGCGACGCCCGCACCGTCGTCTGGCGCGTGCCCGTGCCCGCCAACGGTGAGACCAAACTGACCGCGACCATCACCACGGGCGGCTGATCCATGCGCCGCCTTCTGGCGATCACCACGGCCTTCAGTCTCGTCGCGCCCTCTGTCTGGGCGCAGACGGAGAGCGTGTCTGCGCGCCCGGACACGGCGACTGTGGTCATCTATCGCGACCAGCCGGTCGATACGGTCGCCCTGATGGCGCAGTCGCGTCAGTCGTGGAACCGGCTGGATCGCGAAGGTCTGGCCCTGATCGTCGAGACGCGCACCGTAGACCTTCCGGCGGGCGAGGGCATCATCCGCTTCCGGGGTCTGGCCACCGGCGTCGTGCCGCAGAGCGCGGTGCTGGAGGGCCTACCCGCCCATGTGGTCGAGCGCAACGCCGACTTCGATCTGCTGTCGCCCGCCAGCCTGATGGAGAAATCCGTTGGCGAGGTCGTCCGCGTCGTCCGCACCAATCCCGCGACGGGCGAGCAGGTGGAAAAGGCGGCCGTCATCCGCGCGGGCGCGCAAGGGACCGTGTTGGAGATCGACGGGCGCTTCGAGGCCCTGGACTGCTCGGGCCAGACCGAGCGCGTCATCTTCGATCGCGTGCCCGAGGGGTTGGGCGACCAGCCGGTGCTGTCGGTCCGCACGCGGGCCGAGCGCGCTGGGCGCCACACCGTCACCCTGGCCTATCTGGCGACAGGGCTGCAGTGGTCGGCCGACTATGTGGCGCGTCTGGACCCGTCGGACGGGACGCTGGATCTGACCGGCTGGGTGACGCTGGCGAACTTTGGCGGGACCGGATTCCCCGACGCCCCCGTCCAGGTGGTGGCCGGGACGCTGAGGAAGGACGCCGGCACCGTGCCGGTCGAACCTCTGGTCCGCTATCAGCAGAACCAGTGCTGGCCGCAGGGGACGACGACCTTTGGTTCGGGTGAGGTCGCTGAGTATAGCGGCGGACCTCCGCCGCCACCGCCGCCGCCGCCTGCGCCCCCTCCGCCGCCGGTGATGGCCATGGCGCGGGAAAGCATGGATGAGGTTGTTGTCACCGCGATGGCTCGCCAGGGCGAACTGGGCGACTACAAGATCTACACCCTGCCAGAGCCGACCACGGTGGCCGCGCGCCAGACCAAGCAGGTGCGCTTTCTCGAGCGCGAGGGCGTGGCCTATGAGCGGGTCTATCGCGCCAACGTGCTGAGCAACGATGACGAATCCCGTCCGACCGGCATCGTGTTGAAGCTGAAGAACGAGGAGAGCGCCGGGCTCGGCCTGGCCCTGCCGGGCGGATCGGTGGCGGTGATGCAGCCGGACGGGACGGGCGGTGTCCTGCTGGCCGGTCAGGACCGCTTCGTGGACAAGGGCGTGGGCCTGCCGGTGCGGCTGTCTTTTGGCCAATCGCCCGACGTGCGGGTGCAGACGCGGCTGGTGAAGTCGACCAGCACTACGCGCGGCGCGGTGACGACGGACCGGTCCGAGATCGAGACCACCGTCACCAACGTCCGCTCAGAGCCTGTCACCGTCGAACTGCTCGCCGACGCGGCGATGTCGCGCGGCTTCCGTATCCGTCGCCAGTCGGTGCGCAGCCGCATCGACGACACCGGCTACCCGGTCTGGACCCTAAGCGTACCCGCCAACGGCGCGGCGACGCTGACGGCGGCGTGGACGACGACGAATTGACCCCCTGATTCTCCCTCCCCTTCATGGGGAGGGAGAGGCGTCGCGCTATTCGCCCTTGGCCGCCTGCCTGGGGCTGAACTTCGGCGCCGGGGCCAGGCGCATGACCTCGCCCTGATAGCGCTCGTCGTCGCCCTTTATGGCAAAGGGCAGGGCGTCGGCGCAGGCCTGCAGCATGGCGTCCAGCCAGGGCTTGTCGGCCTTGTGGAAGTCGCCCAGGACGTGATGCATGACCAGCTGCGGCTCGCCGGGGTGGCCGACGCCCATGCGCGCCCGGCGGAAGTCGGCGCCCAGGTGACTGATCAGGCTGCGGACGCCGTTCTGGCCCGCCGCCCCGCCACCGGTCTTCATGCGGAACCGCCCGGGGGCCAGGTCGATCTCGTCGTGGAAGACGATGATCTCGCTGGGTTTGATCTTGTAAAAGCGCGCCGCCTCGCCGACAGCCCGTCCGCTCTCGTTCATATAGGTCTGGGGCTTCATCAGCAGGACCTTGGTCCCCTCGACCTCGCCTTCGCTGACGATGGACTGGAACTTGGCCCGCTCGGGTCCGAAGCGCCAGCGGCTGGCGATCTCGTCCACGGCCATGAAGCCGATGTTGTGACGGTTCTTCTCGTACTTGGCGCCCGGATTGCCGAGCCCTGCGATGATGATCATGCGGTCCTCATGCCCTGTGCTCCGGGCAAAGAAAAGCCCCGCTCCGGCGAACCGGGCGGGGCTGAAATCTTCGACTGGGCGGAAGGCTTATTCAGCTTCAGCCGTCGTGTCGCCGGCGTCCGACTGTGCAGCAGCCGAGTTCTTGATCGTGGCGATCACGAAGTCGCGGTCGGTGATGGTGGCCGAGGCGCCCTTCGGCAGGGTGATGTCCGACATGCGGATGGTTTCGCCGATTTCGCGACCCTTCAGATCAACGACCAGCTCTTCCGGGATCTGGTCGGCGGCGACCAGGATCTCGACCGAGTGACGGACGACTTCCAGCATGCCGCCGGCGCGCGAGAAGGGGGCTTCGTCAGCGTTCTTGAAGTGAACGTTGATTTCGATCTTGATCGGAGCCTTGGCGTCGACGCGCATCAGGTCGAAGTGCAGCGGACGATCGGTGACCGGGTCGAAATCGACGGTCTTGGCGATGACCGGCTGGGTCTCGTCGCCGTACTTCAGGGTCACCAGGTGGCCCAGCAGCTTGCCGGTGTAGAGGGACTTGCGGAAGTCCTTCTCGTTCACCGAGATCGAGACGGGGGCCTTGTCGCCACCGTACAGGATGCCGGGCACGGCGCCCGAGCGACGGACAGCGCGCGCGCTGCCGGTGCCTGCGCCTTCACGGACGTCAACGTTCAGAATGATCTCGGCCATCGGGCTCGCCTCAACAACAACAGTAACGCCGCGCCAACTCAGGGCCCGCGCAGCGGGGTCATGAACCCTCGAATTCAAGAGCGCGGGCTATTACACGGATCGGAGGCGGGACGCAACCGCTCCGGTGGTTTCCACCCGCTGCGGATCAGTTCATGCCGCTTCCCGGCGTGGGATTGGTTTCGGCCATCGTCACGGTCGGCGTCGTCTGAACGGGCACAGGGCCTGTATACTGGGCGGTGCAGGTCGCCAGGTCGCGCACGATATGGCGGCCGGCGCAGAACATGTCCTCATAGCTGGGGCGTGACGCCGCCAGGCACTGGAACAGCATCAGCTTCGACATGTTGAGGCAGAACTCGTTGTTCGATTCGCTCGACAGGGCGTCTGTGTTGGTCCGCGCGTCGTCACCGGCGGCGCCCAGGGCGGCCAGGGCGGCGATGGCCAGCGAATTGACCACGGCGGGCGTAAAGGGCGCGCCGCGCTGCGCTGGCGTCAGGTTCAGGCCCGAGCCGCTGTTGGCGGCGGCGAACAGGCGGGCGCTTTCCTCCGCTGACGGCAGACGCGAAACGGACAGGGTCTTCGCCCCTTCCAGGCGGCCCACACGGTCGGCCACGGGCTGGACCGCCCAGCGACGACGCGGGTCGCGCCGTTCCTGAATGGTGTAGGCGTCACCCTCCACCGCTTCGGCGATGGCGGTCAGTGAGGCGATGTCCCTGCCCATGGTCGAGGTGATCAGGCCGGCGGCGGCCTCGGCGCCGGGCAGGGTGGCGGCATAGGCCGGATCGGCGACGATGCGGGCGATCATGTCCTGGCGCAGCGCCGGGGTGGAGGCGAACTGACGCACGCCGGCGACATATTCGGGCGACTGCAGCGCCAGGATGGAGCCGTAGGCGATCATGCCGCGCGACAACTGGCCGGGTTCATAGGCCGCGCCCTTGCGGATCGCGGCCTGAATCGATTCCGCGTCAGGGAAGCCAGCCTGGATGGTGCCGACCTCGCGCACGAAGGCGACATAGACCGACGCCGCCTGGGCCACGCCTTCGTTCAGGGCGACCGGCGGCGGCGGGGTCACCGGCGGGGGGGCGGCGGGGCTTCGGGCTCAGGCGTCGAACAGCCGGCCAGGATGGCGGCGGCGGGCGATGGCGCGGCGACGGACAGGCCGCGACGCAAGAAGGCCTGGGACATCGGCGAATTCCCTCAAAAAACGAACGCAAGGCGCACGCTCGCGCGCCCATGAAACTGAAGCGTCTTATATCGCTGAGGGAATGGTTATTCGAAGGTTAATCGAACAGCTTCGAGACCGATTCCTCGTTGGCGATACGGCGAATAGCCTCGCCGATCAGGGGCGCCACGGAAACCGTGCGAATCTTCGAGCACTTCAAAACTTCGTCAGGCTGTTCGATCGAGTCGGTGATCACCAGCTCCTTCAGCGGGCCGTTGGTGACGCGCTGGACGGCGGGTCCCGACAGGACGCCATGGCTGATATAGGCTGAAACCTCGGTCGCGCCGCGGTCGATCAGGGCCTGGGCTGCATTGACCAGGGTGCCGCCCGAATCGACGATGTCGTCGAACAGGATGCAGCGACGGCCTTCGACGTCGCCGATGATGTTCATGACCTCGCTCTCGCCCGCCTTGGGGCGGCGCTTGTCGACGATGGCCAGATCGGCGTCCAGGCGCTTGGCCAGCGAGCGGGCGCGCACCACGCCGCCGACATCGGGAGAGACGATCATCAGGTCGTCGCCGCGCGGATAATTGTCCTTGATGTCCTGGGCCAGGACCGGCGTGGCCACCAGGTTGTCGGTCGGAATGTCGAAGAAGCCCTGAATCTGACCGGCGTGCAGATCCATGGTCAGGACGCGGTCGGCGCCGGCGCGGGTGATCAGGTTGGCGACCAGCTTGGCCGAGATCGGCGTGCGGCCCCCGGTCTTCCGGTCCTGACGAGCATAGCCGAAGTAGGGCATGACCGCCGTGATCCGTCGCGCCGACGCCCGCACCAGGGCGTCGGTCATGATCAGCAGCTCCATCAGGTTGTCGTTGGCCGGATAGGAGGTCGACTGGATGATGAAGACGTCTTCGCCGCGAACGTTCTCTTCGATGACCGCGAAGACCTCATTGTCGGCGAATCGCTTCACCTGGGCCTTGGTCAGCGGCATGTCGAGGTGGGCGCCGATGGCCTGGGACAGAGTCCGGTTCGAATTGCCAGAGAGCAGCTTCATGACCGGTCATCCTTTTGCCGTCTTCGCTGCGCCAATGGGCGCAGTCGTTTCTGGACGCGCTCTTTAGCAGCGGATCGTTTCGCATCAACCCGTCATGACCGATTTCGCTGCATTGGCATGGTCGCTGTCGCTGCTATAGAGGTCGCCGTAACGACAGCGGCGCACCGGGGGTGCGCTGCAGCCAAGGCATCTTGTGAGGTCGCCCTTGCCCGCTTCGAAGTCCCGTTCCGGCCTGATCCTGATGACGGTCGCCGTCGCCGCACTGACGGTATCCGCCTGCGCCGGGAGCAAGCCGCGCCAGAAGCTGGCCTATGAAGAGCGTCCGGTCGAAGCTCTCTACAACACCGGCTATCAGCGCCTGCAGTCCAAGCGCTGGATCGACGCGGTCGATTACTTCCAGGAAGTCGAGCGTCAGCATCCCTATTCGGAGTGGTCGCGCCGGGCGATCCTGATGCAGGTCTACGCCTATTATCAGAACAACAACTATCAGGACGCGATCGCAGCGGCTGACCGCTTCATCGCCCTGTTCCCCGGCAATCCGTCGGCGGCCTACGCCTTCTATATGCGCGCCATCTGCAACTTCGAGCAGATCGTCGATGTCGGTCGCGATCAGGCCTACGCCGAGGCCGCCCTGGTCGGTCTGCGCGATGTGGCGCGTCGTTATCCCAACACGCCCTACGCCACCGACGCCCGCGTCAAGATCGACATGGTCAACGATCAGCTGGCCGGCAAGGAAATGGCCGTGGGCCGTTTCTATCAGCGCGCCAACCAGCCGCTGGCGGCCCTGAATCGCTACAAGACGGTCATCAACAACGAAGCCTTCCAGCGCAGCTCGCATACGCCCGAGGCCCTGTACCGTCTGGTCGAGGTCAATGTGGCCCTGGGCCTGATCGAAGAGGCCACGCGCAACGCCGCCGTCCTGGGTCACAACTATCCGGGCAGCCCCTGGTACGCCGAGGCCTACGCCCTGCTGACCGAGCGCGGCCAGCGCCCTGACGTCCAGCCGGAAGCCAAACGCGAAAGCTGGCTGCAGCGGATCATCCCCGGCGGGGCCTGATCCTTTGAGGGAACGCATGCGAAAGACGCTGCGTTCCCTTTCTGTTTCCGGCTACAGTGGGCCGTAAAGTCGAATCACGCTGGCCCATGCTGACCACTCTCTCGATCCGTGACGTCGTCCTCGTCGACGCCCTCGACCTGGAGGTCGGCGAGGGGCTGACCGTGCTGACCGGCGAAACCGGGGCCGGCAAGTCCATCATCCTGGACGCCCTGGGCCTGGCGCTCGGCGCGCGCGGCGACGCGGGCCTGGTGCGGTCCGGCGCCAAACAGGCGATCGCCACCGCCGTCTTCACCGCGCCCGACGACGAGGTCCTGATCGCCCTTCTGGCCGAGCGCGGCTTCGAGGTCGCGCCGGGCGAGGAGCTGATCCTGCGCCGCGTCGTCTCGGCCGACGGCCGCAGCCGCGCCTATGTCAACGACCAGCCGGCAGGCGTGACAGCCCTGCGCGAAATCGGCGCCCTGCTGGTCGAGGTGCATGGGCAGCATGAGACGGTAGGCCTGCTGGACTGGAAGACTCACCGCGCCCTTCTGGACAATTACGGCGGCCTGCAACCCCAGCTGTCGGGCGTGGCGGCCGCCGCCGAGCGTCTGAAAGCGGCGCAGGGGCGTCTGGACGAACTGGAAGCCTCAGCCGCCGAAGCCGCCGCCAAGGCCGAGGAGATTGCGCTTAACCTGTCGGAACTCGACGCCCTGGACCCGCAGCCGGACGAAGAGACCGAACTGGCCGGCGAGCGCGCCATCCTGGGCGCTTCGGAAAAGGCCGTGGCCGATCTGGCCGACGCCCGCAACCTGCTGGGCGGCGACAAGCTGAGCCAGCGTCTGGCCTCGGCCCTGCGCGCCGTCGAGCACGCCCGCCAGCGGGCGGTGCAGGCAGGGGCCGAGGGCGACAACCCCATCATCGTCAAGCTGGCCCTGGCCGCCGAGGCCGTGGACCGCGCTCTCGTCGAGGCGACCGAGGCCGTGGCCGCCGTCGACGCGGCCGCCGACGCCTTCGACTTCGAGCCCGGCCGTCTGGACAAGGCCGAGGAGCGGCTGTTCAGCCTGCGCGCCGCCGCCCGCAAGCTGAACACCACGGTCGACGCCCTGCCGGGGTTACGGATTCGCCTGCGCGAGCAGCTGCGTCTGATCGAGGACGGGGCCGAGGCCCTGACCAACGCCCGCCGCGACGTGGCCGTGGCCATTGAGGCCTATGACGTGGCGGCCATGCTGCTGACCTCGGCGCGCGAGGCGGCGGGGGACCGTCTGGTCGCCGCCGTCATGGGCGAGCTTGGCCCGTTGAAACTGGATCGCGCCCGGTTCCGCGTGACCCTGGAGCCCATCGAGGGCCGTCGTGGACCTTTGGGCGTCGAGACCGTGCGCTTCGAAGTCGCCACCAACGCCGGCACGCCCTTCGGTCCGCTGGACACCGTGGCCTCGGGCGGCGAACTGGCGCGCTTCGCCTTGGCCATGAAGGCGGCCCTGGCCAGCCGCGAGGACCAGCGCCAGCCGGTCATGATCTTCGACGAGGTTGATCAGGGCGTCGGCGGCGCCGTGGCCGAGGCCGTGGGCGGTCGCCTGCAACGCCTGTCGAACGGCGCCCAGGTCCTGGTCGTGACCCACAGCCCTCAGGTCGCCTCACGCGGCCACGCCCACTGGAAGGTCCGCAAGGCCGACGTGGACGGCCACACCCGCACCTCCATCGACGTGCTGGAGCCGCACCCCCGTCAGGAAGAGATCGCCCGAATGCTGTCGGGGGCGGAGATCACGGATGAGGCGCGGGCCGCGGCGCGGGTGCTGATCGGGTAGGACGCCTTCCTTCTCCCCTTGAGGGAGAAGGTGTCATGCGGAGCATGACGGATGAGGGGTGCCGGCGCCGCCTCTAGAAATTCTGCGATCCGAGGGAGAGTTGGCCATCGAAACCGGCGCGCTCACACCCTCATCCGAGCGCCTGCGGCGCCCACCTTCTCCCTCAAGGGGAGAAGGAAGAAGGTCAGACCCCCAGGATCCAGCCTTCTTCGCTCTCGACCTGAGCCACCAGCGCCTCGTCCGCCGTCTTCGGGGGCGCAAAAGCCTTCTGCAACTCGCCGGCGTCGTCCATCTGGGCGAAGGCTTCGGCGGCGGTGCGGACCTGGGCCTGGGTCTTGTATTCCTTGACGCCTTCGGCGCTGACCTGACGCTTGGCGTCGAACAGGGCGGGCCAGACCTCGACCACCACGGCCGACAGGGGCTCGACGTCGGCCTCAGTCAGCTCACGCCAGCCGGTGTTGAAGGGCCAGACGGCGGCCGAGGCGCCCAGCTTGTCCAGCAGGCGGCGCAGCATGGGCACGCCCAGCAGGGTCAGGCCGCCGACGGCGCCGGCGCCGTGCATCTGCCAGACGCTCTTGGGCGGCAGCTTGTCCTTGCGCGCGGCCAGTTCGGTGGCTCGGAACTCGGGGATGTCGGCGCCGGCGCCTTCGGGCGGCTTGGTCGTGGTCAGCCAGCGCTGGGCCTGGCTGGCGGGCGCGCCCCAGAAGGGCCAGGGCTGATCCGTCATCAGACGGTTCATCTTGGCCGCGACCTGATAGCGATTGTTGGTGTTGTCGGCCTTGTCGACGATGTTGGCGGCCAGGAACTTGCCCAGGGCGTCCCAAGGGCGGCCGTCCAGATTCAGGCGCGCGGCCGTACCGGCGGGGAAGCCGAAGTCGAAGTCGAAGCCGACCAGGACGCGGTCGCCGCGCTTGCGGTGCTCGGCCAGCAGGTCGGCGATCAGGGCCTCGCCCTCGGCGCGCGTGGCGACGTTGTGGGTCTCGGTATAGAGGCGGAAACGCACGTCGCGCTTGGCGACGCCGACCCATAGGGTCTGCTCGCCCAGCTTCTTGCCTTCGGCGGCGGTCCAGTCGGCGATGATGTAGGCGTCGAAGAGACGGGCCACGGCGGGCTCCTGAAGAAACGCAGTAAACAGTAGAGGCGGGGGTTCTAGCCTTCCACGGCGAGGCCGGGAAGGGCGATCAGCGCTTCATCAGGGCTTCGACGTGCGACAACCAGCGGCGCCCCAGCCGCAGCGCCTCGGACGGCGAGCCGGTGGAGGCCGGCAGGTCGGCGTTCCACAGGGCCAGCTCGAACTCGGGGCTTCGGGTGTCGCTGAACATCAGGCGCAGCACCACCTGCTCCGCCTCGGGCACGACGACGTCCAGATCCTTGCGCAGGGCGCCGCGCCGGGCGCGGGCGACGACATGGCCGTCGACGATGATTTCGCCGCCCTCGACCTCGTCAAAGCTATAGACCAGGCCTTGCGAGCCACGCCTCCATAGCACGACCACCTGGCCGCCGTCGAAATCCAGACCGGCGGCGCGGCCCTCGGCAGGGGACAGAGCTTCGGTGTCGGCCTTGGCCCCCAGCGACTTCAACAGGGCCCGCTTCAGCCGTCGCTCCGGCTCCATCCACCAGGACAGCATCAGGGCGCCCGTCGTCAGGAAGGCGGCGGTCAGGGCGATCAGCAGGATGACCCTGAACGTCTCGCCCATGGGTCAGGCCTCCAGGTCCAGGTCGACCACCACGGGGACGTGGTCGCTGGGCTTGTCCATATCGCGGGCTTCGCGGTGGGTCTCGATCCCCCGGAAGCGGTCGGTCGCCTGCGGCGACAGCAGGGCGTAGTCGATGCGGATGCCGTTGTTTCGCTGCCAGGCGCCGGCCTGATAGTCCCAGAAGGTGTAGGTCCCCTTGGGCTCGCCGCCCAGGTCGTGGGCGTCCGCCAGCCCCAGCCACTTCATGGCGTTCAGGGCCGCGCGCGTTTCCGGCTGGAACAGGGCGTCGTTGACCCAGTCCTCGGGCTTGGCTGCGTCGTCGGGCGTCAGGATGCAGTTGTAGTCGCCGCACAGGGCCAGCGGTTCTTCGTAGGCCAGAAGTTCCTTGGCGTGGTTGTGCAGGCGCTGGAACCAGGCCAGCTTGTAGGGAAATTTCTCTGTGCCGAGCGGATTGCCGTTGGGCAGATAGATCGACGCCACGCGCACCGGGGCCGGGGCCTCGATCAGGGCCTCGATGTAGCGGGCCTGTTCGTCGCTGTCGTCGCCGGGCAGGCCGCGCCGGATGTCGGACAGCGGGAATTTCGACAGGATGGCGACGCCGTTATAGGTCTTCTGACCGTGGGTCTCGACGTTGTAGCCTAGGCTCTCGAAGGCCTCGCGCGGGAATTTCTCGTCCACGCATTTGATTTCCTGGAAGCAGACGACGTCAGGATTGGCGGTTTCCAGCCAGGCCAGCACGGTGGGCAGGCGGGCGTTGACCGAGTTCACGTTCCAGGTGGCGATGCGCATGGCCCAAGGCTAAGCCGCGTCGCGTTCGGCGAAAAGAGGTCGCCAGAAACAAAGACGCCGCCGGATCGCTCCGGCGGCGCTTCGTCTGATGATCCGATGTGGATCAGGCTTGCGGCGTCGCGGCCGGGGGCGTGGTCGTCAACTTGCAGCCGCCGCCGATCTGCTGAGCGGTGGCGCAGGGATAGATCTGCTGGACAGCCTGTTCCGCGTTGAAACGGACAATCACGCCGTCAGCGCCGGCGCAGGTGGCTTCATAGAATTTGCCGTTGGCGTTCTGGCCCATGAAGCGCGCTTGCTGGACATCGCAGTTGGCGGCGTCGCTGCCAGCCAGCCAGGACTTCAGCGTCGCGGCCTGCTCGGCGGGCTGGGTGAAGCTGCAGGTCGCATTGATTGAGATCAGCTCGAAACAGGACGAGCGGGTCCAACCTGAAGCTGATTTCTGGATGCGGGCGCCGTCCGAACCGGCGCAGCCGATCTCATAGACGACCGCGCCGTCCGAAGCCGCGCCGATGATGGTCGCGCCGTCGATCTGGCAGTCCATTCCGGCTTCGCGGGCATAGGCGGCGAAAACAGCCTGGGCATTGTCGTTGGCGGGCAGGGTGCACTGCGGGCCGACCTGGGCTTCAGGATCGCGCGCACGCGCCTTTTCTGCAGTGGAGGCCAGCACCAGGCAGTCCATCGCCGTGGGCGGCGTGCCGCCCAGAACCAGATAGCCAGGCCCGGTCGCGCAAGCGACTTCATAGAGCGACGTCTTCTCGGCCGTCTGTCCCAGAAGTTTCGCCTCTGCGATCTGGCAGCTGTTGCCGATCGCGGTCAGATGCCCCTGGACGTCGGCGCGAACCTCGGCCTCGCTGGGCTGTCGAGGAGTCCGCTGGCGACCGCGAAGCGGCCGGGGGCTGCTTTCCGTCGCTTCTGACTGTTGATTCTGGGTGCGTTGAGCAAAGGCGGGCGCAGCTGTCGTCGCGGTCAGGGCGACCGCGGCCAACACGGCCAGGATACGGGAATTCAGAGCCACGGGTGACGCTCCTGTCAAAGGGAGAAAACGTCCTGCCGTTCGAAATCGCTCGGGTCAAGGCGATGGACGCGGGGAGTTTAGCCCCATAAAGAGATGGTTTCGATAGGAGACGGACTTGGCCGACGGCGTCGCAGGATCAGACAGTCGCGTGGAGCGCGGCCTGACCTATCCGTCGGGACCGCCGCCTGAGCCGGGTCAGGCGATCAAGGTCGCGCCTGGCGTGCTGTGGATGCGCCTGCCCCTGCCGCTGAGCCTGAACCACATCAACGTCTACGCCCTGGCGGACGGCGAGGGCTGGACCCTGGTGGACACCGGGCTGAAAACTGGCGCGTCCCAAGCAGGTTGGGATGCTGCACTGGCCGGGCCGCTGGCCGGAAAGACGATCAAGCGCGTCATCTGCACCCATATGCACCCGGATCATATCGGGTTGGCGGGCTGGTTGTGCGCGCGGTTCAATGCACCGCTGCTGATGTCGCGGCTGGAATATGTGACAGGGCGGATGCTGCTGGTCGATACGGGGCGGCCGGCCCCGGACGAGGGCGCGGTCTTCTATCGCGCCGCCGGCTGGAATGATGAACAGATCGCGCGTTGGCGCACGGGTTACGGCGGTTTCGGCAAGGCGGTGGCGGCCATGCCCTCGGCCTATCTGCGTCTGGCGGAAAACGATGTGATGCGCGTCGGCGACGACGACTGGCGGGTCGTGATCGGGGAAGGCCACAGTCCGGAGCATGTCTGCCTTTGGCGCGAACGTGACGGGGTCTTTCTGGCGGGGGACCAGATCTTGCCGCGCATTTCCTCGAACGTCTCGGTCTGGCCGACCGAACCGGAGGGCGATCCCCTGGGGGAGTGGCTGCGGTCGCTGGCCGCGCTGAAGACGCGCCTGCCGGAAGACCTGTTCGTCCTGCCGTCGCACGGCGAGCCCTTCTATGGCGTCACGACGCGTCTGGAGGCCCTGATCCGGGGGCATGAGACCGCGCTGAAACGGTTGGAGCGAACGCTGAAGGCGCCGTGCCGGGCCGTCGATGTCTTTTCGGCCCTGTTCGCGCGCCCGGTGGGCGACGAGGTGCTGAGCATGGCGACGGGCGAGGCGATCGCTCATCTGAACTATCTGGCCCGCGAGGGGCGGGCCCGGCGCAACCGCGATGAGGCGGGCGTCGATTGGTGGACACTGACGGAGGCGAGCCAATGAGCGAACACATCAAGATCGATCTGGACGGCGGCGTCCTGACCGTCGCCTTTGATCGGGCGGACAAGAAGAACGCCATCACCCAGGCCATGTATGCGGCCCTGGCCGACGCCACCGAAAAGGCGAAGGTCGATGACGCAGTGCGCGTGGTCCTGTTCCGCAGCGAGGGCGACTCGTTTTCGGCGGGCAACGACATCGCTGACTTCATCGCCCTGGGCTCGCAGACGAGCGGCGATCTGGTCGAGATGGGGGTGTTTCGCTTCCTCAAGGCCCTGGCGGATCTGGACAAGCCCGCCGTGGCGGCGGTGCGCGGTCGCGCTGTGGGCATCGGCCTGACCTTGCTGCTGCATTGCGACATGGTGGTGGTGGCCGAGGACGCCCTGCTGTCGGTTCCCTTCGTCAACCTGGCCTTGGCGCCGGAAGCGGCGTCGTCCCTGTTGCTGCCGGCCACGATCGGTCATCAGCGGGCCTTTGAGCTGTTCGCCCTGGGCGAAGCCATAGACGGCAGGACCGCCCTGGCCTGGGGTCTGGCCAACCGGGCGGTGACGGCCGATCAGGTCGAGGCGACCGCGCGTCAGCTGGCCGACAAGCTGGCGGCCCGCGCGCCCAACTCGATCCGCAAGACCAAGGCTCTGATGCGCGACGCCGAGACCCTGTGGAGCCTGATGCAACGCGAGGCCCACGCCTTCGGCTCGCAAATGCGCAGCCCTGAAGCCATGGAGGCCTTCATGGCCTTCAGCCAGAAACGCGCCCCGGATTTCACCAAAGCGGGCTGAATTCGCGCAAACGCGATTGATTCGAGGGGGCAGGGGGTCTAGGCGCCGCGCATGAACGCTGTCGTCGCCCCAACTGCTGTCGAAACCGTAACACCGGTCCGCATTCTGCAAGAGCGATCGGGCGATGCGGCGGCCGTCGACGCCCTGGTTCTGGCGGCCTTTGGTCCTGGCCGGTTCGCCAAGACGGCGGAGCGTCTGCGCGAAGCGGCGCACCTGGCGGCGGGCTTTTGCGCCTATGAGGGCGAGCGGCTGATCGGCTCGGTGCGGCTGTGGTCGATCACCGTGGGCGAGGCGCGCTCTGTGTTTCTGGGGCCGGTCGCTGTGGACGCCGCCAGCCGGCGTGGCGGCCTGGGCGCGGAACTGGTGCAGGCCTGCATCGACGAAGCGAAGACGATGGCGCTGGACGGGGTCCTTTTGGTCGGCGACCCGCCCTATTTCTCGCGCTTCGGTTTTCTGCCCGCGCCGGAGGCTGTCCTGTCGGGGCCGGTGGACCGTCGCCGGGTGATGTGGTTGCCGATCACCGAGGTTGCTCCGGTTGGTCTGGTCCGTTCCGTCGCCTGAGGACGGGCTCACACCTTCCTTTGCCGGGCGACGCGCCCCATAGTTCGGATATGACGAACCCAGCGACATCGTCGGGCCTGTCCGGCGTGGCCGAAGCCGCGCGGCAAACGCCGGGGCGCGGCCTGCCGCCGGTGCATCTGTGGCATCCCGAACATTGCGGCGACATCGACATCCTGATCCGCGCCGACGGGGTGTGGATGCATGAAGGCTCGCCCATCGGCCGGGCCGAGCTGGTGCGCCTGTTCTCGACGGTGCTGCGCAAGGACCCGGACGGCTATCATCTGGTCACGCCTGTCGAGAAGCTGAAGATCCAGGTCGAGGATCTGCCGTTCCGGGCCGTGGCCGTGCAGTCGGTGGATGGGGTTCTGAACTTCACAACCGACATGGGCGATGTGGTCGAGGCTGGGGTGGATCATCCCATCGAGGTCGAGACGGACGCCGTGACCGGCGAACCGTCCCCGCGCGTCCATGTGCGGGCTGACCTGTGGGCGCGGATCGTGCGGCCGGTCTTCTATGAGCTGGTCGAGCGGGCCGGTGCGGCGGATGGACGACTGGTGGTGCGGTCCGGCGATGAGGCTTTCTCTCTGGGAGGGCTGGAATGAGCTGCGACAGCTTGAAGAAGCGGTTGATCGCGCGGCTGGACCCGGTGGCGTCGTGGACGCCTGAACGCACCGCGATCCGCTCTGATTACGATCTGAACCCCGGAACCGCGCGGCCGCCGCGCGAACTGCGGCCCGCCGCCGTTCTGGTGCCGATCATCATGCATGACGACGGCCCGACGGTGCTGATGACGCGGCGCTCGGACAGTCTGGCCAGCCATACCGGCCAGATCGCCTTTCCCGGCGGCCGTCTGGACCCCGGCGAGACGGCGGGGCAGGCGGCGCTGCGCGAAGCCTTTGAGGAGGTGGCGCTGGACCCTGGCGCGGTCGAACTGCTGGGGCTGGGAGACCCCTACGAGACGGGGACCGGGTTTCTGGTGACGCCGGTGGTTGGCTGGCTGACGAAGCCGCCGCAAGTCACCCCTTCGCCTGCTGAGGTGGCTGAGGTGTTCGAGGCGCCCTGGGACTTCCTGATGGACCCGATCAATCACCGTCGGGACTATTATGATCCCGAGGAGGGGCCGCGTCGCTGGTTCTGGGCCATGCCCTATCGCGAGCGTTATATCTGGGGGGCGACGGCGGGCATCCTGAAGGGCCTGTTCGGGCGGCTCTATGGCGACGAGGCCGAGCCCCTGTCGGCGGCGGCCGAGGACGCCGCGTGAGCCATCGGCTGCAGGGGCAGGCCTGGCTGACGGCCCCGGCGACGCGGGCGGTCATGGCGGCGCTGGCGGCGGCGGGCGGACCGGATTGCGCGCGCTTCGTCGGCGGCTGCGTGCGCAACGCCCTCATCGGCGCGCCCATCGACGACATCGACATCGCCACGACCCTGACGCCCGATGTGGTGGTCGCGGCCTTGAAGGCGGCGGGCTTGCGCTCGGTTCCGACTGGGATCGAGCACGGCACGGTGACGGCGATCTCCGAGCGCCAGCCGTTTGAGATCACTACGCTGCGCCGCGACGTCTCGACCGACGGACGGCGGGCCACGGTGGCGTTCACGACCGACTGGGCCGAGGATGCGGGACGGCGCGATTTTCGCCTGAACGCCCTGTACGCCGACGCGGACGGCGTCATCCTGGACCCGACGGAGCAGGGCTACGACGACGCCCTGGCGGGACGGATCGTCTTTGTCGGCGAGCCTGAGGGACGCATCCGCGAGGACTATCTGCGCATCCTGCGCTTCTATCGCTTCTACGCTTGGTACGGACGCGGCGCGCCGGATGCGGCGGCGGTGGCGGCCTGTGCGGCCCTGGCCGAGGGCGTCGAGCAGTTGTCGGCTGAGCGGGTGTCCAAGGAACTGCTCAAACTGCTGTCCGCGCCCGATCCGCGTCCGGCGGTGCGGCTGATGGATGAGGCGAGCGTGCTGGAACGCGTGCTGGGACAGCCCGCAGACCTGACGCGGTTTGAGGTGATGACGGAGCTGAGCGGGGATGCGGTGCTGCGGTTGTCGGCCCTGCTGCCTGATGAGCCGGCGCGGGTGGCCGAGATCTCGCGCGCCTTGCGACTATCCAACGCCCAGCGCGACAGGCTGGTTGAAGCGGTCAGCGGTGAAGCGACGACGGGGCTGACGGACCCGCAGGCCCGCACGGCGATCTATCGCGACGGGCGACAGGCGTTCGAGGATCGCGTCATGCGGGCCTGGGCGGCGGGCGGCGACGCCGAAGCGGCGCGGCGGCTGCTGGCCCTGGCGGAGGGCTGGTCACGGCCTGCGTTGCCGGTCGGCGGGCGTGACCTGGCGCGGTTGGGCCTGAAGCCCGGGCCGGAGACGGGACGGGTGCTGCAGGCCTTCGAGGCCGGCTGGATCGTCGACGACTTCCCCGACCACGGCCATGAAGACCGGCTCAGGGCGCTTCTGCCGCCAGCGTGAACCGGGTGATGACCGGGCGGTGGTCCGAGCCGGTCTTGCGGCCCAGCTTGCGATCCAGCAGGGCCAGATCGGGCGAGCGCCAGACCTGGTCGATGGTCATGCCGACCACCGAGGGGGCGGCCGAGGGCCAGGTGCCGGGCCAGCCAGGGGCGGGGATCAGACCGGCCTCGGCCTGAATCTGACGGCCGATACGGGCGCTGGAGACGCTGTTGAAGTCGCCCGCCGCGATGACTGGCCCGGTCATGTCGTGACGGATAGCGGCCAGGGCCGCAGCCTGATTGATCTGTCCCCACTGATACTGGAAGGGCCAGGGCCGGGTCAGGTGGGCGCCGATGATGTTGACGGAGCCGAGCGGAGTCTGGGCCACGGCGGCCACGGAGACCAGGCCGTCGGCCCGGTCGGCGACGGCGGTCAGCGGATAGCGCGAGGCGATGGCGGCGCGGGCCGCTCCGCTGGGCCGATCCACACGGGCGTTGAGAACGCGGTGGGGGTAGCCCGCCAGCACGCGGTCCAGTTGGGCCGAGGGCGCGTCTCCGAGTTCAACCAGCACCACGATATCGGCGTCGGATTCCTGAATGGAACGGGTGATGGCGTCGACGTCGCTGTTCCAGGCCCACAGGTTGGCGGAGTAGAGGGTCAGGGTCGGTGCGCCTTCGCGGGGCAGGGCGCCGCCCCTCGGCAGCCACTGAGGCCAGACAGCCAGAATCAACAGAGCCGTGACGCCGAGGCCGGCGATCATGGCGGGGCGCAACTTCAGCAAGGCGCAGATCACGGTCAGAACCAGGGTCGCGGCCAGGGCCGGGGCGACGAACTGGGCCAACAGGTCGGTCCAACGGTGGCCGATCCCTGACAGGGCCGACAGGGCGACGGCGGCAGGGGCGGCGACGAGGCCGAGCGCGGCCAGGTGAACCACGGCCTTCAACGGAGAGATCAAGCGGACTTCCTCGCGGACTGACGCGGCGGACCGCGTCCCTGGCCTATCCGACCGGGGCGGCGCGTGTCGAGGGCGTGGACGCACGTCGAAGGCGGAACTTCGCGCGCAATTTGACGCGTCAAATCCGGTGATTTCCCGGGCTTGCGATCCGCTGCGGCCTATCTGCCCACCGTAGCGACCGGCCTCAGCAGACTGATCCTCCAACCTTTGGAGGTATCTGATGAGCGACGACGCCAGCGCGCGGCTGGGCCTGCCCTATCTGGCGGCCGGACAGCTGCAGAAGCATGTGACCTTGAACGAGGCGCTCACGCGTCTGGACGCCCTGACCCAGACGGCCGTGGTCAGCCGCACGAGGGCGGCGCAACCGGCCACGCCGGCTGACGGCGCCCTCTATATCCTGCCGGCTGGCGCAATCGGCGCGTCCTGGGCCGGGCGTCCGGCGGGCAGCCTGATGCGGGCCGAGGCGGGCGGATGGCTGGAGGTCGAGGCGCCCGACGGCCTGCTGGCCGTGGTGCTGGACAGCCAGGAGGTGCTGGTGCGCCGCGCCGGGACCTGGGCGCCTCTGGCGGGCGAACCGGTCGCCGCCCTGCAGAATCTGACTCGCCTCGGCGTGAACACTGAGGCGGACGCGGCCAACGTTGTCGCCGCCCGGCTGAACAAGGCCCTGTGGACCGCGCTGGAGAGCGAGAGCGGCGGCGACGGCGACCTGCGCTTCACCTTCAACAAACAGGGAGCGCCGGACGTTCTGTCCCTGCTGTTCCAGAGCGGCTGGGGCGGGCGGGCTGAACTGGGCCTGATTGGCGACGACGACCTGAGGCTCAAGGTCAGCGCTGACGGTGGGAGCTGGCGGGACGTATTCGCCGTGGATCGCGTCAGCGGGCGAATGGGGTTCATGCGTGGCGCGACACGGCGCGAGACGACCGTCATGACCGGCAATGGCGTCTGGACGCCTCCGCTCTGGGCGCGCTGGATCGAAGCGGTCGCTGTGGGCGGCGGCGGCGGCGGCGGGCGGGGCCGTGGGCGCTTCTGGCGCAGCGCGGCCGGGCGGCGGCGGCGGCGGCGCAGGCGGCGCGGTGACGGCCTTGTGGCCGACGGAGGCAGTTGTCGCCGGATTGACGGTGGCGGTCGGCGGCGGCGGAGCCGGCGGGACGGTCAGCGGCGCGTCAGGCGCGGCGGGGCTGGACAGCGTGCTGACGATCGGAGGCGTGACGATCCTGAGGGCCGAAGGCGGCAGGGGCGGGGCGACATTCGGTCTGGGCGGCGTGGGCGGCGTCGGTGCGGCGCGGGCGAACGGCGGCGGAAGCTCGTCTACGGGAGCCAACGCCGGCGGCGGCCAGGCTACGGACTGTTCCTGCGGATCTGGAGGCGGCGGCGCAGGCGGCGGCGTCAGCGCGGCCAATGTCGCTTTCAGCGGTGGAAACGGCGGAGATGGTGCTGTGGCGCTGGCGCGTGCGATGGGCGGCGCCGGGCGTGCGACCTCCGGCCTGCCTGGTCAGGTATCGCCCGCGCCGGTCCTTTCCTGGGCTGGCGGCGGCGGCGGCGGCGGCGGCGGCGGCAACGCCTCGGGCGGAGGAGGCGACGGCGCGGCCGGAGGCTTGTTCGGCGCGGGCGGCGGAGGCGGGGGCGCAGCGACCTCGACGCCCGGCGCGGGGGGCGCGGGGCGGCAGGCGTCGTCTGGCTGACGGCGATCGGGTGAAACTCATGACCCGATACCTTGATCGTCTTCTCGAACCCGAGCTGCTGGACGAGGAGGCCTGGGCTGCGCCTGAACGGCTGAGTCCCGATGACTGTTTCGAGCAACTGGGCAGCGACTGGCGAAAACCGGCCGCCCCTTGTGATCCGGAGGATGAAGGATGAGTGATCCTGGCTTGGCTGAGGGGCGCTGGCTGTGGCGCCGGCTTTACGTCTTCGCCGCCAGTGCGGGCCTGTGGTGGCTGCTGGGGCGCGCAATCGGGCGAACGGCGTCCGAAGATCTGCCGCGCGTGGTCGAGGGTTTGATGGGGCTGATCGCCCTGATGCAGGTTCTCTATCTTGTGGCGCCGACCGCTCAGCAGATGATCGCCATGCTGGCCAATCTGCGGTTGCGTATGGCGACGGGAGGCAGGGCATGAGTTTTCGCCTGTCGCAACGTTCGAGGGCTCGGCTGCAAGGCGTCCATCCCGACCTGATCGTCGTGGTCGAGGCTGCGATCCGTCGGACCGAGGTGGACTTCATGGTCACCGAGGGTTTGCGCGACCCCGTCCGCCAGGCGGCGCTGGTTCGGGCCGGGGCAAGCCGTACGTTGAACTCACGTCATCTCACCGGCCACGCTGTCGATGTGGCGGCTCTGGTCGAGGGGCGGGTGCGCTGGGACTGGCCGCTGTACGGGCGGATCGCGGAGGCCTTCAAGGCGTCGGCGCGCGAGCTGCGGATCCCGCTGACCTGGGGCGGGGAGTGGTCGCGGCTGCGGGACGGGCCGCATTTCGAGCTTGATCGCAAGGTCTATCCATGAAGGCGCGTGAGTGGATGCGGGCGCTGACGCCTCTGGGCTGGCTGATGGCGGTGGCGATGATCATGACCCTGCTGGCGGTCGCCGGGCACGGCGTCGGTCTGCGATGGGATCCGCTCGACCTGAAGCAGAGGCGGCTGGATCGCGCCTTGTCGAGAGCGAGCCAAGCCGAGAGCGAGGCGGAAGCCCGGCGCGTCGAGGCCCGGGCCCGGGTGCAGCAGAGCGCTCGTCTCGACATCCACCACAAGCAGATCCTGGCTGTTGAGCGGGCAACCGTCGCAGCCGTTATTCAGGCGAGGAATGCTGACGATGCCGACGAACTTCTGGGGCGGACGCGTGCTGATCGTCTGCATGCTCATGACCGCGAGTTGTGTGAACTCTCCCCCGAACTTGAAGGGTGCGCCGCCGCGGCTGATCCTGTCTGAGGCGGCGACCCGACCTTGCGCAGTGGCGATCCTGCCGGCTCAGCCCACCCTGGCGGATCTTGAAGCGGCCTATATGTCGCGAGGGGCGCAGATCGTCGCGTGCGACGGCGCCCGACGGCTGGCGGTCGATGCGCTGCTTGCGGAGCGTGCGCTTCAGGACGACTTGCGTGGTCGCGGTTCTGACTGACAGCTCTGCACCCGGCACTTATTGCCCAATGCAAGGCAATAAGTGCCGGGTAGGCAGGTGAAGCGGCAGAAAATGCCGAGGCCAGAAAGCGGCGAAATCAAATTTAATCTAGGAAAATCATTGCTGTAGAAAACATGCGACTAGCGGTTCGAGCTGGCCCTGTCCTTGCTCAGTATCGTTCCGAGCAGAAAGCTCCCGGCAGCCAAAACGGCGTCGGACATCGTCGAAGACACAAGGATGGCCAAAATGGCTAACAGCATCAATACGAACGCTGGCGCCCTCATCGCGCTGCAAAACCTCAACGCGACCAGCCGTGACCTCTCGGTCACGCAAAACCGCGTGAACACGGGCATGAAAGTGTCCTCGGCCAAGGACAATGGCGCCATCTTCGCCATCGCCACCGGCCAACGCGCCGAAATGGGCGCTCTGGACGCCGTCAAGCAATCCATCCAGCGCGGTCAGTCGGTCGTCGACGTCGCCCTGGCTGCCGGTGATGTGATCACCAAGGCCCTGGAAGAACAAAAGTCGCTGGCCGTCGCCATCCAGTCGTCCGTCGCCGGTTCGGCTCAGGAAACCGCCTACCTGGCTGACTTCAATGCTCTGGGCAACGAAATCACCAAGGCTCTGGGCGGCGCCAACTTCGACGGCGTCAACCTGTTCTCGGCTGGTTCGGCGACCAACAACCTGGTCGTTCAGACGGGCACCGCCGCTGGCGATACCTTCACCGTCCACGCTGTGGCCGGCACCGCCACGACCGTCGCCACCGCCACGGGCTCGATCGCTCGCGCCGGCGCCACGGCCGCTGCTGTCGACACCGCGATCAGCGGTTTCGCCGCCAAGCTGGGCTCGCTCGGCACCAACTCCAAGTCGCTGGAGCGCCAACTGACCTTCACGTCCAAGATCCAGGACGCGGTGGAGGTGGGTATCGGCAACCTGGTGGATGCTGACCTGGCCAAGGAAAGCGCGAAGCTGACCGCCCTGCAGACCAAGCAACAGCTGGGCGTGCAGGCGCTGTCGATCGCGAACCAGTCGAGCTCGGTTCTGCTCGGCCTGTTCCGCTAATATGACGTGGCCGGGGGCGGGCCTTGCGGCTCGCCCCCGTTCGCACGTGCGGAGACGGAGGGCGCGGTATGACCGCGCAAGAGGGAAATGGCAGACAATGTCGCAAGAGTACCCAGCGTAGCCTTTATCAACGCCGACGCCTTGGGGCAGGGCGCTGATGTTCTCAGGCAGAAGCAGGCGGCCACGGACACTGACGCAGGGCGCTATCGCCTGACGATCGAGGAAGGCCCCGGCGGATTTATCTACAAGACCCTGGATCGCGTCACCGGCGAGGTGATTCGTCAGCTGCCGCGGGAAGATGTGGTCAAGATGCGCCACAGCCCGGCTTACGGCCCCGGCGAACTGATCAGAACCAAGGTCTGATCGCCATTGACCTGGCTTGCTGCGCCGCCTTTTCGCAAGGAGGCGTCGCAGTCGTTTCTTCGCCGTTAACCATACGCTCAGGAATCAGAGACATTCTGGCGCCCAGAATTTGAACTGGGGCTAGAAGCCATGACCAACAGCGTTCTCACCAATGCCTCGGCGCTGATCGCGCTCCAGAACCTCAATTCGACCAATCAGAAGCTGGCGATGACCCAGAACCGGGTCAATACCGGCCTCAAGGTTCAGGGGGCCAAGGACAACGCCGCCACCTGGGCTATCGCTCAGAGCCAGCGCGCCGACACCGGTGCTCTGGAAGCCGTCAAGACCAGCATGAACCGCGCGACGTCGCTCGCTGACGTGTCGTTGGCTGCGGGCGCCCAGATTTCAGATCTTCTGATTGAGCTTCGTCAGAAAGCGACCTCGGCGGCTGATCCTTCGGCCTCCACCGCGACGCGCAAGGCTTATGACGACGAGTTTCAGGCCCTGCTGATCTCGCTGCAATCCTATGCGAACAACGCAACCTTCGACGGCGAGAATATCCTGGACGGCACCAGCACGACGGCGCTGGATTTTCTGGCCAATGTGAACGCCAGCGAGACCATCACCGTGAACCGTCAGGACATGACCCGCGCGGGCCTGGGCCTGGCCACGACGAACTTCACGGCGCCGGCCACGGCTTTCAATCTTCTGACGCCGGACAACGCCACCAACGCCCTGAATCAGGTCATCGCGGCTCTGGACACGGCCAGCGCGAACCTGGCTGAGCTGGGCGCCCAGGCCAAGCAGGTCGAAAAGCACAATATCTTTGTCGGCAAGCTGATGGACTCGCTGGAAACCGGCATCGGCAACCTGGTGGATGCTGACATGGCCAAGGAAAGCGCGCGCCTCCAGGCGCTGCAGGTTCAGCAGCAACTGGGCGCTCAGGCTCTGTCGATCGCCAACCAGGCGCCGCAGATCATCCTGTCGCTGTTCAAGGGCTGATCTATCTGACCAGTCGCGATGCGCCGTGGCCCAATGAGACGGGCGGCGGCCGTCGACGCGGCGTGGGGCGAGGCAGCAGCCCGTACAGGCTGGCCAGTCTCAGGATCATCCAACGCAGATACGACATGGGCGAGCATCCCTTGCCTGTGGCCGGTGAATAACGACGTCTAACCGTCGCCGTTCCGGGGCGATCTTAAACACTTCGTTACCGGGGGTGTTGCAGGCTGGACGACAGGAGTGCGCAGCCTGTGATCAACAACAGCTATCTTCTTGGAATGTACGGACTGTCGCCGATAGCCTCAGGCTCATCGGGGGCGGCTTCGTCGTCGAAGAAGCAGCCGACTGCGCCCTGGAGCCCGGCCGCCAAGCCGCCGACCGAATCCGAACTGCTGCGGGCCGCCCTGGGTGGGCGTCGTTTCTTCAACGAGGCGACGACCTCGCTGGATGTGAAGGGCGCATCATCGGGCGACTATCGCAAGATTTTCGCCATGTATCAGGGCCTTTCCATGCTGGAGGCCATTTCAGGCCGGGCAGGGGAGCGTGGCGTCAGCGCGCTCGAAAACGCGCAGCTTTCCAAGAGATTTGATGCGGGCATGGCCGAACTGTCGGCCTTCTTGCGTGATGCGAAATTCGAGGGCCTGCGGATGGTCGAGGGGGTCTCGGCCACCAAGGCCCAGACCGGCGCCGCTGTCGCGCGGGATTCAGCCAAGTATGTGACGGGCGCTGTCCATTCGGGATCGGTGAACGAGGAGGTCGCTGCTTTTCAAGGCGATGTGAAGTTCAGCATCACGGTCAGGACGACGGGTGGCGCGCAGTCGATCGCCATCGACCTTGCCGATATGGGCGGCAATCCGCGTACGCTTCAATCTGTCGTCGATCACATCAACGGCAAGCTGGAGGCCGCTGGCGTACAGACGCGCATGGGACGTGAACTGTTGCCGTCCGAGCCGCGCGTCATCAAGGCCGGCGACAAGACCGTGACCCTGCCTGCCGGCCCGGACCAGTGGGCGCTCAGCGTTCAGGGGGTGTCGTCGGAGGCTGTGAGCTTCGTTCCCGTTGCCTCGTCAGACGCAGTCTATGTGGTGCAGGGTGTGGGAACCGCCGGAGCACACAATGTGCTGAAATTCCAGGAAGGCGCCCCCAATGCGACGGGCGCGGCCTTCTGGGTGGATGGACAGATCGGCCAGTCCGGCTTGCCGGCGGGTGTCGAAACGGTTCGCGCCAGCGCCGTGGGACCGGACGGTTCAATGTGGATCGTCGCCGACGTCAGCGAAGGCGCATCCAACCAGCCGATCAAGGGACAGGCCGACGTTGTCCTGATGAAGCTCGATTCAGCCGGGCAGGTGGTGCTCAGCCGGGCCCTGGGCGCTGCATCGACCGCCAGCGGCTATGCGATTTCAGTCAGCGCCGACGGTCGCGTGGCCGTAGCCGGATCGGTTGTCGGGGCGCTCGAGCCCGGCGTGTCCGGCGCTTCAGCCAATGTCGCGGACAGTTTCGTGACCGTTTTCGACGCCAAGGGCGTGGAGCAGTGGACCCAACGCCGCGGCGCCAAGGCGGCGGACGAGGCGACGGCGGTGTCATTCGGCGCGGACGGCCGCATCTATGTCGCGGGCCGTTCCCAGTCCGCCATGTCAGGCAGCGTCGCCCTGGGCGGCTGGGACGGCTATGTTCAGGCCTTCAGCGAGACCCAGATCCACAGTCTGGCGCCGATCAGGGCGGTGGCCTCGGGCGTCGAGCAGTTCGGTACGGCGGGCGACGACAATGTCCAGGCGATGACCGTGGACGGAGGCAAGCTCTACACCGCCGGGGTCGAGAACGGACGCATGGTGGTGCGACGTTTCCAGATCGACGCGACAGGCGCGCCGACGCTGTTGTCCACGCGTGATCTCGGCGGAGCCGATGGGGGTGAAATCAGCGGCCTGTCGGTGGTGAACGGCCAGGTCGTGGTGGCCGGCGTCACCCGCAATCCGGGCCTTGATATCGGACAGGTCAACACGGCCCACGCCGGCGGCAAGGACGCCTTCGTGGCGGTGATCGGCGAGGATCTGATCGCATCGGGCGCCGATCGGTTGACCTATCATGGGGGCGCCGGAGACGATTCCGCCGCAGACGTGAAGATCGTTGACGGCAAGGTCTGGTTGACCGGGATTGCGGACCGTCCCCTGGGCGCCAAGGTCGAGGATCCGACGTCGGGGTATCTGGCGCGCCTGGACCCGCTGACCGGCGCGGTCGAATGGAAGCAGACGTGGACCGGCGCGAATGGTCAGGCGTCGCCGACCACCATCGCCGTGGCCGCGGGCGGAGCCAGCGTGCTGGACCGTCTCGGCCTGCCGCAGGGCGAGATTCCCCAATCTGATTCCAAGCAACTGGTGGATGTCACGGCCCTGCGGGCGGGGGATCGCTTTTATGTCACCTCGACGACGGGAAGGTCGGTCGCGGTGACGATCGACGCCAAGGAGACCTTGCAAACTCTGGCGCGCAAGATCGAGACCGCATCGGGACGGGCGCTCAAGGTCACGATCAAG
The DNA here is from genome assembly GCF_017487345.1 of Brevundimonas pondensis. NCBI lineage: Bacteria > Pseudomonadati > Pseudomonadota > Alphaproteobacteria > Caulobacterales > Caulobacteraceae > Brevundimonas > Brevundimonas pondensis. The sequence continues at coordinate 2,162,411 of NZ_CP062006.1, read as the reverse complement.
ACAGACCGGGACTATACGACGGGGCTGGACGGCGACACCAAGGTGACGGCGGGAGGCGTCCAACGTCTGTCCATCGCCTACGCCGATGGTCGCGACGGGGCGGTCCTGCAGGCGGGGGAGGCGGGGCGAGACGCCCTGGCGGCTCTTGGCCTGACTCCCGGCTATATCGGGCCTTCGAGCAGCGATCTTAAGACCTTTGGTCTGGATCTGCCCAAGACGCTGGGCCTGCGCGACGCGGATGCGATCAAACGCTCCAACGAAAAGCTGCGCGCCGCGATGGCGACCTTGCAGACCGCCTACAGGTCGCTGGCCCCCAAAAGCACCACGCCAGCGGTTACCGGCGAGGTTCCAGCCTATCTCAAGACGCAACTGGCCAATTATCAGGCGGCGCTGGCACGACTCACAGGCTAGTGGCGGCGAGCCCTGCTTTAGGTTGACGCGTGCGGCGTCGCCGGGGTTATTGGGGCCATCATTGGCGTCGAGTCCCGTATGGCCCTTCCGAAAGACAATCGCACCGTCCTGCTGGTCGGGGGCGGCCTGGCCGTCGTCGCGGCCGTGGCGGCCGCCCTGGTGTTCAGCGGTGGACGCGACCGACCCACCGAGGCGCCGCCTGCGTCGCAGGGCGGTCTGACCATCGATCTGGCCGAGGCCCCGACGCTGGAGCCTGCGCGTGAACTGCGCTGCTTCGTTGACGGCCAGTTCGTCGGCATGGCCACTCTGGCGGACTGTGCTCGGCGCAACGGCGTGGCCACCAGCGCCCTGGACGTGGGTCTGGACGCCACAGGCGCCCTGGCCGCCGCGCCGACCGCGGCCTTCGCCCCGCCGCCTGAACTGCCCGCCGAGCCGACCGTCGAGGTCGCTCCGGTCGAGGAGGGCGCGTCGCCGGCCGAAGCCGCCCGTCCGGCGCCGGCTTCGACCTCGGCCACCGCCTGTCTGCGCCACACGGGCTCGGAATGGCGCGCCATTTCCAACGGCATGAGCCTGGGCGCCTGCGTTCAGGCCCTCTACGCCGGTGTTTGCGTCCGTCCCGGCGAGGCCCAGTACGGTCGCTGGGGTGACACCACCCTGCGTCTGGTGCCGCGTCGCGTTGAGCAATCGAACGACAACAGCCGCTTCCGCACCCTGGCCCAGCAGGATCGCAACTGTCAGTTCCCGGAGCTGGGCCGATGAGCCGCAAGACCGTCGTTTCCACCGCTGCTATCGGCCTTCTGGGGTTGAGCCTCGCCGCCTGCGCGCCGAAGGGCCTTGAAGCTCCGACTGAACCGGGCGTCTGCTATCACGTGGTCCTGTCTGAGGACGGCAAGTCTGCGCCCCTGGTCAATGTCGTCGCCCGCGATCAGCCGCAGATCGAGTTCTGCGCCGCGCGGCTTGAGGAAATGCGCCTGCGTTTCCTCAGCATGGGGGGCAACAACCGCGACATGATCGGCGCCTATCAGGGGCAGTTCATCTTCATCGACCGGGCGGGCGTGAAGTTCGGCCGAACCCTGGAAGGGCAGCGCTTCTTCGCCCTGGCGCGGACTGGCGACGGGCGCCTGGCCATTCCGGGCGCCATTCAGCGCGAGATCGACGGCCGTCCCGTCGCCGTCGCCCCCTAACTGGAATTCCCGCCCGCTCGGGTGTGAACAAAACTGGAACATTCTGTCGGTATCCGCTAGGGATCGACGGCAAGAACATAAAAGGACATCGGTCATGGCCGGCAGCGTCAACAAGGTCATCCTCATCGGCAATCTGGGCCGCGACCCGGAAATCCGCACGCTGAACAGCGGCGACCGTGTCGCCAACCTGCGCATCGCCACCTCGGAGCAATGGCGCGACAAGGCCACCGGCGAGCGCAAGGAAAAGACCGAGTGGCACGCGGTCGTCATCTTCAACGAGAACATCGTTAAGGTGGCCGAGAACTACCTGAAGAAGGGCTCGACAGTTTACATCGAGGGCTCGCTGCAGACCCGCAAATACACCGACGCCCAAGGCGTCGAGAAGTACTCGACCGAGATCGTGCTGCAGCGCTTCAATGGCCAGCTGACCATGCTGGGCGGTCGTAATGACAGCCAGGGCGGTGGCGATCGCGGCGGCTACGGCGGCGGCCGCAACGACGACGACTACTCCTCGGGCTTCTCGACCGGCGGCGCCAACAAGCCTTCGGGTCCCAAGGAAAGCTATGATCTGAACGACGACATTCCGTTCTAAGGCGATCTGAGAACTCAGGTGGGCCGGGGGGCTTGCTGTTGCCGCGACGAGCCGGTCGCGCCGTCCTTTCCGGACGAGCGGCCGCTGGTCGTGTTTGACGGCGATGGCGCCCTCCGTCCCCATCCCGCGCGGACCTTGCTGAAGCATGGTCCGCGTTTTTCGTCTGGCGCCGACGCAACCAGGGCTGCGGCAAGCCCTGTTCATCCATTTCAGTTTGTCGCCTGACACGTCCAGCCGCTTTCGAAAGCGGGCATCACGCGCATCAAGGAACGGCTTCTGGAGGGGAGGCGTAAATGAGCGATAGACGACAGGTTCTCGTTCTCGGGGCCAACGGCTTCATCGGTTCGCATCTGGCCGCCGCGCTGTCGCGCGAGGGCTGGCGGGTTCGCGCGGGCGCGCGGCGGCCCGCCGAGGCCGCCCGCCGGGCGCCGACGTTCGACTGGGTCTGCGCCGACTTCGCCAGCTTGACCTCGGTCGAGGCCTGGGCGCCGCTGCTGGACGGCGTCGACGCCGTGATCAATTGCGTCGGCGTCTTGCAAGACGGGGCGGGGGACAGCACTCGGCTGGCCCACGTCGAGGGGCCGCGCGCCCTGGTGCGGGCTTGCGAGCGTGCCGGGATCAGGCACCTGATCCACATCTCGGCCGTGGGGGCCGACGAGGCGGCGGGCACCGCCTATGCCCGCACCAAGGCCGAGACCGAGCGTCTGGTCGAGGCCAGCGCTCTGAACTGGCTGATCCTGCGGCCTTCGCTGGTGGTGGACCGCACGGCCTTCGGCGGCACGGGTTTGATCAGGGCGCTGGCGGCCTTCCCTCTGTTCAGTCCCGTCGTCGGCGGCGACCAGACCTTCCGCCCCATTGCTCTGGGCGACCTCGGCGCGGCCGTTGTGGCGGCATTGAAGCCTGACGCGCCGAGCCGTGAGACCTTCGACATGCCGGGGCCGGAGGCCGTGACCATGGTCGAGACCGTGCGCCTCTATCGCGGTTGGCTGGGCCTGCCGTCCGCGCCGGTGGTCCGGGTTCCCCGCGCGCTCGCGGCGCCGGCTCTGGCGATAGGCGACGGGCTGGGACGTATGGGCTGGTCCTCGCCTATCCGCACTACGGCCATGCGCCAGATGGATCATGACGTGTCCGGTCGGGACAGCGGCTGGGCCGAACGTCTGGGCGTGCCGGTGCGCGGCTTCTCGCGTTTCCTGGCCGAGACCCCGGCTTCGGTTCAGGACGTCTGGCACGCGCGGCTGTGGTTCGTGCGGCCCATCTCAATCATGACCCTGGGCCTGTTCTGGCTGATCACCGGCCTGATCAGCTTCGGGCCGGGCTGGAGCGGGGCTCTGGCCATCCTGCACGAAGGCGGTTTCGGGCGCTGGGCGGGGCCGATCGCCTGGTGGGGCGCCTTGCTGGACGTGGTGCTGGGGCTGGCCCTGTTCGTGCGGCCGTGGACGGCGCGGGTGGCCATCCTGATGTGCCTGTCGACCATTGGCTACCTGATCGCCGGGACGCTCAGCCTGCCGCACTACTGGATCGATCCGCTCGGGCCGTGGCTGAAGGTGCTGCCGATGATGGCCTTGTGCCTGTTCGTGGCGGCGACGGACGCGAGGCGTTGATGACCTATCTGATCCTCAAGGTGATCCACATCCTGTCGGGCGCGGTCCTGTTCGGCACCGGGGCCGGCATCGCCTTCTTCATGCTGAGGGCGCACGCTACGAAAGACCCGCGCACGGTCGCTTCGGTCGGACGGATCGTGGTGCTGGCCGATTTCGTCTTCACCGCCAGCGCCGTGGTGGTGCAGCCGATCAGCGGTCTGGCCCTGATCCACCTGCAGGGCTACGCCCTGACCGAGCCCTGGCTGATGGCGGCCTACGCCCTCTATGTCCTGATCGGCGTCTGCTGGTTGCCGGTGGTCTGGTTCCAGTGGCGCATGGTTCAGCTGGCTGAGCGTGCGGCTGAGGAGGGGGCGTCTCTGCCGCCCGCCTATCACCGCCTGTTCCGGGCCTGGTTCATCCTAGGCTGGCCGGCCTTTGCGGGCGTGATCGGCATCTACGCCCTGATGGTGGCCAAGCCGGTCTTTTGAGTGACGAAAAGAGCGGTCATCGAACGTGACGGGCCTTTCACAGCGGCCTGTGGCATCAGGTCACGGTGTCCAGCCATCGTCATTCCCCGCTGAGTCTGCTCGAGATCGCCGCCATCATCGCGGTGATGCTGATCTGGGGCGTCAATAACGCCGCCGCCAAGATCGCGACCGAGGTCATGCCGCCGTTGATGGTTGGGGCGCTGCGTTTCGCCGTCGCCGCCGCCTGTCTGGTCTGGTTCGTGCGGCCGCCCTTTCCGAACTGGAAGAGTCTTCTGATCATCGCCGTCGTGGGCGGCCCGATCCACTATGGCCTGATCTATCTGGCCTTCTGGCTGGCCCACGACGTCAGTCCGGTGACGGTGGCGACCCAACTTTGGATACCTCTGACTTCGCTGTTCGCCTTCCTGCTGCTGGGCGAGCGGATTTCGCGGACGGCGACCATCGGTCTGGTCATCGCCTTCGTCGGGGTGGCCTGGATGACGCTGGACCCGCACGCTCTGCAGGACTGGAAGGCGATCGCGGTCGGGGCCTTGGGCGCCTCGGCCTGGGCGCTGACGACGGTGATCGCGCGCCGCACCACCTCCATCCCGCCGCTGAAGATGCAGGGCCTGCTCGCCCTGATGGCCTTTCCCGCGCTGACCGTCGGATCGTTGCTGTTCGAGACGGGGCAGTGGGAGGCGGCGCAGATCGCGCCGCCCATCGTCTGGGGCACAGTGGTCTGGGCCGGGGTGATTTCGTCGGTGTTCGCGACCAGCCTGGTCTTCTGGCTGGTGCAGAGGCGCGAGGCCGGGCGGGTGACGCCCTATCTGCTGGGCTCGCCCCTGGTCTCCATCCTGATTGGCTGGCTGTGGATGGGCGACGTGCTGACGCCGCAGATCCTGACCGGGGTGGCGATCGCCCTGATCGGGGTGGTGACGGTCGCCCTGGGGGAGCGCGGCCTGCGCGCCGGCGCCCCCGCCAAGGTTTGACGCTGGTTACTGTGCGCTGAGGACGGCGCAGGCCACGCGGTCGCCCGCGCCGCCGATGGGCTGGCTGTTGTGGTCGTCGGGGTTGGCGTGGATCACCAGGGCCGAGCCGTCGGCGTCCCACAGCCACTGGCCGGGGCCGTCCTGGCTGATGCGGGCCTTGGTGGTGAAGAACTCGCCATGGGCGCTGCCGTCGGCGGCGGCGTAGAGGTTGGGCAGGTCGCCGTCGTCCGGGCCTTGGGCGTTCAGCAGGCCGTGGGGCGTCTTCGGGTCCGTGTGGTTGATGTGGGCGCCCGCCGAGGTGAAGGGGGCGGCGCACTGGCCCGTGGCGTGGATGTGGATGCCGTGCCAGCCGGGCGTCAGGCCCGTCGCCTCGACCTTGATCAGCAGGCCGGTGGCCCCCTGCGTCAGCGTCGCCTTGCCGATTTCAGCGCCCTGGCCGTTGATGATCGACGCCTGTCCCGTCTGGCCCGGCGTGGCGCGCGGAATCATGGCGGAATGGTCCATGGCGGCGGCCTGGCCGTGCGCGCCGTGACCCATGGCGGCATGGTCATGGCTTTGAGCGGAAGCGCCGGCGGCGAGCAGCGAAGTCGCCGCGACGGCGGTGAGGGTGGCAGCAGTCAGACGCATGGTTTTCCTGTCCTTTTAGGCATGGGGATATCCGCGGCGTTTCTTTGCCACAACGCCCCCCGGATGCTAGAAACCGGAACAGCGGATCACGTTCCGATTCCGGCCATTTAAAGCCTGATTTCCTTGACCGACGACAGCTACGACAACGCCGCACCTTCGGCGCCCGGCGACATCTCCATCATCACGATCGAGGACGAGCTGAAACGCTCTTACCTCGACTACGCCATGAGCGTCATCGTCAGCCGCGCCCTGCCGGACGCGCGCGACGGTCTGAAGCCTGTTCACCGTCGCATCCTCTACTCGATGCACGACCTGAACATGACGCCCGAGCGGTCGTATTCGAAGTGCGCGCGCGTCGTCGGCGACGTGCTGGGTCGCTTCCACCCGCACGGCGACGCGTCGGTCTACATGGCCTTGGTGCGGATGGCGCAGCCCTTCTCGATGGGGCTGATGCTGGTCGACGGTCAGGGCAATTTCGGCTCGGTCGACGGCGATATGCCGGCCTCCATGCGTTACACCGAGGCCAGGATGGCCCCGGCGGCGGTGGCCCTGCTGACCGACATCGAAAAAGACACGGTCGATTTCCAGCCCAACTATGACGAGAAGGAGCTGGAGCCCGTCGTCCTGCCGGCGCGGATTCCGAACCTGCTGGTCAACGGCGCGGGCGGCATCGCCGTCGGCATGGCGACCAACATCCCGCCGCACAACCTGGGCGAAGTCGTCGATGCGGCGGTGGCGCTGCTGGACAATCCCGACATGGGCGACGAGGCTCTGCTGGACATCGTGCCCGGCCCCGACTTCCCCACGGGCGGCGAGATCATGGGCCGCACGGCGCCGCGCAACGCCCTGCGCGACGGACGCGGCTCGGTCATCGTGCGCGGCAAGGCCTCGGTCGAAGAAATCCGCAAGGATCGCGACGCCATCGTCATCACCGAACTGCCGTTCCAGGTGAACAAGCAGACCCTGATCGAACGCATCGCCGAAATGGTGCGCGAGAAGCGTCTGGAAGGCATTTCCGACGTCCGCGACGAGTCCGACCGCCAGGGGATGCGGATCGTCATCGAGCTGAAGCGCGACGCTTCGGGCGATGTCATCCTGAACCAGCTGTTCCGCTATACGGCGCTGCAAAGCTCGTTCGGCGTCAACATGCTGGCGCTGAACCATGGCCGTCCCGAGCAGATGGGCCTGCGCAAGCTGTTGGAGCTCTTCCTCGAATTCCGCGAGGAAGTGGTCGTCCGCCGCGTCAAGTTCGAGCTGGCCAAGGCCCGCGACCGCGGCCACGTCCTGGTCGGTCTGGCCGTCGCCGTCGCCAATATCGACGAAGTGATCCACATCATCCGCAGCTCGGCCGATCCGGCGGAAGCGCGCGAACGCCTGCAGGCCAAGGCCTGGCCGGTCGGGGACATGATGGCCCTGGTCGAGCTGATCGCCGACCCGCGCACGGTCCTGGTCGAGGGCGACAAGATCCGCCTGACCGACGAACAGGCCCGCGCCATCCTGGCCCTGACCCTGTCGCGTCTGACCGGCCTGGGCCGCGACGACATCTTCGGCGAGGCGCGCGGCCTGGCCGACACCATCCAGGGGCACCTGACCATCCTGTCGGACCGCGCCAATGTCCTGGCCATCATTCGCGAAGACCTGCTGCTGGTGAAGGATCAGTTCGCTGTTCCGCGCCGCACCCTGATCGGGGAAGGCGACGCCGAGATGGAGGACGAGGACCTGATCCCGCGTGAGGACATGGTCGTCACCGTCACCCACGGCGGCTATGTCAAGCGTGTGGCCCTGAACGCCTATCGGACCCAGCATCGCGGCGGCAAGGGCAAGTCGGGCATGACCATGAAGGACGAGGACGCCATCACCGGCATCTTCTCGGCCTCGACCCACACCCCGGTCCTCTTCTTCGCCACCAACGGCAAGGCTTACAAGCTGAAGACCTGGCGCCTGCCGCTGGGCAACCCGCAGTCACGCGGCAAGGCCTTCGTCAACCTGCTGCCCATCGAGCCGGGCGACAGCATCATGAACGTGCTGCCGCTGCCGGAAAACGAGTCCGAGTGGGACAACTACGACATCATGTTCGCCACCAAGTCCGGCGACGTGCGGCGTAACAAGCTCAGTGATTTCGCCACGGTGAACCGCGCGGGCAAGATCGCCATGAAGCTGGAAGACGGTGACCGCATGGTCGGCGTGGCCATCTGCAACGCCGACGACGACATCCTGCTGACGACGAAGTTGGGCCGAGCCATCCGGTTCAAGGCCGATGACGTGCGGGTGTTCAAGGGGCGGGATTCGACCGGGGTGCGCGGCATCCGTCTGCAAGGCGACGACGAGGTCATCTCCATGGCCGTCCTGGGCCGCGTGGACGCTTCGCCGGAAGAACGCGCCGCCTACGTCAAGCACGCGAACGCCATGCGCAAGGCGCTGGCCGGTGCGGACGCGGACGAAGAGGTCGCTGTGGTCGAGGCGGACGACGAGGACGTGGCGGACGCCGCCCTGTCGGTCGAGCGCATCGCCGAACTGGGTGCGGCCGAGCAGTTCATCCTGACGGTCACGGAAACCGGATTCGGCAAGCGGTCCTCGGCCTATGAGTATCGTCGCACGGGTCGCGGCGGGCAGGGGCTGACGGCCCACGGCCTGGGCGGTCGCGCGGGCACGCGTCTGGCCGCCGCCTTCCCGGTCGAGGAGAGCGACGACCTGATGCTGGTCACCGACGGCGGCCAGATGATCCGCACCCCGGTCAGCCAGGTCCGCATCGTCGGCCGGTCCAGCCAGGGCGTGACCATCTTCCGCACCGGCAAGGACGAGAAGGTCGTTTCGGTCGAGCGTCTGCCCGACTCGGGCGGCGACGACGACGGCGCTGACGAAACCGTGGCGGACGAGGGCGGCGAGGGCTGATCGGCCCTCAAGGCGGCATGACGGCGGGCATGGCTGACGTTCTGATGCAGATCGACGGTCGGCCCGCCGGCGCCGCCGACCTGGGCTGTTTCGTCCTGTCCAACTATGGCGCCTTCACCTCCATGCAGGTGGAGGACGGCGGGGTGCGGGGCCTGGACCTGCATCTGGCCCGGCTGGAGGCCGAGGCCGTCGAACTGTTCGGCGTGGCGGTGCCCGAGGCCCTGCTGCGCGAACGGATGCGACAGGCGCTAGACGGACGGGCGGGCCGGTTCAGCCTGCGGGTCAATCTGTTCTCGGACGCCATCAGCCTGCGGGCGCCAGATGCGGCGGTTCAGCCGCGTGTTCTGACCACGCTGTCGCCGCCGGCTGCGCCGTTGACGACGCCGCTGCGGCTTCAGACCCAGGTCTATGCCCGCGAAGTCCCGCATCTGAAGCACGCCGCCACCTTCGGCCTGACCCGGGCGCGGCGCCTGGCGGTGCAGGGCGGTTTCGACGACGCCCTGTTCGTTGACGGCGGGGGGCGGATTTCGGAAGGCTCCATCTGGAACATCGGCTTCGTGCAGGGCGACACGGTGGTCTGGCCCGAGGCTCCCATGCTGGCGGGAACGGGGCAGGCCCTGTTGCAACGCGGGATAGCGGACCTCGGTCTGAATAGCGTCACCCGCCCAGTCCATCTGTCCGATCTGGCGGATTTCGACGCCGCCTTCATCTGCAACAGCGCCACGCCCGCCTGCGCGGTGGCGGCCATCGACGGCCATGCCTTTCCTCCCGCCGAGGCCGTGATCGCGCGGCTGATCGACGCTTGGCGATCAAACCCACGTCAGAAAATCTAGGCCGTTGATTTCGCACCTGCTAAACGGATCGAAACGCGGGGAGGCGAAGGCCATGCGCATCGGACTGTATCCGGGGACTTTTGACCCGGTCACGAACGGCCACATGGACATCATCGGGCGGGCCATCAAGCTGGTCGACCGCCTGGTCGTCGGGGTGGCCCAGAACGACGACAAGGGGCCGCTGTTCTCGACCGCTGAGCGCGTCGAGATGCTGAAAACCGAGGTCGCGCGCTTCAACGCCGACATCGAGGTGCGGCCCTTTTCCAGTCTTCTGATGCATTTCGCCGAGGAAGTGGACGCCAATGTCATCGTGCGCGGCCTGCGCGCGGTCGCGGACTTTGAATACGAGTTCCAGATGACGGCGATGAACCAGCGCCTCAACAGCGACATAGAGACCGTGTTCCTGATGGCCGATCCGCGCCATCAGGCCATCGCCTCGCGGCTGGTCAAGGAAATCGCCCGTCTGGACGGCGCGATCGAGAGCTTCGTCAGCCCGGCGGTCGCCGCCCAGGTGCGCGCCAAGGTGCAGCGCTAGAATTCAGGATAGAGATGAACCTAAAGATGTTTCTGGCCGCCGCCGCGGTCTCGATGATCGCGGGCGGCGCGGCTGCACAATCTGTTGGTGAGTGGCGCACCGTGTCGCCTGACAACCTGTTGGTGATCGACACCTCCAAGGGGCGGGTTCTGGTCGAATTGGAGCCGCGCGCCGCGCCGAACCACATCGAGCGCATCCGCACCCTGACCAACCGCGGCTTCTATGACGGGTTGAAGTTCCACCGCGTCATTCCGGATTTCATGGCCCAGACCGGCGATCCGCAAGGCACCGGCGCGGGCGGCAGCGATCTGCCGGACATCAAGGGCGAGTTCAGCTTCCGCCGGGGCCGCGACAGCGGGTTTGCGCCGGTCGAGAACAGTGGTCCGGGTTTGCGCGGCATCATGGGCAGCCTGCCGATCACGACCCAGCCGGACGCCCAGATGTTCGTCACCGCTGATCTCAAGGTTGGGGCCGGCGGCCTGTTCTGCCCTGGCGTGGCGGGCATGGCGCGGGCCGGTTCGCCTGACAGCGCCAACAGTCAGTTCTTCCTGATGACGGGTCAGAATGATGCGTTGAACGGCGGCTATACCACCTTTGGCCGAGTGGTTCAGGGACTGGACGTGGTCAAGTCTCTCAAGACAGGCAGCGAGGCCGAGGACGGCAAGGTCGCCGATCCTGACACCATGACAAGGGTGCAACTGGCCTCGGCCATGCCGGAAGGCCAGCGCCCGACCGTGCGCGTGGCCGCGCCCGGTTCGGCGCCGTTCAACGCCGCCGTCGAGGCCGCCCGCGCCGCGCGGGGCGCCCAGTTCGGCATCTGCGACGTTCAGCCGGTGGTCGAGGTCACCGGCGGCTGATTATCGACCTTGGGGAAGGGGACGAGGATGCGCGTTTCAACAGCTTTGGCGGCAGCGGCCGTCCTGATGGCGGCGGGTGGGGCGGCCTGGGCGCAGGAGGCGGCGCCGGCCGTCGCGGCGGCGCCCGCCGTGGCCGCAAGCCAATGGCGTAATGTGTCGCCTGAAAACCTGTTGGTGATCGACACCAACAAGGGCCGCATCCTGGTGGAGCTGGCCCCTGAGGTCGCGCCGGGCCATGTCGAGCGCATCCGGTTGCTGGCCGGGCGCGGCTTCTTTGACGGCCTTCTGTGGCACCGGGTCATCGACCAGTTCATGGCCCAGACCGGCGACCCGCTGGGCACGGGCGAGGGCCAGAGCGCCTGGCCCGATCTGAAGGCCGAGTTCACCTTCCGCCGTGACGGGCAGACGCCGTTCACGGCTGTCGCCGCCCCCGCCGGGGCTGTTCTGGGTTTCCTGCATTCGCTGCCGGTCCAGACCCAGCCCGACGCCTTCATGGCCACGACGGCGGATCACAAGGTTCATGCCTGGGGCCTCTATTGCCCCGGCGTCGCCGGCATGGCGCGGGACGATGCGCCGGACAGCGCCAACAGCCAGTTCTTCCTGATGCGTCAGCCCTATCCGTCGCTGGACAAGCGCTACACCATCTGGGGTCGGGTGGTGTCGGGGCTGGACGTGGTGCGGGCGCTGAAGTTCAGTCCTAACCCCGACGGGATTGTCGCCGGTCCTGACAGCATGACGCGCGTTCGTGTGGCGTCAGACCTGACCGAGGCTGAGCGGCCCACGGTGCAGGTGCTGGATACGGCCTCGCCGCAGTTTCGCGCCCTGGCCGAGGCGGCGCGTCAGGCCAGGGGAGCCGACTTCTCGGTCTGCGACATCGACCTGCCTGTTCAGGTGGCTGGAGCAGCGCCCCCCGCCTGATTGCCAGCCTGGGCTGAGCGGCCCCGACGACGGCGTCGGCGGGGCTTCTGCCGGTCCTCGCGCATCCTTTGCAGCAGCAGGCCCTCGCGCAGGCCACGGTCGGCGACGCGCACGCGTTCGCACGGCCAGGCGCGCTGCACGGCCTCAAGGATGGCCGCGCCCGCTAGCACCAGATCGGCGCGGTCGGGGCCGATGCAGCTTTCCGCCGCCCGGCCCGCCGGCCCCAAGCGCTTGAGCCGCAGGGCGGCCGCCTCGCAGTCGCCACGCGTCATCCACAGCCCGTCGACCAGATCACGCTGATAACGGCGCAGGCCCAGGTGGATGCCGGCCAGACTGGTGATGGCGCCCGAGGTGCCGACCATGTGCACCCGTCCGCTCTCGAACAGGGTGCGAACCTGCTCGTCGCTGGGACCGCCGATGGCCAGGTGAGCGCCCACGTCGGCGACCATGGCTTCGTACCAGGCCTCGGTGTTTCCGACGGGTTCGGGGTGGCGTTCAGCCAGGGTGACAACGCCCAGAGGCGCGGACATCCAGCCCTTGCTTTCAAAGCCCCGCGCGCCGCGCATCATCCACGAAAGCTCGGTCGAGCCGCCGCCGACGTCGATGACCAGCACCGCCTCGGCTCTGGGGTCGAACAGGTTGAGGCAGCCGGCGACCGAGAGGCTGGCTTCCTCCGCCGGGTCGATGATCCTGAGTTTCAGTCCGGTGCCGCGACGCACCCGGTCGATGAAGGCCTGGCCGTTGTCGGCGGCGCGGCAGGCCTGGGTGGCGACGGCGGTCAGGCGGCTGGCGTCCAGACCCTTGCGGGCCACGCGCTCGGCGCACAGGGCCAGGGCGTCATAGGCCCGGTCCATGGCGCGATCGTCCAGCCGTCCGGTAAGCGACAGGCCTTCGCCCAGCCGCACGATGCGGCTGAAGCTGTCCACCACCCGGAACCCGTCGCGCGACGGACGCGCGATCAGCAGGCGGCAATTATTGGTCCCCAGGTCGAGTGCGCCATAGAGGGGCGCATCGCGACCGGAAGCCCCTGAATCGCGGGACTTCGTGGGCTGGGACCGCGCGTCGCGCCGTGCAGGCGCGCCAGGGGTCTCCGGCATGGGCCGAGCTTTCATGTGGGCGGTCCGAAGCGGCGCCCGTCCCGGTCAGGTTAGACCGGGCTTTATGTCCAAGCCAAGACATTCTGTCGCAGAGATGAACGGCGCGGATGCATCCCCTTCAACCGGCGGCGCGTAATAGGGAAGCATGACCCAGGTTCACACAGCCCGGTTCGGCCTCGGACAGATCGTCCGGCATCGCGACCACGCCTTCCACGGTCTGGTCATGGATGTGGACGCCACCTATGCAGGCCCGGCCGCAGAGACGGGCGCGGTCGCCAGCGACCAGCCCTTCTATCGTATCCTGATCGCCGACACGGACGGCGGCGTCATCGCCTACGCCGCCGAAGACTCCCTGGTGGCCACGCCGGAGATCGAGCCCCTGTCGCCCGAGGCCGAGCGGGAGTGGTTTACCATCGACGCCCAGGGCCGCCACGCGCCGCGCTCGCAAAGGCTGCAATAGACGTGCGTGACGGCGGGCTGATGCCGCGCTAATCTGCCCGCAACGGCCGTCAGAGCCGAGAGGAGCGTTCCCATGTCCGATTTCGAACACGTCTTTGAAGCCCCGCCCGAGGGCGCCGCCGCTGACTGGACCATCCCCCAGAACTGGGCGGCCTATACCGACGTCGAACACGAGACCTGGAACACCCTCTACGCCCGGCAGATGAAGATCCTGCCCGGCCGCGCCTGCGAGGCCTATATGCGCGGGCTGGACGCCCTGGACCTGAACATGGGCGGCATCCCCGACTTCGAGGTGATGAACCCCAAGCTGCAGGCTCTGACCGGCTGGACCGTGGTCTGCGTGCCGGGACTGGTGCCGGACGACGTCTTCTTCGACCACCTGGCCAATCGCCGCTTCGTCTCGGGCCAGTTCATTCGCAAGCCGGACCAACTGGACTACTTGCAGGAGCCAGACATCTTCCATGACGTCTTCGGCCATGTGCCGATGCTGACCGACCCCGACTTCGCCGCCTATATGGAGGCCTATGGCAAGGGCGGGCAGCGGGCGCAGTCGCTGGGCATGCTGAAGAACCTGGCGCGGCTCTATTGGTACACGGTCGAGTTCGGCCTGATGAAGGAGGCCGACAGCCTGCGGATTTACGGCGCGGGCATCGTCTCCTCGGCGACCGAGAGCGTCTTCAGCCTGGAGGATGCCTCGCCGAACCGTCTGGGCTTCGACCTGGAGCGGGTGATGAAGACCCTCTATCGGATCGACGACTTCCAGCAGGTCTATTTCGTCATCGACAGCATCGAGGCGCTGAAGGAAGTCACGCTTCAGGACTTCGGGCCGATCTATGAGCGTCTGCAGGGCGCCGAGGACCTGCCGATCGAGGCGGTTTTGCCGAGTGATCGGGTCTTCACGTGCGGGACCCAGGCCTATGCCCACAAGGGCGGGCGGTTCGCGGCCTGATCAAGGCTGGCTGAAAACAGAGTCCAATTCGTCTGAATCGTCTGAAATCTCCTCCCTGGCGCGGCTCGGGAGGAGAGTGTGGCGCGGGACGAAGGGCAGGCGCGCTGATTGGCGATTACAGAGTCGCGCGGGTTGAAAAGTTAGACCTTTCTGGCGCGAGTTATGATTCCGGTTCCGCTTTCCTCCCCATGAAATGGGGAGGGGGTCCGCAGAGCGGTGGAGGGGCCTTCATGTCCAAGCGGCCCCTCCGTCTCGTCGGCTGCGCCGTCGATCCACCTCCCCATTTCATAGGGAGGAGAGGTGAAATCAGTCCCTTTGGAACGGGTAGAAGTCGGTCCCCAGACCCAGAATCCCCGTCAGTTCGTCCAGGGCCCCACGCGTTTCGTCCAGCAGGGCGGGGTCGGCCAGGTCGTGGGCGGTCAGGCTGTCGCGATACCAGCGCGCGCCCCAGACGCTGAGGGCGCCGTGCAGTTCGTCGGTCAGGCGCATGGCGGGGTTGGTCGCGGCCAGCTCGTCATCGGTCAGGACCACCCGTAGACGCAGGCAGGCGGGGCCGCCGCCGTTCCTCATCGACTGGCGCACGTCGACATATTCGACCCGGCCGATGGGGCCGTTGGAGGCGGCGATCCGCTCGGCGACCGCATGGCTGCGGGCGTTGTCGCGCGTCTCGGTGGGGCAGATCAGGGTCAGGCGGTCCTCGCCCGGAACCTGGATCAGCATGGAGTTGAACAGATAGGAGCTGATGGCGTCGGCCAGGGGCAGGTCGGCGGCCGAGACCTCGACGAATTGCGGCTCGAACAGGCCGTCGGCGGCGCGGCGGATGGCGGCCTTGGTCGCGTCCGTGTCCTCGAACGCCAGCTCGTGGAAGAAGAGGGTGTCCAGGGCGCCGACGCAGACCACGTCGTTGTGGAAGGTCCCGCCGTCGATGGCCGTGCGCGACTGCTGGGCCAGGACCGGGCGGCCGGCTTCATGGCGGCGAACGATCGTCTCGGAGGCCTCGCGCGTCTGGCGGGCGGGGAAGCGGCCCTCCCAGGGCTCGAAGGCTTCGCGGCCCCAGACCAGCAGATTGACCCCGCGACCGCCGTGCGTGGCGCACAGGCGGACGTGGTTGGCGGCGCCTTCGTCGGCCAGATGGGCCACAGCGGGCAGGGCGTCATGGACAGCGAACTTACTCGCGTCCGGGAAGAGGGCGTCCAGCGCGCGCTTCGTCTGCTGGTGCTCCAGCGAGCGGTGCAGGTTGGTGTGCAGGTTGGCGGGGGTGAAGTGGACCCGGCCGTCGGCGGCGTCGGCGCTTGGGGTCACCGTCGCGGCGTTGGCGGCCCACATGGGCGAGGCCGAACAGGCGGCGGCGGCGAAGGCCGGCGCGTCACGCCAGGCCTTGGCCAGCACGGTCCTGTCGTTTCCTGAGAAGCCGAGCGAGCGCAGGAAGGGGATGTTCGGCCGTTCGTGCGGCGGCAGGACGAACTGCGGCAGGCCCAGGTCCGCCAGCCGTTTCATCTTGTCGAGGCCCTGCAGCACCGCCGCACGCGGGTTCGACGCCTCGCCCTTGTTCAGGCTGGAGGCGAGGTTGCCCGGCGACAGGCCCGCATAGGAGTGGGTCGGCCCGATCAGACCGTCCGCGTTGGCTTCGATGGCCTTCATGCGTCCTTCTCCCCTTGAGGGAGAAGGTGGGCGCTGAAAGCGCTCGGATGAGGGGTGACGGCGGCGCCGTTCCCAATCATCCGGGACCTTGAGTTCGATCTATCAATCATGCCGCACACACCCCTCATCCGTCTCGCTCCGCGAGCCACCTTCTCCCTCAAGGGGAGAAGGAAGTCAGCGCAGGCCCTTGATTTCGCTTTCAATGTTCTTGACCGCGCCGGCCTCGAAGCTGGCGACCGGGTAGGCGCAGTAGTCGGCGGCGTAGTAGGCGCTGGGGCGGTGGTTGCCGGAGGCGCCGAGGCCGCCGAAGGGCATGTCGCCCGCCGCGCCGGTGGTCGGGCGGTTGAAGTTGACCACGCCCGCGCGGATGCGGTTGATGAAACGGTCCCAGAGCTTCGCGTCGTCGCTGACCAGACCGGCGGACAGGCCGTATTTGGTGGCGTTGGCGGCGGCGATGGCGGCGTCGAAGCTCGGGACGCGCAGCACCTGCAGGAAGGGGGCGAACATTTCCTCATCCTCGACCGCGACGCCGGTGACGTCGATGATCGCGGGCTTCACGAAGGCGCCCGGCAGGTTGTCGACCGGACCGGAGGCGCGGATCACGCGCGCGCCCGCGTCGATGCGTTGTTGCAGGGCGGCGAGGGCGGCGCTGGCGGCCTTCTCCGAGATCAGCGGCCCGGCGTAGGGCTCGGGATCGCTGTCCCAGGGGGCGAAGTTCAGGCGGTCGGACATGGCGGCGACGGCCTCGACGATGGCGTCGCCCTGGGCGCCTTCCGGCACGATCAGGCGGCGCGCGCAGGAGCAACGCTGGCCAGTGGTGACGAAGGCGGACTGGACCACGATGCCCGCGACGGCCTCGGCGTCGGCGGCGTCCCAGACGACCAGCGGGTTGTTGCCGCCCAGCTCCAGCGCCAGGATGACGTGGGGGTCATCGGCGAACTTGCGACGGAAGTGCGCGCCCGCCGCGCCCGAGCCCGTGAACATCAGGGCGTCGATGGGTTGATCCAGCAGGGCTGCGCCGGTGTCGCGCCCGCCCTGCACCATGTTGAACACGCCCTTGGGCAGGTCGGCGGCCTCGAGGCATTCGGCCATCAGCTGGCCGGTCAGGGGCGTTTCCTCGGACGGCTTGAACACGACCGTGTCGCCCGCCAGCAGGGCTGGGACGATGTGACCGTTAGGCAGGTGGCCGGGGAAGTTGAATGGGCCGAGCACCGCCGAGACGCCGTGCGGGCGGTGACGCAGGGTGGCGCGGCCGAAGGCGGTTTCGCTGCTGCGCTCGCCGGTGCGCTCGTCATAGGCGCGGATCGAGATATCGACCTTGCCCGCCATCGAGGCCAGTTCGGTCTTGGTCTCCCACAGGGCCTTGCCGGTTTCGCGGCTGATGGCCTCGGCCATTTCGGGGGCGCGCTCCTTGAGCACCGCCTGATAGCGCTTCACCGCGTCGATGCGGTCCTGACGCGGGCGGTCGGCCCAGTCGGGGAAGGCGGCGCGGGCGGCCTCGACGGCGGCGCCGACCTGTTCGATGGAGGCGGCTTCGCCTTCCCAGACGGTTTCGCCGGTGGCGGGGTTGGTGGAGGTGAAACGGGTCATGGCGGGTACTCGGTTCAGGATTTCACGCGGACGACAGCGCCGTCCTTGATCTTCAGGGCGGCGGCGACGTCGGGGGTCATGCGGACCACGTCGCCGTCGACCAGGACGCGGGCGCGGACGGCGCGGAAGGCCGAGACGCTGTCGGTCGAGACGAGGCTGGGCAGTTCGACCTCGACCTCCTTCTCGATCCGGGCGGTCAGGACGCGGGCGTCGCGGACGGTGCGGATGTTGTCGCGGCCGCAGGCGACGGTCGGACCGGCGTCGAAGATGTCGACCAGGCCATTGGGGCGGAAGCCCTCGGATTCCAGCAGGGCCATGGCGGGCACGCCCTGCGGGTGAACCTTGCCGATCACGGCGCGGGCTGGTTCGGGCAGCAGGTCGATGTAGATGGGGTGGCGGGGGGCCAGGTCGAGAATGAACTGCTTGTCGGTCGAGCCGCTCATGCGGTCGGCGTCGTCGAAGTCCATCGGGAAGAACTTGTGCGCCACATGGTCCCAGAAGGGGCAGTAGCCGTCGGGGGTGAAGACGCCGCGCAGTTCGGCCAGGACGTTGTCGGCGAACAGGTCCGGCTGCGCCCCGATCAGCATGTAGCGCGACTGGCTGAGCAGGCGCCCGGCGCCGCCCTTGCGACGGTCGGCCTTGAGGAAGAGAGAGCCGACCTCGGTCCAGCCGGTGCATTCGTTGACCAGAACCAGGGTCTGGTGGTTCAGCTTCATGCCCAGTGAGGGAGACTGGACGGTGTTGTTGACCACGCGGAAGCTGAAGAAGGGCCGCTTCAGCCCCACGGTGGCCTTGACCGAGCCGACGCCGTCGATATCGCCCGTGTCGCCGTCTTCCAGCATCAGGGTGTACCAGGCTTCCTGCGGCGGAATGCGGCCCTCGAAGCTGGCCTGGCTCAGTTCCAGCCGTTCGCTCAGGACGTCGGCGTCTTCGGGCAGGCTGGTGAAGCCGGGGCCGGACAGGATGGCCAGTTCGAGCAGGTGATGAAGGTCGGCGGGGCCGGCAGGGCGAACAACGAGCATGCGGTTACATGGTCTCCAGTCGGAGCTGTTTCAGTTTCAACGCGTCAATCTCGCCTGAGGCGATCTTGCACAGGATCAGGGCCGACAGCTGCGCCCGTTCGACGAAGCTGGCGGGCCAGGCGAACTCCTGATCCGAATGGATCTCGCCGCCGACGACGCCAAGGGTATCGACATTGGGCAGGCCCGCGGCGTGCAGGTTGTTGCCCTCGCAGACGCCGCCCGACGGCTTCCAGGCGATGGTCTGGCCCAGCAGGTCGCCGGCGTTGCGCACGGCGTGGAACAGGGCGGTCTGGCTGGCGTCCATCGGCTTGGGCGCGCGGGTCATGCCGCCGTGCAGGTCCAGGGTCAGGCCGGGGAAGGGCGGCTCGGCGGCGAGGTCGCGCACCGTCTCGTCGATCCAGGCGGCGCTCTGGGCGTCCGGGACGCGAACGTTGAAGCGCACCACGGCGTTGTCGGCCACGACGTTCAGCGGGCCGCCGCCGGCGATCTTGGCCACGTTGACGGTGACGCCCTCGCGCTGGCCGTTCAGGCCGTGCAGGCGGGCGGCGATCATGGCCGCGCCGGCCACCGCATTGGCGCCCTCGTGGAAGGCGCGGCCCGCGTGGGCGGCCTTGCCCGTGACGATCAGGTGGAAGTTGCCGCTGCCCTTGCGTTCCCCCGCCAGGGTCCCGTCGGACAGGGCGGGTTCGTAGGTCAGGCCGACGTGGCCGCGGGCGCCCAGTTCCGCCAGCAGGGGGGCCGAGGCGGGCGAGCCGATTTCTTCGTCAGGGGACAGGAGGACGGTCCAGCCGACGCGGGCCTTGTGGGGGTGGGTCTCGAAGGCCTCGAGCGCGGCCAGCATGACGCTGATCCCGCCCTTCATGTCGGCGACGCCTGGCCCGTTCAGGGCGCCGTCGTCGCGCATGACGACGCGCTGGAAAGCGCTGTCGGCGGGAAAGACGGTGTCGTAGTGGCCGGTCAGGACGACCTGGATCGGGGCCTCGGGCCGGGCGGTGATCTTCAGGCAGTCGGCGTAGCTCTCTGCGATCACCGCGCCGTTGTCGGCCACGGTGGTGGAGCCTTGGGTCGGCACGCGCTCGACCGTCGCCGTGTCGAAAGCGGCGCGCGCCGTGGCGTCCAGAACGTCGAGAACCCGCGCCAGCCCTTCGGCGTGGCGGCTGCCTGAGTTGATGTTGGACCAGTCGATGGCGCGCTGGACAATGGCGTCGCCTTGGGCCGCGACGTGATTGAGCACGGCCTGATCTTGAGGTTCGATCCGCATGACGACGACCCTAGACGGGGGCGGGGCAAAGGTGAAGGCGGGGCGGTTTCTCGCTCACGGACTTGGGAAAACGGGAGCGGGCGGGATAGGTTTGCCGCCGCAGTCTAGGAGTCGCGCATGAACCGTCGTTTCAGCTTTCCCAACCCCTTCGGTCCTGTCGATTCGGGTTCGACGGCGCAGGCGATGGCGCGCCTCAGCGCCCTTGCCTTCTGGTTGTGGGCGGCGACGGGTCTGATGCAGGCGGGACTGGTCTGGTACGCCTCGGATGCGAGCTATGCCGAGTTTCGCGGGGCGACGACAGGGTTCGCGGTCTTCTTCGCCCTGACCGCGGGCCTGCTGGGATGGATGCAGTGGCGACGGCCCAACCGTATCCTGCCGGTTTTCGGCCTGGCCTGGGCGCTCTATGAGTTGAGCTCGTTCGGGGTCAGTCTGCTGGTTGGGGCGCCGCTGGGGGTGGCGGGCGTGCCCGGCCTGGGGCGGATGATCGCGGCGACGGCGATGCTCGCGTGTGTGGTTCTGCATGTCGGCGGCCTGCGCGGCGCGACGGCGCTGGCGCGGTTTGCCACGGCGCCGCTTGCCTCTAAGAGGTAGGACTGAACAGCCGGGGGGCGATGATGAACCAGAATGTGAAACTGTGGCTGCGCGCAGCCAATCCCTTCACGCCGCCGCGCGGCATGGCCGAGGCGCAAAGGGCGGCGCGGGTGGGGGCGGTGGCGCTGGGGATTGAGGCCCTGGCGTCTGCGATCTCGAGCATTCGAACCATGGCTGATCCCAGCTACATGCGGGACTTGATGTCGCAGCAGTTCGCGCAGATGCAAATACCGGCCAAGGAACTCGAGTTCCAAATGGCGATATTCGATGCGATGCGGCCCATGATGGCGATGCTCAGCCTCGCGATCGTCGTGCTGATGGCCACGGTCGCTGTGGTGCAATGGCGGCAGATGACCCGCAGCATCCCCATCGCCATGCTGCTGTTTGGCGCCTACTCCATCGTGACGACGATCGGTGTTCTGGCGTTCGGGTTCTTTCCGAAAGGCGCGATGGACGGCTGGGCGATGTTTAGTTGGGCGCTCTTCGCTATTCTTTCGCTGCCCGTGATCGCGTCCTATCGAGGCGCGACCGCCCTTGAAAAACTGAAACGGACCTACTGATGACCGTCACGATTTTCCACAATCCGAAATGCTCGACCTCGCGCAAGGCGCTGGAGCTGCTGCAGGAGAAGGGCGTTCAGCCGGTGGTGGTCGAATATCTGAAGACCGGCTGGGATGCGGCGACGCTGGACCGGCTGGCCCAGGAGACGGGCGTCGGTCTGTCGGGGCTGCTGCGCAAGCGCGAGGCGAAGACGGGCGAGTTGCTGGAAAGCGGCGCGTCGGATGAGGTGATCCGCGCGGCCATGATCGCCGAGCCGGTGCTGGTCGAGCGACCTATCGTGCAGAGCGACAAGGGCGCCCGGATCGGGCGGCCGGTCGAGAGTATTCTGGAAGTTTTGTAGCGGGCTATCGACCCTCTCCCAATGGGAGAGGGTTTTTTAGCGGCTTCTGCTGCGCTGACCGGCGCGGTCGCCGCCGGGACGGTCGCCTTCGCGGCGCCAGCGGATCGACAGGCTGGCGTCGCCTTCGCCGCCGAACTTGGAACTGACGGCCAGGTTGCGGCGCACCTGCCATTCGACGTTGACCGCCGCTCCGCCTTCGCCGCCGCCGATGATCTCCAGATAGACGTCGTCGGTGATGTAGCGCCCGCCGGCGACGGTCAGGCTGGAGGCCTCGCCGCCGAAGGACAGACGATCCAGGCCCGCCAGCTGGCGCAGGTTGCCGATCACGTCGAAGCCGCCGCCGCCGGCCAGAGAGGCCACGGCCGAAGCCAGTTGGGCCGCTTCGAAGCCCGACAGTTGCGAGGCCGAGCGTCCGAACAGGACCTGTGACAGGATTTCGTCCTGAGGCAGGGAGGGGGTCGAGGTCAGTTCGATCTTGGGTTGGGCCGCCGTGCCGGTCACCTTGATGGCTGCGGTCAAGGTGGGGTCCTCGCGCACCGCCTGAAGGTTCAGGCGTATGCGGGCCGGATCGGTGGACAGGGAGACAGATCCGCTGTCGTCGAAGACGAAGCGCTTGCCCGCGAACTCATAGTCGCCGCGCACGACGTTGGCGGTGCCGGTCAGCAGAGGCTGGGCGATGGTGCCGCGCACGCGGGCGTTGGCCGTCAGCTCGACGTTCAGGCCGCGCCCGCGCACATGGATTTCGCGTCCGGTCAGATTGAGGTTCAGACCGATCTGCGGGCCTCGGGCCCTGGTCTCGGTCTCGACCGGATCGCCGCCGGGGCGGTTGATCTCGACCACATCCATCTTCACCACGCCGTTGGAGCCGGGCAGGTTGGGCGAGATGTTCGCATCGTCGATGTCCAGATCGCCGCTCAGCTGGATATTGCCGTCGGCGCCGCGCACCGCCGTGATCACCCCGTTGGCGCGGGCTTCTGCGATGTCATTGTCGATGACGCGAAAACGGGTCAGTTCCAGCCGCAGGGTGGAGCCTGAGCCCTGACGCAGGCCCAGATTGCCGTTGCCGGTCACTGTGCCCTTGGCGCCGTCGGCGGCCTCGAATCGTTCGATGACGGCCTGACTGTCGTCGAAGCGGCTGGCCAGGGTCACGCTTTCAAGACGCAGACCGGTGACGCTGTCGCGGAAGGCGCCCTGGGTCAGATCCATCCGGCCGTTCAGCCGGGGTGCGTTCAGCGTGCCGGCGAGGGAGGCGCGCGCCGCGACCTGGCCGGACAAGGACTGGGCGCCGCCCAGGAACAGGTCCCAGATGGGCTGGATCTGGCCATTGATGGCGATCTGGCCGGACATGTCACGCGTACGGGCGATCGCCAGACGCAGGGGCGCGGCCGAAGCCTCGACCGGGAGGCTGACGTCGGCCGAGGCCTGAACCGCCGAGCCGTCGTTGGCCTGGGCCCGGATGCGCAGGACGTTGTCGGTCAGATCGGCGCTCAGCGTGCCGTCCACGGCCAGGCCGCGTGGCGCGTCGATGCTGCGCAACTGCTTCAGATCGACATTGGCCGAGCCGTTGAGCGTATCGCCCGAGCCCTGCAACGAGACGCGGCCGGTGATCTGGCCTCTCAGGTCGGGCGCCAGGGAGCCCATTTCGACATTGGTCAGTTCGGCCTGGATGGCGCTGCCCTGCTTGTCCTGACGCAGTTCGCCAGCCAGGACGCCGCCGCCGACGCCGAGATCGACGCGGACCACGCGACCGTCGCCGTTCAGGGCGATGATGGCGGGCGTACGGGTGGTGAAGGCGACCTCGCGCACGCGGCCGCCGCCGCGCAGGGTAACGGACTGAGCCGGACCCTGGCGCGAATACTCGCCCGTGCCGTTGAATTGAACCGGGTTGGGGCCGCCGACATCGGCGGACAGGGTGAAAGGCAGGCGATCCAGCGTGCCCTGACCCTTGAGCGACAGGTTGCGCACGACCCAGGTTGACCCGGCCAGGCGAACGTTGCGGCCGGTGACGTCGAGGACGGCGCTCTGATTGCCGCCGCCGTCGGTCAGGCGCACGCGCCCATTGGCTTCGCCGGAAGCCAGGAAGGCGCCCTGACGCGCGGTGAAGGTCAGGTCGGCGCTGGACGGGTAGTTGTTGGACAGGGCGAGCGCGCCCTGGGCCGTCACGCCGCCGGCGTTGACGTCTACGTCGGTCAGGCGGATCTGCTTGCCGCCAAGGAAGAAGTTCCCCGAGGCGCGCGCCGGACCATAGTTGGAGCCTGCATTGACGACAACGCGGCCGTCGGAAGCGTCAGTTCCCTTGCGGAAGCTGAGGATCAGGTCGGCGTTGGTCAGGATCAGGCCGCCCGCCGACACCTTGTCGAAGGCGGCGCGCAGGTCGGCGCGGGGCTGGGCCAGGGTGCCGGTCAGGGCGCCGTCACCGCTCATGGCGCCGTCGATGGCCACGGGGCCGACGCCGAACGGGCCGCGCGCGTCCCAGTCCAGGGCGAGGCGCAGCTTGCCGCCCTCGATCAGGCCCTTGGCGCCCATGCGGCCGGCGGCGCCGGTCAGTTCGCTGCTGTCGATGGACAGGACGCCGTGGTTCCACGATCCGGCGGCTTTCAGGCGTGGGGTCTGGCCCAGCAGGCGGTCCAGTTCGTCCATGCCGATGGTCATTCCGGAGCCGCGCCCGTCGAAGCTGAGCGTCCATGGCGTGTCGCCGCGCGCCTTGCCGGCCTGGATCGGGCCCTTGAACGCGCCCTTGGCGCCGGGGCGGATGCGCGAGATGTCGGTGATGTCGGCGTCGCCGCGGAAGCTGAGGCCGCCGGTGATGCTGCGCCCGCCTGAGCCGGTGAGCGTCAGGGCCTGACCGCGCCCGTCGATCTTCTTCAGCACATAGGCGCCGTCGGGGGTGCGCGAGCCCTGAAGCTGTACACGCGGCGTGGCGCCCAGCAGGGCGCCGATGATGCCGGCGGTCGAGCCGCCGACCGCGCGGGCGTCGGTGGTGATGTCGAACTGACCCTTGTTCACGGCGATGTCGAGCGGCCCCGAGATGCGGGCGGCGCGGTAGCTGGCCAGGTCGGCGTTCCGAAGGCTGGCCGAACCCTGCAGGGTCCAGGTCCTGGCGTCGCCCCTGAAGACGCCGGTGTAGGTGGTGGCCTCGGCCAGGGTGAAACCGACCAGGCGGGTGAGCGACGGCGTGGTGATCGTCAGGTTGACGCCGTCAGGCGCGGTGCGGTCCTTGAGGTGGATCAGGCCGCGCGCATTGGACTGGATGTTGTCGGCGCTCAGGGTCCAGGCGACGCCCTGAAAGCCTTCGCGGGTCTTGTCCGGCACGGCGGCGAAACCGAAGCGGGCGGTGCGGCCGATGCGCTCGACGAAGGGGGCCAGCAGGTCCGAGCCCGAGAAGTCGGCATTGCCGCCGATGCGCGCGCCGTCCTTGCCGTAGCGGCCCTTGACCGACAGGGGGATGAAGTCGCCCGTCTTGACCTCGATGTCGACGATCGCGCCGTTGACCACGGCGATAGCCGAGAAGGGCTTGTCCGGGGAGTAGCCCAGGGCGCCGGCGATGGGGCCGCCCTGGGCTTCACTGGCGCGCAGGTTGACGCGCAGGTCCTCGGGCTTCTGGCCAATGATGGCTTTCAGCAGCAGGTGGTCGCCCTTGCGGTTCAGGCTGAAGGCGTCGACGTTGACGACCTTGTCGCCCTTGCGCGGGATCTCGGCGTCGCCGCTCAGGGTCCAGCGACCGTACTCCTTGGAGAAGTCCTCCATCAGTTCGACGTTGGCGCGGAACTTGTCGATGTCGACCGTGATGGCTTGCGGACCGCCCGGCTCGGTGCGGGGTTCAAGCAGGGGGCGGCGTATGACGCGGATCTGGTCGGCGCTGATCTCGGTGGCGTGGAAGCGGCGCAGAAGCAGGGGCCAGTAGGACCAGTCCACGCGGACATTGGTCGCCTCCAGCCAGACGCCGTCCTGGTCCGTCACCGTGACGCGGCCCAGGGTGAAGTCGTCGAAGAGATCGCCCTTCAAGCCCTCGACGTTGATGCGGCCATAGCGACTGATCTTCTTGCCGGCGACGAAGCTGGTGATCAGCTCACGCCCGGAATCCGAGACCAGATACATCCGCCCGCCAACCGCCAGGACGATGGTCAGGGCCAGCAGGACGGCGACCACGATCCCGCTGATGAAGGCGATCAGTTGCAGGCGGGTGCGCTTGCGCCTTTCCGCCTTGGCTGGCGTGTCGGCGGCGGCTTCCGCTTCGGGTTCGTGAGGCGGAGGAGTGTCGGTCAAAACGCCTGGCCGATGCTGATGTAGAGCTGGAAGTTGGAGTCGCCCTCGCGCTTGTCCAGCGGAATGGCGATGTCGGCGCGGACCGGGCCGAAGGGCAGCTTGTAGCGCACGCCGACACCCGCGCCGTAACGCATGTTATTGAAGTTGGGCGTTTCCTGGAAACCCACCGCGCCGGCGTCGAGGAAGGCGACGGCCTGGAACTTGGCGCCGATGTCGTGGCGGACTTCCAGCGAGGTCTCGAACAGCGACAGACCGCCGCGCGGGGTGTTGTCGGGCAGGCGCGGGTTGATGCTCTGATAGGAATAGCCCCGCACCGAGCCGCCGCCGCCGGAATAGAACAGGCGATCCGACGGCACCGTCAGCTCCGCGCCGCCGATGATGGAGCCGAGGCGTGCGCGGCCCGCCAGAATGGTCTTGGCGCCGTCCTGTAGCGGCAGGTAGGCGGTCGCCTGGCCCTCGGTCTTCAGGAACAGGACCGTGTCCTCGCCGGCGACGGCGGTCGGCTGGGCCGAGACGTAGAGGCGATAGCCGCGGGTCGGATCGAGCGGGTCGTTGGACCGGTCCATGAAGGCGGCGGCGCGCCCTGTGACGATGGCCAGATCGCGGTCGAAGGTGATCGGCGCCTGGGTGATCGGGTCGAAGCGGTTTTCCGTATACTGACCGGCATCGACGCCCAGACCGTAGGTGAAGAAGGAGGTCTTGCCGATCCGCTGCGACAGGTCGGCGTTCAGGCTGACGGCGCTGCGATCATAGGCGTCGGTCTGTTCGTTGACGAGGTAGGAGGACAGTCGCAGCGTCCGTCCCGGCTTGCGCCAGTGGGGCAGGCTGACCTCACCGCCAAGGCGGCTGTCGATGCTGGCGTAGCGACCGCCGTATTTCACGGTTGCCGCCCGACCGAAGCGGTTGAAACGGGTCTGGAAGATATCGACGCCGACGCCCTCGGCGGTCGAATAGGTGGCGCCCGCTTCCAGCAGACTGCGCGCGCGATCGGACAGGCCGACGACAACCGGGCGCAGGCCTTCAGGCGTCATCTGATCAGGCGCGGCCAGGGAGACATTGACGCCGTCATAGACGCCGGTGTCCAGCAGGCGTCGCTCCAGTTCGGCCACGTCCTCGGGATCATAGCGATCACCCGCCTTCCAGGGCGCAAGGCCGGCCACCCAGTCAGGATTGGTCGAGCCGCGCGTGCGGACCTGAATCCCGTCCAGACGGACCAGGGCGCCCGAGGCGATGTTGAAATTGGGCTGGACGGTGAAGCTGGCGTGATCGACCACCACGCGCCGGGGCTCAGCCTTGGCGTCGGCATAGCCCTCGCGGCTCAGGCTGGCCACGATGCGGCCCTCGGCGGCCAGGACATCGGCGGCGCGGCCCGGTTCGCCCGGCGTCAGGGCGAGATCCTTGGTCACGACCTGTTCAGTGACGGCGTCGGGAGCAGGCGCGACCCAGGTGACCGTGGTCTCGCCCAGGACGAAGCGGCGGCCGGGCGTAACGGCGACGACGGCGACCGGCGTGTCTTCACCTTCGACATCGTCCTGCAGCGTCGGCTGATAATAGCCCTCGGATCGCAACAGGGCCTGTGCGGCCTCCATCGCGCTGCGGGCGCGGCGCCTCGCTTCGAAGCGGTTGGCGGGGGCGGCGTCGGCACGACCCACCGCCTGCTCCAGTTGACGGCGCAGTTCGGCGTCGATCTCGCCGCGGATCTGGGCTTTGGGCACGTCGGCGAGTGCGGCGTGCCCGCAAGCGGCCCATAGCGCCAGACCGCCGATCAGGTGGCCGGCGAGAAGAAGTTTGGGCCTCGACGTCAAACGGGAACCTCGGGTCAGAGGGTCTTGAGCGGCGCATGGCCGCTGTACCGACGGAATCAGTAGAACAGCGTATCGCTTTCAGGCTGCACCGTCTGTTCCGAGGTGCGGTTTTCCGGCGGAAGGGCGTCCACCGGCGGCGGCGCATCGGTGGGGATGGGCGCTTCGGCCACGGCCGGGGCGGCCGAATCTTCGGCGGCGGGTGCAACCGGCTCTTCGCTCTGGATTTCGACCGCTTCGTAGTCGCTCTCCTGATGCGGTTTGTCGCATGAGGCCAGGAAGGCCGCGGCGCTCAAGCTGGTCGCGAGCAGTAAACGTTTTACAATCAACTGGTTCATCTGAGTCATCTTCCCCCTGTGGGGTGGCAAACGCCGTCTGCGGCGCAGGGTTCCTTCCCCCTTGTTGACCGAACGAGAATGAACCGCAACTGAACCCGCGGGGCCACAGGAGCCGGAAATCAGGCCAGCCAGTTTTTCAAGGCCTGCTCCAGCGGCAGACTGAGGCGTTGCGCGCTGACCGGCGACGGCTTTTCGGCGAATCGTGGGGCTGGGGCGGGTTGGACGACCCCGGCCTCGACGAAGGTCGCTCGCGCGCGATTGTGCGGGTGGTTCGCGGCTTCGGTCAGGGTCAGGACCGGGGTGACGCAGGCTTCGGTTCCGGCGAAATGGGCGGCCCAGTCGTCGCGGTCGCGCGCGGCGAACAGGGCGGCGAAACGGGCCTGCAGCGCGGGCCAGCCGTCGCGGTCGAACTGGGGCGCTTCCTCCGGCGTCAGGCCCAGGCCGTTGATCAGGGCGGCGTAGAAGCGGGGCTCCAGCGCCCCCACGGCGACGAAACCGCCGTCCCGACAGGCGTAGCAGCGATAGAAGGGTGCGCCGCCGTCCAGCAGATTGGTTCCACGCTGGTCGCCCCACAGACCGCGCGCGCGCAGGGCGTGGAACAGGCTGGTCAGCAGGGCCGAGCCGTCGGTCATGGCGGCGTCCACGATGCGCCCGCGTCCGGTGGTCTTCGCCTCCAGCAGGGCCGCCAGGACGCCGCTCACCAGCATCATGGCCCCGCCGCCATAGTCGCCGATCAGATTCAGCGGAGGAGGGGGCGGCTGATCGCCCGAGCCCATCGGATAAAGGGCGCCGGACAGGGCGATGTAATTGATGTCATGGCCAACCTGATCCGCCATCGGTCCGGTCTGCCCCCAACCGGTGACACGGCCATAGACCAGGCGCGGGTTGCGCGCGGCGCAGACCTCGGGGCCAAGGCCAAGGCGCTCCATGACGCCGGGACGGAAACCTTCGATCAGGGCGTCGGCGCTCTCGATCAGGGTCAGGACCCTGTCGCGGTCTCCGGTTGATTTCAGATCGACCGGAACAGCCGTGCGTCCGCGGTGCAGGACTTCGCCCCCGACCTCGTCGAACACGGCGGCGGGAGCGCTTCCGCCGCGCGTCAGGCGCAGCACCTCGGCTCCCATGTCGGCCAGCACCATGCCGGCGAAGGTGACCGGCCCAAGGCCGTCCAATTCGATGATGCGCAGTCCAGCAAGCGGTCCCATGACGCCAAGCTAAACCGGAAGCGCGAAAAGCCGCACGAGTTTCTCATGGCGCTCCATGATGCGGCGTCGAGACGTTTTCCTCATAAAATGCGCATCTTCCCGCGCGGCGGCCCTTGACCTCCATCCGCGAATGAACCAGAAACCGCCTCCGCAAACAGGCGCTGCGCCTGTCGGCGGTGAAACAGTCCAAGAGACTGATTTCAAAGAGTGTGCGCCCCTAGCTCAGTTGGTTAGAGCATCTGACTTTTAATCAGAGGGTCCTCGGTTCGAGCCCGAGGGGGCGTACCATCTCCCTTATAGTTCGATTGCGCCTTCGCGAGCGCGCGACGGGTATTCGCTGTTTGGCGAACGTTGAATTTCATGAAGGATTGCGTTTTCCTGTCGTCGGCTGCGACGGGAGGGACGTATGGCGAACAGCGAAACCGAGATTCAAGGCTTTGACGCGCGTCTGAATGCGCTGATCGAGGAAGTGCGGCGAAAGGCTGACGCCCTTGTCGATGAGGCGAGCCGCGCTGCAGACGAGCAGGCCAAGACCGCTGTGGCGCAGGCGGTGGCAGACGTGAAACGCAGGAGCCTCCAACTGGCCACCTTGACTATAGGGGTCTTGCTGCTTGCTGCCACCACCGTTGGCTATATGGCGATGAAGGACTTCATGGCCCTGCAGACGCAGGTTATTTCCGCACAGAAGGACATATCCGATACGAAAGCGCGTCTGGCCGAAGCCGTGCGTCAGGCCAATGAAGATCAGAGACGAATCGCAGAGATCAGGGCGAGTCTGGAGCGGCGGACCACAGCGGCGAACGGCAGGTGAGGCACAGCGACAGGCCTTCACCATTTGGCGTCGCCATGGTCTAAGGCGCAATGCACAAGCTTCTGGTCGCCATTTCCGTCTCGCTGACTTTGGCCGGTTGTAACGCAGGGGCCTCTGCGCGCGGCGGCGCCCAGCAGGTCGGGGCGGGCCTGGGCGATGCGGTCACGGCGCCGCTGGATGATCTGAACCTGCGCCGTCAGGAAATCCCGACCGTCCTGCTGCAGGCCGAGAGCAATCCCTATGACCTGCGCAATCTGACCCACTGCCGCACCATCGCCGCCGAGATCGCGCGGCTGGACGAGGCCCTGGGTCCGGACACCGATGCGCCGCCGTCGCAGGACGGGTCCTACATGAGCGAGCGGGCGGCCGATGCGGCGGCAGGCGCCACGCTGGACGCCGTGCGCGGGGCCGTGACCGACTTCATCCCGGCGCGTAGCTGGGTCCGTCGTCTGAGCGGCGCGGACGCCCACAGCAAGCATGTGCAGTCGGCCATTCAGGCAGGCCTGCGCCGCCGGTCCTTCCTCAAGGGCGTGGGGATGCAGCGCAACTGCGCGCCGCCGGCGGCCCCGGCGGGGTTCGTGCCCCGCCAGACCCGTGGTTGGACGGGCGGCTAGGCCTTCAGGTGCCGGGCGCGGAAGTCGCGCCGGAACTGTTCGAAGCGACCTTCGCTGATGGCCTCGCGCATGGCTGCGGTCAGCGCCTGGAAGAAGGCGATGTTGTGCCAGCTCAGCAGGATCTTGCCGAGGATCTCGTCGGCGCGGATCAGATGGTGCAGGTACGCCTTTGAATAGTCGTTGGACGCGGGGCAGGGCACGCCCATGTCCAGCGGGTCCTGATCCTCGGCGAAGCGGGCGTTCTTGATGTTGATCGGCCCGTCCCAGGTCCAGGCCTGGCCGTGGCGCCCGGCGCGGGTGGGCAGGACGCAGTCGAACATGTCGACGCCGCGATACACCGCCTCGACCAGGTCGATCGGCTTGCCGACACCCATCAGATAGCGAGGGCGATCTTTCGGCAGGAACTCGGGCGCGAAGTCCAGAACCTCGCACATGGCCTCATGGCCCTCGCCGACGGCCAGGCCGCCGATGGCGTAGCCGTCGAAGCCGATCTCCTGCAGGCGTTCCGAGGATTCGCGGCGCAGGTTCTCATAGGTCGAGCCCTGCTGGATGCCGAACAGGGCCTGCGTATCGCGCGTGCCGAAGGCGTTCTTGGACCGCTGCGCCCAGCGCGCTGACAGCTCCATGCCCTGACGGGCGCGCTTTTCTTCGGCGGGCCAAGCCACGCATTCATCCAGCTGCATGACGATGTCCGAGCCGAGGCGGTCGGCCTGAATCTGGATCGAGCGTTCCGGCGTCAGGACGTGCTTCGAACCGTCGATATGGCTGGAGAAGGTCACGGCCTCCTCGGTCAGCTTGGAAATGCCCGACAGGCTCATGACCTGGAAGCCGCCGGAGTCCGTCAGGATCGGCTTGTCCCAGCGCATGAAGTTATGAAGGCCGCCGAGGCGCTCCATCCGCTCGGGGCCGGGGCGCAGCATTAGGTGATAGGTGTTGCCCAGCAGGATGTCGGCGCCGGTCTGCTTGACCTGATCCACCGTCATCGCCTTGACCGTGGCGGCGGTGCCGACGGGCATGAAGGCGGGGGTGCGGATGTCGCCGCGCGGGGTCTTCAGCACGCCGGTGCGGGCGCGGCCTTCGTTGGCGGAAATTTCAAACGGGAAGGGCAACAGGTAACTCCGCTCATCCCGGCGGGCGCCGGAATTCAGACTTTAGCCACGCGCGCATGGCGCACTCATGGCTCTCAAACATAAGGGCTCGAAGGACCTAGCGCAGGCTTTCCAGCATTTCGGCGCGTTGCAGGTCCTTGGGGCGGCCGAACAGGCGGCAGGTCTCGATCTGCTCCTCGATCGAGGGGGTGAAGACGGTGAAGTCTTCGAGCACGATCGGCACGCGGGTCGAGAAGATGACGGGTGTCCAGTCGCCCCCGGCGCGTACGTCCATATTGGCCATGACGTCCAGCGGCACGGGCGTGGTCAGGATCTGGCCGAAGACCTGCGAACGGAACAGGCCTTCGCCGGGATCGGGCGTGACCTGGCCATGCAGGGCTTCGATCAGGCGGCGGGCGTCGCGCGGGCTGCACAGGATGTCGATGTCGGGCGCGCGCCAGTCCTGTAGGCCCCACAGCACCATGGCCGCCCCGCCGAAGATCCACCACGGGTCCTGCATCTCGCTCGCCGCCGAGGCGAGGATGTCCAGAGAGGCGGCGAAATCGTCGGGCAGGTCTTCGGTCATGCGTCCTTCCTGAACAGCAGGCTCCCGTCGCCATAAGAATAGAAGCGATAGCCGCTGTCGATGGCGTGGGCGTAGGCGGCGCGCATGGTCTCCAGGCCCGCAAAGGCGCTGACCAGCATGAACAGGGTCGACTTCGGCAGGTGGAAGTTGGTCATCAGCACGTCGCAGGCGCGGAAGCGATAGCCCGGCGTGATGAAGATGGCCGTGTCGCCGTGGAAGGGCCGGACCACGCCGTCCTCGGTCGTGGCGCTTTCCAGCAGGCGCAGCGAGGTGGTGCCGACGCAGACGATGCGCCCGCCCGCCGCGCGCACGGCGTTCAGGGCGGCGGCGGTTTCGGGCGAGACCTCGCCCCACTCGGAGTGCATCTTGTGGTCGGCGGTGTCGTCGGCCTTGACCGGCAGGAAGGTGCCGGCGCCGACGTGCAGGGTCACGGCGTGGGTGCTGACGCCGCGCGCACGGATGGCCTCCAGCAGTTCGGGGGTGAAGTGCAGACCCGCGGTGGGCGCGGCGACCGAGCCGTCATAGGCGGCAAAGACCGTCTGATAATCCTTCAGGTCGCGGTCGTCCTCGGGCCGCTTGGCTGCGATATAGGGGGGCAGGGGCATGACCCCGACGTCGCGAATGGCGTCGTCCAGCGCCGGGCCGGCCAGGTCAAAGCGCAGGGTGATCAGGCCGTCTTCGTTCTTGGCCTCGATGACAGCGTCGAGACGGCCCAGTTCGCAGGCGCCGTCAGACTGTCGTCCGAAGCGCACCCGATCGCCTACCTTCAGCCGCTTGCCCGGCTTCATGAAGGCGGACCAGACGTCCGGGGCGTCGCGGTGGTGCAGGGTGGCCTCGACCTCGACGGTCAGGGTGTCGCCTTCAGGCCCACCGACCACGGGATTGGGACGCTGGCGCACGCCCGACAGGCGGGCCGGGATCACCCGCGTGTCGTTGAACACCAGGGCGTCGCCGGGCTGCAGGAAGTCCGGCAGGTCGCGGATGATGCGGTCGTCCAGCGCGCCGTCCCTGACCACCAGCAGGCGTGCGGAATCGCGCGGTTCGGCGGGGCGCAGCGCGATGCAGTCATCGGGCAGGTCGAAGTCGAAATCTGAGGTCAGCATGAGGTGGGGCAAAGGCCATGCCCGCGCCGGTGGGTCAAGGGTCGGCGGCCGATGGCGGAATTTCTGCTATCCTTGTTCGGCGTGGACGCAGGGGAGAGCGCATGGCGCGCGTGAGGACCGGCGCCGTCCTGAACGGCGGCTTCTATGTCGGCATGGCCCTGACCGGGCTGGCGGTGGTCCTGCTGGGCTTCTCGCGGACCTATCTGGCGCCGATGGCGCAGGGCGACTTCCAGGCGGCGGGGGTGGTTCACCTGCACGGCGCCCTGGCCTTCGGCTGGGTGCTGCTGTTCGTGTTGCAGCCTGGCCTGATCCGGGCGGAGCGTTACGGCGTTCACATGCGAACCGGCCTTCTGGGGCTGGGGCTGGCGACGGCGACGGCGATCACGGCGGTTCCGGTGGCGCTTCTGGCGGTCGCGCGCGACCTTGCGTCGGGATTTGGAGCCGGGGCGGTTTCCAGCCTGCCGGGCGTACTGACCTCGATGGCGATCTTTCTCGGTCTGGTGCTGGCGGGGGCCTGGGCCGCGTTTCGAGGGCGCGGGGCGGTTCACAAGCGGCTGATGCTGCTGGCGACCATCGTCGTGCTGTGGCCGGCCTGGTTCCGGTTGCGGCACTGGTTGCCGGGCGTGCCGGACCCGCAGTTCTGGCTGGGCGTCGTGGCGGCCGATTCCCTGATGTTCGCGGCCATGATCCGCGATCGTCTGGTCGAGGGGCGGGTGCATCCGGTCTGGCTGTGGGTGGGCGTGCCGATCTTCGTCGAGCAGACGCTGGAGGCGGTGTTTTACGACGCGCCGCTCTGGCGGTCGGTCGCGACCTTCCTGTACGAGGCCCTGTCCGGCCAGGCGGTTCCGCTCGCCTGACGCCCTGTCGTGCAAGGAGCACCCCATGACCGATCGCTATCTGGACGACCTGAGCGTCGGCGAGAGCTGGACGGGCGAGCCCTTCACCATGACGGAGGCCGAGATCGTCGCCTTTGCCCGGCAGTTCGACCCTCAGCCCATGCACGTGGACAAGGCGGCGGCCGAGGCGGGGCGCTTCGGCGGCCTGATCGCCAGTGGCTGGCACGTCTGCTCGCGGGTCATGCGTCAGTTCGTGGACGAGGCCTATTTCGGCCAGACGCCGCTGCTGGGCATGAACGTCGACGCCCTGTGGTGGGTGCGGCCGGTGCGGCCGGGCGACACCCTGACCGTTCGGCGCGAGATCATGGACATCCGTCCATCGAAGAGCCAGCCCGACCGGGGCGTGGTGCGCACCAAGACCTGGGTCACCAATCAGGAGGGCGATCTGGCCATGAGCTTCGAGAACCAGATGCAGTTGCCGCGGAACGCCGAAGCGCGGCTTTAGGCGCCGTCCGGGCGCAGGAACAGGGCCATGCCGATGGAGGCGGGCGCCGTGGGCTGGAAGCCGTACTGGGCATAGAGGCGGTGGGCCTCGCCATCCGCGATCAGGCTGATATAGGCCTCGGCCGGGACGGTGGCGCGCAGGTGCTCGACCAGGGCCGCCATGATCGCCTTGCCGAGACCCTGACCCTGATGGGCGGGATCGACGGCGATGTCGACGATCTGGAAGAAAAGCCCGCCGTCGCCGATCACCCGACCCATGCCGACCGCTTGACCGGCCTGATCCTCGATCACAACCGCGAAGACGGTGTTGGGCAGGCCGACCGTAGCGGCTTCGGCACTGCGCGGGGTCAGGCCCGAAATGGCTCTCAGCCGGCGATAGTCCTCGATAGCGGGCGTGCGGGCGACGATGCGGTAATCAGGGCTCATGCCGCTTAGCTAGCCGATGATCCGGCGGGCTGACAGGGGAACAAAAGTTGACGTGATGCTGCGGAGCCTTCAAAGCCCCTTCATGCTTCAGAACCTTGAAACCCTGTCCCGTGAGGCCCGTTCGTGGCCGTTTGAGCAAGCGCGCAATCTGCTGGCCCACGTGCTCAAGAAACGGCTGTCGGACGCGGAGCGCGATGCGGCGAAACTGCTGATCGACGCGGGCAAGGCGGATGAGGCTCTGGCGACCTTCGAGGCGCTGAACCGGCCGGTGATCCTGGAGACGGGTTACGGCCCGTCGGGCCTGCCGCACATGGGCACCTTCGGCGAGGTGGCGCGCACGACCATGGTGCGCAATGCCTTCCGCGCCCTGACCGGCGACCACTGGCGCACGCGCCTGATCGCCTTTTCGGACGACATGGACGGCCTGCGCAAGGTGCCTGAGGGCGTGCCCAACCCGGAGATGCTGCGCGAGGACCTGCACCTGCCGCTGACCAGGGTGCGCGACCCGTTCGGCACGCATGACAGCTTTGGCGCGCACAACAACGCCCGTCTGCGCGCCTTCCTCGACAGCTTCGGCTTCGAGTACGAGTTCATGTCCTCGACCGAGACCTATCGGTCGGGCCGGTTCGATGCGACCCTGCTGACCCTGCTGGAGCGCTTCGACAAGGTCATGGGCATCATGCTGCCGACCCTGGGCGAGGAGCGCCGCGCCACCTATTCGCCCTTCCTGCCGATCAGCCCGATCACCGGCCACGTGTTGCAGGTGCCGACGCTGGAGCGCAACGTCGAGCGCGGCACCATCGTCTTCGACGATCCGGCCGGCGGCCGCACCGAGGTCCCCGTCACCGGCGGCCATGTGAAGCTGCAGTGGAAGCCCGACTGGGCCATGCGCTGGACCGCGCTGGACGTCGACTATGAGATGTCGGGCAAGGACCTGATTGAGAGCGTGCGCGAGAGCGGCAAGATCTGTCGGGCCCTGGGCGGCACGCCGCCGGAAGGCTTCAACTACGAGCTCTTCCTCGACGTCGAGGGCAAGAAGATCTCCAAATCCAAGGGCAATGGCCTGACGATGGACGAATGGCTGCGCTACGGCACGCCCGAGAGCCTGAGCTGGTATATGTTCCAGTCGCCGAAGTCGGCCAAGAGCCTGCACTTCAACGTCATTCCGCGCGCGACGGACGACTATCTGTCCTTCATCGAGCAGTACAAGACGCAGGAACCGGCCAAACAGATCGACAACGCTGTCTGGCACATTCACTCAGGGACTCCGCCCGAGAGCGCCTCGCCGGTGTCCTTCGCTCTGCTGCTGAATCTGGTGGGCGTGGCCAACGCCTCCAGCAAGGACCAGCTGTGGGCCTATTTCGCCAAATACCTGCCGGACGCCACGCCCGACAACCAGCCGGTTCTGGATCGGCTGATGGGCTATGCGCTGAACTACTACGAGGACTTCGCGAAGCCCTCGAAGACCTATCGTCTGCCGGACGACAAGGAGAAGGCGGCGTTGCTGGATCTGGCGGAACGTCTGAAGGCCCTGCCGGCCGACACGACCGACGGCGAGATCATTCAGGGCGAGGTCTATGCGGTGGGCAAGGCGCATGAGTTCGAGCCGCTGCGGGCCTGGTTCCAGGCGCTCTACGAGGTCCTGTTGGGCGCCTCGCAAGGGCCGCGCTTCGGTTCGTTCGCGGCCATCTACGGTCTGCCCCAGACCATCGCCCTGATCGAAGCGGGCGCGAACGGCGAACTGGCCGCCTGATTGAGAATGGAGCCGCCGCGGGAAACCTCGGCGGCTTATTCTTTGGACGCTGCGGTGTTGATCGCGAAAGGCCCGCGTCATGGCCTCAAGTAGCCCGAAGGGCGGTACGCCAACGCCTCGGGCCTCAAGTAGCGCAAAGCGCGGTAGGCCCCCTGAGAAACATGAACCGAAAATAACGGCGAAG
Source organism: Brevundimonas pondensis (assembly GCF_017487345.1). Lineage (NCBI taxonomy): Bacteria > Pseudomonadati > Pseudomonadota > Alphaproteobacteria > Caulobacterales > Caulobacteraceae > Brevundimonas > Brevundimonas pondensis. Next base: position 2,125,499 of record NZ_CP062006.1, on the reverse strand, counting down.
CCGGGGGAGCCTTCAGCTTCGCTGGCGCATTCTCCTCCTCACGACACTCGATGACAGGAGAGAGACATGTCGAAGTTCTTCAAGGCGGGTCTGGCCGCCACCGCTATGTTCGCTGCTCTGGGTTCGGCCGCCGTGCCGATGACCGCCAGCGCCATGCCGCAAGCTAACGGCATCACCAACTGCGACGCCCCGGGCGGTCGCCAGCAGGCGGGCGCCGCCATCGGCGCCGTGCTGGGCGGCCTGGCTGGCAGCCAGGTGTCCAAGAATGAGCGCGCCCTCGGCGCCGTGGTCGGCGCGGGCGCCGGCGCCGCCGCTGGCTCCTACATCGGCTGCAACCAGCAGCGCGCGCGTTCGGCCAATCAGGCGGCCTCCAACTCGTACCGCGCCACCTCGAACCTGCGCATCCGCACGGGTCCCGGCGCCAACTATCGCCAGACCGGCAGCCTGTCGGCCGGCCAGCCCTTCACCGCCGTCGGCTCGCAGGGCGAGTGGGTCCAGATCGCCGGCGGCGGCTGGGTGAACGCCCACTATGTTGCGCCGAACTAGGCGACCGACAGTTTGAGTGAGGAGAGGCCGTCCCGGTGGGGCGGCCTTTCTTTTTGGGCGAGCGGCCGTCTGGCCTGCTTCTTGTGCGCTACCGGCCTTCGGCCTGCTTGAGCACATTCTTTCTGCGCTACCGGCCGTTCGGCCTACATGAGCGCGGCTACTGGCTGACCCAGAGAATGCGGGCCATCCACAGGATGTCACGGCGGGGCAGGGCGCGGGGCGGATAGGCAGGATTGATCGAGACCAGTCGCACCTCGGCGGCGTTCATGGCGGCGATCTCCTTGGCCAGGGTTTCACCGCCGGTGGTGCGCACCGCCACCCGGTCGCCGCGCCGGACGTCCGACGCCTCCAGATCCACGATCACCCGGTCGCCGGGGCGATAGAGGGGCGCCATGGAATCCCCGTCGATGGTCAGGCTGATCAGGCTGTCCTTGCGCGTCGGCAGGTCGGTCTGGTCCCAGCCCTCGGCCAGCGGCAGACCGGCGTCGTCGAAGAAGCCGTCGGCGCCGGCCTTGGCCAGCCCCAGCAGTGGGATGGATCGGTCTTCGGCCGGGGAGTCGTCGGCGAGGGCCGCGAAGGCACCGAGCGAAATCCCCGTCGCCTCCAGAACCCGTGTCAGGCTCTCGGTCGAGGGCCAGCGCGGACGGGGCGGCTCGCCCGGGCCGAAGCGCTTGGAGGGGTTGAAGCTGGTGGCGTCCAGACCGGCGCGGCGGGCCAGGCCCGACGGCGACGCGCCTTCACGACGCGCCAGGGCGTCGAGGGCCTTCCAGAGCTTGGCGTGGGACAGGGGCATGACCCTGAAGCTATCGTCAAACGATAGGAATATCCACCTACTCCGCGTCCTGACCGATGGCGCGGCGCTCCTGCCAGGCCCAGAAGGTGCCGATGGCGATGGACAGCATGATGCCGTAGCCCGTCATATTGACGACGGTGTAGAAGGCCGAGATCGGGGTCGGAAGCTTCATCATCAGCATGACGTGGCTGGTGACGGCGAGAAGCTGCATGGCGCAGGCCCAGACGGGCCAGGATCGCGGCGCCTTCCAGACCATGGCGCCGAAAATGACCAGAAGAACGACGTCGATGGCGAAAACGCCCCACTGGACGCCGAAATAGCCTCCGGATGTCTGGACCATCACCGAGGCGAACCATGCGAACAGATAGGCGCCCGCGCCAATGCGCTCGGGTGGTCCGCCTTTCAGAAGGGCGAACATGCCGACTAGGACCATGAAGGCGGCGCCGACGTAGCCAGCAATGGTTTCAAACAACGAAGGCCCCCACTGTCATACGACAATGAGGGCCAGCATATCGCAAAGTCAGTGAGAACCGGAGAGCCGATCCTCTAGATTACCGTTATTTCACGCGACGCGCAGGTGGTCGCCCTTGCGGATCATCGGGCGGTCATCCCATTGGTCAGGCTTGTTGAGCGGGCCGGCGGCGTAGGTGCCGTAGCCGAGGCGACGGTGGTCCTTTTGCAGTTCGGCGTGACAGGCGACGACAGCGTCGCGAGCCGTGCTGAGAGCCATGATGGCTTCGACGGCCTTGGCCTGTGAGCCTGCTCCCGAAACCGGCGAGATCGACAGAGCGGCGCGGGCGCCGATCATGGCCTGGACCAGGGCAGTGGCGTGGGTGATGGCGTCATCCACGGCCTTTTCAGTGGCGTACAGTTCGCCAGCGACGCCGGCGATCACTTCGGTGCGATCCATGACTTTACCCCTCAATAAAGAAACACGAGCATTTCTTAACGCGCATTAAGGGTAAATGGTAGGGTTTTGTTTACCAAGGGTTACATTCTACCTTTGCGGTAGTTGAGTAACTTCAGGTTGAATCATCGTCGCCATCCAGAAGGAAGTGAGCCGTCAGGGAGGCGATGGGCTGGTCGCGTCGCTCCTGCCAGGCTTCGGCTGTCACATGGGCCACGCGGCGGCCCGCCTTGTTGATGTGCGCCTGGGCGAAGACGTCGGTCGGTCGTCCCGAGCGCAGGTAGGCCACGGTGACGTTGATCGGGCGCGGCAAACGAAGGCGAGGGTAGCTGAGCGAAACCTGGGCGACGGCTGTCATCTCCAGCAGGGCGGCGGTTGATCCGCCATGCAGGGCAGGCAGCATGGGATTGCCGATCAGGTGATCTGCAAAGGGCATGACGACGGACAGGTCGTCGCCGTTCAGCTGGGTGCGAAGGCCGAGAAAGCGGGCATAGGGCAGGCCGTCCAGAAGGGCGAAGGTCATGCGGATTCTCCCCGAACGGCGCCGGATCGGGCGCGGAGGTTGGCGCCGGCGCGATGGTCGCCCTCGGCGCTGATGACATAGGAGGATTGGGCAGCCGCGACAGGATCTGCGGGATCATCCTCGAAGGCCCAGGCGCGCACGAAGCCGATGCTGCGGGTCAATCGATAGCAGCGCGCTTCAGCGATCAGATCCCGACCGGGGATGGCGGCGCGCATATAGTCGACGCGAAGGTCCAGGGTGGCGATCGGTTGATAGGCCTTTAACCCCACCCAGACGGCCAAACCTCCGACATGGTCCAGCAGGGTGGTGACCAGGCCGCCCGCCAGGACGCCGGTTTCAGGATCGCCGACCAGGTCCTCGCGATAGGGGACCCTGAGGCGGACGCGGTCGCCCTCCAGCCCTTCGTACTGGAAGCCCAATGTGTGGGTGTGCGCCGATCCCGAAGCGAGTTGCGGCAGAAGATTGGTGAGGAACAGATCTGTCATTGAGACGTCCTTGGCTTGAGGGCGTCTGCGGGACGTTGCGTTCGCCGCAGACGCCTTTGGTGGCGCGCAGCGAGGAGGCTGTCCATAGGGGCGGCGTCCCGATCGGGACGCGAGACATGGGTCAGGCGGCGGGGCGTTCGGCCGTCGGCGCGCTTTCGGCGCCCATCTCGGTCGAGGCGGTCAGAGCCGCGTTCATGGCCATGCGTAGCCGTTCGGGCTTGATCGGCTTTTCAACCACGGCGGCCATGCCGACAGCCAGATAGTGCTTGGCGTCGTCGGGGTCGGCGTTGGCGGTCAGGGCCACGATGGGGATGTGGCGGCTGTTGTCGGAAAGGCCGCGAATGGCCAGGGTCGCCTGGACCCCGTCCATGCGCGGCATCTTGATGTCCATCAGGATGAGGTCGAACGGTCGAGCCTTGACGGCTTCAACGGCTTCTTGTCCGTCCTCGACGGTTTCCGAGGTGCAGCCGAACATTTCGCACAGGGCCTGGGCCACGACGCGATTGGTAGCGTTGTCGTCAGCGATCAGGACGTGCGGTCTGGCCTGCAGGTCCAGTTCGTCCAGGCTGGAGACGTTGGACGGCTCTGCCTGTTCGATGACCGCGCGCGGCGCCGACAGGTCGAAGGCGAAAGTGGCACCGCGACCGACGTTGTTTTCGGCCCAGATACGTCCGTCCATCTTCTCGATGACGTGGCGGCAGATCGACAGGCCCAGACCGCCGCCGTCAAGGTTGGCGGCATGATCGAAGATCTGATCCAGGCGGCTGGCGTCGATGCCGGGGCCGTCGTCGCGAACACGGGCTTCAAGGCGAATGCGGTCGCCAATGACATGGGCCTTGAGGCTGGCCTCGACCATGCCGTTGCGAGCAAACTTCAGGGCGTGACCGATCAGGTTGTTGAACACCTGGGTCAGGCGAGGGCCGTCCAGGACGCCAGCCAGCTCGGTGTCGCCCTCGTAGCCGACCATCAGGGTGACGCCGTCCTGAGCGGCTCTCGGGGCCCACAGGGTCTGAACCTGGTCCATCACGCCGCGCAGAGGGGTAGGGGCGGCCGCCAGCTCCAACTCGCCAGCCTCGGCCCGGGCCAGGTCCAGAGCATCCTGCAAGGTGTCCAGAGCGGAATCGGAGGAGTCGATGATGGTCTGGACATGAGCCAGGGCCGCGTCGTTCAGCGGCTGGCGCAGTAGCAGTTCAGCCACCGCCATGACGCCGTTCAGAGGCGTGCGCAGCTCGGTGTTCATCAAGCCCATGAACCGGCTGTTGGCGCGGGCGGCGGCGATGGCCTGGGTCTTGGCGTCGCTGAGGGCGCGCACCTGTTCGGCCAGGTCGTGATTTTGCTGTTGCTGGCTGTCGTTCACAGCGCGGAGCAGGGCCACCGCGGTGCCGACGCCGCGATAGGCGCCGTTGCGGGTGACGATGAAGCCGCGCATCAGGGCGCCGGGGCCGCTTTTCAGAATGATGTTGGAAAAGGCGTCTATGCGGACGCCGGCTTCGACCACGGCCGGTTCGGGGTCCATCACGTGCGTGACTTCGCGTGCGCCGTAGAGGCTATGTCCCAGCGGGCCGGCCAGCTTCATCAGGAAGTCGCCGCGTTCAATCAGGCCGATGGGTCGTTCGCCATCGACGACGGGGATGACCAGGGTGTCCGGCTCGCGCTCGAAACGCGCAAAGACCTCGGCCGCCATGGTAGTGGCGGTCACCGGCTCTACGCGCTCGGTCAGCACTTCGATCGTCGGCATACGGCCGGCACTCCAATATGGAGTTTTACATTTGGCGCTAACGCTTTGCGAAAGCGTTAAAGGCCCCCCGGGAAAATACGTAGATGACACCGATGGCGTGCGGCCTCCTTTGCCGCCGTCGCCCGTCTGGCGTATAGGGGGGACAGACCCTTCTTCTTTCGACCTTTTCTGGATGCGCGCGGCCGTCGGCCGACCGCAGGTTCGTCATGAGCGTTACGCCGCAAGTCTCTGAAACCTCTGCCCTTGTCCTGTTTTCAGGTGGGCAGGACAGCGCCACCTGCCTGGCCTGGGCGCTGGAGCGGTACGACCGGGTCGAGACCATCGGCTTCGACTACGGCCAGCGTCATGCCGTCGAGATGCAGGCGCGCCAGACGGTGCGCGAGCAGATGGTGAATGTCCTGCCGCAATGGGCCGACCGGCTGGGGCCGGATCATGTGGTCGACCTGACCGGCTTCGGGGCCATCGGCGAGACGGCCATGACCACGGATCGGGCCATCGAGGCCGATGCGCGCGGCCTGCCCAACACCTTCGTGCCGGGGCGCAACCTGATCTTCCTGGTGGCGGCGGCGGCCCTGGCCGACCGGCGGGGGCTGGAGGTCCTGGTCGGCGGCATGTGCGAGACCGACTTCTCCGGCTATCCCGACTGCCGCAACGACACGATCCAGGCGATGAGCCACGCCCTGACCCTGGGCCTGGCCAAGCCGTCGCCGATCGAGACGCCGCTGATGTTCCTGACCAAGGCCGAGACCTGGGCTCTGGCCGAGCGGATCGGCGGGCGGGCGCTGGTCGAGATGATCGTGGAGGCCAGCCACACCTGCTATCTGGGCGACCGGACGCATCGCCACGACTGGGGCTATGGCTGCGGAACCTGCCCGGCCTGCGAGCTGCGGGCGGCGGGCTACGCCGAATGGGCGGCGCGCGCGTGACCTATTCGGCCAAGGAAGTCTTTTTGACGGTGCAGGGCGAGGGTGGTCAGGCCGGGCGGCCCGCCGTCTTCCTGCGCTTCGCCGGCTGCAACCTGTGGAGCGGGCTGGAGCGGGATCGCGCCACCGCCGTCTGCACCTTCTGCGACACGGATTTCGTCGGGACCAACGGCGACGGCGGGGGCAAGTTCAAGACCGCCGATCTGATGGCCGACCATGTCGCCGGGATGTGGCGGGGTCGCGAGGGTGATCCCAAGTTGGTGGTCTGCACCGGGGGCGAGCCGCTGATGCAACTGGACGCGCCGCTGATCGAGGCCCTGCACGCGCGCGGGTTCGAGGTCGCCATCGAGTCAAACGGCACCATGGTCGCGCCCGAAGGAATCGACTGGATCTGCATCAGCCCCAAGGCCGACGCGCCTGTGGTCCAGACCTCGGGTCAGGAACTGAAGCTGGTCTTCCCCCAGCCCCTGGCCATGCCCGAGCGGTTCGAGGGCCTCGATTTCGAACGCTTCTGGCTGCAACCCATGGACGGCCCCGACCAGGCCGCCAACACCGCCGCCGCCATCGAATACTGCCTGACCCACCCGCAATGGCGGCTCAGCGTCCAGACGCACAAGTATATCGGGGTTCGGTAGGGGGGCGTGTGGGTGTCTGGTAGGGCTAGGAAACGGATTTTGGACAGGTTAGACTTCGGCGATGTCCACTTTGAACTTCGATTGGGATATTGTTGACGGCCAGACCGTGTTGGCTGTTATTGGCCGCAACGAACGAAGGCAATCCGACGCCTCGTTGGCTTGGGATCAGATCGCCTTCGTCTTAGACGAACGCGCTCTCATTCTTTCGGTGAATGACACTGATGAGCTCATCGTTGAGCTTTCGGCAGTCTCTGAGCCAGGTGACTGGTTGGAAGTCGCGTCTTTAAGCCGCTTTGTAGCAAAGCCTCTAGGTTGGGGCTGGGTAATCGCGAACTATCGAGGCTACAACGACGGCTTCATGGTCGCGTTCGGTGAAACCACCGATGGACTTGAGCCGAAACTGACCTTCCTTGCAGAAGGCTCTGCAATAATCTGTTTCCACATGACCGTCGCTAGGTAACGTCCGCGACGGCGCGAAAGCGGACCTAGGCCGCCAGCGTCTTCCCGTCCCCAAGATGCGGCCTCACCGCCGCCATAGCCCGCGCGACGTATTCGGCCTTCTCGCCAACGGGGGCGACGTAATGGATGGCGTCTTCAGCGTCTTTGACGGTGGCCAGGCGGGCGATCATCCATGCGGCGAGGTATTGGGAGGCGAGGCAGCCGCCGGCCGTGGCGACATTGCCGTGGGCGATGAAGGGGGCGTCGACGACTTTGACGCCGGCCTCGATGACCCAGGGCTTCGTCGTCAGGTCGGTGCAGGCGGGCAGGTCGCCGATCAGATTTAGCTTGGCCAGCAGCAGGGTGCCCGAGCACTGGGCGCCGACCAGCTGGCGCGACGGGTCCAGCTTCAGCTGTGACAGGAAGGCGGGATCGGCGGCGTAGTCGCGGGTCCTGATCCCGCTGCCGATGAGGACGGCGTCGGCCTCGGTCAGGAAGTCCAGCGGCTTCTGGCGCTGGATCGTCACCCCCGCCATGGAGGTGGCCTCGGGCGTGGGGCAGGTGATGTGGGCCGCCCAGCCCTGGCTCTTCATCCGGTTCAGGATGCCCGCCGCAATGAAGCTGTCCAGCTCGTTGAAGCCGTCGAGGGTCAGGATGGCGATCTGCATGGCGGGCTCATCAGGGGAGGGAGGCTCACCCTAGGCCGATAGTGGCGCGGTCCGACAGGGCCGGTTGGCGTGTGAGCGGCCCTAGCAGTCCTTGCCCTGGCGCTGGCGTTGTTCGCAGCGGCGCTGTTCGCGTTCGTATTCGCGCTGCTCGCGCTCGCGTTTGGCCTTGGTTTCCTCGTCCGAGGTGGTGACGGCGTCGAAGCCCGCGCCGACGACCGCGCCGGTGGCTTTGACCGTGCCGCCGACAACCGCCGCGCCTGCGCCTGCGACGGCGCCCACGACGCAGGCCTGCAGCATCAACGAACCGCCGACGATGGCCAGAAGGGTGGTCGCCCGCGTGAAGGACTTGGTCATGTGAATCTCCCGAGGCGACTATTCTGCGTGACGGAAGTGAACAGATGCTGACGGCGGGATCGTGGCCTGCGCCGGGTCCCGGAGGGCGGCGGGCGCCGCCTTCCGGGAGGGCAGGGGTTACATGCTATCGACCATGACCAGTTCGGCGTCTTCGCTGGCCGTGATGGTGATCACGGTCTCGTCGACGATGCCGGCGCCGTCGCGGGCGTTCAGCGGGGTTCCGTTGACGTTCACCCGGCCCACGGCGGGGACCAGATAGGCGCGACGACCGGCGGCCAGGTCATAGGTCAGGCTCTCGCCCGCCTTCAGCGTCGCGGCCAGGATCCTGGCGTCGGCGTTGATCGACAGGGCCTCGTCCGCCGGATCGCCCGAGGCGACGACGGTGAACTTGCCCGAACGGTCGCTCTTGGGGAACTCGCGCTGGCCCCAGGACGGCGGGGCGCCCGGCTTGTCCGTCTCGATCCAAATCTGGAACAGGGTGGTCGTCTCGTTCTCGAGGTTGAACTCGGAGTGACGCACGCCCGTGCCCGCGCTCATCACCTGAACGTCGCCCGCGCCGGTACGGCCCTTGTTGCCCATCGAGTCCTCGTGGGTGATGGCGCCGGTGCGGACATAGGTGATGATCTCCATGTCGGCGTGCGGGTGGGGCGGGAAGCCCGAGCGGGCGCCGATCTCGTCGTCGTTCCAGACGCGCAGGCGGCCCCAGCCCATGCGCTTGGGATCATAGTAGTTGGCGAACGAGAAGTGATGCTTGGCGTTCAGCCAGCCGTGGTTGGCGCCGCCGAGGGTGTTGAAAGGTCTGACGTCGATCATGATGCGGTCTCCCATCCGAGGAATGCTTGAGACCTAGATAGGATCGCCAAATCTTATTTGCAACTGTTCTAGTATCAGATCGATCTCAGCCCACCTGCGCCCGGTGGCGCAGCATGGCGTCGGCCAGGACAATAGCCGCCATGGCCTCGACGACGGGGACGCCGCGCAGGGCGACGCAGGGGTCGTGGCGGCCCTTGGTGCGCAGGTCGACCTCGGCGCCGTCGCGGTTGATGGTCTGGCGCAGGGTCAGGATGGAGGAGGTGGGCTTGAACGCCACACGGGCCGTGATGGGCTGGCCGGTCGAGATACCGCCCAGGACGCCGCCCGCCTTGTTCGACAGGAAGACCGGCAGGCCGTCGTCGCCCAGACGCATTTCATCGGCGTTGTCCTCGCCCGTCAGTTCGGCGGCGCCGAAGCCCGCGCCGATCTCGACGCCCTTGACCGCATTGATGGACATCAGGCCCGAGGCCAGTTCGGCGTCCAGCTTGGCGTAGAGGGGCGCGCCCCAGCCGGCGGGGACGCCCGTGACCTCCAGCGCCACGACGGCGCCGATGGAGGAGCCGGCCTTCCTCACGCCGTCCAGGTAGTCTTCCCAGGTAGGCACGACCTCGGCCGAGGCGGCGAACAGGGGGTTGTCATAGACGGCGTCGAAGTCGATCGCTTCGTCGGGGATGCGGTGCGGACCCAGCTGGACCACGCCGGCGCGGATACGGATGTTCTCGCCCAGCACCTTCCTCGCCACGGCGCCCGCCGCGACGCGGCTGGCCGTTTCGCGGGCCGAGGAGCGCCCGCCGCCGCGGTGGTCGCGCACGCCGTACTTGGACTGATAGGCATAGTCGGCGTGACCGGGGCGGAAGGCGCGGGCGATCTCGCCGTAATCCTTGGAGCGTTGGTCGGTGTTCTCGATCATCAGACTGATCGGCGTGCCGGTGGTGACCGGGCCGTTCCCGTCGTCGAAGACGCCGGACAGGATACGGACCTGATCGGCCTCCTGCCGCTGGGTGACGAAGCGGCTGCCGCCGGGCTTGCGAAGGTCGAGCAGCGGCTGGATGTCTGCCTCGGTCAGGGGGATCAGCGGCGGGCAGCCGTCGACGACGCAGCCGATGGCCGGGCCGTGGCTTTCGCCCCAGGTGGTGACGCGGAACAGATGACCGAAGGTGTTGTGCGACATGCCCTAGGGCTTAAGCCGCTATCCGCTCCGGCGTCCAGACCCGCGTGAAGCGAAGCAGCAGATCTTCGGCCGCCGAGGGCAGGTCGGCCGAGGCTTCCAGCTTGACGAACAGGTCGCCGGCGGGGCGCTGGCCGCGCGCGGGCAGGCCCAGGCTCTTGAGCCGCAGACGCACCGGCTCGACCATGTCGGGGACCAGCCAAGACGAGCGCGGACCCGCGTGGGTCATGATCTCGATGCGGCCACCGTCGTCCATCATCCGCTGCGGCACAGCCCAGGTCATGAACAGGTCGCCGCCCAGAACCGACAGGCCGTCGGCAGGGCGGATCAGCACCGGCAGAAGAAGGTCGTCGCCGTTGGATGCGGCGCGCTTCAGTCGGATCCTGTCTCCGGTGCGCACGCCGGGCGGGGCGTGGACCAGCAAGGTGCGAGCGCCCAGGGTCACGCGGACACAGCCGCCGCTGATCGCCTGCATCGGCGTCAGGCCCAGAAGCGGAGCGGGGCGGGCGGCTGGATGAAGGGCTTGGCGTGGGCGGGCGCGGGCAGGGCCAGGGTCTGGGCCTGCAGCAGGCGGTAGGCGGCGATGACGCGGCGGAAGGTCTCGGTGTCGCCGCCGGGCGCGTCGGGGCGAGCCGCCTTGACCGCCGCGCGAAAGGCCCTGGCCAGGCCGTCGGCGCCGACCGGACCGGTCAGGCCCAGCAGGGATCGGGCCTTGTCGAGAGTGAGGGCGTCCGCGCACATGGAGGGCAGCCTCGCGCCGATATGGTCAAGACCGGGTTAACCTTGTCGATTGAAACGAGAATTTCAGTTTATGGTGAAGCTTGGTGTCGCACCTTAGTCTACGGCTGATGACGTAGGGGAAATGCGGGTGTAGAGAATCGGCCATGACCCAGCCCCTGATCCCGCCCAGCCCGTCTGTTCAGGACTACGCCGCGCAACTGGCGGCCAATGCGGACGAGACCATGTTCGAGCAAGTCGAGCCCTATGGCCTGTTCGCAGAGTGGCTGGAGGCGGCCAAGGCGGGTGAGCCGAACGACGCCAACGCCATGACCCTGGCGACTCTGGACGCCGAGGGCGTGCCGGACGCGCGGATTGTCCTGCTGAAGGATGTGGATGCGCGCGGCTTCACCTTCTTCTCCAATCAGGAAAGCGCCAAGGGCGAGCAGCTCTGGGCCCATCCGGCGGCGGCCCTGGTGTTCCACTGGAAGAGCCTTCGCCGTCAGGTTCGGGTGCGCGGCGTGGTGGAACAGGTCAGCGCCGCCGAGGCCGACGCCTATTTCGCCGGCCGGGCGCGCGAGAGCCGCATCGGCGCCTGGGCCTCGGACCAGTCGCGACCCCTGGACAGCCGGGCGACGCTGGAAGCGCGCGTGGCCGAAAAGACGGCGGGCTTTGACGGGCAGGAGGTGTCGCGTCCGGATCGCTGGACCGGTTGGCGAGTCGTGCCTCAGCAGATCGAATTCTGGCGTGACCGGGCCTTCCGCCTGCACGATCGACTGCGTTTCGAACGTGATGGCGAGGCCTGGCGGCGGACGCGTCTCTGGCCGTAGGCGAGACTAGACGGCGTAGCGCGCCAGGAAGGTGTCGACGGCTTCCTCGGCGATCGCGCGCGGGGTTCTCTCGGCGATGACATCGTCGCCGGTGACCAGCGGCACGAAGAAGACGGGGTGTTCGACCATGCCCATCAACTGGCCGGCGGCCCAGGAGGGTTTGTCCACCTTCATCTGACCGGACCGGGTCATCTCTGTCAGCATGCCGATCAGGACTGCGCCGAAGTCGCTGCGGCCACGTTCGAAGAAACGCATGGCGATGGCCTCGAAGCGCGGTCGCTCGGCCAGAACCAGCCGAAACACCGAGCGGACGAAGCTGTTGCTCATGAACTCGGCATAGCCGCCGATGAACTCGTTCAGACGCTCGCGCGGGGTCCCGGACCTGGTGTGCACCCCAGCCATATGGTTGGCGAAGTCTTCTGACGCATTGTCGATGACCGCCTCGAACAGCACCGCCTTGCTGTCGAAGAAGGCGTAGAGGGTGGCGGTGGATACCCCGGCTTCGCGCGCAATCGGTTCCATGCGCGTGCCGGCGTAACCTTCGGATATGAAGTGCAATCGCGCCTGTCGCACGATCGCGGCGCGGCGAGGGTCGTCGAAATCTTGGACCAAGGCGGTCATCAGCACATACCCGGAAAGCGTATGGCTAACGTGCCTTTAAAATGCCTTGATTGCAACAAGTAGCCGCGTTCTGCGAGTCGTAATCAACTAGTGATGCCAAGGCGCTAGGAGTGGATGAGCCAGGACCGGCGCGGCCAGGCGAATGACCGCCTGCGGATCTTCCAGCCGCACGGCGGCGGTGGCGTCGGCGACGATGAAGTCGGCGTGGGTGCGCGAGGGTTCCGTCAGCCGCTCGTGGCCGGGGCGGACGGTCAGCAGGTACTGATGGATGACGGATTCGGCGGTGCGGCCGCGTTCGGTCTGGTCGCGCAGCAGGCGACGGATGAAGCGGATGTCGGCGGGGGTGTCGACGAAGACCTTGATGTCGAACAGGGCGGTCAGGGCCGGCGTGCACAGGACATGAGTGCCCTCCAGAATCACCACCTCGGCTGCGGGGATGGGTTCACCGCCAGGGTCGCGGCCGTGATGGAGGAAGGAATAGAGAGGGGCGACGACCGGGCGTCCGGCCTTCAGCTCGGTCAAATGTTCCACCAGCAGATCGTGGTCGCGCGCGGCCACATCGTCGAAGTCGTGGGTGTCGGCGTCGAAGCCGGGGACACTGGCGGCGTCCAGATAATAGGAGTCCTCGCGCATCAGCACGGCGACGCCGGCGGGCAGGGCGGCGACCAGGGCCTCCGCCAGTGTGCTCTTGCCTGAGCCGGAGCCTCCGGTGATGGCGATCAGGATGGTCATGGGCGGTCTCCGTGCATTCCGGCGGCTTTCTAGGCGGGTCGTGCGGGATTGACCATCTTGCGTAAACCCGGCCAGCGTCGAAGAAGTCGTCTGCCTGACGCGTCCATATGGGGCATGACGTTTCTGGCCAAAGAGGATCAACGGCGAGGTCGTGCGCGAAGCTGTCAAACGCCTGCGGGCCTGCGGCCTTGTTTCCCTTGCGGCGCCGTTGCTTATCGCTGTTCACCTAGATAGCGTGACTGCAAGGCGCCTCGTTCGAGAGGGCGCCAAGCGAGGAAATGCGATGCTGGGTTTGATGCAGGACTGGCCGCTGACGGTCGACAAGATTCTCGACCACGCCAGGAATTGGCACCCGAACCGTGAGGTCGTGACCCGTTCGGTCGAGGGGCCGATCGAGCGCACCACCTATGGCGCCATCCATGGTCGCGCCAAGCGGGTGTCGAACGCGCTGAAGGCCTGGGGCGTGCAGCCCGGCGACCGTATCGCCACCCTGGCTTGGAACACCGCCGATCATATTGAAGCCTGGTACGGCATCATGGGCATCGGCGCGGTGTGCCACACCCTGAACCCGCGCCTGTTCCCGGAACAGCTCGTCTATATCATCAACCACGCGGGCGATCGGATCATCTTCGTCGATCTGACCTTTGTACCGTTGCTGGACGCCATCCTGCCGCACTGTCCGTCGGTCGAACGCGTCGTCATCATGACCGATCCCGACCACATGCCGCAGACCAAGCTGCCGGTGGTCGAGTGCTATGAAACCGTGTTGGAACAGTCGTCCGAGGACGTGGAGTGGGGCGGCTTCGACGAACAGACCGCCTGCGGCCTGTGCTATACCTCGGGCACGACGGGGAACCCCAAGGGGGTGCTCTATTCGCACCGCTCGAACTTCATCCATACCCTGCTGGGCCTGCAGTCGACGGTCCTGGGCGCGACGCCGAGGGAAGTGATCCTGCCGGTCGTGCCCATGTTCCACGCCAACGCCTGGGGCATCGCCTTCGGCGGGCCGGCGGCGGGGTCCAAGCTGGTCATGCCGGGCGCGCGCATGGACGGACCGGCCATCTATGAGCTGCTGGAGACCGAGGGCGTCACCTTCTCGGCCGCAGTGCCGACGGTCTGGCAGGGCCTGCTGAACCATCTGCGTGAGAACAAGCTGAAGCTCTCGACCGTGACCCGCGTGCTGATCGGCGGCGCCGCCGTGCCGGAAAGCATGATCCGCGCCTTCCACGACGAATTCGGCGTCGAGGTGCTGCAGGGCTGGGGCATGACCGAGACCTCGCCTATCGGCACCCTGTCGAACATGACACCGGAGCTGGCCGCCCTGCCGTTCGAGGAACAGCTGAAGTGGCGGGTCAAGCAGGGCACGCCGCCTCTGGGCGTCGAGCTGAAGCTGAAGAACTACGCCGGACAGGAAATGCCGCACGACGGCTCGACCTATGGCCGCCTGATGATCAAGGGGCCGACCATCGCCCGGGCCTATTTCCGCGACGAAGGCGGCGAGATTCTGGACACCGAAGGCTTCTTCGACACCGGCGACGTCTCGACCATCGACGATCACGGCTTCATGCAGATCACTGACCGGGCCAAGGACGTCATCAAGTCCGGCGGCGAGTGGATCAGTTCCATCGAGATCGAGAACCTGGCTGTCGGCCATCCCAAGGTCGCCCTGGCCGCCGTCATCGGCGCGGCCCATCCGAAATGGGACGAGCGGCCGGTCCTGCTGATCAAGCTCAAGGAGGGCGAGGCCGAGAACAAACAGGAGCACCTGGACTTCCTGCAGGGCAAGATCGCCAAGTGGTGGATGCCCGACGACGTGGTCTTCCTGGCCGATATTCCCCTGGGCGCCACCGGCAAGATCGACAAGAAGCTGCTGCGCGAGCAGATGAAGGATTACCGTCTGCCGACCGCAGGCTGATCTTTCAGGAGGGCCGCATGGCTGAACCGACCCGGACCCAGGCGCGCGCGGCCGAAATTCGTCTGCGCTGGCTGACGCTGGCGGCGTTTGCAGCGCCCCTACTGGTTCTGGTCGCTGTCTTCGGGACCCGGTTCGGTCTGTGGGACGCCGGTTTCGGCCTGGAAGTTCTGACGCTGAAGATCGGCCGCATGCTGGCCTTTGCAGGCTTGGCGGCGGCTCTGGTCGCGGTGCTGATCGCCTTTAAGGACCTGCGGCGGCGCGGGGCTTACGCCGCTGTGTCGCTGGTCGTGGCCGGTGCGGCCGTGGCCTTGTTTGCGGTTCAGGGACAGCGGTTCGCCGTCCCGACCGCCAATGACGTCACGACCGACCCCGCCGAGGCGCCGGCCTTCTCGCGTGCGGTTCTGGCCCTGCGCGGCGGGGAAGGCGAGGGCGGCGCGTCCGTCGCCTGTCCCGATCTGGTTTCGGTTCCCCGTCAGGTCGCGCCGGAAACAGCGGCGGCGGCGCTGGAGGCGGCGGGCTTCACCGTTCGCGGCGCCGCGCCCTTCCGTGCTGACGGGGCCAAGGAAGGCTTCTGGTTCGGTCTGACCTATGACGCCGCCATCCGCATCCGCCCCGGTCGCACCGACGTGCGTGTGGCCCAACGTGAGGGCGTCAAGGTCGGCGATGAGGCCTGCCGTCTGGCCCGCGCCGTTACAGCCGGGCTGCAGCCCTAGTCGATCAGGCGATAGCGCGCGGTCATCGCCGGTTCGGGATCGGCGGAGACGCGTCCCTCCTTCACCAGCTTGATCAGGTGCGACAGCACCGACAGGCTGGCGGCGGGCCACAGCCGCTGATCGACGGCGGCGTAGAGGGCAGGGACCATGTCCGCTATTGTTTCATCGCCCGCCGCCAGCCGCGCGCAGATCTGGGCCTCGCGTTCCAGCCGGTGGTCGCGATAGGCCTTGAGGAAGGGCGCGACCTGAGTGATGGCCGGGCCATGCGTCGGCCAGATGGTCGAGAAGCCGCGCGCCAGCACCCGGTCCAGACTGTCCATATAGGCTGTCATGTCGCCGTCAGGCGGGGCGACGACCGTGGTGGACCAGCCCATGACATGGTCGCCGCTGAACAGGGCGTTCTCGTCCCTCAGTACGAAAGCCATGTGGTTGGAGGTGTGGCCGGGCGTGGCCAGGGCCTCGATGGTCCAGCCGTCGCCCTCGATCATCTCGCCGCCCGACAGCAGGATATCCGGCGCAAAGGCGTCATCGTCCTCCTCGTCCATGGCGGTTGAGGCGTGGGTGGCCTGGGCGGGCGGTCGAGCCGCCAGAATCGGCGCGCCGCCGACCGCCTCGGCCAGGGCGCGTGACAGGGGCGCATGGTCGCGGTGGGTGTGGGTCACCAGAATATGGCTGACGGTTCGCCCCTTCACCGCCCGCAGCAGGGCGTGCAGGTGCGCCTCGTCCTCGGGGCCGGGGTCGATTACGGCCACCCTGGCCCCCGGCATGTCGCGGCCCACGATATAGGTTCCCGTGCCGGTGAAGGTGAACGGCCCCGGATTGTCGGCGATGACTCGCTGGATCAGGGGCGAGACCTGATCGCGACGGCCGTAGGTGAAGTCGAACTGTCGAACATAGGGGATCACGGGCGGCGGTCCTTGCGGCGAGGCTGACAGAGATCGAAGCGGAGCGGCGCCCGCCTTGCTTCAACGCATCTAGACCTGTTCGGGAGCCGCCGTCGTGATCCGTTCCGCCGTTTTTCCTGTGCCAAATCGGGCGAAAGCCCTGACTGTCGTCGCCATATGTCTTGTTGCGGCGCAGTGGGCCGCGGCGTCCTGCACGCCAGAACCCGCCGCACCCTATGCCGCGCGCGCCGCGGTCGTTCGCTAAAGCGGCAGACGGCTGAGGTCGTAGCCGGCCTTTAGCGCGGCGGCGCGAAGGTCGTCCGGGGCCGCGCCGCGCAGTCGCTCAGCCATGGCCCAGGCCGCCGTCGACCGCATGCCGGAGCGACAGAAGAGCAGGATGCGCTCTCCGGGGGCGAGGCTGTCCATCGCCGCAAGCGTGCGCTCCACCGCTGTCCGGTCCGGCAGGCCCGCCACCGGAATTTCCACGTAACGCATGCCGGCGCGCGCGGTGATTTCCGTCATTTCCGCCGAGTCGGGCTGGCCCGGCTCTTCATGCGGGGTGCGGTGATTGACCACCAGTTTTACCTGCGCCAGGGCGGCGTCGGACAGATCGTCAGCCGAAATCTGGCCTGCGACAAACGTCACTTCGTTGAGCGGCTTCATTGAATGTGTCCAATTTCATTATACGAAACAGTAGTTTCGTCATAAGTGTGGCCAACGTGCGACAACATGACGCTGAAATTGTTGCAGATCGGTAATTGTCGATGCGGCTGCGGCATCCGGTCGCTAGCATGACAGTCGCCGCAGGCATGGGGGCTTGTGGTGATTGTAGCTGTTGATGCGCATTGATCGATCGATGCAGCGGTTGATAGCTTCTAGGAGGAGAGACTCTTGAAGATCAAAAACATTCGTCAGCGGCTGTTACAGTCGACGATGATCGGCGGGACGGCGCTGATGGCGTTGGTCGCTGCACCGGCTGTCACCATGCTGGCGCCGGCTGAAGCTTTCGCACAGGACTTCACCACCGGCACGCTGGCCGGTACGGTGACGAACACTGCGGGCCAGCCGGTGTCGGGTGCTACGGTCGTCGTGACGCAGAAGGGCCGGGCGCAAAGCCGTACCTTCTCGACGGATGCGCAGGGGCGTTTCCGCGCTTCGCAAATCCCGGTCGGCGTCTATACGGTGGCGATCAGCGGCGACGGCTATGAATCCTATACCGACTCGAACGTGGCGGTGACGCTGGGCGGCACGGCTGAGTTTCAGTTCACCATCGGCGCGGTAGGCGGGTCCGCCAGCACTGTTGATGATGTCGTCGTCGTTGGCACCCGTTCCGCTTCCGTGGACTTCGATCGCACCACCACCGGCATTACGGTGGATGTGCAAGAAACGTTCGACCGGATCCCGACCCAACGTAACCTGGCGGCTATTCAGTTGCTGGCTCCGTCGACGACGCGCGGTGACGCCGCCTTCGGCAATCAGGTTTCGATTTCGGGTTCGTCGGTCGCTGAGAACGTTTACTACGTTAACGGTTTCAACATCACGAATTTCCGGAACTTCCTGGGCGGCAATACGGTGCCGTTCGAATTCTACCAGCAAATCGATGTGAAGACCGGCGGCTACCAAGCCGAGTTCGGCCGTTCGACTGGCGGCGCGGTGGTTGCGGTTACCCGCTCGGGTTCCGACGAGTTCCACGGCGGCGTCAACTACTACGTCGAACCGAACAGCCCGGGGCTCGTCTCCGGACACCTTCTCCGGCGATCCGTCGACGAACATCACGACGCTGGACTCCAAGGCTGAGTCGGATCGCTCTGAAGCCAACGTTTGGCTGTCGGGCCCGATCGTGCGCGATCATGCCTACTTCTTCGGCTTCTATAACTGGCGTGATTTCGAGAACCATCAGTTTGACGCCAACGGCACTGAAACGGTCACGCTTCAGGACGATCCGTTCTGGGGCGGTAAGGTCGATCTGTACCTGAACCCCGACCACCGCCTGGAACTGACCTACTTCAACGATGATCAGTCGGCGACGACGCGCACCATCGAAGGCAATGGTCAGAGCTCGGCCAGCGACACCTTTGTCGGCGGCGAAACCAAGATCGCCAAGTACACCGGCAAGTTCACCGACTGGTTCACGCTGTCGGCTCTGTATGGTGAAGGCACCTTCAATCAGTCCGTGATTGGTGACCTCGATGCGGAGGCGTCGGTCGTTGATAACCTCGGCAGCATTCGTCGTGGTAACACTGCGCTCGTGATTGAAACGGGTGAAGATACGCGCAAGATGTATCGTCTTGACGCTGATATCTATGTGAACAACCTGTTTGGTGATCACCACTTCCGTATCGGTTACGATCGTGAAGATCTGGCGTCGTCGATTGACTCGAGCTATTCGGGCGACCGCTACTATCGCTACTACATGTCAGGTGCTGGCGGCGCTCTTGGTGGTCTGATCCCTGCGAACACTCTCTACGTTCGTGACCGGAACATCCAGAACCAGGGGGCTTTCTCGACCGAGCAGACGGCCTTCTACATTCAGGATGCCTGGGACTTCAATGATCGCCTGTCGCTGCAACTCGGCCTGCGTGCTGAAAAGTTCAGCAACAAGAATGCTGCCGGTGAAGTCTTTGTGGAAACGGATTATGATCTGTCGCCGCGCCTTGGCTTCACCTATGATGTGTTTGGAGACCGTTCGACCAGCCTGAAGGGCTACTTCGGTCGCTACTACATCCCGATCGCCGCCAATACGAACATCCGTATGGCGGGCAAGGAACTCTTCACGCAAGACTGGTACATCGTCGGTGGCGTGGGCGGTAGCTATGCTGGAACTGCCGCTGGTCTGCAGTCTTGCCTGGACGCTACGCCTCGCAACAGCTGCGTGCCGACCTTCGCCGGCCCTGCCGTCCTGGAGGAAGTGCTGTCTCCTGGCACTGTGGCCCAGTCTCAGTCCCTGGTCTCCAAGAACCTTGAAGCGCAGTATCAAGACGAGTTCATCTTCGGCATCGAGCACGAAGTCGCCAACATGGGCTTCTTCGACGGCTGGACCGTCGGCGCCAACTTCGTCTACCGCGACCTCAAGAAGGCGATGGAAGACTTTGACACCAGCTACATCATCGACGCCTACTGCTCGTATGCGGGCATCTCGGCCGCCAACTGTGGTCAGATCAACGGCGCCGGCTATGTGCTGCTGAACCCGGGTTCCGACCTGGTCATCACGCCGGACTCGACGACTTTCCCGTTCCTCGCGGGTCAGGAAATCACCATCCCGGCGTCGATCCTGGACATTCCGGAAGCCGAGCGTACCTACAAGGCTCTGGAACTGACCTTCGAGCGTCCCTGGGACGGCAAGTGGAGCCTGCAAGGCTCGGCGGTGTTTGCCGAATCCAAGGGCAACATCGAAGGCGGCGTGAAGTCGGATAACGGTCAGGACGATACTGGTCTGACCCAGGACTTCGATGAGCCGGGCTGGACCGACGGTGCGTATGGCTTCCTGCCGAACCACCGTGGCCAGACCTACAAACTGTTTGGTTCGTATGCCATTACCAACGACCTCACGGTTGGCTTCAACGCCACGCTGCAGTCGCCGCGCAAGTACGGCTGCATCGGCACCTATCCGCATGCCGATGATCGTGCGTCGAGCTCGACCGTCACGGCCTGGTACTGCAACGGCGTCCTGACGCCGCGCGGCAGCCAGTTCGAAGGCGAGTGGTTCAAGAACGTGGACCTGTCGCTGGCCTGGAACGTTCCGGTGTCTGGCGTTCCGGGTAAGGTGCAACTCCGCGCCGACCTGTTCAACGTCTTTGACCTGACGTCGGCGACCCGCTTCCAGGAAGTGGGTGAAGATGGTCCGGGCAGCCCCAATGCTGACTATCGTCACGTTACGGGCTATCAGGCGCCCCGCACGGTTCGCGTGGGCCTGTCCTACCAGTTCTAAGGATTTACGCCTTAGACTGAGATGGGAGGCGGCGGATCGAAAGATCCGCCGCCTTTCTTCTTTATTGAATGTGGATTTCGTTGACGGGGTGTTCTTACGCCGCCGTGTCCCGCGCCAGGGCGTGCGGGTCGTAGTTGAGGATGGGGGCCAGCCAGCGTTCGGCGGTTTCGACGTCCCAGCCCTTGCGGCGGGCGTAGTCCTCGATCTGATCGCGGTCGATCTTGCCGACGCCGAAATAGTGACTGCTCGGATGGCCGAAGTAGAGGCCCGAGACCGAGGCCGGGGGCGTCATGGCGTAGCTTTCGGTCAGGGCCATGCCCGCCTTGTTCCCAGCGTCCAGCAGGCGGAACAACGTCGCCTTTTCCGTGTGGTCGGGCTGGGCCGGATAGCCGGGGGCGGGGCGGATGCCCTGATACTTCTCTTCGATCAGATCCTGCACCGAGGTGGCTTCGTCGGGGGCGTAACCCCACAGTTCGGTCCGCACCTTCTTGTGCAGGGCCTCGGCGAAGGCTTCGGCCAGGCGGTCGGCCAGGGCCGTGGCCATGATCGAGGAATAGTCGTCGCCGGCGTCCTTGAAGCGCTTGGCGATTTCCAGTTCGCCATGTCCGGCCGTGACGGCGAAGGCGCCGACGTAGTCGGAACCTTCTTCCGCGATGAAGTCGGACAGGGCCAGGTTGGGCTTGCCGTTCGACTTCTTGATCTGCTGGCGCAGGGTGTGGAAGCGGGCGATCTCGTCGCTGCGGCTCTCGGCGGCATAGACGGCGATGTCGTCGCCGTCGGCGCGGGCGGGCCAGAAGCCGACCACGCCCTTCGCCGTGAACCACTTCTCGTCGATGATCCGCTTCAACATTCCTTGCGCGTCTTTGAACAGGTCCTTGGCCGCCTCGCCGACGATCTCGTCTTCCAGGATCAGCGGATAGCGGCCGATCAGCTCCCAACTGGCGAAGAAGGGCGTCCAGTCGATGTGGTCGGCCAGGTCCTGCAGATCCCAGGCGTCGAACGAACGCACGCCGAGGAAGGAGGGCTTGCCCGGCATGGTCGCCGCCGGATCGGGCTGGAAGCGGTTCTCGCGCGCTTGCTGGATTGTGGCGCGAGCCTTCACCTCTTGCCCGCGCGCGTACTGCTCGCGGATGCGGATATACTCGTCGCGGGTTGCAGCCTCGTTCTTCGCCTTTTCGGTGGGCGACAGCAGGCCCGAGACCACGCCGACGGCGCGGCTCGCGTCGATGACATAGGTGGTCGAGCCCTTGCGATAGCTCGGCTCGATCTTCACCGCCGTGTGGGTGCGGCTGGTCGTGGCCCCGCCGATCAGCAGGGGAATATCGAAACCGCGCCGCTCCATCTCGCGGGCGACAAAGACCATCTCGTCCAGCGACGGCGTGATCAGACCCGACAAGCCAATGATATCGACCTTGTGCTCGACGGCGGCGTCCAGGATGCGGTCGGCCGGGACCATGACGCCCAGGTCGATGACCTCGTAGTTGTTACATTGCAGCACGACGCCGACGATGTTCTTGCCGATGTCGTGAACGTCGCCCTTGACCGTGGCCATCAGGATGCGGCCCGCCTGCTCGCGCGGCTTTCCGGCCTTTTCGGCCTCCATGAAGGGTTCCAGCCAGGCGACGGCCTGCTTCATCACGCGGGCCGATTTCACCACCTGCGGCAGGAACATCTTGCCCGAGCCGAACAGGTCGCCGACCACGTTCATCCCGTCCATCAGCGGGCCTTCGATGACGTGCAGGGGGCGCTCGACCGACAGTCGGGCCTCTTCCGTGTCGGCCTCGATGAACTCGGTGATGCCATGGACCAGGGCGTGGGCGATGCGGGCCGCGACGGGCTGCTCGCGCCATTTCAGGTCGACGACGCGCGCCGCGCCCTTCTCGCCCTTGTAGTTGGGCGCCATGTCCACCAGCCGCTCGGTGTTGGACACATTGGTCCGCTGCGGCCGGTTCAGGATCACGTCCTCGACCGCCTCGCGCAGGACCGGGTCGATGTCGTCATAGACCGGCAGGTCGCCCGCATTGACGATGCCCATGTCCATGCCGGCGTTGATGGCGTGGTACAGGAAGACGCTGTGGATGGCCCGGCGCACCGGCTCGTTGCCGCGGAAGCTGAACGAGACGTTCGACACCCCGCCCGAGATGCGGGCGTAGGGCAGGGTGGCCTTGATGACCTTGACCGCCTCGATGAAGTCGACGGCGTAGTTGTCGTGCTCTTCAATCCCCGTCGCCACGGCGAAGATATTGGGGTCGAAGATGATGTCCTCGGGCGGGAAGCCGACCTCGTTGACCAGGATATTGTAGGCGCGGGTGCAGATCTCGATCTTGCGCGCGGCGGTGTCGGCCTGACCCACCTCGTCAAAGGCCATGACCACGACGGCGGCGCCGTAGCGCAGGCATTTCACGGCGTGCTCGCGGAAGGCCTGTTCGCCCTCCTTCATCGAGATCGAGTTGACGATCGGCTTGCCCTGAACGCACTTCAGGCCCGTCTCGATGACCTCCCACTTGGAGCTGTCGATCATCACCGGCACGCGGGCGATGTCGGGCTCGGCTGCGATCAGGTTGAGGAAGGTGCGCATGGCGACGGCGCCGTCCAGCAGGCCCTCGTCCATGTTGATGTCGATGACCTGGGCGCCCGCCTCGACCTGCTGGCGCGCGACATCGAGGGCGGCGGTGTAGTCGCCGTCCACCACCAGCTTGCGGAACTTGGCCGAGCCGGTGACGTTGGTCCGCTCGCCGACGTTGATGAAGACAGGACGCATCTTACTGACCGAAGGCATTCCTTCTCCCCTGGGGGGAGAAGGTGTCATGCGGAGCATGACGGATGAGGGGGAGGTGTCCGCGGGCACGGTCCTGGGCGATGAGGAAGAAGCGGGCGTCCCCCTCATCCGAGCCGCTGACGCGGCCGGCCTTTTCCCCCGAGGGGAGAAGGGAAAGAGCGGTGGAGGTCATGGCGGGGCTGGTCATGCCGGTCGCTGCTCCCCCGAACGGTTCGTTGCGAGGCGCGCCGCCAGCGTGGCGATGGCTTCAAGGACCGCGGCGGGTTCGGAAATCTGCGGGAAATGCCCGCTTCGGGCGGCGAGGATCAGCGACCCCTGGGGGGACAGACGGGACAGGGCTTCCAGATGTTGACGCCTCAGGGTCTGCGCCTCTGGCCGCGCCTGCCAGTCTTTCGGGGCCTTGCCGCCGACGATGACCGCAAGCGGCACGTCCGGGAAAGGCGCCGCCGCCGCCAGCTGGCGCACGGTTTCCAGCTCATGGGCGACTTCGCCGTCCGGGTTGGACGGCGACAGGCGGTTCAGCAGTCTGTTCACCCAGCGCTGGGCGCCGGACTGAAGCGGCTTGAGGGTTGTCACATCCTCCGGCGTAGTCGGTTCGATCAGGACCAGGCCGGCGACTTCCTCGGGGTGCTGTCGCGCGAACAGGTTGGCGTGCAGCCCGCCGAAGGAATGGGCCACAAGCAGATAGGGCGGGGCCAGGCCTGCCGCCTTCAGCAGGTCGCGCAGTGTCTCGACGACCTGGACGCCCGTCTGGGGCGAGACGGGCGGCGACGAGCCGCCGACGCCGGGCCGGTCATAGGCGAAGACGGTTCCTGCTTGGGTGATGTCGGGGAACAGGCGGAACCAGCCCTCCATGGGACCGCCCGCGCCATTGATCAGCACCAGGGTCGGGCCGTCGCCGTGGGCGAGGCGATAGGCCAGCTTCTGACCCTTGATGACCGCCTCATGTCTGGGGGGAAGGTGTTTCATCGCCGGTCAGGCCACCAACTCGAACGGTTCCAGCCCGCTCAGGCGCATGGCCACCGGGCGTGCCGGGATTTCGCGCGGCTTCAGCGGGGCGACTTCTTCGGCGACGTGCTTGATGTGGTCGGGGGTGGTGCCGCAGCAGCCGCCGACGATGTTGACCAGACCTGAGGCGGCCCATTCCTCGATGAAGTGGGCGGTTTCGTGCGGTTGCTCGTCGTACTGGCCCATGGCGTTGGGCAGGCCGGCGTTGGGGTAGGCGGCGACCAGGGTGTCGGCGACCCGGCTCAGTTCGGCGATGAAGGGGCGCATCAGGTCGGCGCCCAGGGCGCAGTTGAAGCCGACGGCGAAGGGCTTGGCGTGGCGCACGGAGTTCCAGAAGGCCTCGGCGGTTTGGCCGCTCAGGGTCCGGCCCGAACGGTCGGTGATGGTGCCGCTGATCCAGATGGGCAGGGGCTCCAGCCCCTCGTCCTCAAGATCCTTGATGGCCTTGATGCAGGCCTTGCAGTTCAGCGTGTCGGTGATGGTTTCGATCAGATAGAGGTCGACGCCGCCCTCGTTCAACGCCTTCACCTGATGGCGATAGGCCTCATAGACCTCGTCGAAGGTCACCAGCCGCGCGCCGGGGTCGTTCACGTCCGACGACATGGACAGCATCTTGTTCAGCGGACCGATGGAGCCGGCGGCGAAGCGGGGCTTGTGCGGCTCCTTTTCCGTCCAGCGGTCGGCGGCGGCGCGGGCCAGCCTGGCGCCTTCCAGATTGATGTCCCAGACCGCCTGGGCGTCCAGCTTGTAGTCGTCCTGGGCGATGACGGTGGCCGAGAAGGTGTTGGTCTCGCTGATGTCCGCGCCCGCAGCGTAATACTGATCGTGCAGGTCGGCGATGATGTCGGGACGGGTGATGCAGAGGATGTCGTTGTTCCCCTTCATCTGGTCTTGTTCGTTGTAGCCATTGGCCGCAACGAAGCGGTCGCCGCGGAAGTCGGCTTCCTCCAGCCCGCGTCGCTGGATCATCACGCCCCACGATCCGTCGAGGACCAGGATACGTTCCTTGGCCGCCGCGTGCAGGGCGGCGATGCGGTCTTGGCGGGTCAGTGGGGAGGTCATCTACGCAACAGCCTTGGTTTCACGCACGCCCAGCACCCGGCAGATGGCATAGACCAGCTCGGCCCGGTTCAGGGTGTAGAAGTGGAAGTCCGAGAAGCCCTCCTCCTGCAGTCGCGCGCAGGTCTCGGCGGCGATGGAGGCGGCCAGCAGCTTGCGGGTCTCCGGGTCGTCGTCCAGGCCGTCGAAGTGGGCCGCCAGCCAGTCGGGCAGGGCCGCGCCGCAGGCCGCCGTCATTCGCTTCAGTCCGGCGAAGTTGGACACGGGCATGACGCCGGGGATCAGGGGAATGGTCACGCCCGCCGCCCGCACCCGGTCGCGGAACCGCAGGAAGGCCTCGATGTCGAAGAAGAACTGGGTCACGGCGCGCGTGGCGCCCGCATCGACTTTGGCCTTCAGCACCTCGATGTCGTGGTCGATGGACGGGCTTTCCGGGTGCTTTTCGGGATAGGCGCCGACCGTCACCTCGAACCCGCCGACGCGGCTGATGGCGGCGGTCAGTTCGGTGGCGTTGGCGTAGCCGTCGGTGCGGGGCGTGTAGGCGCCGCCGATTCCGGCTGAACCCGGCGGATCGCCGCGCAGGGCGACGATGTGATCCACGCCGATGGCTTTGTAGCCCTCGATGACCTCATCGACCTCGGCGCGGCTGGCCTCGACGCAGGTCAGGTGGGCGGCGGGGCGCAGGCTGGTCTCGCTGATGATCCGCTGCACCGTGCGGTGGGTGCGCTCGCGCGTTGAGCCGCCCGCGCCATAGGTGACGGAGACGAAGGCCGGGTTCAGCGGCTCCAGTCGGCGGACGGCCTTCCATAGATTGGCCTCGGCCTCGTCCGACTTGGGCGGGAAGAACTCGAAGGAGACGTTGACGGCGTTGCGGTTGGAACCCGCACGGGCGACCGGGCCCAGCGGCGACAGCAGCAGGGCGCGGGCCTCGGCCAGATTGAGAGCGGCGGGGGAGGCCATCAGGCGGTCTTTCGAGCGGGGACGGCGGCGCGTTCGCCGGTCCAGATGTGAACGGTCAGGCCCTCGGTGTCGGGCGGCAGGGCGACGGGGGCGTCGGCGGTCAGGCCCGCATCGGCCAGCCAGCCCTGGATTTCCTCGTCGGCGAAGCCCAGGCGGCGGTGCTGATGCGCCTCGCGCAGCTGCTCCAGCTGGTGCGGGGCGAAGTCGACGATCAGCAGCTTGCCGCCCGGCATGACCAGACGCGCCGCCTCGGCCACGGCGGCGGCGGGATCGGCCAGGTAGTGCAGGACCTGATGCACGATCACCAGGTCGGCGCTGGCGTGGGGCAGGCGGGTCGAGAAGATGTCGCCGTGGCGCAGCTCGACCTTGTCCAGCCCGGCCTTGGAGACGTTGGCGCGGGCGATGTTCAGCATGTTCTGGCTCAGGTCCAGCCCGACCGACATCTTCGCCTTCTTGCCGAACAGGGTCAGCATCCGGCCCGAGCCGGTGCCCAGATCAACGACGCGCTCGAATGGGCCGGGACCGGCCGCCTGTTCGACGGCGGTCTCGACCGCGCTTTCGCAGACATAGAGGCTGCGCATCTGGTCCCACTGGGGCGCGACCTGCTCGAAATAGCGGGCGGCGTCGATGGCGCGCTCCTTGCGCACCTCGTCCAGACGGCGATGATCGGCCTCGCCCTCGGCGTCGTCCAGCAGGTCCAGCACCGTGTCGATCAGGCGGCGCGACAGGGCGTCGTGCGACAGGCGGTAGAAGACCCGCGCGCCGTCAGGGAATCGTTCAATAAGGCCGGCGTCCGCCATCAGCTTCAGGTGACGCGACACGCGCGGCTGGCTCTGGTCCAGAACCCGCGACAACTCCATGACCGACAGCTCTTCGGCGGCCAGCAAGGACAGCACCCGTAAACGGGTCGGTTCGCCCGCGGCGCGCAGGGCCTCGACGGTCTGGTCAGCAGTCAGTGTCATGAGGTCGTATAAAGATATCCTTATACGATTATGCAAGCAAAAACTGACCGCGCGCAGGCGTTGTGCGGCGGTAGGGCCGCACGGATCATTCGAAGACCGATGAAATCGTGGCCGCTCAGGTCGTGACGGGCGTCTTCAGCGGCTCGCCCGCGAAATGGGCCGACAGGTTCTGGAGCAGAAGCATCAGCATCCCCTGAACCGCCTCGGTCGTGGCCCCGGCGGTGTGGGGCGTCAGGACGGTGTTGGGTACGCTGGCCCAGCGCGCGGCGTCGGTCGGCTCGGTCTCGAAAACGTCGAGCGCGGCGCCGCCGAGGCGCCCGTCGCGCAGGGCGGCGATGACGGCGTCTTCGTCCACCAACTGACCGCGCGCGACATTGACCAGCAGGCCGGATGGGCCGAGCGCCTCGACGACCTCGGCCGAGATCAGGCCGCGATTGGTTTCGTCCGCCCGACAGGCGACGACCAGAACGTCCGAGGCCCGGGCCAGGTCAAGCAGGCTGTCGGCGCGGGGCCAGGCGGCCTCCTTGGCGCGCGGCGCCCACCACTGGACATTCATCCGCATGACCTCGGCGCGGCGGGCCACGGCCTCGCCGATGGCGCCCAGGCCGACGACGCCGAGCGTCTGACCGCCGATGGATGGGGTGATGGTCTTGGACGCCGGAGTCCAGCCGCCGGCGCGGAGCTGACGGTCGCCCTCGGCGATCTGACGGCGCGCGGCCAGGATCAGGCCGATGGCGTGGTCGGCCACGTCCTCGTGGTTGATAGCTGGTGCGTGGGTGACGGGCAGGCCGCGCGCGCGGCACCACTCCACGTCGATGCCGTCATAGCCCGAGGTGAAACAGGCGATCAGCGACAGGTTGGGCAGGCGCTCGATCAGGTCCTTGTCCAGCTCGAACTCGCCCGCCACGACCAGGACGCGTACGTCTGCGGCGGCCTCGATCGGCGGCCCCTCCCAGAAGCGATAGACGTCATAGGCGCCTTCAAGGAAGACGCTGAGCGGCGCGAGGTGCCGCTGCATGATCAGGATGGCGGGGCGCTGGGTCATGGCGTCAGACTAACCCGGTTCCGCAGGAGCGCCAGCAGGCAAAGAAAAACGGCCCCCCGATCACTCGGAGGGCCGTCTTATTCAGTTTAACGCGGATCAGCGACCGAACTTCTGGTGCTGGATACGCTTGGGAATGATGCTGTCCGCACCCAGGCGGCGCATCTTGTCCTGTTCGTAGGCTTCGAAGTTGCCCTCGAACCACTCCACATGGCCGTCACCTTCGAAGGCCAGGATGTGGGTCGCCAGACGGTCCAGGAACCAGCGGTCGTGGGAGATGACCACGGCGCAGCCGGCGAACTCCTCCAGAGCCTCTTCGAGGTTCTGCAGGGTTTCGATGTCCAGGTCGTTGGTCGGTTCGTCGAGCAGGATCAGGTTGCCGCCCGAAGCCAAGGTCTTGGCCAGGTGGACGCGGTTGCGCTCACCGCCGGACAGTTGACCGACCTTCTTCTGCTGGTCGCCGCCCTTGAAGTTGAAGCTGCCGACATAGGCGCGGCTGTTAATCTCGCGCTTGCCGACCATCATGATGTCGGTGCCGCCCGAGATGGCCTGCCAGATGGTGTCGTCCGGCTTCAGGTCGTCGCGTGACTGGTCGACGTAGGCCAGCTTGACGGTTTCGCCGACCTTGATGGAGCCGCCGTCGGGCGTTTCCTGGCCGGTGATCAGCTTGAACATGGTCGACTTGCCGGCGCCGTTGGGGCCGATGACGCCGACGATGCCGTTGGGCGGCAGCTTGAAGGTCAGGTTGTCGAACAGGGTCTTGTCGCCATAGGACTTCTTCAGGCCCTCGACTTCCAGAACCACGTTGCCCAGACGCGGGCCCGGCGGGATCTGGATGACGGCGAAGGACTGGGCCTGACGGCTGTTTTCCTGATCGGCGACCATCTTCTCATAGGCGGCCAGACGGGCCTTGGACTTGGCCTGACGGGCCTTGGCGCCCGAGCGGACCCATTCCAGTTCGCGGGTGAGGGCGCGCTGGCGGGCTTCCGATTCCGATTGTTCCTGCACGACGCGCTTGGTCTTGGCTTCCAGCCACGAGGAGTAGTTGCCCTCGTGCGGGTGGCCCTTGCCGCGGTCCAGTTCCAGGGTCCACTTGGTGACCTGGTCCAGGAAGTAGCGGTCGTGGGTGACCAGGATGACGCAGCCCGGGAAGTTCTCCAGGTGGTGCTGCAGCCAGGCGACGGATTCGGCGTCCAGGTGGTTGGTCGGTTCGTCCATCAGCAGCATGTCGGGCTTGCTGAGCAGCAGACGGGCCAGGGCCACGCGGCGCTTTTCACCACCCGACAGGTTGGTGACTTCCCAGTCGTCCGGCGGGCAGCGCAGGGCGCCCATGGCCTGGTCGATGCGGCTGTCGATGTCCCAGACGTCGCCGGCGTCGATCTTCTCCTGGAGGGCGGTCATCTCCTCCATCAGCTCGTCGGTGTAGTTTTCGCCCAGCTCGTTGGCGACTTCGTTGAAGCGGTTGACCCACTGCTTCTCTTCGCACCAGGCCTCGACGTTCTGGCGAACGTTCAGGCTGTCGTCGAGCTTGGGCTCCTGTTCCAGGTAGCCGCGCTTGATGCCGTCGGCGGCGCGAGCCTCGCCCTGGAACTCGCTGTCCAGGCCGGCCATGATCTTCAGCAGGGTGGACTTACCCGAGCCGTTGACGCCGACAACGCCGATCTTGGCGTCGTTGTAGAAGCTCAGCCAGATGTTCTCGAAGATCTTCTTGCCGCCGGGGAAGGTCTTGGTCAGACCCTGCATCTGGAAAATATATTGCTGCGCCATGAGGTGCGGTTTCGCCCTGTCGTCTGATCTGATGGGGAGGTTGGCGCGGGATGTAGCCGTCGCGGACCCTTTGAGCAAATCTCTAGACGTAACGCGGGGCGGTTTGAAGGCGCTGCATCCGTTCCGGCCCGTCGCGGCCTCTACCCGGCACGCCCGTCGGGGGCGGGGGAGCGACTTCCATGAAAACACGGTCGATGGGGGCGTTTCTGGCGACGGCGCTCGTCTGCGCGGCGGGCGAGACGGGGGCGCAGGACCGTGCGTTGTTCGGTCCGGCCATGGACGCCTTTGCGAGTCGGGCGATGCAGCGGGTCGAGGCGGCCCCTGGCCTGGCGTTGGCTGTAGTGGATGAGGGTGGCCTGGTTCACGCTGCGGGCTTTGGCGTGGCGGACGTGGCCACAGGCGCACCGGTGACGACGGACACGCGATTCTACATCGCCTCGGCCACCAAGTCCTTCACCGCCCTGTCCATAGCCGCCATGGCGCGGCGGGTTGAAGTGGACATGGACGCGCCCCTGGCCGACTGGGCGCCGCCGTCCGGCGTGCCGACCGACATCGCCGCCCGGATCACCCTGACCGATCTGCTGAGCCACCGCTCGGGCGTGGACAACGCCCCCATCGCCTTCCGCCTCGCCTATTCCGGCGACTGGACGCCCGAGGTCCTGTGGCGGCTGACCAAGGAGACGCAGCCGCGCGACACCCCCTATGGCCAGTTCGTCTATTCCAATTCGGGCTACAACCTCGCCACCGTGCTGATGGAGCGCCGCTGGGGTCGCGACTGGCGCGCACTGGTCGAAGGCGAGGTGCTGACGCCGCTCGGCATGACCGCCACGACGGCCCGTATCGACGAGGCCCGGATGTCGGGCGCGGTGGTCGCCGCCGGTCATTTCGGCCGCATTCCCGGCCAGCCCGAGCGGTCGCAGTTGCAGAAGACGAACGCCACCATGCAGTCGGCGGGCGGGCTGATCTCGACCGCGAACGACATGGCGCTCTGGCTGGAGGCCCAGATCAACGACGGTCGTGTCGGCGGGCGGCAGGTGTTTCCGGCGGGGCTGGTCGCCTCGACCCATGCGTCGCAGGTCGCTCAGGAGACGACCTTCGGCCCCTATGTCCGCACGGGCTACGGCCTGGGCTGGCAGGTGGGGCGCTATGGCGAGGACGTTCTGATCCACCACTTCGGCAACTTCTCGGGCTTGCGGGCCCATGTCTCCTTTATGCCGGAGCGCCGTCTGGGCGTGGCGGTTATGGTCAACGAGGACGCCTTCGCCGGGGATATGGCTGATCTGGTCGCCAACTACGCCTATGACTGGTTCGCGGGCCTGCCCGACATCGAGGCGGTCTATGAGGCCAAACTCGACGCCTTGATCGTTGAGCGCGACCGTCGCCGTACGGGCATCGCCGGGGCCATGGAGGCGCGGGCGAAACGACCGCGCACCCTGTCGCTGTCGAACGCCGCCTACGTCGGCGACTACGTCAACGACGCCTACGGAACCCTGACGATCCGCGAAGCGGGCGAGCGGTTGTCGGTCGCTACCGGCGTGCAGCAGGCGCTGGCGGAATACTTGACCGAACCGGAGGGTCTTCGGGTCGAGCTGACCCCGTTCCGGGGCGAGGGCGTGGTGTTCAACCTGGACGCCGACGGCCGCCCGGTCTCGCTGACCTATCAGGACGCAGTCTTCGTGCGGCGCTAGGGCCTGGCCGGCAAGACGGCCATCAGAGCGCGGGTGAAGCCGACGGGGGCGACCGTCAGGTGGTCCTCATTTTCGAGCACGGTCGACTGGACGCTGAGACCCGGATAGGCGCGCGATTTCAGCAATCGTTCCATGGTGCGCATGTCGCCGACCATGTCCGCCTCGCTGTTGTGCCGGGCGGTGGGGCCGGGGGCTTCGAAGGCGCCGACGTACATGAAGACCTCGGCGGGCAGGTCGCGGTGGCTGCGGGCGTAGTCCGCCTCCATCTTCATCATGTGGCGCTTGTCGTACCAGAAGGACGGGCTGCCCAGGACATAGCCGCTGAACATCGTCGGATCGGTGAACATGATCTGGGCCCCCAGCAGCCCGCCGTAGGAGTGGCCCAACAGGACGCGGCGGGCCGGATCGGTGCGGAACTTCTGATCCACGAAGGGCAGGGCCTGGGTCTTCAGATAGGTCTGATAGGCCGCGCCGCCGCCGTGCACGGACCCGGCTGAGTTGCGCGGGCCGTTCGGCGTGGGGGTGTAGTCGCGGCGGCGGCTGTCGGCCCCGCCGTCGCCCCTGGCGTAGGACAGGCCGACCAGGATGAACTCCTCGATCACCGGGCCCTCCAGATTCACGCGCCGGGCGATCTGGCGGATGATGGGGAAGGCGTAGTCGGCGTCGGTGACATAGAGGACCGGATAGCGTCGGTTCGGCTCGGCCTCATAGCTGGCGGGCAGGCTGACGAAGACCTCGTATTCACGGCCCGAGACCGGATCGGGAACTGACCAGACCTGGGTGCCCTTCAACACATAGGGCGCGCCCTCGGCGGCGGTTTCGGTCGCGGTTTGTGCGTCGGCCCGTTCGCCGCAGCCTGCGGCGAGGCTCGCCGCCACCAGAATCGTCGCCAGTCCCAATGCCCGCATGGAGGCCCCCTCAAGCTTCACCAGAAGGGCAGACTTCAGGGTGAATGTGGCGCTGAAGGGGCGGTCAGGCGTAGTTGAAGCTGATCGAGATACGCTGTTCCTCGGCGCGGTTGGCGGGCACCTCGTGGCGCAGCCAGCTTTCCCACATCAGGATCGTGCCTGAGGCGGGCTTCAGATAGACGAAGGGCTTCTCGGCCTCGGTCGCCTCGGCGGTCAGGCCGGGGCGGGCCATCATCATGACCAGACGCGGGTCCTCGATCTTCAGCGACGAGGCGCCGTCGGGCACGTGGATGTAGATGGTGCCGGAAATGATGGCGTGCGGGTGGATGTGGCCGGTGTGGCCGCCGCCGGGCATCAGGACATTGACCCACAGGTTGTCGAGCTTGGGCTTCCTCGCCAGATCGAAATGCAGCGCCTTGGCGTAGGCGGCGGCGTGCTTGTCCAGCAGCTTCTTGAGCTCGGCGAACTCGGGGAAGCGGTGCGGCAGGTCGTTGATCGAGCCGTAGGAGGTGTAGCCCGGATAGTGGTTGGCCTTGCACCATTCGATCCCGGCCTCGTCCTCCTCGGCCATGACCAGGCAGAGGTCGAGGATTTCCTCGTGCAGTTCGGGCCAGGCGGCGGCGTCGGCCAGCGAGGCTTCATACACTTGGGTCGGGAAGAGGGGGCGCAGGGACATGGCGGGTTCTTAGGCCAAGCGGACGGCTTCAGAAAGCGGAGGCTTCAGAAAGGCAGGGCCGCCTCGCCGCGCAGGATGGCCTCGGCCTCGGGGCTGTGCTTGGCGTCGGTGCGGTCGTGCAGGACCAGGGGGGGGAGCAGCCGCAGCGGGGCCTTGCCGGTCTTGATGGCCTGAACCATCACCCGCTTGGCGGGCTGGTCGGCGTAGGGCTGGATAGGGCGGATGGCGAAGGAGCCGGCCTTGTCGCCCAGCAGAGCCAGCAGGTCGGCCAAGCGGTCGGCGCGGTGGATGACCACGATCTTCCCGCCCTCGCGCACCGCTTTCAGCAGAAAGCCGGTCCAGGCCTTCAAACCGTCGTCGGCCATCCAGGCGCCCATCTTGCCGGGGCCGGGCGCTCGCAGCGCGCCGGGGTCGTCGAAGAAGGGCGGGTTGCTGATCGCCCAGTCGAAGGTCGGCTGGTCCAGCGCGCGAAACCCCTGCGCCACATCGCCGCTGACAATGGTCGTGCGGTCATCCACGCCGTTCAGTGCAGCGTTCTCGCGCGCCAGTCCGGTGGCGGTCAGGTCGCGCTCCAGTCCGATGAGAAACACGCCCGGCCGCCGCGCCGCCACCTGCATCAAGACCGCGCCAGCGCCGCAACCCGCCTCGATCAGTCGTTCGCCCGGCTTGGCGTCCACAGCGGCGGCCAAAAGCGCGGCGTCCATGCCCGCGCGATAGCCCTTCACGGGCTGGCGCAGCCGGACGCGCCCGCCCAGCAGGGCGGATTCCGCAACTTCGGCGGCGGCGGTAAGGGTTGACCCGGCTTGACCCGTCATGACGCCGCCACCATTGTGCGCCGCATCGCGTTCGGGCAAGCGGATGCGTGTGATTTCCGGGCGAATCTCCCTGTTCGCCCCCTGAGTTGAAAGAGATTTTCGTGGACGCAGCATTCGTCGCCGCTCCCCGCCCCAAGGGCGATGTGGATGCTCTTGTTCGTCTGGCGAAGGACGACATGGCGGCGGTTGACGCCCTGATCATCGCCCGGATGCAGTCCGACGTGCCGGTGATCCCCATGCTGGCCGAGCATCTGGTCTCGGCGGGCGGCAAGCGTCTGCGTCCGCTGCTGACCGTCGCTGCGGCCCGCGCCATCGGCGCGACGGGCGCCATTGAGGGCGCCAGGAAGCTGGCCGCCTCGGTCGAGTTCATCCACACCGCCACCCTGCTGCACGACGACATCGTCGACGGTTCGGAAATGCGCCGCGGCAAGGTGGCGGCGCATCTGATCTGGGGCGCGGCCTCGTCGGTGCTGGTTGGCGACTTCCTGTTCGCGCGCGCCTTCGAGCTGATGGTCGAGACGGATTCCCTGCGGGCGCTCGGCATCCTTGCCACGGCCTCCAGCGTCATCGCCGAGGGTGAGGTGCTGCAGCTGACGCGCGCCCATGACCTGAACCTGGATCAGGACACCTATCTGCAAATCATCCGAGCCAAGACCGCCGAACTGTTCGCCGCCGCCGCCGAGTCGGGCGCGGTGGGCGCCGGCGCGACCGAGGAACAGGTCAAGGCTCTGCGTGACTACGGCATGGCGCTCGGCATCGCCTTCCAACTGGCCGACGACGCTCTGGACTACGGCAGCGACACGGCGACCCTGGGTAAGAACGCGGGTGACGACTTCAACGAGGGCAAGGCCACCCTGCCTCTGCTGCTGGCCGTCCAGCGCACCAAGGGCAAGGAAGACCTGTTCTGGGACCGCGTCATCACCAAGGGCGAACGCACGCCCGAGGACTTCACCCGCGCCCGCGAACTGATCCTGGGCACGGGCGCGGTCGAGGCGACGCTGGACGCCGCCGGCGACTACGCCGATTGGGCCAAGGCGGCGTTGTCGGTCCTGCCGGCCAGCGACTGGCGCTCGGCGCTGCAAGACCTGGCCGACTTCGCGGTCAGCCGCGCGGCCTGATGCTGCTGTCGCTCGTTATTGTGGGGATGCTGACGGCGACCCCGCAAGACTTGCCGCGATTCACCATGACGGCTCAGCCGGGCGACGCCTTGAAGGCCGAGCTGTTTCGCCTGGCGCCCGGTGATCCTGACGCCCAGGTTCGCGATCTGCTGGGCGGAGGCGAGGCGGGCGCGTTCACTCTCAAAAAATCCGGCGCCCTGAAGATGACCTATCGGCGCGCGACAGGGCCGGGGGCCGGCCTGGTCATTTATGCCGGGGCCAATAGCGAGTATCGGCCCGATGCGGCCTGTCTCCTGACCCGCACCGTTGATGGCGATCTCGACAACTCGCGGCGGGCCACGGACTGGTGCCTGTCCTTCATCCTGAAGACAGCGCCGACGTTGAACATTCCGCCGGCGCCGCTCTAGGCGGTTACTTCAGCTACTTCAGGGAAGCGCAGAACTTCTGGATGCGCCGGCAGCCTTCTTCCAGCACGGCTTCCGAGGTGGCGTAGCTGATGCGGAAATAGGGGCTGAGGCCGAAGGCGGCGCCCTGGACCACGGCCACGCCTTCCTGGTTCAGCAGTTCGGCGGTGAAGACCTCGTCGTCGGTGATGACCACGCCCGTTTCGGTCGTCTTGCCGATCAGGCCCTCGATCGAGGGATAGACGTAGAAGGCGCCTTCCGGGGTGGGGCAACGGATGCCGGTCGCCTGGTTCAGCATCGACACGACCAGATCGCGGCGCTTTTCAAAGGCGGCGGAACGCTCGGCCAGGAAGTCCTGCGGCCCGTTCAGGGCCTCGACGGCGGCCCACTGGCTGATCGACGACGGGTTGGAGGTCGTCTGGCTGGCCACCTTGCGCATCAGGTCGATCAGCGGCTTGGGGCCGCCTGCATAGCCGATGCGCCAACCGGTCATGGCGTAGGCCTTGGACACGCCGTTGCAGGTCAGGGTGCGGTCATAGAGGTCGGGCGCGACCTGGGCGATGGTGACGTAGTCGAAGCCGCCATAGACGAGGTGCTCGTACATGTCGTCGGTCAGGATCCAGACCTGAGGGTGCTTTCGCAGCACCACGGCCAGGGCTTCCAGTTCGGCGCGGGTATAGGCGGCGCCGGTCGGGTTGGACGGCGAGTTGAGGATCAGCCACTTGGTCTTGGGCGTGATGGCGGCGTCCAGAACCTCGGGGCGCAGCTTGAAGCCGTCGGCTTCCTCGCCGATCACGGTGACAGGCTCGCCGCCGGCCAGCAGCACCATGTCGGGGTAGGAAACCCAGTAGGGGGCCGGCACGATGACCTCGTCGCCGGGGTTCAGCGTGGCCACGAAGGCGTTGTAGATCACCGGCTTGCCGCCCGAGGCGACGTGGATCTGGTTGGTTTCGTACTTCAGGCCGTTCTCACGCGCGAACTTGGCGACGATGGCGGCCTTCAGCTCGGGCATGCCGTCGGCGTCGGTGTATTTCGTCTCGCCGCGCCTGATGGCCTCGATGGCCGCCGCCTTGATGTTGTCGGGGGTGTCGAAGTCCGGCTCGCCGGCGCCCAGGCCGATCACGTCGCGGCCCTGGCGTTTCAGCTCACGCGCCTGAGCGGTCACGGCCAGGGTGGCCGAAGGCTTGACGCGGGCGAGGGAGGCGGACTGAAGGCTGGACATGTCTATCCCGTCTGGAGGATGTGAAGAGAGCCGGGGAGGCGAGGCTTGATACGCAACCCGGCGCGGGCGCACAACGTTTGTGCGCCTTGCGGACGATCAAAAGGCGATTTGGGCGAAATTAATGCGGCGGATCGTCGATTTCCTGCTGAATATGGAGGCCCAGCGGTGGCGGACCCTGCTGGTCAGCCTGCTGCTGCTCGGGGGAATCATCGCCCTGTTCGCCTTTGGCAAAAGCCATTTCACCCTGGGCGCCGAAGAGAAGCTGGAAGCCTGGCTGGCCGGCTATCGGGTCGGGCCGTGGGGGCTGGTCGCGGCCATCGTCGTTTTCACCCTGTCGGCTTTTCTCGGCATACCGCAGTTCATTCTGATCGCCGCCTGCGTGGTGGCTTTCGGGCCCTGGTTCGGCTTCCTCTACAGCTGGATCGCCACGGTGGTGTCCGCGGCGGTCACCTATTGGCTGGGGCGTGGGCCCACGGCGCGGGCGCTGGAGCGCTTCGGCGGCGGCGCGGCCGAGCGGCTGCAGCGCTTCGTCGGCCGCAACGCCTTTTCCGCCAGCTTCATCATCCGCAACGTGCCCTCGGCCCCCTTCATCGTCGTCAACATGGCGTTCGGCGCGGTGCGGGCCTCGTTTCCGGGGTTTCTGGCGGGGTGCGCCCTGGGCGTCCTGCCCAAGACCGCCCTGGTCGCCTTCTTCGGCGGCTCCTTCATGGCGGCGGTGTCCGGCGACGGGGTCTGGACCTCCTTGATCCTGGCCGGGGTCGCCGTAGGCTGGCTGGCGCTGATGATGGCCGTGCGCGAAGTGGTCAAACGTCGCGAGGCGGCGCGACTTTCAGACGTGGATTGAACGGGAGACGACGATGCTGAAACTCTATTATTCGCCCGGCGCCTGCGCCATGGCCTCGCACATCGCGTTGGAAGAGGCGGGCACTGACTATGAGCTGCAGAAAATCGACCTGCGACAGGGCGAACAGCGCACCCCGGAGTATCTGGCGATCAATCCGGCGGGCGTGACGCCGGCCTTGGCGACTGAGCAAGGCGTCATAACTCAGAACGTCGCCATCCTGACCTATGTGGCTCAGACCCATCCGCAAGCCGGTCTGGCGCCGACCGAGGCCTACGCCTTCGCCCGGATGCAGGCCTTCAACGCCTGGCTGGCCTCGTCCCTGCACCCTGCCATCGGCAAGGTGCTGTTCTCGCGTCCTCCGCTGGAGGGGGCGGTGCGCGCTGAAGCGCTGGAGCAGGCCTTCGCCAAGTATGATCTGGCGGAACAGCATTTGCTGGTCGGTCCCTGGGCGTTGGGCGAGGATCATTCGGTGACGGATGGATACCTGATGGTCTTCACGCGGTGGGCGCGTCAGGCCGACCTGCTGGACAAGGCGCGCTTCCCCCGTCTGAACGCCCATCTGGACCGGGTGCAATCGCGTCCCGCCGTTCAGCGAGCGCTCGCGGCCGAGGGGCTGTCGGCGATCTGACGCATCGAGGTGCAAGCGGGGCTGGAAAGCTTGAGCGGACGGGCTTTCAAGCCTTGCCGTGACAAGGCTGTGATCGGCGAGTCATAGGCGCTTGCAATCGACGCGCCATGCGGGCAAACGGGCCTGTAGTCGGCTCGGCGAGGACGATCAGGACGGCTCGGCGCACATGGGTGCGCGGGGCAGGGGCGTCGCCACAGCGGACGAACAAGACTCACGCCCTACCAGGCCCGAACAAGCGGTAACCGACGCCCATGCTTTCACCCCTCTTCGGCATGATCTCCAATGACATTGCGATGGATCTGGGTACGGCCAACACCCTGATCTACATGCGCGGCAAGGGCATCGTCCTGAACGAACCGTCGGTTGTCGCCCTGCGCAACGTGGGCGGCCGCAAGATCGTCCACGCCGTCGGCCTGGAAGCCAAGCAGATGCTGGGTCGCACGCCTGGCCACATGGAAGCCATCCGTCCCATGCGCGACGGGGTCATCGCCGACTTCGAAGTCGCCGAAGAGATGATCAAGCACTTCATCCGCAAGGTGCATAACCGCAAGGGCTTCGTGAACCCCAAGATGATCGTCTGCGTCCCTTCGGGCGCCACGGCCGTCGAACGTCGCGCGATCAATGATTCCTGCCTGAACGCCTCGGCCCGCCGCGTTGGCCTGATCGACGAGCCCATGGCCGCCGCCATCGGCGCCGGCCTGCCGATCCACGAGCCGACCGGTTCGATGGTCGTCGACATCGGCGGCGGCACGACCGAGGTCGCCGTCCTGTCGCTGTCGGGCATCGTCTATTCGCGTTCGGTCCGCGTCGGCGGCGACATGATGGACGACGCCATCATCAGCTACATGCGCCGCAACCATAACCTGCTGATCGGCGAAACGACCGCCGAGCGCATCAAGAAGGACATCGGCACCGCCCGCGTCCCGGCCGACGGCGAAGGCCTGTCGATCGAGGTCAAGGGCCGCGACCTGATGCAGGGCGTGCCGCGCGAAGTGAAGATGAGCGAGCGTCAGGCCGCCGAAGCCCTGGCCGAGCCGGTTTCGCAGATCGTCGAGGCCGTCAAGGTCGCGCTGGAGGCCACGCCGCCGGAACTGGCCGCCGACATCGCCGACAAGGGCATCATGCTGACGGGCGGCGGCGCCCTGCTGCGCGGCCTGGATGTGGAAATCCGCGACCACACGGGCCTGCCGGTCCAGGTTGCTGACGATCCGCTGTCCTGCGTCGCCATCGGCTGCGGCCGCGTGCTCGAGCATCCGTCGTGGATGAAGGGCGTCCTCGAGTCCTCGCTCTGAGGCTGAACAGCCTGTCGTAGACGCCGTCTTCTTCGGGAATCGGTTTTTGCGATAGGCTCTCACCGCCGGCGAGCGAGGCTCGCCGGTCCCGGATCTCTAGGTAGGAAGGCTGGCCGTGGCGTTTCGCGACGGACCGTTCGAGAACATCAAGGTGCCGCTGGCCTGGACGGCCGCGGTCGTGGTGGTCGTCGGCCTGGTCGGCGCCGGCATGCTTCTGCTTGGCGGTCGCGGCGGCTCTCAGGACATCGACGGCTATGCTCCGGCCCGGGCCGCATTCGAGACCGGCGCCGCCCCCGTGGGCGGCGTGGTCGCCGCGCCTGTCCGCTGGACCGGCAACGCCGTCGAATACGTCAAGGGTTACTTCTTCGCCGTGTCCGAGAACCGGCGGCTGCGCGCCGAGATCGTCGAACTGAGCGCCTGGCGCGACGAGGCGCTGGCGCTGAAGAACGTCAACGCCCGTTATGAACAGATGCTGGGCGTCAAGACCGAGCCGCCCATCCCCATGGTGACGGGGCTGGCCATCACCGATGCTCGCGGTCCCTTTGCCCGCTCGCGCCTGCTGAACATCGGCGCCGCCAAGGGCGTCCGCATCGGCAATCCTGTGCTCAGCGAGCATGGCCTGGTCGGTCGCATCATGGGCGTGTCGTCGGGCAATAGCCGCATGCTGTTGCTGACCGATGTGGCCTCGCGCACGCCGGTTCTGGTGGAACGCACCGACGCCCGCGCCATGCTGACCGGCGATGGCAGCGGCAGCCCGCGCCTTGACTACGTGCGCGGCCAGGGGGCGGTGCAGGAAGGCGACCGCATCATGACTTCGGGCGACGGCGGCGGTTTCCCGCGCGGCCTGCCCATCGGTGTGGCCGCCAAGGGCGTCGACGGGACCTGGCGCGTCAAGCTGTTCAGCGATCGTACCGCCATCGACTATGTCCGCGTCCTGCTGTTCCAGGACTTTGGCCAACTGGCGGACCAGAACGCCCTGAACGCCCCGCCGCTGGCCAGCCTGGCTGTCGCGCCGCCGCCGACTCCGGCCCAGGCCGCCGCCATTCAGGATGTGGCCACCCGCCGCGCCGCCGCCGCCGCCGCGACGGCCGAGCGTGTGCGCGCCGCCAACGCCGCCCCGCCGCCGGCGCCCGTTCCTGCGCCTGCCGCAACGACGACCGCCCCGGCTCGAGCGCCAGCGACGGTCACGTC
This sequence comes from Brevundimonas pondensis, assembly GCF_017487345.1. NCBI lineage: Bacteria > Pseudomonadati > Pseudomonadota > Alphaproteobacteria > Caulobacterales > Caulobacteraceae > Brevundimonas > Brevundimonas pondensis. The sequence continues at coordinate 2,084,805 of NZ_CP062006.1, read as the reverse complement.
CCGTCCTGCCGTCACCCGTCCGGCGACGCCTCAGCCGCGCCCCGCGGCGCCCAGGCCGGCGGCGCCCGCGCCTCAGCCCGCCGCCTCCACGTCCGACGCCGAACCCACGCCTGCGGGAGCCGCAGAGTGAGACGGGCGATCACGGTCCGCGTCGTCGGCCCGCTGCAGTGGATTGTCTATCCGGCCCTGGCCGCGATCGCGGTCACGGTGCTGCTGGCCATTCCTTTCCGGCTGTTCGGTCTGAATCTGCCCGAGCCGGTTCTGCCGATCGTTCTGGCCTTCGCCTGGCCCCTGATCCGGCCGTCCATGCTGGCGCCCGCGGTGTTGTTCGGTCTGGGACTGTTTTTGGACCTCTTCTGGGGCGGTCCCCTGGGATTGTGGCCGCTCAGCCTTCTGGCCGTCTATGGCGCCATCCTGCTGGCCTCGAACTTCCTGGCGGGGCAGGCGACCATCGTCCTGTTCGCCCTCTATGTCGCCTCGACGGGCTTCGCCTTCTTCCTGGCCTACATGATCACTACGATGACGGTGGGCAACGCGCCGAGCATCCTGGCCGTCTTGGGGCAGGTCGTGCCGACCCTGTTGCTCTTCCCCCTGGCCGACTGGCTGATCCAGCGATTTGACGACGCCGACGTGCGCTTCCGATGAGCAGCGAACCCCATATCTTCTTCTCGGATGTGAATGAGCGGCAGGGCTCTTTCCTGCGGCGAACCTTCCTGCTGGGCGGGGGCATGGCGCTGGGGACAGCGGCTCTGGTCGGGCGTCTGGCTCAGTTGCAGATCGTCAAGGCCGAGGAATACGCCACCCTCGCCACCAACAATCAGTTCAACTTCCGCCTGGTTCCGCCGCCGCGCGGTCTGATCAAGGACCGCAACGGCGTCACCATCGCCGGCAACCGGCCCAGCTTTCGTGTCCTGGTCGTGCGCGACGAGACCAAGGACCTGGACCAGACCCTGGACCTGCTGGGCCAGCTTCTGCCCGACACCCTGGAGCGTCGCCGCACCCTGATCCGCGAGATCAACGCCGCGCCGCGTTTTTCGCCTGTCCCGGTCAAGGCCGACCTGACCTGGGAGGAATTCTCCAAGGTCAACCTGCACGCCGCTGAACTGCCAGGCGTCATGGCGGACATGAACGAGGCCCGCTACTATCCGTTCGGCGGGGCCTACGCCCATGTGATCGGCTATGTGGCCAAGGTCTCGGATCGCGACGTCAAGGCGATCCGCGACAAGGGCGAGCAGCCACCCTCCATCCTGTTCAATCCCGGCTTCCGCATCGGCCGCCAGGGCATCGAGAAGTCGCTGGACACCGACCTGCGCGGCGAGGCCGGCGGCAAACGGGTGGAGGTGGACGCGCGTGGTCGCGTGGTGGCCGAGGACGTCGCAGGTTCAAAGCCGGCCGTTCAGGGCGCCGAGGTGGTGCTGACGCTGGACAACGACGTCCAGAACCGGGCGCTTGAGGTGTTCGGCGAGGAGGCGGGAAGCTGCGTCGTCATGGACGTGCGCAACGGCGATATCCTGGCCATGGTCTCGTCGCCCTCGTTCGACCCCAACCTGTTCGTTTCGGGCGTGCCGTCGAAGATCTATCGCGCACTGGCCGATTACGAACGTCGTCCACTGCTGGACAAGGCTCTGGGCGGCACCTTCGCGCCGGGCTCGACCTTCAAGCCGGTCGTGGGTCTGGCGGCGATGAAGCGGGGCTGGGACCCCAACCGTCGCGTGGTCTGCAACGGCAGCTTCTTCCTGGGCCGGCGTTTCGCCTGCCTGGGACGGCACGGCGCGCTGGATCTGCGCGGGGCCATCAAGGCGTCGTGCAACGTCTATTTCATGACCATTGCGACCGAGTTCGGCCCCGACGCCATTGCTGAAACCGCGCGCGAAATGGGGTTCGGTCAGAGCTTCGACATCGGCCTGACAGGCCAGAAGGTCGGCCTGGTGCCGGATCGCGAATGGCGCCGCAGAAACCCTGTGCGCGGCGACGGCAAGTGGTATCCGGGCGAGACGCCAAGCTATGGCATCGGGCAGGGCGCGCTGAACGTCAACGCCTTGCAACTGGCGGTCTATACTTCCCGCATCGCCAATGGACAGAAGGCGGTGACGCCGCGTCTGATCAAGTCGATCGGCGGGGTGGAGCAGACCTCCGGCACGGCGTTCGCCGACCTGCCGTTTGATCCCGCCCTGTTGAAGGTGCTGCGTGACGGTATGGAGGCCGTGACGGACGTGGGCGGCACAGGTTTCCGCAATAGCCAGCTGGGGCTCGGCGCCGTCCGCATGGCGGGCAAGACCGGCACGGCCCAGGCCCAGAACTATGGCGCGGGATCGCGCAAGGGGGCAGGGCGACCCTGGGCGCAAAAGGACCACAACCTCTTCATCGCCTACGCCCCGACCGACAACCCGCGTTACGCCGTGTCGGTGATCGTGCAGCACGGTGGTCTGGGCGGCGGCACGGCCGGTGCGCCGCGTGCGCGAGAGGTCATGAAGGTGGCGCTGCTGAAAGACCCTGAGATTCGCGCCCGCATCGAACAGGCGGGCTTTGAAGCACCCGAAGACGCCGGCGCGCGTGAGGCCGAAGCGCGCGGCGAGCCTGTCGATGCGCCGACCCTTGAAGCGCCCGCCGTCGAAGTCGCCGCGCCCCCGCCGGAGCCTGCCCAGTGACCGCTTCCGCCCTGACCCGTCCCGGCGAACGCGACCGGATCTCCAGCAAGCTGGCTGAGCTGGACTGGCGCGTCATTGGCCTTCTGTGCGTCCTGGCCGGAATCGGCACGGCCATGCTGTATTCAATCGCCGGGGGCAGCTGGTCGCCCTGGGCGTGGAAACACCTGCTGCGCTTCGGCGTCCTGCTGGTGGCCATGATCGGCCTGGCCATGGTCCATCCCAAGTGGTGGTTCCATGCGGCCTATCCGGTTTACGGGGTCCTGCTGCTGCTGGTGCTGATGATCGAGTTCACGCCGCTGGGCTATACGGCGGGCGGCGCCAAGAACTGGCTGAATCTGGGCTTTATGCGCATCCAGCCGGCGGAGTTCGTCAAGATCGGCCTCGTTCTGGCTCTGGCCCGTTGGTACCACGGTCACTCGGCCCAAGACGCCCGCTGGTCCTGGAAGTTGCTGATCCCGGCCGGCATGATCGGCGTGCCTTTCCTTCTGGTGGCCAAGCAGCCTGATCTGGGCTCGGCCATGGTCATCGGCCTGACCGGCGCGGCCGTCATGTTCATGGCGGGGCTGAGCTGGCGCGTGATCGCGGCGGGCGCCGCGGCCGCCGTGGCGATCATTCCGCCTTTCGTCATGTTCGTCATGCACGACTATCAGCGCAACCGGGTCCTGACCTTCCTGAATCCCGAGGCCGACCCCTCGGGTACGGGCTACAACATTATTCAGTCCAAGATCGCGCTCGGTTCGGGCGGTCTGCTGGGCAAGGGCTATGGCCTGGGCAGTCAGAGCCAGCTGGAGTTCCTGCCGGAACGCCATACCGACTTCATCTTCTCGACCGTGTCCGAGGAGTTCGGCTTCCTCGGCTCCTTCACCGTCCTGGCCTGCTATCTGGCGCTGATCCTGATTTCTCTGCGGATCGCCTCGCTGTCGCACAGCCATTTCGGGCGCATCAGCGCAGCGGGCATGACGGCCTTCCTGGCCATCTTCATCCTGATCAACGGGGCCATGGTGATGGGGCTGGCGCCGGTCGTGGGCGTGCCCATGCCGCTGCTGTCCTATGGCGGTTCGACCATGATGACGGTGATGATCGGTTTCGGCCTGATCCTGTCGACCCACGTCCACCGCTATGTCGAACTGCCGAAGGGGCAGGGGCTGTTCTGATCGCGGCCTCAGGCGTTAGGCTGACGCCATGACCGATAAAACGCCCGAATCCGCCGCCGTCCCCAAGGCCGATCCCTCGATGTTCTCGGATTGCGGCGACACGCCCTGTCCGCAGCCGGTCATGGCTGATCCCAAGAACGAGGCGGCGGTCCTGGCCGAGGGCGTGCGGATGCGCAACAACCCCGCCGAATGGGCCTTCGTGCGTCTGTCCAAGCTGATCGAGGAGTTCGAGGCCAAGCTGGACAAGGACGAGGAGATCGGCGCCCGCGTGGTTGGTCTGCCGGGTGAGGGGACGATGCAGATCGTCGACGTCGGCTTCTGGGGGCCGGACCTGATCATCTTCTTCGGCCGCAACGCCGACGGCAAGCCGGTGCGCCTGATCCAGCACTACACCCAGATCAATGTCGTCCTGGCCGCGATCAAGAAACCCGAGGAGCGCGAGGCGCGCCGCATCGGCTTCCAGCTCAATGAAATGGTGATGAAGACCAACCCCGCGCCGACCGCCGCTGCGACGACCGGCGCGGGCGGTGCGATCTAGAGGCCCGCTGCCCAGTCGGTGCCGCGGATCAGGCTGTCGATGATGCCCGGTTCGCTGGAGGCGTGGCCGGCGTCGCCGACGATGTCCAGCTTGGCCTCGGGCCAGGCGCGATGCAGCGACCAGGCGCCCGAGATCGGGGTCACCACGTCGAAACGGCCCTGGGCGATCCAGCAGGGGATGTGGCGGATGGTCTCGATGTTCTCGAGGATCCAGTGCTCGCTGTCGAAGAAGCCGCCGTTGGTGAAGTACCAGTTCTCGATCCGGGCGAAGGCCACGGCGAACTCCGGCTCGGCGAACTTGTCGGGCTTGCCCGAGGGGCCCTGGACGCTGACGGTCTCGCCTTCCCAACTGGACCAGGCCACGGCGCAGCGGTTGCGCTCTTCCACGTCGTCACCCAGCAGCCGCTTGTTGTAGGCGGCCATCAGGTCGCCGCGCTCGGCCTCGGGGATGGGGGCCAGGAAGCGTTCCCAGGCGTCCGGGAAGATCATCGAGGCGCCGTCCTGATAGAACCAGTGCAGCTCCTTCTTCGTCAGCAGGAAGATGCCGCGCAGGATCAAGGCCAGGCAGCGGTCCGGGTGCTTGATCGCATAGGTCATCGACAGGGTCGAACCCCACGAGCCGCCGAAGACGACCCATTTGTCGATGCCCAGCATCTCGCGCAGGCGCTCGATATCGGCCACCAGATCCCAGGTGGTGTTGTCTTCCAGCGAGGCGTTGGGCCGCGACAGGCCGCAGCCGCGCTGGTCGAACATGACGATGCGGTATTTGGCCGGATCGAAATAGCGGCGCATTCCCGGATTGACCGCCCCGCCGGGGCCGCCGTGCAGGACGATGACCGGCACGCCGTGCGGGTTGCCGCTTTCCTCGTAATAAATCTCGTGGATGCTGTCGGTCTGCATCCAGCCCGAGGCATAGGCTTCCAACTCGGGATAGAGGTTGCGGCGCAGGGTGTCGGTCACAGGAAATGCCATGTCAGAAATGAGGGGTTTTCAGATTGGCCGGTCAGGCGTTGACGTTGTGTGAGCGGAACGCCGCGATCGCCAGCACGATCCATCCGGTGATCATCAGGGTCCCGCCGATCGGAGCGACCATGCCCATGGTTCGCAGGCTCAGCAGACCGATCATGGCCAGGGCCAGGCTGAAAATCAGCCCGCCGCCCGCCGCCAGCCAGCCCGCGATGCGCGCGGTCCTGCCGCCCGCAGCCCAAATCGCGCAGGCCACGGCCAGGACGGCGTGGACCATCTGATACTGGGCGCCCGTGGTCAGCAGGCCCTTGACCGCCGGGCCCGCGCCGTGGGCGGCGAAGGCGCCGAGCGCCACGGCCATGGCCCCGTTGAAGGCGGCGAAGACGAGCAGGTTGCGGTCATGGCTCATGGCTTAATGTCTAGACCACAACTTCGCCGGAGTCTGCTATCGCAGCGGCGATGAAATCCGCCCCGCGCATGGCCCTGCAATACGTCCTGCTGTTCGCCGCCAGCGGGGTGACCCTGCCGTTCGCCGGCCTGTGGTTTCGCGAACAGGGGCTGAGCGGGGCCGAGATCGGCGCCCTGCTGGCCATCCCCATGCTGGGGCGAGTCGTGACCGGGCCGCTGTTGGCGGTTTGGGCCGACGGTTTCCAATACAGGCGCACGCCCATTGCTCTTCTGGGGCTGGCCATGGCTCTGGGCTACGGCGGGGCGGGCATGGTTCAGGGCTTCGCGGCCTGGGCGCTCTGCTGGTTGGTGGGGGCCACGGCGGCGGCGGCGCTGATCCCGCTCAGCGACGTCATGACCTTGCGGGTGGCCAAACGCGAGGGCTTCGACTTCTCCCTGCCGCGCGGCTGCGGCTCGGCGGCTTTTGTCGTGGCCAATGTCGTCATGGGGGCGCTGCTGACGCGGGCCTCGCCGGACGCAGTCATCATCTGGATCGGGACGGCGGCGATGCTGATTGCGGTGACAGCCTGGCGGGTCCTGCCCGCCGAGCCAGTGACCGACGGTCCGCGCACGCCAGGGCTGGAGCGGTTCAAGGGGCTGGGGCGGCTGGTGATGGATCCGGCCTTCATGACCGCCATCTTCGCCGTCGGCGCGGTGCAGGCGGCGCACGCCTTCTACTACGGCTTTTCGGCCATCGCCTGGAAGGCGCAGGGGATTTCCGAGAGCGTCACCGGTCTGTTGTGGGCCTTTTCCGTCCTGGTCGAAATCGGCTTCATGTGGGTGGTCGAGCCGTGGCGTCGGCGCGTCGGCATCGGGCCCTGGTTGGTGCTTTCGGTCGGGGCTGGCGCGGCGGTCGTGCGCTGGACCCTGATGGCCTTTTCTCCGCCGCTGTGGGCGCTGTGGCCCCTGCAGACCCTGCACGCGCTCAGCTTCGCGGCCACCTACCTGGCCGGGGTGCAGATCGTGGAGCGCCTGTCGCCGCCCGGAAGCCATACAGCGGCCCAGACGCTGAGTTCCGTGGTGTCGGCGGGGGTGTTGATCGGTCTGGCGACCGCGGCGTCGGGGCCGCTGTACGACGTCTTTGGTCTCAGGGGCTATCTCGCCATGGCCGCTCTGGCCCTGGCGGGGGGACTGGCCGGGCTGACCCTGAGGTCACGGTTGCAGGAGGCCTGAAGCGTCAGGCTGCGTTGGGGCGGGGCAGGGGCGCCAGGTGGCGGGCGATGACTGAAGCCGCTGTCTTGACCGCCGCCTGAACCCTGGCGTTCGGCGCGTCGGCTGGCGCGCGGATCAGGCCGATGGCGGGCGAGGCCGGGCCGTCGGGCAGGTCGTTCAGGATCCGATACAGGATATAGCTGCCTGCATCTTCCTCGGCGTCCGAGGCGGCCATGGCGGTCAGGCCTGCGTCGGCCAGATCGCGCACGATCTCTGCGGCGGGCGCCGTGGCGCGGGCCACGCCGGGTCCGGTGTGATCCAGGCGCTCGCTTTGATCCAGGCGTCGGTTCTCGGCTCGCATCTGCAGCCGGAAGGCGCCGGCGTGGCTGGTGCGGCCCACCAGCAGCAGGGCGCTGCAGTCGCCCCTGGCCAGCAGGGCGCTGAGTTCGGTCGCCAGGGCGTCGGCCTCGGCCGAACCGGGGACGGGCAGGGTGCGCGCGCCAACCGGGTTCCACGGATCGCCCGACAGGTCCTCGACGGGGTCCCAGGCGGTGAAACCGGGGTCCCAGGCGCAGATGGCGATGGCGGGGCGCCGGTCGGGGCGAGGCCCGGTATCCATATCCAGCAAGGAGTTCACCCTGTGTGACACTAACGCGACAGCGGCCGGAACGGTGCGGTCAAACCCGGCGAGAGGTCAAGCCCGCCGAGGTAAAATGTGACGGTTCTGCGGCGCCGACGTCTAGCCCAGATCACCGATGGCGGCGTCCAGCAGCATGAAGGCGCGGCCCTCGTCGGTGGCCAGGCGCGCCTGGACGTCATGGGCGTCGCCCTGACGCGCATGATCCTGCATCTCGCGGCCGAAGGCGCGGACATAGGCGTCGGCGTCGGCGCGCAACTCGGCGTCGGCTAGGATGCGCCGCGAAACGCTGCGCACGGCGGCGGGGGCCACGCGGCGCACGATCTGGCGCGCGCGATCCGGCTCTTGCAGCGCCAGGGCGCGCGCGGCTTCCTCGATCCGGGCGCGGGGCAGAAGGGCGTTGGGATCGACCCCCATGCGGCGAATGGCGGCGGTGATGCGGTCGGCCAGGACCGCGGCGTCGACCGGGGTGGCGACCGGCGCATCCAGCTCCAGCGGGGCTTCGCGCGTCGGGTCGTTCTCGGCCAGATCGCTCCAGTCCAGCGGTTCGTCTTTTGCGGGAGGAGGCGGAGGCGGGGCGTCTTCGGTCGGCTCCAGCCGCAGACGTCCGCGCAGGCCGAAGCCGCGTTCGTCAGCAGGCTTGGCGGCGGGCTTGGCCTCAGCCTTGGGTTCGGGCTTGGCCTCGACCGGGCGCGGCTTGTAGCGTGGCGTTTCGGGCGCGGGCGCGGCCAGCAGGGGCTCGCGACGGCGGCTGGCGGGGGTATCGCCCGACACCACGCCCATGACGCGCACGGCTTCGGTCAGCATGTCGTAGTTGCGGCGCACCCGATCCTGGAAACCGCTCTCAAGAGCCTCGGTGTCCTCCGCCGCCTTGCGCGAAGCCGCGGTCAGGGCGGCCAGACCCTGTTCGACCGAGGCGCGCACCGCGTCCACGCGAGCGGCGGCTTCTTCAGGCAAGCGGTTGGCGCGGGCGTCCATCTCGGCGACGGCGCTCTCGACCTGGGTCAGGGCGGCGGTCATGCGCTCCAGCGTGCCTTCCAGACGCTCGACCACCTTCTCGCCGGTCAGATCGACCATGTCGGCGGTCTGGTTGACGATCTTGCGGGCGCCGTCGATGCGGGCCTCGGCGGCTTCGTCGGCCTTCTGTGCGGCGTCGAACAGGGATTCGCCCAGGCGGTCGGCGCGGATCTGGGCCTGTTCGATGGCGGCGGCGGCGGCGGCGCGCTGTTCGTCGGCGGTGGCCTGAAGCGCCGACAAGGCGCGTCGCGTCTCCTCGACCAGCAGGTCGCGGGCCTCGGCGGCCATGGCCTCGAAGCGGTCCAGGGCCAGCTTGGTGGCGTGGTCGAAGCCGTCGGCCTCGCGCTGCGACAGGTCCACCAGGGCGCGGAACTGATCGGTCACGGCCTCGACCTGGGCCTTCAGGGCGTCGCTGACGTCGCCCGTGGTCTGGTTCAGCTCGCCGGCGGCGCTGCGGGTCAGGGACAGTTGCTCGGTGAACTGGGCGCGCTGGCTCTCGATCTGGGCCGAGAAGTCTTCCTGATCGGTGCGCAGGGCGTAGGCGGCGGTGACCAGGGAGGCGCGCTGCTGGCTCAGACCTTCCTCGACCGACTGGATCTGTTCGGCGACGCCGCTGCCGGCTGTTTCCAGACGCAGGGTCTGGCGGGCCAGGTCGTCGGCGGCGGCGCGGGCGGCGTCCTGGGCCTCGTTGGCGGCGGCGGCGAGGTCGGCGGCGCGGGCGGCCAGGGCGGCCTCGGCTTCACGCAGTTGGGTCTGGGCCAGATCGGAGGCGTCCACCACCATGCGCGACTGACGCTCGACGGCGTCGACCACGCCGGTCGCCTGGCTGTCCAGTTGCACGCCCAGGGCGCCCAGTTGCTCACGTTCACGACCCAGCTGGTCGGTCAGGCGGCGGGCGGTGCGGCCCGCGCTCTCGGCGGCCTCGTTCAGGCGGCTGGTTTCCTGCGCCAGGGCTTCGCGCAGCAGGGCCATGTCGTTGCGGGCGCGCTCGGCGGCCAGGGCCGCCTGATCAATGTCGCCGCGCAGGGAGGTCAGGACCTGTCCAGTCTGATGGGCGGCCAGGGCCGTCGGCCCGACCAGGGCCTCGGCCATGTCGCGGGCGCGGCGGGTTTCCTGGGCCAGGCTGGCGCCCTGACGGACAGCATGGGCCAGCATGATGGCCAGACCGGCGGGGGCCAGGGCGATCAGGGCGTAGACGGCCAGACGCAGGGGCTCCAGCTGGACCGCGCCCGAGCCGAACTCGTAGGCGAACCACGAAGCCACGCCGCCGATCCACAGGGCCGAGGCCAAGCCAGCGATCAGATAGGCGGCGCCGTCGGATTTCGTGGCGGACGCATGGCTCGCGGCGACCGGGGCGGGAGGCGGGGCCTCGTCTAGTACGGCGGGCGGCGCGTCCGCCGAAACGGCCAGTGGCGGCAGGTCAGGGTGGGCCTGCATGGCTGAGGCGCGTTCGTCGGCCAGTCGCTGTTCTTCCAGCAGTTGGCGGCGACGACGCTCGGACATGGGGCGTTCAACTTCCGGTTCGGGCTGCGGCGCAGCCTCGGTTTCCGCGACCAGATCGGCGTCAGGCTTGGCGGCGGCGTCGGGCTCGCCGTGAACCGTCTCCGGTTCAGGGTCGGTCAGGTTGAGCGGCGGCCGATGGCTGGACTTCATGGGGCGTCGTTCTCGATCACTATTCGCCGAATACGCGGCGAGGGCGCGCGGAGAGTGGACCCTAACGGCTTGATCGGGTCACGCAAAGGCTCGCAGGGCGGGATTTCGCGGGAAGATCGGGGATGATCGCCCAGAATCGCTCAGGCGTCAGCGACCGGTCGGTCAGCAGTCGCCGGGTGCGGCGGCGACGGTGATCGTGGTGGTCGGGGCGTCCTTGCAATCCTGCACGCGCTGAATCTCGCGCTCCGTGTGGCGCGGCGCGTGCAGATCGACGCCGAACTGCGACAACGCCGCCGCAGCGAGCATCGCAATCAGGCCAGCCAGCATTTCCAGCAGCATTTGCATGGCGCGCACAATGGCAGAACGCGGCGATGTTTACAATGCGGCGGCATTGTGAAGCTGCGGTGGCGCGGAGAATGGAACGAAGCGGCCTTTTAAACGTCAAGCTTGGAGACGCGCATGGGCCCGTCACGCGAATCAGTCAGTCTGGATGCATGAGGGAACGGGGCGACGACAGCTACGAGGGCAGCCTTCTGGAGCCGGGGCGCGACTGCTGGCGCGTGGCGACGGCGCGCCGGTTCACGCCGCTGATGGAGAACAACGCCTATTTCGACGCCCTGGCCTCGTCGTTGCAGAAGGCGAAGAAGTCCATCGTCGTCCTGGGCTGGCAGTTTGACCCGCGCACCCGACTGGACCCGGAGTCGCCGCTGACCGACCGACGCGGCGAGATCGGCCATCAGTTGCGGATGCTGGTGCGCCACAGACCCGATCTGGATATTCGCCTGCTGATCTGGAAGTCGCCTCTGCTGATCGCGGCGTCACAGGGTTTCTATCCTCATCGCGCCCAGGGTTGGTTCCGCAAGCGAATGGTGGAGTTCCGGCTCGACAAGCCCGGCATCCTCGGCGCCTGCCACCATCAGAAGGTCGTCGTCATCGACGACAAGGTGGCCTTTTGCGGCGGCGGCGACATCGCCACCGACCGCTGGGACACGGACGAGCATCTGGATTTCGATCCCCGTCGCTGTCAGCCCTCGGGCCTGTTCAGCGCGCCCCGTCATGAGGTGATGAGCGTCATGGACGGCGCGGCGGCCCGCGCCCTGGGGGATCTGGCGCGCGAGCGCTGGTTCCGCGCCACCTGGGAACGCACCTTGCCGGACGAGACTGATGAGGACCCCTGGCCGGACGGGGTCGAGCCGGCCCTGACCGACGTGCCGGTCGGGATCGCCCGCACCGAACCGCGCGTGCGCGGTCGGCCTGAGGTGCGCGAGAACGAGGCCCTGCATCTGGAATCCATCCGCCGGGCGAAACGCCTGATCTATCTGGAGAACCAGTATTTCACCTCGCCGGTCATCGCCGCCGCCCTGGCCGAGCGGCTGGCCGAGCCGGAAGGGCCGGAAATTGTTCTGGTCTCGACCGGACGCAGCCCCAGCTGGTTCGACGGCCTGACCATGGACACGGCTCGCGCTGAGGTTCTGTATCGGCTGGAACAGGCCGATCGCTACAACCGCTTCTTCGCTTTCAGCCCGCGCACGGTCGAGGGCGAGCGGATCATCGTCCACGCCAAGATGTCGATCATCGACGACCGGCTGCTGCGCATCGGCTCCACCAATCTGAACAACCGCTCGCAGGGCCTGGATACCGAGTGCGACGTGGCGGCCGAACCGACGACCGAAGCGGGGCGCGACGTGGTGCGGCGCTTCCGTCAGCGCTCCATCGGCCACTTCATCGGCGTCTCGGGCGAGGACTTTGCCCAGGCCGAGGCCGTCATGGGCTCGGTAGGCCGGGCTGTCCTGACCTTCGGCTCGGACCGGATGACCCTGCTCGGTTCGACCCCGCCGTCGGCGATCGAGCGGATGATCGCCGAATGGCAGCTGGGCGACCCCGCTTCCTCGATGGACGCCTGGCGGCCGTGGAAGCGGTTGAACCGCTCGCATCGCCCCCGACTGACGGGACCTCAGACGCCGGGCTGAAATTCGAAATCGATGACTAGGGGCAGGTGGTCCGAGGCCGTGCGCGCCAGCGGATGCAGCGGCGTCATGGCCTTCGTCACCCTGATCTCCGGGCTGACGAAGCAGTGATCGATGCGGATGGCCGGGAAGCTGGATGGGAAGGTCTTCACCGAGGGCTTCAGGCCCAGCTCGCGCTGGGCGTCGGCCAGCCGTTTCGTCAGGGCCTGATAGGGGCGGGTGATCGAGGTGGCGTTGAAGTCGCCGGTCAGCAGGGTCGGCCCCGTGCAGCGCGGATCGCCCAGCCAGTCCGGCCCGACCAGAGCCGCCGCCTGCAGCCTCTGCTCGCGCGGCACCAGACCGAAATGGGTGTTGAAGACGTTCAGAATGGTCCCGTCGAAGTCGATAGCCGACCACAGGGCGCCGCGCGGCTCAAGCCCCCGCAGATTGGGCAGGGTCGGCAGGGCGGCGGCGCGGATCAACTTCTCGGGCCGCGCCGTCAGGATGGCGTCGCCATACAGCTCGGCCTCGATGGTCATGGCCGGATGGAAGCGGAAGCCCATCGCCAGACGCTCGGCGATGGCATGGGCCTGATCCACGCCGTTGGTGCGGGCGCGGCCGACGTCCAGTTCCTGCAGGCAGACGATGTCCGGCTCCAGCTCGGCGATGACGGCCGCGATGCGCGCCACGTCCAGCTTGCGGTCGACGCCGACGCAGCGGTGTACGTTATAGGTGACGAGTCTGGGCATGGGTCCTTGTCGGCGCGGTCGATCCCGCCGCCTGTCTATCCGGTCTAGATGACAACCAGACGGTCGGGGACCTCGTTGATATCAGCGGGTCGCGGCGGAAACTGTTCCGCCAGAACCTGACCGCACAGGGCGATGGCCTGTTCCATGCCCTCGACCGGTTGATCTCGACGCAGGCCGGCGGTCAGGGCGGCGACGGCGTCGGCCCAGACCTCGGGGCTGACGCAGGCATGGATGCCCTCGTCGGCGATGACCTCGACCTGATGATCCGCCAGGGCGGCGAAGATCAGCACCCCGGTGCGCGCCTGTGTGACGTGCAGGCCGTGGGCCAGGAACTGCTGCATGGCCGCGCGGCGCACGCGGGTGCGGCGCAAGGGGACGGGAGTAAGCAGACGGCGTACCGTGGGGATCAGGCTCAGCAGAAAGACGCTGACGAAGACCGCCGCCTGAACCAGGGCGTAGGCGGCCAGGGCCTGTCCGATCTCGACCTCGCGCGCGGCGGCGTGGGCGGCCTGCCAGTCAGCGCTGCCGAGGTTGGCAAGGTTGGGCAGCCAGTGGGCGCCGAAGCCGAGAGGGATCAGGCCCAGCGGCAACAGCAGGGCCGCCGCCGCCGCCCAGGCCAGACTGACGTCGCGATAGGAGGACACCTGCCGCGCCACGACGCAGAAGATCTCGCCCGAGGTGTTCGCCTCGGCCTGGGCGATGGCCCGGGCGACGCGGGCGTGGTCGTCGGTTGTGAACTGCATCACCATCCCCCCGAGGCGCCGCCGCCGCCGAAGCCGCCGCCGCCGCCGCCAAATCCACCGCCACCTCCGCCGAAGCCTCCGCCTCCGCCCCAGTCGCCGCCTCCACGACCTTGGTTCTTCAGCGCCTCGCTGGCGGCCCAGATCAGGATGGGGGTCAGGCCGTCGCCGCCCTTGCCGCCACGACGCCGCCTGCCGCCCGCCGCAGCCCCGACAAGGCTGATGAACAGGAAGAAGAAGATCAGGAAGATGATCAACGCAGGCAGGATGGGCTTTTGACGCTCGCTGGCCGCGCTCTTCGCCTCGGCCGCGCGGGCCTGGGCGTCAGCGGGATCGGCGGTCAGTTGGGCGATGACGGCGTCGGTCCCGGCGATGATGCCGGCCGCATAGTCGCCCTGGCGGAAGGCCGGCAGGATGTCGTTGCGGATGATCAGCGAGGAATAGGCGTCGGTCAGCACGCCTTCCAGCCCATAGCCGACCTCGATCCGCACCTTGCGCTCGTTCGGCGCGACGATCAGCAGGGCGCCGCCGTCGTTTTCCTTCTGGCCGATGCCCCAGTGACGACCCAGTTGATAGCCGAAGTCCTCGATCTCCTGATCCTGCAGCGAGGGCAGGGTGACGACGACCAGTTGATCGCCGGTCTGCTGCTCCAGCGTCGCCAGCTTGCCGGTCAGGGCCTGTTCCTGCTCCGGCGTCAGCAGTTGGGCGTCGTCGACCACCCGCCCGGTCAGGGCGGGGAACCGGATCTCGGCGGCGAAGGCCGGCAGCGCCGCCAACCACAGGACGAGCACCAGCAGAAGCGCCGGGATCAGTCCCGGTCCAAGCGGGCCGGGACTGGGGCGCTCCCTCACGGCGAGGGCGGAAGGGGTCATGTCAGGTGGATCAGGCCGCCGGAGCAGGCGCGGCTGTGGGCGGCGTCGAACCGGGAGCGGCCCCCGGCGTGGTCGCGGGCGCGCCGCCTCCGGGTTGAGCCCCTGGAACGCCGAGGTTGAAGTTCACGCTTGGGGCGCTCTGGGCCTCGGCGGTGGCGGTGAACAGCTGCATGGGCTTGGAGCCGCCGTGCAGGGTCTTGGCCCAGATCACGGTCGGGAAGGTGCGCAGCGACGTATTGTAGTCGCGCACGGCCTCGTTGTAGTCGCGCCGCGCCACGGCGATGCGGTTTTCGGTGCCTTCCAGTTGTGACTGCAGGGTCAGGAAGTTCTGATTGGCCTGAAGCTGGGGATAGGCCTCGACCGTCACCAGCAGCCGCGACAGGGCGGACGACAACTCGCCTTGCGCCTGCTGGTATTGCTGGAAAGCGGCGGCGTTATCCAGGTTTGAGGCGTCGATATTGACGCTGGTGGCCTTGGCGCGGGCCTCGATCACCTGGGTCAGGGTGGTGCGCTCCTGAATGGCCGCGCCCTGAACGGTGGCGACCAGGTTCGGCACCAGGTCGGCCCGACGCTGATACTGGCTCTGGACGTCGGCCCAGGCCGCCTCGGCCCGTTCCTGCTTGGTCGGAATGGTGTTGTAGCCGCAACCCGCCACGGCGGGGGTCAGGACGACGACGGCGGCGACGGCCGCGAGACGGGGCGATAAACCAGCCATGAAGAAGCTCCTGCGGGCGGTCGTCAGGACCGCTGATCGCTAAAGACTATCGGGGCCGAAAGGCTCCGCTTCAAGGCCGGATTTTTAGCCAGCCCTAGCTGTTCAGATCATCCGGCGTCACACCCGCGCCGCGGCAGGCGGCCGTGTAGGTGTTGGCCAGCAGGCAGGCGATGGTCATGGGACCGACGCCGCCGGGGACGGGGGTGATGCGACCGGCGACCTCGACCGCTTCATTGAAGTCTACGTCGCCGACCACGCGGGTCTTGCCCTCAGCGGCCTTGACCGGATCGCGCGAGGGGACGCGGTTGATGCCGACGTCGATGACGGTGGCGCCCGGCTTGATCCAGTCGCCCTTGATCATCTCGGGGCGACCCACGGCGGCCACCAGAATATCGGCGGTGCGGCACAGGGCGGGCAGGTCGCGGGTGCGCGAGTGCGCGATGGTGACGGTGCAGCTCTCGCCCAGCAGCAGTTGCGCCATCGGCTTGCCGACAATGTTCGAGCGCCCGACGATGACGGCGTTCAGGCCCGACAGGTCGCCCAACTGGTCCTTGAGCATCATCAGGCTGCCCAGGGGGGTGCAGGGAACCATGCCCGGCAGGCCGACCGCCAGACGCCCGACGTTGACGACGTGGAAGCCGTCCACATCCTTGTCCGGGTCAATGGCGTCCAGAACGGCGGCCGAATCGATGGCCTTGGGCAGGGGCAGTTGCACCAGGATGCCGTGGATGCCGGCATCGGCGTTCAGCGCCGCGATCAGGGCCAGCAGTTCCTCCTGCGTGGTCGTGTCGGGCAGGCGGTGGGTGTCCGACCGCATTCCGGCCTTCAGCGTCGTCTCGCCCTTGTTGCGGACATAGAGCTGGCTGGCGGGGTCTTCACCGACAATGACCACGGCCAGACCGGGCTTGACGCCGTGGGCCGCTTCCAGTCGCGCGGCGGCGGCGGCGACGCGCTCGACCAGGGTCTGCGAGAAGGCCTTGCCGTCGATGAGCGAGGCGCGTGCGGGTTCGTCAGCCATGATCGGCTCCATGCGTCGGGAACTGGAAAGCGTGGCCGCGATTTACAGCCGCTACGGTTCGGCGTCTATGATAGCGCCAGCAAAGAGGTTTTCATGCGTCATTCTCAGTTCGCGGCCCTGTTCGGGGCGGTCAGCGCCATCGCCCTGTTGTCGTCCGGCTCCGTTATCGCCCAGACCGCGACCGACATCCGCATCGGCGCCGAGGTTCGCGGACAACTGGAGGAAGGCGACGCCCGCACGCGCGGCAATGATGCCTATCGGTATGACGACTACCGCGTGCAGTTGCGCGCCGGGCAGAGATTGCAGGCTGAAATGCGCAGCAGCGACTTTGACGCCTATCTGGAAGTCTACGCCGAGGGCCGGACTTCGGGCGATTCTCTGGCTTCGGACGACGACGGCGCCGGCAGCGGCACCAACGCCCGCCTGCGCTTCACGCCCGAAAGCGACGGTGTCTATATCGTGCGGGCTCGACCCTTCTCAGGTCTGGAGACCGGCGCCTACACCCTCGCGCTCAGTGAACGGGTGGTTCCGCGTCAGCCCCGTCCGGGCCGTATCTCGATAGGCGACCATGCCAATGGCCGCCTGACCAGCAGCGACGCCGAAGACGAGGACGGCAAGACCTTTGACGCCTACGCTTTCCGGGCGGGCGCCGGGGATCGTGTGGCGGTTCTGCTGGAATCCGACGACTTCGACCCTCTGGTTCGTATTGGCCGCATGATCAACGGCGCCTTCGTGCAGTCGGCCCAGAATGACGACGGCGCGGGCAAGGGGCTGAATTCCTATTTGGTTTTCACCGCGCCTCAGGCCGGCGAGTACGTCATCCAGACGACTTCGGTCAGCGGTGACAGCGAGGGCGACTACCGCCTGACGCTGGAGCAGGGGCCCCCCGCGCCTGAGGCGCGCGGCATCGCCGTCGGCGAGGAAGTCAGCGGCCGGCTGAATGAGGACAGCCCCAAGAGCGATTCCGGCGCCCCCGCCGACCTCTATCGCTTCACCGGCCGCGCCGGGCAGCGCGTGGCCATCAGCCTGAAGGCCGATGATTTCGACAGCTACCTCGAATTGTTCGACGCCAACCACAACAGCCTGGCCACCGACGACGACAGCGGCGGCGAGCTGAACGCCCGCCTGACCTTCGTCCTGCCCGAGGACGGCGACTATCTGATCGAGGCGCGCGGTTTCTCGGACGCCACGGGCAGCTATGACCTGAAGCTGGAAGAGGTGGCCCCGCCGCCACCGCCGACAGCGCTCAGCTTTGGCCAGACGGTTCAGGGCGACCTGAAGGAAGGCGGCGCGACCGACGATCAGGGGCGTTTGTTCGACGGCTACGCCTTCACCGGAGCCGAAGGTCAGCGCGTCCAGGCCGTCATGCGCTCGGGCGACTTCGACGCCCTGCTGCAGATCGGAAAGGCGGGCGAGGAGTTCGAGGAACTGGCCAGTGACGATGACGGCCTGCGTCAGGGCACCGACGCTCGCCTGACCTTCACCCTGCCGGAAGACGGCGACTACATCCTTCGCGCTCTGCCCTATTCCAGCAGCGGCAAGGGTCTGTATTCGCTGGAATTCTCTGATCGCGGTCCCGAGCCCGGTCCCGGCAGTCTGCTGGTCGGCTCGACCGCGCGCGGCAGCCTGTCGGAAGCCGACGCCATGACCGACGAGGGCGTCTCGTTCGACGCCTACACCTTCAAGGCCAAGGCCGACGAGAAGCTGCGCTTCACCCTGATCTCCCCGGCCTTCGACGCGGTGGTCGAGGTGGGCGAGGACAAGGACGGCGACTTCCGCAGCCTGGCCGAGGATGACGACAGCCTGTCGGACACCCACGCCCGTCTGGACTGGACCGCGCCGCGCGACGGGACCTATGTCGTGCGCGCCCGCAGCTTCGCTGCGGCCTCGACTGGCGACTATGTCCTGACGGTCGAGCGTCAGCCCTGATCGCCAGGGGGAGGGCGCGATGAGCGACGACCTGATCCTCGGCCGCAAGGATCAGCACCTCGACGTGGTGCTGTCCGGCGGCGGGCGGCACACCCTGTCTTCGGGTTTTGAGGACTGGCGCTTTGTCCACGAGGCCCTGCCGGATCTGGACCACGCCAAGATCGACCTCGGCGCCGATTTCCTCGGTCGGCGTCTGCAGGCGCCCATGCTGATCAGCGCCATGACCGGGGGGCCTGCCAGGGCCGAGGCCATCAACGCCCGTCTGGCCGAGGCCGCTCAGCATCTGGGCATCGCCCTGGCGGTGGGTTCGCAGCGCGCCGCCATTGAGGGCGGGGCGACCGGCGGTCTGGATCGCTCCCTGCGCGATCGCGCGCCCGACACGCCCATCCTGGCCAATATCGGCGCGGCTCAGCTGACGCGCGGTTTTGGCGTTGAGCAGGCCAAACGGGCGCTGGACATGATCGGGGCCGACGCTCTCGTCGTGCACCTGAACCCCCTGCAGGAAGCCTGTCAGCCGGAGGGCGACCGTGACTGGTGGGGCGTCGGCGCGGCGCTTCAGGCCCTGATCCGCGAACTGGACGCGCCGGTGATTGTCAAGGAAACGGGGGCGGGCATATCCGCCGTCACCGCCCAGCGCCTGATCGCCATGGGCGCGGCGGGGATCGACGTGGCCGGGGCCGGCGGCGCCAACTGGGGCCTGATCGAGGGCGAGCGCGCGACCGATGCGGCGGACAAGGCTCACGCCGTCGCCTTCGCCGCCTGGGGCATCCCCAGCGCCCGCGCCATCGCCGAGGCCCGCAACGCCTTGCCGGAAGCCCTGATCATCGGCTCCGGCGGCGTCCGCGACGGCGTCGATGTCGCCAAGGCCGTCCGCCTGGGCGCCGATGTGGTCGGCATGGCTTCCGGCGTCATTCAGGCCGCGACGGAATCCACCGAGGCGGTGGTCGCCCGGTTCCAGACCGTGATCCGGCAACTGCGGACCGTCTGTTTTTGCACCAACGCCGCCAGCGTAGCGGCCCTGAAACGCGTACCCTTGCTAAGTGTAAAATAAATCAACTGTTTAGGCGCTCGGGTTAGGGCGCTGTTTCGGAACCCACGGAGACCTCCCCTCTATGCGCACCCTTCTGATGACCACCGTTTTGGCCTCGGCCCTGGCTGTCGCCGGCGCCGCCTCGGCCCAGAGCACGATCCGCCCCGGCCAGACCATTCAGGGCAATTTCAGCGCCAAGGACGCCCGCATGGGCGACGGCTCGCACTACCGTTGCTATGTCGTCCAGACCAATCCGGACGAGGCCTATACGGTCACGCTCAGCTCGTCGGACTTCGACACCTATCTGTCGGCGGGCGCGGGCGCGGACTGCGACGATACCTCGGTCACCAATGACGACGGTCCCGACATGGGCACTAACTCGCAGGTGCGCTTCGTCTCCAGCGGCGGCCTGTGGATCATCAAGGCCAACACCCTGAGCGAGGGCGAGACCGGCCGCTATGAACTGCGCGTCTCGGCCGGCGAGCGCGTCCGCCCGACGACCCAGGTCCTGCCGATCGCCGTCGGTGAAAGCCGTTCGGGTCGTCTGGAGTTCAGTGACCGTCGCGCCGACGACGGTTCCTTCTATGACTGCTACGCCCTGTCGATCGCGCGCGCGGGCAGCGTCGCTGTCCGTCTCGATTCCGGCGACTTCGACGCCTACCTGGGCCTCTATGAAGGGCCGCAATGCGACGGCGACTCCCTGGCTACCGACGATGACAGCGGCGGCGGCACCAGCGCCCAGATCGTCCAGACCCTGCGTCCGGGGACCTATTCGATCCGCGCAAACACTCTCGGGTCGTCGGAAGAGGGCGACTATACCCTCAGCGTCACCACGCGTCGTTGATGTCGGCGGAGGCCCCGGTCGGATCGATCGGGGCCATCCCTGCGACCGCTTCCGGCAAGGGGCGGTCGAAACCGAAACTGTAGTCGTCGGGGTCCAGCCGCACGACCCGCGGCATGGCCGCGGGCGCCGGCCCTCCAATCACCACCACGGAGGGCGGAGGCAGGGGCGGCGTCGGCTCGATCCAGGCGCTGTCCTGCGCGGCCTCATCTTGGCCATGGGGCGTCAGCGACGCCATCCGCTCCGGGTCATGCTCATAGCCGTTGCTGAACTCGCCCACCGCCAGGATAGGGCTGGGGGCCAATTCCGGCTCGACCGGGGCCACGACCTCTATATGCATTGCAGGCCCGTCAGGCGCTGTGCCGTGAGCGATCGCGGTCGAGCGCCACAGCATCCAGCCGCCGCCGAACAGGGCCGCCAAGCCGAGCGCCGCAATCGCCGCCGTCACCGCCTTCATCATCATTCACTCGTTCCTGACGCTTCCATCTATGAAGCGCACGAAGGAGGGATGGAGTTCACTTTCAGGAAATAGAGGGGGGAGAGTCTGGCCCTCCCCCCAGCGGGCCAATCAGGCCGAGGGCAGCAGGTCGCCGGCGAAGGCGCGATAGCGACCGGCCCGCACCCCGTCCGTGGCCCGGGCGATGTCTGGTGCGAAGTAACGGTCCTGATCATAGGCCGGGGCCGCCTCGCGCACGATGGCGTAGGTCTGCTCCAGTTCCGGCGAGGACGTCAGCGGACGACGGAAGTCGATGCCTTGCGCGGCGGCCAGCAGTTCGATGCCGACCACGGTCGCCGTGTTGGCGGCCATGTCCAGCAGACGGCGGGCACCGTGGGTGGCCATCGAGACGTGATCTTCCTGGTTGGCGCTGGTCGGCACGGTGTCGATGACGCAGGGGTGGGCGACCATGCGGTTCTCGGCCACCAGAGCCGCCGCCGTCACCTGGGCGATCATGAAGCCCGAGTTCACGCCGCTGTCCTTGACCAGGAAGGCGGGCAGGTCGGTCATCTTGGGATCGACCAGGATGGAGGTGCGACGCTCGGAGATATTGCCGATCTCACACAGGACCATGGCGATCTGATCTGCCGCATAAGCAACGGGTTCCGCGTGGAAGTTGCCGCCCGAGATGACGTCGCCGTCCTCGATGAAGACCAGCGGATTGTCGGTGACGGCGTTGGCTTCGCGCTCCAGCATGGCGGCGGCGTTGCGCAGCACGTCCAGCGTCGCGCCCATGACCTGCGGCTGGCAGCGCAGCGAGTAAGGGTCCTGCACCTTGGCGCAGTCGTGACGATGGCTGTCGCGGATGGCGCTGCCGGTCAGCAGTTCGCGCAGGCGACGCGCCACGTCGATCTGACCCGGCTGGCCGCGCAGGGCGTGGATACGGTGGTCGAACGGCGCGTCCGAGCCCAGAAGCGCATCGACCGACAGACCGCCCGCGGCGATGGCGGCGGCGAAGACGTCCTCGGCGGCGAACAGGCCGGTCAGGGCCAGGGCGGTCGAGCACTGGGTGCCGTTCAGCAGGGCCAGACCTTCCTTCGGACCCAGAACGACGGGCGACAGCCCGGCCTTGGCCAGAGCCGAAACGGCGTCCAGTGTTTGACCCTGATAGCGGGCTTCGCCGACCCCGATCAGGACGCAGGACATGTGGGCCAGCGGGGCCAGATCGCCCGAGGCGCCGACTGAGCCCTTGGGCGGGATCAGCGGCAGGACGCCCGCGTTGACCATGCCGATCAGGGTCTCCAGCGTGTGCCGCCGAACGCCCGAGGCGCCCTTCGACAGGCTGGCGATCTTCAGCACCATCAGCAGGCGGGTGACGTTCTCGTCCAGCGGCGCGCCGACGCCGCAGGCGTGGCTGAGCACCAGGTTCTTCTGAAGGGTTTCAAGGTCTTCCGACGCAATGCTGGTGTTTGCCAGCAGGCCGAAGCCGGTGTTGATGCCATAGACCGTGCGGCCCTCGGCCAGGATAGCGGCGACGACCGCTGCGCCCTTCTCGACATTGGCCCAGGCGGCGTCGGTCAGGCTGACCGCGACCGGGCCGTTCAGAACCGAGCGAAGCTGGGCGAGGGTGAGCGGCGCGGCGCCGATTTCGATGGTGGTGGTCATAAGCTTACAGGTCCAGAGAGGGCAGGTTCAGGCCATGTTGGCGCGCGGCGTCCTTGGCGATGTCGTATCCGGCGTCGGCGTGGCGCATGACGCCGGTGGCCGGGTCGTTCCACAGGACGCGCTCCAGACGCTTGGCGGCTTCCGGCGTGCCGTCGGCGACGATGACGACGCCCGAGTGCTGGCTATAGCCCATGCCGACCCCGCCGCCGTGGTGCAGCGACACCCAGCTGGCGCCCGAGGCCGTGTTGAGCAGGGCGTTCAGCAGGGGCCAGTCGGACACGGCGTCCGAGCCGTCCATCATGGCCTCGGTCTCGCGGTTGGGGCTGGCGACCGAGCCGCTGTCCAGATGGTCGCGGCCGATGACGATGGGGGCGCTCAGTTCGCCCGAGGCCACCATCTCGTTGAACATCAGACCGGCGCGATGACGGTCGCCCAGACCGATCCAGCAGATGCGCGCCGGCAGGCCCTGGAAGGCGATGCGCTCGCCCGCCATGTCCAGCCAGCGGTGCAGGCCGGCGTTGTCGGGGAACAGCTTCTTCATCGCCTCATCCGTCTTGCGGATGTCCTCGGGATCACCCGACAGGGCGGCCCAGCGGAACGGGCCGATGCCGCGGCAGAACAGCGGGCGGATGTAGGCGGGGACGAAGCCGGGGAAGTCGAAGGCATTTTTCACGCCCTCGTCGAAGGCGACTTGACGGATATTGTTGCCATAGTCGGTGGTGGGCACGCCCATGGCGTGGAAGTCGAGCATGGCCTGAACGTGGACGGCCATGGACTGACGCGCGGCGGCCTCGACGGCGGCGGGGTCGCTGACGCGCTTTTCTTCCCACTCGGCGACGGTCCAGCCGGAGGGCAGGTAGCCGTTGACCGGGTCGTGGGCGCTGGTCTGATCGGTCACCAGATCGGGGCGGACGCCGCGCTTGACCATTTCAGGCAGAAGGTCAGCGGCGTTGCCCAACAGGCCGATCGACAAGGGTTTCTTGTCCTTGAATGACTGCTCCAGCAGGGCCAGGGCCTCATCCAGGGTCTCGGCCATGACGTCGACGTAGCGGGTGCGCAGGCGGAACTCGATGCGGCTGCGCTGGCACTCGATGGTGATGCACGACGCGCCGGCCATGGTCGCGGCCAACGGTTGCGCGCCGCCCATGCCGCCGAGGCCCGCCGTCAGGATCCACTTGCCCGACCAGTCGCCGCCATAGTGCTGGCGACCTGCCTCCATGAAGGTCTCATAGGTGCCCTGAACGATGCCCTGGGTGCCGATGTAGATCCACGAGCCGGCGGTCATCTGGCCGTACATGGCCAGGCCCTTCTTATCGAGCTCGTTGAAGTGGTCCCAGGTCGCCCACTTGGGCACCAGGTTGGAGTTGGCGATCAGCACGCGCGGCGCGTCGGCATGGGTGCGGAAGACGCCGACCGGCTTGCCTGACTGGACCATCAGGGTCTCGTCGGCTTCCAGCTTTTGCAGTTGGTCGACGATGGTGTCGAAGGCCTGCCAGTTGCGGGCCGCCTTGCCGATGCCGCCATAGACGACCAGGTCCTCGGGGCGCTCGGCCACCTCGGGGTCGAGGTTATTCATCAGCATTCGCATGGCCGCTTCGGCCGCCCAGGTCTTGGCGGTCTTTTCAGACCCGCGCGGGCTGCGGATGATGCGGGTGTTAGGCGTAGCGCTCATCGATTCCTCCATGCGGCCCAGGATGCGACTTGGGCCGTCGTATGGGGGCAGTGTTATGTCTAGACATTAATGCGTGCAAGGGGCAGTTTCACATCATGGATCAGGAGCCGCTTCATCGCCGCATCGCGGGCGACATTGAGCGCCGCATCGCCTCGGGCGAGTGGCGGCCGGGCTTCCGCATCCCGACCGAGGCCGAGCTGACGGCCGAATACGGCTGCGCCCGCATGACGGTGTCGCGCGCCATGACCGACCTGTCGGCGCGAGCGCTGGTGGTGCGCCGCAGACGGGCCGGGACGGTTGTGGCCCATCCGCCGGTGCATTCGTCCGCCCTGGTCGCCATTCCCGACATCCAGTCCGAGGTCGAGGGCAGGGGGCTGGTTTATTCTCACCGCCTGCTGGGCCGGATCGTCCGTCCGGCGCGACCCGACGAGGGTCTGGGCGAGCGGGTGATCGAGCTCGAGACCCTGCATCTGGCCGACGACCTGCCCTTCGTCTTCGAGCGCCGCCTGATCTCGCTGAGCGCCGCGCCCGAGGCCGAGGCCGCCGACTTCGCCGCCCAGCCGCCGGGCGGCTGGCTGCTGGCCCACATGCCCTGGACCGAGGCCGAGCATCGCATCTCGGCCGTCGGCGCCGACCGCGAGACGGCGGCGGGTCTGGGTCTGGCCGACGGCGCGCCCTGCCTGCGGCTGGAGCGCCGCACCTGGCGCGATGGTCAGGGCGTGACCTGGGCCTCACAGATTTTCCCCGGCGCGGCCTATGATCTGGTCGCCCGCTTCTCTCCGACCAAAGGATGACCCCGATGAGCCAACCGTCTGAAGCCCTCGGCTGGCGCTCTGTCGGCGATCTGGTGGGGAACCATCCGGACGCATCCGTCGCCCTGATCGGCGCGCCGCTGAACGAGCGGTCGCTGACGCCGGGCCGCTGCGACCTGGGGCCGAAAGCCCTGCGCGCCGTCCTGCCGCGCCTGTCCACCTATGACGTCGAGACGGGGCTGGAACTGGACATCAAGGTCCATGACGCTGGCGACGTGGCGCTGAAGGCCGTGTCGCCGTTCGACGCTTTTGAGCCCGTGCGCGACGCGGTGGCGGCTCAGGCTCATCGCGCCCTGACCATCCTCGTCGGCGGCAACAACGCCATCACCCGGCCCGGCGTTCATGCGCTGGGGCTGGCCAAGGGGCTTTCGAGCGTCGGCGTACTGACGCTGGACGCCCATTTCGACCTGCGCGACACGGATCAGGGCCTGACCAACGGCAATCCGATTCAGGCCCTGCTGGACGATGGGCTCGACGGCCATCGCATCAGCCAGGTGGGCCTCGCCCCCTTCGCCAACACCCGCCGCGCCCATGAAAAGGCCGAGGCCGCCGGCATCAGCGTCCGCACCGCCCGCGAGTGCCGCCAGCGCGGTCTGGCGACCGTGGTGGTCGAGGAGCTCGAGCGCCTGTCGTCCCTGTGCGAGGTCATCTATGTCGACTTCGACATCGACGTCATCGACCGCAGCCAGTGGCCCGCCAGCCCCGGCGCGCGACCTGGCGGAGTGTCGGTCCACGACTTCTTCGACGCCGCCCGCGCCATCGGCGCCCATCCCAAGGTCCGCGCCGTCGATCTGACCGAATACGACCCCTCGCTGGAAGTCGGGGACCTCGGCTCCCTGACCGCCGGGCGCTGGTTCTGCGAAATCCTGAGCGGAGTAGCCGCGCGATGACCTTCACTTCCGCTCATCCCCGCGGAGGCGGGGACCCAGTTCTGTCCAGCGAGACGCCAAGGTTTCAGGATAGTCGAACGCACGGTCTCAACAGCCGCGCCTGCCAGCCAAAGCACTGGGTCCCCGCCTCCGCGGGGATGAGCGGAGAAAACTGATGATCCTCGCTGACCGCCTCATCGCCGACTGCCACGTCGCTACCATGACCGAGGGCGGCGCCCCCTATGGCGCGATCGAGGACGCCGCCATCCTGATCCAGGACGGGCGTATCGCCTGGGTCGGGCCGCGCGCAGACCTGCCTGTGCATAAGGCTGTGGAAACTGACAGCCTGGACGGCCGCTGGGTCACGCCCGGCCTGATCGACTGCCACACCCATCTGGTCTTCGGCGGCGACCGCTCGGGCGAGTTCGAGCGGCGGCTGGAGGGCGCGACCTATGAAGAGATCGCCCGCGCCGGGGGCGGTATCGTCTCCTCGGTCAAGGCGACGCGCGAGGCCAGCGAGGACGACCTCTACGCCTCGGCCTGCAAGCGCCTGGAGGGGCTCAAGGCCACGGGCGTCACCACCATCGAGATCAAGTCCGGCTATGGTCTGGACCACGACAGCGAACTGAAGATGCTCCGCGTCGCCCGCCGCATCGGGAAGGACGCCGGGGTGCGGGTCCGCACCTCCTACCTGGGCCTTCACGCCGTCCCGCCGGAGCATAAGGCCGACCGCGCCGCCTATGTGGACAAGGCTGTGGATGAAATCCTGCCCGCCGCCCATGCCGAGGGTCTGGTGGACGCGGTAGACGCCTATTGCGAGCCCATCGCCTTCAGCACCGATGAGGTCAGCCGCCTGTTCGACAAGGCCGAGGCTCTGGGCCTGCCGGTCAAGCTGCACGCCGACCAGTTGTCGGATGGCGGTGGCGCGGCCCTGGCCGCCCGCTATCACGCCCTATCCGCCGACCACATCGAACATACGACCGAGCCGGGCGTGCAGGCCATGGCCGAGGCGGGGGTGGTCGCGGTCCTGCTGCCCGGCGCCTTCCTGATGCTGCGCGAGACCCAGGCGCCGCCCGTCGCCCTGCTGCGTCAGCACGGCGTTCGCATGGCGGTGGCGACCGACTGCAACCCCGGCACCTCGCCCGTCGCCTCGATGACGGCGGCGCTGAACCTCGCCTGCGTCCAGTTCCGTCTGACCCCGGAAGAAGCCATCGCCGGCGCCACCCGCCACGCCGCCCGCGCCCTGGGCTTGCAGGACGAGGCGGGAACCATCGAGCCCGGCAAGACCGCCGACCTCGCCATCTGGGACATCAGCCGCCCCGCCGAGCTCTGCTACTGGCTGGGCGCGCCCCTGCTGCATCGACGCTACCTCGGCGGTGAAATCTCCTAAAGGTTGTATTTCTCCGTTATACTAATCTAGGGTTGTTGGCGGGGAGGCCGACAATCCATGGATGCAGACGACTTCATTCGCCGCTGGTCCGAGGCGCCGATCAGCGAGCGCGCCCACTATCAGACCTTTGTCGCCCAGCTGTGCCGCCTGATCGGCGTCGCAGCGCCTGACGACGAGCGAACCGGCGATCTGGACTACTGCTTCGAGCGCCCGGTGAAGTTCTTGCACGAGGACGGGGGCAGTCACCCCGGCTACATCGACTGCTATCGGCGCGGCGCCTTCGTGCTGGAGGCCAAGCAGTCGGGCAAGCGCGGGGCGGGCGGGGCGCTGGACCCGCAGCCGCAACTGGCTCTGTTCGGCGGGCGCGGGCGCAAGGTCGCGCCCGGACCGCCAAACGCGCTGGAAACCCTGATGCGTAACGCCAAGCGTCAGGCCGAGAACTACGCCAAGGCTCTGGACGAGTGGCCGCCCTTCATCGTCGTCGTCGATGTGGGCCGGGCCATCGAACTGTGGTCCGACTTCGGCCGGCAGGGCAAGGCCTACGTCCCGTTTCCTGACCGCGCCCGCTATCGCATCGAGATGGCGGATCTGCGCGACGAGGCCGTGCGCGATCGGCTGAGGCGTGTCTGGTCCGACCCGATGAGCCTGGACCCCGCCGCGCGCGTGGCCGAGGTGACGACCGACATCGCCGCGCGGCTGGCCTGGCTGGTCCGCTCCATCGGCGGTCGGCTTGCGATCGGCGTGGACGGTCGGCCTGATCCGGTGACGAGGGCGGCGCGGGCCAATCAGACGGCCCTGTTCGTCATGCAGTGCATCTTCGCCATGTTCGCCGACAGCGTCGGCCTGATCGAAGACAAGGGCTTCCGGCGCTTTTTGGAAAGCTATCGCGGTCAGGCGGACCAGTTTCATCTGGGCGCAGGCGACTTCTTTCGGCGCATGGATCAGGGCGGGCACTGTTCGGCCATTCGTCAGACCCTGCGCCGTTTCAACGGCGGCCTGTTCCGTCATGTCGCGGCCCTGCCGATCACCGAGGACGAACTGGAGGCCCTGATTGCGGCGGCGCGGCGGGATTGGGCCTCGGTCGAACCCGCCATCTTCGGCGCCCTGCTGGAACAGGCGCTGGACCCGACCGAGCGGGGCGAGCTGGGCGCCCACTATACGCCACGCGCCTATGTCGAACGCCTGGTCGAGCCGACTCTGATGGAGCCCCTGCGCGCTGACTGGGAGGCCGCCGAGGCCAGCGCCATCGGCCTGTTCATGGCGGGCGACCACCGGGGCGCGCGGCAGATGGTGCGTCAGTTCCATCATGACCTGTGCCACATCCGCGTGCTGGACCCGGCCTGCGGCACGGGCAACTTCCTCTATGTCGCCATGGGCATGATGAAGGAGCTGGAAGGCGAGGTCCTGGCCGTTCTGGCGGAAATGGGCGAGGCGCAAGGGTCGCTGGCCCTGGACGGCCACACCGTCAGCCCGGAACAGTTCTGGGGGCTGGAAAAGAACGCCTACGCCGCCTGGATCGCCGAGATGGTCATGTGGATCGGCTATCTGCAGTGGCATTTCCGGGTCTATGGCGACGCCAAGCCATCCGAGCCGATCCTGCGCAATTTCGAGAAGATCCGGCAGACGGACGCCCTCCTGTCCTGGTCGCGGGAAGAACTGGTGCGCGACGCCGTGGGACGTCCGATCACGCGCGCACGTCCCAGCTCTCGAACGGGGCGCAAGGCGGGCGACGCACCTGATCTGTTTCCTGTGGCCGAGGATCGCGAGGTGGTCCGGCTGATCGACCCGCGTCCGACGCCCTGGCCCGACGTTCACTTCATCATCGGCAATCCGCCCTTTATCGGCGGCAAGGACCTGAGGCGTGAGCTGGGCGACGGCTATGTCGACGCCCTGTGGCAGGTGCGGCAAGGGCGGTTCCGCTCGGCCGATCTGGTGACGGCCTGGTGGGATCGGGCTGCGGACATCCTGACGGCCAAGGGATCCAGCCTGCGCCGCTTCGGCTTCATCACCACCAACTCGATCACCCAGACCTTTTCCCGGCGGGTGCTGGAGCACCACCTGAAGAGCGAGCCGTCGATGCGGCTGGTCCTGGCCATCCCCGACCATCCGTGGATCAAGGGCGGGGACCGGGCCGCTGTCCGCATCGCCATGACCGTGGCCGAGCGCGGCGAGCCGGACGGGCATGGAAGGCTGCTGACGGTCGTGTCCGAGGCGGGCCTGCATACCGACGCGCCCGAGATCGTGTTCAGCGAGGAAAGGGGGGCGATCTCCGCCGACCTTTCGGTCAGCGCGCCGGTATCCGACGCGGCGCCGCTGAAGGCCAATGCCGTCCTGGCCATGCGCGGCGTGCAACTGATGGGCGCGGGCTTCATGGTCGCGCCGGACCGTGCGGCTGCGCTGCTGTCTGCGTCGGAGCCGGAAGCGGCCTCGCCGATCCGCGCCTATCGCAACGGACGTGATCTGGCGGACCGACCGCGCGGGGTGAACGTCATCGACCTGTTCGGTTGGGAAGAGTCAGAGGTGCGGCGACGTCACCCCGCGATCTTTCAGCACGTTCTCGAGACGGTGAAGCCCGAGCGAGACCATAACAACCGGACCTCCTATCGCGACAACTGGTGGATCTTCGGCGAGCCGCGACGCGAGTTGCGACCTGCGATTGAGGGGCTGGGGCGCTATATCGCCACGGTTGAGACGGCCAAGCACCGTTGGTTCCGGTTTCTGGACGCGGACATCCTGCCGGACAACAAGCTGGTGGTGATCGCCAGCGACGACGCCGCCGTGCTGGGCGTTCTGTCGTCGCGACTGCACCAGCAATGGTTCGTCGCCAACTCGGCGCGGATTGGCGTCTATGACGGCGACGCCGTTTATGTGAAGGGCGCCTGCTTTGACGCCTTCCCCTTTCCCGATCTTTCGGGAAGGGCCCGGGCGGAGATCGCGATCTTGGCCGACGAGATCGACGGGCTGCGCGCCAAGGTCATGGCCCAGCATGATTTCCTGACCATGACCGGCCTCTACAACGCCCGGGCCCGGCTGGCGTCAGGCGCGCCCCTGACCGAGAGCGAGCGCACCGTGCATGACGCGGGCTGCATCGGCCTGCTGGATCATTTGCATCGACGCCTCGATGCGGCGGTCATGGCCGCCTACGGCTGGCCGGCCGACCTGTCGGCGCAGGAAGCGGTGGCGCGGCTGGTCGCCCTCAACCGTGACCGGGTGGTCGAGGAGGCGCGCGGCGAGGTGCGGTTCCTGCGTCCCGACTTTCAGGCCGGGCGCGTGAAGGCGCCGCGCCGCGCGGTTCAGATCGAAGCGACGTTTGATGTTTCGGCCAGTCTCCCGTCATTGCCGGATGCGCCAGGGCCGATGGCCTCGGCGCTTCTGCACGCCCTGAGACAGGAGGGCGTGCCCGTGGGGCCGCGCGCCCTGGCGGCCCGTTTCGGCGGACGACGGGGGCGGCGGATGGAGGATCGCATCGAACAGACCCTGGCGGTTCTGGCCGTGGCGGGGTCGGTGCAGCGTACAGAGAACGGCTGGTTCACCCCGCGTCGGCTGTAATGCTAGCGTCGGCTTCTGGAATCGGGGGCGGGCGGCATGGCGCAATCACAGACGGACGTCGTCATTCTGGGCGGGGGCCATAACGGGCTGGTCTGCGCCTTCTATCTGGCGCGGGCCGGTCTGAAGGTGACGGTGCTGGAGCGGCGCGGCGTCGCCGGCGGGGCGGCGGTGACCGAGGAATTCCATCCCGGCTTCCGCAACTCGACCGCCAGCTATACCGTCAGCCTGCTGAACCCCCGCGTCATCGCTGACATGGAGCTGCCGCGCCACGGGCTGCGGGTGGTCGAGCGGCGGGCGGCGAACTTCCTGCCCTTTGACGACGGGCGTTACCTGTTGACCGGCGAGGGCCGGACCCAGGCCGAGGTGGCCAAGTTCTCGACCCGCGACGCCGAACGCCTGCCCGACTACGAGGCGCGGCTGGAGACGGTCGCCGCCATCCTGCGCGATCTGATCCTGACCACCCCGCCCAATGTCGTTGAGGGCGGCTGGTTGACGGCCCTGCCGGAAATGCTGAAGGCGGCGTCGCTGGGGCGGCGGGTGTCGGGGCTGGGCCTGGCGGCGCAGCGCGACCTGCTGGACCTGTTCGCCAAGTCGGCGGGCGACTGGCTGGACGGCTGGTTCGAGAGCGATCCGATCAAGGCCCTGTTCGGCTTCGACAGCGTCGTCGGCAACTACGCCAGCCCCTATACGCCCGGCTCGGCCTATGTCCTGCTGCATCATGTCTTTGGAGAGGTAAACGGCAAGAAGGGGGCCTGGGGCCACGCCATCGGCGGCATGGGGGCGATTACTCAAGCCATGGCCGCCGCCTGCGTCGAACAGGGCGTCGACATCCGGCTGGACGCGCCGGTCGCCGAAGTGCTGACCGAAAAGGGCAGGGCGGTCGGCGCCGTGACCGAGGCGGGCGACGCAGTCCGCGCTCGCGCCGTGGTCTCTAACCTGCATCCGCGCCTGCTGTTCGACCGGCTGGTCGATCCGGCGGTGGTCCCGGCGGACTTCACCGAGCGGATGAGCCGCTACGCCTCGGGCTCGGGCACCTTCCGCATGAATGTGGCCCTGTCGGAACTGCCCCGGTTCACAGCCCTGCCAGAGGTAGGCGACCACCTGACGGCGGGCATCATCATCGCACCGTCGCTCGCCTATATGGATCGCGCTCACGCCGAGGCGCGGCTGAACGGCTGGCCGTCAAAGCCGATTGTCGAGATGCTGATCCCCTCGACCCTGGACGACAGTCTGGCGCCGGCAGGGCGGCACGTCGCCAGCCTGTTCTGCCAGCACGTCTCGCCCGATCTGGCGGACGAGCACCGCGACACGGTGGCCGATCTGATGATCGAGACGGTCGAGGCCCATGCGCCGGGATTCAAGGCCTCGGTTGTGGGGCGGCTGGCCCTGGGGCCGCGCGATCTGGAGCGGCGCTTCGGCCTGATCGGCGGCGATATCTTCCACGGCCGGCTGACCCTGGATCAGCTGTTCAGCGCGCGGCCGGTGCTGGGCCACGCCGATCACCGCATGCCGGTTCCGGGGCTCTACCTGTGCGGTTCCGGCGCCCATCCCGGCGGCGGCGTCACCGGCGCGCCCGGCCACAACGCAGCGCGCGCCGTGCTGAAAGATCTCAAACCAGGCTGATGTTCATGGCCCGCATCAGGGCTTCGCGAATGGCGCCTTCGGTAAAAGGCTTCTGGATGGTCGGATTGCCGCGCCAGTGTTCGGGCAGTCCCGCTTCTCCATAGCCGGTCGAAAAGACGAAGGGCACGCCGCGGGCCTTCAGCGCCTCGGCCACGGGAAAGACCTCGCGTCCCGCCACGTTGACGTCCAGCAGGGCGGCGTCCAGCGAGGGCTCGGTCGTGGCCGAGATCAGGCCGTCGTCGATATTGGATTCCGGGCCGACCACGGCGCAGCCCATGTCGTCCAGAATCGTCTCGAGCAGCATGGCGACCAGGGATTCGTCCTCGATCACCAGCACGCGACGGCCCTGCAAAGCTGTGGTCATCCGACTTCCTTGTTCAACGGAATGGCGATCTCGGCGGTGAAACCATCGTCGCGGTAATGCATCTGAACCGTGCCTGCCAGATCATGCCTGACATTGCGTTCGATCAAACGACTGCCGAAGCCGCGGCGTTCCGGCTGAGCTACTGACGGCCCGCCGGTCTCGCGCCAGAAGATGACCAGCTGCGGGTCCGTCAGGTCGGCCAGTGACCAGTCGACCAGAACCCGTCCATCGCCAGGCGTCAGGGCGCCATACTTGGCGGCGTTGGTGGCAAGTTCATGAAAGATCATGCCCAGCGACACCGCCATGGCGGGGTCGAGCGCGACATTGGGGCCGTTCAGGGTCAGTCGGTGCAGGCCGTGGGCCGTGGTCTCATGCTCCAGCACCTCGCGCAGGTCGGCGCCCTCCCAATGGCTGCGGGTCAGCAGGTCGTGGGTGTGCGACAGCGACAGGATACGCGACTGGAAGGTCTCGGCGAAGGAGCGCGGGTCCTCGTGTGAACGCGCTGTCTGCATGGCGATCGACTGGACGGTGGCCAGGGTGTTCTTCACCCGGTGGTTCAGTTCGTCGATCATCAGCTTCTGACGCTCGGCGGCCTGGACGGTGTCGGTGACGTCGTGCCCCTGGACGAAGACGCCCACGATCTGACCCTCGTCGTCGCGGATCGGCTGATAGATGAAGTTGAGATAGCGGGTCGTCAGCAGGCCGTTGGGCGTCTGCTGAAGTTGCACCGGGCTCTGGCGTCCCTGGAAGGGCTCGCCCGTCGCCAGCACTTCGTCCAGGAAGTCATAGTAGCCTTGGCCGGCAAGCTCGGGCAGGGCTTCGCGAATGGGTTTCCCCACTACGTCGCGATGGCCGATCAACTGGCCATAGGCGCCGTTATGCAACTGGATCACGTGCTGCGGGCCGTTGAGTACGGCCACGAAGCCCGGTGTCTGCATGAACATGTCCAGCAGTTGCCGCCGTTCCGTCTCCAGTCGCCGGTTGTCGGCCTGAACGCTCATGGCGCGGCGGAACATGCCGCCGCCGATCAGGCTGTCCAGCGCCGAGGGGGCGTCTTCAGGCCTGAGCCGCCCGACCTGACGGCGCAGTCGTTCCAGTTCGGTGATGTCGCTGGTGTGCTGCAGGATATGGGTGACGCGGCCCTCGGCGTCCTTGATCGGCGTGTGGGTGCAACTCCAGTAGCGATCGTCATAGGCGACCGTGCCGTCGGCCTGCTCGATCGGGATTGGATAGTGCAGCACGGCCAGATGGTCTGGCTGTCCCGTCGTCAGAACCTTCTCGAACGACGCCGCCAGCTGTTTGGCGTTTTCAGGCGCCTCCTCGCCCGGCCCGGCGTCAAACGCCTGCATCACCGGCTGGCCTAGCAGCGCTTCGCGGGTGCGATGCGTCACGTCCAGATAGGCCTGATTCATCCCGGCGTAGCGCAGCTGGGCGTCCAGCAGCATGTAGGGATTGGGCGAGGCGTCGAACGCTGCGACCAGATCGATTGTCTTGGCGAGTTTTCGCAATAGGACCCCCGTAGTCCCTGCCTAACGTCAGCGCGCCCGAAAGGGTGCGTGTTCCTGCCGTGAAA
Organism: Brevundimonas pondensis; assembly: GCF_017487345.1. Lineage (NCBI taxonomy): Bacteria > Pseudomonadati > Pseudomonadota > Alphaproteobacteria > Caulobacterales > Caulobacteraceae > Brevundimonas > Brevundimonas pondensis. The sequence goes on along the minus strand of NZ_CP062006.1, from coordinate 2,050,801 downwards.
TCCACAGTTCTGTCCAGAGACGAACTTACGAATGCCGCGGCGGAGTGGGCGGTCGAGGTGACGAGATGTCGGAGAAGGGATGGTGGACGCGACAGGGATTGAACCTGTGACCCCCTCGGTGTGAACGAGGTGCTCTCCCGCTGAGCTACGCGTCCAGCGCAGAACGACCAAATCAGAAAGGCTTGGGCCGTCGGGAGGCGCGATGTAGCCCGCGATTCCGACGACGGCAAGCCTCTTTGATCAAATACCGGCGGTGCGGACCCCTTCGGGCGTTTCCGTCTCGGGATCGCCGGGCAGCCAGGCGACGTGACCGTTGTAGATGTCCTCGTTCAGGATGCCTTCCTCCTTGGCGACCAGCACAGGCACCAGCATCTGGCCGGTGACATTGGTGGCGGTGCGCATCATGTCGATGATCCGGTCAATGGCGACAATATAGCCGATGCCTTCCAGCGGCAGGCCCGCCGTCGAAAGGGTCAGGGTCAGCATGACGATGGAAGTGCCGGGCACGCCCGCCGTCCCCAGCGAGCCCAGAACCGCCGTCAGGCCGATCAGGACGTACTGGGTCAAGCTCAGGTCGATGCTGAAATACTGGGCGATGAAGATCGAGGCGATGGCCGGATAGATGGCCCCGCACCCGTCCATCTTGACATTCGCCCCCAGCGGCACGGCGAAGGCGGCATAGGCTTGCGGCACGCCCAGACGCTCGACCGTCTGGCGCAGGGTGATCGGCAGGGTGCCCAGTGAGGAGGAGGTGGCGAAGGCCGTCTGCTGGGCCGCAAAGGCCCCGCGGAAGAAGCTGCGGATCTTCAGGCCGTGCAGCTTCAGCAGGCCCGAATAGACGATCAGGATGTGGAACAGGCAGGCCGCATAGATGGCGAAGATGAACTTGCCCAACGGCAGCAGCGCCTCCCAGCCATAGCCGCCGACGACCGAGCCGATCAGGCCGAACACCCCGAACGGCGTCAGCTGGATCACCCAGCGGGTGATGCGAAACACCAGGGCCGCGCCTTCGTCCACCAGCCGTCGAGCCGTCTGCGCCCGGTCGCCCAGCGCCACCAGAGCCGCGCCCAGCAGGGCCGAGAAGAAGATGATCTGCAGCACCTTGCCCTCGGCCAGAGAGGCGAAGGGGTTCTTCGGCACGACGCCCAGCAGCACCTCCAGCGGCGTCGGGATGACCCGTTCCTTCACCTCGCCCAGCGGCAGGTTGGACAGGCCCACGCCCGGATTGATCAGGTGTCCGAAGGCGAAGCCGACCAGCACCGCCAACAGGGACGTGACGGCGAACCACACCAGGGTCCGCACCCCCAGCCGCACCGCGCCCACGCCTTCGCCCAGCTTGGCGATGGAACTGGCGATGGTGAACAGCACCAGCGGCGCGACCACCATGCGGATCAGGTTCAGATAGACATCGCCGATCGGCTGCAGCCAGACGGTCGCCTGCTCGCGCAGGATCAGGCCGGCGATGATGCCCAGGGCGAAACCGGCGGCGGTGCGCTGCCAGAGGGGGATAGCGAAGAAACGACGAAGCATGACGACCCTTGGGGAGGAACGGGTCGACCTATGTGTTTCCCATGCGCGCGGACGGCAACAGGAACGGGAGCGATTGACGCTGAGAAGTTCTGCGTCGTCGTTTAGTTTTTCTCGCCATCAGCTCGCTCGCGCAAATAGAGGTAGAGCGGCAGCGCCAGCGACAGTCCAACGCAGAAGCTGGCCGGCAGCACCAGCCACCAGCGCGCCACCCTGTGCCGGGCCGCATCCCGCCATGACCACACCCAGAACACCACGATGGTGATCAGCACATCGGTGGAAAAGCCGCCGGCGGCGCCGTTGGCGAACAGCGACTTCAGAAAGAGCGGGATATCGAGCCCGTTCAGGGCGAAGAAGGACCCGAAGAACAGCCAGGGGACCACGGTTCCGACCACAGCCATGGCCAGATAGAAGGGCTTGGCGTTCATTCTGTCTCTCCCCTTGGGGCCTCAGCCGCCCATCACGTCGGCCAGCCCCGCCTCGAACCCGTCGTAGTGGTCGATCACCACGTCCCCGCCCAGCTCATCCCGCGGCACGTCGTTGTAGCCAAAGCCGACGACGATGCAGGCCACGCCCGCATCCTTGGCCGCTTTCGTATCCGTCGTGCTGTCCCCAACCATGACGCACCGCGCGGGATCGCCGCCGGCCTTCTGCACGGCCTCATGGATATGCGCCCCGCTGGGCTTGCGGGCCGAGACGGCGTCCGGCCCGGCGATGAAGGCGAAATGCTTCGTCAGATCCAGCGCCTCGATCAAGGCCACGGACAGGTCGGTGCGCTTGTTGGTGGCGACGCACAGGATGGCGCCGCGCGCGGCCAGCCGCTCCAGCGTTGGGACGACGCCGTCGAACACGACGCTCTCGTCGGCGATGTGGGCCAGATAGTCCTCGATGAAGCGCTCGAACAGGCCGGGGGCATGGGCCTCGTCCCAGGCGGCGCCCGCCTCCATGAAGCCGTGACGCAGCAGGGCCATGGCGCCGTGTCCGACCAGATGCCGGGCCGAGGACATGGGCACGGGCGGCAAGTCATACTGCGCCAGCATCCGGTTCAGCGTGCCGATCAGATCGGGCGCCGAGTCCACCAAGGTCCCGTCCAGGTCGAAGGCGATGGTCCAGCCTTCCAGATCGCGTTCAGTGCTCATGTCGTCTCCCGGCTCGCGCAGACCCCGGCAATGGGCTAGATCGCGCAGGACGACAAGCCGCCGGATCGATTCATGACCGCACCTCACCCTCGCGCCGCCATCATCCTCGCCGCAGGGCAGGGCACGCGGATGAAGTCGCCGCTGCCCAAGGTCCTGCACCCGGTCGGCCAGCGCGCCATGCTGGATCACGCCATCGACGCCGCCGAGGCCCTGGGCTGCGAGCGTATCGTGGTCGTCGTCGGCTCCCATTCGCCCGAGGTCCGCGCCCACGTCGAAAAGCGTCTGGGCGCTGACTCCATCGCCGTTCAGGACCCGCCGCTGGGCACCGGCCACGCCGTCCGCGCCGCCGAGGCCGTGCTGGGCGATTTCATCGGCCATGTGGTCGTGACCTATGGCGATGTCCCCCTGCTGAAGGCCGCCGACATCGAGCCGGTCTTCGCCGACGCTCATGAAGGCGTCACCGTCATCGGCTTCGAGGCCCGCGATCCCGGCGCCTACGGCCGTCTGATCCTGCAAGGCGACGACCTGCTGGCCATCACCGAGGCCAAGGAGGCTTCGGCCGAGGTTCTGGCGATCACCGCCTGCAACTCCGGCGTCATGGCCGCCCCGGTCGGCCTGCTGTTCGACCTGCTGGCTGAGGTGAGGAACGACAACGCCAAGGGCGAATACTATCTGACCGACGTGGTCGAGCTGGCCCGTAAGCGCGGCGCCCCGACCCGCGCCGTCTTCGCTGCAGAGGACTCGGTCATGGGCGTGAACGCGCAAGGCGAACTGGCCCAGGCCGAGGCCCTGTTCCAGCAAACCCAGCGCGAACACTTCTTGGCCGCAGGCGTCACCATGGGCGCGCCCGACACCGTCCATTTCGCCTGGGACACGGCTATCGGAGCCGGCACGACCATCGAGCCCTTCGTCGTCTTCGGCCCCGGTGCGGTCGTCGCCGAGGGCGCACGCATCCGCAGCTTCAGCCACGTGGAGGGCGCCAAGGTCGCGAGCGGGGCAGAAGTCGGCCCCTACGCCCGCCTGCGCCCCGGCGCGGACCTGGGCGAGGGCGTCAAGATCGGCAACTTCGTCGAGGTCAAGAACGTCCGCATGGACGCCGGCGCCAAGGCCAACCATCTGGCCTACCTCGGCGACGGCCATGTCGGCGCGAAGGCCAACATCGGCGCGGGAACCATCTTCTGTAACTACGACGGCTTCTTCAAACACCGCACTACGGTGGGCGAGGCGGCCTTCGTCGGCTCCAACTCCTCGCTGGTCGCCCCCGTGACTGTCGGCGCGGGCGCCATGGTCGGCTCGGGTTCGGTGGTGACGAAGGACGTGGCGCCCGGCGATCTGGCCCTCGGCCGCGCCGAACAGACGACCAAGCCGGGCTGGGCCGCCCGCTTCATGGCCACCATGCGCGCAAAGAAGGCAGCGAAATGAGCGACCAGCAAAAGAAGAACGCCGGCGAAGCCGCCGCCGCCCATGTCGAGGCCGGCATGGTGGTCGGTCTGGGCACCGGCTCCACCGCCGCCTGGTTCGTGAAAGCCCTGGCCGCGCGCAACCTGCCGGACCTCCGCTGCGTCCCGACTTCGGAACGCACGGCCGATCTGGCGCGCGAACTGGGTCTGACCCTGTCGACGCTGGAAGACACCCCCCGCATCGACCTGACCGTCGACGGCGCCGACGAGATCGGCCCGGGTCTCGCCCTCATCAAGGGCGGCGGCGCGGCCCTGCTGCGCGAGAAACTGGTGTGGGAGGCGTCAAGCCGCTGCATCTGCATCGCCGACGCGGCCAAGGTGGTGCCGGTGCTGGGAACCTTCCCCCTGCCGATCGAGGTCGTCGCCTTCGGTCACAAGACGACCGCCAACCGCATCGCCGACGTCCTGGCTGACCACGACATCCCCATGCCCGCCCGTGTCCGTCAGGCCGACCGGGGCCTGATCCGCACCGACGGCGGCAATCTGATCTATGACGCGGCCTGCAAGGTCATCAACGACCCGGCGCGCCTGGCCGCCGACCTCAAGAGCCTGACCGGCGTGGTCGAGCACGGCCTCTTCCTCGACCTCACCGACCTCGCCATCATCGGCACGGACGCCGGGTTCGAGACGATCAATCCTTGATGCCGCTGACCAAGCGGCGTGCCGCAGACGTGCTTGTGTTTAAGGCTTCGCGTCTCAAGGCTGCATTCTGTGCAGCGGGCTCCGCTGCCATGGTTTACGTGAGTTATGCTAGCCAGAATCCAGTAACGACGTCTGGTGGATCGCCAGTGCACCCGCTGGCTGCTTGGGGCTTTTCCGTCCTGTTCGGCAGCTGTCTTGTCGCGGCGCTGCTAAGACTCGTTTTCTTGCCCAAGCTCGTTGTCGATCAAAATGGGCTCAGGTGCGAGGGCGGACTCAGACCTGTTGCTTTGTCCTGGAATGACGTGGTCCGCATTGATGTGCTGGAAATCAGGGGGCTGGCCTGGCTGACGGTGACTGGTTCGGCGCCTAGACATGGTCTGTTTCTTCAGGGTTGGAAGCTGTCGGCGCACGAGATGAAGTCGCGAATTACCCAATTTCGTGCGGGGCTAGGACAAGCACCCTCCGTAAACGATTGTGCAGCCGTTATTCCGAACGACGAATCTGACGAACGCAACCGTATGCGGCGACAGGGCATGGTCACGGTCGTTGTAGCGGCCGTCATGGCGTTTCTTAGCTTCGGCGATGTTCGGCAGGTTGGCGTTCAGCAGCTTCCAGCAGGTGTGGATTTTCAATGGGCTGTGGCGCCCAACCTATGGAACATGGCGCTGGCGATTGTCGCTCTCGCCGTTTCCCTTGTGGGGTTCTCCCGGTGGTTTTGGCCGACAGGCAAGAGGGCTAGTCCGCCCTTGCTGACCACGGCAACCGAATGGACGGTCCTCTCCATCTGCATGCTCGCTCTCTTTTGCGCCGCTTGGATGTTGTTCGCAGGGCTGGCGCATCCGGCATGACGTTGCCTTGCCCCCTCGCGCCCCGGCGCCTAAGTCGGGTCAGCGCTGCGGTTCAGCCGCACGGATTTCAGACGATTCAGACGAATTGGACTCTGTTTTTTGAGTCCATTCCCGGAGACCCCGATGACCCAGTACGACTACGACCTCTTCGTCATCGGCGCCGGCTCCGGCGGGGTGCGCGCGGCGCGCCTGACCGCTCTGGGCGGCAAGAAGGTGGCCGTGGCCGAGGAGTATCGGGTCGGCGGCACCTGCGTCATCCGCGGCTGCGTGCCCAAGAAGTTCATGGTCATGGCCTCGGAAGTCAGCCACGCGCTGGAGATCGCCGAGGGCTACGGCTGGTCCTTCGACAACGCTAGGTTCGACTGGCCGACCTTCCTGCAGGCCAAGGATGTCGAGATCGCCCGCCTGTCGGGCATCTACGCCGCCAACCTGGGCAAGGCGGGCGTCGATCTGGTCCACGGCCGCGCCGTGATGAAGGACGCCCACACCGTCGAGATCGTCGGCAAGAACCAGACCTTCACCGCCGAGAAGATCCTGATCGCCACCGGCGGTCGTCCGTGGAAGCCTGAGGACCTGCCGGGCGTCGAACACGCCATCACGTCTGAAGAAGCCTTCCATCTGCCGGAACTGCCCAAGCGCATCCTGATCGCGGGCGGCGGCTATATTGCGGTCGAGTTCGCGGGCATCTTCGCCGGTCTGGGCGTCGAGACGACCCTGATCTATCGCGGCCCCAACATCCTGCGCGGCTTTGACGACGACGTGCGCGCCCATCTGGCGGGCGAGATCGAGAAGCGCGGGATCAAGGTCATCCTGGGCTGCCAGCATGCGTCGATCGAGAAGACCGAGACCGGGCTGGTCAGCCACCTGGGCAACGGCATGACGCTGGAAACCGACGTGGTCATGTTCGCCACCGGCCGCGTCCCCTATGTGCGCGGGCTGGGTCTCGAGAACGCTGGCGTCGAACTGAATGACGAGGGCGCCATCGCCGTCGATCCCTTCTCGAAGACCTCGGCCGACAACATCTGGGCCATCGGCGACGTGACCGACCGGATGAACCTGACGCCCGTCGCCATCCGTGAGGCCGTCGCCTTCCACGAGACGGTCTACAAGAACAATCCGCAGCACTTCGATTATGAAGCCGTCGCCACCGCCGTCTTCAGCCAGCCGCCGGTCGGCGTCGTGGGCTTGACCGAGGCCGAGGCCCGCCGCGCCTGTCCGGGCGAGGTTGATGTCTATGTGACCCGCTTCCGCCCGATGAAATACGCCTTCACGGGCTCGGAGGAGCGGGTGCTGATGAAGCTGGTGGTCGACGCCGACAGCCAGCGCGTCGTCGGCTGCCACATCGTCGGCCCGGAAAGCCCGGAGATGATCCAGCTGGCCGCCATCGCCGTGAAGGCCGGGCTGACCAAGGCCCAGTGGGACGCCACCTGCGCCGTCCACCCGACCATGGCCGAGGAACTGGTCACGCTGAAGGAGAAGCAGTCCCCGTCGATGATGGCGGGCTGATCTTCATGGCGAGAGGCGGCTTGCCAGTCGCCTCTCGCACGCGCCTTATGCGGCCAGCTGTTTCGGAGGTTCCCCATGAAGTCCCGTCTGCTCGCCGCCGCCCTGTCCGCCCTGATGGTCGCCGCCGCATCGCCGGTTCTGGCTCAGACCGCACAGCCCGCCGCCTATCAGAGCGCCGTCGCGGACGCCTTGCGCCCCGCGGACGAGGTCGCGCGCGACCCCCTGCGTCATCCGGCCGAAATCCTCGCCTTCGCCCAACTCCAGCCTGGCCAGCGCGTCGCCGACATCCGCCCCGGCGCGGGCTACTTCACCCGCCTGTTCTCCCGCGTGGTGGGCGAGGGCGGCCACGTCTACGCCTTCGTGCCGAACAAGACCGCCGAGCGCGAAAACCCGCGCGCTGACGCCCTGGTCGCCGCCTATCCCAACGTCAGCCGCGTCAACGGCGACCTGGACGCCATGAGCTTCGACCAGCCGCTGGACGTGGTCTTCATGAGCCAGGAATATCACGACTTCCACATCCCCCGTTTCGGCGTGGATGTGACCAAGATGAACGCCGACATCTTCAAGGCGCTCAAGCCCGGCGGCCTGTTCGTGGTCATCGATCACCAGGCTGCGCCCGGCGCCGGGAACACCGTCGTCGAAACCCTGCACCGCATCGAGGGCGCCCAGCTGCGCCGCGAGGTCGAGGCCGCCGGCTTCGTCTTCGACGGCGAGACCCCGGCGGTCGCGAACCCGGCCGACAATCACACGCTGAACGTCTTCGACGAGGCCATTCGCGGCAAGACCGACCAGTTCGTCTATCGCTTCCGCAAGCCGGGCTGAACCGGCTGAAATCACAGGAGGAGTTGCCGTGCGTCCCTTCCTTTCTGTCCTCATCGCCGCCGCTCTGGCGGCGACCGCGCCGGTCGTCTCGGCCCAGACGGCGCCCGGCGCCTACGAAGCCGCCCTGGCCAGCCCCATCCGCACGACCGAGGACCGGGCCCGTGATGCGGCCCGCCACGCCGCCGACACTCTGGCCTTCTCTGAGGTGAAGCCGGGCCAGAAGATCGGCGACATGATCATCGGCGGCGGCTACTTCACCCGCCTGTTCTCGGCCGCTGTCGGACCCGCCGCCGCCGCCGCGCTGGATAACGCCGACGCCATCAGTTCACCCATCGGCGCGCCGGAATGGCCGGAAGATCTGGATCTGATCTTCACCGCCCAGAATTACCACGACCTGCACCTCAAGCCCTTCGCGGCGGACACCGCGGCGCGGGTCAATGCGGCGGCTTATCGGGCGCTGAAGCCCGGCGGCCTCTATGTCATCATCGACCATGACGCGGCGGCAGGGGCGGGAACGGAGGCGCCCGACAGCCTGCACCGCATCGAGGCGGATCAGGTCAGGCGCGAGGTCGAGGCGGCGGGCTTTGTTATGGACGGCTCCAGCGACCTTCTGGCCCACGCCGACGACCCGCGCACGGCCAATGTCTTCGACCCCTCCATTCGCGGCAAGACCAGCCAGTTCATGCTGCGGTTCAGAAAACCGGCCTGAGCCGAAACTGTCGAACAGGTGACTGGCGAAGCGCGCGGGGAGGGGCTAACCCTGCCCCAAAATCCATAAGGGAAACGCTCAGATGACTCGCATCGCCTTCATCGGTCTCGGCAATATGGGCGGCGGCATGGCCGCCAATCAGGCCAAGGCCGGGCATGACGTCGCCGCCTTCGACCTGTCGCCCGCCGCGCTGGAGCGCGCCGCCGAGGCCGGCTGTCGCACCGTCGCCTCGGTCGCCGAGGCCGTGAAGGACGCCGAGATCGTCATCACCATGCTGCCCGCCGGTCCGCACGTCCTCAGCGTCTATTCCGAACAGATCATTGGCGCGGCTCCGTCCAGCGCCCTGCTGCTGGATTGCTCGACCATCGACGTGGAGACGGCGCGTAAGGTCGCGGGCCTTGCCAAGGAGGCAGGCTACGCCTTCGCCGACGCCCCCGTCTCGGGCGGCACGGCCGCCGCCGACGCCGGGACCCTGGCCTTCATGGTCGGCTGCGACGAGGTCGACTTCGCCCGCGTCGAACCGGCGCTGGACCCCATGAGCCGCATCACCATTCGCGCCGGCGACCACGGTGCGGGTCAGGCGGCCAAGATCTGCAATAACATGCTGCTGGGCATCTCCATGGTCGGCACCTGCGAGGCCATCGCCCTGGCCGAGAAGCTGGGTCTGGAGCCGGAACGCTTCTTCGAGATCGCATCCAAGTCCTCGGGCCAGTGCTGGAGCGTCAGCAACTACTACCCCTGGGCCGGTCCGGTCCCGACCGCTCCGTCGAACCGCGAATACGAGGGCGGCTTCGCCACCGCCATGATGCTGAAAGACTTGAAGCTGGCCCAGGACGCCGCCGCCAAGGCGGGCGCCACGACCCCGCTCGGCGCCCAGGCCGAGGCCCTTTACGCCCTGTTCAACGGCCTGGGCTACGGCGGCAAGGACTTCTCGGCCATGGTGCAGATGCTGCGCGGACGGCTGGATACCCTGGCCCAATGACCGAAGAACCGCCCCTCTACCACGAGGACATCGCCGGGATCATCATGGGCTTTCTGCTGGCCTTCATGGCCAACTGGGCGGTTAGCGAGGAGGAGGGGCGGGTGCTTCAGGACGCGGTGGACTGGCTGGTCGCCGCCACCATCCTGGTCAGCATCTCCTTGATGGTCATCACCCTGGCCCGCTTGCTCGACAATCGGGTGCGCGACGGCGTCGGTCGCCGCTATCAGACGACCTTCCGGTTCTACATCACTTCGATGGTGGTGGGGCTGGCCGGTCTGGTGGCCGCCCTGATCATCTAGGCTGGCTGCTGCTGCGTCGCGCAGTGGATGCCGCCGCCGGACGCGCCCAGGGCGTCGATGTTCAACTGCACCACTTCGCGGCCCGGATAGAGGGCGGCCAGGATCTCGCGCGCCTCGGCGTCGGCGCGGCGGTCGCCGAACTGCGGCGCGATCACCGCTCCGTTGCAGACGTAGTAGTTGACGTAGCTGGAGACGAAGTCGTCCCCCGTCCCGCGAATGTCGATCGGTTCAGGCAGGCGCGTGATGTCCAGCGGACGCCCGCGCGCATCCGTCGCCTGTTGCAGGATGCTCAGGGTTTCATGGGCGGCGACCGACCAGGGGTCATCTGGGTCCAGTTCGTCGTCGATCTGGATCAGCACCCGTCCCGGTCCGGTGAAGCGGGCCAGGGAGTCGATGTGATAGTCGGTGATGTCGGCGTCCTTCACCCCCGGCGCCCAGATCATCTTGGTCGCGCCGATGGCGGCGCCCAAGCGCTCGGCGATCTCGTCCTCGGTCAGGTCGGGGTTGCGGTTGTCGTTCACCCAGCAGCTGGCGTGGGCCATCATGGTCCCGGCGCCGTCGTGCTCCAGCCCGCCTTGCTCTCCGATTACGCCGCTGTCGAACAGGGGCAGACCCAGGCGCTGCGCAACCCGCTCGGCGATCAGGCCGTCATTTCGGTGGCGTTGCTTGTCGCCCCAGCCATTGAAGCGGATGTGGGCGACCGCCAGCTCGCCATCGGCGTCCTTGACGAAGGTCGGTCCGCTGTCCCGGCACCATAGGTCGTCGGTCGGGATGTCCCAGACCTCGACGTCTTCGCTGAATCGGTCGGGATTGAAGCCGCGCGCGCCGGGCGCGGCCATCATGGCCACGGGTTCATACTCGCTGATGGCATTGGCGATGGCGACGATATTGGCCTGGACGGCCGCCAGATCGCGCGACCCATAGACATCGACGCTGACCGGCCACTGCATCAGAGTCCGCGTGTGGCGCTCGCTCTCCATCGGCATCTCATAGCGCGCGGAGGAGGCGAGCGTCGGTGCGGCGCACCCGGCGGCTCCGATCCCGAAGGCGGCGATACCGGTTTTGATCACATGGCGTCTGTTCATGACGCCGGAGCCTAGGCGGGGCTGTCAGGCGGTCAAGTCGCAAGCGCGTGTGAAACGTGTGAGGTGAGAATCGTTATCAATTAAGGGGTTGGGACGTTTTGTCCGGCTCAGAACATGGACAAGGCTGGTCGGCGAGCGCAATTAGGCGGAGAAAGCTGTATAAGCGAAAGAACTGCCGTCTTGTTCGACTATAAGTCCGCCTTTCAAAACTCGGTCGAGCAGGTCCGCAACGAGGGTCGCTATCGCGTCTTCGCCGACCTGAAGCGTGTGCGCGGTCAGTTCCCGCAGGCGGTGCGCCGTCGTGAAGACGGTTCCGAACAGGGCGTCGTGGTCTGGTGCTCCAACGACTATCTTGGCATGGGCCAGCATCCGGTGGTTCTGGAGGCCATGACGGCGGAGATCGAGGCCGTGGGCGCGGGCGCCGGCGGCACGCGCAACATCTCGGGCACCACGCGCTCGGCGGTCGATCTGGAAGCCGAGCTGGCCAGCTGGCACCAGAAGGAAGCGGCCCTGCTGTTCACCTCGGGCTATGTGGCCAACGAGGCGACGCTGTCGACGCTGCAGAAGATCCTGCCGGGCCTGATCATCTTCTCGGACGCCCTGAACCACGCCTCGATGATCGAGGGCATCCGTCACGGCGGCGGCCCGCGCCACATCTTCCGTCACAACGATCTGGAACACCTCGAGGAACTGCTGGCCGCCGCGCCGGTTGACGCCCCCAAGCTGGTCGCCTTCGAGAGCGTCTATTCGATGGACGGCGACATCGCCGACATCGCCGGCACCATCGCCCTGGCCAAGAAGTACGGCGCCATGACCTATCTGGACGAAGTCCATGCGGTCGGCCTGTATGGCGAGACCGGCGCGGGCGTGGCCGAGCGTGACGGCGTGCTGGACGGCATCGACATCGTCGAATGCACCCTGGGCAAGGCCATCGGCGTCATGGGCGGCTATATCGCCGCCGACGCGGTGATTGTGGACGCGGTGCGCAGCTGGGCCTCGGGCTTCATCTTCACCACCAGCCTGCCGCCCGCCCTGACCGCCGGGGCCCTGGCCTCGGTGCGTCACCTGAAGGCGCACCCGGAACTGCGCGTCGCCCATCAGGAGCGCGCCGAGACCCTGAAGCGCCGCCTGCTGGAAGCCGGCATCCCGGTCCTGCCCAGCGTCAGCCACATCGTCCCGGTCCACGTCGGCAACCCGGTCCACTGCAAGCTGATCTCGGACATGCTGCTGGAAGAGCACGGCATCTACGTCCAGCCGATCAACTATCCGACCGTGCCCAAGGGGACCGAGCGCCTGCGCTTCACCCCGTCGCCGAACCATGACGACGGCATGATCGACAAGCTGGTCGATGCGATGGACAAGCTGTTCTCGCACTGCAACGTGGCGCGTCGTCCGGTCGCCGCATGACGATCGATCCCGAACTCGGCGAGGTCATCGTCGAGTTCGTCCGCAACGGGACCTATGTGAAATGCTCGGCCGTCCACACGGCCACCGGCGTCGAGGTCTCCGCCATGGGCCCGGCGCTGGAGCCGCGCGCCGTCGAACGCGTGGCGATCGCCAAGTTGAAGCGGGCCTTGTCACAGCGCTGACCCCCTAGATGTTGTGGTGTGGGACGACGCGGCCTAGATAGGGGCGCCGTTTTCGCTCCAGCCTTCGGGATGCCCGCCAGTGACCGCCTTCACCCACGACGCATACTTCTCCAAGAGCCTCGCCGACGCTGATCCGGCGATCTTCAAGGGCATCCAGGGCGAGCTTGGCCGCCAGAAGGAGCAGATCGAGCTGATCGCTTCGGAAAACATCGTCTCGCAGGCGGTGCTGGACGCACAGGGCTCGGTCCTGACCAACAAGTACGCCGAGGGCTATCCGGGCCGTCGCTACTACGGCGGCTGCGAGTTCGTGGACGTGACCGAGGATCTGGCCCGCGAGCGCGCCAAGGAGCTGTTCGGCGCCGCCTTCGCCAACGTCCAGCCTCACTCGGGCGCCCAGGCCAACCAGGCCGTCTTCTTCACCTTGCTGCAGCCCGGCGACACCTTCCTGGGCATGGACCTGGCCTGCGGCGGTCACCTGACCCACGGTTCACCCGCCAACCAGTCGGGCAAGTGGTTCCGCCCGGTGACCTACAAGGTCCGCGAAGACACTCATCTGATCGACTATGACCACGTCGCCGAAATGGCCCAGAAGGAAAAGCCCAAGCTGATCCTGGCCGGCGCCTCGGCCTATTCGCGTCACATCGACTTCAAGCGCTTCCGCGAGATCGCCGATTCGGTCGGCGCCTATCTGATGGTCGACATGGCCCACTACGCCGGTCTGATCGCCGGCGGCGTCTATCCCGATCCGATCCCGCACGCCCACGTCGTCACCACCACGACGCACAAGACCCTGCGCGGCCCGCGCGGCGGCATGATCCTGTCCAACGACGTTGATCTGGGCAAGAAGATCAACTCCGCCGTCTTCCCCGGCCTGCAGGGCGGCCCGCTGGAGCACGTCATCGCCGCCAAGGCCGTGGCCTTCGGCGAGGCGCTGAAGCCCGAGTTCAAGGGCTATGCCCAACAGGTGGTCAAGAACGCCCAGGCCTTGTCCGGCGTCCTGATCGAGCGCGGTCTGGCGATCGTTTCGGGCGGCACCGACAGCCACCTGATGCTGGTCGACCTGCGTCCCAAGGGCGTGACCGGCAAGGCCACCGAGCATGAGCTCGAGAAGGCCCTGATGACCTGCAACAAGAACGGCGTGCCGTTCGACACCGCGCCCTTCACCGTCACCTCGGGCGTCCGTCTGGGCACCCCGGCCGGCACCACGCGCGGCTTCGGCGAGGAAGAGTTCAAGCAGATCGGCCACTGGATCGCCGACGTCGTCTCGTCGATGAACGGCGGCGACGAAGCTGATCCGGCCGTCGTCGCGGGCGTCGCCGCCCAGGTGCGCGAACTGACCGCGCGCTTCCCGATCTACCGCTAAGAGGTCTGCTGAATGAAGTGCCCCTTCTGCGGAAACGCCGACACCCAGGTCAAGGACAGCCGCCCGTCTGATGACGGCGCGGCCATCCGCCGCCGTCGGTCGTGCCCGCAGTGCAACGGGCGCTTCACCACCTTCGAGCGGGTGCAGCTGCGTGAACTGGTCATCCTGAAACGGAACGGCCGCCGCACCCCCTTCGACCGCGACAAGCTGGAGCGTTCTCTGGGCATCGCCCTGAGGAAACGTCCCGTGCAGCCCGATCAGGTCGAGCTGCTGGTCAGCCGCATCGTGCGCCAGCTGGAAAGCTTGGGCGAGACCGAGATCCCGTCTCACATCGTCGGCGACTTCATCATGAAGGCGCTGAAGTCGGTCGATGAGGTCGCCTACGTCCGCTACGCCTCGGTCTATAAGGACTTCCGCCACACGGGCGACTTCGCCAAGTTCCTGGGCGACGAAGGCTTCGACGAGACCAAGTCCGGCCAGGACTGATGCGCCCGCGCGTCACGCTTAAGCTGGCCACGTCGCTGGACGGCCGCATCGCCACGGCGTCCGGCGAAAGCCAGTGGATCACCGGACCGGAGGCCCGTCAACAGGGCCACCGCCTGCGCGCGTCCCATGACGCCATCCTGGTCGGCGTCGAGACGATGCTGGCGGATGATCCCGAACTGACCGTGCGTCTTCCTGACTACGCCGGGCCGCATCCGCTTCGCGTCGTCCTCGATAGCCGCCTGCGCACCCCCGCGACGGCCAGGGTCGCCAGCGGCAACACCCTGATCCTGACGACCACTGCGCCCCACGCCATCGGTCAGGCCGAAGTCATCGCCGTCGTTGACGACGACGGTCGTCCCGCCATCGCCGCCGTCCTGGACGCCTTGACCGCGCGCGGCGTCGCCTCTTTGCTGATCGAGGGCGGAGGCCGGGTCGCCGCCTCCTTCCTGCAGGCGGGCGCAGTGGACGCCATCGAATGGTTCCGCGCCCCGATCCTGCTGGGCGGGGAGGGCAGGCCCTGCGTCGCCTCTCTGGCGCTTGCAAAGCTGGCCGACGCCCCCAAGTTCCGTCGTCTGGGCGTCGAGCCTGTCGGAGACGACCTGTGGGAACGCTACGCGCGTGCGTGACGGCCCCTCGGTCGATTTCAGACGAATTAGACTAATTAGACTCTGTTTTTTGGGTCCGAAGGGACCGGAGCTTTCATGTTCACCGGCATCGTCACCGACATCGGCCGCGTCCGCAGCGTCCGCCAAACCGACCGCGACCGTCGCTATGAGATCGAGACCGTGTGGGACACGGCGAGCATCGACCTCGGCGCCTCCATCAGCCACGCGGGCTGCTGCCTGACGGTGACTGAGAAGGGCGAGGGCTGGTTCGCGGTCGAGGTCTCGGGCGAGACCCTGTCCAAGACCAAGCTGGGCGACTGGGCCGAGAACACCCGCGTCAATCTGGAGCGCGCGGCCAAGCTGGGCGACGAACTGGGCGGCCATATCGTCTCGGGTCACGTCGATGGTCTGGGCGAGGTCATCTCCATCACGCCCGAAGGCGGATCGCACCGTATCGTGATCGAGGCGCCGGCCCCGTTGCACCGATTTATCGCCCCGAAAGGCTCAATCACCGTCGATGGGGTTTCCCTGACGGTGAATGGGGTGCAAGAGCGCCGCTTCGACTTGAACATCATTCCGCATACGTGGGATGCGACCACGCTCGGCGGCCTTAAGGTCGGCGACAGGGTCAACCTGGAGATCGACATGCTGGCGCGCTACCTCGCGCGGTGGCAGGAGACCGCATGATGAAACTGGCCGTCCACAATACCGACAGCCCGATCAGCCCGATCGAGGACATTCTCGAGGACGCCCGCAACGGCCGTCCCTACATCCTGGTGGACGCCGAGGATCGCGAGAACGAGGGCGACATCGTCATTCCGGCCCAGTTCGCCACGCCGGACCAGATCAATTTCATGATTCGCTATGCCCGCGGCCTGGTCTGTCTGGCCGTGACCGGCGACCGCGCCCGTCAGCTGCGCCTGCCGCCGATGGCCGCCGACAATCGCGAGAGCATGAAGACAGCTTTCACCGTCTCGATCGAGGCCAGGGAAGGTGTGACGACCGGCATCTCGGCCGCCGACCGTTCCCACACGATTCAGGTCGCGACCGACCCGACGCGGGGCGTGGACGACATCGTTTCGCCGGGCCACATCTTCCCTCTGGTCGCGCGCGACGGCGGGGTTCTGGTCCGCGCCGGCCACACCGAGGCCGCCGTCGACATCAGCCGTATGGCCGGCCTGAACCCGTCGGGCGTGATCTGCGAGATCATCAAGGACGACGGCGAGATGGCGCGGATGCCCGACCTGATCGCCTTTGCCCAGCTGCACGGCCTGAAGATCGGCACCATCGCCGACCTGATCGCCTATCGCCGCCGCACCGAACGCTTTGTCGAGCGCACGCTGGAGACCCCGTTTGAGAGCGTCCACGGCGGGCCGTTCAAGCTGATCCTGTACCGCAACACCATCGAAGGCGCCGAACACATCGCCCTGGTGCGCGGTGACATCGACCCGACCAAGCCGACCGTGGTGCGGATGCACCAGATCGACTTCGCCGCCGACCTGCTGGGCCATGTCGAGGCGCGTCAGGACTATATTCCGAAGGCGATGCAGGCTCTGACCGCCAATGACGGTCCCGGCGTCGTGGTCTTCCTGCGTGATCCGGGCCTGCACGGCCTGGCCGAACGTCTGGGCGGGGCGGATAAACCGACCGCCGTGGATCGTTCGCTGAAAGCCTATGGCGTCGGCGCCCAGATTCTGCTCGACCTTGGCGTTAAAGACATGATCGTGATGAGTTCGACGCGGCCCAATCCGACGGCGCTTGAAGGCTACGGCCTGCGCATCGTGGGCTGGCGCGACATGGACGGAGAAGACCAATCCTGAACGACCCCACCCGCGTCCTGATCGTCGAGGCGCGTTACTACGACGATCTGGCCGACGCCCTTCTGGAAGGGGCCAAGGACGCCCTGCGCGCGCAAGGCGTGCAGTTCGACGTCGTCACCGTGCCCGGCGCCCTTGAGGTTCCGACCGCCATCGCCCTGGCCGAGGAGGCCGGCCGTTTCCCGACGGCGCCCCGTTACGACGGCTATGTGGCCCTGGGCTGCGTGATCCGCGGCGAGACCTATCACTTCGAGATCGTCTCGGATCAGTCGGCCGCCGGCATCATGCATCTGGGCCTCAAGGGTCTGGCCATCGGCAATGGCATCCTGACGACCGAAGACGAAGAGCAGACCTGGGCGCGCGCCCGGATGAGCGAAGGCGACAAGGGTGGCGGCGCCGCTCGCGCCTGTCTGGACCTGATCGCGCTGCGCAAGCGCCTGCGCGGAGGACTGGCCTCGTGACCGAGCCGACCAACACCACCCCGGCCACCGTCGCCGAAGTCATGGCGCAACTGGCCGAGGCCGACAAAGCCCGCGCCGAACCGCAACTGACCTCGCGTCAGCGCCGCGCCCGCACGGTCGCCCGTCTGGCCGCCGTTCAGGCCCTCTATCAGATGGAACTGGCGGGCGAGGGCGTTGAAGTCGTCGTCAAGGAATTCCGCAATCACCGCTTTGACGCCGACATCGACGGCGCGCCTCTGGCCGAGGCTGACGAAGACTGGTTCTCGGACATTGTTCACGGCGTGGTCGAGGATCAGCGCGGTATCGACGAGGCGGTCAAGGCGCGTCTGGCCTCCAACTGGCGGATGGAACGTCTGGACGCCACGCTTCGCGCCCTGCTGCGCTGCGGCGCCTGGGAGCTGAAGTCGAAGCCCGACGTGCCGCGTGAAATCGTGATCGACGAATATGTCGAACTGGCCAAGGCCTTCTTCGACGATGCGGAGGCGAAGTTCGTGAACGCGGCGCTGGACGGCGTGGCGCGCGATGCCCGCGATTGACGTCGCTGGCGAATTCGAGACCATCCAGCGGCTTCTGAAGCCGCTGGCGCACCCGGAATGGGCGAGGGGGCTGGCCGACGACGTGGCTGTGCTGCCCTCGCGTCCGGGGCATGATCTGGTTCTGACCAAGGACGCCATCATCGAGGGCGTCCACTTTCTGCCCGACGATCCGCTGGACACGGTGGCGCAGAAGCTGCTGCGCGTGAACCTGTCCGACCTGGCCGCCAAGGGGGCCGAACCCTTCGGCTATCTTCTGGCCTGCCACTGGTCCGAACGCTGCGGCTGGCCCGAGCGCGAGGCCTTTGTCGCCGGGCTGCGGCGGGATCAGGCCATCTTCGACATTTCCCTTCTGGGCGGCGACACGGTGAAGACGCCGGGGCCGGCCAGCTTTTCGGCCACCCTGATGGGCTGGGCGCCCTCGTCCTCGACCGTCAGCCGGGGCGGGGCGCGGCCCGGCGACCTGGTCTTTGTCACGGGCACGATCGGCGACGGCTGGCTGGGGCTTCAGGCGGTGCAAGGCGCCCTGTCGCTGGAGCCCGAGCGCATGGACGCGCTGGAGGCCGCCTATCGCACCCCCATGCCCCGCGTCGAGTTTGCCCCCGTGGTGCGCGGCCTGGCCACCGCCAGCGCCGACGTCTCCGACGGCCTGCTGGCCGACGCCGGCCACATCGCCGAGGCCAGCGGCGTGGGCCTCGAGCTGGATCTGGAAGTCCTGCCTCTGTCGGCGGCGGCCCAGGCCTGGCTGGACAGTCGTGTCGACCCGCAGGGCGCGCTGGAGCTTCTGGCCACTGGCGGTGACGACTATGAGATCGTCCTGACCGTCCCCGCTGGCGCCGAGAACGCCCTGCGTCGCGAGGCCGAACGCCGCCACCTGCGCCTGACCCGTATCGGCCGAGTGGTCGAGGGCAAGGGCACGCTTGTCCGTCACCTCGGCCAGGAAATCACCCCGACCCGCATCGGCTGGACCCACGACTAGGCAACGGAATCCTAACCGGGGAAGGGCAGAGTGATCTCATGCAACGACGCGCCCTGATCCAGGCTGGAGCCCTTCTGACCGCCTCTGCGGCGGCTGGAGGCGTGCAGGCTGGCGAGAAGGCCGCACCGGCTGCGGCGGTCGTCAACATGACCGGGGTCGGCCTGCCGATCATTACGGAAGGGCGGGTGCGGAACTACGTCTTCATCGTGTTGAAGCTGCACCTTGGGGCTGGTCACACGGTCGAGGCGGTGCGGGCCAAGGAGGCCTGGCTGCGTGACGCCCTGGTCCGGGCCGGGCATCGCACGCCATTCGTCTTGCCCGATACCTGGGTGGCGTTGGATACAGCAGCCCTGAGCGCCAGCCTGATCCGTTCGGCTGCGACCCTGGTCGGGCGCGGCGCCGTGACCCGTGTCGAGGTCGTCAGCCAGACCCCGCGCCGCCGCACGGGGATGCAGGGCGTCTGAAGCGCAGCTTGAGAAACCGCTGTTGCTTCACGTCGTCGCATTTGCCACTGTTAAGCCGCAATTCCCGGGGGACGTGAGGTTGCGTCCGTAGGCGCACGGGGGGACCGGAAGGCGGTGAGAGGCGCAAAGCCCGCCCGCGCCAAGGATCCGTGTGCTTGTTGCACAAGGGCTTGGAAACGCCATGACGAACTATCTATGGCTGGTCATCGCGGCCGGCGCGCTGGGGGTGCTTTACGGCGCCGTCCAGACCGCCGCCCTGATGAAGGCCGGCACTGGTAACGACAGGATGCGAGAGATCGCAGCGGCGATTCAGGAAGGGGCTTCGGCCTATCTGAAGCGTCAGTACACAACGATTGGTATGGTGGGGGTCGTGATCTTGGTCGCGGCCTTTTTGCTTATCGGGCCCTGGGCTGCGCTCGGGTTCCTGATCGGGGCGGTGCTGTCGGGCGCGGCCGGGTTCGCCGGGATGCTGATCTCGGTGCGGGCCAATGTGCGCACGGCCCAGGCGGCCTCTGAAAGCCTGTCCAAGGGGCTGGACCTGGCGTTCCGCTCGGGGGCCATCACCGGCATGTTCGTGGCGGGCGGCGCGCTTCTGGGCGTGTCGGGCTACTACGCCTTCATGACCCAGGGCATGGGCTTCGAGCCCACCAGCCGCACGGTCGTTGACGGCTTGGTGGCTTTGGGCTTCGGCGCCTCGCTGATCTCCATCTTCGCGCGACTGGGCGGCGGCATCTTCACCAAGGGCGCCGACGTGGGCGGCGACATGGTAGGCAAGGTTGAGGCCGGCATCCCCGAGGATGATCCCCGCAACGCCGCCACCATCGCCGACAACGTGGGCGACAACGTCGGCGACTGCGCCGGTATGGCCGCCGACCTGTTCGAGACCTATGCGGTCACGACCGTGGCCACCATGGTCCTGGCGGCCATCTTCTTCCGCAACCAGCCCTATGTCGAAGTGATGATGCTGCTGCCGCTGGCGATCTGCGGCATCTGCATCGTGACCTCGATCATCGGCTCCTTCTTCGTCCGGCTGGGCAAGAGCGGCAACATCATGGGAGCTCTCTATCAGGGGCTGATCGTGACGGGCGTCCTGTCTGTGGGGGCGGTCTGGTGGGTGATCACCTCCCTGCTGCCCGGCGCGGTCGAGACATCCGGCGGGCTGCTGATCCAGCCGATGAACCTGTTCTGGGCCGGTGTCGTCGGCCTGCTGGTCACGGCGGCCATCGTGGTCATCACCGAGTTCTACACCGGCACGGGCTTCCGTCCGGTCAAGTCGGTGGCCAACGCCTCGGTCTCGGGGCACGGCACCAACGTGATCCAGGGTCTGGCCGTGTCGCTGGAATCCACGGCGCTTCCGGCTCTGACCATCATCGTCGGCATCGTTGCGGCCTTCCAGCTGGCGGGCCTGTTCGGCATCGCCATCGCCACCACGACCATGCTGGGCGTGGCGGGGATGATCGTGGCCCTGGACGCCTTTGGTCCGGTCACCGACAACGCGGGCGGCATCGCCGAGATGGCGGGGCTGCCGCCGGAAGTGCGCGTCTCGACCGACGCCCTGGACGCCGTGGGCAACACCACCAAGGCCGTGACCAAGGGCTACGCCATCGGTTCGGCAGGCCTGGGCGCTCTGGTCCTTTTCGCCGCCTATGTGGAAGACCTGAAGCATTTCTCGGCCGAGGCGACGCCCGGCAGCTTCTTCCACGGGATGGGTGCGGTCGCGTTTGACCTGTCCAACCCCTACGTCGTCGTGGGCCTGTTGTTCGGGGGGCTGCTGCCCTTCCTGTTCGGCGGCATGTCGATGACGGCGGTGGGGCGCGCGGCCGAGGCCGTCGTGGCCGAGGTCCGTCGACAGTTCCGCGAGAACCCCGGCATCATGACCTTCCAGACCAAGCCGGAATACGGCAAGGCCGTGGACATCCTGACCAGCGCGGCCATCCGCGAGATGATCGTGCCCAGCCTGTTGCCGGTGCTGTCGCCGATCGTCCTGTTCCTGGTGGTGCTGTTCATTCAGCCGGACAAGGCCAACGCCTTCGCCGCCCTGGGAGCCATGCTGATGGGCGTGATCGTGACCGGCCTGTTCGTGGCCATCTCGATGACCTCGGGCGGCGGCGCCTGGGACAACGCCAAGAAGCTGATCGAGGAAGGCTTCACCGACAAGAATGGCGTGGTCCACGGCAAGGGTTCGGAGGCCCACAAGGCCGCCGTCACCGGCGACACTGTGGGTGATCCCTACAAGGACACTTCTGGTCCGGCGGTGAACCCGATGATCAAGATCACCAATATCGTGGCGCTTCTGCTGCTGGCGGTATTGGCCAGCGGGAAGATCGTCTGACGAAAAAGGCCCCGGGGATTGCTCCCCGGGGCCTGATTCTTCTTCGGTAGAAAACCTAGTCCGGGCGGCGCTGACCGGGGACGTTGTCCTCGGTGCGGGGCAGTTGGCCCTGACCGACGGTGCCCAGCAGCTGCTCCATGATCGACAGCTGGCGACCGCGAGTCGGCGTCTCGCGGCGCTCCATGGCGACCTGACGCCCATCCTCAAGACCCAGGGTGCGCACGGCGGCGACCTTGCCGTCGGCCTTGTCGAATGTGATTTCGGTGATGGTCCGTTGCGACACCTGCGCCTTGTTGTAGGTGTAGCGCTCGGTCGTCTGGGTCAGGTAGTACCAGACGTTCTCGGGTTCGAAGGTCGAGGTGGTCGAGGGCGAGCCCAGACGCGCCAGAACGGTTTCGCGAGTGTCCGTGCCCGCCACCACGTCCTGGGGTTTGGCGTCGATAGCCTGGAACCCCTGGGTGGCGACAGTAGGCGCACAGGCGCCGGCAGCGGCGGCCAGCACAACGGCGGCGAAGATCGGTGTAATTCGGGGCATCAGCGTCCGCCTCAGCATAACAAGGTCTTTGACCTAACCGGCGCTGCGTCCTAGTGCAACGGCGCGGCGAAAAAGGGGCTGCTGATCATGCTAAGAAATCTCTTCCGACAACGGCCCGATGAACGCCAGGGTGACGCCCTGTATGCCCTTGCGGTCGAACAGGCTCGCCAACCGGCCTTTTATACGTCGCTGGGCGTGGCTGATCGGATCGACGCGCGGTTCGAGCTCTACACCTTGCACGTGCTGATTCTGTTCCTGCGACTCAAGCAGGACGGCGAGCGCGGCGAGGTCGCGGCCCAGAAGCTGTTCGACGTCTACATCTCATCGCTGGACCACACCCTGCGTGAACTGGGCGTAGGCGATGTTTCGGTCGGCAAGAAGATGCGCAAGCTGGGCGAGTCCCTGTATGGTCGCATGAGCGCCTATGAAGGCCCGCTGCGCGCCGAGGATGTGGACGCCCTGGCCGCCGCCTTGGCCAAGAATGTCTATGAGAGCGCTGACGCAGCGACCGGACTGGCGCTGGCGCGTTACGCTGTGGCCGCGCGTCAGAACCTCGCGCAACAATCATTTGAAGCCGTGTCCAGGGCTCCGGCCTGGGCGGAGATCGCCGCATGACCGACCTGCCTACCTTGCCCTTCAGCGAGCCGCTGCGCCTGCATCAGATCGGTGCGGGCCTGGAGCGCCGCCTGACGCCGGACGCCGACGCACGCAAGCGTATCGCCCGAGCCCTGGACCTGCAGTCGCTCGACGCCTTCGAAGCCGACATCAACCTGATGCCTACGGTTTCGGGTTGGCGGATGGAGGGACGTGTCATCGCCGATGCGGTCCAGACCTGTGGTCTGACGCTGGAGCCGCTGCCGGTCCATGTTGATCGCAGGTTCTCGGTGCAGATGGTCGAAGCGACCGAGCGCGAGGGCGAGGAAGACGAAGGTGAAATCGACCTGGAACTGGACGACGATTCGCCAGATCAGATCGAAGACGGTCGCCTGGATCTGGGTCAGTACGCCGTCGAACAGCTGGCGCTGAGCCTGGACCCGTTCCCGCGCAAGCCGGGCGCCGTGTTCGAGCAGCCCAAGGAACCTGGCGAAATCTCGCCTTTCGCAGTGCTGAAGACCCTGCGTCCCAAGGACGGCGCCGACGAAGGTTGACCTGACGTCGGGCTGGTTGCATCCCATGGGTGCGACATTTGCGTCCTGCATCCCTATATGAAGCCGCGACAAGACGGCGACGGAGTCCATTTCCACTTGGCATCCCCAACACTGATCTCGCTTGACGCCATGGGGGGAGACCACGGTCCCTCGGTCGTGGTCGGCGGCGTGAAGGACTATCTCTTGCGGCATGACGGCGAGGGTCTGCGTTTCGTGCTGCACGGCGACGAGGCTGCGATTCGCGCCGAGATGACGCGCTGCGGTCTGACCGACGCCGTCTGCGACGTGCGCCACACGGACAAGGTCGTGGCCATGGACGAAAAGCCGGCCCAGGCCATGCGCCGGGGCAAGGGCTCCAGCCTGTGGAACGCCATCGAGGCGGTGAAGACGGGCGAAGCGGCGGCGGCGGTGTCGGCCGGCAATACCGGCGCCCTGATGGCCATTTCCAAGCTGATCCTGCGCATGGCGGCGCCGGGACTGGAGCGCCCGGCCATCGTCGCCAGCTGGCCGACAACGCGCGGTTACACTGCAGTTCTGGATGTGGGCGCCAATATCGGCAGCGACGCCAAGCAACTGATCGAGTTCGCCATCATGGGCGAGGCCTTTCAGGCGGCGGTCCACGGCGTGGCCAAGCCCACCGTCGGCCTGCTGAACGTCGGCTCCGAGGACATGAAGGGCCATGACGAGGTGCGCGAGGCCCACGCCATCCTGCGCGAAGGCGGCATTCCGCTGAACTATCACGGCTTCGTCGAGGGCGACGACATCGCCAAGGGCACAGTGGACGTGATTGTCACCGACGGCTTCACCGGCAATATCGCCCTGAAGACCGCCGAGGGCACGGCGCGGTTTATTTCGGGGCTGTTGAAAGAAGCTCTGACCTCGGGCCCGATCGCCAAGCTGGGCGCCCTGATCGCCATGCCGGCGCTGAAGCGCATGGCCGCCAGGATCGACCCCAACGCCATCAACGGCGGGCCTCTGCTGGGGCTGAACGGAATCGTCGTGAAGAGCCACGGCGGCGCCACGCCCCAGGGTTATGGAAACGCCATCCGCATCGCCGTCGATCTGGCGCGCAGCGACTACATGGCCAAGGTCGGGGCCAACCTGGGACGGCTCGCCGCCCTGGAACAGCCCGCGCCCGTGGCCGAAACACTCGGGGAGACCCAACAGTGAGCGTCATCCGCAGCGCCGTGACCGGCGTCGGCTCCTTCCTGCCGGAAAAGGTCGTCACCAACGCTGACCTGGCCAAGTTCGTCGACACCTCGGACGAGTGGATCGTCGAGCGCACCGGCATCCGTCAGCGCCACCAGGCCCGTGATGACGAACCGACCAGTGATCTGGCCGTCGAGGCCGCGCGCCGCGCCCTGACCGACGCCGGCAAGACGGCGGCTGACGTCGATCTGATCATTGTCGCCACGACGACCCCGGACCAGACCTTCCCCGCCACCGCCGCCATCGTGCAGCGCAAGCTGGGCGCGCCGGTCGGCATCGCCTTCGACGTTCAGGCCGTCTGCTCGGGCTTCGTCTACGCCATGAGCGTGGCTGACGGCTTTGTTGCGCGCGGCATGGCGAAATGCGCTCTGGTCATCGGCGCAGAGGAGATGACCCGCTTGATGGACTGGTCCGATCGGACCACCTGTGTCCTGTTCGGCGACGGCGCCGGCGCCTTTGTGCTGGAACCGCGAGAAGGGCAGGGGACCAAGGCCGACCAGGGCGTTCTGGGCTTCGCCCTGCGCTGTGACGGTTCCAAGGGCGACATGCTTTATGTCGACGGCGGCCCGGCCACGACCGGCACGGTCGGTCACTTGAAGATGCTGGGCAACCAGGTCTTCCGCCACGCCGTGGTGAATATTTCCGAGGCCATCGTCGGCGCGACCGAGGCGGCGGGCGTTGCGATCCCCGAAATCGACTGGTTCGTGCCGCACCAGGCCAACCAGCGCATCATTCGCGGGGTCGGCGAGCGCCTGGGGCTGGACGAAAACAAGGTTGTCTCGACCGTGGCTCTGCACGCCAACACCTCGGCGGCGTCCATTCCTCTGGCCATGGATACGGCCATGAAGGACGGGCGCATCAAGCGCGGGGACCTGGTGGTGATCGAGGCCATGGGCGGCGGTCTGACCTGGGGGGCGTGCGCCTTCCGTCTCTGATTTGCATTCAGGGCTTTGATTCGGGGCCACTTTGCCCTTCTATGCGTGCGGATTGACAGCGGAGAGACGCAGTGACGGGACAAGATACCCTGACCCGGGCGGATTTGTGCGAGGCGGTGCATGACGAGGTGGGGCTTTCCCGTCAGGAATGCTCCGGTCTGGTCGAGCGTACGCTCGAACTGGTGGTCGAATCGCTGGAGCGCGGCGAGACGGTGAAGCTGTCGGGCTTCGGCGTCTTTCAGGTGCGTGAAAAGCGCGCCCGGATGGGGCGCAATCCGAAGACCGGCGAACCGGCGGCGATCAACCCGCGTCGGGTCATCAGCTTCCGTGCCTCGCAGATCATGAAGAGCCGGGTCCACGACGCGGTCGTCGAGGACTAGTCTGACGTGGCCAAAAGCCCGAACGCCTTTCGCACCATCTCCGAGGCTGCTGACGAAGTCGGCGCGCCGCAGCACGTCCTGCGTTTCTGGGAGACGAAGTTCGACTTCATCGCCCCGGTCAAACGCGCCGGCGGTCGCCGTTTCTATCGCCCGGAGGACGTGGCGGTCCTGAAGGGCGTGCGGCGGCTGCTGCATGACGAGGGGCTGACGATTCGCGGTGTCCAGCGCCTGCACAAGGAGCAGGGCCTGGCCCGTCTGGCCGCCTATGGCGATCCGACGACCGTGCTGGAGATCGACGCCGACGTGGAGCGCGAACCCGTTGCTTCCGCCGTCGCTGCCCCGTTTGAAGCCGCCCGGCTGGGCGCTGTTCTGGCCGACCTGGAGTCGGCGAAGGCGCGTCTGGACGCCGTTCTGCGCCGCTGAGGCGAACTTGTTGTTCAAAGAGCGTTTTAGCGTTTGCGGACTGCGGAATCGCCGTCTATACGGAGCGCCTTCGGAGCGTGGCGCAGCCTGGTAGCGCACTTGACTGGGGGTCAAGGGGTCGCAGGTTCGAATCCTGTCGCTCCGACCATTCAACCCTTTGGGTTCATGGTTTTAAACGGGCGGTTTCGCTTTCTGCGGACCGCCCGTTTTGCTGTCTGCTATTCGAAGATATAGACACGGTCTCCGCCGGGCTTCTCCTTGGGGGTCATACCCAGTGAGATAAGAAAGGCTGCCGCCTTGCGGGCGTTTTCTGCGTCCAGTTCGTCTCCGGCGCGTGGCTTTTCCTCGATCAGAATAACCGGGCGGCAGCGACGGATCGTGTCTTCTGCTCCGCGAAGCGCCAGATATTCGGCGCCCTGAATGTCCAGCTTCATCAGGTTCACGCGGTCGAACTCGAAGCTATCCACGGTGCGAACCTCGACCGGCACCGCGCGGTTTCCAGTGGGCATTTCACGGGTCGGCGTAGCAACGCCGGGATGGTTGGCGATGAAGGAGCCGCCAGAGCCCTTGACCAATTGATGCATGATGAGTTCGCCAGGCTGGTCCGCGAGGGCGAAGGGCTGCACCACGACGTTTGACGGGACATTTCGCACCAGGCATTCGCGAATGCCGGGGATCGGCTCGAAACTGACGACTTCGTCAAACCGTGCCGCGAACGCGCGGGCGAAAATGCCGATGTTGCCGCCTATGTCGAGTGCGCGGCCCCAGTCCCGGACATAGTTGAAGGCAGCCTGGCGCCCCGGGGACTGATAGTCTGCGAGATCAGGCATCAGCCAGTGCTGTTCGCCGTCCGGCAGCCAGAAGTCTTCGTGTTTGAACAATGCCCCCTCCTTGTTCGTGAACTGGAGACACTAGAGGGCTATCCGTCGTGTGGCCATGGGCCAGAAAACCGCACTGGACGGTCTAGAGTCCGGGTTCGCGTTCGGCCCAGCGCAACAAGGGAATCAGGGGCAGGCCCCAGCCGATGCCGGCGACGGCGAAGAAGATCAGGTCCAGCCACCAGATGTCCGGCAGACGGTCGTTGATCGTCACCGCACCCCAGACCCAGAAGGCCAGAAACAGCACGACGCCGATGGCGGCGACGAAACGGCGGCTCCGGGCGCCCATCAGCGCTTGCTCCGGAACAGGAAGAAGGCGACCAGGCAGATGACGGCGGCGACCATCGACCAGACGACCCAGGTCCAGTCGTCCAGCGTGGCCACGGCGAAGACGCGAATGGCCAGGAAGGCCCCGCAACCTGCGCCCACGGCGGCGACCAGAATGGTCCCGCCCAGGCCGCGACGGCCCGTCAGCAGGTCGGCGATCCACGCCAGAACCAGAGCGCCGACGACGGCGATGGCGATATCCGCATATGGCGCCACGGGCGCTCCTTCAGGTTGGTGCGACGCCTTGGCGTCGAAAGCGACTCGATCTTGCCGCGCTGGGGGGGCATACCGCCCCGGTCGCCCGGTGGGTTTGGCGACAGTGTATCGGGGCGAACGGCAGGCGTCGAATGAACCGTTTTGTGAATCAGGATCGCAGCCGCGCGGTGGCGCTGTGGCTGTTCTTCAGCGCGGCCATGGTCTTCGCCATGGTGGTCATCGGCGGCGTGACGCGCCTGACGGGCTCGGGCCTGTCGATCACTGAGTGGAAGCCCATCATGGGCGCCATCCCGCCGCTGAACGCGGCCGAGTGGGCCGAAGCCTTCGAGAAATATAAAGCCATCCCGCAGTACGCTCAGGTCAACGCCGGCATGAGCCTGGGCGAGTTCCAGGGCATCTTCTGGTGGGAATGGCTGCACCGTCTGTTCGGGCGTCTGATCGGCGTGGTCTTCGCGGTTCCCTTTGTCGTCTTCCTGCTGATGCGGCGGATGCCCAGGCGTCTGATCGGGCGCTGCCTGATTCTGCTGGCGCTGGGCGGGCTTCAGGGCCTGATCGGCTGGTGGATGGTGTCCAGCGGCCTGTCGGAGCGCGTCGACGTGGCCCCCGAGCGGCTGGCGACCCACCTGGGCCTGGCCTTCCTGATCTTCGCGGGCCTGATCTGGACCGGGTTGGAAGCCTGGTCGGGGTCCGACCATTCGCGGTCGCCGCGCGGCTGGACCTGGGGCGCCGGGCTGCTGCTGGGCGCTATCTTCCTTCAGTGCCTGCTCGGCGGTCTGGTGGCCGGGGCCAAGGCGGGCTTTGTCTATACCGACTGGCCGATGATGAACGGGGCGGTCTTCCCGCCGGTTGAGTGGGGCAAGGGGGCGATCGCCTTCCTGCATGATCAGGGCCTGGTGCAGTTCAATCACCGCATCGGCGCCTATGTCCTGCTGGCGGCGGGCACGGCCTACGCCATCCATGCCTGGCGCTGGCGACTGGCCGAGGGTCTAGGCGTTTCGGCCTTCATGCTGGCGGGCTTGCTCTGGCTTCAGGCGGCGCTGGGCGTCGTGACGCTGATGCACGCCGTGCCGATCGCCCTCGGCGCCTTGCACCAGGCGGTCGCGGCTCTGGTGCTGGGCGCGGCGACGGTCAACCTGTGGTTGGTTCGCCGCTCGCGCCCGCGTCTGTTCATGAGCGGACCGCGTTCCACGGTCCTCTGATCGCGAAGGTCAGACCGGGGTACATGATGTTCACGAACAGGACGCTGCCGTCCGGCGAGAACACGGCCCCGGCGAACTCCGAGTTCCCGGTGAAGACGTTACGAGCGATGGTGTAGACGCGACCGTCGGGGGTCACGCCCTTGATGTGGTTGCGCACCTCGTCGGAATAATTGTCCTCGCAGACGATCAGGTGGCCCCAGGGCGCGATGCACAGGTTGTCGCCCATGTTCATGGTGCGTAGGTCGGTGCTTTCCACGAACAACTGGATTCGGCCCGGCGAGCGGGCCTCGTCCGCGCCGCCCTCGTCGGGCGAGGGGACGTAGCGCATGATCTGGCCCCGACGCAGCGGCCCGCCCGAGGTGGCGGTCAGATAGAGTTCATTGTCGCCCCAGAAGATGCCTTCGCCGCGCGCCACCTTCACGGCGCCCGCCGCGTGGCCGCGTTTGCGCAGGTCGTCCTTGGGCGACTCCACGTCGTCCAGATCGATCCATTCGACCTCGCGCCAGTCGTTGACGGACCAGACGCGGGCGTCGTGGTTGGCGCTGTCGGCGCCTGGTTGGCCCTTGAAGGCCATGGCCTGCAGTCGTCCGCCACGCGCCAGCTGGCCTGGAACCGTGGGGATGAAGCGGTAGAAGAGGCCGTCGCCCTGATCCTCGGTCAGATAGGCGATGCCGGTGCGCGGGTCGATGCAGACGGCCTCGTGGTCGAAGCGGCCCATGGCCTTCAGCGGCACAGGGTCGACCAGGCCGGTCGCGTCGGCGGGCACCTCGAAGACCCAGCCGTGAGCCTTGGCCACATCGGCGTCGGCGGGCGTCTCGACCGTTTCCTCGCAGGTCAGCCAACTGCCCCAGGGGGTGTGGCCGCCGCAGCAGTTGGTCGAGGTGCCGGCCAGCGACAGGTGCTGACGCACCGTTTTGCGGGTTTCGAGATCATAGATCAGGGTCGTCGTGCCGCCAGGCAGGGGGCGACCATCCTTGTAGGTGTCGTAGGCTTTCGACGCGTCCAGCAGGCCGAGGCGTTCATGATGGAAGCCGCCGGGGCCCATGTTGCGGTGAAGCGCCCGCCCGCCCTTCAGTTCGTGGTTGCGCACCAGGGCGACCGTGGTGGGGCTCAGCGCGAAACAGCCCATGCCGTCGGGCTGGCCGGGGACCAGCAGGCCGTCGTCCATCGTCTCGCCGCTCTGGGAGATGACCTGATAGGTGAAGCCCTCGGGTAGATCGAGCAGGCCGTTGGGGTCGGCCTTCAGCGGGCCATAGCCCTCGACCTGATTGACGTAGGTCTCCTCGCCAGCGCCCAGATCGCGTCCTTGGGCGTGGACGTTTCGGGCGAAGCCGGCAAAGGCGAAGGCGGCGGCTCCGGTCGAGATCAGCTGGCGGCGTTGCAGGCGCATGAGGGACTCCGTTTGAAGGGCGAGCTTAGACCGCGTGCGGACGACAGGGGCGATACGAAGCTGTGACGGTTGCGTGGCTGCGACGATTTGGACGGATGACGATTCTTCCTGCCCTCCATGGGGAAGGGGGCCGCGTCAGCGACCGGGGAGGAGGGCGTGGCGATACGAAGGTGGCGCGCCTTGCAATCTGGATCCCGGCCTTCGCCAGGATGAGCGAGGTAGATGTGTTGGGTATTTTAATACCGTTTATAATAAATCGTTTTAAATCAATATTTTGATATAAATCCTGGTCGCGAACCGGTGTTGACCTGCTGTGGATGACCCTCTATCAGCACGCCTTCCGCTCATCCCTGCTTCGGGGTGGGCCGCACCGTTCGTCTTTAGGACCCTCAATATGCTGAAGAGCACTACGGCTTCGATGAAGCCGGCAGAGGTCGAAAAGAAGTGGATTCACATCGACGCCGAAGGCGTCGTGGTGGGCCGCCTCGCGACCTTCATCGCCAACCGTCTGCGCGGCAAGCACCTGCCGACCTACACCCCGCACGTTGACATGGGCGACTACGTCGTCGTCAC
The DNA here is from genome assembly GCF_017487345.1 of Brevundimonas pondensis. NCBI lineage: Bacteria > Pseudomonadati > Pseudomonadota > Alphaproteobacteria > Caulobacterales > Caulobacteraceae > Brevundimonas > Brevundimonas pondensis. The sequence goes on along the minus strand of NZ_CP062006.1, from coordinate 2,019,940 downwards.
CAACGTCGACAAGGTGGTGTTCACCGGCAAGAAGAACACCGACAAGATCTACTATCGCCACACCGGTCACCCGGGCGGCGTCAAGCAGACGACCCCGGAGAAGGTCCTGGGCGGTCGCTTCCCCGAGCGCGTGCTCGAGAAGGCCGTCGAGCGCATGCTGCCGAAGGAAAGCCCGCTGGCTCGCAAGCAGATGACGCACCTGCGCCTGTTCGCCGGCGCTGCGCACGACCACGAAGCCCAACAGCCGCAGACCATCGACTTCAAGTCGATGTCGGCCAAGAACACCCGGAGCGTCTGAGCATGACCGACGTGACTGCTGAAGCCACCGGCTTCGACGCCCTGAAGGGCCTGACCGCCTCGGTCGAGAACGACGCTCCGGTCTATGTCCAGAAGCTGGACGCCCAGGGCCGCGCCTACTCGACCGGCAAGCGCAAGAACGCGATCGCTCGCGTCTGGGTCAAGCCGGGCACCGGCAAGATCACCATCAACGGCAAGGACCAGGAAGTTTACTTCGCTCGTCCCGTGCTGCGCATGATGATCGCTCAACCGCTGACCGTTTCGGACCGCGCCACGCAATACGACGTGATCTGCACCGTCGAAGGTTCGGGTCTGTCGGGTCAAGCCGGCGCCATCCGTCACGGCCTGTCGCACGCTCTGACTCACTTTGAGCCGGAACTGCGCAAGGTCCTGAAGCCGCACGGCTTCCTGACCCGCGACAGCCGCGTCGTCGAGCGTAAGAAGTACGGCCGCGCCAAGGCACGCCGCAGCTTCCAGTTCTCGAAGCGCTAACTCGCGACCGCGAGTGGGAATACAAGGGCGCTTCGGGGAAACCCGGAGCGCCTTTTTTCTGTCTGAACTTGGGGCGAGAGCAGTGGCATGACCCACACCATCTTCATCGACGGCGAGGCCGGCACCACGGGGCTGGAAATCCGCGAGCGTCTGGAGGCGCGCAAGGATCTGGAGCTGACCCTGCTGGGCGAGCGTCGGCGCGACGTCGCGGCGCGGCGCGAGGCGCTGAACAGCGCGGACGCGGTGATCCTGTGCCTGCCCGATGATGCGGCGAAGGAAGCCGTGTCGATGATCGAGAACCCGAGCGTGCGGGTGATCGACGCCTCGACGGCGTTCCGGGTCGATCCGGCCTGGACCTATGGCTTCGCCGAGATGGATGCGGGTCAGCGCGCGGCCATCGCCGCCTCGACGCGGGTGTCGAACCCGGGCTGCTATCCGACGGGCTTCATCGGTCTGATGCGGCCGCTGGTGAGGGCAGGGCTGGTCCCGGCCAGCCATCCGGTCACCGTCAATGCGGTGTCGGGCTATTCCGGCGGCGGCAAGGCCATGATAGCCGAGTTTGAAGCTGAAGGCGCGTCGACTGCCTATCGCGCCTATGGCCTGACGCTGAAGCACAAGCATGTGCCGGAGATGACCCTGCATACGGGCCTGACGCTGCCCGTCCTGTTTGCGCCCGCCGTGGGCAATTACCGTCAGGGAATGCTGGTCGAGGTTCCGCTGCACCTGTCGGCCCTGCCTGAGACGCCCTCGGTCGAACGGCTGCACGGCGCCTTGCTTGAGGCCTATGACGGTCAGCGTTTCGTCGAGGTCGCCGATCTGGACGAGACCGAGGCGATGACGGGCATCGAGCCGGAAGCCCTGAACGGCACCAACCGGATGCGTCTGCACGTCTTTGGCGATCGCGGTGGCGAGCAGGCGCGTCTGGTCGCCATGCTCGACAACCTGGGCAAGGGCGCGTCGGGCGCGGCGGTTCAGAACCTGAACATCATGCTGGGCCTGGACGAGGCGACGGGCCTGGTCTGACGCAGACGTCGGGCGGCTCAGCCCGCCTGACGCGCCCGCAGGGCTGACTGCACCGTCACGCCGAACCAGACGGCGCCGATGATGACCAGCAGGCCGTAGTCATGGCCGGGGAAGAAGACTGGAGCGGCGGCGGCGAAGATCAGCACCAGCGGGAAGAGGCTGGCCCAGACGGCCGTCGAGGCGGTTTCGGCGTGGATCATCGGCGGGCGCTGAACGCCGGCGCGCCTGGCCATCACGCCGTTGAAGACAACGAACAGAACCGTGCAGACAACGGCCAGCAGGACATATTTCAAGGTGTTGCCGGGTTCGCCGAACAGGCTGGCGGTGGCGACCAGAAGGGCGAGCGGGACGGCGGTGGCCAGGGCCAGCAGCAGGTTGGGTTCGATACGCTTCAAGACTTCACTTTCACATAGGCGCCGGGCGCAGGCTCGATGGGCTTCAGCGGGCCGGTCTTCGGGTCGCGGGCGGCGATCTGGTCGCCCGATTTTTCATGTAGCCAGGCGGCCCAGTGAGTCCACCAGCTGCCGGGCTGCTGTTCAGCCCCGGCTTGCCATTCCTCGAGCGTCTCGGGAAGGGCGGGGTTGGTCCAGTGCTGGTATTTGTTGGCGGCAGGCGGGTTGATCACCCCGGCGATGTGGCCCGATCCGGCCAGGGTATAGGTCACCGGACCCCCGAACAGACGCGCCGAGCGATAGACCGAGTTGCGGGGTGCGATGTGGTCTTCGCGGCTGGCCAGGAAGTAGAGCGGGGTCTGAACGGTGGACAGGTCGATGCGTCGGCCGTCGATCTCGAACTGGCCCCTGGCCAAGGCGTTCTGGCCGTACATGCGGCGCAGGTATTCGAGGTGCAGGCGCTTGGGCATTCGCGTCTGGTCGGCGTTCCAGAACAGCAGGTCGAAGGCCGGCGGCGCCTTGCCCATCAGATAGTTGGACACGAAGAAGGACCAGATCAGGTCGTTGGCGCGCAGGGCGTTGAAGGTGTCGGCCATGGCGGCGCCGGGCAGGACCCCGCCGGCGGCGTCCATCTGCTGCTCGATCTCGGCCAGCCAGTGCTCGTCGGTGAACAGCAGCAGGTCGCCGGCCTCGGCGAAGTCGTGCTGGGCGGCGAAGAATGTGGCCGAGGCGACGCGCTTGTCCTTGTTCGCGGCCATGTGGGCCAGAGCCGCGCCCAGCAGAGTGCCGCCGATGCAATAGCCGACGGCGTTCAGTTGCTTCTGACCGGTCTGCTCCAGCGTCTTTTCGATGGCGCGATAGACGCCCTTGTTCAGATATTCGTCGAAGCCGAACTCGGCCTTGTCCTGGTCCGGATTGACCCAGGAGCAGACGAAGACGGTGAAGCCCTGGGCCGACAGCCAGCGGATCAGCGAGTTCGCCGGCTGCAGGTCCATGATGTAGAACTTGTTGATCCACGGCGGGAAGATCAGCAGCGGAATGGCGCGTTGCGTGTCGGTCGCGGCGTCGAACTGGATCAGTTCGAACAATTCGTCGCGCCAGACCACCTGACCGGGGGCGGTGGCGACGTTCTCGCCGACCTTGAACTGACCATAGTCGGCCTGGCTGATCTTCAGCTTGCCGTTTCCGCGTTCCAGATCGGCGGCGAAGTTTTGCATTCCCTTGACCAGGGACTCGCCGCCGGTTTCAGCCAGGGCCTTTAGGGCCGCAGGGTTGGAGGCGAGGAAGTTGGACGGCGAGAAGGCGTCGGTGAGCAGTCTGGTGAAGAACTCTGCACGGCGCTTCACCTGGGGATCGACGTCGTCAACGCTGGACACCAGACCGTTCATCCAGTCGGAGGTGACCAGATAGGACTGGCGCATGACGTCGAAGACGGGGTTCTCGCTCCAGGCAGGGTCGCGGAAGCGCTTGTCGGTCGAGGGGGCTGGGGCGACCTCTTCGCCCATGGCGCGGCGGGCGGTCGAGGACCACAGGTCCATGTAGCGGCCGAACAGGTCGGCCTGGGCCTGGAACAGCTTTTCGGGGCGGGCGGCCAGACTGGTCATGATCGAGGTCATGGCCGGGGCCACGTTGAACGGGTCGGGCGACAGGGCGGCGGGGCGGTCGGCCTGGCTCAGGGCCGCCTCGGCGATGGCGGACTGGGCTGTCATGGCCGCCTTGGCCAGGTTCAGCGACAGGGTTTCCAGCAACTGCCGTTGATCAGCGCCGAAGGCGAAGGGATCGGCGGCCTCGGGCTGAGGCGGCGGGGGTGTTTGCGGCTGCGCGACGGTTTCGGCGGGCGATTCGGGTGGCGTCGCGGCCTTCCTGGCGCGAGGTTTGGCCGAGGTCGGACGACCTGACTTGCGCGGGGCCGCCGCGGCGGGCAGCGGGGCAGGGGGAGCCTTGGTCGGGCGTTTGGCCATGGGCGAACCTCCGGAACGGGCGCGCGTCGGGTCGCGAGCCTTCCTCCGGGCGCGATGATGGCATATGACCGGGGGTGAGATGAACGTGTTCCTGTCGAAAAAGACGATCCTGCCGGCGATGACCGGTCTGCTGTTGCTGACGGGCGGCTGCGTGGGGTCGTTCGACCCGCAGACGGACGCCACATCGCCGCTGGCGCCGCGTATTCAGGAACTGGTGGACGCCAAGCGCGAGTACCCGCGCTGGGCCGATTTTCCGGCCACGCCGACTGACGTGCCGCCGCCGGTCCAGGTGGCGGCGAACGTCAATGCGCTGAGCGCCGACAGCGGCGCATTGGCGACCCAGGTGGCGGGTATCGACTGGACCCTGGGCAGTGATCCGTCGGCCTTCGTCGAATCGATCAATCGCCGCTTTGATCCCGCGCGCATGGCCCCCATCGGCGCCCAGACGCCGGACGAGGTCGAGGCCTTCGCCGAGGCTCTGCGTCGCCGCGCCGCCGCGCCCGCGCCGATCGACCGCCCGCGCCCCTAACGAAGGCCCTGTCGCGCACCCAAGTCGTCGGGGCGACAGAATCCCGGAATGATGGCCGGGCTGACAAGGATTCCTCATGGCTGACGGTGGAAACAGTCCCGCCTTCCTCGACGTCTCGCGCTCGCTGTCGGGCCGCGCCTGGCGGCAGCGCCCGGCCGAGGCCGGGACGATCCGCGCCCATATGCAGGCCCTGAATCTGGACGAGCCGATGGCTCGCGCCCTGGCGGCGCGCGCTGTGGCGGCGGATCAGGGCGAAAACTTCCTGAGGCCGACGCTGCGGGCCCTGTTCCCCGATCCCTCCAGCTTCATGGACATGGACACGGCGGCGACCGCCATCATCGACGCCCTGCAGGCGGGCAGCAGCATCCACGTCTTCGCCGACTATGATGTGGACGGCGCCTCCAGCGCGGCCCTGCTGGTGCGCTGGTTCAGGACCTTGGGCGCGGAGCTGCCCATCTATGTGCCGGATCGTCTGACTGAGGGTTACGGCCCCAGCGCGCGGGCCTTTGACACGCTGAAGGCGCGCGGCGCCGATCTGGTCATCACTGTCGATTGCGGGGCGGCGGCCAATGAGGCGGTGGCCCACGCCGCCGCGATCGGCCTGAAGGTCGTGGTCATCGATCATCACATGATGCGCGAGGAGCCGCCGGCCTGTCTGGCCGTGGTCAATCCGAACCGGCCCGGCTGTAACTCGGGGCAGGGCAATTTGGCGGCGGCGGGGGTGGTCTTCGTCTTGCTGGCGGCGCTGAACCGCGAGGCGCGGGCGAGGGGCCTGTTCGAGGGCAAGGCAGAGCCGGACATCCGCCAGTGGCTGGATCTGGCCGCCATGGGCGCGATCTGCGACGTGACCGGCCTGACCGGCTTCAACCGGGCCCTGACCAGCCTGGGCCTGAAGGTCATGTCGGACTGGAAAAATCCGGGGCTGAAGGCCCTGCTGGCCGCCGCCGGGGCGGAGCCAGGACCGGCCAAGTCCAACCACGCGGGCTTCATCCTGGGGCCGCGCATCAATGCCGGGGGGCGGATCGGCAAGTCGGATCTGGGGGCGCGCCTGCTGTCCACCGACGATCCCGACGAGGCCAGGATGCTGGCGCAGGAACTGGATGGGCTGAACATCGCCCGGCGCGAGGTCGAGGCCCAGGTGACGGAGCAGGCCGTGCGCCGCGTCGAGGCGACGGGCGCGCACGCGGACGAGTCGGCCCTGGTCGTGGTCTCGGGCGAGGACTGGCACCCCGGCGTGGTCGGCATCGTGGCGGGACGGCTGCGCGAACGCTGGAGGAAGCCGGTCATCGTCATCGGCGTCGACGCCGTCAACGGCGTGGGCAAGGGGTCGGGCCGGTCGCAGCCGGGCATGAATCTGGGGCGCGCCGTGCAGGCGGCCTGGAACGAGGGCGTGCTGATCGCCGGGGGCGGGCACGCTATGGCGGCTGGCCTGACGGTGGCGGCCGACCGCATCGACGAGTTGCGGGCCTTCCTCAATGAGCGCCTGTCGGGCGAGCGGGCCGAGGCCGTGGCCCAGGACTGGGTCGAGGTGGACGCCCTGATCGATCCGCGCGCGGCGACGCGCGACCTGTTCGAGGCCTTTGAGCAGTTGGCGCCCTATGGCCCGGCCAACCCCGAGCCCCTGTTCGCCCTGCAAGGGGTGCAGGCGCGCGAGCCGGTCGCCATGAACGGCGGTCATGTGCGGTGCCGTCTGGTTGGGCCGGACGGGGCGTCGGTGCGGGCCATCGCCTGGCGCTGCGCTGACCTGCCCGGCGGCAAGGCGCTGCTGGAGGGGCAGGGCGGGTTGAACCTGGTCGGGCGGCTGAAAGCCGATGACTGGAACGGTCGTCGCGGGGTGCAGTTCGAGATCGAGGACGTGGCTGACCCGCGCATGGCCTGAGGTTTTGGCGTTGCCGAGCGCAGGTCTTTGAAAAAGTCGCACAAACTGCGCAGCAACCGCTTGCAAGCGGCGGAATCGGCGGCTATTACCCCGGTCCTCCGCGCAGCGGTCCCTTCGTCTATCGGTTAGGACGTCAGGTTTTCAACCTGAAAAGAGGGGTTCGACTCCCCTAGGGACTGCCACGCGGAGCCATTCTTTCCCTGACATCGACAGCCTGCATCCGCCTCGTCAGGGCGGCGCTTCGCCGTGTGCTGCGCTGTTGCGAAGTCTTTGTTCGGAAAGTTGAAAAACAGACTTGCATCGTCCGAGGGCGGGGGGTATCAGACCGCTCCTCCGCGCAGCGGTCCCTTCGTCTATCGGTTAGGACGTCAGGTTTTCAACCTGAAAAGAGGGGTTCGACTCCCCTAGGGACTGCCACGCGGAGTTTTCCCCCTACTGATATGTTGGCCGGCGCGTAGCTGGTTTCGCGCGCGGATCATCGCGCCACGCAGGGCTTAAAACCGTCATTTTTGTTTTTCCGCAGTTCACAGAACCGTGTTAATCATAGTCTCTGCACGCTTTGCAGGCGGGGGTTTGTGAGTTGTCGGACTACGACGAGATTGAAGCGCCGGATGTCGTTCTGATCGCCGGCCGGGTGAAATGGTTCGATCCGGGCAAGGGCTACGGCTTTATTGTCCCTGACGAGCCGGACATGACCGAGCTCAAGGATGTGCTGTTGCACGTCAGCAGCCTGCGTGACGGCGGGCATGAGGCCGCCGCGGAGGGGGCCGCCATCACCTGTGAGTGCGCGCGCCGTCCAAAAGGCTGGCAGGTTGTGCGCGTCATTGATCTGGGCGAAGGGGTGCCGGTTTCCGTGCGTCGTGACTCGCCGCGCGCGCCATCTCCGCGCACCGCCTTCAGCATGCCCACAGACGGTCCGCTGGAGGCCGCGGTCGTCAAATGGTTCAATCGTACCAAGGGCTATGGTTTCGTGGTGCGCGACGGTGCGGCGGGCGATATCTTCGTCCATGTTGAAACGCTGCGCCGTTGCGGGCTGGATGATCTGATTCCGGGCGAAACGGTACAGGTGCGGTTCGCCGATGGGCCCAAGGGCATGGTGGTGGCCGAGATCAGGCCGGGCGAGTAGGTTTCGCCCTTGTTGAGGGGCGAAGGCCATGGAGTTCTCACGTCGCGTGCTGCTGGGGGCGGTTCTGCTCGTCGCGGGCCTGGAGTCTGGCTGCGCCAAGGAGGGTCCGGTTGACGCTGCAGGGCGGCCGCTGGAGTCGCTGAGCATCGTCACGGCTTCGGGTGAGCACAGGTTCCTGGTCGAGATCGCCGATGACGACGCCGAACGCGAGCGTGGGCTGATGTATCGTCCGCCGCTTGAGGACGACCGGGGCATGCTGTTTCAGTTTCCGGCGGCGCGCGAGCAGAGCTTCTGGATGAAGAACACCCCCAGTTCGCTGGACATCATCTACATTGATCCGCAGGGACGGATTGTCTCGATCGCCAGCCACGCCACGCCCTATTCGGAGACGCCCCTGCCGTCCAACGGCGCCGCCAATGGCGTACTGGAACTACGCGCCGGCCGCGCGGGCGAGATCGGCGCCGAACCCGGTGACCAGATTCGCCACAGCTTCTTTCGCCCCTAGGGGAGATTAAGCCCTTCAATGCGTTGCGGTGCGCCGCCGCCCGTGCCAATAGGGCGCTCCATCGGTTCGGGGTGTAGCGCAGCCTGGTAGCGCATCTGGTTTGGGACCAGAGGGTCGGAGGTTCGAATCCTCTCGCCCCGACCATGGATTTAGCTGTCGTCGGTCATGGCTGGACCGTGAGGACGGTGACGCGCTAGCAACGTGACATGTATCTTCCAGAACAGTCGCTGCTGAAAAGAAAACTGAACATCGACCTGCCGCCGTCGTCCGGCCTTACGCTGCACTGGAGCGTGAGGATGGAGGAGCATTCCCAGATCGGCGAGGGCGGCGTCCTGATGGTGAAATCCATCGGTGCTTTCACCTATACGGGACGTGGATGCGAGGTCTATTCGACGGCTTCGATCGGACGATATTGCTCGCTGGGACAAGAGATACTGATCGGCGCCGGCCAGCATCCGACGGACTGGTTGTCCACCAGCACGTTCTTCTACCGAAAGAACCGGTGGGTCGGCACGCCCCTGACCAATGAGTTCTACGCCGCCCAGACGAAGACGTTTGACGCTGTCGAGGCTCTGGTCGTTATTGGCAATGACGTCTGGATAGGCAGCCGTGCAGTCATCATGGCGGGCGTTACCATTGGCCACGGCGCAATCATCGCGGCAGGCGCCGTCGTCACGCGGGATGTGGAGCCGTACGCCATTGTCGGCGGGGTGCCGGCAAGACCGATCCGCAAACGGTTCGACGAAGAGACAGTGGCGCGATTGCTGGCTTCGGAATGGTGGCGGGTCAAGCCGACCTTGCTGAAGGGAATGGATTATTCCGACGTCAAGGCGATGCTGGATGAGGTGGCGCGGATTCGGGCGTCAGGTGAAGAGTGGGAGTTCCAGCCCAGAGCCGCCACTGTGCGGCCAGCCTGACGACCTGCCACGTCGTCAGGTCGAGGCGTAGCCGCCATTCAGGGCGTAGCTGAAGCCGATGGGCAGGGCTGCGCGGAACTGGGTGAAGAAGGCGGCCAGTTCACCCAGGGTGCTGCGCGGCACGAAGATGATGTCGCCGCGACGCATCAGGACCGGCGCGGCGCGGCGTGGGCTGAGATCCAGTACCCGCAGCATGCGCACGCCGCCCGGCCCGCGCCGGATCAGGGCGGCCTGACTGGACCGGGCCGAGGGCAGGTAGCCGCCAGCCATGACAACGGCCTGGTAGGCGTCAATATCGCCGGGCATGTCGAAGACGCCCGGATTGCGCACCTCGCCGTCGACCCAGACCTTGAGCGGCCCGGCCAGACGCAGGGTGACCTCGGTTTCGGGGCGGCGCAGATAGGGAGCGTAGCCCTCGGCGACATCGGCCTCCAGCTCGGCCAGGGTGCGGTCTGCGGCCATGACATGGCCCACCAGAGGCAGGGAGACGCGGCCGTCCGGTCCGATCTTCAGCTGTCGTGTCAATTCGGGCGCGGTCGGGGTGGCGATCTCGATCTCGTCGCCCGGGAAGAGAAGGTACTCGGGTGCGACATCCGTCCACTCGGCGAAGTCCAGGCCAGACGTTGGCGGCGAGGCCGGGGCTATGGACCCGCGGCCGCTGGCGCAGCCCGCCAGGCCGGCGGCCAGGCCCATCAGGATAAGGCGGCGGTCAGGGGTCATGGGCGCGGCGAACAGCAATCGTTTTCGAATGACGGTGAAGCTGGACCCTTATGGGTAACGCACGGTTAACGCGCCTGGGCCAAAGGTGAAGGTGAAAACGACCAGCAACGGATTTCCTCGGCCCATGCGTATGGCGTCTCGTGCAGCAGCCCGTCCGCGTTACGGCGTCCTCGACGTCGTGGCCTTGCTGTTCCGCGAGCTTCTGGTCATGGTTCTGGTCTTCGTGGTCCTGTTCGCCCTCGGCGCAGCGGCGGTCCTGACCCTGAAGAAGACCTATACCGCCGGGGCCAGCCTGTTTGTCGGCGTGGGCCAGGAATATGTCTATCAACCGCGGGTCGGGGTGACCGACCGGTCCTCGCCGCCGACGGCCGCCGAAGTGGCCCAGTCGGAAGGGGCGATCCTGAACAGCATGGAGGTCAAGCGCCGCGTGGTCCGCGCCATGGGCGTCGAGAGTTTCCAGGACGGCAAGCCGTCGACCGCCAGCCCCGCCAAGCAGGAAGAAGACGCCGTCCGTGCTGTCAGCGGGGGCTTGGAGGTGGTTGTAACGCCGCTGAGCCCAGTGATCGGCCTTCGTTATGAAAGCGATGACGCGGCTTTGTCGGCGCGGGTTCTGAACACGGTCATCGACCAGTATCTGACCTATCGTCGCGAAGTCTTCCAGGACAAGGCCACGCCGGCTATCCAGACCCAGCGTCGTGCGTTCGAGGATGAACTGGCCACGGCGGATCAGGCGTATGAAGAGTTCCTGCGCACGAACGATATCGGCGACTTCGCCACGGCCAAGGCCACCCTGGCGGCCACCTATCAATCGATCTTCGCCGAGCGGATGGCGGTCCAGGCGCAACTGAACCAGGCGGCGCAGCGACTGATGACCCTGGCGGGTCAGCAAGGCCGCACCCCGGTCGAGATCGCCTTGCAGCAGGACCTGAACATTTCGGCGCAGGATCAGATCCTTCAACTGCGCACCCAGCGTGAGGATCTGTTGAGCCGCTATCAGCCCGACGCCCAGCCGGTGCGCGAGATCGAGGCCCGTATCGCCCAGCTTCAGGCCTACGTCGGCACCGGCACGGCGGTCGGCGCCAAGGAGGTCCGCACCGGGCCGAACCCGGTCTGGGTCGAGCTGGAGACGACGCGGATCAACGCCCAGGCCGAGCGCGACGCTCTGGCGGCGCGCCTGGCGGTGCTGGATCGCCAGGTGACGGACCTTCGGGCGCGTCAGGCCCGTCTGACCGAGCTGGAATCGCGCAACGCCACCCTGGCGGGCAACCGCGAGGTTCTGACGGCGTCGATCCGTGAGTTTCAGCAGCGCGAAACGCAAAGCCGCGCCGACAACGAACTGGTCAAGGCGGGCGCCGACAATGTCACGGTGATCGAGCGCGCCCAGCCCCCGTCCAAGGGCAAGAGCCTGAAGGCGCCGCTGATGATCGCGGCCTTCCTGTTCGCTGCCTTTACGGCCCTTTGCGTGGGCCTGCTGAGGGTTTTCCTGAGGCGCGGGTTCTCGCTGCCGTCGACGGCCAGCCGCACCCTGCAGATGCCGGTTCTGGCCGTGGCGCCGATGAAGGGCGCCTGAACCTCTCGGTGGACGAAGTCCATGCTAGGCTAGTGCTTCAAACGGCGGGCGCGTAACCGATTCGATGGTCGATCTGACGACGGAAATGGCGGGACTGTGGGCGGCGCTGGGACCAGCGTCGGCTCATCGCGGCCGCGTCATCCAGTTCGCCTCGGCCACGACCGGCGACGGGGTTTCGACCGTGGCGCGTGAATACGCCCGCCTGGCCGCCGTGCGGGCGCGCAAGCCGGTCTGGCTGGTGGACGGCGATCTGAGCCAGCAGGGCCAGATGGACGTGATCGCGTCGGAACCCGAACGGTTCGGGCGGCTGGCGGCGCCGGTGAAGGCTTCGCCCGACGGATCAGCTTTCTACGCCGTGACGCCGCCGATGCGCGGGCGCGACGGGCTGCCGGTCAAGCCGGCGCGCCTGATTACAGCTCGGGCTTGCCTGGGCGGACGGCTGTTCGTCACCCGTTTCCATACGGAGTTGCTGCGGGCTGGTCAGAGGGTCGAGCCTCTGGGCGAGGCGCGTTACTGGACCGCCCTGCGCGCCCACGCTGATACGGTGGTGATCGACACGCCCGCCGCCGACCGCAGTGACATGGCCATCACTCTGGCTCCCTTTGTTGACGCCACCATCCTGGTGGTTGCGGCCGAGACGACGGAGGCCAGCGAACCGGTGGCCTTGCGCGACGAGATCGACGCCGTCGGCGGGCGGATCGCCGGGGTGGTGATGAACCGTTCGACCTGGAGCCCGCCGCTCATGCTGAAGCGGCTGGTCGGCTAGGCCGGTTTCTGACGCTCCAGCCGCGCCAGTTCGCGCACACCGTAGAAGTGTGGCTCGAAGCCCTTCATCCAGCACAGTTTTCCAAGGCCACGCGCTGCGCGGTCCAGCACCTGCGCGCGTCGCGGATCGCGAGACAGGAGCAGTGGCAGGGCGGCGAGGGTCCAGACCGCCGTTTGCGCCGCGCCGATCACCATCCAGCGCGCGACGGCGGGCCAGTTGCGGGCTGCGGCGGCGGTCTGACTGGGCCCCTGGCCATAGGCGAAGGCGCGGGTCAGGGCATAGCGCAGGTTGGCGCGATGCGGCGGGGCGAACTCATCGACCCAGGCGTCTGCGGACCAGCCGAAGCGGCCGCCGCGCGCGGCCAGGGCCGCGAACAGGGCGTCATCCTCGCCGCCTGATTGGTCCGCCGAGGTGTTGAAGGGCGCGGCGCCGGGCAAGGCGGTTGCGCGCACCAGCAGGGCGTTGCCGCAGCCATAGGGGTGGTCGATCAGTTGTGACTGTACCGGGCCTTCGCGGCCGAAGAAGCGTTCCAGATAGGGCGTGCTCCAGCCGGTTCCGTCGGGCACTCGCCCGCGGATGGGCCCGAAGACGGCGTCGGCGCCGGTCATGGCCTGTCCCGCCAGCAAGGCCGCCAGCCAGCCGGGCGAGGCGGCTTCGTCATCGTCGAGGAAGGCGATTAACGGGGCGTCGGTGGCAGCCAGACCTTCGTTGCGGGCGGTGGCGACGCCGGGGCGGGGAGCGTGGCGCCAGATCAGGGGCACGGGCGCGGCGGGACGCAGGCGATCCACGGTCTCCCGTGAACTGGCCTGGGGGTCGTTGTCGATGACGACGATCTCGCGCAGGCGGTCGGCGACTCCGGTCTGGCTGAACAGGGAGCGCAAGGCGCGTTCCAAGCTCTCGGGCCGGCGCAGGGTCGGCACGATGACGGCGACATCGCTCATGCAGCCAGCACCTCGCCGACGGTGCGGACATCGCAGCCGGCGTCCTGGGCGTGGGTGATCAGACGCGACAGGGCGTCGGGCGTGCAGCCCCAGGACGAGTGAGCTTCGCGCACGTCGTGGGTGTAGAGGATCAGCCACGCGTTCTCGGCTGCGGCGCGGTTGATCCAGCGGCGGGCGACGCCTTCGCCGTCGGGGCCTTCGATGCCGACGCCCGGCAGCTGGTTGAGGTCGTCGCCGTCGTGAACCAGAGCCTTGTGCACGCCGCGCAGTGAACTGTAGCGCCCGGCCAGCAGGGCCTTGGCGCGCGGCGAGACCTCACCATAGGGGTAGGCGAAGTGGATGGGGGCGGCGCCCAGTCCGCGCAGGGCCGCATCGTTGGCGTCCAGGTCAAAGGTCAGATCCGCCTCGGGCGTACGGTGGCAGTCCAGGTGATTGAAGGTATGGCCAGCGACCTCGTGTCCGCGACGGATCAGGTCGCTGATCTCGCTCGCGTCGGCGAAGCGTCCCATGTGGCCCTCCTGTCCGAACAGGCCGGCGCAGACGTAGAAGGTCCCGCGTGCTCCTTGGGCTTCCAGCGCCGAAGCTCCGGCTTGTCCGGCGTTGGCGGGGATGTCGTCGAAGGTGAAGCTGATGGTCGGACGGGTCAGGTTCAGGCGCACCGGGCGGCGATGCGTCAGGCGAGCGAAGCGACGACGCAGCTTACCCTTGAGACTGACGTCTGGCGTGTAGGGTTGTATCATATCGCCTCCGCATAGAGGGCGGCGCGGTAGAGCCGCAGACTGAAGGCGCGCAGGGGGACCGGCAGGGCGGAGAGGCGTGCGGCCCGCTTGAACAGGGGGCGGATCCCCTTCAGGCCCGGCACGGCCTTCAGGGCCTTCGCCACGCGATAGCTCGGGTAGGCGGCCACGAAGTCAGGATGGCGGGCGACGACGCGCGCGAAGTTGGGCGCCGACTGTTCGTACTTGGCGGCCAGGGTCTCGACCGTGTCCAGGCCCATGTGGGTGGCCGGGTTGTCCAGATGCACGACCTCGAAGCGGCGCGAGACGCGCATGGCCCATTCCACGTCCTCCCAGCCCCAGCCGGAGAAGCCGGGGTCGAAGGCCTCGGCGTCGAAGACGTCGCGGCGGACCAGAAGATTGGACGTGAAGACATGCTTCTCGGGCTGCAGGGCGCGCTGGTCATGGGACAGGCAGTCCGAACGCGCGGCCATCTGGCGATGCACGGCGAAGCGGGCGTCGTCGGGGGCTTGCAACAAGGAGAAGCCGCCGAAAGCCACGGCCGGCGCCTGTTCGCCCGTCAGCCGCGCCCAGGTCTGCAGGAAGTGGTCGTGGTCGGGCCGCATGTCGCTGTCGAGGAACAGCAGGCTGGCCCCGCGCGCGACCGAGGCCAGGCGGTTGCGGCCGATGGAACGGCCCTCGTTGGCGGCCAGGGTGATAAGGCGGGCCGGCAGGGCCAGGGCGTCGATCTGGGCCGTGAGACGGGCGGTCAGGGCCATATCGGCCGTGCCGTCGTCCAGCAGGACCAGCTCGACCTGGCCGTTCAGGGCGGCGCCTTCGCGGTCGAGGAGGGTCAGCAGGCTCGCGGGATCGTCGCGCAGGAAGGGGATCAGTACCGACAGGGCGGGCTGGGCCCTGGTCCAGGCGGAGTTGTCGTGCAGCTGGGCGGCGTTGCTGGTCATGCGGTCGCCCTCCGCGCGCGCATGGCGCCGACCAGGCGGCGGGCGAGGTCGCGGACGCCGCCGGCGTTCAGGCCCCAGGCGCAGGCGCCATAGACGGCCGCGCCGACCGAGGCGTCCAGCATCAGCTCCGTAAAACCGCCGATAGGGGGCAGGACCCAGACGACGACGGCCATGACGCCTGCCGCCAGACTGCAGCGGACGAGGGCGTTCCAGGGAACAGGCAAGGGCAGGATGCGGCGGCCGATGGACATGGATGCGATCAAGCCGACCGCGAAGCTGGCGGCGGTGGCCCAGGCGGCGCCCAGAACCCCGAAGCGGGGGATCAGCAGGAGATTCAGCGCCACATTGGTCAGGGCTGGAACGCTCATGGCCAGCAGCAGCCATCCGGTGCGGCGGCCCAGGGTGAAGGCCTGGTGGAAATAATAGACGGTTACGCCGGACAGGAAGGCCGACAGGGCGATCCAGGGGGTGACCAGGATGGCGGCCTCGCGCAGGTTCTCGCCGATCATGAACTCCGACAACGGGCGGGCCACCAGGGCCACGCCGACGGCGGCGGGCAGGCCGATCAGGACCAGGGTCGAGGCCTGCTCGCGGGCGGCGGCGGTCAGCTGATCGCGTCCGCCGCGTTCCAGGGCCATGACCAGGGCTGGCGTGCCCGCCGTGCCGAGCCAGATGAACAGCACGTCCAGGGTCCGGTTCGCGATGCTGTAACCTGCGTGGTAGGCGCCGACCGCCGCCTCATCGAGGAAGAGGGCCAGCAGGAATCGGTCGGTCGAGGCCAGAACCACCGCCAGACCCAGGGAGGCGGCGATCGGATAGCCGTAGACGGCATAGGTCTTGAGCCGTTGGACATCCACCACGCCTTGCCGCGCTTCGCGCAATTCGCCTGGCAGGAAGAAGGGCATGGCCATCAGCGGCGCGATCAGCAGACCCGCCAGCGGCGATGCGCCGCCCGCGCCGGCCAGGGCGAACACGGCCCCGACAATGAAACCGGCGACGCCGTTCCAGATGTCGAGGGTGGCCGCCTTGCGAACCTCGCCCGCCGCGCGATAGCGCTCTTGCGCCAGCTTGGCGAAGCAGCGCACCGGGATGCCGATCAGGGCGACGGCCAGAGGAAAGCGGAAGGCGTCCGGCATGGGCCACAGCCAGACCGCCAGGCCGACCACGGGCAGGAAAGCGGCCGTGACGATGAAGGCGGTGCGATACAGGCTGGCGAAGTGGCTGGCCATGTCGGCGCCTTCGCGCTGGGCCGCCCAGAAGCGCGCCATGGCGGCCTCCAGCCAGCTGAAGGTCGCCACATGGGCCAAAGTCATGACGGACAGGGCCAGGGCGTAACGCCCGTAATCCTCGGCGCTGAGAAGACGGGTGAAGACGATGATCGTCAGAAAACCGATCACGCCCTGCAGGATATTGGCGGGCAGATAGCCCAGTACGCCGCGCCAGAACATCAGCGTACCGACATCCGGTCGCCGAGCAACACAGGAATGGTGATGAGGATGACCCTGAGGTCCAGCCAGAAGGACTGGCGCTCGATGTAGTCGATGTCCAGTTGAACGCGACGACGAACCTCGGCCGCCGTGTGCATGGGGCCGCGTGACCCCTTGATGGCGGCCCAACCGGTCATGCCCGGCTTGATGCGGTGGCGATGGGCGTAGTCGGCGACCAGGCGCGCGGATTCAGTCTCCCCGGTCTTCATGCCGATGGCATGGGGACGCGGGCCGACCAGAGACATTTCGCCGCGCAGGACGTTTAGCAGCTGCGGCAGTTCGTCCAGGCTGCTGGCGCGCAGGAAACGACCGATGCGCGTGACGCGATCGTCGTCGGCCGTAACTTGGCGGCTGGCGGTGGCGTCGGCGGCCTCATGGCGCATGGTGCGGAATTTCCACACCACGATCTCTTCCTGGTTGAAGCCGTGACGGCGCTGGCGGAACAGGGCCGGGCCCGGGCTGTCGAGCCTGACGAGCAGGGCGATCAGGAGCAGCAGGGGCGCCAGAAGCGCAAGACCGACCGAACCGAGGACGATGTCCTGGAGGCGCTTGTTGAAGGCGCGGCGATCCGGGGTCGGCCCCCCGTCCAGAGGGGCGAACGGAGCGCTGGCGAGGTCTTCCAGCACGGCGTTACGCTGTTCGACGGCTCGGGGGTCTACCAGAAGGGTCAGGCGCACCGGCAGCACGGACAGACGCGCGGTCAGGTCACGCACGCGCGCTTCGGCGCGCGGGTCAATGGCCAGAACGATGCGGTCGACATAGGGGGTCAGACGGTGGTTCAGCAGGGCGTCGACCTCGCCCAGCACCGGAACGCCCTGGACGCTGGACGGCGAGCGGGCCAGACGATCATCGAAGACTCCCAGAACATTGAGGTCGCGACGTTGCAGGGCTTCGTGGATGAGGTTCTCGGCGTGGCGGGTGGCGCCGACTACGGCGATGTTCGGCGTCAGGGCTCCGCGGCGTCGCCAGTTCGCGATCAGGCTGCTCCAGACAGCGTGCAGTACGCCAAGCGTCGCGAGGGTCGCCAGAGCCCAGCCGCCATAGGCTCTCCAGGGCGCGTCGCCGCCATGCACGATGGCGCCGGTGGCGCAGACGGCGAGGCCGCCGCCCGTGACGACGCCCGCGACGGCGACGAGATGGCGCAGCAGACCTTGCCCCTTGGCGAAGCGGTAGAGCTCAAGCGAGCGCAACAGGGCCAGAACAACCACGGCGCCGACCACGAAGGGCGCGGCATCGGTCGCGCGCGCTGACAACAGGGGGGCGTCCGTCGCCAGGGCCCCTGCGGCCAGGGCGGCGATCCACACGCCGACAATGTCGAAACCTCGAAAATAGAAGACGCGCAGCCGCGCCGCCTCGCGCTGACGCGTGTTCAGCCACAGCTCCGGACGGAAAGGACCGCGTCGGGCCTTGCCGACGGCGGACGTCGAATCATGCAGGCGCGCTTCTTTGGCCCGCGCGCGTCGCGTTTCGACATCGGCGCCGTCTGCGGGCGTTGGAAAGAAGGATTCGGCGGACGTCATAGGGGTGAGAGCGGCTTCCAGAAGCGGAGTTATCTCATATTTCCTTCCACATTCGCCATCTATGGCGCGTTAACGCGACTGTATTGCAGGTCCCCGGTTGCGCGCCGTCAAAGGACCCGCTATCCACGCCGCCTGCCGGAGACGTGGCCGAGTGGCTGAAGGCAACGGTTTGCTAAATCGTCGTACCCTGTAAGGGGTACCGAGGGTTCGAATCCCTCCGTCTCCGCCAGAACTTTCCCTGCATTATAGCGCTATTGAGTTGACCCCCTCGGGGCGCGCGCGGGTTTGACCTCGTCCGTAACCGGGCGATGGAGCGCGCTGTCCGGGACGCCGTTCTGACGCAGGATGCGGCGGGTGATCTCTGGTGCGCCGATCAGCGGCAAGGGCTGGCCGAAGGTTTCGCGCCACAACTGGTTCAGATGGGCGTCGTCGGGCGAAAGCTGGGGATTCATGGCGGCCTCGAGGATCGGATCGCCGGACAGTCTAGGCGGGGTGCGCGGCGCCAGGTCGTAAAAGGCTGTAAAGCGGGACGTACCGGACCTTATGTCGCGCATTTGAGGCGGATCGGCGGGAGCGCAGGATCGGCTTGCTGGCGATGAAGGCTTCGCCTAACCCGGGCGTCCGAGCTGGAGAATGGCCTTGCGGGTACTGATCACGAACATGCGTCTGGCCCGTTTCAGCGGATCGGAAGTTGCAGCGGAGCTGGCGGCGGATGGATTGAGACGCGCCGGCCACGACGTCGTCGTCTATGCGCCGGCCCTGGGCGAACAGGCCGAGAAGATGCGGGTGAGGGGGCATGTGATCACGGATCGTCTGGCGGGTGTGCCATTTCGTCCGGACGTCATTCACGCCCAGCATTCGACCCCCGCCCTGATGGCCATGACAGCCTTTCCCGAGACGCCGGTCGTCCATGTCTGCCACAGCGCGCGATTCGCCCAGGAGGCCCCCATCCTGCACCCGCAGGTTCGTCGGTATGTTGCGGTCGACGCCCTGTGCCGCCAGCGCTGTCTGGCGGAT
This sequence comes from Brevundimonas pondensis, assembly GCF_017487345.1. Lineage (NCBI taxonomy): Bacteria > Pseudomonadati > Pseudomonadota > Alphaproteobacteria > Caulobacterales > Caulobacteraceae > Brevundimonas > Brevundimonas pondensis. The sequence continues at coordinate 2,001,120 of NZ_CP062006.1, read as the reverse complement.
GGCGCGCCGGCGGCGCGGCTGTCCGTGGTCTATAATCCTGTGGATCTTTTGCGCTTCGTCGAGCGCCCGCCCCTGCCGTCCAGGCCGAAGCGGGCCCTGCTTCTGACCAAGACCAAGGAACAACGCCAGGCGGTGATCGCCGCCTGCAAGGCGCGCGGCGTCGAAGTCGTGGAGATGGGGCCCGGCGTAGGACAGGTCAGCGCGGCCATCGAAGACGTCCTTCCGGCCTTTGATGTCGTCTTCGCCACTGCACGCATGGCGCTGGAGGCGGCGGCGATAGGGTGCGCCGTGGTGGTCGCGGACGGTCGCGGGGCGGCGGGGATGCTGACCAGCGCGCGTTGGCCGGAATGGCGGCGACAGAACCTCGGCGCTGCAATGCTGGTCCGGCCCGTGACGGAACAGGAGATGGCGGCGGCGCTGGACGACTATGATCCCGAGGATGCTCGGGAGGTGGCGCGACAGGTCCGCGTTTCGGCCGATCTGACGGGCTATGTGCAAGACATGACCGCGCTTTACGAGGCCGCCGTCAAGGAGGGGGTTACAGCGAGCCCGGCAGAGTTGGCGCTTCATAACGCCGCCTTGCTTGAGGACTGGTTGCCGACCCCGACAGAAAGACCGTGGCGGCGATTGGCGACGGAAAAGCGATGGGCGCCGGACTGGAACGAAGAAATCAGCCGGGTCGGAGCCAGGCTGGAAGCAGCCGGTGAAAAGCAGCGCGTTCGGCTGAAGCGACAGATCGAGGCGCTGGGAGTCGAACTGCGAGAGCAGATCGACGCTCTTGCCGCCCGGGGTGGAGCGCAAGATGACCGGTGAGCGGGCCATGCTGTTGATCGGCCATCCAGGTCACGAACTGCGCCTCCATCATTGGCTTGAACTTGAGCGCCCCACGGTCTGCGTTCTGACGGACGGGTCTGGCGGAACGGGGCAGGGGCGGATCGAGTACTCGCGCGACTGTGTGGCGCGAGCGGGGGCGACGACGGGGCCTCTGTTCGGTCATATGGCTGATCGCGATTGGTATGCCGCGCTTCTGGCCCGCGACCCCGCGCCCTTCGTCGAGGCTGGCGACAAGATCGCGTGCGCGGCCTTGACGCTGGGGATCGGTCTGATCGTTTCGGATGCGCGCGACGGCTATAATCCCATGCACGACGCGGCCTGCTGTCTTGCGACGATGGTGGTTGAGGGTCTGTCCGCGCAAGGTCAGTCTGTACGACGCCTGACCGCGCCGGCGACGGGGGAGGCTCTGTCCGCGCCGGTACGGGAGCTCTGGTTGGACAGCATCGCAAGGAAGCGCAAAGAGGCGGCCATGGCACGGTATGCGCCCTTGCTGCAGGAGATCGAGCAGGTGCGGGAGCAGGGCCTGGATATCGGCGTCGAGCGGCTGTACCCGGATGATGCGGAACGATCAGGCAAGCGCTCGCCGGCCTATGAAGCCTATGGCAGTGCGCGGGTCGCCGACGGCGACTATCGGTCCGTCATCATGGCCGAAGCCCATTATCAGCCCTTGATGGCGGAGGTCCGGTCCAGACTGTTCGATCTGTGGGGCCTGCCATCCGTTCCCGAGAGATCCGCTGTCGTCTGACGGCGGCGCGAGGCAGGATGGTTTATGCCGTGGTGGTATATGACAGGAGCGTATTTTCCTGAATTTGGCATAAATTTGCAATTTTCACTCATATGAAGCCTGTTTCGCGGCTTGTGTGCGAATATTTTTTCAATTCCTCACGAATTGCTCTTGTCAGTCTCGCAATTGCAATAAAATCTTCGCAACTGCGAAACGCATGAGGGGATACGCGCATGACGCAGTTCAAGAACAGCTTACCGGGGCTTCTCGCCCTGCTTTGTCTAACCGGCGGATTGTTCGCGGTGGGAGCGGCGCTCGCAGCGCCTGACGCCGCCGCCGTCGCCAACATCGCCAGTGCCGCTGTAACAGCGTCGGAGCCTGCTCCGGCGCTGTTTTCACATCAGGTTCCGCTGGAGCTGGATGCGGCGGGCACGGCCTGGCTGGGGACCTCCACTGCCCTGGTCCTGTTGATGACCCTGCCGGGTCTGGCGCTCTTCTACGGCGGCATGGTGCGCCGCAAAAACGTGATCGCCACGATCACCCAGTCGGTCGCCGCCTTCGCGGTGGTGTCGCTGACCTGGTTCATCGCCGGCTATACCATCGCCTTCGGGACGAACGGCGACGCCGGAGTCAATCAGTACATCGGCAGCCTGGACGCCCTGTTCCTGAACGGGGTGACGGTGGACACGGCCCACAGCCTGCTGCCGGGCATCCCCGAGTTCCTCTGGGTGTCGTTCCAGCTGACCTTCGCCATCATCACCCCGGCGCTGATCACCGGCGCCTTCGCCGAGCGGCTGAAGTACTCGGGCATGCTGCTGTTCACGGCCCTGTGGTCGCTGGTGGTCTATGCGCCGATCGCCCACTGGGTCTGGGGCGGCGGCTTCCTGGGGGCGCAGGGCGTGCTCGACTTCGCCGGTGGCGCGGTGGTGCACGTCAACTCGGGCGTGGCGGGTCTGGTCTGCGCCCTGTTCCTCGGGCCGAGGAAGGGCTACGGCGTCGAGCCCATCACGGCGCACAACCCCGTTCTGACCATGATCGGCGCCTCGCTGCTGCTGGTCGGCTGGATCGGCTTCAACGCCGGTTCAGCGGGGGCGGCCAACGGCCTGATGGGCGCAGCCCTGATCAACACCCTGCTGGCGGCGGCTGCAGCTTCGCTGGCCTGGAAGTTCGTCGAGGTGGTCTACAAGAAGAAGTGGTCGCTGATCGGCGTTCTGTCGGGCGTGGTTGCGGGTCTGGTCGCCATCACCCCGGCGGCGGGCTTTGTCGATCCCAAGGGCGCGGTCATCATCGGCCTGATCGCCGGTCCGGCCTGCTATGTCTCGTCGGTCTGGCTGAAGAAGCTGCTCAGGTATGACGACAGCCTGGACGCCTTCGGCCTGCACGGCGCGGGCGGTCTGGTCGGCGCCTTGCTGACCGGCGTCTTTGCCTCCACGGCGATCAACAGCCTGTCCGAAGGGGCCAACATCGGAGCCCAGGCGCTGGGGCTGGTCTGGACCATCCTGTGGAGCGCGGTCGGCACACTGATCATCCTGCTGATCTGCAAGTACACCACGGGCCTGCGCGTCACCGACGAGCAGGAATCCGAAGGTCTGGACGCTCACCTGCACGGCGAAGTGCTGGACGGCGTCTGAAGCCGACGGATGGGACGCGGCGCCTCCCCGCCGTGTCCCGTTCCCGCAGAGAACCCGTCAAGGGAACCAAGGCCCGGCTGCGCTCCACCAGCGGCCGGATGAGTAGGCGTGACCAAAATCAATCAGACTTTGAGGGGATATGTCATGAGACTTGCACTTGCTTGCGCATCATTGCTGGCGCTGACCGTGGGGGCGGGCGCCGCCCAGGCCCAGACCGCGCCAGAGGTAGCTTTCAACATCGGCGTGGTCAGCGACTATGTTTTCCGCGGCGCCAGCCAGACGGACGAGGAGCCCGCGCTCCAGGGCGGAGTCGATGTCAGCTTCGCCAGCGGTTTTTATGTAGGCGGTTGGGCGTCCATGGTGGATTTCGGAGACGACACGGACGCCGAAGTCGATCTGTACGGCGGCTATCGAACCGAATTGGGAGGCTATGGTCTGGACCTCGGGGTGGTGAGCTATCTCTACGTGAACGAACCGGGCTCGGCGGACTACAACTATGTGGAGCTGAAAGCGGCGGCCTCGCGGGCCATCGGTCCGGTGACGCTGGGGGCGGCGGTTTATTATTCGCCGAACTTCTTCGGGGCGGACGAGCAGACCACCTATCTGGAAGCCAACGCCGCCTATGCCGTGACGGACAAGTGGAGCGTGTCCGGCGCGATTGGTCATCAGTCGCTGGATGTCAACGACGACTACGCCACCTGGAACCTGGGCGTGGCCTACGCCCTGACAGATCACCTGGTGGTGGACGTCCGGTATCATGACACGGACGTGGACGGACCGCTGACCGATGACCGCTTCGTGGTGGGGTTGAAGGCCAGCTTCTAGAGGCCGACGGGGCGGCGATACGGCGCGACCGGTCGCCGCCTTCCCTTGCGTGATCTTGGCGCCGCCCTCGGAGCGGGCTACGCCTGAGGTTCATTCTTGTCCTCGGGAGAGACGTACATGGACCTGAACGCCGTCACTGACCACATCCGCAACGCCGTCGGCGACAACTCGGGCCTTGGCAAGACCGTCAAGCTGGACCTGGGCGACGTCGGCAAGATCTTCATCGACGGCGCCTCGGTGCCGAACTCGGTGACCAACGACGACAAGCCGGCCGACGCCACCGTTTCGATGAAGTGGGACGACTTTGTCGCCCTGTCGGAAGGCAAGCTGGACCCGATGATGGCCTTCATGCAGGGCAAGCTGAAGATCGCCGGCGACATGATGATCGCCCAGAAACTGGCGCCTCTGCTGAAGCGCTGATGCGTTTCTGAGACACCAGAACAAGGACGGCGCGGCTCCCTCGGGGTCGCGCCGTTTTGCTATCGGCGCTCGCAGAAGCGCGGCCAAGAAGCTGAGGACACGATCATGGATTTCGCCCCTTCCGAACGCGGCGTGATGTGGCGCGAGCGTTTGTCGGACTTCATCGACAGGCATGTCGTTCCGGCCGAAGCGGAATACCGCGCCCAGGTCCACGCCGACCCGAGGGTCCAGGCTCCCGTCATGGAGGCGCTGAAGGTCAGGGCGAAGGAGGCCGGGCTGTGGAACATGTTCCTGCCGGGCGACCACGGCGCGGGGCTGAGCAATCTGGAATACGCCCCCCTAGCCGAACTGATGGGGCGGCGGCTGTGGTCGGCCGAGGTGTTCAACTGCAACGCCCCGGACACCGGCAATATGGAAGTCCTGCACATGTACGGCGACACCGCGCAGCAGGAGCGCTGGCTGAAGCCGCTGATGGCGGGCGAGATCCGTTCGGCCTTCCTGATGACAGAGCCCGAGGTGGCGTCGTCGGACGCCACCAACATCCAGACCAGCATCGTCCGCGACGGCGACCACTATGTGATCAACGGCCGCAAGTGGTGGTCGACCAACATGGCCCACCCCAATGTCGCCATGACCATCGTCATGGGCAAGACCGACCCGGACGCCGCAACCCACCAGCAGCAGAGCCAGATCATCGTGCCGGTGGACACTCCTGGCTTCCGCGTCGAGCGGATGCTGTCGGTCTTTGGCTATGACGAGGCGCCGATCGGCCATGCCGAGGTGGTGCTGGAGAATGTCCGCGTGCCGGCCTCGAACCTGATCGCGGGCGAGGGGCGGGGCTTTGAGATTGCTCAGGGGCGGCTTGGCCCGGGTCGTATCCACCACTGCATGCGTGTGATCGGCGCCGCGGAAAGGGCGCTGGAGCTGATGGTCGAGCGGCTGCTGACGCGCACCGCTTTCCGTAAGGCCATCGCCGAACATTCGGTGTGGGAGCAGCGCGTGGCCGAGGCGCGCACCAATATCGAGATGTGCCGCCTGCTGGTGCTGAAGGCCGCCTGGATGATGGACGAGGTCGGAGCCAAGAACGCCAAGTCCGAGATCGCCCAGATCAAGGTCGCCGCGCCCCGCATGGCGCTGAAGGTCATCGACGACGCCATCCAGGCCTTCGGCGGGGCGGGCGTGTCGGGCGACACGCCTCTGGCCGAACTCTACGCCACGGTTCGCACCCTGCGCATCGCCGACGGCCCGGACGAGGTGCATAACCGCACTATCGCGCGGCTGGAATACGCCAAGGGCGAGGGGCTGCGACGCTGATGAGGCGGGGGGCTTGGCGGATCGCCTCGCCCCCCCCCTCTCAATGCCGTGTGTGACCGTTGTACAGGCTCAGTGTTTCTTGTCCTGGCGATAGACCTGCTGGCGGTGATGTGAGCCGATGCCGCCTTCAACTACGTCGCTGATGAAGAAGTTTTCGCTATGCCGGTGCGGCGGCTCAGCACCGAAATGTTGGCGGACCCAGTGAGCGAAACCGGATTTCCTAACCTGTGGTTCGCTCACAGGAGCGGGGGATGACATGTCCTGTTCGGACGGCGTGCGGACTTCGTTTTCAAGGGGGTTCATCATGACCGACTCTCCCAAATCTGGGAGGTGAACCAGAAAAACCGAGCCTCGTTCCTTCGGCCTAGCTGTCTTCGCGGATTACATTTTGGTCAGCTTCGACAGGGGGTTCCATGTCGAGCAACAAGGCCAGGCGGTGGCGTGCGCGGTTGACGCGACTTTTGATTGTGCCCACGGCGCAGCCGGAAATGTCGGCGGCTTCCTGGTAGGAGAGGCCGGCTGCTCCGACCAGGACGATGGCTTCGCGGTGCTCGGGCGGCAGGGCGCCCAGGGCTGTTTGCAGCGAGGTCAGTTCTGCTGTCCATTCCTGGCTGGCCTCAGCGATGAGACGGGCGGCGTAGTGGCCCTCTTCATCCGCGATTTCACGACGGCGCTTGGCCGCCCCGGTGTACCAGCTGTTGCGCAGGATGGTGAAAAGCCAGGCTCGCAGGTTGCTGCCCGGCTCGAAGCGCTCGCGATGCGCCCAGGCCTTGGTAAGGGTTTCTTGCACCAGGTCGTCGGCGTCGGCTGCGTTTCTGGACAGAGAGAAGGCGAAGGCGCGAAGCGAGGGCAGGAAGGCGGCCATGGCGTCACGCCAGTCTCCGGCCTCAATGATGCTGACGGGGCGGGAGCCTCGACTGGGCGGGCCATTGTCCTGTGGCCCGTCAGGCGCGCGAACATGGGCCATGCAACGGGTATCCTGAAGCGGGGTCCGAATGTGGACCGTCCGGCAGGAACGTCGCCTCGTCGGGACCGTTCCGCAGGAGAGGTCGCGATCCATCGGAACTGCCGCGAGCAGCGGGCATTCCACTTGAAGTGGCGACGATGCGCATCACGAGGCTGGCAGGATGAATTCAACCGTCCGTGTTTCTCGCAGAAACGACGGCGAGATAGCGGCCTATCGGCGGATACGTGCGCGGCTGCCCAGGCTTGCAGCCACTCTTCTGGCTGAGGACCTGACCGCACAGTCGATGCCGGACGCCAGCCCTGGCAAATGGCACCTGGCGCATGTCTCTTGGTTTTTCGAGGCGATGATCCTGTCGAAACAGGCGGGCTACACGCCGGTGGATGATCGGTTCGGGCGCCTGTTCAACTCCTACTATGAAGCGCTGGGCGAGCGGATCGCACGTGGGGAACGCGGTCTGATGACCCGTCCGTCGCTGGATGAGGTCATGGCCTATCGCGATGAGATTGACCGCCGGATGGAGGCGCGGCTGGCGCAGGGGCTGGACGACGATCTGGCGCGGTATCTGTTCGAACTGGGACTGCACCATGAGCAGCAGCATCAGGAACTGTTCCTGATGGACTTGCTGAACCTGATGGCGTGTTCTCCGCTTGACCCGGCGGCCTATGACGTAGAGCCGCGCGACGAGGCGGTGGATAGCGGCCAGGGCGGTTGGGTCTCCTTTCAGGGCGGCTTGTGTGAGATCGGCGCCGGGCAGGAAGGCTTCGCCTTTGACAACGAGCGTCCGGCTCACAAGGTCTGGCTGGAGCCTTTTTCGCTGTCGGCGGATCTGGTCACCAGCGAGGACTGGATCGCGTTCATCGACGACGGCGGCTATCGGCGGGTCGAGTTCTGGCTGTCGGACGGCTGGGCGCGGGTGAAGGCCGAGGGGTGGAGCGCGCCGCTTTACTGGCGTGAAGAGGCGGCGGGATGGAGCGTCATGACCCTGGCCGGACGCCGCCCCGTCGATCCCGCCGCGCCGGTTCGGCACGTCAGCTTCTATGAGGCTGACGCCTTTGCGCGCTGGTCGGGCCGGCGGCTGCCGACCGAGGCGGAATGGGAGCAGGCGGCGCGGGCGGATCCGGCGGCCTTCTCCAACCTGACGGGCGAGGTCTGGCAGTGGACCGCCAGCGCCTATGCGCCCTATCCGGGGTTCCGCCCGACCGAGGGGACGGCGGCGGAATACAACGGCAAGTTCATGGCCAATCAGATGGTCCTGCGCGGCGGGGCCTTCGCCACGCCCGAGGGGCATGCGCGGTCCAGCTATCGCAACTTCTATTATCCGCATCAGCGCTGGATGTTCGCCGGCGTCAGGCTGGCTGCTGACGGGGCGCAGGCCGCCGATGCCGAGGCGCGTGACGCCTTTCGCCGGGAGATGATTGAAGGCCTGTCGCATCGCCCCAGAACCCTGTCTCCCAAGTGGTTCTATGACGCCGAGGGGTCTCGCCTGTTCGAAGAGATCACCCGCCTCCCGGAATACTATCCCACCCGGCAGGAGGCGGCCCTGCTGCGACGTGTGGCGCCAGAATGGGCGAAACGGTTCGGACCCGGCGCGGTGCTGGTGGAACTGGGCTCAGGCGCCAGCGAGAAGACGCGGATTGTTCTCAATGCGACCTCGAACCTGGCGGCCTACGTCCCCATCGACATCAGTTCCACCGCCCTACAGGCGGCGGCGAAGCGTATCCGGGCCGACTATCCAGGGCTGAAGGTGTTGCCCGTGGTTGGCGATTTCGAGCACCTGGCGCCGCCTTCCGCCGAGGCTGGGCAGGGGCGCCGGATCGGCTTCTTTCCCGGTTCGACCATCGGCAATCTGACGCCGGAGGCGGCGGTGGCTCTGCTGCGGTCTTCGCGCGAGGTGCTGGGGAAGGGCAGTCTGTTCATCCTCGGCGTCGATCTGGTGAAGTCGCCCGAGGCGCTCGTCGCCGCCTATGACGACGCCCAGGGCGTGACGGCTGCGTTCAATCGCAATCTTCTGGCGCGCGCCAATCGCGAGCTGGGCATGGATTTCACGCCCGAGGCTTTTGCGCATGCCGCAGTATGGAACGCTGAGCAATCACGGATCGAAATGCACCTGCGTGCGACCCGGTCGATGACCGTGCACCTGGACAAGCTGGCCTTCCATCTTGGCGAGGGCGAAACGATCCACACCGAAAGCTCGCGCAAGTTCGATGAGGTTTCGGTCAAGGCCATGGCTGAAGCCGCCGGATGGCGCCTGGCGGCGTTCGAGATCGGCGAGGCTCCGTCTGTCGCCCTGGCCCTGCTGGTCGCCTGACAGGGCGAAATGAATGAGAGGCGGCGCAGTTCCGACTGCGCCGCCTCCTGATCGGTGGACCGGGTTAACCCTTTGGCGGGGCTTCGTCGGTCTTGTTGCGCGATCCGTGCGAGGCCTCTCCGCCCTTGCGGCCGGCCTGGGCGGCCAGGCTGCGATCCTGGGAGAAGCTGCGTTTCTCGCTGGGAACGCTGGCGCCGCCCTTGCGGGCGATCTCGCGTTGACGTTCGGGGTCCATCGAGGCGAAGCCTCGCTTGGAAACACCCGAGCCGCGGGTGGGCTGACCTTCGGCCATTTCGGCTGTTCCTTTCAAAGACGGTGGCGCTTGCCGGAAAGAACCCGGCGCCGTCGATGCGGTTCCGAACAAGAGCGATTTCCTTGTTCTGTGGACGGTCAGTCGTGGAGCGGAAATCGCCAGGGCGTCCGCCGTTGGCTTGAAGGGCCGGTCGGGTCAGGAACCAGCTTCGGACCGGCGGGTTGAAAAACGACCCCTCATCACCCGAAGAGACCCCTCATGGCGGAACCCCGCACATCCCCATTGCCGGAAGAGATCATCAACGGCGCCTCGACCGCGACCCGACGGCTGGAAGAGGCGGCCGACGCCATCATCGCCAAGGGCGCGTCGCCGCGCCCGATCCACGAAGCGGTTCGCGAAGACGCTGCCGAGGCGCGGGCCTGGGCCGACCGGCGTGTCAAAAGGGCGCGCGATGCGATCCGTGACGAGCCGCTGCGGGCGTCCCTCTATGCGCTCGGGATCGGCGTGATCATCGGCCTGCTGGCCGCGCGCTAGATCAGGAGGGTCCGGTCGCCGGGCGGGCGATGGGCGCGCGCGACATGGCCTGATCCGAGACATAGGGATTGGTCCGCCGCTCGGCGCCGAAGGTTGAGTGCGGGCCGTGGCCGGGCACGAAGGTCACGTCGTCGCCGAGCGGCCACAGCTTCTGCGTGATGGCGTGCAGTAGGGCGCCGTGGTCGCTGCGGGGGAAGTCCGTCCGGCCGATCGAACCCTGGAACAGGACATCGCCGACCTGGGCGAAGCGCGCCTCGCGGTTGAAGAAGACGACATGGCCGGGCGTGTGGCCCGGGCAGTGGACGACCTCCCAGGTCGTCTCGCCCAGCGTCAGAACGTCGCCGTCGTTCAGGAAGCGCGTCGGGGTGAAGCTGCGCACGTCGGGCAGGCCGTACTTCTGACCCTGGGTGGGAATCAGGTCGATCCAGAACTGGTCCTCGACGTGGGGGCCGATGATGTCGACGCCGGTCTTTTCCTGCATCTCGGCGGCGGCGCCGGCGTGGTCGAGGTGGCCATGGGTGATCCAGATGGCGTCCAGCGTCAGGCCGCGCCGCGTGATCTCGCTCAGAATCGCATCCACCGACCCGCCGGGATCAATGACGGCGGCCTTGTTCGTCTTCGTGCACCAGACGGTGGTGCAGTTCTGCTGCAGGGGCGTGACGGGCGTGATGAAGACGCCGATGGGGGAGGCGGGCTGGCTCATGAGCCTTCAGATAGCGAGGGGATGGCGGCAAAGGAACCCGCGCGCGTTGACCTTTCGGCCCCTTCTCGACATAAGGGCGGGCTTCGAGGCGCCGCTCCAAAAGGGCGGCCCTATTGCTTTATCCACCGCGCGCGCCGTTCGGCGTCGCCACAGAGCGTCAGAATCCCGACCATGCAAGTCGTCGAAAAGTCGAACGAAGGCCTCAGCCGCGTGATCGCGGTGACCATCCCCGTCGCCGAGCTGAACGAAAAGCTCGAAGCGCGCATCAAGGAAGTCGCGCCGCAGATGAAGCTCAAGGGCTTCCGTCCGGGCAAGGTGCCGGCCGCGCACGTCAAGAAGACCTTCGGCCGTGACTTCATGGGCGAAATCATCAACGCCTCGCTGAACGAAACCAGCCAAAAGGCCCTGGACGACGCCAAGTTGCGCCCGGCCGCCCCGGCCGAGATGAAGCTGATCTCGGACATGGACAAGGTCATCGCCGGTCAGGAAGACCTGGCCTATGAAATGTCGCTGGAAGTCATGCCTGACTTCACCCCGGTCGATCCCAAGACCCTGAAGCTGGAGCGCCCGACCTACACCGCTTCGGACGAAGATCTGGACGAAGCTCTGAAGGAACTGGCCTCGCAGGCCAAGTCCTATGAGGACAAGAAGGGCAAGACCGTGAAGGCCGCCGAAGGCGACCAACTGACCATCGACTTCGTCGGCAAGCTGGACGGCGAAGTGTTCGAAGGCGGTTCGGCCGAGGACGCCGACCTGGTGATCGGCTCCAACCGCTTCATCCCGGGCTTCGAAGAGCAGCTGAAGGGCGCCAAGGTCGGCGAAGAGAAGACCATCGAAGTGACCTTCCCGGAAGAATACCAGGCCAAGAACCTGGCCGGCAAAGCCGCCACGTTCGACATCAAGGTCAAGGCCATCAAGGCCGAAGCCGAAGCCAAGATCGACGACGAGTTCGCCACCCGCATCGGCCTGGAGTCGCTGGACAAGCTGAAAGAGCTGCTGAAGGCCAATCTGGACCAGCAATACGCCGGCGCCGCCCGTTTCAAGCTGAAGCGCGCCCTGCTGGACCAGCTGGACGCAGCCCACGACTTCGCCCTGCCGCCGAAGATGGTGGACGCCGAGTTCGAAGGCATCTGGGCCCAGGTGTCGGCTGACAAGGACGCCGGCCGTCTGCCGGAAGAGGACGCCAAGAAGTCGGAAGACGAGCTGAAGGCCGAGTACAAGAAGATCGCCGAGCGCCGCGTGCGCCTGGGTCTGGTCCTGGCTGAAATCGGCCGCGCCAACAACGTCGGCGTGACGGACCAGGAACTGTCGGGCGCCATCATGGCCGAAGCCCGCAACTATCCGGGTCAGGAAAAGATGGTCCTGGACTTCTACCGCCAGAACCCGAACGCCGCCGCCCAGCTGCGTGCGCCCATCTATGAAGAGAAGGTCGTCGACCTGATCGTCGGCGTCGCCGACGTCACCGACACGCCGATCTCGAAGGAAGAGCTGCTGAAGGAAGAAGAGGAGGCGTAAGCCCCGCTTTTTCAACCAGAGATCTTGCGATCCCCGTCCCGGATTTCCGGGGCGGGGATTTTGCTGTCCGGCTTCGCCTTGCGCCGAGGCCCTATGGACGCGATATCAAAGGGGACCGGCGAGCGAACGGTGAGTCGTCCGCCCCAGCACTCGAGAAGGCCTTCATGCGCGATCCGATCGACTACATCTCCAACAACCTGGTGCCGATGGTGGTGGAGCAATCCAGCCGCGGCGAACGGTCGTTCGACATCTTTTCGCGCCTGCTGCGCGAGCGGATCATCTTCCTGACCGGCCCGTTCGAGGACGGCATGGCCTCGCTGATCTGCGCCCAACTGCTGTTCCTGGAATCGGAAAACCCGAAGAAGGAGATCAGCATGTACATCAACAGCCCCGGCGGTCAGGTGACCTCGGCGCTCGCGATCTACGACACCATGCAATACATCAAGTCGCCGGTCTCGACCGTGGTCATGGGCATGGCCGCCTCGGCCGGCTCGCTGATCCTGACCGCCGGTGAAGCCGGCCAGCGCATCGCCCTGCCGAACGCGCGCGTCATGGTGCACCAGCCCTCGGGCGGCTTCCGCGGCACGGCTTCGGACATCGAGCGCCACGCCGAGGACATCATCGCCACCAAGCGTCGCCTGAACGAGATCTACGTCCAGCACACGGGCCGGACCTATGAGGAAGTCGAGCGCACCCTGGACCGCGACCACTTCATGACGGCCGAAGAAGCCAAGGCTTGGGGCATCGTCGACCACGTCTACGACAAGCGCACCCAGGCCGACGACGACGGCGTGAAGGCTCCCTGAGCCTAGCCGTTAGGTTCCGAGATCAACGAGGCGGGGTCTGGCGACAGGCTCCGCCTCGAATCGTTTCGAGGCCCGTGCTATCAGGCCTTCATGCAGTACACGCGCGATTCCAAAGGCGCCGTCGAAGTCGACGGCGACATCTATGAGTGGGAGATCCGTCGCCAGCCTCAGCCCAAGTCAGGCGGGGAGTGGGAGGGCATGGCCGTCACCCTGCGTCTGGTCGACTTCAAGCGTGAGGCCATCATCCAGTTCCCGCCGCCGTTGCGTCCCAATGGCCGGCCGGACGTAGAGAAGCAGCGAGTCAACGTCGATGCGGTGCGCAACGCCGTGGTCTCGGCGACGGAGGCGGGTTGGAACCCGACCTCGCGTGGTCGGGCCATGGTTTTTGACGTGGACGCCGACGGTCACTGACGGCTGGCGTCGTTTCCTCACGGATGACCGGTGAAGACGCGGAAGCCTTTTTCAGCGGCGACGGCGATCATTTCGGTGTCGCCTGAGGTGTCGCCATAGGCGGCGGTCAGCTTCATGTCCTCGCCATAGGCGGCGCGCAGGCGACGGACTTTTTCCTCGCCCCGACAGTTTTCGCCCGCGAAGGCGCCGGTGACGCGGTCCTGGGCGTCGAACACCAACTGGGTGCCCAGCAGTCCCTCGGCGCCGAGGCGACGAGCAAACGGAGCGACGGTCGTTTCCGGAGAGGCGGTGACGATGACGCGGTGAGCGCCTTTCTCGCCCCAGGCTTTCCAGCAGGCGAGGGCGTCGGGGCGCATGAAGCGGTCCCAGACCTGATCGGCGTAACGCTCGGCCTCGGCCTCCAGCGTCTGACGCTCCACGCCGTGCAGGAACTCCCGCACCGATGCGGCCTTGATCCGTCCCCGGTCGCGGTCGCCGATGTAGGCGGCCAGGGCCGGCGTCATCTTGGCCAGCCCGATGGCCCAGCCCGCCGGGCCGGCCCGCCAGCGGAGGAAGGCGGTGAAGCTGTCGCGAATCGTCAGGGTGCCGTCGAAGTCGAAGGCGACGATCGGGCGGTCCCCGGCGGGGGACTGGCGAAACGATTGTGCGGCGCCCATGTCAGACATTAGCCGTGATCCCCATAGAAACTGTCCTGTCCGTCCCTGTTCGCGCTTTGTCGTGTCGCAACAGGGTTGTGGCGGAACGTGTGATGGGTGATTGTCTTTTTTTGAAGACCTTCGTGCATAGATTCACGGATCAATGACGAGGTAAGCGCCTTTCGTCCCATGTCGGGCCGGATCGCGGGAGTGAGAAGGGTCTATGACCAAAGCCGCCGGCACAGACGCCAAAAGCACGCTCTATTGCTCGTTCTGCGGCAAGAGCCAGCACGAAGTCCGCAAGCTGATTGCAGGACCGACGGTGTTCATCTGCGATGAATGCGTCGAACTGTGCATGGATATCATCCGCGAAGAGCACAAGATCGCCTTCAAGACGACCAAGGACGGCGTGCCGACTCCGAAGGAGATCCGCGACGTCCTGGACGACTATGTGATCGGCCAGAGCCACGCCAAGAAGGTGCTGAGCGTCGCCGTCCACAACCACTACAAGCGCCTGAACCACGCGACGAAGAACAACGACGTCGAGCTGGCCAAGTCGAACATCATGCTGATCGGGCCGACCGGCTCGGGCAAGACGCTGCTGGCCCAGACGCTGGCGCGCATCATCGACGTGCCCTTCACCATGGCCGACGCCACGACCCTGACCGAAGCCGGTTACGTGGGTGAAGATGTCGAGAACATCATCCTGAAGCTGCTCCAGGCCTCGGACTACAACGTCGAGCGGGCTCAGCGCGGCATTGTCTACATCGACGAAATCGACAAGATCTCGCGCAAGTCGGACAACCCGTCGATCACCCGCGACGTGTCGGGCGAAGGCGTGCAGCAGGCCCTGCTGAAGATCATGGAAGGCACCGTCGCCTCCGTGCCTCCGCAAGGCGGCCGCAAGCATCCGCAGCAGGAGTTCCTGCAGGTCGACACCGCCAACATCCTGTTCATCGTCGGCGGCGCCTTCGCTGGCCTGGAGAAGGTGATCTCGGCGCGCGGCGAGGGAGCCTCGATCGGCTTCGGCGCCAAGGTCAAGGAGATCGACGAACGTCGCACCGGCGAGATTCTGAAGCAGGTGGAGCCTGACGACCTGATGCGCTTCGGCCTGATCCCTGAGTTCATCGGCCGTCTGCCGGTTCTGGCGACGCTGGAAGACCTGGACGAGACGGCGCTGATCAAGATCCTGACCGAGCCGAAGAACGCCCTGGTCAAGCAGTACAAGCGCCTGTTCGAGATGGAGAACGTGACGCTGACTTTCACCGACGACGCCCTGTCGGCGGTGGCCAAGAAGGCGATCACCCGCAAGACCGGTGCCCGCGGCCTGCGTTCCATCCTGGAAGGCATCCTGCTGGAGACCATGTTCGAACTGCCGACCTTCGAGGGCGTCGAAGAAGTCGTGGTCAACGCCGAGGTGATCGAGGGCCGCGCTCAGCCGCTGCTGATCTACTCGGAAGCCTCCAAGAAGAAGGCCGACGGCGCGGCCTGAGGCTGACGCCAGTCACAGACGCAGGGGGCGGTCCGGCGACGGGCCGCCCCTTTCGCTTCGTCCCCTGATGAAACGGCGCCACAGGGGGTGGCGGCGATAAATGGCCGCGACAGCGCCGCGCAAGCACGATCCGACCGCCTTGGTTTCCAGGATCGGACAGCCCGTCCAGCGTCACCACAGTTTCACGCTTCTGTGGGCCTTGCGTCCGCTACGCTTGAACACGGCGTTCGCAGCGCCACATACTCATATGAAAGCCGCCATTAACGGCGGGCTGAGTCGAGACGTCGAGGCATTCGCGCCAAGACAGACCGGTTCGGTGGGCCGGAGATCCACGAAGGCCCTGGAAAGTACGCATCATGACCGAGAGCAAAATCCTCCCCGTCCTGCCGCTGAGAGACATTGTTGTCTTTCCGCACATGGTCGTGCCGCTGTTCGTAGGACGCGAGAAGTCCGTGCGGGCGCTGGACGAGATCATGAAGGGCGACAAGCAGATCCTGCTCGCCACCCAGAAGAACTCCGTCGACGATGATCCGGCGGCGGACGCCATCTATCAGACCGGCGTCCTGGCGACCGTGCTGCAGCTGCTGAAGCTGCCGGACGGCACCGTGAAGGTGCTGGTCGAAGGCAAGGGCCGCGCGCGTCTGGTCCGCTTTACCGACCGCGAAGACTACTATGAGGCCGAGGCCGTCGAGATCGCCGATGAAGAAGGCGACGCCTCGCAGAGCGAAGCCCTGCTGCGCGCGGTGATCGAGCAGTTTGAAAACTATGTGAAGCTGAACAAGAAGGTTCCGCCGGAGGCCCTCAGCTCCATTCCCCAAATCAACGACCCGTCCAAGCTGGCTGACAGCGTGGCCGCCCACCTGTCGGTGAAGATCGCCGACAAGCAGAGCCTGCTGGAAACCATCGAGGTGCCGGCGCGTCTGGAGAAGGTCTATGGCCTGATGGAGGGCGAGATCAGCGTCCTTCAGGTCGAGAAGAAGATCCGCTCGCGCGTGAAACGCCAGATGGAGAAGACCCAGCGCGAATATTATCTGAACGAGCAGATGAAGGCGATCCAGCGCGAGCTGGGTGAGACCGACGACACGCGCGACGAGCTGCTGGAACTCGAGAAGCGTATCCGCAAGGCCAAGCTGTCCAAGGAAGCGAGGACCAAGGCCGAGGCGGAGCTGAAGAAGCTGCGCAACATGTCGCCGATGTCGGCGGAATCGACCGTGGTGCGCAACTATCTCGACTGGCTGCTGTCCGTGCCGTGGGGCAAGGCCAAGACCAAGCCCATCGACCTGCAGAAGGCCGAGGACATCCTCGAGGAGGACCACTACGGCCTCGAGAAGGTCAAGGAACGGATCATCGAGTATCTGGCTGTCCAGGCGCGCACCGGCAGTCTGAAGGGTCCGATCCTGTGCCTGGTCGGCCCTCCCGGCGTCGGCAAGACCTCGCTGGCCCAGTCCATCGCCAAGGCGACCGGGCGTGAATACGTCCGCATGTCGCTGGGCGGCGTGCGAGACGAAAGCGAGATCCGCGGCCACCGTCGGACCTATATCGGCTCCATGCCCGGCAAGATCATCCAGTCGATGAAGAAGGCCAAGACCACCAACGCCTTCGTCCTGCTGGACGAGATCGACAAGCTGGGCGCCGACTGGCGCGGCGACCCGTCCTCGGCCCTGCTGGAGGTGCTGGACCCGGCTCAGAACTCGACCTTCGGCGATCACTATCTGGAGGTCGACTACGACCTGTCGCAGGTGATGTTCGTGACCACGGCCAACAGTCTGAACATGCCTCAGCCCCTGATGGACCGGATGGAGATCATCCGTGTCAGCGGTTACACCGAGGACGAAAAGGTCGAGATCGCCAAGCGCCACGTCCTGCCCAAGCAGCTCAAGGACCATGGCCTGAAGGAAGGCGAACTGATCGTCCCGGAAGAGACGATCCGCGACCTGATCCGCTACTACACGCGCGAAGCCGGCGTGCGTTCGCTGGAACGTGCTCTGGGCGGCCTGGCTCGCAAGGCCGTGCGTGAGATGGCCAAGACCAAAGCTGTCTCCATCACCGTAGATGCGGCCAAGCTGGCCGAGTATGCGGGCGTGAAGAAGTTCCGTTACGGCGAGACGGACGCCGAGGATCAGGTCGGCATCGTCACCGGCCTGGCCTGGACCGAGTTCGGCGGCGACATCCTGACTATCGAGGCGATCAAGATGCCGGGCCGCGGTCGCATGACCGTGACCGGCAACCTGAAGGAGGTGATGAAGGAGTCGATCTCCGCCGCCGCCTCCTATGTCCGCAGCCGCTCGCTGGCCTTCGGCGTCAAGCCGCCGGTGTTCGAGAAGACCGACATCCACGTCCACGTGCCGGACGGCGCCACGCCCAAGGATGGTCCTTCGGCCGGCGTGGCCATGACCGTGGCCATGGTCTCGGTCCTGACCGGCATTCCGATCCGCAAGGATATCGCCATGACGGGCGAGATCACCCTGCGCGGTCGGGTCACGGCCATCGGCGGCTTGAAGGAGAAGCTGCTGGCGGCCCTGCGTTCCGGCGTGAAGACGGTGCTGATTCCTCAGGAGAACGAAAAGGACCTGGAGGACGTGCCGGCCAATGTGAAGTCGGCTCTGGAGATCATCCCGATTTCGACCGCCGACGAGGCGCTGAAGTGGGCCCTGACCGGCACGCTGACGCCGGTGGAGTGGGACGAGACGGCCGAGCCGCTGCTGCCCGCGCCGCAGGCTCAGCCGACCCAGGACGGAACCGCCGTCAGCCACTAGGGCCGATGACAATCTGATCGACAGCGCGCGGCTCGGGGAAACCCGGGCCGCGTTGCTTTTGACGTTCGCGTCAGGAAGGCCTTAAGTGCGCCCCGGGGAAAATACTGGGGAGCTGGGCTCGATGAACAAGACCGAACTGATCGGCGTCATGGCGGAAGCGGCGGGCATCAGCCGTGACCAGGCCAAGCTGGCGCTGGAAGCCTTCACTGACAATGTGACGTCATCGCTGACGAATGGACGCGACGTGCGCCTGGTCGGTTTCGGCAGCTTCATTGCTGTCGATCGCAAGGCGGGAACCGCCCGCAATCCGCAGACCGGAGAGGCCATTGCCCGCCCCGCCTCGCGTACCGCCCGCTTCCGGGTTGGGGAAGGATTGAAAAGCGCCTTGAACGGCTGAGCATAGACGGGCATGAAGCCCGCCTGACGCGCGCGTCATGAGGGCGGCTAGCTCAGCTGGTCAGAGCATCTCGTTTACACCGAGAGGGTCGGCGGTTCGAACCCGTCGCCGCCTACCATTTTTTCCTATAAAATTCAGCGATTTGCTGGGTCTTTGGCGACGCCAAATGCTCCGAATCCGGATCAATTTGGGGCAAGGGGGGCAGTAGGGGGGCAGTTTCTGCGGAATTCGCTGAAACGTCCTGAAAGGGTTCTGGCCGCTCGAGGCCTGTTTGGCCCCCAGCGATCACCGC
This sequence comes from Brevundimonas pondensis, assembly GCF_017487345.1. Lineage (NCBI taxonomy): Bacteria > Pseudomonadati > Pseudomonadota > Alphaproteobacteria > Caulobacterales > Caulobacteraceae > Brevundimonas > Brevundimonas pondensis. The sequence goes on along the minus strand of NZ_CP062006.1, from coordinate 1,982,303 downwards.
TTGATGATAGTTCGCATGATGGGCGGGGGGGTGTTGAGGCGCCGACTAGACGCCCGAGCCTGATCCATCGGCCCCGTCGAACCCAGCCGTGGCGATTGCTGCAGGGATTGAGGCCACGGTTTCATCGCCGTGGATCACATGCACCATGACGGCGCTAGCGTGCCGCGCCATCAGTTGCCTGGCTTCGCTCGTGGCGGTCTGGGCGCATTCGGCTTCCAGGACCTCGAGGTGCGAGGCAGTCGGGCCGCCGGTTTCGATCAAACAGAAATAGACCACAGCAATCCTCTCAGACCAAAAGGCGGGAGTTTGCGGCGTGCGCCACCGGTCTCTTCCAGTTTGGATGATCACGGCCCGCAATGCAGCCAAGCTACACTGAAGAGCGTCGGCGCGTCCTAACCTATGTTGGTCTCCATATTTCCCTTCCGTGCTTCAGTCCGCTGTCGTGAAGGCTCGGGTCGGTTTTCCAAGCTCGGTGGTTGGGCAGGTCTCACCAACCCCTTTGCGCGTTTCGCAATGCTCCAGGAGTGTCGATGAAGCGTTCTGGATACAAGCTGCTGATCCTCATGATTTGCGCCACCGCCATCTTCACTCTGGTAAGCCTTGGCGTCCTCGCCCAAGGTATTGTTGCGTTGGGATGAGAACGGCACACGTCAGGCGGTCGTCGCTGGTTCCGGGACGCATACGGGCATCCATCCGCTCAGTTCGGAACGTCAGGATGACGATCGACGCTCATCCCTAATGACGGACCGTATTCCTGCCGATCAGGCTCGCAAGTCCACTCACTCGCAAACGGGGGAGGATGCTCATCCAACTCCCGTTTCGTTCTGGAGATGACCGATGAACTTCGTTCTCTTCGGTCTTGGTGTTGTGTTCACCGCTATCGCCGTCGTCGCCATAAGACGGAGCAGGCGCAAGCCAGTCACGCCCAGTCGCGATGAAGGTGACGACGACGGGGCGCCTGCGTCCACAGGGGACGACACCTGAAGTAAGGCCGAGGTGTATCGTCGGACCTCACGATCTTATCTGCGCCTTGGCTGTGCCTTGAAAGCGTTTGATGGCTATCCGCAGCGCCGGGTAGAGGCCGCTATGCCGCCTTATGTGCTCAGGAACCTGTTTCCGGCCGATCGGTTGATCGCTGACAAAAGGAGACGTTTCATGAGTGATCATCTGACTCCAGCCGAGGCGGAGACGGCGTTTTGGAAAAGCCTCAAGCACTCCAACACGGGCATGCTCGGGATCGACCGACCAGGTTATCATCACCAGCCGATGACGGGATTTGGCGAGCCTGAAACCGGAACGATCTGGTTTTTCACGCGCAACGACACGGACTTCGCTCGAGACGTCGCCGCCGGCGGTCAGATGGGAATGTTCTGCTACCAGGCCAAGGACGAGAAGCTTCAGGCCTGTATTCACGGGAGGCTGGCGATCGATCTGGATCGCGAGCGCATCGACCGCTTCTGGAACCCGGTCGTTGCGGCCTGGTATCCCGATGGAAAGGCCGATCCTCATCTGACCCTCATACGCTTTGATGCCGATGATGGGCGGGTCTGGGTTTCGGACACGGGCATGCTCGGCTTCGGCTACCAGATACTCAAGGCGAACCTGACCAAGAGCACGCCTGATGCTGGCGGCGTCGCGGACGTCAATCTGGGCTGACAGGCGTCACATATGTCGAGATGGGGCAGATCGTCGGGTGCACGACAAAGCATCCGCATCCTTGGTTCGTCGTGATCATCCAAGAGGCCTTCTCTCGACCTGGCGGGTGCGGCGTTTCGTTACGATTGGGTCCGGCGGCGCACACCTCAGGTGGCCGACGATCTCTCCAATACGATCCGGCGCCTTGCTCCGGACGTGCGCCCTCCGACGTGGCTAGACGAACGATTGAGGCTGAGGCTGGGGGGAGCGCTGACACGGGCCTTCCTCGACACGTCAGTCAATAGCTCCGATAGTGACGTTATTTGTGAGTGTCGGGGGGCATGGACATGAAGGTCGCACGAGGCGGGGACAGCAAGGCGGGTGAACTACCGAAGGCGCCGGCCGCAGGTGTTCCACCAACGACAAACCCCATCGACATCGCTTTGGAAACGGGGCGTCACGATCCAGACCTCGAGAGTCCGGCGCGGCGGGTTCTGCAGAAGAATGAGCGACTGATCGAGGCGCAGACTGCGCAACTGGGCCGCCAGCGGTGGCGCGACTTCATCATCACGGCGCTTGGCGTTTGCGTCCTGGCGGGGGCATGCCTGCTGGTTTGGGACGCCTCGCAGGCCAAGGGGGTGGTGGTCGAGCCGTTCGCCGCACCGCCCGATCTGGTGGAGCGCGGGCTGAGCGGGCCGGTGTTGGCGGCCCAGATGCTCGACAAGCTCTCCCGCATGCAGGCGCAGACTGAATCCACGCGGGCGGCCTCGACCTACGCCAATGATTGGGGCGGCGACATCGAGATCGAAATCCCCAACACCGGCGTGTCGATCGGAGAGGTTCGTCGCTATCTGCGCGCCTGGCTGGGCGATCAGACGCGGCTGTCAGGCGAGGTGTTCCGGCTGACGGACGGTCGGCTGGCGGTGACGACGCGCGTGGGCACGAACCCCGCCACGAGGGGGGAGGGCGCCGAGGCGAACCTGGATGCGTTGCTGCAGCAAGGGGCTGAGGCCATCTATGCCGAGACCCAGCCTTTTCGGTATGCGGTCTGGCTGGTGCAGCAGAACCGCAACGACGAAGCCAAGGCGGTGTTTCAGGCTCTGGTCGCCGGCTCGGACAAGGATGAGCGGCTGTGGGGCTATTACGGCCTGTCCAATCTCGCGGAGACCTCTGCGGAACGGCACCGCAATCTGCAGGCCGCGTTGAGATTGAACCCGAGATTCACGCCGGCGATGTTCAACCTGGCGATGTCCCTTGGCGCCGACGGACGCGAGGAACAGGGCTATACGACCCTCGGGGACTTTGTGGCTCACGCCGCCGACGCTCGCCGTGAGCTCCAGTCGGGTTGGGCGGAGGACATGCTCAATCAGGCCCATCTGATCCGGGCGGGGATTGTCGGCGACACGCGTCAGGCGTCCCAACGCGCCGAGAAGGGCATTGGCCTCTCGCCCTGGTCGCAGGGGACGGCGAGCGCTCCGGTCGCGGCGGCCGTGGCCTATGCTGCGGCTCATGACCTGCCGGCCGCACGACGAGTGCTGCAGGAGCATGGCCTGTTGGCGCCGGAAGCTATGGCCAAGCTTCAGATGCAGTTTGGACCGGAGTTCGAATACCAGTCGCAATTCGCGATGTCGGTCGGGGACTGGGCGGCGGCGCGCGATCATGTCGCTCGAGTTCTTGCGGCGAGCTCCGCGTTTCAGCGGGGCCCTGCCCAGGCCGATCTGAGCGCCGGCAACCGCGCGGTCCTGGCGGCGGCCCACGCCCGGCTCGGTCAGATCGACGAAGCCCGGGCGGCGATCATACCGACCAAGCTGGACTGCGCGCCCTGCGTTCGCGCGCGTGGACTGGTCGAGGCCTATGCCGGCAATGGCCGCGCGGCGGATCACTGGTTGCGCGAGAGCGTGCGGATCACGCCCTCTCTTCCCACGGCGCACGCCGACTGGGCCGAGGCTTATCTCGTGCGGCGCGATCCGGCTCGGGCCATCCTCCAGGCGCGGCTTGCAGTCGAGAAGGGGCCAAACTGGGCTGAGCCGCGCAAGTTCTGGGGGGACGCCCTGATGATGCAGAACAAGCCTTCAGAGGCGGCCAGGAAATATCGCGAGGCTGTAAGGCTGGCGCCCAACTGGGGCGCGCTGCATCTGGCGCTGGGCCGGGCGCAGGCGGCGGGACAGACTGAAGCGGCGCGAGGAAGCTTCAGCGCCGCATCCCGGATGGATTTGAGCCCTGCGGACCGGACGGCCGTGACGTCTCTGCTGAACTAGGCGTCCGCCTCGGCGAGCTTTCCACGGGCTCGGGATTGGGGGGCCGCATGTCCGGTCCGAACACTGGGGCCGGAATGGGGGAGATAGAGGCTCGGGGCGACCCCCACCTGGCGCTTGAACATGGTCGAGAAGTTGCCGGCTCCCTCGTAGCCGAGGTCAAGCGCGATGGTTGTGACGGCTTCGCCCGCCGCGAGCCGGGGCAAGGCGACGGCGAGACATGCCCTCTGCCTCCATTCTCCGAAGCTCAGTCCCGTCTCCTGTCGGAACAGACGCGTGAAGCGGCGCCGATTCATGGCGAGGCGGTCGGCGAAGCCGTCGATGGTGGCGTTTGCCTGGGGCCTGTTCAGAAAGGCCTGGCAGAGCTCGGCCAGGGCGGCGTGAGACGGGAAGGGGACGGCGAAGCCCGCTGGAGGCGCCTTGTCGATCTCGTTCAACAGCAGGCTCATCACGAGACCGTCGCGCCCCGCAAGGTCGTATTCGGTGGGTACGTCGAAGGCTTCCAGAAGAAGCTGGCGCAGCAGCGGCGAGACGGCGACGACTTCGCAGGTCCTGGATCTGGCCGCGCATTCGCCGGCCTCGATCAGGACGCTGCGGGTTTGCACGGAACCGACCATCTTCACGGCGTGGGGCGTCTCGCCAGGTATCCAGACGCCGCGTTCCGGAGGCGCCACCCAGGCTCCGTGAGGCGTGCTGACCACCATGACGCCGCTGGCGGCGTAGAGAAACTGGGCCCGGCGATGGCGGTGCTCGCCCAGCTCGAAGGCGGGCGGGTATAGTCGGCCCAAAGCCACGACGGCTCTGGGGACTTCGTCCATGTCATCGCGTTGGAGCACCATGGATGGATTGTCCCAGACTCAGAACTGAATGTCTCGTCTATCGAAGTGGGATGCAGGTCAACTTGCTATAGCGGTCCATGAAGGGGCTGACGCGGGGCGTCGGTCCGATTGTATCGAGCGCGCCGATGACCATTCCGACAGACCTGACAGACGCCCAACCGGTCCCCAATATGGCGACCTCGCCGCGTTTTCTGATCGGGATCGTCGGCGCCGTGGCCTTCGCCCACCTCCTCAACGACCTCATCCAGGCTGTCCTGCCGGCCATCTATCCGATGCTGAAGACGAAGTTCGCCCTGAGCTTCACCCAGATCGGCCTTGTCGCCCTGGTTTACCAGTTCACGGCGTCGCTGCTTCAGCCCTGGATCGGCTTCTATACCGACAAGCATCCCAAGCCCTATCTGCTGCCCTGCGGGATGTTCGCCACCCTGATCGGGATCGGCCTGCTGGCGACCGCCGGCAGCTTCGCCATGCTCCTTTTGGCTTCGGCGGTGATCGGGGTGGGGTCCGCCACCTTCCACCCGGAAGCCTCGCGCGTGGCCCGTCTCGCCTCCGGCGGACGGTTCGGCACGGCCCAGTCGACCTTCCAGGTCGGCGGCAACACCGGGTCGGCCATCGGGCCTCTGGTGGCCTCGCTGATCATCCTGCCCCTGGGCCTTACCGCTGTGGGATGGCTGGCGGTCGCTGCGGTGACGGCGATCTGGGTGCTCTTTGGCGTGACGCGCTGGCGTATCCGCAACCCTCACGCCATGGTCGCGGCCAGGACCGTGAGCGAAGGTCCCCACCTGAGCCGGGGCCGGATCATCAGCGCCCTGGCGGTCATCGCCGTGCTGATGTTCGCCAAATTCATCTACATCGGCACCTTCACCAACTACTTCACCTTCTACCTCATCGAGCGGTTCGCCCTCTCGGTTCAGGATTCCCAGTACCACCTGTTCGCCTTCCTGGCGGCCGTGGCGGCAGGAACCTTCGCCGGCGGCCCGATCGGCGACCGGATCGGCCGAAAGGCCGTGATCTGGCTCTCCTTCCTCGGGGCCGCGCCCTTCGCCCTGCTGCTGCCCTACGTCGATCTGGGGTGGACGACCGTCCTCTCGATCGCCATCGGCTTCATCATGTCCTCAGCCTTCGCGGCCCTGGTCGTCTATGCGCAGGAGCTCGTCCCCGGCCGCGTCGGCCTGGTGTCAGGCCTGATGTTCGGTCTCATGTTCGGCATCGGCGGCATCGGCGCGGCAGGCCTCGGCCTGCTCGCGGACGCCAACGGCATCGTCTGGGTCTACAAGCTTTGCGCCGTACTGCCGCTTCTGGGCCTGATCACCGCCCTGCTTCCTGACATGAAGAGGCTGGGGGCGGCGGGCCAGGGCTAGGATCGGGCGTGAGTCTGGGCGTCCCTGCCTGAGGGGGCGCTATGTCGTCTTCCAGACATAGGGATCTGAGGGGAGGAGAAGGACGTTAGGTCTTTGCACTCTCCCTGGGAGGAGTCTGCAGGCGGTCGGCTTCGTGATTGCCCCCCTTTGGCGTAACCGGCCGCCTTCCTCCCGAAACCGCCGCGATGGGGCGGATGAGTGCGAGGTCAGGAAACCGAGGCTTCCACTCGACAGATTTCTATCCCGGAGCGGCTGACCACGAGCTCGAGTGCGAAGGCTCCGCCGTCCCGAATGGGCTGCTCCCGCATCATCTCCGACAAGAACATGATGGCCTCACGGCGCGCGTCCGCGTCTGTCGCGGATACGCCCTGGAGGACCATATCGGGCTCCGGCCCTCGAAGCGTGTAATCATAGGTCGCCATCGAAAGGCTCTACGCGCCGCGCGCCAAACCGTTCGTGGATGGCGGCTACCCGACACAAGGCCGAGAAGGCGTGGAGCGCTGAGCGGCTCCAGCTTCAATCAGGTTCGTGTGTCGTCTTCCCGACACAGGCTCCCATGGCGGCGGGGCGGGAGTGAGAGCGGCCGGCCGCCCTGAGGAGGAAACCGGATCGCCTGCGAGGCGCTTGAGGATCACACATTCAGGAGATCACCATCATGCGCCGCGCCATGACCCTCGTCGCCTTCGCCGCTCTGGTCGCCGCCTGCAGCCCGCAGGGCGGGGAGAAAGCGGTCGACAAGGCCCAGGACGCCGTGTCCGCCCCTGTCGGACAGACGTCCGCCGCCACCATGGGGGCTAACCTGGCGAGCGCCTATGCGCCGTCCGCGGCCATGGGCGACATGTATGAAATCCAGGCGGCGGACATCGCTCTCGAGCGCGCAAAGCGAGCTGACGTCAAGGCCCTGGCCAGAATGATCAAGACTGATCACACGGCCGCCGGCACGGCCTTGAAGACGGCGGTCGCGACGGCGGCGCCGGACATCGTTCTCCCCACAGAGCTGGACCAGCGCCGCAAGGGCCTCCTCGACAATCTTCGCTCCGCCGGCGTGAACGACTTCGACAAGGTCTATATCGACCAGCAGGTGGCGGCCCATGAGGAGGCCGTGACCCTGAACCGGGGCTTCGCGGACAATAGTGATGCGCCGGCCCTGGCGGCGCACGCCCGCACCGTCCTTCCCAAGATCGAGGCCCACCTTCAGAAGGCGAGGGAGATCCAGACGGCCATCTCGGGATAGGCCAATGGCCCCGCGGCTGAAGGTCTTTGAATGGTCGGACGGCTTCCATCGCTTCACGGTGGCGGCCTCATCCCGTTCGAAGGCGCTGGCCGCATGGGGCATCCAGCAGGACATCTTCGCTTCAGGACTGGCACGCGAGGCGGTGGAGACCGAAGACGAGGCGGCGGCGCGCGCCCGCCCGGGGACGGTGATCGAGCGAGGTCTCGCGGTGGACGTCGGGAAAATCGGATCGCGACGGCCCCGCAGGCCCGCGCCCGCGGGGCCGTCGCCGGCGCAAATACGGCGGATCGAGGCCCTGGCGGACGCGCTGCAGAAGCTTGAGACATCCCATGCCGCGGCCTGCGCCCGGCTTGAGGAAGAAAGACGCAGGATCGAGGCCGAGGGGGAGGCGGCGGAGCAGAGGTTCAACAAGGAAAAGGCGGAACTCGTCCGGAAACTGGAGGCCGCCAGAAAAGCCTGATGAGAAGTCCGCCGGACCCCGCGCTTCGCACCAAAGGAGCGAACTGCAGGGGATCCGGCACCCGGAAAAGCGCAATGCCCTATCTGGTCAGCTATGTTTGCAAGAATAACGACATGGCGACGAGCGTGTCTGACGAGACGGCCGCCTTGCGACTGGCTGCGGCCTTCGAGGCTCAAGGCCTGGCAGGGGTGGCGATCCGCGACGGGCGGAGCGGGGAGGTCTATTCGGTTCAGGCCTTCAGATCGTCCCGGCTTCGGGGCGGGTCGGGCATGGCTCCCCTTCGCTGATCCTTCCTTTGCGGCCGCTTGTCGGGTCCCGCGAGGGGAGACGCGCTGCGGGCTTTGACCTCAGTCGAGATCCGACGCCGCGCGCCGCCTTCGCCGCAGGCCTGGTGCAACGCGCCATCCGCCTCGTCGTTGTTCCTCCAGGGAGAAAGACATGAAGCATCTTACTGCGATGACGATCCTGGCCGTGCCGCTTCTCGCCCTCGGCGCTTGCGGAAGCCGCGACGCGGAGCGTGCAGCCCCTGAAGCCTCCTCGCTGGAGGCGGACGCGACGAGCGGCGTGGCGGGCGCAAATCCCGGTTCCACCCCGTCCGCGGGGGTCGCCGACACCCCGGCCCGGCATGTCGACCAGGCCGGGCGGGAGGGGGCGGCTGCACCGCCGCCGCAAAGATAGACGGGGGCTGGCCGCCTCCGCGCGCCTGCTTTTGCGGGCTTTCAACCCTGTCGCCGGACAATCTGACTGAAGGAAACCCCATGCCCAAGTCGCCCGCTGCAGACGCCCGCCCCGGTGAGGGCGGCGAACTCCACCAGACCACCTCAACGCCTGAAGCCCGCCTTACGACAAACCACGGCGCGCCGGTCAGCGACGACCAGAACTCACTGAAGCTGGGGCCCCGAGGCTCGACCCTGCTCGAGGATTTCGTGCTGCGCGAGAAGATCCAGCACTTCGACCATGAGCGTATTCCGGAGCGGATCGTCCATGCACGCGGATCGGCCGCCCATGGCTTTTTTGAACTCACCGAGAGTCTGGAAGACTACACAACGGCCAAAATCCTCACCGAGGTCGGAAAAAAGACCGAGGTCTTCACGCGCTTCTCGACGGTCGCCGGAGGCGCCGGTTCGGTGGATACGCCGCGCGACGTCCGGGGCTTTGCCGTCAAATTCTATACGTCCGAGGGCAACTGGGATCTGGTCGGCAACAACATCCCCGTCTTCTTCATCCAGGACGCGATCAAATTCCCCGACCTGATCCATGCCGTGAAGATGGAGGCCGACCGCGGCTATCCTCAGGCGGCCAGCGCCCATGACACCTTCTGGGACTTCATCAGCCTGATGCCGGAGAGCACCCATATGGTGATGTGGGCCATGTCCGACCGGGCCATTCCGCGATCGCTGCGCATGATCGAGGGCTTCGGCGTCAACACCTTCCGGCTGATCAACGCCAAGGGGGAGGCGACCTTCGTCAAGTTCCACTGGCGGCCCAGGCTTGGGACCCAGTCCACCTGCTGGGACGAGGCGGTCAAGATCGCCGGGGCCGACCCGGACTATCATCGGCGCGATCTGTTCGAGGCCATCGATCAGGGCGACTTCCCTGAATGGGAGTTCGCCGTCCAGCTGCTGAACCAGGCCGAGGCGGACGCCTTGCCGTTCGATATTCTCGACGCGACCAAGCTGATCCCGGAAGAGGATCATCCTCTGCGGGTCATCGGCCGCATGGTGCTGAACCGTAACCCTGACAACTTCTTCGCCGAGACCGAGCAGGCGGCCTTCCTGCCCACCAACATCGTGCCGGGCGTCGACTTCTCGGAGGACCCTTTGCTGCAGGGGCGGCTCTTCTCCTATCAGGACACCCAGCTGTCGCGGCTGGGGACCGTCAACTTCCATCAGATCCCGATCAACCAGGCCAAGGGCTGTCCCTTCCAGAACTTCCAGCGCGACGGCCATGTGCAGACCCAGGTCTTCAAGGGGCGCGCCAACTACGAGCCGAATAGCCTGGCCGAGGCGGGAGAGGAGGGCGGGCCGCGCGAGGACCCGAAAGGCGGCTTCCGCACCGCCGCCGTGCCGATGGAGGGCGCGAAGGTCCGTCTGCGCGCCGAGAGCTTCGCCGACCACTACAGCCAGGCCCGGCTCTTCTTCCGCTCGCAGACGGAGATCGAACAGGCCCACCTGGCCAGCGCCCTCGTATTCGAACTGTCGAAGGTGACCCTGGACCACGTCCGGGCGCGCGTCCTTGCCAATCTCCGCAATGTCGACGAGGATCTGGCCAAGCGCGTGGCGGGGGCCATGAACCTGCCTCTGCCCAAGGCGTCCGCGCCGGCCGCGACGCCCATCGACCTCGAACCCTCGCCGGCCCTCAGGATCGTCGGCAAGTATCCGGACAGTTTGAAGGGCCGCAAGGTCGCGATCCTGGTCGCTGACGGCTCTGACGGCGCGATCGTCGCGGCTGTCCGCAAGGCGGTGGAAGGCGACGGCGGCGCCGTCTTCATCGTCGCGCCCAAGATCGGCGGGGCGAAACTGGCGGACGGGTCCGTCTTGCCTGCTGACGGCCAGTTGGCGGGAAGCCCCTCTGTCCTGTTCGACGCCGTGGCCGTCATCCTGTCCGAGGACGGATGCGCCCAGCTTCTGAAGGAGGGCGCGGCGGTGGACTTCGTCAGGGACGCCTTCGGTCACCTCAAGGCCATCGGCCATACGCGCGAGGTCGGCCCTCTTCTGGATCGGGCCGGAATCAAGCCCGATGAAGGGGTCGTCGACCTGTCTGCGGCCAAGTCGGGGGACTTCCTGCCGCCGGCCCGCACCCGGCAGTGGGCGCGGGAGCCCTCCGTTCGCACTCTCGCCTGAGCCCTTTCCTGTTCAGGCAGGGGGGCGGGCTTACGCGTCGCCCTCCCGCCCGACGGACGGCCCCGGACGCTTGGGACCTGCGCGAAGGATGAGGGTGGTTGCGGTCAGGGTCAGGAGGTCTTCGGCCAGGCCGCTGCGTGTCTGGCCGAAACGGCGCATGGCGCGCTTGCGCAGCGCCAGGCCGGCGTAACCGCCCAGGATGGCGCCCGCGGCGCCCAGGGCGGCGGCGGATGCGCGTGAACTGCGAGGCGCCAGGGCGGCGCCGGCGACCCCTCCGGCGACCAGCCTGGCCGCCAGCCCGGGAGGGACGGTCCTGTCCGGTGCAGACCGCATCTTGTCGCCGAGCATTTCTCCGATCGCCAGAGCACTCGCCGCGACAGCCGAGGCCCTCCGACCGATAAGCGGCGGAGCGCCATTGTCGCGCGCGAGGCCGCCGGAACGCGCCGCCAGCGCCACGGCGGCGAGCGGGGTCATGGAGCGTTGGCCGGCGACCAGTCCGATAAGCAGGGGGCGAAGGTTCAAGGCGAGCTCCTTTTCGGTTTGGAGGGCCAGCGCCCGCAACGCCTGTGGGTTCCAAAGGCCCTGGACCTGACTTTGCGGCTCTGCGTCATCCGCTCAGGGAACCGTAGCCTTCGGCTTTCGCTCTCTCTTGCCACGGAGGAAACATGAACCAGATCCACGTTATCGAGCGCGCCTTTCAGATCGCCGACGAGAACCGCGCCTGCCTCAAGATTTCTGATCTTCAAGAAGCCCTGGCCCGCGAGGGCTACACGCTGAACGATTTCGCGCATCTCGACGGCTGGACCATTCGCGAGCAGTTGCGGGCTCGGATGAGAGCGCGTGCGGAGGCTCGCCCGGAGCTGCGAACCGCCCCCGCCTGACGTCGTTTCGCTCGGGCGGCGAAGGCCGTGGGCGCCAATCCAGCCCTCGAGGCTGGAAGGTCTGGGGACGTTGATCAATCGGGGGCTGGAGCCAGGGCTTGCAAGATTAGAGTCTGGCTGGGCCCTAGCCTGCACGCGCCAATGGAGCCGAGGCGACCACGCCCTCCGGCTCGGCGACGTCGCGAGACGGTGAACCGGGATGCGCAGGCGACCAGGAGGCCGCTTCCGTAGCGAGACCTGGGCTCCGCACCGCCGACCGGGGTGTCGCTGAGACCGGCGCGACAGCTTCGCCGCAACCGCAGGAGGCCTGACGCAGGCCGACGAGATCGAGCACCTGGACCTTGCCTCGCCCGAAGCGCACGAGGTTCTGGCCCTGGAGACGGGCGGCGGCGGCGTTGACGCTGGTTCTCTGGACCCCAAGCATCCCCCCGAAATCCGCCTGGGTGAGCAAGAGCGGCGCGCCGTTTCCGCCGCAGTGGAGCCGAACCAGCCATTTGGCCAGCCTTTCGGGCACCAGGTGAGAGGCGTTGCACGCCGCCTCCGTCGCCAGGGCGTCAAGACGGGCGGTCGCATGACGCGCCACGAGACGGGTCAGCCATTCCCGGCCCATGGCCTCCACGAGGGGAGCGGCGGCGGCGCGGCAGACGACGGTGTCGATCAGGGCTCGCGCCTCCGGGCGACGGGCGCCCGGTTCAAGAGCCTGGTCCCAGCCGTGGACGGATCCGGCTGTCACCGCGGCCACGCAGATGCGGCCGCCGCCCGGGAAGAGGCCGACCACGCCCGAGAGGATGAAGTAGAGCCCGCCGTCGTTCGGCAGGACCTCGCCGGCCGCCAGCGACGCCCTGCGACCACAGGCCTCTATCCGGGCCTGGGCGTCAGCGGGCAGGGCCTGGAAGACCGGGTGATCCTGAACCTCAAGACGAGAGCGAGGGGAAGAGGCCATGGCTGCTAGGCCGGTCGTGGTCTGCATGTCGCACTCCTAAGAGGGGGAGTGTGGCCCATGGCGGGGCGGTCACCACTTACATGGGTTAGGAGGCCGGGGGCCGGTGAACCGCGCCCGCGCGGCTGGACGACGTAGGGCCTGCAGCGGAGGAACCGGGAAAGGGCTGGATGGTTTTGCAAGCGTTGCCGCAGTGGGCGGTGCGGATTCTGGAGGTCATCCTGATCAGTCCCCTGATCGACAAGCTGTCGCGTCGAGATTTCATCTCTGACGAGGAAAAGGCCGTTCTGGCGGACGTGGTCGCGCCGCCTGTCACCCTGAAGGCCGGCGACAACATCGTCGAACAATATGATCGCCCGTCCCGAAGCACGCTTCTGCTCGAAGGCTTCGCGGCGCGCAATGTCGTGCTGATGAACGGCGCGCGCCAGATCACGGAACTCAACGTCCCGGGCGACTTCGTCGATCTCCATAGCCTTCTGATGAGTCCGATGGATCATGGCGTGGTCTGTCTGACGGACTGCAAGGTGGGCTATTGCCCCCATGAGGCCCTGCGTTTCATTTCCCAGACCCAACCCCACCTGACGCGCCTTCTGTGGTTGGAGACCCTCATCGACGCCGCCGTGCACCGCCAATGGCTGGCGGGTTTGGGGCGGCGCACGGCTTTCGGGCGGCTCGCTCACTTCCTGTGCGAGGTCTATCTTCGTCTGGCCTCCGTGGAGCGGGCGCAAGGACATCGGATGGAACTGCCTCTCAGCCAGGCCATCCTCGCCGATGTGCTTGGCCTCTCGGCCGTCCACGTCAACAGATCCGTGGCCCAACTCCGCGCCGACGGCCTTGTCGAATGGAGCGGACGCAACATCAGGATCCTGGACTGGAATCGGCTGGTGCGGGTGGCGGAGTTCGATCCGACCTACCTGCGCCTGGGGCGCGATCCGGTCTGAGCCTGTCCGGGCGGCAAGGCGTGAGGTGCCCGAAGGCCGTGCTTCAGTGACGCCCGGAGCGCCGGGGCCAATGAGGACGGGGCAGGCGTCGGGACGTCCGCATCTCGGGTGTCCGGCCCAGCAAGAAGGCGACGAGACGCCGCCAGAGCTCTTCAGGTCGAGGCATGACCAGCCTCCTCGGCAAGGGCGCATTCTGATCCTGCTCCGGGCAAGATCAAACAACATGGGTTAACCCGCCTCCGGCGGACGCGAGGTTCTCTCGTCCGCCGCGGCGATGCCCGCCGTCAGAGGCTTGGACCGCAGTCGGCGCTCAGGTTGGCGGCCTGGGCCAGGCTCGTGAGGTTCTGCAGGACCGCCCGCCCGGCTCTGTAATCGACCAGGGCGTTGCGCCTGAGCTGCTGCAGGGTTCGGTTCATATGAACGGCGCTGAGGCCCAGGATGTCCGCAAGAATATCCTGGGTCAGAGGCAGATGGAGCACCCCCGCCACGACGGGACCCAGACGCGCCTGGCGTTCGTGGAGCTCCAGCAGGAGATGGGCTGTGCGTTCGTAGGCGTTGAGCCGACCCAATCTTATGACCTGGCGCGCCATGCGCAGGCGTTCGGCCGTGCGGTAATGCCTCCAGGCCTCCAGCAGCGGCGGACTCTGCGTCCGCAGCTCGGACATGCCGGTCCAGAAGGCGGTGCCGTCGATCGTGACGACGTCCGTCAGGGCCCAGACCAGCATGTCGGTGTCGACCGCGCCGGATGCGACAATCATCTCGCCGGGCAGATTGAGGCCCACGATCTGGCGACGTCCGTCCTCCAGCATGGCGCCGCGTGCGGCCCAGCCCTTGAAGACCAGTCTGGCTTCATTGCGCTCCGGAGCCAGGATGACCGGGCTTCCCGCCGCATGGGTCTGCAGCACCCCGGTGAAGCAGTCCCGGATATAGGCGATGTCGTCGGCGCCAAGCGGCCCGAAACTGGACAGCATCCGCTCAAGCGACGCGGTGTGCCGGGTTTCGTGATGGGTTTCCGACTGATTCTTCATGGCCTTAGACCAACAGCATGGCTTCGGCGTTTTTGTTCTTCACATAGGTTGGTTTCGCGCGACTTGGCGCGCGGTTCTGAAGGCCCCGGACCCGATAGCCGGGCCCTCCTGTCTCAAGCGCATGTCGGCTCTTCGCGCCTCCGCTGTGAGACGGCGGGCAGGAAGACGGACGCCGCGACGTCTCCAGGGAGGGCCGCGGACTCGCCTGGCCGCCGTGTCCCCGAGGCGATCGGGAGGTTAGCCGTCGGCGGCCAGGCTCTCCTTCAGGTGATCTTCTTGGCGGCTGTGAAGCCCAGGAAGAGGAAGACCACGAATACGATCAAGGCGAGGATAGCGAGGAATTTGGCGATCCCCGCAGCGGCGCCGGCGATCCCGCCGAACCCGAGAAGGCCAGCGACGATGGCGATGACCGCAAAGATAAGGGCCCATTTCAGCATACGAATTCTCCTTAAGCGCTGGAGCCAGCCCAACGTCGCCCCGTCTCGCAGGGTTCCAGAGTTTGGCCCGGGGGCCGCGGGCCCCGGGCCTTGATCCCGACAATCCGGATCTCATGGCTCGAAGTGATCGATATCGGGAAAGCCCTGGGTCGGATTCCCGACCCAGATGACCGCCGGTGGAACCGGCGCCATGGCGGGCTGTTGGCCTCGATGCGGTCTCCCGGGGGGGAGGCCTGCTTGACGGCCCGGTTTGTCGTTCGCCCGCTGCGCGACAGATCGGGTCGCTTCAATCCGGCGAGGCTGCAGGTCCATCTGCTCGCGGGGGCGGCGAGGAACAGCCAGGCTGAGGCGGCGTTGCCCTATTGAGCCGTTTGAGAGGTCACATGATCCCCGAAGAAAGCCGCCGTCACGCCAAGGCCGCCCAAGCCGTCCGGGAGGGGCGCCCTGTCGCTGCTCGTTATGTCCGGGGCGGAAGGCGCGGAGCCCGGGTGCTCGCCATACTGGTCGCTTCCACGGCCGCGGTCGCCGTCCTGCTGCTCGCGATCTGGGCCGCAGCCAACGGCGTCTTCATCAATCAGAATCCGACAGACGCCCAGCAAGCGGCTGACGCCCGAGCCTTCGACAACGCAGGCCCGCCCGCGCCGGATGTTGCGACGGCTGCAGCGGCTGTCTCCGACTAGACCATGAGCGCCGTCGCCGCCCGCAAATCCCACGAGGCCGGCTATGTTCGGGACCTGGGCCGCGCTTTCGGCGGCGCGCTGTTGTTCAGCTTGCCGCTTCTCATGACGATGGAGATGTGGGCCCTGGGGCACGCCGCGACGCCCGAGCGACGCCTGGCCTTTGTCGTCGTGTCCCTGCCTGTGCTTTTTGGGCTGGCCCATTATGCAGGCTTCTCCGCGCGTCGCGGGGCCTTGAACAACCTCCTCGACACCCTGACGGCGCTCGCGGCGGGCTTTGTCACGGCCGGCGGGCTGCTGGCCCTCTTCAATGTTCTGGACCACAGTTCCCTGGCCTCAGCCGTCGGTCAGGTCTCGCTGCAGGCCGTCCCGGCCGCGCTTGGGGCGCTTGTGGCCCGACGTCAGCTCTCGAACGGAGGGGGGGAGGGTGACGAGGATCAGGCCTCCTACCCCGGCGAGCTTTTCCTCATGCTGGCCGGCGCCCTCTACTTCGCCATGAACCTGGCGCCGACGGAAGAGATGCGGCTGATCGCCTATCGCACAACGCCCCTGGGGGCGCTCGGCGTCCTGCTCCTGTCCATAGTTCTTCTGCATCTCATCGTGTTTGAGGCGGGCTTCGCCGGTCAGGAGGAAAAGGAGTCTCCGCTGCGCGCCTTCATTGATTTCACTCTGCCAGGTTACGCCCTGTGCCTCGTCGCCAGTTTCGCCATGCTGTGGACCTTCGGCGGTCTCGACGGCCACGGGCTCCAGTCGCTGGTCGCCAATGTCGTCACTCTCGCCTTTCCCGCCGCCATAGGCGCGGCGGCGGCGCGGCTTCTGGTCTAGCCATGTCCAGCCGCAAGCTCTCTTCCAGCGCTTCGCAACCCTCGCGTCTTCAAGGCCTGTGCGCCCTGATCGGCCTGGCGGTGATCCTCGGCGTCATCGGGACCCTCGCGCGGGCCGTCGTGGTCGAGGTGAGGCCGCCTGACCTCATTGTCCAGGCAGAGTCGGTTCGAAGAGGCGCGGGCGGCTGGGTCATGGACGTGACCGTGGTGAACCGGGGCGACCTGACCGCCGCCGCCGTGGAGGTTGAAGGCGTGAGCGGGAGCGAAACAGCCAAGGCCACGCTCGACTATGTGCCCGGTCATGGGAGCAAGGGTGCGGCCCTGGTCTTCACCGGGGACGAGCGCCCGCGTGCGGCCTTGCGCGTCCTCGGCTGGTCGAGCCCGTGAGGGCGAGCGCCGCCTTATCGCCTCGCTGAGGCGCGGCTGCCCTCCCGTCTCCCTTGTGTCGGGTAGAGGTCTCATCCCGCTCCAGGCCAGGCGTGGCGGCGATAGCGAGCGGTCAGGGCCATGAGGGGGGCGAAAGAGGGGGAACCCTCTTCCGGACGGGGGGCTTGTTTTTTCGCCATCACCAAAAAGGACAAGCCGAATGACGAGAGCGATCATCGCCTTGGGCGCCACAGTATTCCTGCTGGCTGCCTGCGGAGACAACAAGGCGGACGAGGGCCGTGTCGAAGGGCCGGTCGTGTCGGAATCCGAAGCCCCGCGCAATCCCGCCGTCGACACCGCGCCAGGCGGAGACGCGGCCCTGACGCCGGGCGCCAACTCCTTCACCGAAGCCCAGGCGCGCTCGGCGATCGAGAAGCAGGGCTACGCCGTGGTGGGGCCCATGAGCCAGGACGCCCAGGGCATCTGGAGCACGACCGCGACGCGCAATGGCGCCGAGAGCAAGGTGTCGGTCGACTACAAGGGCGCGGTCAGCGCCTCCGCCAACTAAGAAACTAGATAAAGAAGGAGCTTCAAATGGCCGTAGTCACGCGACTTTTTGACAATCACAATGATGCGCTTGAAGCCGTGTCCGCCCTGGAGCGGGCCGGCGTCGCCTCCGACCGGATCAGCCTTATCTCCAATAATTCCGATAACTGGCACGACGGTCATGCCCATTCGGGAGACGGGCGCCGGTTCGGCGACATGAACGGCGACGGCGAGAACGACGTCGCCGAGGGAGCCGGGAAGGGCGCCGCGACCGGGGGCGTTCTGGGCGCCGGGGCGGGCGTGCTCGCCGGTCTGGGGATGCTGGCGATTCCTGGCCTGGGCCCCGTGGTCGCCGCAGGCTGGCTCGCTTCGACCGCGGTGGCGGCTGCGGCGGGCGCTGCGGTCGGCGGCGCCGCCGGCGGCTTGCTGGGCGCGTTGAAGGAGGCCGGCCATGACGAAGGCGAGGCCCAGGTCTACGCCGAAGGCGTCCGTCGCGGCGGGACCCTGGTGAGCGTCAGGACCGAGGAGTCTGATCGGGTCCGTGTCGAGACGCTTCTCAACGACCGGCGGGGGTTCGATTCCCTGTCGCGCGGCGCGGCCTACCGCGAGAACGGGTGGTCGGGGTTTGACGCGGCCGCTGAGCCCTGGAGCGCTGAGCAGATCGCCGAGGAAAGGGCGCGCTACAATCGATAGGGTTTGTCCAACGCCCTATGGAACCGATCGAGCCTGCTGAGCGGTGATGCGCTGCTTCAGGATCGAGGCCGGCCCCTCGTCGCAGGACGGGGGGCCGGCTGCCGTAAACGCCCGGTCGCAAGAGGCATCCAACCTCGCCTTGTTCGCCACAAGCGGCCGCGCCGTTGGAACAGATCGCGACCCGCCCGGTTAAGGAAACGGAGGGTTTTGCAATGATGATCCTGGCCTTGACCGCGGCCATCCTGCTGGATGCGTCGCCGAAGATCGACCGTCTCCCGAAGGTTGAAAGATCTGCCGCGGCCGCGCAGCATGAGGCGCCGGCCCCGCTTCTGACTGTAGCGGTGACCCTGGAGTGCACGGCGCGGGCTGCAGGGCGGGTCGAGGATTGCCGCGTCCTGGGCGAGACCCACCCCGGTCTGGGCTTCGCTGAGGCGGCCATCGCCCTGATGCGCGACGCCGAGGTCGAGCCGGGCCGCAAGGATTATCAGTTCGCCCGCACGATCCAGTTCACGCCCTGAGGTGATTGTTTGCCGGCGTGCGCCGCTGGAGCGTGCGACCGATGGCCTCGGCCCAGGCCGAGAAAAACCAGCACAGGTTATTGCGCTGACGGCTCCGCCCTCTAGGCAGGGAGGTTCCCGTCGCTCACCCGAGGTCAGACTGCTGATGATGTTGTTCCGTCGCCCGCCCGCGGGCTCGAAGACCGAAGCCTGGTCCGCAGCAGGACTGGCCCTGGTTCTGGCCTTCTTTCTGGCGACAAGCGGGGTGGCCTGGTTCAACGTCCAGGTGCTGAGGGCGAA
Organism: Brevundimonas pondensis; assembly: GCF_017487345.1. Lineage (NCBI taxonomy): Bacteria > Pseudomonadati > Pseudomonadota > Alphaproteobacteria > Caulobacterales > Caulobacteraceae > Brevundimonas > Brevundimonas pondensis. The sequence goes on along the minus strand of NZ_CP062006.1, from coordinate 1,963,546 downwards.
TAATCAGCAGATCATTCACACCCATCAGGTGATCGTCGCCGTCGACGACCTTCTGTCGACCGTCCAGGACGCCGAGACAGGCCAGCGCGGCTATCTGCTGACGGGCAATCCTCTCTACCTGCAACCCTATGACATGGCCGCGGCCGCCGTGGAGCGGCGCCTGGAGGATGTGGCGCGCCTGACCCGGGACAACCCGGTGCAGCAGGCCCATCTGAGCCAGGTCCGCAGGCATGTCGACGCCAAGATGACCGAGCTGGACGCCACCATCCGGGCGCGCCGCAGCGAGGGCCTGCAGGCCGCCGTGTCCCGGATGAACACGGATCGCGGCAAGGCGGAGATGGACGCCATCCGGAGCGAGGTGAATATGATGAGGCAGGAGGAGCAGAAGCTCCGCCTCGCCCGTCTCGAGGAGATGGACGCCGCCTATCGCACAGCCCTGGTCAGCGGCGTCCTGTCCGGCCTGCTGGGCGCGGGCCTGACCCTGGGCGTCTACGCTCTTATCCGCCGCAGCGCCCGTCAGAAGGCCCGCCAGGAGTGGATCCACAAGGGCCAGGTGGGGCTGGCGGACGCCATGATGGGCGATCAGTCCGTAGAACAGCTGGCGGCCAGCATCCTCGCCTATCTGGCGCGCTACGCCGATGTTCAGGCCGCCGCCCTCTTCAAGGGCGAGGGCGGCGTGTTCCGGCGTGTCGCGGCCCTCGGCGTTCCCGCCGACGCGCCTGTCCCGGAGCGCTTCGGTCCGCGCGAGGGCCTGCTGGGGCAGGTCGCCGCCGAAGGGCGCGCCCTGACGGTGCCCGAGGTGCCGGACAACTATCTGACGATCGGCTCGGCGCTGGGACGCTCCAAGCCCCGGCACCTCGTCATCGCCCCGGGTCGCGCGGACGGCGAGATCAACGCTGTTCTTGAACTGGGCTTCCTTCGTCTTCCCGACGAGCGTCTCCTCGCGCTGCTTGAGGAAGCCGCGCCGCTGATCGGCACGGGATTGAGATCAGCACGCTACCGGGCCCGGTTGCAGGACATGCTGGAGGAGACCCAGCGGCAGTCCGAAGAACTCCAGGTCCAGAGCGAGGAACTGCGGGTCTCCAATGAGGAGCTGGAGGAGCAGGGGCGGGCGCTCAAGGAATCCCAGGTGCGTCTGGAACAACAGCAGGCTGAGCTGGAACAGACCAACAGCCAGCTCGAGGAGCAGGCTCAGGTGCTGGAAACCCAGCGCGATGATCTGGAGCGCGGATCGGCCGCCCTGGGGCTCAAGGCGCGGGAACTGGAGCGGGCCAGCCAGTACAAGTCCGACTTCCTCGCCAACATGTCCCATGAGCTGCGCACGCCGCTCAATTCCCTGCTGATCCTTTCGAAGCTCCTGGCCGACAACCCCGACGAGACCCTGTCGGAAGACCAGGTCAAATACGCCCGCACCATCCAGTCTTCGGGCAACGACCTGCTCACCCTGATCAATGACATTCTCGACCTGTCGAAGATCGAGGCCGGCCATATCCAGGCCCGTCCGGAGGCGGTGTCCCTGCAGCGCCTCGGCGATGATATCCGCCAGATGTTCCAGCCGGTGGCCGACGATCGCGGCCTCGCCTTCGAGATCGACCTGGGATCGGGCGATGACGGGCTCGAGACGGATCGCCAAAGGCTTGAGCAGATCCTGAAGAACCTTCTGTCGAACGCCTTCAAGTTCACCGAAAAGGGCAAGGTGATCCTGTCGATCTCGGAGGCCGGGCCGGACGAGGTGGCCTTCGCGGTTTCGGATACGGGCATCGGCATCGCCCCGGACCAGCAGGACAGCGTATTCGAAGCCTTCCAGCAGGCGGACGGCACCATCAGCCGCCGCTACGGCGGAACCGGCCTGGGCCTGTCCATCTCGCGCGAACTGGCGCGCCTGCTCGGCGGCCGTATTGGTCTGGAAAGCCGGGCCGGCGAAGGCAGCGTCTTCACCCTGATCCTTCCTCGGACCTATGACGCCTCGCGCGTGGCGCCCAGAGAGGCGCCTTCCGGCGTGGCTCCGATCCCGGCGGCCCGGGCTCCGACCCCTCGAGCGGCGGAGGCGGCGACGCTCGCCCGGGCCCTGGACGATGACCGCGATCATCTGGCCGGGACACGTCGCCTGCTTCTGGTCGTGGAGGACGACGATCGCTTCGCCGCCATTGTCCGGGACCTGTCGCGCGAGATGGGGTTCCAGTGCATTCTGGCCGGGACGGCCCAGGAGGCTCTCAAGCTCGCCAAGCGCTATCGGCCCAACGCCGTCGTGCTGGACATCGGCCTGCCGGACCAGTCCGGCCTCACCGTCCTCGACGTGCTCAAGCGCGACGACGACACCCGCCATATTCCCATCCATGTCGTCTCCGCCGACGATCACAGCCAGACCGCCCTGTCGCTGGGGGCCGTCGGCTATGTGGTGAAGCCCGTGGGACGCGAGGCGCTCGCCGAGGTGCTGCGATCGCTCGAGGAGAAGCTCACGCGAACCGTGCGGCGCGTCCTCATCGTCGAGGACGACGTGGTTCAGCGCGAAGCGGTCAGCAAGCTGCTGGAATCGGGTGATGTCGAGACCGTGGGCGTCGGCACGGCTGCGGAGTGCCTCGAGCAGCTCAAGAGCCAGACCTTTGACAGCATGGTCCTCGACCTGACCTTGCCGGACGCGTCCGGCTTCTCCCTGCTGGAGACCCTCAGCCGCGAGGGCGGGCAGGGCTATCCGCCGGTCATCGTCTACACAGGCCGCGACTTGTCGCCGGAGCATGAGCAGCAACTGCGTCGCTATTCCAACTCCATCATCATCAAGGGCGCCAAGTCGCCTGAACGGCTGCTCGACGAGGTTTCCCTCTTCCTTCACCAGGTGGTCTCGGAGCTGCCGCCCGAGCAGCAGAAGATGATCCGCAAGGCCCGCCATCGCGACGCCGTGCTGGAAGGGCGACGGATCCTCATTGTCGAGGACGATGTGCGCAACATCTACTCCCTGACCAATGTCCTGGAGCCGCGCGGCGCCCTTGTCGAGATCGCGCGCAACGGCAAGGAGGCGATCGAGCGCCTGGAGCAGTCCGCCGAAGATCCCGAGCAGGCGATCGATCTGGTCCTGATGGACGTCATGATGCCGGTCATGGACGGCCTGGCCGCGACGCGCGAACTGAGGAAGGACCCGCGCTGGCGCGATCTGCCCGTTCTGATGCTGACGGCCAAGGCCATGCCCGACGACCAGGAGCGCTGCATGGCGGCGGGGGCGAATGACTACATGGCCAAGCCGCTGGACGTGGACAAGCTGCTCTCGCTCGTGCGCGTCTGGATGCCCCGTTGAACGCCGTCGCGCCCCATGCGGTGGAGGACATAGAGATCCAGCTGCTGCTGGAGGCCCTGTTCCAGCGCTATCATTACGACTTCCGTCACTATGCGCGGGCCTCGATCAAGCGCCGCCTGCTCCAGGCGCGCAGCCATTTCGGCCTGCCCAGCCTGACGGCCCTTCAGGAGCGCGTCCTGCATGATCCGGAGATGCTGCCGCGGCTGCTGGGTTTCCTGACGGTGCAGGTCAGCGAGATGTTCCGGGACCCAGCCTATTTCCGGGCCCTGCGCGAACAGGTGCTGCCGCACCTGCGGACCTATCCCTCCCTGAAGGTGTGGATCGCGGGATGCAGCGCCGGCGAAGAGGTCTATTCGCTGGCCATCCTGTTCCGGGAGGAAGGCCTTTTCGAACGGACGATGTTCTACGCCACGGACATCAATCCCGATGCGCTGCGGGCGGCGGAGGCGGGGGTCTATTCTCTGGATCGCATCCGCAAGTTCACCGAAAATCACCAGAAGTCGGGCGGGCGAACCTCGCTGTCGGACTACTACACCGCCGACTACGGGCGAGCGGTCTTCGACAAGTCCCTGCGGGCCAATGTCGTCTTCTCGGACCATAGCCTGGCGTCCGATGCGGTTTTCGGCGAGATGCAGCTGATCTCCTGCCGCAATGTGATGATCTATTTTGATCGCCCGCTACAGGACCGCGCCGTCGGCCTGTTCAAGGACTCCCTGGCTCGCAACGGCTTCCTGGGCGTCGGATCCAAGGAGAGCTTGCGCTTCTCGCGGCACGCCGGCGCCTTTGCCGACTTCGTGCCGGAAGAGAAGATCTATCGCAGGCGCGAGCCATGACGCCTCATCCCGCCCGCGCTGTCGTGATCGGCGCCTCGGCCGGAGGCGTGCAGGCTCTGCTCGCCCTCCTGCCGTCGCTTCCCGCCGACTTCGCCCTGCCGATCCTGGTGGTCCTGCACGTACCCGCCGACCGCAGCAATGTGCTGGCGCCCCTGTTTGCGTCCAAATGCGCGCTCACGGTGAAGGAGGCCGAGGACAAGGAGCCGGTGGAGCCAGGCGTGGTCTATTTCGCCCCTTCCGACTATCACCTCCTGGTCGAGGCGGACGGCGCTCTGGCCCTTTCGTCCGACGAGCTGGTCAACTACTCCCGCCCTTCCATCGACGTCCTCTTCGAAAGCGCCGCCGACGCCTACGGCGCCGGTCTGGTCGGCATGGTTCTGACAGGGGCCAATGAGGACGGGGCGGCGGGACTGAAGGCGGTCGCCGCCGCCGGCGGTCTGACCTTCGTCGAAGACCCGGCCACCGCCCATGCCCGCCCCATGCCGGAAGCCGCCCTGCGCGCCTGTCCGGTCGCCCAAGTGATGTCGCTCGCGCGCATTCTCGAAGTTCTGAAAGGTCTAGGCCAGGCATGACGAGCCCTGACAAGCCGATCCATCTCCTTCTCGTGGACGATCTCGAGGAGAACCTTCTCGCCCTGGAGGCCCTGCTGAAGCGCGACGGCGTGGTCTGTCTCAAGGCCCGGTCAGGCGACGAGGCGCTGGAGCTTCTGCTGGTGCACGACGTCGCTCTCGCCCTGGTCGACGTGCAGATGCCGGGAATGGACGGTTTCCAGCTCGCGGAGTTCATGCGCGGCAACGCCAATGCGCGCCACGTTCCGATCATCTTCGTCACCGCTGGCAGCGCCGATCAGCAGCGGCGCTTCAGGGGCTATGAGGCCGGAGCGGTGGACTTCATCCAGAAGCCCGTCGAGACGGATATCCTGAAGAGCAAGGCCAATGTCTTCATCGAGCTCTACCGCCAGAGGCAGGAGATCCTGTCGCATCGGGACGAGCTCAAGGCCTATGCGGCGGCCCTCAGCGCCGCAGACCGGCGCAAGAACGACTTCATCGCCATGCTCGGACACGAGCTGCGCAATCCCGTCATGGCCTTCCGGGCGGGGCTCCAACTGCTGGAGAGACAGAAGGATCCGGAAAAGAGCGCTCTGATCCACGCCCGAATGGAGGTGCAGGCCCACCATCTGTCGCGGCTGATCGAGGATCTGCTGGACGTCGCCCGCATCGACCAGGGCAAGATCTCGCTTCAGCGCGAGCGGGTGACGGTGCAGAGCATCATCGACTCGGCGGTCGACACCAGTCGACCCAAGATCGACGCGGGGCGCCACGACCTCACAGTCGAAGTTCCGGGCGCGCCGATCTGGCTCGACGGCGACTTCACCCGCCTGTCCCAGGTGGTGAGCAATCTGCTGACCAATGCGGCCAAATATACGCCGTCGGAGGGGCGGATCCAGGTGTCGGCCAACCGGGTCGAGGACCGGGTGCGGATTGATGTCGCGGACAACGGAGTCGGTGTGCCGCAGGAGATGCAGGTCCGGGTCTTCGATCTCTTCACGCAGTCCAAAGGGCCGGACGACCGGTCGCGCGAGGGTCTGGGGATCGGCCTCGCCTTGGTGCGCCAGCTGGTCGAAATGCATGAGGGCGCCGTCGAACTGGAGAGCGCCGGGGCGGGGGCGGGGAGCCGGTTCACGGTCTGGTTCCCGGTTGTCGGCTAGGCAGGCTGCGCCGGCTTTCGGACAGTCGGGAACCGGCTGATCGCCGAAAGGTTCGTACTGCGAATGCAGAGCTTGTCGGCCTCCGGGGGCGACGGCTCGAGAAAGGAGCAGTGCATGCGCAAATGGGTCTTGGGGAGCGAGATACGGGCGAAAGCCGGTGGAAAGGAACAGCGGGCGGAGGATCGCGTCCGGCCTGTGGCGCCCCGGAAGGCCAGGGCTGACGCCGTCGCCAAGGCGCGGGCTGTAGCGCCTGACCTGGCCGCACGGATCGGCAGCACGCCCGCCACCAAATTCAGGGGGGATCCCGACATCTTCGGTCGGCTGGTCGAGGACCATGATCGCCATCGCGCGCTCCTGGCCATGCTGGAGGAGACGAAGGGGAAGTCTCCCGACCGCGAGCGCCTCTTTGTAGAACTGGTTCATGAGCTGAAGGCGCACGCCGCGGCAGAAGAACAGGCGCTCTGGTCCAGCGTGCTGAGAAACCCGGACACCACGGACTTCGCCCGCCACGCCATCGCCGAACACAAGGAGATCGATGACCTTCTCGCGGATCTGGCCGCGCGGGACATGGCGTCTCCCGGATGGATCCGTCGTTTCGCCGCCCTGCGAGAAGAATACCTCCATCACATCCGCGAGGAGGAGCAGGAGCAGTTTGTCGCCGCTGAAGAGGTGTTGAGCCTTGCGGATCGCCGCTTCATGCGGACGGTCTTCAACCGGCGCAAGCAGGAAGAAAAGGCGGCCGCCGAGGTCGAGAAGAAGATCCGCTTCAAGGCCTGAGATCGGTAATCCGGGGGGCGTCGTGGCGTGACATTGCAACAGGGACTGGCGTTCGGCCTCGTTGCGCTGACCTTCGGCGCCTCTATCTGGCGCCGGTTTCGCTATGATTTTGTAGCGGCGCTCAGCTAGCCAGGGACCTCTGATCGGGTCGCATTTTGTCAAAGGGGACCGCCGCAACGCGCCGCGCCAGGAGGTAGCCTGTGGGAGGAAGGCGAAAGAGGCCGGCGAAGGCTGGATCGCGCAGGTTGAGCCCCCCGGCATAGGCGCCGAAGGCCGGCAGGATCAGGCGGTTGCCGTCCGATGCGAAGCAGGGGCGGCGAACAGAGCCTGCGGCGCCCTTGACGCGTGCGCAGGGATGAAGGTGTCCCGCGACCTCGCCCTCCACGGGGCCAGGGCTGGGCTCGTGGCGAAGCGAAAGGCCTGCGACCTCGACCACGTCCGCTGTTTCGCCGCCCAGGTCGCCTGCGCCTTCGGGGTCGTGATTGCCGACGACCCAGATCAGCCTGACCCTTTCCGCCAAGGCCCTGAGGCGCGCGCGCTCTTCCTCGCCGATACGCGTCGGAGCCCCACCGTCATGGAGGGTGTCGCCGAGCAGGACGACGGTTCGGGGGGCGAGGATCGCGACCTCCCGCTCCAGCCGGTTGAGGGTTTCGCGCGTGTCATAGGGGGGCAGGAGCTGTCCGCGCGCGGCGTAGGCGGATCCCTTTTCGAGGTGCAGGTCGGCGACGACCAGGGTGCGTTCCGCCGGCAACCAGAGGGCGCCGGAGACGCGAAACACGACGTCGGTGCCGGCCAGTCGCGTTGCGAAGGCGCCGTCGTCGGCCAGGCTTGAGACGTTCAAGACATGGCCTCGTCAATCAGGGCGGCGTCCTCCAGCATCATGTCCGCGGCGGTGGTCCCAGGCGCACGCTCCTTGCCGATCTCCATCAGCAGGGGCACGGCGAAGGGCGAAACATGCGCAAGGCGCTCGACCCCGATCCGGCCCGAGATGCGTGTGAGAAACTCCCCCAGTCGCGCCAAGTCGAGAAGTCCGCGCGCCGCATCCTCGCGCGCGCAGGACAGGAGAAGGTGATCCGGATCATGTCGGCGCAGGGTGTCGTAGATCAGGTCGGCGGAGAAGGTCACCTGCCGTCCGTTCTTCTCGTGGCCGGGCATGCGGCGCTCGATCAGGCCGCTGATCAGCGCACATTCCTTGAAGGCGCGTCTCACCATGAAACTCTCGTCCAGCCAGGCTTCAAGATCATCACCCAGCATGTCCTGCTGGAACAGGGCGTCGAAATCGAGGCTGTCCATGGGCCGCAAGGACCAGACGCAAAGCGCATAGTCGTTGGCGAGGTAGCCGATCGGCCCGACCCCGGCCCGGTCCAGCCGACGTGTGATCAGCATGGCCAGGGTGGCGTGGGCCAGTCGGCCCTCGAAAGGATAGCAGACCATGTAGTGCCGTTTGCCGCGCCTGAAGGTCTCGACCAGGAGATCCTCTTCCCCGGGAATGCTTGAATGCGACTGCTGGGCGAACAGCCATTCGCAGACGTCGGGCGGCAGCCGCGACCATGAGGACTGGTCGCTGATCATCCGCCGGACCCGCCTGGCCAGGAAGGTGGAAAGCGCAAATCGGGAGCCGCCCCAGCTGGGAACCTTGGGCTGTTTGTCGTTCGAGCGGGTGACGATCGCATCCGTCGCCCTGACCCCTTCGAAGCGCCATATCTCGCCAGCGAAGAGGAAGCTGTCGCCCGGGGTCAGCTGTTCGAAATACCACTCCTCGGCCTGGCCGATCTTGCGCCCGGCGCCGCGTCGGCCCGCAAGCCGGATGTTGAGGGTCTGGGCGGCGACGATGACGCCGACATTCATCCGGTGGCGTCGCGCCGTCTCCTCATTGAGGACGCGCCAGCGGCCGTCGGGACCGCGTATGATCCTGCGGAAGCGATCATAGTTTCTGAGCGCATAGCCGCCTGTCGAGACGAAATCGACGACCTGCTCGAAGGCCTCCCAGGAAAGGCCTGCATAGGGCGCAGCCCGGCGCACCTCCTCATAGAGGTCCACAGGGTCGAAGGGCTCCGAACAGGCGCAGCCCATGACGTGCTGCGCGAGGACGTCTCTCGCCCCGATCCTGGGCGGATCCCCGTCGAGGGCGTTTTCAGCCACCGCCTCCGCCGCCGCCTGGCACTCCAGCATCTCGAACCGGCTGGCGGGAACCAGAATCGCGCGGGAGGCCTCGTCCAGCCTGTGGTTGGCGCGTCCGATCCTTTGCACCAGCCGCGAGGCGCCCTTGGGCGCCGCAAGCTGGATGACCAGATCGACTGCGCCCCAGTCGATGCCCAGATCCAGCGTCGAGGTGCAGACCACTGCTCTCAGTTCGTGGCGCGACATCGCCGCCTCGACCTTGCGGCGTTGCTCGGCTGAAAGGCTGCCGTGATGAAGGGCGATCGGCAGGTTGTCGTCATTGAGCCGCCATAGCTCCTGGAAAGCGAACTCCGCCTGCCAGCGGGTGTTGACGAAGACCAGGGTGGTGCGCGCCGTCTTTATGGTCTCATAGACTTCGGCCATGGCGTGCTGGGCGGTGTGACCGGCCCAGGGGACCCGGTTCTGCGACAGCAGAACCTCGAGCCGGGGGGGCGCCCCGGCCTGGCCAAGGATGATGTCGTCGCCTCGGTCCGACAGCCAGCGTCTGACGCGGGCCGGGTCGTCCACGGTGGCCGACAGACCGACGCAGCGGACGCCGGGCGCAAACGTCCTCAGCCGCGCCAGCCCCAATGAAAGCAGGTCCCCTCGCTTGGACCCGTGGATGGCGTGGATCTCGTCGATGATCACGCACTCCAGATCCTGGAAATAGTCGCGCGCGCCCTTCCAGGCGCAGAACAGGGCAAGCTGTTCCGGCGTGGTCAGCAGAATGTCCGGGGGGGATGTCCTCTGACGCTGGCGCCGGGCCTGGCCGGTGTCGCCCGTGCGTGACTCCACGAGGATGGGGAGATCCATGTCCCGGACCGGCATCAGGAGGTTCCGTTCGACATCGACCGCCAGGGCCTTGAGGGGGGAGATGTAGAGGGTGTGAAGGATCTTGCGGCCCTTGCGCGGGCCGCGTTCGGCGAGTTGCAGGAGGCTGGGCAGGAAGCCCGCCAGGGTCTTGCCGCCGCCTGTCGGCGCCACGAGCAGGACATCGGCGCCGGCTTTCGCCTTGTCGATCATGTCCAGCTGGTGGGGGCGCAAGGTCCAGCCGCGGTCCACGAACCAGTCGCGAAACGGCGCTGGAAGCTGGCGGGTCGGATCCGTTGCAGACGTCGTGATCCGGTGAGGCTTGGCCATGGTTTGAGCAACCCTCCACAGGAGCGCGCGTTCCCTGAAGCGGAGGCGCAGGCTGTGCGTGTCGGGGGTTGAATGGCGAGGTTGACACAGAAGCGCGACCTGAGAAGCGGGCGATCTCTCTGGGCGGACAGCCCTTTTACAGGGGCGCCGGTTCGCCCTCTAAAGCAGGCCGTTTCGGTCGATGTCGCCGTCGTCGGAGCCGGGATCAGCGGCGCCCTGATGGCGCACGAGCTGTCGCGCGACCACACGCTGGCCGTCCTTGATCGCAGGGCGCCTCTGATGGGATCGACCATCGCCTCGACCGCTCTGTTGCAATGGGAGATCGATCTTCCACTGGAGGCGCTTGGGAGGCGCATAGGCCGGCCGAAGGCGCAGCGGGCCTATCTGCGCTCGCGGCGCGCGGTCGATGACTTGAAACAGATCATCGCCCAGGAGGGTATCCGTTGCGGCTACCGGGATCGCGACGCCCTCTATCTTGCGGGCGACGCCTATGGCCGCAGAGCCCTCGAAAGCGAGGCCGCAGTGAGGGTCGACGCCGGCCTGGAGAGCTGCTTCCTGCCGGCGGATCAGGTTCGTGATCGGTTCGGGATCGACCGAACCGGCGCCATCCTCAGCGGCGGATCGGCCAGCGCCGATCCTGCTCAACTGACGGCGGGACTTCTACGGCGCGCCCAGGCCCGGGGCGCGAGGCTCTTCTCACCGGTCGATGTGATCGAAGCCGTGTCGGACCCCGACGGGGTGACCTTGCTGACAAGCACCGGTTTCGCTGTACGGGCTTCAGCGGTGGTCTTCTGTTGCGGTTACGAACGCCCCAAGGGCGTGACTGCGCCGGACTCCAGGGTGGTCTCGACCTGGGCGCTTGCGTCAACGCCCGGCTTTGCCGGTCCAGCCTGGCTGCGAGACACCCTCGTCTGGGAAGGATCAGACCCCTATCTCTACATGCGCACGAGCAACGACGGGCGATTGATCGTCGGCGGCGAGGATGAGGATTCTCCCACCGCCCATGCCAGCAGAGCGCTTCTGGAACGCAAGACAGCGCGCATACTGGCCAAGCTGAAGGGCCTGCTTCCCGAGGTCGCGCTGGAGGTCGCCTACGCCTGGGCCGGGGCCTTCGGAGAGAGCGCCAGCGGCCTGCCCCATATCGCGCCAGTACCGGGAATGGCCCACGCCTGGAGCGTCATGGGCTTCGGGGGCAACGGCATCACCTCCTCGGTGATCGCCAGCCAGGTCGTGGCGGCCTGGGTGAGGGGTGAGACCGACCCGGACGCGGACCTCTATCTTGCCTGACAGGGAGCCCGCGGGGGGCCGCGGCGTTAGGCTGACTCACTGCGGCCGGACCGGTCGAGTTCGGGACTGACCTATGATCTCCATGGCCGATATGGTCGGCGTCGCCGCCGCCCTGTGCTCTGTCAGCAGTTTCGCGCCCCAGATTTACAAGATCTGGAAGGAGCGCGACGCCTCCAGCGTCTCGCTCAAGACCTACGCCCTGACCGTGAGCTGCTTCATTCTATGGGTATGCTACGGCCTGCTGACCGAGGCATGGCCCGTGACCCTCGCCAACGGCTGCGCCCTTGTCATGGCCAGCGGCGTCCTGATTATGAAATGGCGCTTTGAACGGAAGGGCTAGGGAGGGCCAACCGCGCTGGATCAATCAAGGTCACGCGGCGGCTCGCCGCCTTCTGTCCGGTATCGGACTCTTCGGTCCTTAAGCGCCATGCCACTACCGCGGTCGGTCGGGTCGAGCCGGCGGAGCCCCTCAGGAACCCGGGTTTCGGGGGCGGGTTGAAAGAAGGTGTCTGACCGGCCTTTCGCTCGATCCGGCGATGAATCAGGGAGATTTCGACATGCCCGCCAAATCCGCAGCCCAGCAGAAGGCGGCAGGGGCCGCCCTGGCCGCAAAACGGGGCGATGCGCCGAAAAGCAAGCTTCGGGGCGCCTCGAAGTCCATGGAGGAAAGCATGACCCGCAAGGAGCTGGAGGAGATGGCTTCGACCCCGCGCGAGGGCAAGCCGGAGCACACGGGCAAGTCGGCGTGACGCCGGGCTCTCTTGTCCTCTTCGCACACCTGGGAGACGCCTGATGACGCAACCGGACAAACCTGCCGAACGCACCGGCCGCGAGGCCGAGAATGAAAATCTGCGCCCGCCGGACCGGGCCGGACAGCCTCCGCGGCCGGCGACTGAACCCAGGGGCTCCAAAGCCTCCGGGCTATCGACCGAAACCCGGACGGATCCGGGCTCGGGCGAGCCCAATCCCCGACACAAGGACAGCCGCTAGCCCAAGTCAGGGGGCGGCCGAGGGCGCGTCCAGCATGGCTTCCAGCGTATGCAGCTCGTCCGCCTCCTTTGCCGGCTTGTCCCAGCGGATGCGGCTGATGCGGGGAAATCTCATGGCCACGCCGGACTTGTGGCGTTTGGACCTTTGCAGGCCCTCGAAGGCAACCTCGAGCACCAGGCCGAACTCGCGCGTCGCCGTGACGGAGCGGACGGGGCCGAAACGCTCGACCGTGTGCTCGCGCACGAACCTGTCGAGCTGTTTCAGTTCTTCATCGGTGAAGCCGAAATAGGCCTTGCCGACGGGAGTGAGGACATGGACGCCGTCGGCATCCTCGGTCCAGACGCCGAAGGTGTAGTCGGAGTAGAAGCTGGAGCGTTTGCCGTGGCCGCGCTGGGCGTACATCAGGACGGCGTCGATCAGACGCGGATCGCGCTTCCACTTGAACCAGGGCCCTCTGGGGCGGCCGGCTTCATAGAGGCTGTCGAGCCGTTTCAGCATCAGCCCCTCCGCCGACTGCGGATCGCCCGGCGGCGGTTCGGCGCGACGGGCCGCCAGGTCTTCCCAGGTCCGGAAGGGAACGAGGGGCGACAGGTCGATGCGGTCTGAGCCGATTTCGGCGACGAAGCCTTCCAGGCGCTTGCGGCGCTCGGCGAAGGGCAGGGCGCGCAGGTCTTCCCCGTCGGCGGCCAGAAGGTCATACGCGCGCACGCCCGCCGGGTGACTGATCATCAGCCTGGCGTCCGCCGTCTTGCGGTTCAACCTTTGCTGCAGATCCCCGAATGGAGCGACCCGAACGTCGCGCAGCACCAGGAGCTCGCCGTCGATGACCCCCTCATAGGCCAAGGCGGCCACGACATCGGGAAAGGCGGCGGACACATCCTCGCCGGTTCGGCTGTAGAGGCGTTTGACGCCCCCTTCGCTGACCGCCTGGACGCGGATGCCGTCCCACTTCCATTCCGCGGCGTATTCGCCGGGGTCCAGCCTGGGCAGGTCGACGGCTTCGTCGATCGGTTGCGCCAGCATGACCGGGCGAAAGCGGCCGTGCGCCATGGCCGAGGGGCGCTCGGTCCTGCCGTCCAGCCAGGCCAGAAGGTCGGCATAGGGCGGGCTCTGGGCGTGCCAGACCTCCTGGATGTCGGCGACCTCGACCCCGCCGAAGTCCGCCGCCGCCTGCCAGGCCAGTCGCGCCGAGACGCCGACGCGCAAACCCCCGGTCACCAGCTTCAACAGAGCCCAGCGCCCGTCGGCGTCCAGGGCGTCCAGCCAGCCTTCCAGCAGGCCCTGAACCTCGCCGCGTTTGGCGGCGCTCAGGGCGTCGATCACCTCGGACAGTTCCGGCTCGCGGTTGGCGCCGTGGCGGGC